>CAVVOB010000015.1:0-186741 GCA_963749655.1 Nitrospirota bacterium
GGGCATAGCGCGTTCTTTTGCGGAAGGCGTCGTAGAAGCGTGCGTTCACGCTGGGGATGGACGCGACCCAGGGTTTTTCCCGCATGACGAAGTGGACAATGGCGGGCTTGCGCCCGGGCGGCATGCCGGCAATCGACGTATGAAAGTGGTCCTGAAAGTTCCATCTTCCGTCGAGCTTCTTCCAGCGGCCGTCGCACACCGCATTGAGCGCGTCCTGATCAGCGTAGGTTGTCCGGGGATTATCGGAAAGGTACTGCATCGCCCGTTCGGAAACGCGCATCTTCCGCCATTGATCAAGATCGATGAGAAGGACCCCCGCGTTGAAATATTCCTGCACGTGCGGCACGCCTTCAAAATCCCGGTCCCCCCGCTTCAGCAGCTGGTCTCCCTTGTCCAGGACGGCCCCGAGCACCGCACCTTCCAGGTCCGTATTCCAAAGCTGCTCCAAATCGTCGAGAACGATGATGTCCGCGTCCAGATACAATACCCGGGAAACGGTCCCGGGAAAGATGCGGGGGATCAAAAAACGGGCGAAGGTCATCGCTGAAATATGGCTGAGCGTGGGGAACTCCCGAAAGTGTCCCAGGTCCGCGCCGATCCAGCTGATATGCGCGGACCCCGGCGGCAGGGAATCAAGGACGCTCCTCTGCGAACCTAACGAAAAGCCGTCATTGATGACACGGATGTCGAGCGGCCAGCCGCTCCTGTTGGCCTCCGTGAGAGACCGGAGGGCCGTTGCCAGCGGCATCGCGTATGCTTCATCGCATGCCAGCACAACGGGCCGCAGTGCCGGAGCGGTTGTGGACCCGCCTCCGACCGTGTTCACAGAAGTGCCTTTATCCGTTTCCAAAGAAAGTCTCCCGGCCCTCCCAGCGACAGCAGGATCCTCCTCGCCTGGGCCTTCATCATCCAGGGATCGATGTTAAGAGCGTCGTTGTAGAACTGCCTGGCCTGCAGCAGGTCTCCCTGCCAGTAGAATTGGTCCGCCATCTCCCTGAACAGGTGCGCGCGTACCAGCCGCCGCTCCCGCTCCCGTGAACAGTTGTTTCGAATGGACTGCTCGACCTCTCCCAGGGTCAGCAGAGCTTCCGACGCCCGGAACTCCCGGGACGCCAGTCTCCTGCCGTAGATTTCCGCGATTGCTTCAAGACAGTCACGGGAAATGTCCGTTAATCCCAATTCGAGAGCTTTGTTCCTGATTGCCCAGGGGATGTCCGTTTCCTCACGGTTGCAGGCGCCGTCGCCCTCGTTCTTCATTTTTTTGGTCATACTGAGCTCGTGTTCGCGGTAGCAGACCATGGGTTCGGAAAAATATCCGACGTCGTACCGGAGCGCGAAGGCGCACCAGAGATACCAGTCTCCGGCCCAGGGCATCGTCAGCGGGAAGAGACTTACTTGTTCGTAACATTCGCGCCGGACGAGCGCCGATGGGGAGGCGATGGTGTTTCCCTTGATAAGCTCTTTCAGAAACGTGCGTCCCCTGATGATGCAGTCGCGGTCGCCGTGAACGGTCCTTCCGTAAGAAACCCAGTCTTGCACTGCCGAGTCGACGCCCCCGCCCACGGCCACGCCCGGGCAGAAGGTGTATCCCACGTTCGGGTGCCGCTCCAGCATGTCGACGTACTTCTGTAAAACATGGCTCTTCAGCAAGTAATCGTCCGCTGAGATAAGCCACACATATTTGCCGCGAGACAGGGTGATGCCCCTGTTGTAATTGCGGAGATGTCCCAGGTTCGGGTCGTTGCGAATGTAGCGTATCCGCGGGTCACGGAACGAGCGAGCTACCTCCTGCGTATTGTCCGGCGAGCAGTCGTCCATGATCAGTATTTCAAAGTCCGTGAACGACTGGCAAAGCACCGAGTTGACACAGTCGGGAAGAAGGTGCGCGAGCTTGTAGCAGGGTATGACGAAGCTGACGGTCGGATTGTGCATGCTGTGCGTTCCTTTCGATTCGGGACTGAACCCCGTGGATAAGAGCACGCTTCAACGAAGGTCCGGCGGTGCAAGCCGCAGCCAGACAAGCACCCGCTGCAGCTGCCGGGGGATCCTGTCCCAGGAACCGAGTCTGAGCAGGGCGCGAAGCGAGTAAACACTGCACAGGACCATCACTGCAGTCCCGATGCCCATCGCCGTGTAAGGCGAAACAACATAAAACAAGCCGAAGACGGACGCCACCAGGGAGAGAAAGAGAAGTCCCGTCTTTCTGTTCTCCCGCGACCAGCGAAAACCGCTGCTGCGGCGTACGATCGGGTAGATCATCAATCCGTGGAAGGCGTAGGACCCGAAGAATGCGATGCCGGCGCCGTTGACGCCGAAGGACCGAATGCATATCCACGACAATCCGACATTGACCACGGTCCAGGCCATCTCGGTGATAAAAAAGAGGCTTTGCTCGCCTTTTGCCACGATAATGTAGCCCATGGGCCAGGTAACGACGCGAAGCGTCATCCCCAGGCAGATCCAGCGCAGGATCCCCACTGCCGCTTCGAAGCGGGCGCTGTAGAACAGGGCGATGACGAGGGGCGCAAACGAGAGCGTGGCGATTACGCCCGGTCCCGCGAGCAGCAGGCTTATCTGCGCCTGCTCGTTCACCATGCGGTTGCACGCCGGGTTGTCCTTTGCGACGCCGGTCAGGCGGGGATAGAAGTCGGCCCCCATGGACTGCAGGATAAAGCCGACATAGAGTCCGCCGAGGGTCCATGCGGATTGATAGTAGCCCGCGGCATCGAATCCCGCCATGCGAAGCACCATGGTGCGGACGGCCCAGGCGGCCCCCATCATGAGGAATCCGCTCGCCATGAAAGCGAAGCCGAGCTTCAAGAGGGATGCGGCTTCCTGCCGCACCTGGGGGGCCGTCATCACGGGAACCTGGAATCCGCACTTTCCGGCTGTACCACCACGAGGTAAGGGTCGTCATCGCCGCTATGGCTACAAGCGAAGGCACCACTCCCTTTTCCCGGAAGATGAATATCAGAGGGATGCTGATGAGCGTGCTGAACAGGGCGCCCAGTACGCCCATGCTGGCGAGATCGACGATGCGCCGCACTCCCTGGATGAGGGCGCTCTGACCGCCGGACACAAGGCTGAAGAACACGGCGAGCGACAGGACCGCGACGGCGGCTGCGTGCTCTTCGCTGCCAAACGTCAGGGCGGACACCTGCCGGGAGAACAGGACCAGCAGAAGCGGCCCCCGCTATTCCCAGAAGGATCGAGGTCCGCCGCAGCACGGTGACGGTCCGCGCAATCCGCCCTGTTTCGCCCGAGCCGACCGCCTCGGCGATCTGGCGGACCCCGCTGCTGTTGATGCCCATCCCGGCGATGCTCTGCGCAAGGTCTGCTATCGATCCGTACAGTCCTATCAGGCCGAAACCGGCGGGGCCCAGCATCAGGGCCATGGCCTTGGTGCGAACGATGCCGATGCCGATCTTCATCATTGATGATCCTCCGATCAATGCAGAAGATTTCAGGATCTGGCGATAGCTATGGTGTTCAGCGGATACGGCCTCCCGGGGTGCGTCTATGCTCTTTGCGGAAATGCTCAATTTCGTTCCTTCTTTGCGTCGTTCATCCTGCTGCGCGAATGCGGCAGCAAAGGATCCAGGTTTCCATCTGTATAAATCTGAGTATTCGGTGGAAAATAAATCTTGAATATCTCTTTGCCGCAGAAGTTGCAGAATGCGCAGAAAAGGCCAACCTTTCATTTAGATCCAAGCTTTCACCTGTGTAATCTGCGGACAAACGCCTGGAATCCATTTTTGTTATCGAATGTTTACCATGAAACCAGGCCGACCGACATTCTCAGGATCACAACCACGTCGTCGAGGTCTATCTTTCCGTCGGGCTGTGGCTGGTGGTCTATCAGCGGCGCTACGTCGCCCTGAGCGAGGTCGGAGGCGGAGGGTGTGTCGGTGCCGGACGCTATGCATAACGCTTTCAGAGCGTCCGCTGAATCCACGCCGTTGCCGTCAAAATCGCCGGAACTTTTGCTCACGCTGAAGGTCTGACTCGGTCCGAAACCTGCGGCCATGTTCCCTGCTGCGTCACTGGCGGTATTCGCCGCGATCGTTATGCCGAGCGTTCCATCGAACCCGGTAATGTTCGAAATAGTTATGATTCCGACGCTCGTTGCCGATCTTCCGACCGATACCGCGCCGCCCGCGCTGCCCGTAGCGTTTACTGTTATGTCTGCCGCGCTAAGGGTCAGATTGTCGGCGCCGTTGTACATAACCAAATAGGTCACCGACTGACTGCCGTCAGCCACGGACAGCGACGGCTGGCTGATCGTTATCGTCGGCGCCGTAGTGTCGAAGGTATGGACGAACCGTGCTGCCGCGCTGTTCCCGTTCCCCGCAGCGTCGGAGGCGACGGCTGCGGCGATGTCGACGGTGATGTCTCCGTCCGCTGCAGGCGTTACGGAGAAGGAATAGACATCTCCGCTGCCTGCGAAAGACCCGCTCGTGACGACGCCGTTGACGATCGACACGCCTGACGCGGTGAAACCAGTGACCGGCTTGCTGAACAGAACGTTCATGGGGATCGGCGAGAAGCGTGTAGGCCTGGACACCGTTGAACTGATCGTCACGCCGGGGGCCGCGGTGTCGACGGACCAGGAGACCGATACGGGCGAAGGATCCCCGTTCCCTGCCCGGTCTATCGAGCGCACTTCAAAGGTATGAGTACCCGTTGTGACGATATACGTTTGAGGGCTGGTACAGCCGGCATATTCCCCGTTGTCGATCCGGCACTCGAACGATGACCCCGGTTCGCTGGCCGTGAACGAGAAGGTCGCGCTCGTCTGGTTCGTCTGCGCCGGAGGCTGGCTGGTTACCGTCGTGTCCGGTGCGCTGATATCGATCGTCCATGAATAGGCTGCCGGAGAAGCATCGGTGTTTCCCGCCGGGATCGATCGAGCGCACCTCGAAGAGGTGATCACCATCGGTTCCAGAATACGTTTTGGGACTGGTGCATGCCGCGTATGCGCCGTTATCGATCCGGCATTCGAAGGACGCTCCCGCCTTGGTGCTCGTGAAGGAAAACACAGCGCTTGTCTGGTTCGTGGGATTCGCAGGCTGGCTCGTGATGGTCGTGTCCGGCGCCGTCGTGTCGATCACCCAGGAATAGGCTGCCGGGGAGGCGTCAACGTTTCCCGCCGGATCGATCGAGCGCACCTCAAAGGTATGGTTCCCTGCTGCCAGGGTGTACGTTTTGGGGCTCGTGCACGCCGTATACCCGCCGCCTTCCATCCGGCATTCAAAAGACGCTCCTGTTTCCGTTGACGAGAAGGCAAAGGTTGCGCCTGTCTGGTTCGTGAGATTCTCAGGCTGGCCCGTGATGGTCGTATCCGGCACCGTCGTGTCGATCACCCAGGAATACGTTGGCGGAGATGCATCAGCGTTTCCCGCCGAGTCGATCGAACGTACTTCGAACGTATGGCTCCCTGCTGTCAGGGTGTAGGTTCTGGGGCTGGAGCATGCCGTATACCCTCCGCTGTCCATCTGACACTCGAATTGAGCGGACTCGGTGGTGGCAAAGGTAAACGTCGCATCTGTCTGGTTCGTGGGATTCGAAGGCTTGCCCGTAATGGCAGTGTCCGGCGCAGTCGTGTCGATTACCCAGGAGTATGCAGCCGGTGATGCATCACTATTTCCCGCCGGATCGATTGAACGGACCTCGAAGATATGGCTCCCTGAAGTCAAGGTATAGGTTTTCGGGCTCGCGCATGTCGAAAATCCTCCGCTGTCAGTCTGACACTCGAATTGAGCGGACTCGGTGGCTGTAAAGGTAAACGTCGCGCCTGTCTGGTTCGTGGGATTCGCAGGCCGGTCCGTGATGGTTGTGTCCGGTGCCGTCGTGTCGATCACCCAGGAATACGATGCCGGAGTTGGATCACTGTTGCCTGCCAGGTCGATCGACCGCACCTCAAAGGTATGGTTCCCTGCGGTTACAGCGCAGGTCCTGGGACTCGTGCACAGAGCATAGTCTTCGTGGTCCAGCCGGCATTCGAATTGGACCGACTCGGTTGCCGTAAAGGCAAAGCTCGCGTCCGTCTGGTTCGTGAGGCCTGCAGGTCCGGACGTGATCGATGTGTCGGGAGCAGTGGAGTCGTAGAGCAGCGAGAGGGAAATAACGCCGTTCCCGTTACCCGCGCTGTCATGAGCGGCGCCGGCAGCTATTCCGGCCGTAACAACGCCGTCCTGGCCGGGTGTCAGGTAAAACACATAGACCGATCCGCTTCCGCTGAAGGATCCGGCTGTGATCGAACCGTTTTGAACGGTTACGTCGGATTCGTAGAAATCAGAAACCTCCTTGCTGAACTCCACGGTTACGGAAAGCGGCGTGAGCCTCGTGGGACTCGAAACCGACGTTTTCATGATTACGTCCAGGACCGCAGTGTCGATAGTCCAGGAATAGGTTGCCGGAGAGGCATCGGTGTTCCCTGCCGTGTCAGTGGCGCGAACGGTGAAGGTATGGGTGCATTACTGGCAGATAATGCTGTAGTCTCGCGGACTCGTGCAGGCCGCATATCCCCGCTGTCGATCCGGCATTCGAACGGAGCAGCCTCCGTCGAGCGTGCAAAGGTAAATACCGCACTCGTCTGATTGGTCGGATTTGCCGGCTGGCTGGTGATGGTCGTGTCCGGTGCAATGGTGTCGATCAGCCAGGAGTAGGACGCAGGCGTGGCATCGACGTTCCCTGCCGGTCGATCGACCGCACCTTGAAGGTATGGCTCCCGTCCGGCGAGTCCGGTGAAGGTCTTGGGACTCGTGCAGGCGAGTAGGCGCCGCTGTCGATCTGGCATTCGAACGCTGCAGTCTCGGTCGCCGTGAAGGCGAAGCTCGCACTCGTCTGGTTCGTGGGGTTTGACGGCTGGCTGGTGATGGTCGTATCCGGCTGCAGTTGTGTCGATCATCCAGGAGTAGGTTGCCGGAGTGGCATCGGTGTTGCCTGCCATGTCATGGAACGGACATTGAAGGTATGGTGTCTGACCGGCAAAGTACTTAGGTCCTGGGACTCGTGCAGGCCGCATATCCCCCGCCGTCGATCTGGCACTCGAAGGCCGAGCCAGCCTCGGTCGAAGTGAAGGAGAAGCTTGCGCTCGTCTGGTTCGTCGGGATTCAGGGGCTGGCTCGTGATGGTCGTGTCCGGCGCAGTCGTGTCGATCACCCAGGAGTAGGTTGCCGGTGTTGCATCGATGTTGCCTGCCGTGTCAATCGAGCGCACGTGAAGGTGTGGGTCCCTTGCGGCCAGGCTGAAGCTTGTGGGGCTGGTGCAGGCGAGTACCCGCCCGTTGTCGATCCGGCACTCGAAGGTCGGCAGCCTCGGTCGAAGTGAATGAAAAACTTGCACTCGTCTGGTTCGTGGGATTCGGGGCTGACCCGTGATGGTCGTGTCCGGGGCTGTTGTGTCGATCACCCAGGAGTACGTTGCCGGGGATGTGCATCGACATGTTCCCTGCCGTGTCATGGAGCGCACGTGAAGGTATGGGTCATTACTGGCAAGATTGTCTATAGGTCTTTGGGCTCGTGCAGGACTGCATAGTTCCCCATTGTCGATCCGGCATTCGAAGTGGCTTACTCGGTGGCGGTAAACGTAAATGTTGCACTCGTCTGGTTCGTCGGGTTGACAGGCTGGCGGTGATGGTCGTGTCCGGTGCGTGGTGTCGATCACCCAGGAGTAGGTTGCCGGTGCGGCATCCGTGTTGCCTGCGGTATCAATGGAACGCACATCGAACTGGTGGTTCCCCGCTGTCATGGTGTACGTTCCGGGGCTCGTGCATGCCGAATAGCCGCCGCCGTCCATCTGGCATTCGAATCGGGCGGACTCCGTGGCAATAAACGTAAACGTCGCACTCGTCTGGTTCGTGGGGTTCGCGGGCCGGCCCGTGATGGTCGTGTCCGGCGCCGTTGTATCGATCACCCAGGAACACGTTGCCGGCGATGCGTCAACGTTGCCTGCTGCGTCCGTCGAGCGAACGTCGAACGTGTGACTCCCCGCTGACAATGAGTACGTTTTCGGGCTGGGACACGGTGCATACCCTCCGCCATCCATTTGACATTCAAAGGATGCCCCTGCTTCCGTTGACGAGAACGTAAAGCTTGCACTCGTCTGGTTCGTTGGGTTCGCGGGCTGGCTCGTTATCGTCGTGTCCGGAACGTTTGTGTCGATCGCCCAGGAGTAAGTTGCCGGTGAACCATCAGTGCTGCCTGCAGGATCGATGGATCGTGCGTCGAACGTGTGATTCCCCGCTGTCAATGCGTACGTTTTTGGGCTGGTGCACGCAGCATACCCTCCTCCATCCATCCGGCATTCAAAGGAAGCTCCTGCTTCCGTTGATGAGAAGGCAAAACGCGCGCTCGTCTGATTCGTGGGATTCGCGGGCTGGCTCGTAATGGTCGTGTCGGGAGCCGTCGTGTCGATCGCCCAGGACCAGGTTGCCGCAGTGGCGTCGGTGTTGCCCGCCTTGTCTGTCGCCTGCACGGAAAACGTATGGTTTCCGGCGGAAAGAGTGTAAGCCTTGGGGCTCGTGCAGGCTGAATAGCTCCCGTTGTCCATCTTGCAGGTAAATGAAGACCCCTCTTCTGTGGCCGAGAAGGCAAAACTGGCGCTCGTCTGGTTCGTGAGGCTCGCGGGCCGGCTCGTGATGGTCGTGTCGGGCGCCGTCGTGTCGATCACCCAGGAATAGCTGGCCGGTGATGCGTCAACATTGCCTGCTGAGTCTATCGAACGCACGTCGAACGTATGGTTTCCGGCAGACAAGGTATAGGTATTCGGGCTCGTGCATGTTGTATAGCCGCCGCCGTCGATCTGACACTCGAACCGGGCGGACTCGGTTGCCGAAAAGATGAACGTTGCGGTCATTTGATTCGTCGGATTGACCGGCTTGCCTGTGATGGTCGTATCCGGAACCGTCGTGTCGATCGTCCAGGAGTAGGTCGCCGGAGTGGGGTCGCTGTTGCCGGCAACGTCGATCGCCCGCACATCGAATACATGGCTTCCGTCGTTCAGGGAGTATGTTTTCGGGCTCGAACACGCTCCATACACTCCGTTGTCGATCCGGCACTCAAAGGACGACCCCGATTCGTTCGACGTAAAAGCAAATGTGCAGTTCGTCTGATTCGCCGGGTTTGCCGGTTTGCTCGTGATGGAGGTGTCCGGTGAGAAATTGTTCACGGAAACGGTTACGGATGAACTTGCGCTGTTGCCTGCTTCATCATATGCCGCGGCCTTGACCACGTGCGATCCCTCTGAAGCAAGAGAGGTATCCCAGGTCCAGCCGTACGGCGACGTCGTATCGGTCAGCTGCAGGACGTCATCAAGGTAAAACTCGATCCTGGCCACGCCTTTGTCGTCGGAAGCGGTGGCAGAAACCGATACCGAAGCCGAGACCGTCGATCCGTTCTGAGGAGCAGTGATCGAAACAGACGGGGGGGTCGTATCCTCGGACGAGACGAATCCGGTCAGCGTAAAGATGCTGTTTGCCGGCGCATTGAAGGCGAACGTTCCGTTCGTGACAGAAACGTCGTTCAGCCGGGCAAAATTCTTGGACGAGTCGGTGTCGCTCGTCCAGTAGAACTGGAAATCGCTCACCCCCGTCAGATTCGCGAGCGTCCCCGCGTAAGCGATGGACCCGTAACCGGTGTTTCTTCCCACGAGCGTCACCTGTCCGGTCGGCTGATGATGGAATCCGTACAGTACGACATTTCCGTCGGACTGCGAAGCCGCTATCCTCACCGATCCCGGAGGAACGAATTTGAACAGCTGTTCATACTGATAAAAGCATTTCCTCGGCGAGTAGGTGCCCGCCGATGCGTTATAGGACAGGGCCGCGGGGCCTTCTCCGGCGTCGTTCGGCGGGGTTGAGCCGTTTCCCATCAGAATGGCGTGATGATAGACACTGTCATACCCTTCCCAGACATAGATGGCCGCAGGGCCCTGGCTTATCGTGGCAAAGATATCGGCAGGCTCTATGATCTCCGTCATGTGGAAGTTCCTGTCGGGATAGGCGGACCGCTTTATGGTCTGATCGGCGCTGCCTGTGCTGCCGGTGAAGTCATGCAATCCGAAATGCCGCACTTTGGACATGACGGTGCTGTCTTTCATCATCTCAGCCATATAGCCCGATACGCCCGTAGTGATCGTTGCGGTCGTCGGGCCGACGATCCCGACGTCGGACAGGCCGATTGAGTCGAGTTTCTGAGCAAGTTTATTGAGAAGCCGCACGTATTGATATTTGTCGACCTTGGGGCCTTCGTAGCCGTTCCAGTCCGGTTCATTCAGCGGATCGATCTGGGAAAACGACAAATGCATCGTTTCCCGCGCGTAGTAAATGAGAGAGACGATCATCTCCACCCATTCGTCTTCGGCTGACGTATTGATATACTCGCCGCCCATCCAGTCCGGGACTCTGCCCATGAAGCTCAGCACAATCCCGGTAGAGGCCCCTTTTTGGTTCAGATAGCCGATCGTTCCCCACAGGTTCTGGAATTTATCATTGCCATAGAGGGCGTCGTAGTAAGTCCAGTCCATGACGGCCGGATCCGAGTTGTCGTTTTCGGCCTCCCAATCTTCCATGTCGAAGACGACCCGCCACAGCGTGGCCCCCATTTCGTCTGACAGCCTGTCCAGCGCGGGCATCAGCTCCCCGTTCTTCCAGCTGAGAGAATTGATGTTGACGCCGAATCCGTCGATGGTTTGATACTGCTGAGCGCCGTCGACCGACAGGGTTACGGCGGCAGAGGCTGCAAAGGGCGAAAGAAATAGTGAAGCGATCAGCACCCAAAGGGCGATGGCGGTGTTCGGGTTTTTCCTGTTCATTCGTGACACCGGAAGGGATCCCTGTTGTCTTTGGCCCAAAGGCGTACTGTCCTCGGATGAAGGCAGCTTCGGAGCGATAGTCCTGTTCAGGAAAACGTCCCGGCAGGATTGAAGCCATTCCCAGGAATGTTTCTCAAAACTCCAATCCTGCCGGTCCGTTGGGGGGTGTGCCGCTACCAGTTCAGCAGTCCGATTGATTTTCTCAGGATCACCACGACGTCGTCGAGATTGATTTTCCCGTCAGGAGACGGAATCCCGTTCTTCAGCGGCGCCACGTCCCCATGGGCGAGGTCGGAGGCTGACGGCGACTGGAGACCCGACACTATGCTCAGCGCCTTCAGCGCATCGCTCACATCAACGCCGTTTCCGTCAAAGTCTCCCGTACTGTTATCCACGACGAAGGTCTGACTCGGCCCTGCCGCAGGGGCGACATTGCCCGCGCTGTCGCTGGCTGTATTTGCCGCGATCGTTATGCCGAGCGTCCCCTTATAGCCGGTGATCTGCGCCACCGATACCGTTCTGGTGACGTTGCCGGAGCCTGAAACGGTGACGATGCCGCTTGCGCTGTCCGTCGCATTGACGGCCACATCTTCCGTTCTCAGCGTGACGGTATCGGCACCGATATAGGTGATGGTATATATGACCGCTGTACTGTTATCGGCGGTCGACACGGACGGTGCGCTGATGACGACGGCCGGCGCCGTGATGTCGATCGTGATCGCAAAGCTGCCCGCAGACGACCAGTTGCCGGCGTTGTCCCATTCCTGGACGTACAGAACGTGAGATCCCTCCGGAAGCGCTGTAGCGGGTGCATAGCTTGTCCCGGTCGTTGTGGTTGCGCCGCTGCTGAGATCGGCGCTGTTGAGCTTGAAGCGATAGGTCCCGTTGCCGCCTCCTCCCGAGGCCCATGTCCAGAGCGGCACGGTATTGTTCGTCGGCGTCGCACCGGATACGGCAGGTGCATTCGGCGCCGTCGTATCGATCATCCAGGAATAGGCGGCAGACGTGGGATCGGTGTTTCCTGCCGTGTCCGTGGCCCGGACATCGAACGTGTGGGTCTGGTTTCCGGCAAGACTGCTGTACGTTGCAGGGCTTGTACAGGCCGTGTATGCGCCTCCATCGATCCGGCACTCGAAGGTCGAACCGGCTTCGTTTGCGCTAAAGGAGAAGCTTGCGCTCGTCTGGTCCGTCGGATTGACCGGTTCATCGGTTATGGACGTATCCGGCGCCGTGGTATCGATCATCCAGGAATAAGTGGCAGGCGTGGGATCGGTGTTTCCTGCCGTGTCCGTGGCCCGGACGTCGAAGGTGTGGGTCTGTCCCGCGGCCAGGCTGCTGTACGTTGCCGGGCTTGAACAGGCTGAGTACCCGCCGCCGTCGATCCGGCATTCGAAGGTCGAACCCGCCTTGGTGACGCTGAAGGTGAAGCTGGCTCCGGTCTGGTTCGTCGGATTCAGCGGCTTGCCGGTAATGGACGTGTCCGGCGCTGCGGTGTCGATCAGCCACGAATAGCTCGCCGGCGTGTCATCAATGTTCCCTGCCGTGTCCGTTGACCGGACGGAGAAGGTATGGGTCTGGCCCGCGGAAAGACTGCTGTAGGTCTTGGGGCTGGTGCAGGACGAATACCCTGCGGCATCCATCTGGCACTCGAAGGTCGAGCCGGCTTCCGACGAGCTGAAGGTGAAGCTCGCGCTCTGCTGGTTCGACGGATTTACCGGTTGACCTGTGATCGATGTATTGGGAGCCGTGGTGTCGATCACCCATGAATAGGAAGCAGGCGATGCGTCAGTGTTCCCGGCCGCGTCAATGGCCCGGACTGAGAAGGTGTGGGTCTGACCGGTGGTAAGGCTGGAGTACGTCTTGGGGCTGGTGCAGGACGAATACCCTGCGGCATCCATCTGGCACTCGAAGGTCGAACCGGCTTCCGTCGAGGTGAAGGTGAAGCTGGCGCCCTGTTGATTCGTCGGGTTCACCGGCTGGCTGGAGATCGACGTATCAGGAGCAGTCGAGTCGTAGGTAATGGAAAGCGACCCGGCCCCGTTCCCGTTGCCTGCGGAGTCATGGGCGGCGTCTGCGGCTATGGAGACGGACACCAGACTGTTGAGGGACGGTATGACGGTAAAGGAATAGGATTTGTTGTTGCCGGTAAAGGAACCAACAGACATTGAGCCGTTCGTAATGCTCACATCCGCCGCCGTGAAGTCTGCGACCGATTTACTGAAGGCAACGTCGATCGGGATCGGCGATATTCTCGTCGGATCGGGAGCGGTCGTTGATATCGTCATCCCGAGGGCCGAGGTATCGATCAGCCATGAGTACGTTGCAGACGTACCATCGGTGTTCCCCGCCGCGTCCGTTGCCCGGACGTCGAAGGTATGGGTCATCCCCGAGCCGAGACCGCTGTAGGTCTTGGGGCCGGTGCAGGACGAATACCCTGCGCCATCCATCTGGCACTCGAAAGTCGAGCCCGCCTCGGAGGAGCTGAAGGTGAAGCTCGCGCCCGTCTGGTTCGTCGGGTTCGCAGGCTGGCTGGTGATGGACGTGTTGGGAGCAGTCGTATCGATCACCCAGATAGAGGTAGCCGGTGTTGCATCGGTGTTCCCTGCCGTGTCAGTGGCCCGGACATCGAAGGTATGGGTCTGGCCTGCAGACAGGCTGCTGTAGGTCTTGGGGCTCGTGCAGGACCCGTAGGTGCCGTTGTCGATCCGGCACTCGAAGGTCGAGCCGGCCTCGGTGGAGCTGAAGGTGAAGCTCGCGCCCTGCTGGTTCGTCGGGTTCGCAGGCTGGCTCGTGATGGACGTGTTGGGAGCAGTCGAGTCGATCAGCCACGAGTAAGCTGCGGGCGAGGGATCGGTGTTTCCTGCAGGGTCGATAGCCCGGACGTTGAACGTATGCGTTGCGTTGCTTGCCAAGTTATACACTGCCGGGCTGGTGCAGGACGAATACCCTGCGCCGTCCATCTGGCACTCGAAGGTCGATCCTGCTTCGGTCGAGCTGAAGGTGAAGCTCGCGCTCTGCTGGTTCGTCGGGTTAACCGGCTGGCCGGTAATCGACGTATCAGGAGCCGTTGTGTCGATCAGCCAGGAGTACGCTGCAGACGATGCATCGGTGTTTCCTGCCGCGTCCGTGGCCCGGACATCGAAGGTATGGGTCTGGCCTACGGCCAGGCTGCTGTAGGTCTTGGGGCTCGTGCACGATGAGTACCCGCCGTTGTCCATCTGGCACTCGAAAGTCGAGCCCGCCTCGGTCGCAGTAAAGGTGAAGCTCGCGCTCTGCTGGTTCGTCGGGTCAGCCGGTTTTACCGTAATTGAAGTATCCGGCGCAGTGGTATCGATCACCCACGAATAGGAAGCCGGCGACAGATCGGTGTTCCCGGCCGTGTCCGTTGACCGGACATCGAAGGTATGGGTGCCGTTGCTTGCCAGGCTATAGACTGCAGGGCTTGTGCAGATACCATACCCGCCGTTGTCCATCTGGCATTCAAAGGTCGATCCTGCTTCGGTCGCGGTGAAGGAGAAGCTGAAGTTCGTCTGGTTCGTCGGATTCGTCGGTTTTACCGTGATTGACGTGTCCGGCGCTGTCGTGTCGATCACCCATGAATAGGTCGCCGGTGCGGCATCGGTGTTCCCGGCAGCGTCCGTTGCCCGCACATCGAACGTATGGGTCTGGCCTGCGACGAGACTGAGGTACGTCGCGGGACTGGTGCAGGTCGAGTACCCGCCATTGTCCATCTGACATGCAAAGGTCGAACCTGCCTCGGTCGAAGTAAAGGAGAAGCCCGCGCTCGTCTGGTTCGACGGATTCGTCGGTTTTACGGTAATTGACGTGTCCGGCGCCGCGGTATCGATCACCCAGGAGTAGGTCGCAGGTGTGGGATCGGCGTTCCCGGCCGTGTCCGTTGACCGGACATCGAAGGTATGGGTCTGGCCCGCGGCAAGACTGGTGTAGGTCGCGGGGCTGGTGCAGGTCGCATACCCGGTGTTGTCGATCTGGCACTCGAAGGTCGATCCTGTCTTCGTTGCAGTAAAGGAGAAGCTTGCGTTTGTCTCGTTCGTCGGATTCGCCGGCTTCACGGTGATGGACGTATCAGGAGCCGCTGTGTCGATCAGCCAGGAGTAGGTCGCCGGCGTGGCATCGGTGTTCCCGGCAGCGTCCGTTGCCCGCACATCGAACGTATGGGTCTGGCCTGCGACGAGACTGAGGTACGTCGCGGGACTGGTGCAGGTCGAGTACCCGCCATTGTCCATCTGGCATGCAAAGGTCGAACCTGCCTCGGTCGAAGTAAAGGAGAAGCCCGCGCTCGTCTGGTTCGACGGATTCGTCGGTTTTACGGTAATTGACGTGTCCGGCGCAGCAGTGTCGATCACCCACGAATAGGTCGCAGGCGTGGCATCGGTGTTCCCGGCCGTGTCCGTTGACCGGACATCGAAGGTATGGGTCTGGCCCGCGGCAAGGCTGCTGTAGGTCGCGGGGCTGGTGCAGGTCGCATACCCGGCGTTGTCGATCTGGCACTCGAAGGTCGATCCTGCTTCGGTTGTGGTAAAGGTGAAGTTTGCGTTTGTCTGGTTCGACGGATTCGCCGGCTTCACGGTTATTGAAGTATCCGGTGCGGTATTGTCGATCAGCCACGAGTACGTTGCAGGCGAGTCATCGGTAGTGCCCGACAGGTCGATCGCCCTTACCTGGAAGGTATGGGTCGCATTGCTGGCAAGACTGTTATAGGTCGCGGGGCTGGTGCAGGACGCGTACCCGCCATTGTCCATCTGACACTCGAACGTCCCCGGCTTATTGGACGAGAAGGAGAAGGCCGCTGTTGTCTGTCTCGTCGGGTTTGAAGGCTGACCGGTAATAGCTGTATCAGGCATCGTGGTGTCGACGAACCAGGAATAGGTTGCCGGCGTGAGATCGGTGTTCCCTGCGAGATCGGTGGACCGGACGTCAAAGGTGTGGGTTGCCGTGCTGGCAAGGTCCGTATAGAGCGCAGGATTGGTGCAGGACGCGTATCCGCCTCCGTCAATCTGGCATTCAAAGGTCGATCCTGCTTCCGTGCTCGTGAAGGAGAAGCTGGCATTCGTGCTGTTTGCAGGGTTCGTCGGCTTGTTGGTGATGGACGTATCAGGCGGCGTGGCGTCGATCACCCACGAATAGGACGCAGGCGTGGCATCGGCGTTTCCTGCAAGGTCGATCGCCCGCACCATGAACGTGTGGGTCGCATCGCTGGCAAGACCGGGGTAAGCCGCCGGACTGGCGCAGGCCCCGTAACCTCCGTTGTCCATCCGGCATTCGAAGATCGATCCCGCTTCGCTCGATGTAAAGGAGAAGCTGGCGTTCGCCTGGTTCGTCGGATTCGCCGGCTGACCGGTTATGGTCGTGCTGGGCGCTGTAGTGTCGTTGCGCAGCGTTGTCACGTATGCGCCGTTTGCAGCCGTGAACAGGGCGTACTGCACGCCTTTGATGACGGACATCGTAAAGGAGACCGGACTCCCGGTACGGGTCATGGTTTCGATCTCTTTGCCGGTTTGTACGGGGATCATGGCGGTCAATCCGTTCGAACCCGCCCCACTGGTCAGGGTGAATCCGAGTGTGCTGCCGTTCCAGCTGAGACCGCTCACGACTGATGAGTTGCGGCCATCAAGCCAGGTCAGCATCTGACGGGCGGAGACCACGGGGATGCCGCGTGCCCTGGCCGAACTGACGACCGTGTCGGAAACGACCGTCTCGACCGCATCGGTATGGGCATTGACGGTAAATATGCCGTAGTACCCTTCCGGACCGAGCGCCCGGTCGAGCAGGAGATCGATGGTATCGGGATACGTCTGGCCCGACTCGTCGGTCAGCTGCGTGGTCGCCTGGTATACGTCGATGAGATTGCCGTTCAGGTCGGTAAAGCGCATGGGCATGCCCGATCCGGTGAAGAACCCGGGACGGTCATCGACCCATGCAGGCGGCCAGTAATAGTAATTAGTGTCAAATCGTATTCCGTGGCCCAACTCCACGACCGGCATGGTCGCGTAATCGCTCCAGGTGACGCAATGCATCCGGCTCGAAACCGGCGTCGGGATGCCGGAGTACTTGGCAGCCCAGGCGCTTAGCTGGTCCGAGAAGAAGGACTCCAGGGTCGAAGGCGTCCAGTTGGCGCAGTTGCTGCCTATATTGGTGCTGATATGGGTGCCGATTTCGAAGCCCTCGGTTACATACGCCGACGCCTCGGAGTTGTCCATTTCGTTTTCGGGATAGATGTAGGAGGTGCTCCTGATGCATTCCCAGTTGTCTACCGAGCAGCCGGCGGGTCCCAGGGCCTGCTGCGCATCAAAGCGCCCCGCGGTACCTCCGGTACCATTATGGTCGTCGCCGCTCATGACCACCGCAGCGGCCAGGCCGCGCGGCAGATACCAGAACCGGGGCAGCGGTTTCTTGTCGCTGTTCATCCCGGTGATGAGGTTCACCAGCAGGCGCTGCTGCTCGTCGGCCTGCGGGATCGCCACCTTGTTCAGATCGATCCAGTCAGGCTGGGGATCGGAGGCCGCGTTGCCGTAGAACATGTCGTCTGAACGGATGATGTTGAAGGAGTCGCCGTCGCGCTCCTGCCCGGCCCAGACGGGGTTGCCCTGACGGGTGTACACCACGGACCGGGCGAGGTCGTAGGCAAAAGCCGCGGCCTTGCCGCCGTTCGACCCCACGCTCCTGAGCGTCACGGCGGGGCTCGCGGTCGCCGCGGCGGCGGTGGAATAGAGCGTTGCAAGGCTCTCAGCGCCGTTGAGGCTATAGAGGTCCGCCGTTCCGTGGTACTGGATCGTCTGGTCCACCAGGCCGGCGCCGGGCCCCGAGGACGTATTGAACAGAAGGTAGGCGTTGGTGAGGGTCGAGGGCAGCTCGGTCAACCCCAAAAGGTCGGCGAGCTTCTTGTCCGGACGCATGGCGATCAGGCGGCCTCCGGCCGTGACCCAGTCGCCGAACATCGTGGCCTGGCCGCTTGTAAGGGTCATGTCGGCGAGGATTACCATATCAAAAGACGCCAGCACTGACGGCGTTATTGCCGCGATGTCGCTTGCCGTGAATTCGCTCAGTCCCTCGGCGCGCAGGATCTCGGCGTAGTATGCGCTGAATGGGCTCGACGGGGAGGTAATGACCAGGACCGATCCGGTCGTGTCCACGAAAAGGCTCATGCTCCTGCTCGTTGTCTGGGGGGAATAGCTTGAGTCCGTGACCTGCACGGTAAAACTGAAAGTTCCGCCCGCAGTCGCCGTTCCGGAGAGGACTCCCGTCCCGTTGTTCAGGGACAGGCCTGCCGGCAGCGAGCCGCCGGAGATCGTCCAGGCATAGGGCGTTGTGCCGCCGCTCGCCGTCATTGACGCCGAATAAGGCTGATTCAGCACGGCGGTGTAGAGCGGCGGTACGGTTATCGTCAGGGGCATGGACGGTACGATGAGGGTCGCGGTGCCCGTGACGCTGCTGAGCGTCGCAGAAATCGTCGCCGATCCCGCATTCACCGCCGTGGCAAGGCCGGCGGCGTTGATTGTTGCAACGTTCGTATCCGACGATTCCCAGGCCGCCGCAGCCGTTACGTCCTGGGTGCCGCCGTTGGAGTACATCCCGGTTGCAGAGAATTGCTGGGTGCTCCCTGCCGAGATCGTCTGGCTGGCCGGCGTTACCGCGATTGAAATGATCGACGGCGCCGGCGGTTCGGTCTCGCTGAACAGGACATCGGTCCAGTAGTTTCCCGAGTTCAAAGACTGCGTCGGGAAATTATCGCCGTAGATAAAAACGCCGTTGCCGCCGTCGACGCCCTCGGCAAGCGCGTGCAGCGGCAGCCGGTCGACGCCGATGGTGAAATAGTTTGCATTGACGGCGAAATACCCCAGCGAAGAATAGTAAGAGGCCACGTAGGTCGTATTCGGCGAAATAAGAACAGGAGTAACGAACGAAGCCTGCTGCCAGCCTGAAGAGCTCTCATTCGTAAAGGTAGTCCTTGCCAGCAGCGTGCCCGTGCTCGTCCACAGACTGCCGATATGGGTGCCGGTGTTCGAAGAACCCTTATAGAACCGCAGACCGGAGATGTAGCCGGTGTTGTCGGAACGGAACTTTACTCCCACCGTGATCGCCTGATTGTCGGTTACCGCCGGGTTTTCCGGTGCTGCGGTGTCAGGCCAGATGGTGCAGTTCGACGTACATGCGGAGCCGAGCGCCACGCTCAGCGTGAAGGACCTTGAGGCTGTCTGCATCGGGATTCCTGAATCGGTCGCTCCGATGGTAACGCTGAAATCGCCGGTTACCGTCGGGGTCCCGGAGATGACGCCGGTGCCCGGGTTCAGGGACAGGCCCGTGGGCAGCGAGCCGGCGGTGACGGACCAGGTGAACGGCGCAGTTCCGCCGCTCGCCGCCATGGTGGAGGTATAGTAGACATTCTTCGTTGCAGCCGGCAGCGAGCTCGTGTCGATGCCGAGCGTGGCCGGGATCAGGGCGGCGTCCGCGGGATCTCTGCTGATACAGTGCTTTTGCGGACTGATACCGGGTCTGGGCCTGACTCAGGCTGGTTGAAAAGAACGAGTTCCAGTCCCCGCCCGCCGACGTCTTCGTCAGCAGGTTGTCCGTCCACTGTACGAAGAAGTCCGCATCCGCAACGCTTGCGCGCACCGGTGCATTGTTCACGATCACGAAAACCGCCCCGGTATGGACCACATGACCGTTGGTGTCCATTCTGCGCGCTGCCAGCCAGCCGCTCTGCGCAAAATCGACGGTCGTGCTCAGACTGGAGGAAAGGGCTGCGGAAACCGAGGCCTGCCGGCCCGCAATGACGACGCCGTTCTTCACCAGCTCAACCGTGCCGGTCAGGTCCTGGTTCGCAGTCCAGGTGATCGTCACCGGCACGCTCCCGGCGGCCGCCAATTTGATCTCATCACCGGGGGTCGCGCCGCCGTTTACCGTGAAATTGAGGAATTCATTGTGTCCGTTCCGCGAAACCACCGTCCGTCCCGAGGCAATGCCGTTGATCCAGTTGCGGTACGTGGCTTCTCCTCCCGCAACCTGAACGTAGGTCAGAAGCGATCCCGGATTCGCGCCGCCGTTGCAGGGATAATCGGTGCCTGCGGCAAAGCCGGGCCGGAAGCCCGTGTTGAGCAGGCGGTAGTATGCCTCTATGGCGGAATCGCCGCCGTTCATATCTTCCGCGATGAAGTCTGCCGAACCCAGGGCGACTTCGACGGGGTATTCGAGCGGGGTGCAGCAGTCAAGGGCCTGCGGAATAGAGCCGTCCAGGAACTGCATATGCACGAAACCGGCGACGGCGCTGCGCTGGTGCGCCCATTCAAAGA
Organism: Nitrospirota bacterium; assembly: GCA_963749655.1. Taxonomy (GTDB): domain Bacteria; phylum Nitrospirota; class UBA9217; order UBA9217; family UBA9217; genus JAJYKN01. The sequence goes on from CAVVOB010000015.1 coordinate 20,127, forward strand.
TCGGATAGGTGTATTCCTCCCAGACCTGGGTGACCGGGTACGTTTCGCTGGGAGAAATCCCCAGAGATACCACGTGCCCTCCCAGCGCCTGATGCGGATACGTGTCATACGTGGCGTCCCAGTGCCACTCCGCGTCCCAGTGCAGCGTAGCCGTCGGCGTTGAAACAAGCGCGTCGCTGCCGGTCACAAGAGGCAGGTCGGTCGCGGGGTCCCGGACCTCGCCGTTGCCCATATCGGCAAGCAGGGTCATGAATGACAGCGTATTGGGCGTCATCCTGGTATACATGTCCGGGACCGATTCCGGAGCGGCGCCGCAGCTCCGATGGACATGCATGTCCCCTGCGTACCAGCCGGAAGCCTCCGGTCCTGCGGCATACACCGCCCGAAGCGGACATATGCTGAAGACCAGCATCGTCACCATGCATACGATGATCGACGTACTATGTCCTTTACGCGAGGACCTATTCATGATTACACCTCCGGGCTGATTTGCGTGTTGTTCGCGCTGTGCAATGCAAGTCATCCTGAAACAGGATGAGCCGTGACTTAACCGCTGAAAGAATTTACCGCATCATGGCTGGAAAACCACATCCACCCAATAGTTATTCGTGCTCCAGGTCTGAGTCGGAAAGCCGTTGCCGTAGTAGTAAACGCCGTTGCCTCCGTCGGTGCCGTCGGCCAGGGCATGAAGCGGCGCGTTGTCGACAGCGGCGGAAAAATATCGCGATGTGAGGGCGAAGTATCCCGAAGGCGAATAGTAGGAGGCCACGTAGGTCGTATTCGCCGTGACTGCTACAGGACTGGAGAACAGGACCTGCTGCCAGCCCGAGGAAGTCTCGCCGGCAAAGGTTGCGGTCGCCAGCAGGGTGCCCGTCCTTGTCCAGAGAGAGCCGACATGAGTGCCCGTGTTCGCGGAACCTTTATAGAACCGCAAACCCGTGATATATCCGTTTACGTCGGACCGGAACTTGACGCCCACCGTAAGCGGCACACCGTCGCTGACGGCTGCGCTTGCAGGCGCGGCCATGGAGGACCAGATCGTGTATGGTCCTGCCGGTGCCGCTGTCGTCGTAAAGGTCCAAGTGTAATCGCTCGAGAGCGGATTGCCTGCCCGGTCTTTTGCGCCGTCTGTTCCCCCTTTGACCACGGCAGTGTAGAGCGCCCCTGCGTCAAGAGACGCGGACGGCGAAAGGGTCGCGGTTTTTGCGGCGGCGTCATATTGAACAATCGACGCCACCGCCGTGTTTTGCGGGCTGCGCAGCTGTACCGTGGTTGCCGTGATCGTGGCGGGATCCATGTCCTCGCTGAAAGACGCCGTCACCGAGGTCGAAGCACTGACGCCTGCCGCCCCCTGCAGAGGATGTACTCCCAGCACAGTCGGCGGGGCAACGTCGCTGGCAAAGGACACCTGATAAGAGCCGGTTTCAGCTCCGAAAAACACGTAGGGTATGCCTTTCACCGTCTTCACGGAATAAGCCACAGCGCTGTTGTTGCGCGTTACGCCGGCAACGGTCTGATTCACCGGCACCGGGGCCATGGCGGTCAATCCGTTCGCGCCCGATCCCGCTGTCACGCTGAAATCCAGCGTGCTGCCGTTCCAGCTGAGCGACGTGAACGTCGACGCGCCGCGGCCGTCCAGCCAGGCAAGCATCTGGCGTGCAGAGACCACGGGGATGCCGCGGGCCTTTGCGGAGTTGACGATAGCGTCCGATTCAACGGTCTCGGCCACGTCGGTGTGTGCATTGGCCGTAAATACGCCGTAGTACCCTTCCGGTCCCAGCGCCTTGTCGAGGAGCGTATCGATCGAATAGGGATAGGTCTGGCCGGATTCGTCGGTCAGCTGCGTGGTCGCCTGGTAAACATCGATGAGATTGCCGTTTATGTCGGTAAAGCGCATAGGGATGCCCGAGCCGGTGAAGAACCCGGGGCGGTCATCGACCCACGTCGGCGGCCAGTAATAATAATTGGTGTCAAGGCGTATGCCGTGGCCCAGTTCCACAGCCGGCATGGTTGCATAGTCGCTCCAGGCAATGCAGTGCACACGGCACGACACCGGCAACGGAACGGCGGAATATTTCACAGCCCAGTCGTCAAGCTGGGTCGAGTAGAACATATCCAGCGAGAACGGAGTCCAGTTGGCGCAGTTGGTGCTGATGTGGGTGCCGATCTCGAAGCCCGCGGAGACATAAACCGAGGCCTGGGAATTGGTCAGGGCATTGTCAGGGAAGATATACGAAGTGCTCCTGATGCATTCCCAGTTGTCCACGGAACACCCGGAGGGACTCAGGGCAAGCTGCGTATCGAAGCGCCCTGCTGTCCCGTTGCCGTCATGGTCGTCGCCGCTCATGACTACTGCGGCGGCCAGGCCGCGAGGCAGATACCAGAAGCGCGGAAGCGGCTTTTTGTCGCTGTTCATCGTGATGATCAGGTTCGCCAGCAGCCGCTGCTGCTCGTCCGCCTGCGGGATCGCCACTTTGTTCAAATCGATCCAGTCGGGCTGATGGTCGAAGCTCGCATTGCCGTAGAACAGATCATCGGACCGGATGACGCCGAGGTATCTCCGTCCCGCTCCTGTCCTGACCAGGCAGGATTCCCCTGCCGGGTATACACCACGGAACGGGCAAGGTCGTAGGCAAAGGCCGCGGCACGGCCACCGTTCGTTCCCACACTCTTCAGCGTGACCGCGGGATTCGTGGTCGTGGTCGATGAAGTGGAATAGAGCGTTGCAAGGCTCTCCGCGCCGTTCAGGCTGTAGCGGTCTGCGGTGCCGTGGAACTGGATCGTCTGGTCCACGAGTCCCGAGCCCGGTCCCGAGGAGGTCTTGAACAGGAGGTAGGCGTTGGCGAGCGTCGATCGAGGCATCGGTCAGTCCGAGCAGGCCGGCAAGCTTCTTGTCAGGCCGCATGGCGATCAGGTGACCGCCTGCGTTGACCCAGTCGCTCAGCATCGTGACCTGACCGTCGGTAAGCGCCATCTCGCCCAGGATCGCAACGTCATAGGCCGTGAGTGCGGCCGGCGTCACGACCGAGATGTCGTTCGCCGTGAATTCGTTCATGCCCTCTGCACGCAGGATTCGGCATAATATCCGCTGAAAGGGTTCGAAGGCGACGTGATGATCAGGATCGGGCCGTTCTGTTCGATAAATACGCTGAAGCTCTTCGAGGTGGTCTGGGCCGGGGTGCCGGAATCGACGACCTGGGCGATGATATTCACGGTGCCGGCGCTTGTCGGCGTTCCGGAGATGGTCCCGGTGTACGCATTCAGGGACAGTCCAGCCGGGAGCGAGCCGCTTGCAACGGACCAGGTATAGGGAACCGTTCCGCCCTGGGCGGCCAGGGTCGAAGAATATGACATGTTCAGCGCGCCGTTGGCCAGCGACTGGGTCGTTATCGAGAGCGGAACCGACTGCACGGTCAGGCCGGTTCCGCCGGTGACTCCATTGAGCGCTGCCGAAATGGTGGCGCCGCCCGGAGAAACAGCGGCGGCAAGTCCGGAGCTGTTGATCGTGGACACGCCCGTATTCGATGAAGCCCAGGTCACCTGGCCCGTCAGGACCTGCGTGCTGCCGTCGGAGTAGGCGCCTGTGGCGGTAAACTGCTGCGTTGTTCCCGTTGCAATGGTCTTACTCGCAGGTGATACGGTGATCGACGACAAAGTCGGCGCAGGCGGGACGGTTGCGGAGAACAGGACATCAACCCAGTAGTTGTTCGAGCTCCAGGTCTGCGTCGGGAACCCGTTGCCGTAGTAATAAACGCCGTTGCCTCCGTCCGTGCCGTTTGCGAGCGCGTGGAGCGGAGCGTTGTCGACAGCGGAGGTGAAGATAGTTCTCGTTCAGCGCGAAGTAGCCGGAGGTGGAATAATAAGAGGCCACATAGGTCGTATTCGCCGTGATTGCTGCCGGGACTGGAGAACAGGACCTGCTGCCATCCCGAGGAGGATTCGCCGGAAAAGGTTGCCGTCGCCAGCAGTGTGCCCGTCCTGGTCCAGAGCGAGCCCACATGGGTGCCGGTGTCCGCGGAACCTTTATAGAACCGCAAACCCGTGATATATCCGTTCACGTCGGCCCTGAACTTTACGCCCACGGTGAGCGGTACGCCGTCGCTGACCGCTGCATTTGCCGGGATCGCCGTGTTTGGCCATATGGTGTGGTCCGAGGCGGAGCTGACCGTGATGCTCAGCGCTTTCGACGCCGTTGCCGCCGCTGCATCGGTCACCTGCACGGTGACCGGGAAGGTACCTGAGCTCGTCGGCGTGCCTGAGATGACGCCGGTTGCCGGGTTCAATGACAGACCGGCAGGCAGAGCGCCGCCTGCAAGCGACCAGGAATAGGGAGTCGTTCCTCCCGTCGCCGTCATCGTCGCCGAATAGGAGACATTCAGCGCTCCGTCGGGAAGCGAGACCGTTGTTATCGCCGGAGCCGACGACTGGCCGCCCGCTTCCAGCGCAATCTGCTGAAACACCGCTTTAGCCGCCTGATAGCGCGCCTGGGCCTGGCTCAGGCTCGTTGGGAAATAGGAATTCCATTCCCCTCCCGCCGACGTTCTTGCCAGCAGATTGTCCATCCATTGGACGTAAAAATCCGCGTCCGAAGCGCTGACGCGTATGGGTGCATTGTTGACTGTCACAAACACCGCACCGGTCTGCACCATGTGGCCCTGACTGCCGTCCATCCTGCGGGCCGCCAGCCAGCCGCTCTTCGTGAAATCAACAGTTGCCGTCAAGGTCGCGGGCGCGCTCTGCGAGACCGATGTTGATTTGCTTGCAACGACAACGCCGTTTTGTACCAGTTCGATCGTACCGCTCAGGCTCTCGTTCGCTGTCCAGGTAACGGTCACCGGAACGCTTCCGGCGGCAGTCAATTTGATTTCATCCCCGGGCGCGGCTGCGCTGTTCACCAGGAGGTTCAAAAACTCGTTGTGACCGTTCCGGGATACTACGGTCCGGCCTTTGGCTATGCCGTCGATCCAGTTGCGGTAGGTGAACGATCCCCCTGCCACCTGCACATAAGTAAGGAGGGAACCCGGGGCAGCGCCGCCGTTGCAGGGATAATCCGTGCCTGCCGTGAACCCGGGCCGAAAGCCGGTATTGAGCAGACGGTAGTAGGCCTGGACTGCGTAATCGCTTCCGCTGATATCTTCGGAGATGAAGTCCGCCGATCCCAGGGCGACTTCCACGGGATATTCCACGGGCGTGCAGCACGTAAGGGCCTGGGGGAAATTGCCGTCCAGATACTGCATGTGCACGAAGCCGGCAATGGCGTTCTGCTGATGAGCCCACTGGAAGATGGGATAGGTGTACTCCTCCCAGATCTGGTGTGCTTCGGACAAACCAAGTGAGACCACATGACCACCCAGCGCCTGGTGGGCATACTGATTGTAGGTAGCGTCCCAATGCCACTCTGCTTCCCAGTGCACCAGCCGTCCGGCCGTGGAAACAGGATCATCGGTACCGTTCACGCGAGGCAGGTCCGTGGCGGGGTCCAGCACTTCGCCGTTGCCCATGTCCGCGAGCAAAGGCAGGACCGCGAGATTCTGGCTGGTCATTTTCGCATACATGCTCGAGATCGCTTCGGGGGTCCCTCCGCAGCTCCGATGCACGTGCGGGTCTCCGGCGTACCATCCCGTCGGCTCCGGTCCGCTTGCCGGAACGTTCAAGGTCGTTGTAACGGAATTGGACGTCGCGGTGGAATGGCCTGAAGCAGCAGCTCCGACCGACGTCGTGTTTGTACCGCTGCTGGAGCCCGTCATTGCCCTGATGGTCAGCGTACTATTTCCGTTAGCGCCCGGAGCCAGCGTCAGGGAAGCAGTACTCAGCACTGAAGGAACGATGAAGTTTCCACCCGCATCAGAATCAACAGCCGTGAGCGAGAAGGACACGCTGGTGCATCCTGAGCCGGAATCGTTGTTCTTTACATTGACCATGTAGGTCGTGCTGCCGCTGGTCTGCGTGATCACCTGGGAAACGGGCGTGATGCTCACCGTCGGCGCGTTGGCCGTGCAGTTCGAGGTTGACGACGCCTGGTTCAGGGACCCGACGACGATGGAATCGCGGCTGCTTGAACTGAAAGTGACTGTCTGATTTTCACTCCACGCAGCGGTCGAATTCCGCTGCCCCACAGATATGCTGAAACCGTTGCCGGTGTGCTCAAGAAGTTCACTGTATCCTGACGGAGGCGTGTGAGCGGCCGTACTGCTTCCGTTGTGGGCCACGTAAAAGAGCCGGCCGCCGTCGGCGTTCGTGACGTTCTTTCCAAAGGTGATCGAGGTAGAGTTGGTGTTGCTTCCGTTTGCGCTGGAGTCGGTGATGGGCGTTGTCTGGTCGACGTTCTGGTAGCTCGCGACAGAGACTTTCGTGTTGCTCGGGCTGCCGCTGTAGGTGACGGTAACCGTATTGCCGGTCCGCGACGCGATGTCCGCTTCCTTGAGGTAGCCCACCCAGGTATTTTCGCGGCCTGTGTTATATTGCGCCATCAGGGTGAGCGGCTTGCCGCCGTAGGTCGCCGAATAGGATCTCGTTCCCGTACTGCCGTACTTGGTGGTGATTGCGACCACCATCAGGCGGTTGGTGCCGGTGCCCGCCGAATAGGTAAAGGACTGCGGTGACCGGCCGGTCGTGCTGAGGCTGTTCGTCCAGCTGTCCAGAACGCTCACTGCGGCGGATGCCGTACCGGAGGCAAAAATAAGGACAAGGGCCAAAACAGCCGCAGAAACCGTCGCCATCGTGTTCAGCTTGTTTACCGTACAATTCTTCATGCCGGACGCCTCTCTAATTCTTCAGAGTTTATTCCTTGAACAGATCTTAAAAATCTTGCAGGGTTTCCCACGACGACGCTATTTTCCGCGACTGCGTCCAGGACCACGCTGCCCATTCCCACGAGACTGAAATCGCCGACTTTCAAATTTTCGATGATCGAGCTGTTGCTGCCCAGATACGCAGCCTTGCCTACCGTCGTTCCGCCGGAAATGCAGACGCCGCTCGCGATGCAGGAGTAGTCGCCGATGGAAACATCATGGTTGATCACGCTGTTCGAAAGGATAATCACATGGTTTCCCACGGAAGCATTCGACGCAATGGTTACCGATGGAAAGACAACAGCCCCGCGGCCGAGCGTAGCTGTTTTCGAGACGGTTGCAGAGGGATGGACAATCGTGACAAACCGGTCGGCAGGAATGCCGGTCTTCACCAGAATGGCCTCCTTCCGGTAATGATTATTCGGGCTGCCGATGCCGTTCACGAACCAGCAATCCGTCAGTCCCCGTGCGGCGGACAGCGGCCCCAGAACAGCGATACCCCGGATCGTCGTGCCCTGCATCGCCGGATTATCGTCGAGAAATCCAACGCATTCATAGCGCACCGATTGAGACCGGCTGTTGACGTCCTCGACGAGATCGAGGATATCGACGCTGCTGCCGGCGGTGCCGAGAATCACGAGTTTCTTCCGCACGGCTCAGCTTTCCTTCCCGATAAGAGCGCTCTGTTCATCACGCTGCGATGATCTTGCCCTTCCCGCCCGGGTGTCCTTATCCAGGGCTTTTCTGAGGGCCTGCACGACCTGGTCCTGTTCGCCGTCGGTCAGCCCCACGAACAGCGGCAGCAGGATGGTCTCCCGGGTCGCCCGTTCGGTTTCAGGAAGCGAAAGCCGGGGATACGCTTTGCGGTACACCGGTTCGAGATGAATGGCAATGATCCGCCTTGAGGCGACTTCCTGCGAGGCAAGTTCGTGCATGACTTCGCCCTGCGTCATTCTGGTGTGCAGCCGTATGCAATAGGACTGGTATACATGGTGGTGTCCCTGCGGTTCATGGGGCAGACCCAGACGCTCGTCGCCTCCCAGAACCGTGTTATAGGTCTCGGCGAGCCTGCGCCGCTCGGCCAGGATCTCGCCGATCCTCATCATCTGGATAGTGCCGACCGCTCCCTGGATATCGGTCATCTTGTAGTTGTATCCGATCTCGGGATAACTCTCGAAGACCACGTTGGTCGCGCTGTGCCGGTCGATGGTCGAGACCGACGCTGAATGGGCCCGCATCGCCAGCAGCCGGGCCGCTGCTTCCTCGTTATCGGTCGTTATCATGCCGCCTTCGCCGGTCGTCAGGATCTTCCGGGCGTCGAAGCTGAAGCAGGTGAAGTCGCTCAGGCTTCCGATCCGGTCTTCGCCGATCGCCGCACCGAGGGAAGGAGCCGCATCTTCAATTACCTTCAATCCGTGCTTGCGTGCGATCGTCATGATGGCGGGAATATCGGCCGCAAGTCCGATCTGGCTGACCGGAAGGATGGCCGTCGTGCGGGGCGTTATGGCCGCTTCGATCAGGTCCGGGTTGATGTTATACGTTTCTCGGTCGATGTCCACGAACACCGGTTTGGCACCGGCGTAGAGAATCGCGTTGGCCGTAGCGATAAAGGTAAAGGACGGGCAGATGACCTCGTCGCCCGGCTTGACACCCGCCGCAATCAGCGCCAGATGAAGCGCAGTCGTACAGCTGTTGACCGCAATGGCGTGTTTTGCGCCGACATAATTCGCTACCATGGACTCGAACCGCTGGACGCGCTTTCCGCACGTAAGCCAGCCGGAACGTACTGCCTCGGCCGCTGCTGCGGCCTCCTCTTCTCCTACGCTTAATCGGGTAATGGGAATCACGGTAAAATCCTCCTCGTCTAGATTGTTTTGTCCAGTTTAGCCGCGGCCGTGCCGAGTACTGCCGACAGGCAGGATCCTTGTACGCTTTGACGTCCGGTCACAAATGAAGGATTCTGAAGATACGCCTGCAGGGTCTTTCCGGAGGTCCGGTCGCGGTCCGAGAGAATGGGATCCCTGACCGGCCAGGCGATCTGTACCTGGGGATCGTTCCACGCAAGGCATGCCTCTGCCGACGGGTTGTGGTAGTTGGTGCATTTGTACTGCACCTCGGCAAACTCGGAGAGAACGACGAATCCGTGGGCGAACTCCGGAGCCACCAGCACCTGTTTTTTGTTCTCGGCCGACAGCGCCGCTCCGTACCAGCGGCCGAAGGTCGGAGAACCCACGCGCAGGTCCACGACCACGTCCCAGACCTCGCCGACCGTGCACCGGATCAGGCGGTGCTGGGGTGCGTCCATGGTCTGATAGTGAAGACCGCGCAGGACCCCCCTACCCGACCTCGAGTGGTTGTCCTGCACGAACGTGTGCTCCAGGCCGTGCTCTGCAAAGCGTTTTTTGTTATAGCTTTCAAAAAAGAATCCCCGGTGGTCCTGGAAGAAATCCGGCTCTATGACGACGACACCGTCTATACCGGTGTCGACAACGCGAATATCCATGAACGGCTCCTTGAAAACAGATTTTGAACGGGAAAACGGGTGTTCCGGCCTTTACTTCCAGTTGATGCCGATCTCCTGGTCCAGCAGCAGCGAAACTTCCTCGGGCCGGGTCTTGAACCATCGGATCGTCTTCATCAGCCCTTCTTCGAACGAGACCGACGGCCTCCAACCTGTTATCTTGCAGAATTCCGTGGAATCGGAGCACAAACGAAGAACGTCGCCGGGGCGCTTCTCGATGTACTCTATGCGCGACGATCCGTTCCCTGCGTACCGGATGATCATTTCCGCGATCTCGCTGATCGAGATCTCGAAATTGCTTCCGATATTGAACGTCGAACCAATGGTGTCGTCGCACTTGACCGCCTCTACGATGCCCCTGACCGTGTCGCCGACGTATGTGTAGTCGCGCGTCTGGGAACCGTCGCCGAAGACGAGAATGTTTTTGTCGTTGAGCGCCCTGATGATCGACTTGGGGATCATTTCCCCGGCGTCGCCTTCATGATGGGACCGGGGCCCGTAGGTATTGAAGGGCCTGATGATGACCGTGTTGAAGCCGTAGGTCTTATAGTAGGCCCTGACGTAAGCCTCACCCGCCAGCTTGCTTGCCCCGTACACGGTATGGGGAAACGTCGGGTGGTCGGCGGGCATGGGAACATGCTGGGCGGTCCCGTACACCTCCGACGAAGAGCAGTGGATGAACTTGTGGACGCCCGCCCGCATCGCCTCCTGCAGCACGACAAGTGCGCCCTCGGCATTGACGCGATGGTTTTCGAAAGGATGCTTGATCGAATGTCGCACCCCCAGACAGGCGAGATTCAGGACGATGTCCGCGTTCTTCATGGCGTTCTTGACATGAAGAGGATTGGTTATATCGCCGACGATCAGTTTGAAGCGGCTGTTGTCTTCGTGCTCATCCAGATTTTCCAGCTTGCCCGTGGACAGATTGTCCAGGACCGTGACCGAGCAATCCTCGTTCATCAAGGCATCTACCAGATGAGAGCCGATGAATCCCGCACCGCCCGTAATAAGGCAATTCTTGTTTGTCAGCTCCATTTCGTCTCCTGAGCGCTTTTTGGACTTTGTTCATGTTTCGAATTGACCGGGCCCGTACTCCTGATGCGCACTCCCTAACGGTTCAACACCGTCCGACCGCTTTCTGGCACGAGTCCATCTCTTCCGACGCTTCCATACTCTGCGTTCGGGAGAGAAACTCCTTGATGGCCTCGGCCACCTGCACCTGCTGCTGTTCCGTCAATCCGGGATACATGGGCAGGGACAGGATCTCCCGCGCCATCCGTTCCGAAGCGAGAAGGCTGCCGTGATGGGCGGGAAGGTCAGCGTAAGCCTTCTGCTGATGCAGCGGCACGGGATAGTGGAGCCCGGTGGAGATCCCCCGCTCCGAGAGGAACGACTGCAGCGCGTCGCGGTCCTGCACCCGGATGACATAGAGGTGATACACCGCCTGGGACCATGACGGCTCATAGGGAACGACGACGCCGTCCACGGCCGCGAGCAGTCCGTTGTACCGGCGCGCGTGCTGGACCCGCTGATCGTTGGCATGCTTCAGCCGGCGGAGCTTGACGGTCAGGATCCCCGCCTGGATGGCATCCAGTCTGCCGTTGTATCCTTCGCGGTCGTGAAAGTACTTCTTCGCCTGACCGTGGTCCCGGATCATTCTGATCGTTTTGGCGATGTTTTCATCGTTCGTGGTGACTGCGCCGGCCTCGCCGCAGGCGCCCAGGTTCTTGCCCGGATAGAAGCTGAATGCGGCCGCAGTGCCCATGGAGCCCGCCTTCATCCAGCGGCTGTGCCTGCGGGACAGATATTCGGCCCCGTGGGCCTGGCATGCGTCCTCGATCACGATAAGGTGGTACCGCTCGGCTATTTCCGCTATCCGGTCCATGTCGGCCGTCTGGCCGTATAAATGGACGGGGACGACGGCGCGGACGGTCTTTCCCGTGGCCGAATGGAGCGTGTTGCCGGTCTCCCGGTCGGTGCAGCACTGCGTCTCCAGGTATTTCTGGAGCTTTGCAGGGCTCATATTGTAGGTCTTCTCGTCGATGTCCACGAAGGCGATTGCTGCTCCCGCCTGCGTTATGGCCTCGGTCGTGGCGATGAATGTATTCGGGACCGTGATGACCATGTCGCCCTGTTTGACGCCGGAGGCCGTCAGCGCAAACCTCAGGGCATCGGTGCCGCTTCCGACGCCGATGCAGTATTTCGCGCCGCAGAAGGCCGCGAACTCCCGCTCCAGCTCTTCCACCATGGGCCCTCCGATGAATGCGGCGCTGCGCAGCGACTGCCTGAAGACCTCTACGAGTTGGTCTTCGATCTCGCGGTGCGGCGAGATCAGATCGATAAACGGGATGTGGTTGTTAGGGTTCATTTTCCAGGCTCCTTATGAATTTTGCAGGATTTCCCGCCACAATGGCGTTCGCCGGAACGTCCTTCGTAACGACGCTTCCCGAACCGACGATGGCGTTTTCGCCCACGGTAATACTGCATAAGATGGTTGCTCCCGAACCGATTGACGCCCCTTTTTTGATGACCGTGGGGATGACGTTCCAGTCGGCTTCGGTCTGGAGCGCCCCGTTCCCGTTGGTCGCGCGCGGATACTTGTCGTTGATGAATGTTACGCCGTGGCCGACGAAGACGTCGTCTTCGATGATGACGCCTTCGCAGATGAACGTATGGCTCTGGATCTTGCAGTTCTTGCCGATCACTGCCTTCTTCTGGATCTCGACGAAGGTGCCGATCTTCGTGTTGTCGTCGATCGAGCACCCGTAGAGGTTCACGAAGTTGGCGAGCTTGACGTTCTGTCCGAGCCGGACGTCGTCTGCAAACGGAAAGATATTTCATAGCCTGATCTCTCTCCCCTGATGGAGGATCGATTCGTTGCAGGCATCGAGCATTTTGACGACCCTCAATCCCGGCATGGCCGTCGTTGATGGGCGTTGTGTTCTCGGCGATGCACCTGATGAAATATTCGGTTTCCAGTTTTAAGCGCCTCGCTCGTTCGACCCGGGGGGCGTGCATGTCGCCGGAACGGTAGTTGACCAGCAGGTCGTAGGACGCCTCCTTGCTCTTACATCCACGCCCTTGTCGTAGATCTTGATCTTTTCGTCCACCTCCAGGTCGTTCCAGACCAGCATCTTCTTCTCGCCGCCGATCAGGGTCGTCCGCACCTTGACCGGCGAGAGCCAGTTGACGTTGAAGTGGGCGATCATGCTGTCGCTGAAATGGACGGTGACATAAGCCGTGTCCTCCAGGCCGTTGCACGTGCGCCTTGCCGCAGGCCGCCACGGCAACCGGCTTTTCGTTGATGAGGATAGTCCATGACCGAAAAATCGTGGGGCGCGAGATCCCAAATGACGTTCACGTCGCGCTGGAACAGACCCAGGTTCACCCTGATGGAATCATAGTAGTAGAGGTCGCCCAGGACCTTTTCGTCGACGAGCTGTTTGATCTTTCTCACCGCGCCGGTAAAGATGAACGTGTGGTCCACCATGATCATCAGATTCTTTTTCTCCGCCAGTTCGATCAACTCTTCGGCCTGAGCGACCGTCGCGGTAAAGGGCTTTTCCACGAACACATGCTTTCCGTTGTCGAGCGCCTTCTTGGCCAGATCGAAGTGTGTCGATACGGGAGTGATCACCGCAACGGCGTCGATGTCCGGCGAGGTCAGGATTTCGCTGCAGTCGCTCGTCGTTGTGATCTGGGGATAGGACCGTTTCGCCCGACTGAGGGACGTCGGGCTTTGATCGCAGACCGACATGGACCCTGGCCCCTTCAATGGTGCTGAAATTCCTGACGATGTTCGGACCCCAGTATCCGTACCCTATGATGCCGATGTTGATCATGTTTCCTCCTCGCTGCATTGGTCGCGTCCGCGGTCAATACGCTCCTTTGCCTGATACCATGGCCCAGGGTGTCTTTAAAAGGATCTTGATGTCCATCCACAGTGTCCAGTTCCTTGCATACTGCAGATCGAGACGGACCATCTCGTCGAAGGTCGTCGAACTCCTTCCGCTCACCTGCCAGAGTCCGGTGATGCCCGGCTTCACCTCCCGGACGCGCCGCCGGTGCCAGCTTTCGTATTTTTCGAGCTCATAGGGAATAGGGGGACGCGGTCCCACCAGCGACATCTCGCCTTTCAGCACGTTCACGAACTGGGGCAGCTCGTCAAGGCTCGTCTTCCGCAGGAACATTCCCACGGACGTGATCCGGTCATCTTTCGTGATCTTGTACACTTTTGTTTCTTTGTTGTTGCCTTCCGTGTCGCACCCGGTCTTGTTCTCGATGAGGTTGTAGACGAACTCTTTGTGCCGGTCCGCGCTCTGATTGGCGTACATGCTTCTGAACTTCAGAAACTGGAATTTCTTCTCATATTGCCCCACCCGCTCCTGACGGAAGATCACCGGCCCGCGCGAAGTGAGCTTGATGCACAGGGGAATCAGGAGAAAACAGGGGGAGAAGAGGATCAGCCCTGTGAGGCTGCCGATGATGTCCATGGTGCGCTTCAGCCGGAGTGCGCCATTGCGGTCACGGCTTTTTTTCGGCAGGTCAGGATAAAAGGTAAACCGCGGCGAATCGACCGTCTTCATCGACCGGCCTTCATCAGGATACCGGTGAAACGATACGATGATCATGCCTGCCTGTTCGGAATGCAGTTTATCGACCAGTTCACTGTGGATCTTTTTCTGCAGGGTGTTGGTCTCGAAACTGTTCATCTCCGTAAATATGACACCCAGCACGGAGCCGTAACGGAACCAGCCCTTTACATCGGTAACGCGCGTAAGGATCGAGAGCGCCTCCAGGGTGCCTTTCACGGTTGCGAGCCTTTTTTGCGGGTTCTGCATGGGCGAAAAATCCAGGGTCATTACAAGGAACGGCCGTCCCGAACGCTCGCTTCGTTTTCTCTCGAACGCGAGCATATCGAGAAAGGACTCCTCGCTGTAGCAGTCGTGCTGTTCCGGCGGATAGTGACGACGTTCCTGATCCGGATGATTCCTGGTCCCTGTTTATCATTTCCAGTCTCATTGTTGTTCCTCTTCCCGATCACTTCTCGGTCTGCAGTTGTCGCCGGCGACCTCGGCCCGGCGGCCGATTTCCGCCCGGAGGCCCTATTCCTAAAACTCCTTCGTGATCCTGATCGCTGCCCGGTTGTTCATATAATTGTTATCGACCGCGACAGGAGATGCGGATCGAATGTATGAATAGTCGAGCGACAGAATCAGGTCTCTCGTGAGATAGTGCTTGAATGCACCTCCGTAGATCTGCGTCCTCGTGCGGACTGACGGGCTCAAGGTCCGGTCTTCGAGGTCCTGGTACTGGGCGGACAGGGCAAGAGACGTGCGGCCCGAGAACCGATGATTGAGCGACGCCCGGTAATCCGTGCTCGAAGCCGTCGGAACGTTGCTTCTCGCGTCACGGTAATCGTTCCGCGTTGCGCTCACTGCAAAGTCCGAACGCGACAGGATATGGGAAAACGACACCGTATAGGTGTCCACCTGTGTGGAAATGGTGAGCGGGTCCTCGGGAAACGACCGCTTCCAGTCGAGGGACAGGGTCGTTGCAGAGATCTTTTCGGATATCCCCGCGCTGCCGCTGACGTATTCCCGGCTCGGCGATTGGTCATAATCGAGATGACCCGTGCCTATGGTGGCGTAAAGGAAGGAGTCTTTATCGAATTCGTACCGGGGGCCGGCATAAACGTCTGTCTGCTCGTAATTTTCAACCTCGTTGCGGTCCCTGGTTTCCTGCACACCGACTGATATCGTGAGCCGTGACGACGGGGTCCACGTCGCTTCGGCGAACAGGGTCGCGTCCTTGCGGTCCACGGCCGACGCGCTCGCTGATGACGAAATATGCGTATAGGTTGTTTCACGGTACTGAAAGCCCGTGGTCACGGCCACCAGGTCAGACGGGCGCAGTACCGCGAACGGACGGACGGAAGCGATGTTTTGTTCGGCCTGATTGACGACAAGGCTTTGCTGCGTGTAGTCCCGCTCGATATTGAGCGATACCCTGCTCAGATCATCGGCGGCCTCGAGAAACAGCAGGTTGTCGAAAAGGACCGTCCTGTTCTTCAATTTCAGCGTCTGTGCGGAGTCGTCCCCGACGGTGCCCCGCTCGAAGTGCCGGTAGTCCAGTGAATAATCGGCGTCCCAGGTCCAGAATGGGGATTGGTAGTGGAATACGATTGCCGGGACAGCGTGCGTTATCGTGTCTTCCTTCCCGTTGACATGTTCCAGAAGGATATTGTCGTTATATTCTTCGCCGAGAGTAATGGACGGTTTCATGGTGAACTCCGCTGCGACCGCCGGTCCGGACCAGAACAGGACGGCCGCTGCAAACACTGCTGCGAGCGACGCGTACGGCCTGCCGGCGGAAGCAAAGCGCTTCAGACTACTGTCCTTCGCTTGACGTGACATTGAGAGCGTCGTCGCTGCTTCCGGATTTTGCGCCCGGCACCGTTCCGGACCGATAGTAATAGGGATAGCGGCTCTGTGACGGATACTTTTTCACATTGTTCAAAACCGATCCGAGAATATTGTAGTCCTGGATCAGCGACAGCGCCTGCGCGCCCGATTTGCGGTCCGATCGCCCCGCCTGCGCGACGAAAATAACGCCGTCGACGAAAGCGCAAAGGGAAAGACTGTCGGCCGCGGCCAGGAGCGGGGACGTGTCGAAAATAACATAGCGGTCGCGGTACCGTTCCTTGATCTCGAGAACCATCGATTTCATCCGTGACGAATTGATGAGCTCTGCGGGGTTCTCCGGCGGTTCACCGGCGGCAATAACGACGAGCTTGCCGATGCCGGACTTGATCATGAGCTTGGGCAATTCGACGCGCCCCGCCAGATAATCGCTCAATCCGAATTGCGGCTTCAGCCCCAGATAGGTATGCACCGACGGTTTTCTTAAATCGGCGTCCACGAGCAGCACGGTATGGTCCAGTTCATGGGAGATGGATACGGCGAGATTGATGGCCGTAACGCTCTTGCCTTCGCTCGGATGAGCGCTGGTGACCATGATCGTGTTGTGCCCGTCCTTCTTCGTGCCGGCGAGCACGCGGACGCGGAGCTTCCGGTATTCCTCTGAGGCATAACTATAGGGATCGGTTATGGTGACGATATGGCTGTTCACGTTTGCGACGTCGACGCCGCCTTCGCCTGCGTCAAAGACCGAGGAAGGAAACGCATGGACAATGCCCCGCGCTGATGACGGGACGCCTGCGCTGACCGGCGCCGGAGCCTTGACCGATCTCATTTTTACGGCTTTTTCAAGTGCCCGTTCAATCCTGCTCATAGAGTGCCCCGTCAACCTCGAAAAATGCCGATTCCCAGATACCGGGATGCCGCCTCTCCGATCAGAACGAGTATGATCAGCAGGAGGTAGGCGCCGGAAGCGACAAAAACCTTCTTGTCGCGGGCCGCTTCGATCTGTATATCCTCTTCGGTGATAATAGCCGGGATCGATGCCAGAACGGGGATCCGCAGCCCCTTCTCTACATCGTCCACATTCTTGAAAGACCTGTCAAAATAGTCGAGAGCTGCCGCCGCGGCTATTCCCGATGCGACGCCCAGGAACAATCCCATGAGAATCATTCGAATACGGTTGGGGCTGACGGGAACACGCGGCATGACCGGCGGATCGACGATGCGGAGACGCGTCGTCTTGTCGGCGAGCTCGAGATCTTTCGTAACCCGTGCGCTTTCCCGCTTCTGGATCAACTCGTCGTAGACCCGCTGATAGGCGTTCCGGTCCCGCTGGATCTTGGACCACTCTTCCTGCTCTTTCGGCATCCGCCCCAGGTCCGCCCGCCCCGTGTTCTGCAGTCTTGTCAGCTCGTCGAGCCGGGCTTTGAGCGACTCCATCTCCGATTCGGTCTTGGAAAGCTCTTCCTTCATCTGGCGGTACACGGGATTCATGGCCTGCATTTCCCCGCCCCCTTCGCCCTTCTTTTTATCACTTTTGATGCCGAGCTCCATCTGTCTCTGAAGCTGATCGATCTCGCTCTTGATCCGTATGACATCGGGATAATCTTCGGTATACTTGCTCAGAAGAAGCATGAGCTGGTTGTTCAGGTAATTCAGCCTGCCTGCCGGCGAATCGTCGTGAGAAACAAAGGCGACGGTCATTTCCTTTTCGCCCGACAGCTGCTTTCGAAGGCTCTCCCGTTTTCGCTGAAGCTCCTTCAGCCTGATCTCCGTATCGATCCGACCTGTCTGGTAATTCTCGATCCTTGCGAGAAGCGTGGCTTCACTCTGGGGAACCATGGTGGGGTTCTTTTCGCGAAACTCGCGAATGGCCTTGTCGGAATCCTCCAGCTTTTTCTTATACTCATTGAGCTGTTCGTCGATGAAAGCATAGGCGCCGAGGGCATCGTTGATCTGGAGGCCCGTGCTTTCGGCGATGAACTCATTCACCAGCGCTTCCAGCATGGTGTACACCTCTTTGGGCTCCCTCCCCTGATAGGATATCTGGAACAGGTTCTGGGTCCGTCTGTCTCCCACGCTGCTGATGGCGGTCACCTTGAGATCCTTCTGGATCGAGGCAATCCTGCCGTCATATTCGATGGTGTCCTTGGAGCTTTCGATCCGGTCAAGCTTTTTGAGGACACGCCCGATGATCGTCCTGCTCGTTATCGTGTTCCTCAGATCAATGAGGCTCTGATCTCCCGGAGGAACGCCGACGCCCTGGATGAGGGGATTCAACAGCGCGCTTTTCTCTATGGTTACGGAAACCGATGCCTCGTAGGTCTTCGGGCACAGGTAGCTCCCCCAGGTGAACAGCGAGACCACGAGCAGAGCAGTGGCCAGGGCTATATACCGCCTCTTCCAGATCAGGTCCCGGTACCGGTTGATATCGAATCCGGTTGGTTCTTCTTCGTGCATGGACTGCTCCTAAAAAAAGCTGCTGTTGACCCGTACGATATCGCCCGGTTTTAAAACGACATTCTTCGCGATCTTTCCGTTCATTACATCCTTAAGCGGCACCTTGATGTTCTTTACGACTTCATCTTCTTTACGGACGATGACGACCCCGTTCCGGCTGGCATATTCAGTAAAGCCGCCTGCGCTCAGTACGGCATCGAGCGCCGTCATGCCCTCGGCGAACGGGACGAGACCGGGCGTCTTTACTTCACCGACGACGCGAATCCGGGTGGTGATTCCGCCGGGAAGATAGATGATATCGTTGGGCTCCAACTTGACATCCTGGCTCAGATCGCCTTTCGTCATAAGTCTCAAAAAATCCACGGCAAGCCTTTTTCCGTCCCGTGATACGAAAGCGTCCTGCATCTGTACGCTGTCGAGGGACCCCAGCTGTGCAAGCATCTGGAGGAGCGTGGTGTCCCGCTTCAGCGTGTACTGACCGGTGGGAAACGATCCGTTTCCGGACGGGGCCGTCCGGGAAAGCCCTTCGCCGAAAATGTAGATTCTTGAAGCTGTTGACCGCCGTGACGAGAACGCTTACGACGGGCGCTTTCATAAACTTCGCAAGATCCTTCTCCAACGCCACCTTGAGCTCTTGCGGCGTTTTGCCGGCCGCCCGTACATCGCCGACGAGCGGCATGGAAACCATGCCGTCAGGCCGAACAGGGACATGAACGCTCAGTTCTGCATTTCCCCAGACCGAAATCTGAAGCATGTCCTCTTCGCCGATGATATAGGCCCGGGCCGTGCCCGGTGCTGCAACGGCCGAGATGAGCACGAAGAGCAGTACGGAGAATCGGATGCTTGGGATTATTCTTTGCATAATGTCTCCCGTCCGGTTCTCAGTGGGAACCGGACTTTTATCTTTCACCAACCACCGTTTGCTCCGGAAGCGAGCGCCATGGACGGATGTTGTTCCTTTATGGCCGGATATAGCTTCGCCCCTTCAGTTACAGAGGCTTTCTGCAACATGATGCAAACACGCATTTCTTGTGGGAGGCGCGGCCCTGACATCGGACCCTTTCTACGAAGCCGACGATTGCTTTCTATACCGTTTCTATATCCTGGGGCGAAATAGCGACCGAAACCGACCGGCCGAGCAATTCGATATTCACCTGGAACAGATACCCGTCGTCCTTCCTGAAAAGGGTTCCCTCGGCTGTTTTCAAGGGACCGTTCTTTACCCGCACACGGCATCCCTGCAGAAATTCAGGATACAGGTTGATCGCGATACCGCTGTCGACGAGGAGCCGCAGAGACTCGACTTCTTCATTTGCGATCGCCGTCGGATGGCCGGGCTCCAGTGAGACGAAACAGGCGACCCCGCGCGTCTGAAGGACTTTGATGAACAATTCAGCGTGACGCGGTATTCGCACAAACAGATATCCCGGGAAAAGGGGCTGCTCGAGGTGTTTTTTTCTGTCCTGCCATTGCCTGACGCTGGTTACGGTCGGCAAGAATGACGTGATGCCTTTTTTCATCAATTCACAGGCCGCGACAAATTCATGCCTCGACTTTACCGCGACCGCATACCAGTTCTCCAGACAAGCATGGTCGTCCGTCCCGTCAAGGGACTCCCCGGCAGGCGCGGCAACGGCGGCCTCATCCGACTGTTCGAAAACATCCGGATCGCTCCCGCTCAGTTCCGCTGCCGGTGCAGCGCATTCTGCGCTGTTCGCAGCAGCCGGCTTGTCATCAACATCTGTCTGCATGAGCCCCGCCTTTCCTGTCATCAGCTGCCTAACTGGATTTGAGCGCGTTGATAAGCGCCGTGCAGTTCAATGATCGATCGGAACCGTTGTCTTTGCCCCAGAAATGTCCTTCAAAGTCCAGGTCGCCGGCGATTTCCTGCACCATGTCGATATCGACATCCCTCCGCTCTTCATTGAAGGCCGTGAGCAGAAGAAAATCACACAAGATGTTCAGGAGCCTCGGAATTCCGCGACTGTAGCGAAAAAGATGATCGATGCATCCTTCCCCGAAGGTTACCGCACCCCTGTTTCCGGCGATCTCCAGCCGGTGGAAGATATACTGTTCAGTCTCCTCCCGCGTAAGAGGATGGATACGGCAGCTGACGCTGATCCTCTGTCTCAGCTGTCTCAGCTCGGGAAGCGCCAGACTGTTCCGCAGTTCCGGCTGGCCGACCAGAATGATTCGAAGCAGCTTGGTCGTGGCGGTTTCGAGATTCGACAGCATTCTGATCTCCTCGAGGAGGTCGGGCTTGAAGTTCTGCGCCTCGTCGACGATCAGCAGGGACTGGTTGCCCTTTGCGTACTGCTCGATCAGGAAATCATAGAGTTCTTTCAGCAGCTTGACCTTGTCTTTTCCCTTGCTGTCGAGGCCGAAATCGTCGTTGATCATGGCAAAAAGCTGCTCCGAATTGACGTTCGTGTTGAAGATCTTCGCAAACACCACGTTCTCGTCAAGACGTTTTAACGAGATCGCTGAGGAGCGTTGTCTTGCCCGAGCCGACGTCGCCGGTAAGAAGTATGAATCCCGCCTTTTCCCGTATGCCGTAGTTCAGGTATTGCATCGCCTTCTTATGCGTCTTGCTCATAAAAATAAAATCCGGATTCGGCACAAGCTCGAAGGGCTTTGTTCTTAAATTGAAGAAGGACTCGTACATGACGCCGGCGGTCTCCTTTTCGGCATCGTCATACCGGCGCTGCGCTGCCGCCGATGCTCCGATCTATCCGAATCGCCCTGACTTCCGTCCCCGGCGGGGACGGCTACTGAATCTCCTGAACAATGCCCCTCGACATCGCCTGGCCTACGAGTATTCTGAACTTGTGGTAGTCCAGCGGTTTGATGAGACAGTGCGACAAGGTCTTGTCAAAATCGTCGAGAGCTCTGGTAAGATCATGACAGACCTGGTCGGAAAGAATGATCGTGGGGATCCTCGATCGCTGAAGCTTGCCGAGGAGAGACGCGCAGTAAGGATAGCTGGTAATGACCAGCCCCAATTCATCACTGGTTCCGGTCGAGGTCTACCTGGAACACGTCGGGAACTACGTTTATGCTGTATCCTTCTTTTTCGAGAAGCGCCGCGCAGATGCGACAGAAGATCGCATCGTCGACAATGAGTATCTTTTTCTTATGCATGTCCATCTCGCACAAAGAGTAGCAATTATGATGCCGCTGCTGATACGCTGTTTTTTCGTGACCTTGCGGCCCTCTGCATGAACGCAGGTTCCAGCCTGTGTCCCTGGGATACATATTTTCGAAATTGCGGGTTCCTTTCGATGTAGCCGCGGGATACACCATTCTTCATCCTCTGTAAAATCAACAATCTAAGTATTCCGATTGTACCCTGCCGGGGCACTATTCATCCCATGGTCAGCGGCTCGAAGCGGCATCATGCTCGCAGAAGTCGATGTGATCGCGCTCAACAGCGAAACGAGGGTGGCTTCTGACGACGCCGGGAATTCCGTCGTCATTGCCAGTAACTTCAAATGGTTTATCCGTGATGAATCGCCGGATAAAAACACAAAATTGCATTCGACCATGACAGGATTTTCGCACCAGCCCCGGATTTTGCGGCGGTATGCTTCTTGCACTTTTCCGGGTGGATCATTTTCGGGTGCCCGTCACTTCGCGGTTACATCGAGCCGCAGCCTTAGATAGTAAGCATCAGTAAGGACGCGGATGCCGCTCTGGCTGTCTTCGCGAACAGAAGACACGGTGCAGCTGAATTTTTTGCTGAACAAACAGGTATTGCTGTGTATTCCACCCATCCGGAGGAAAACATGAAAAGAGCGCTTCTGCAGTTCATACTCCCCTTTGCCGTTTTCACGGCGCTCGCATCCTGCAGCTCGAGCAGCCGGAGCACAAACGGAGGCACTAACACAGCCCCCCCCACATCAGCCGTTATCGTTTTTGCAACGTCGGTGAGCGGAACGCTGCCGGCGAACACGGTTATCACGGGCTACGACCTGACGTTCACCCTTCCGTCAGGGGTGACTGTAAAAAGCTCGGTCCCGCCGACAACGGATGACGGTGTTGTTCAGGCAACGGGAGCGGCATCGGGGTCCATGATCACCGCCGTCTATTCTCCCGCAACGGGCGCCGGCAACGGCACGGTCAGAATCATGCTGGCGGATGCAGAGGGATTCAATGCCGGTGAATTCAGCACCGTGGTCTGCGATATCGCCGACGGTCACCAGCCTGATCCATCGGATTTCTATCATGGCCAGATGTCGCTGGCAGTGAGCGGATACGATACGGCTACGGATACGACCGTAAACCTGACCGCTGAGCTGTCGCTTTCTGCATCGGTGACGATACAGTAAGGAAGAGCAGACGGATTCTGAAAGTCGAGAGCTTCCAGCCGACCGCTGAAAGCTCAAAGATTAGAAAACAGGAAGCAAAGGGGGACCCGAACCATGTGCGGCATCGTCGGCTACGTGGGTAAGACCGGATCGCTCCAGGTGATTCTGGAAAGCCTCAAGAGACTGGAATACCGGGGATACGACTCGGCCGGTATTGCATTTCAGAATGGACACGGTCTCGAGATCTACAAGACGAGAGGAAAGCTGAAGGACCTCCAGAAAATCCTTCCCGATCTTACTCGGGAGGTCCGGATCGGCATCGGCCATACGCGATGGGCCACGCACGGTGCGCCTTCCCTCAAGAACGCCCATCCGCACGTCGTCGATGGAATCGCCGTTGTGCACAACGGCATTATCGAAAATTACCGTGAGCTGAAGTCCGAACTTGAGCAGGAAGGCCGCCGGTTTCTTTCTGAAACCGACACCGAAGTCGTGCCTCAATTGATCGCGAAATACGTAACAGACGGGTATTCGATCAGGGATGCCATCCGGGAAGCTGCGGCGAAACTGCGCGGGACCTTTGCCCTGGGCATCATGAGCGCAAAGCATCCCCGCCTGCTCTTTGCGCTCAGAAGAGGCAGCCCCCTCGTCGTCGGCGTCGGCACGGACACGTATTACTTTGCTTCGGATATTCCGGCCCTCCTTCCGTATACCCGGAAGTTCATCTTCCTGGAGGACGGCCAGATCTGCACCCTCAGCGATGATTCAATGGCATTTCATCTCCTCGACTCCGATGCGGCAGTTCCCTGCCGGAGCGCAGCCGTGGACATCGACTGGTCGCCCGCCATGGCAGAAAAAGCGGGACATCCTCATTTCATGCATAAGGAAATCTACGAACAGCCCGCTGCCGTCAGGGCCACGCTCGGTGAGCGGTTGGCTGATCCCCGGGGATTTCTCCTGAACTTGGGGATCCGGCATCAGCGAAAAACGGACCTTGCCCGACTGCACATTGTTTCCTGCGGAACGTCCTATCATGCCGGTCTCATCGGGAAGTATCTGATCGAACGGCTTTCCCGGATCCCCGTCAGCGTCGAGTTCGCATCGGAATACCGCTACCGGGACCCCGTCATCGGTGAGGGTACCCAATTCATCGCCATCACGCAGTCCGGCGAAACAGCCGACACCCTTGCCGCCCAGCGCGAGGCAAAACAAAAGGGCGCGCGCATTTTGACGATCTGCAATGTCGTCGGCAGCACATCGACCCGGGAGGCCGACGCGGTCCTCTATACGCGAGGCGGCCCCGAGATCGGCGTGGCCTCGACCAAGACCTTCACCACGCAGCTGGCTGCATTGTCGCTGATCGCTCTCGGCCTCGGCTACGGACGCAACTGCCTGGACCAGGAAGCACTGCACGCCTTGCAAAACAGCCTTGCGGCCATTCCCGACCTTATTGAAAAGACGCTGAAGCTCGACGACAAGATCGCAGCGCTGGCCCGGATTCTGGCGCCGGCCCGTGATTTTCTCTATCTGGGCCGCGGCATCAATTATCCCATCGCGCTCGAGGGCGCGCTGAAACTCAAGGAGATATCATACATTCATGCCGAAGGGCATCCCGCCGGCGAGATGAAACATGGCCCCATCGCGCTCATAGAACAGGGACTTCCCGTGGTGGTCGTTGCCCACTCGAACGATCTCTTTGACAAGCTCTATTCTAATGTCGAAGAGGTCAAAGCACGGAACGGACGGATCATTGCAATAACGGACGCGCCGGAAGCTTTTGCGGGAAAAGCTGACGATATCATCGAAGTGCCGTCCGCGCATCCGCTTTTTGCTCCTTTCCTGTTTGCCGTTCCGCTTCAGCTCCTCGCCTATCACATCGGGGTCCAGCGCGGGTGCGATGTCGACCAGCCGAGAAATCTTGCAAAAAGCGTGACCGTGGAATAGAGCGGCCTGAGAGGGGGACCTATGGACGGGATGTGGTTCAAACGGTGTCCTCAATGTAACAACTACATGCGGAAAACGGATCCGACGGAATCCTGCATGTGCTGCGCCTGTGGATGGGAGGAATATACTTCCGCGTTCTACTGCGAAGTAATCCACAACTACTGCACCAGTACGCACGCTGCCGCCGGAGGAAGAGCCATTCCTTCTTTTCCTGAAGGAATGTCAGCGGTCCGTTCCTGAGAAGGTACTATCGGCGTCAAAGAATCCAAGGGCGGGCGCAGGACGCTGCGACGCCGCGATTCTGAAAGCAGGGTCATCCCCTTTTCTGAGGTTGCGGAACGTTTCGTCCTCACCGGGCCTCAAAGCCGTTGGATGCATCATGATCGGAGCAGGACAAGGAAAGACGACGGAGGGTTTGTGTTGAACGAAATGAAAGGCGACCGCCTGCCGGACCTCTTCAGGACCGCCACGCTGCAGGACTATTTCGCCACCTTGTCCGAAAGTCTCGGCTTCCATCTGAGCGTCTACTCTTCGAAGGGAGAGCGGATATTCGTCCCCCGGGGCAAGTATCACCTGTGCCAGCGGCTCCGCGACACAGCCCCGGGATTCCCGGACCACTGCGACAGCTACTGCCGCCCGTTCCTGATGAAGACGCTCGCCACGGGCAAACCTGACGTGTTCACCTGTTACACAAAGATCGTGAGCTTCGCCCTTCCCATAGAATATCTCGACGAAAAGGCCGTGATCCTGGGACAGGGTTCCTTTGCCACGCAGCAGGACTATCATGACGGCATGAAAATAGCGATGGACGCAGGTCTCGACGCAGTGCAGACCGAGCCATACGTTTATACCACGCTCGCCAAAGCCTGGGACGTCTGCGGTTTTGTCGATGAATCCATCCGGACGGTCCTGAAAAGCTGCCGGGAGGCTTCCGCTCTGAGAAAAGAATTCGACACCATGAAGCGGGCCATCGGTTCATGGAGCACCGCGGCCGGAGAACGTCCGGAAACGCTTTATCGGCAGCTGGTTCAGGACCTTTCCACCCTGATCCACAGCGACGGCATCGCCGTATTCATGCTGGACAGGAAACAGGGCAGGTTCACGGCACTGTCCGATCATGCAAAAGGCAACGGGACGTCGGGTGATATCAGCATCAGTGAAGACGGTGAGATCGCCCAGAGTTTGAGCTCCGGGAAGCCTTTCGTGTTCTCGCTGGGCCCCCTGCCGCTGCCGGACGCAAACCGCCAGGAACGCCAGGGAGGTCTCTATTTCTTCCCGGTCATCGCAAACAACAGGCTGGAAGGCATCCTGTGCATCGCCGCCCGGGACCTGGCAGAAACGGAAACTCAGATCATCACGGTCTTCTGCCGCAAGACCGCTCTTTCCATGGAGAACCAGCGTCTGCACCAGGAGCTCTATCGCAAATTCGAACGGTTCGCCGCCATAGCGGACGTCACGAAGTCCATAACGCAGATCACGGATTTCAGCACGCTGCTCCGGACCATCCTCGATGAGTCGGCCAGTCTGCTCAAGGCCGAGCAGGGCTCCTTGATGCTCATTGACCGCGAGACCGACGATCTTCTCCTTTCGGCAAAGAAAGGCATCGTCGACGGGGTAACGGACAAACTCCGGATCATTCGGGGCGAAGGCATTGCGGGCAGGGTGGCGGAATACGGCGAGGCCATCCTGGTCGAGGACGTGGAGAACGACCCCCGGACCAGGCAGAAGAACAGGAGCCACTACAAGACCCGTTCGTTCGTAAGCGTGCCGATCAAGATCGAGGACCAGATCATCGGCGTGCTCAATCTTTCCGACAAGACATCGGGAGAAGCGTTCGATGAGGAGGACCTGAAACTCATCCAGTCCTTCACGACCCATGCAGCTGTTGTCATGGACCGGAACATCTTTCAGAACAAGACCGAGGTGCTCGAGAAGCTGTCCATTACCGATCCTCTGACCGGCCTCATGAACCGGCGTTATCTCAACGAACGTTTGAAGCGCGAGCTGGCCAGGGCTGAACGCCATGGGCACCATCTGAGCCTGCTGATGGTAGACATAGACGGATTCAAACAGTGCAACGACACCTTCGGCCATCCCTTCGGGGACACCGTGCTCAGGAACGTGGCCGACATCCTCACCAACACCGTCCGCACCATGGATATCGTCGCGCGCTGCGGCGGCGACGAGTTCATTGTGATCCTGCCCGAGACCGCCGAGCCCGTAGCCGTCGATATTGCTACCCGATTACTGCACAGCCTGGAGAAGAGCATCGAGGTCGCGGCGGGAGTGGCCGAAGGCAGTCACTATACGCTCACGGCCAGCATCGGCGTGGCCTGCTATCCCCAGGATGGGGAGTCCATGGAGATCCTTCATGAGCATGTCGACCAGGCGCTCTACCGGGCGAAGAACAAGGGAAAAAACCGGGTGGAAGTGTTTCGGTAAGGAATGAACCGCGGCGGAAAAAAAGGAGTGATTACGTTACGCAATCAAACGGCAACTTGCTCATCTAGGCCTTTCTCATATAGTGGCAGTAAGGGCACCGCCAGGTTCTCGCCTCCTGGGCCCAATTCATCTTTTTATGGCAGACCGGGCACGGCTTCTTCTTGGTCGGAGGCTGGTGATGGGACGGTTTGGACGGATCGAAGACAGGATCTGAAACGGATGTGAATTCAGGCGCTCTCGTATGTTTGTTGTTCTCCTCGCTTTTGTCCTGAACTTCTTTGTCCTGGACTTCGCCATTTGCCGACTCCTCGAATGCACAGACAAAGCATATCCACTTATTCTCACCACTGTAGAAGTCCATTCGTCCCCCGCACATGGAGCATTTCTTTTGAAATTCCGTGGACTGGGGCTCAATAGGCTCGGGGATTTCTATTTTCTGCTCGAAGACTCTCCGTTCTTCCTTTAATTCTTCGAATGCGCAGGAGAAGCACCTCCACTTGTTTTCACCACCGTAGAAGTCCATCCGCCCCCCGCACATGGGGCATTTCTTCTGAGAGTCCGCATACTGCGGCGCAGCAGGTTCCGGGATTTCGATTTTCTGTTCGACGCTCCCTTGTTCGACGCTTTGCGGCTCGACGCTTCCCTTTTCCTCCTGTAATTCCTCGTGTGCACAGGAAAAACATCTCCACATCCTCTCATTACTGTAGAAGACCATTCGGCCCCCGCACAGGGGGCATTTTTTCTGCAAGTCCGCATACTGCGGCGCAGAGGGCACGGGGCTTTCGCTCTTCGGCTCGACGCTGACCTTTTCCTGGACAGGAACATCACTTTTAACAGGCGCCCTGGGCGGAACCGGTTGAGAAGGTGCACTTTCAGCGTCGACTTCCGCAACTTTTTTATTGATATAGGTTATCTCTGCCGTAATCTCCGCGAAAAGCTGGCCCACTGCCCTCGAGACGAGGTCCACATCCTTTCCCCGTGTCGCCATGCTGTTCAGGATCGCTTTTTCTTCGATCTCAAGCTGCCCTATCCTCTCCCGCAGTCTTGATATTTCGTCTTTTATCTCCCGCGATTTGGCTTCCATGACCCTAAGATCATCCCGCCAGCCGGAAGAGGTGCCCATTAAGCCCTTTTCGAGTACTTTGAGCTCCGCCAGTTGATTGCTGACTGCCCTGACGATATCCTGCCGACTGAGCTTCACCGTCGTTGACAAGGCCTTGATTGCGGCATTATATCGCTGTTTTTCGTCAGGAATGATCTCCCGAAAAGATTCCACGAGTCCACGGAATTTTCCGAATATCGTATCCTCACTATCAATCACCTTGTTTATTTCACCGCGGAGAAGGAGGATTTTGGCCTGTAGATCGTCGCCGTTCCTCGATGATGCAAAAAGGTCGGCGATTATCTGGGAAAGGATTACGTTCTGGTTTCTTTCTTCAGCGCACATTCATCTTCTCGCTTTAAAGCCTGATTTGATAATCCTCATTGGATCTTGAGGAATATGATAACATGGGATCCGGGTACGGTCAATGGTATAAGAAAAGGTCCTCTCTCTGCAAATCAGCTGCAAGTCCTGACAATTTGAAGCAGCCTAACCTTGCTCGCTCTGCCTTGTTCCAATCGGACTCACGGGATTATAAAATCGTACTTCTTCGTCAACTCTCTCTATCCATCGGCCCGCTTTCCGGGGACATGGCTAGGAAAAGGATTACCGATTTTTTCGGTTCTTCATTCTGCTTCTCATAGCATGAAAATACCACGTGATCAGCCCGATGTCCTTAAGTAAAAATTCGGCATGAAGTTTACAGCAATGCCAAATGCGATCGTTTGGCTTGAACGCTTCTGCCTCGTGTCGATTGGAAGGAAACCCTCCGGGAAAAACCAGACTGCGGAATACGGAATGAACGCTGATCTGCTTCATGCAGGTCGATTATATTAGTTTGCAGCTTATTGTCAAGCAGCGTGTTTATACCCATCACGCAGGAAACCAAATCGGAATGCAACCCGGGGATATCCCAGGCAAATGCAATTACAACAGCTTCAAGAAGTTGCAGCAATCGGCACTGCATTCATTTATACACGGTCTCTGTTAAAAACCTGTGGTTAACTCTGTGGGTAATAACCTATTGAATGCGGTTACAGTACCAATCATGAAAATTGCACAACATTTAGACAGCATTTCAATTTAATTTTCTGATTAATAAACTCAATAAGTTAGCCGCTGATGCAGAAACACGCGATTGTGCCTCTTAAGGTCTCCGAATGAAAAATTCAGCATGAACCATGAAGAAGTCTTACTGAAAAAAAACTTCAACCGATACAAGAAGTATTGCTGGTAAACGCATGATAATGGAAGTGGGATGCATTTCTCAATGACCATAAACCGCAGGATCCTGCTGCAAGCTAGAGCAACATAAAAAAAAACAAAAAAGGCTGATAGATTCTCGTATCAGCCTCGAACTCTTTGATTTTATGGTGCCCCTGGGGTGATTCGAACACCCGGCACGCGGTTTAGGAAACCGCTGCTCTATCCACCTGAGCTACAGGGGCGTTGTAAATGCGGAATGTGGAATTCGGAATGCGGAATTAGTGTCTGTAGGAAGTCGGTCCGGGAAAAATATGCTCCATAAAATTTTGAATTTCGGATTTGACTGCAGGAAAAACAAACAACAATAATTTCAGCACCTCAATTCGCAATCCGCAACTTAAAATTTTACAACATTCCTTCCAGATCGATCTTTTTCCGCTTCGTAATGGCCCGGAGCTTGTTGAGCGCCTGGGTCTCGATCTGGCGGACGCGTTCGCGGGTGATGCCGAATTCCTTGCCGATGCTGTCCAGCGTCTTGGGCTCGCCGTCGGTCAAGCCCGAACCGCAGCTCGATGACCTTCCGCTCGCTGACCGAGAGCTGCTGGAGCCACTCGTCGATATGTTCGCGCCTGCGGATCTCGTCGGAGAAGCTGGCCGGCGACAGGGCATTGCTGTCCTGGAGGATGTCCTTGAGCGTGTCCTCTTCCTGGTCGCCGATGAGCATGTCGAGGGAGTAGGTCTCCCGCACGACCTGCGAGATGCTCCTCACCTTCTCCACGGTGACCTTCATCTTCTTGGCGATTTCCTCGATCTGCGGGTCGCGGCCGAGCGCCTGGGTGAGCTGGCGTGTCGCGCGCATGTAGGAATTGACGATCTCGGCGATGTGCACGGGCAGGCGGATGATGCGCGTCTGGTTGACGATCGCCCGTTCGATGGCCTGCTTGATCCACCACGACGCATAGGTGCTGAACTTGAACCCGCGCTGGTACTGGAACTTCTCCACTGCGCGGATCAGGCCGAGGTTGCCCTCTTCGATGACGTCGGAGAACTGAAGACCGCGGTTGATGTACTTTTTTCCGATGGCGACGACGAGGCGCAGGTTCGCTTCGATCATCTTGGCGCGGGCTTCCTGGTCGCCCTGCTCGATCCGTTTGGCGAGTTCCTGTTCCTGCTCGAAGGTAAGAAGGGGGGTCTTCCGGATTTCCTTGAGGTAATACTTGATGGCATCGAGGCCCCTCTGGCCCGCGCCGCTGTCCGCTACGGATTCAGAGGATTCCCCGGTGGTTTCGGCCCTGCGCTCTTCCTTTTCTTCGCTTTCGTCTCCATAGGGCTCAGCGCCCATCAGATCATCAACGGACCGTTCGCGCTCACTCATGGCCACCTCGTGAAACGTCAACGTGAGGTCGCATAAAAGCCCCGATCCTGTGATCCTTCAGGATTGCGATTCTTGTTTTATCCGTATGTCCAAACCGGTTGACTACCGTAATAACCTGCCCTCCCCTGCCCCGGCTCTCGATGATTGCTAATGAGCTGTTTACCATACCGGCGTGTTTCAGATGCGAGGGAAAATAATGGTCGGGGCGAGAGGATTTGAACCTCCGACCCCTTGGTCCCGAACCAAGTGCGCTACCAGGCTGCGCTACGCCCCGACGAGTCCTCATACTATACTAAAACTTTCACTTCCTGTCAACGGACATTCTTCCGTTTCGCAGCCGCGATAAAGTTGTCGAAGGCCTCCTGATAGTAGTCCTTTTTCTTTTTAATGACGGCAGGTACGCGCTTTTCGTACAGCTCCCGGCCTTCATCGATATCGGCCTTGAGCAGCTCGAAAAAGGTCCCGTTTTTGATACCTTCGATCACCGTTTCCTGGTTGTAGAGCGCCACGTCGGAAACGATGATGCGGGCGAAGCGGCGCGCCTTTTCCACGGCATCGGGGTCCGCTTCGTCGACGCGCGGTATGTCGCATTCCTCTTTCTGGAAGATCGAGCCGTCCAGACTGATGGATTCCGGCATGACCGCCGTGCTTTCTGCCGGCTCGGGTGCAGCCGCGCGCTGGGCCGCGCCGCGTTGGGGGCGCGGTCCCGCTGCTTCACGCTCCGGG
The DNA here is from genome assembly GCA_963749655.1 of Nitrospirota bacterium. Lineage (GTDB taxonomy): Bacteria > Nitrospirota > UBA9217 > UBA9217 > UBA9217 > JAJYKN01. The sequence goes on from CAVVOB010000015.1 coordinate 51,423, forward strand.
GCGGGGGCCGGCGCATCGTGGCTGAGCAGCGATGACTCGAATTCGCGGGCCGGCGGCCGGGACATCTCGGGCAAGTCGGGCTGGAACAGATCCTTGGCTTTCGGAGCCGGCTCGACGTGCGATTCGGGAGAAATGAGCCTGCGCAGCTTGACCGTCAGATAGTCCGGGATATGATGTTTTTCGATGTAATCGTCGGCGCCGTATAGACTTGCGGGCGTCCTCTTGTAGCGCCGTGAATCGTAGACGGATGAAAGAAGGATGATCTTGACTCCTTTGGTCTGAGGATCGTTCTTCAATCGTTCGCAGAGCTCGAATCCGTATATTCCCGGCAGGCCGACGTCGACCACAATCGCCTGGGGTTTGCGTTCTGTCGCGATTTTCAAGGCTGTGACGCCGTCGGCGGCTTCCGCCACGTCAAAGCCCGCTTCGAACAGGACACTGGTAACCATGTTCCTGACAACCTCGCTGTCATGGGCGATCAGGACAAGGTGGGCGGGCTTGCCCTTGACCGAAGGCGCGGGTTTTGGTGCAGCGGGCGCAGGCGCCGGGGTCGGGATCGGCGCGCTGGGCAGGGGCAGCACATTGCCGCAACGGGGACAGCGCACCTTTACCCGTTTGCCCGCGAGCTTGGCTTCATCGATCTTGAGTTTTGCGCCGCATTCACACGAAAGAATCATAGATTGGTCGAACTCCTCCCTCCCCCGAAGGGAACGGTCCTGCGTTTAAATATCCCCACCAGTATGAGGCCGGCTACAAACCCGCCCACATGAGCGGCCCACGCCACGCCGCCCTGGGACCCGCTTTCCACAAGTGCGTTCAGGAACTGAAGCACGAACCAGAACCCCAGCACGAACATGGCGGGGATCGGAACGGTCCGGATGTAAAATCCGAACCAGATCAGCGTAACGACCCTCGCCCGGGGATACAGAAGCAAGATAGGCGCCGAGCACGCCGGAAATCGCGCCGCTCGCCCCGATCATGGGAATGAGCGACGTCCGGTTCAGGAAAGCATGAGACATATGCCGCGGCCAGACCGCAGAGCACGTAGAATACGATGAACCGCAGCCTGCCCATGGCGTCTTCAATGTTGTTTCCGAATATCCACAGGTAAAGCATGTTGCCGGCGATATGAAGGATCCCGCCGTGCAGGAACATGGACGTGATCATCGTTATTGCCGGGGGAAGCGGTCCCGCAGACATGGCGACCGGCAGCGAAAAGCTTCGCGGGAACCAGCGCAAATGCCGCGACAAACCGGTCCCCGCCTGCCTGTCCCAGGCTCATCTCATATCCGAAAACCGCGACGTTCAGAGCGATAAGCGCCAGCGTGACTATCGGGAAGCGTTCTGTCGGATTGATGTCTCTTAAAGGGATCACGCCTTGTCTCCCGGTACTTCCGCATTCCTGCTCCCTCACCGGCGCCTATCGGGTGCTCAGCACCGAATTATCCGGGGAGAAACCAAAGCGCTGCATCTGTCTTTCGGGCAGCGCTCTCAAGATACAAGAAAAAGCAGGATTTGTCAATAAAATGAAGGACTCGGAGGGCCTTTTCAGCGCCGCCGAGAAACAGCGGAGGGAGCTGCAGCGCAGTACTATTTCCCGTTTTTTTTACCGGCTGCGGAGCGATTCCGCGGCCTTGCCTGCCTCTCCGGCACGGACATCGTCTCCACTCTTCCGGTACGCCTCGGCAAGGTGGGCATAGGCTTCGGCAAGGAACCCGGCCTGATCAGCGGGGATGAGGTTGATGGCTTCGCGCAGCGCTGCTATCGACTCATCCAGCCGGTTCAGTTTCAGCAGGACCATGCCTTTTGTATCGAGGTAATATCCCCGGTGTTCCGGCGTCGCGGCCAGGGCCTTCTGTATCAGGCCCTCGGCCCGGTCGATGCGGCGGTCTTGTTTCAGATAGACCCAGCACAGGTTGTTGTAAATGTCGCCGTTCTCAGGCTGCAGTAAAGCGGCCTTTTTGTAGGCGCCTTCGGCAGTTTCATAATTTCCCATTTGAAAAGAAAGATCAGCTAGAAGAATAAGGGATGAAACGGACTTTGGGTCACTTTTGACCGCGGCTTCGTACTGCTGCGCCGCGAGGTCGGCCTTTCCCTGGGCTTCGTAGATCTTGCCGAGCTTGACATGCTCCTCGGCGCTCAGCGGATCATTCAGAATGACGATCCTTGGAAGCGAACAGGCGCCTGTAAAAGCCGCCAGAAAGGCGATGAAGCATGCGTAAAACGCACCTCTTATGAATAGTCTGTCAGTATTCACGGCTGGTTCCGTCACCTTTCGGACGAATTATGAGCATCCATTGCCCCGCTCGCTTCCATGCCTTGGCAAAAGCGTCGTAGGCCATGACGCTGTTCGCCTGCAGGCCGTCATGCTCGATGAGAACGGCGTTCCTGTCATCAAATCCCACAGCGATAACGTAATGGGGCCTGCGGTAGAGTCCGAAGCCGAGATCAAGGAGGCAGATGACCGGCAGGTTCCTGCGGAGGGCGGTCTTCAGATCATCAAGAGTGCCTGCCGAGGATGCAGTCTCGAATCCCGCATTTCGCGCATAATTCTCCATGTCCATGGGCAAGGTGCCGCGGAGCTTCGGAACGTAGACCGCGGCGGTAATATCGTCCAGGGCAGCCGGTCTGCCCCAGAAAGCAAGGACGCCGGCAAGAGCAGCCGGTCCGCAGGTGTCCTCGCTCTGTCTGTAGAACGGGACCCCCTCTACGTAATGGCCCCGGGCCTCGATGCCTTTCCGAAGTTCGGAAAAGTCCCTCTGTGCGCAGGCTGCGAGGAACGCTGTGAACAGCAGAATGGCTAAATAAGGGAGTTTCATGGCTTGGTGCAAAAAGCTTAGAGAGCGGCCTGTTCAGGATAAACAAAAAGGCCGAAAACATGTTGTGCATGTTAACGGCCCTGTAAAGAGAGTTGTCGCATCACCTGATCACAATCCGGCCCTCTACCAGATAGATGATCAGCACCACGAGCAGCGCAATAACGACAATGCTTGCGAGAAATCCGACCGCGTCGCCTCCGGCCTGGAGCGAATCAGTGTGTGTCGCAAGCTGGTGGACCTGGTCGTCGGAAAGCTCTGCTTACACGGGTCATGGCCTCTTCGGGAGAGAGCCCGTAATCCATGAGCCTCTGGCCCACGACTTTGGACTCGAGCGCCGTACGGATCTTGATCAGATCAGCCGCCCTCGCGGAGACATCGGGTAAAATCCCTGCATTATTTCCCGGTGGGGCAACGGGAAGGAACATCGCCTCAGCCGGACCCGTAAAGGTTGAAATGGAAAGCAGCGCAATAACCAGGTAAATGGTCAGCGGTTTTGCATAGACGGAATCAAGTATTTTTCTCATGGATGTCACTCCGCTTCAGGAACCTTCCGTCACTTATCGGACAATAACGCGATGTCCCGTGGCTTGCGAGTATCACGTATGACCAGAAGGACGACAAGGAGAAGGAAGATCAGCCCGTCCACGCCGTCGGCCCCGGCCTGCAGGGAGTCCAGGTTCGAGGCGAATTGATGAACCTGCTGATCGGAAAGCGTGTTCATCCGCGCCATTACCTCTTCCGAAGATAGTCCGTAATCCGCGAGCCGCTGTTTGATCATCGTTGATTCCAGCGTTCTCTGGATGTTCGACATTTCGGCTTCCCTTACCGGAGCGGTCCCTGTCGAAGGCAGGAACATGGCCCAGCCCTGGGCCGGAAGAGTCATGAAGAACGTTGCAGTTACCAGATAGACTGCAATACTCTTGAAAATCTTCGAGTTGTGCATGACCGTGGCCTCCTCAAAGAGGTTGGAGCTCCAAGGAATTCCAAGCTGTCCCGACCTGATGATCCGGAACGGTCCGGATAGCGTTCCGATAATCCAATTATATCGCTTTCACCTGATGATTTTTCCCGCTGCGTAAATATCCGACCACGCTGTCGGCGAACGACGGAATGTCCTTGTAGGCTTCCGACAGCGATTTGATTTTAGCCACCGTCGTTGCGCGCTGCTCGGGATTTATTTCGAGAAGTTTCAGAAGAGAAGCGAGATACTCGCCGTCTCCAGCAGCCAGTTCCTTAAACAGGTTGCTGTAGCTCAGGATGACAAATTCCTTGATCTTCGTTTTTCCCTCCGTAATGCTGTCCACCGGCGCACTTTCGGGAGGAAGCGTGATGAAATATCTGTTCGGCGCATATTCGTGCACTGCACCGGAAAGTCCGTCCGTGGTCGATCCGAAAAGACCGCCGATGAGTATGTTCCCGAAGAACCAGGGGTTGACCGACGTGGCCATTGGCATGGTCAGCGTTTTATACCCGTCCTTCGAAAACGACAGTGACTGGCTGCTCTTTCTCTCGATAGTGGTGGTCAACGGCGTTTTACCGAGTATCTTTTCGTTCAGCATTACCGTTGCACCTTCGGGCACGGTCTGGAACGACACCTCCTGAGAGCCGCCTTTTATGATGGTGGCACACCCGCTCGACATGACGATACAACACAAAACTGCAAAAACCGATACAATCCTGTTCTTCATAAAGCCCCCCTTTATGTCAGTGATCGGCAAACCGCTGCAGACAGGTATGAACGAATCTTCGGACAAGTATATAAAATTCAGCAAATGTGTCAAGCATAATCACCTGAAGGAGAACGTTTTTCAAAAGACAAATATCGTGCAGACACTTGACAACCATCAACCTCACAGATTATCATGATGAAAATCCGATTTTCGAGGTATGCAGATGATTTCGATCCGTCGAATGTCCGCCGCAGCCGCCTTTTTTCTGTTTGTCTTTTTTATCGCAGTCTCCCCTGCCCGTGCCGACTTCAAAAAGGCCAAGATCGCTGTGCTCGATTTCCAGATGCAGGGCGACCAAAAGACGGCCCAGGACATGGGAAAGATCGTTGCCGAGTGGCTCATCACCGGACTGGTCGAGACGGGGCGGTTCGATGTGATCGAGCGACGGCTTCTCGAAAAGGTCTTCGCCGAACAGAAGCTCGGGGCCACAGGGGCCATTGACCCGGGCAGCGCAGCCCAGCTCGGCAAGATCCTCGGTGTAAAGATCATCGTCGCAGGCACCGTCACCAGCCTCGAGGGTATGAACGAGATCAACGCGCGGTTGATCAATGTGGACACTGCTTCCATCGTTGCCGCCGAAAAGGTCAGATCCGGCAGCGCCGAACGGCTCAGCGACCTCGTCGTAAAGATCACCGCGAAGATCGTCGCGGCCTTCCCCCTGGAAGGATATATCGTTCAGCGTGAGGGCGATAAGGTGATAATCGATCTGGGAAAGAACCTTGGGGTAAAGCCGGGAATGAAGTTCGCTTCCTTCAAGGAAGGCAAGGTCATCAAGCACCCCAAGACAGGAGAAGTGCTCGACGTGGAGACGATAGAGACGGGATTGATCGAGATCAGGGAAGTGCGCGAAAAAACCGCAACAGGCCGGATCATCCGCGAAGCCGCTCCGGACAGCATCCTTTACGGCAGCATGGTGCGGAGCTCGACAAAGGACGGCAGCGAGACCGAGGAGCAGGAATCCGTTCAACAGGAATCGGGCGAACGTCGCGGCGTCATACCGATCCCGGGCTTCTTCAGGAAAAAGTCGGAGTAGGCGTTTTTGCGGCCGGCATGATGTAGGGGCAATTCATGAATTGCCCCTACTGAAAAAACATGCATTTCGGTTGTTAAAACGTTTTAATAGTACCAGTTTCCACGAAGCACAATGTCCGTTTTATAGATATCGAAGGACTGTTCCCTCGTCGCATCGAGGGAAAGGGTGGTGTTCGTCGTTATACGCAGGTTCTGCTGCAGGGCAGCGGTGAGCTTCTGGTGCCGGTCCCCGATGTCGTAGAAGAGTCCCTGCGCCCAGAGGTTCACTTTCCAGTCCCTGGTCATATTCATCATGAGTCCGGCCGTTCCGCCGAGGCCGAGAGCATACCCCTTCTTCAGGCGGTCGCTCGCGTTCGAGTCTGCCTCTGCAAGCAGGTAGGCCATGCCGTTTCCCAGCTTCCCTGACAGTCCGCCCCCAGCATTCAATTTCAGCGCCGGATGGTCCTTGCCGTCCCGCATCATCATGTCCTCTGCGCCCGCATTGACTTTCCACGATATAGGCCTGAATATGCCGTTCCACGGAGAAAGCGAAAGTATGTCGATGACGTGCAGCCGGTGCAGATGCCAGGTCTCGTCATCGAAATAATAACGCAGGGACACATCCATGAAATTGATCTGGGCGCCCCGCACGTATCCCTCGTCAAAATCCGTGATTTCGTGATAAGCCGCCCGCCATTCGGCCTCGCCGAACCACGTTCCCGTACGGTACCCCCCGCCGGTCCTGATACGGCCGGAAAGATGTCCCTGGTCCGGAGGCGTGGGCGTCACGATTACAGGGGAATTCGCGACAGGCATCCCGAGCGTGCTGCGCGAAGCGAGAATATCGAGGAACTGTTTCTTATAACGGTCCTCGTCCAGTTTCCTGCTGGAAAAACGGTACTGGATGAGCTCTGCGGACAGGTCCAGGACTTCCTGTTTCTGCTTGACCGTGAGGTCCGTATTCAGCACGCTCTGTGGCGTTTGCCTGCCGTCAATTACGGAATAAGTCATGTCCCGAAGCCCGCTGTCCATGTCCGAGGCTATGTTGATGATCTTCGTTGCAGACGACGGCCGGAAGGTCACGCGCTCCACGATGCCGAACTTTTGCGCTGCGCGGACGGTGTCCACGGGGATGACCCAGAACCTCGACTTGCCGTAGAATTCGTCAGTCAGCCGCAGGGACGGTCTGCCTGCTTCGATCAGGAAGAGGAGATTGAACGAGCAGTTCTGGTCGAAAAAATAATAGTTCGCGTAAAAATCCTTCATCTCCCAGATGTGCAGAAACACCCGGTATGCCTCGTCGGCTGTCAAATTGAGATGGTATTCCCAGATGTCGCGGTGCTCGATGTCGCTGTACTCCTGCACCTTCTGGTAATAAGGCAGGTTGGAGTAGCGGCCGTGGTAGAACCCGAAGATCCCCTTGAAAACATAAAAGAGGCCGATGTTGTCGCCGGTAATCGCCGCGTAGTTGACGGCATGGGACAGCAGGTCGCTCTCGTAGGCGGTATTGATCCTGAGAAGCGTATGGCCGAACATGGACGACGGCAGATTCAAGAGTGTGTTGGGGAAAACGAGAACAACTGATCGCGGATTTACCTCGGAGAGGGCCTTCTTGAACTTAGAACAGTCCGCGGGCGGCATGCGTTGCTCGTCGATGCCGAGCTGCTCCTTAAGCCAGGTGTAGCGGCCGATGAATTTGCACTGCGGGTGCTCCTCGTCGCTCTTCACCTCGGTCTGGAAAAAGCTCGCGAGCGTCGCATCAAGCTCCGCCTCGGGATTGCGTTTGCCGTCCGGGGCGTTGAAGAAGCGCGGATCGTCCACAAGGCTCTTGGTCCCCGAGCCTGCGGGCTTGTAATGGAGCAGCACCTCCCACACCCGGGTCCTCGCCAGTCCTTTATCCCGGGCCTGCTGCTGCAGATCGGCAAGATAGCTTTCCGCGGCCGATCCGGTCTTTGCCGCAAGCAGCGCCAGAATACAGAGGCAAAACAAAAGGCATGCGGAGCGAAATGCTCCGCATGCCCTGGTGTAACGCTGATTGCGGCACGTCAGAATACGACGCACCATTATTTCGCGGAAACGGCCGCGACGTTGTCCATCACGCTCGCCATCTGTACGTTGGGGGTCGAGAAGATCTTGGCAAAGCCGGACTGCATGCGCTGATAGAATGCCGTACGCTGGTCGGTGGGAACGCCGAGGAGTTCTGCGAAGGCCTCAAGCGTCTCACCGCGGCCCTGGGCGATGTCACGGGCCAGGTTGTCCATGTTGGCAAGCACGAATTCGTTCATGCGCTCGTTGCTCACGAAATTAGCAGGCTGTTTGCAATCCGACGTTCCCGTCGTAATACCGAAGGTCTGGTTGCCGTAAATGCCGTTGGTTGTTGCCTGGAAGGTCTGGAGGATGACTGAGTTGTCTGCATTGTTCTTGAACAGCATGGTACCGAGACCGCAACCGGTGTTCTGCGCTGCCGTGCCGGCAAATGCCGTAGCCGCCAGCATCAACGATAGTGCCACTGCGATAACGACTGCTTTCTTCATGGTGCCCTCCTTGGGATGATGGAATGTTGAAACCAATGTTGCGTAAGGTATAATTAATCATACTTTTAACAGAAAGTCAACCCGAATATGGCCGGTTCAGAATTTTTTGTCTCTTCAGAATAAAATTCGTGACTATACATGTCGAGAATTCTTTACCGCCAGGTCGCGAAGGACGCGAGGAAAACGGAAACTCTGCGAAAAAAGCTGTGCCTTCCCGACGATCTTTGCGCCCTCGCGGTTCAATTCTTTCCTGTCCCTGTCTGTCCTGGCCAGAGATTTATGATTCTGCTGTTCAGGTAATCGACAAACCTTTTCCGGACATCTTCCTCAGCAAAGGACATGACATGCCCCGGCGTCGAGGTCTCCCGGAACTCCTTGGGTTCAGCCGCTGCATCGTAGAGCATTTTGCCGTGATGATTCGGGACAATCGGGTCCTTTTCCCCGTAGAGGATAAGGACCGGAACGGGCGAAACCTTGTTTATCCACCGGACAGGACTGTACGAATCACCAACGAGAAAGGACAAAGGATACTGGAACAACCAGGTAAGCCAGAAGCCGGATAACTTCTCCCGGGCAATGAGCCGGTAGCTTGCGAAGGGACTGTCGAGGACGAGCGCCGCGATACGGCGCTTGTCAGGCGCGTTCGCCACGGTGTAAACGGAGATAGCGCCACCTATGCTCTGGCCGAGGACAACAACGGGCAAAGACTGTGTCCCGGGCAGGTTCAACGCCGTTGCGAGCGCGGCAGCGCCGTCACGGTGGACGCCCGCAATACCGGGGCTGCCTTCGGACAGCCCGTATCCCCGGTAATCGAAGATGAAAACATTGAATCCTTCCCGAACCAGCCACAACACGCTGTTCACGTGGGTGCTGAGGTTCTGCGCATTGCCGTGGAACACAAGAATGGTGGCCCTGGGTTCGCCGAGGGCCTGAAAGAACCAGCCGTGCAGGGTGACGTTGTCGGAGGTCTTGAACGAAACGTCCTGGGGACGGAACAACTGCGCAACGGGATTACTATAAAGCTCCTTCTGCGGATAGAAAAAGAGCGAGCCGCACCCTGCCGGGAAAAGCAAAAGCAGCGACAGGAAAAAAGCGGCAAACAAACGCCTCTTATTATGCATGCTGACGGTCATATCGTCCTTTTGAGTTCACGATGACAAGCGAGGATTTTCGATGAGACATCGACTCATTCCGCGGGATAGTATAGCACGGTGTTAAACTTTTCTCAAAAGAAACGCATGGGCGGACAAACCTGCGCCATAGGCGAGCATGATGCACCAGTCGCCGGAGGCAATGCCCTGTTCCTGCAGTTCTCCCAGGGCGAACCAGACCGTAGGCGAGGACATGTTCCCGTATTCGGCAAGGACCTTGCGCGAGGCCCGGACTTTCTCCTCGGGAATACCGATCTCGTCGCGGACCGCGTTGATGATCTTCTCACCTCCCGTATGAACCGCCCAGTGGCGCACATCCGTCGCAGTCAGCCCCTGGCTCGAAAGGACGTCATCCGTCACCTCGGCTGCGGCCTTCCCTACAAGGCCGGGCAGTTTGAGCGACAGCTGGTTGTGCAGCTGGCCGTTCTTGTGAACGAACCGGATCGTTTCCCGCTCTTCCGGTACATACCGTGCTGCTGATGCGACCAGCCTGAAGCCTGACGGTTTGTCCAGGAGAACGCGGCCGCTGCGCCGTCTCCGAACAAGGCGTTCGAAAGAATGAGGCTGAGATCGTTATCCATCTGGAAAGTGGTCGTGCAGATCTCAACCGACACGCTGACAACGGCGCCGCCTTTTGTCCTGACAAGCGATTCAGCAACCTGAAGGTTGGGGATGGCGCCGCCGCAGCCGCTCCCGACCATGTCGTAGACCGGAGTATTTCGTTTCAGTCCGAGACGCTCGATGAGGTAGGTTGAGATGCCGGGGCAGATGTATCCTGTGCAGGTGTTCACTACCAGCCCGGATACGTCCTGAGCGCCCAGGGACGCCCGGCTCAGCGCTTCCGTGATCGCCCGGGCAGCCAGATCGATCGATTTATCCGTGAACCGGGCGATGCGCTGGTCAGGCGATTCATCGACGATGCATGCCGGGTCATCAAAGGCAAAATGCCGTTTTCTGATGCTGGGATGGGAAAAAACCGCATGGACCAGCCCCATACTCCGGGAGTTCAGCTTCTTTCCGAAATTCTGCTTCATAAAATTCTCGGCAAAGGCCTGATCAGCGCTGTAGGGCGGCACGACGGTCGAAAAGGACGCAATGTACGCCGAGCCGGTACCGTTATTACGGATTGGATTTCCCTGTTCTACAGCACCCATGGTTCTGGCTCCTCGAATAAGAGTTATGAAACTTGCAACGGCAACTCCATCTTTCTCTCTTTATGAAAATCTACCGGGCATATCTTTTTCTGCGCCCTCTGCGTCCTCTGCGGTTAAATACTTTTCTTGAGTCTGTTTCCGTCTTTTCACGAACGTTCTTCTCAAACATCCAGTCCCGCAAGCCGCAATCCCCTTCGCAAATAGCGTGTATATTTCCAGAGGGGCGGCCGCACTCCCAGCGCCCCGCCTATCCGATTGAGCCTCGGGAGAAAGGACAGTCCGAACGCGTCGTTGGTTATAAAATTCATATTAGTGTTCAGAAATTTTTCGAGCTCCCGCTCCATCCAGCTGAGATCCACGTCCGGGGACACATAAAAGACCGGGGAAAGCATCTCCCTGCGATCAGAGGAAAGCACTCCCTGCTCCCGCGCGATGGTTTCCAACTCCGTCCCGGGATAGATCCGGACCCCGATGTTGAAAAATGCCACGTCCCGGGGCCGAACGGCGGCCTGCGCGAACAGCAGCGTTTCCCTGACTGTTTCCGCTGTTTCTCCCGGCCCGCCGAGCAGAAAGATCCAGGCGCAGGGCAGATCATGGCGTCGGACGACCTCGACAGCCCGGTGCACCTCGCGGCTCGAAAAGCCTTTCCTGAGACGCCGAAGGACCGGGTCTGAAGCGCTCTCCACGGTAATGCCCATGCTGACGAAACCCGCCTTCTCCATTGCAACAACGAGGTTGTCATCGAAGGACCGGGGATTCAGCTCCACGCTTTGAAGCCGCGCCTTGCTGCCTGCACGGGCCAGGGCCTCGCATACGGCCATGGCATGATCAAGGGGTTCATTGAATACGCTGTCCACGAATTCGATGTCGCGCATTCCTTCAGTTGCGAGCCGCGAAACGATTTCTACGACGAGATCGGGTTCCGCGAACCGATAGACGTCGCCATCGATCTTGCGATAAGTGCAGTAGACGCAGCGAAAAGGGCATCCGATCTTGGTCTGGACCGGAGCCGTGGCCATTTGCGACCGGTAGGCGGCAATATCGAGCCACCTTTTGTAATCGGGCGCCACCCAGCCGTCGCCAAACCGGGACGCGGCGCGGGCCGCATGCGAAATGCGCCGTCTTCCAGAACCGCGGTGCCGGCAAGATCGTTCATGGTCCTTTGCCGGCCAAGGCGTTCGAGCAGCTCCGGAAATATCGATTCCCCGTCCCCGATGACGCCGTGCGACACTCCGGCAAACTTCAGGATATCTTCCGGCATGACGCCGAGCGCTGCGCCGCCCAGGATGATCGGCGCAGCCGTGCAGTTCCGGACAGCCGTTACCACTTCCCTCAGTTCGTCCAGAAAAAACACCGGCTGATGCATGTCGTTGTTGTCGATATTCCTGATAGAGAGTCCGACCACATCGGGCTGCGCGGCGGCAACGGCGGATTCTATCGCTGCCCGGAGATCGCCGCTGAACATCAGGTCCAATAGTCTTACCCGGTGACCTGCACGCAATGCGGCATCGGCTACCATGCAGGCGCCGACGGGCATGACAGGCGTCGGTGCGGTATTGCGGTTTGTGCTTATGAGAAGAACGTTCAAGTGCTGGTGCTGATTCCTTTCCTGTTCTAGACCGGTTCGCTCCTCTTTTCAGCATAGCTGCCGAAAAAGGAGATGTCAAGGCAGCGGCGCTCCCGAAAATCACCACCGAAAGCACCGAGGACGCCTGGAAGACCGGAGAAAAGTGCGGATTAATTTTCGATTTCTCTTTCCCGAGCTCTCGGTGGCAAAGAATCTTGTCAGAGTTGGTATTCGTATCCCATCAGGACGCTCTCAGGAAGCGTCTGAATCAAGACATTTCGGAGAGTGACATTCACGAAGAAGCTTGCTATAATCAGTCCCTGTGCGCACCGGCAGCCGATGCTGTCGCATACGGACTTTTTCAACCTACAGAGGAGGTTTTTCATGACGCAAATTCTAAGGTTAGGTTTGGCTGTTGCTGTACTGCTGTCCCTGTTCGGTTGTGTCACCACCAAGGAGTACAATGCACGGCTTGGCGATATCGGCGGATTGAAAAAAGACGTTGCCTCGCTTGAGGAAAAGCTGAAACAGACGGAAGCCGAAAAAGCGGCTGTCAGCGCCGATCTGGCCAAGCTGCAGAAAGAATACGATGATCTGAAGGAAGCAGAACAAGGCTCTCGAGGCCGACAATGCGACGCTGAATGACCTCCTCAAAGCGAAGAAGGGTGAATTGAGCGCGAAAATCAACGAACTTCTGGGCAGGCTGTCGGAGCGGGAGACGGCGCTCAATCAAAAGGACGCACAGATCGATGCTCTTTCAAGGCAGATTGCGGTCCTGAACCAGGAAAAGGAACAGGCGATCAAGGAGAAGGAAAAATCGATCGCCGAAATGAAAAAGACCTACGACAGCCTGATGGGTGAAATGAACGAGGAAATCAAGAAAGGCGAGATAACCATCACCCAGCTGAAGGACAAGCTTTCCGTCAACCTTGTGGAAAAGATCCTCTTTGATTCGGGAAGCGCCGAGATCAAGAAGGAAGGGAAAAAAGTCCTTGACCGCGTTGCCGAGATCCTGGCAAAGGTGCTGGACAAGCAGATCAGGGTGGAGGGTTACACGGATAATGTGCCGATCAGTTCGAGGCTTGCCGCCAAGTTCCCGACGAACTGGGAGCTCTCAACTGCAAGGGCCACGACCGTGGCGCGTTATCTCCAGGACAAAGGCATCGACCCGAAGATCCTGAGCGCCTGCGGATATTCCGAGTACCGGCCCGTGGCCTTGAATGACAGTGACGAAGGAAGGGCGAAAAACAGAAGGATCGAGATCAGCCTGATACCGAAGGAGATTGACAGTGCGGGACCAAAGCAGTAAGTGATGAGTCGGGAGTCACGGAGGAACGGCTGAACGCGACCATGAGGCGGCTTTCCTTCGTGACTCTTTATCCTAACCCAGACAAGCCGGAAAAACTGCTTAGCCACAAAAATCACAAAAAACACGAAAGAAGACCAAAGTCAAAATCGTTTTGGGATTACTTCTGTGACTTATGTGCTTTTTGTGGCAAAATATTCTTGCCTGTTTGAGAAGAATTGGATTTGCAACTGACTAAAGCGGCAATTGGAACCGCAGATGATGATTTCGTAAAAAGGCTTAATCGCCAATGGGCAGTCATTCCGGCTTGTCCGGAATCGTTTTAGCCGCTCCCGTCAGGTGGTTCAGGGCTTTTGATATAAATCTCTGATGTATCCGTGTTCATCCGTGTTCATCAGTGGTTAACTGCTTTATTCAGATTTATTAAACTTTCTTCACGATCCTGTTCAGCGTTATTTCAAAGGCCGCGCAGGGCATGGTTATCTGCGTGCGCTCCAGCACCTCGGGCCGCACTTCCCCGATGATTCCCAGTTCCGAACCGGACATCTTGATCCTGCCGCACCGTCCCGCAACAAAGAGCGGGTGGTCTGCCGGTTCGAGGGTGTATTCGAGGCCGAGATAGTAGAGCAGAATATCGAGTGTCGAATGCATCTCCGAGAAATTCGCCGCCGGATGGGCGATCAGCGCGCCCAGATTCAGCTCGGTGCGCGACCCCATGTTCGCCTGTCGCGTCGAATATGGCCACGTCGCCCACCTCGAAGATACGATGGGGATAGAAAGCCTTCGAGCTTGCCGCTTCCACGCCCAGGAGCGACGGAATGATCCTGTTCCTGAGCACTGAATAGGCGAGGGACATGATATTGTCCACCTCGACCAGTCTTTCCCCTTCCCCCATTGCGTAGTCCAGTTCCTCGCGGGAGCAGAGGATGTTGGACATGATCTCCTGGAACCCCGAACCGATCAGGGTGTCCCGCACCGAGTCCGAAAGCAGCTCAATGTCCGAGATCGCGCCGACCGTGGACTGCCGCGGCATCACCGGCTTGAAGGAGTCGTATCCCCTGCTGATCGCGTAATCCTCGACCAGGTCCACGGGATGCATGATGTCGTCCCGGTAGGGCGGCGACACGACGGTTACCGAGCCGCGCGACGTCGTCACCACGTGGCCGTAGGCCGTGAGCCTTGCCTTCACATCGTCGGGCGTCACTTCCTCGCCCAGGCCGGCTGAAAAACCGGAAAGCGGCACCTTGAACTTCCCTGACGTGTCTGCAGGGAACGCAACCCGCTTGCCGAATTCGGTGTCATAGGGATAGCTCACGAGAACAGGCTCGATCTCGGCGCCGCGGTCGTAAAAACTCGCAGCCAGAATGTTGAGGGTCAGCACCGTCATGCGCATGTCCGTGCCCGTCACCTCGATCAGCACGTTTCTGGTCTCGGGCTTCACCTCGCCGATCTCCCTGCTGTTGATGATCGGGGGGAACGAAAGCACCCGGTCCATGCTGTCGGTCAGGACAGGATACTCGGCAAAGGGTTTGACGATGCCCCCGTAGGCGATGCCTTTGGGATGACGCTCGAGAATCTCGGCCAGTGTCAGCTTCTCCTCCATCCCGAGGGGAGTAAACGATACGGAAGCAGGGGCGGCCAGCCGGTAATGGACGGGGAACATGATGCGGTCGAGTTCATAGATGCCGATCGACACGGTGGAGCGTTTCCTGCCGAAGATTTCCGCAAGCTTGTCCTGGCTCTGGATCATCTGGGTCAGGGTGTCTTCATTCATGCGGATGCCGCTGGCCGTGCACGCCGCGATAAAGGGGCGCACCGCCTTCATCCCCTTCGCGACGACGATCTCGCGCGTCGCCTTCCTGCCGTGGTCGAAGAACGGGTAGGTCTCGGGCTTCCCGGTCAGGGCGATCCGGATCTGGCGCGCAACGCCTTCGGCAGACCAGAGATCGGGCCGGTTGCTGTCCGACAGCTCGACCTTCATGTCGTCCGTCTCGGCGTTGTATTCCTTGAGCTCGGCCTTCGCCAGCATGAGCTTCTTCTCAAGTGCGTCGATGGTGAGCTTTTTGCCGATCAGGCCGTCGAGGTCGCGTTTTTTAATGTCTATTGTAGGCATTGTTTTTTAGCCACGAATTAACACGAATTTTCACGAATAGATCTAAACCTGACGTCAATTCATGCAATTCGTTACTCGTTATTAGATCAGATACTTTTCCCGGATAACTATCTCATTACTGTCTTTTATGTTTTAAATTCGTGTCAATTCGTGAAATTCGTGGCAAAACATTTTGAACTACCCGCTGCGAATCACCCCAGCTGGATCTTTTTCGTTCGGATAAAGTCCAAATCCCTCGAGAACAGATCGCGGATATCCTGGATCCCCAGCGCCACCATGGCCATGCGGTCGAGGCCCAGGCCCCAGGCTATCACCGGGACGTTCACGCCGAGCGGCACCGTAACTTCCGGCCGGAAAAGGCCCGCTCCGCCCAGTTCCATCCAGCCCAGCTTGGAGTGCTTCACGTGCAGCTCCACCGAAGGTTCGGTGAACGGAAAGTAGGCGGGCCGGAACTGGAACTCTCCCGCCTTTGCGATCTCCTGGCCGAAGAGCTTCAACAGCCCGAGGAGCGCCGTAAAATTAATGTCTTCGCCGAGGACGATGCCTTCCACCTGATAGAAGTCCGGGGCATGGGTGGCATCCACGGCGTCGTAGCGGAAGCACCGGGCGATGGAAAAATACTTCCCCGGGATCTTCGGACCCGACGCGAGCGTGCGCGCTGACACGGCGGTGCCCTGGCTCCTCAGGATGAGGCGCTTGGCCCGCTCCAGGTCGAAGGCGTAGCGCCAGCCCGTGGACCCCGTCTGGCCGCCGTCCTTGTGCGCTGCGGCGACCTTCTTTCCGAACGGCGCCTCGATCTCTTTGCTCCGGGAAGGCTCCTTGACGAAATAGACGTCATGGATGTTCCGCGCAGGATGGAACTGGGGCATGAAAAGTGCGTCCATGTCCCAGAATTCGTTTTCCACGAGCGGGCCCCGCATTTCCTCGAATCCCATGCCGACGAACTTGTACTTCACGAAGTCGAGGAACTCACGGTACGGATGCTTCCGGCCGATGCTCTGGCGCGGCGGCTTGAGGGCGATATTGTAGGCCCGGAACTTTTTGTTCTTCCACGAACCCTGCTTCAGCATCTCCGGGGTGAGCACCGACAGCTCCTCGCCGGTTTCGCCCCGCTCCTTCAGCTGCGCCAGGAGCGCCTTGCCCGCTGCAGACAGGGAATAGGACCGGTTCTTCTTGTCGGTGATGCGGAAGATGCCTTTCGACTTCCCCCGCTTGTGGAAATTGGATTGAATGGCAGGCTGTTCCAGGTTGGAAAAAGAGGAAAGATCGGAGGATTGTTTCCCACCGACGCTCCTGATGAGTGTTGACAGGAATTCATAGGCTGAGAGGTCGGCTCCGGCGGAGAGTTCCAGAATGCCGCCCTGAACGATCTGCACGGTCTTCGCTTCCTTGAGCGCGCCGACCGCGGAGCTCACTTCGGACGGATCCATTCCCCAGGTCTGGATGATGTCCTTGACGGTAAGCTTCCTGCCCTCGCGGAGCGCATTGATGATCCGAATTTCAGGAGTTCCTTTTTCAAGGTACTCCTTTCCTGTTTCCGTGAGACTGACGAGGGAGGTCGTGGATATTTCCTGGACCTCGAGCAGCCCTTTGGTCTGGAGCCAGCCTGAAGCCATGTCGAGGCGCGATTCATCGAGGCCGGCGGCGCTCAGGAGGCCGGGCGAGGTCAGGGTTTGTTCCTTCTGAAACGCGAGAATGACCTTGATTTCCAGCGGATGGAGACTTTCGATGAGTGACTTCTGCTCAGAATCGTTCATAAGATGCGGATAAGATTACGTTGATTGCCGATTTTTGTCAAGAAAAAACAGATTGACGGGCGTCGGAACGGTGTGCTAAGGTACGCTCATGACGAACCACAAGACCAGACCGAGGCTGAGCTACACGCTGCTCTGCGACGACGTGCGCCAGGAGCTGGGCGGAAAATTCAGCCTCATGGGGCTGTTCGAAAGCATCTCGGCCGGGGTCTTCCCCGCCACCCATCACCGCTTCGCCATCATAAACGAATGGACAGGGGGACGGGGAGAGTTCACGACCAGCATCAGACTGCTCGCGCCGGACCGCGAGCAGGTACTCTCGGATACCACGTCGCGCTTTCAACTCTTCAATGAAGGGCAGCGGCACCGGGATATTTCAGTCCGCTTCAATACGACGTTCAAGGTCCCCGGGACATACTGGATCGAAGTGCTGATTGACGGCGAGCAGGCGGGCATGGTCGCCCTCCCGGTCCAGATGATCACCGAACAGACGGTCCACTAACAGGCTGTTGAAAAATATTTTGAAGACCTCAGCCGTCATTCCTGCGCAGGCAGGAATCCAGTGTTCTTAATATGATTCTGCTGGATGCCAGCCTTCACTGGCATGACGAAACTTGTCGCGCTTGAGCTTTTTCAACAACCTGCTAAGCCCTTCCGATGGCAGCTGCTCGTCTGCCCTGAAATCGCGCTATCCCCCGTAACGTCACTCCAGCGTAACGATCGTTTCGCTCCCGAGCTTTGCCCGAATGTCTTTCTGAAGTTTTTCCGCAGACTCCTTGTTCGTGAAGCTGCCCACCCGCACCCGGAACCATTTCCCCTTGCCCGACACTTCCGATGCAACGACAAAGGCCGCGAAACCGTCCTGCTTCAATCTTTTCACATCCTGTTCCGCGGAATCCCGGTCCTGGTGCGAGGACACCTGGATCGTGTAGCGTATTTTCGAGGACGCGGGCTTTGCCAGAGCTACTTTCTTCTCCTGTGCAACCTGTGTTTTTACGGTCTTTTGCTTCGCAGGCTCCGATGGCGCGGCCTTCTTCTCGATTCCTGCTTCCCTGTTCTTTTCCGCAGGATGTTGGGCCTTTGTCGATTCCGCTTCAACTGCCTGTTTCTTCTCCGCCTTGGCGTCTGAATCCGGGGTCTTAGGCTTGAGATCGATAGATACGGTTTTGTTGTCTTTTCCCGTCAGCGTTTTATAAAACGTGAAATCTTCCGGCTTGGGCAGATTCTTCGACACCACGTCGGGCAACGGCGGCAGATTTTCCCCCGGTGTCGCCTGCTTGGCCTGATAGCGCCCCACGTAGTAGCCCAGGAGGAAAAAACCCGCCATCAGGGCCACGCCTGCCGGGATAAGGATCAGATTAGATATAATGCCGCCGCGCTCGTTCTTCTTCATGGTCCTCCCTCGTGTCAGTTAACAGTTTTGAGTTAATAGTGTTTAGTTGCAACCCGAAACTCAAAACTAAGGACTCAAAACTCTTGTCCTCTTTGCCCTATGCCCTTTGCTCTATGCTCTATGCTATAAACATCGCATCGCCGTAACTATAGAACCGGTAGCGTTCCCCTATGGCCGCCCGGTAAGCCGACAGGATCCGTTCCCTGCCGCCGAATGCCGACACCAGCATGAGCAGCGTCGACTTGGGAAGATGAAAATTCGTGATCAACCCGTCCGTTGCGCGAAACCGGTATCCGGGATAGATGAACAATTCCGACTGCCCTGCGCCGGCAGCGACGCCTTCGGGCGTGAATGCCGATTCGATCGTCCGCACGCTCGTGGTCCCCACGGCAATGACGCGTCTGCCCTCGTGTTTCGCGCGGTTGAGGGCCGCAGCCGCTTCCGGGGACACCTCGTATTGTTCGGCCAGCATCCGGTGCTCCGTGATCCGCTCCACCCGGACAGGCTGAAACGTTCCCGGCCCCACATGGAGCGTGACGGTAATGACTTCGACGCCCTTGCGCGCCAGCGAAGAAAGAAGCTCGCTGCTGAAATGAAGCCCCGCCGTGGGCGCAGCAACGGCGCCTTCCTGGGAAGCGTAGACGGTCTGATACCGCTCGCGGTCGGCCTCCGAAGCCTCACGGGTTATATAGGGAGGAAGGGGGACCTTCCCCACCTGCTGCAGCAGCGAGCGGATATCGTCGCTGCCGTGAAAACGCACTCTCCGCGTGCCTTCCCGCTGTTCTCCGGCGATTTCCGCCTCCACCCCCGGCGAGATCTGGAGCCTTGTACCCGGCTTCAGGCGGCCCTTGACCAGGGCGTCCCAGAGATTGCGCTCCCGTTCTGCAAGAAGGAAGACTCTCGGCTTTCCCGCCTCCCGGCTTGATTGCTGCCAGCCTGCAGGGAAAAACCTTTGTGTTGTTCAGAACAAGCAGGTCCCCTGAATTGAGATAGGAAGGAATGTCTGAAAAGACCCTGTGCTCCAGGGAGTCTGATCCGCGCTGCACGACCATCAGCCGGGACGCGTCCCGTTTTGCCGATGGTTCCTGCGCTATCAGTTCCTGGGGGAGATCGAAGTCAAAATCGGAAAGCCGGAGATGTTCCTGGGCAAGAACGGTCATGGCCGGATATTACCATACTGCGGCCTCGCGCCGCAACTGAACAAATACGCTGCCGGTCCGGGGCGAAGAACGGCAAGGACCGGGTGATGCATCGGCCTCAACCTTTGGACAACGTTGACGACTATTCGGCCTATCATCCTCAGTACCGCATTGGAACCACAGATTAACACAGATGAAAAACAAAATCAGGAACATACATCATTTCGGTGTCGCACCCGCCTGGTGAATCAGGCTTTTGATTTAACTTTCGGATTTATCCGTGTTTATCCGTGTTCATCAGTGGTTAACTGCTTTTTTCAGGATAAGCGGCAATAGTGAATCGCTGACGTCCTGCTTGTGACGTTATTCCAGCGATTGCCGCCATTCCCGCTGAAATTCGTCGTAGGAAATGAGGAACGAGTCGTTCACCGCCTTGCCGGTATTCGCGCCTGCGGCGAGGCTGTCCAGCATGGCCTTGACCCGGTACATGCCGAAGGAATCGACCGCATACCGTACCGACGATAGACTCAGGAGATAGGCGTACATGGCCTGATTCGCTTCCAGCTTTGCGAAGGAGCCTTCGAGGGCCGAGAGAGGGGGGACCTTACCCGACTGCATGAGCCTCTTCAGCATCCCCTGCTGATGGCCGTCGATTTCACGGCCTTCGAAATACTGGGCAAGACCTTCGTTGAGCCAGGTGGGGCATCGCGGTGTTATGGCGCGCACAACGGCATGGGTATATTCGTGGTAAAGCAGGCCCTTCAGTCCCGGCGTTTCTTCGTTGATTCCGCCGACAGGGATGCGGATCTTGCCGTCGTAGATTCCTCCGCTCCATCCCGGAGCGTCAGTCACTTCCTGGAACTGCTTGCCCGTATACAGGATCACCTGGATTTCACGGTCGGGATAGTATGACAGCGCTTTTCCAATCTCGCCGTATGCGTCTTCGAGGATCCGGAGCACGATCCTTCCTGCTTCTATCTTTTCTCTGCCCTCGTACTTCGTCAGGAAATGACTGGTCACGTCGCGGTTGAAGTCCTTTTCCGCACCGTGCTCTTTTCTGATGCGGTCGAGCCGCGCCTTTATCTGCCCGTCCGAAGGATTCAGCGCGAGCGCTTTTTCCCAATACGCCGCCGCGGTTTCAAGATCGTCCTTGCGATAATAAAGCTCGCCGAGCACCTGATAGGCCGTTCCCTCCTTCGGGCTGAGCTCGATCACGCGGTTGAGTTCCTGCTCCGCGTACCGGTCGTCATGCAAATGAAAGTACACCATCCCGAGTCCGAGGTGGGCGGCAAAATCGGCATCATAATACCGGAGCGCCTCCTCGAATAAGTCCCGTGCGGTCTCATAACTGCCGTTCTTCAGCTGCTCCATGCCGTCGCGGACGTGGCGGGAATAGGTGTTCTGTTCGGCAGTTCCGGCGGACACCGATACGGGAGCTACCAGCAGAGTAAAAATAAGTCCGATTAAATGTGCTTTCACGCGCTGATGAGCAAGCATTCGCATATTTTCCGGTATATCCCTTCTCACTTCCGGCTTCTGACCACTCAATCTTTCATGACCTTCACCATCACCCGCCGGTCCCGCGGGCCGTCGAATTCGCAGAAGAACACCGCCTGCCAGGTCCCCAGAGCGAGACGTCCCTCTTCTACCAGAACGGTCTGCGAAATCCCCACCAGGCTCGACTTGATGTGAGCAGCCGAATTGCCTTCCGTATGGCCGTAATGGTCTTCAAAAGGGATGATCTTGTTCAGCTCCTTCAGCATGTCGCGTCCGACATTGGGGTCGGAATTCTCATTGATCGTGACAGCCGCCGTCGTATGGGGAACGTAAATGTGACATGCACCTGACCGGATGCCGCTCTCGGCAACGAGCCGCTGCACCCCCTGTGTGATGTCCACCAGTTCCGTTCTGGAATTCGTCTTCACCCTGAGCTGTTTGATCATGCAAACCCTCCGATTTCAATTCCACATTCCGCAATCCGTAATTTTGCTACGGTTCAATTCCCACGTCTTCGCGTCCTCTCCCCCGCTTCTCCTCGACGATCGGGAAGATAATATGGGTAATGAGGGAATTGATGCGCGCCAGGTTCCCGATGAGGTCCAGGTGGATATGGCTTGTTTCGATGGATTCACGCAGTCCCTTGCGAAGCCGGTCGAAATGGGCCTGCACCAGTTCGCGCTCCATGATTGCCAGGTCCTCTTTGTTGCGGAGCACACGGTCTGCAAGATCACGGTCATTGCCTGCAAAGGCCGACACGGCGACATCGAAATTTTCGACCGTTTTTTTGTGGAATGAGATCATCTCGTCCATCCCCTCCGTGGAGAAGGTGATCCCCTTGTTGATCCGCTTGAGGGCGAGGGGCATGATGTTGCGGTCGATGATGTCGCCGATGCTTTCCATGTTCCGGGCCATTTCGAGAACGGCCATGGCCCTCCGCGACTGGGATTCCGTCAGACGGGAAGACGACAGCCTTGTGATATAAAGCCGGATGTGGCGGTCAAGCAAATCGATGAGATTGTCCTTGTTCTTGATTCTGTCAATGATGCCGGATTCGTCGCTTTGAAAAGCGTTGAGGGAATCGACGAGCATCTCCCGCACAATGTCGGATTCGCGCAAGGCCTCCCGCGAA
Organism: Nitrospirota bacterium; assembly: GCA_963749655.1. GTDB lineage: Bacteria > Nitrospirota > UBA9217 > UBA9217 > UBA9217 > JAJYKN01. The sequence continues at coordinate 73,723 of CAVVOB010000015.1, forward strand.
GCCTGTCCAAGCGCGAGGGCAGGCGTGCCGAGCACGTGATCGTCCAGGTACATGGGACCGAACTTCTTTTCCTCCGCTTTTTCCGGCACCAGTTTCACGATCAGGCGGGAGAACAGCCCGGTGAAGGGAAGGAAGACGAGCGCCATGATGACGTTGAACAGCGTATGGGCATTCGCGATCTGTCGGCTCAGGTCAGATGCTGTGAACGAAACGAGGTGGGTGAAGGGTCCGAGGAACGGCAAAAAGAGAATGACGCCGAAGGTCTTGAACAGCACATGCGCCCAGGCGACGCGGCGTGCTTCGGACGGGGAACGGAGGCTTGCGAGAAACGCCGTGGCGCAGGTGCCGATGTTCGCACCGAGAATGATGTTGATCGAGGCGTCGAGCGGGATCAGGCCCGCTGATGCAAGAACGAGGGCGATGCTCATGGTCGCCGCGCTGCTGTGGATGAGGGCGGTGATCCCGGCCGACAGAACGATCCCCGGAACGGGCGATCCGGTCAGGGCGATGATGACCTGCCGGAACAGCTCATTTCCCTGAAGCGGGGCCATGGCCTCGGTCATGATCTTGAGCGACAGGATGACGAACCCGAAACCCAGCACCCCCTGCCCCGCGTTCCTGACCAGCTGCTTCTTCGTAAACAGCGTGAAGACCAGGCCTATGCCGATCAGCAGGACTGCGTAGTCCGTGACGTGAAAGGCGATGAGCTGGACCGTGAGCGTGGCGCCTATGTCGGCGCCGAGGATGACGGCCAGGGTCTGGCGAAAGTTCATGAGCCCCGCGCTCACGAATCCCACCAGCATGACCGAGGTTGCGCTGCTCGACTGGATCAGACCGGTGATAAACGCGCCGCTGCCCACGGCGGCCAGCCGGTTGCTCGTGAGGGAGCGGAGAAGCGAGCGGATCCTCGATCCGGCGGCATTCTGGAGCCCGTCGTTCAGAAGCTTGATGCCGTACAGGAGCAGGAGGACTCCGCCGAAGAGACTGAACAGGATCATGGACGTACTATGCCCAATTTTGCGCCGCCCGTCAAGTCAATCTTCATGCGACACCCCGCCGCTGCCTCACGAATTCCAGCTCCTCCGTGTCGTTCGTCACCTTGCCGTCAAGTCTGGCGATCAGCAGTTCTGCCATGATCTGCCGGTACCGCGGCCCCGGCGGGATACCGAGGTGTTTGAGGTCGTCCCCCGTGAGCGATATACGGATCGTGCGGAGGCGGGTGAGGTACAACGATATGTATTTTCTGGCACGTTCCTGACGCGCTTTGGCCATCATCAGGAGTATGGCCTCGATGTCCAGCGCCGAGAGCAGTTCATAAATCCTGCTGGGCGGCAGCTCCGACTCTTTGTAGAATATGTACAGAATGTCACGGGTGCGGATCCTCGCCTGTCGCACCCGTTCCCGGGTGCGGACCGGAACCGCAAGGCGTTCAAGCGCCTCGGCTGCCGACGCATCCTTCATCCTGTCCATCAGCCCGAGCAAATACACGAACCACCGGTCGACTTTCAGGTCAAGGTAGAGCAACCTGAACCAGGTCAGGGTCTCGCCGATGCCGGAAAACAGCCGTTCGAGCTCCGTCGATCCCTTCAAGTTGGGGTGAAAGAACTTGAGGAGGTCCAGCTCTTTCATCCGCTTTAAAACTTTGAGCGGCTCCGCCTCGGAAAACATCAGAACAAGCTCCGTGTAGATCCGCTCGCCTGTCAGGCGGTCGAACAGCTTCATGGCCACCGCCGTCTTGATCAGGTTCTGGGTATGCTTGCTCAGGTGGAAGTCGAAGCGCTGTTCGAACCTGATGGCCCGCAGCACCCTCGTCGGGTCCTCGACAAAAGACAGGCTGTGCAGCACCCGTATTGTCCTGTCCTTGATGTCGCGCAGCCCGCCGAAAAAGTCTATGAGGTCTCCATACCGCTGATGATTGAGACGGACTGCAAGGGTGTTGATTGTGAAATCCCTGCGATAGAGGTCTTTTTTTATGGAAGACAATTCAACCGTGGGTAGGGCTGCCGGTGACTGATAGTATTCAAGCCGCGCCGTTGCAATATCGAGTTTGAGCCCGTTGGGAAGCACGACGACCGCAGTACCGAACTTCTGGTGTGTTTTCATGCGGCCCCCCGCCTTTTGCACCAGCATGCCGGCGAAGGTGATGCCGTCTCCTTCTACGACGATATCGACGTCACGGTTCACGACGCGCAGAAAGAGATCACGCACGATGCCGCCCACCAGGTAGACCGGAAATCCGATCTCGTCTCCGATGTCACCGACGACATGGAGGGCATCGCGCACGTCCGGCGGAACGCGCTCCTCGATCAGGCCCCGGATGTTCCTCATCGACCGAAGCGATGCGTCGTCCGATTCGGGCACGTCGGCGAGCCGTTCCTCGTGAAGCGAACGAAGCAGATCAGTGCGGGTAATGGCGCCCACGAGCGTCCCCGTCCGGTTGAGAACGGGAAGGAACCGCTGGTGTTCTTCGATCATTATCCGCTCAACCTGGCCGAGCGGCGTGTCCGGAGATACCAGGGGACCGCCGCTGGTCATGAAATCATCCACCCGCTGCTTCCCCAAGCCGTGAAAGAGGGCCTTTTGAACCACCTCGCGCGTGATGATTCCCCGGTAGGACTCTCCATCCAGCACCGGGAGGACATTGACACTGAACCGTGTCATGGCTTCACCGGCGTCGGCTATGGTGCTGTCGAGGGGTATCGTCTTCACCGGTGAGGTCATGATCTCACCGGCGTCGGGACCGGGTTTAATGTGCTTCTTCAGGATATCGATGAGGCGTTCGCGGGTCTGAAGATAGGTCATGTCCCTGACCACGGCGGAAGCGGCGGTGGCATGGCCGCCGCCGCCCAGCTGCTCAAGCACCAGCCCCGCGTTCACCTGAGGGATGCGGCAGCGTGCGATGACGTGGGTCTTGTCGCCCATCTGTACGACAAGGAAGAGCACGTCAACGCTCTCCATGTCCCGGATTTTATGCGCAAGGTTCGCAAGATCGGGGACAAAATGAGGAATTGCCAGTGAGGAGATAATAACGGGCACGCCGTTGATATCGTAGCTCTTCGCGGTCTCGATCAGATTGTTCAGGATCGAGATCTGCTCCGCAGTCGGCTCACGTGAAATGAAGTCGGCGATGATGTTCAGCTGTGCCCCCTGGGAAACAAGAAAGGCCGCGGCCAGGATATCCCGCTCGGTGGTCGAAATAAAGGTAAGAGATCCCGTTTCCTCGTAGATGCCGAGCGCCATGATCGTTGCTTCAAGCGCAGTCAGGGGGATGTTCCGCTTCCGGAGCTGCTCGACCATGATGGTGGTCGTGGCTCCGATCTCCTCGATCGCCTCATACTCCCCTCGGATGTCTCCTTCCGCATGAGGGTGGTGGTCATAGATGTGCACCGACACATCGGGACGCTTCAAGGCGGCGGCGAGCTTCCCGAGCCGCATCGGATTCCGGTTGTCGACGATGATGAGACGGGTTACGGCGTCGACATCGACATTCTTCAGGCGCTCGAATTCGAGCGCATAAAACATGGATTCCAGGAAAAAATCCCGCATGCTCTTTTCCTGAGAACCGGGAAAAACGAGTTTTGCGTCGGGATAAAGCTTCTTCGCCGCGACCATTGAAGCCAGAGCGTCGAAGTCGGCATTCGTATGGCTGGTTATGACTTCCATAGTTATATTGGAAAATTGCGGAAATTGCGGATTTTAATCTCTGAAATTTGCATGTAGCATTCCGAAATCCGCATTCACATTCGTTTGCATCATCCCCTCGGATGATATTTTTCATGTATTCGCCGGAGCCGCTCCTTTGATACATGGGTATAGATCTGCGTTGTTGATATGTCAGAATGTCCCAGCATGGCCTGGACCGACCGCAGGTCCGCGCCGTTGTCCAGCAGGTGGGTGGCAAAGGAATGCCTGAGCGTATGGGGCGATACGTTTCTTTCAATGCCCCCCTTCCTGGCATAGAACTTGATGCGTTCCCAGAACATCTGTCGCGTGATTCTCATCCGCTTTGAGCTGATGAACAAATAGTCGGAGTCGGCGGTCTTCAAGAGAGCACGCCGCCCGTGGTCCAGATAATTCTGCAGATGAACAGACGCAGCCTCGCCGATCGGAACGGCTCTTTCTTTGGATCCCTTTCCGATGACCATGAGAAATCCGCGTTCCAGATTCACGTCGTTGAGCCTTAGTTCGACAAGCTCGCTCACACGGAGACCTGTTGCGTAGAGCAGCTCCAGCATGGCCTTGTCGCGCATTCCGATATTGGTTGCACGATCTGGCTGATCGAGAAGCACATCGACATCGGCTGCAGAGATCGTCCGGGGAAGGCGCTGCCACCCCCGGGGAGTGTCGAGATTGGACGTCGGATCGCGGTCGGACAGGCCGTCGATCTGCAGGTACTTATGAAATCCTTTGATTGCGGCAAGACACCGGGCAAGCGAAGCGGGGGCTATCCCGGAGGAGGAACGGAACGCTAAAAAAGTGGCCACATCATCCTGAGAGATTTCGTCCGGCGCCGCAGCGCCGACGAATTCGAAATAGCCGCGGAGGTCCCGCTCATAGGACAAAATCGTGTTGCGGGCAAGTCCTTTTTCAACGGCGAGATAATTCAAGTATTTCCCGATGATCAAGTAGTCCATGGCATTCCGTGCACCGGTTGATCCTGATGTCTGATTTTATGTCATTGCACGGGAAAAAGCAAGGATATGGCGGGATAACGCAGATTGAAGCCCCTGGCACCGCTGTCGGACTTGACGGCGCTGCCGGCGGAGTGCGGAACTGCGAGATTGCAGCACTCGGTGCAGTGCGGTGAATGCCTTCGGGAAGAGCGGAGGACAATCAGGGGGCTTTCAGGTACTGAAAGACCTCGATCCTTTTATTAATCTGGTCGGCAACGTAAATACGGTCGTTTTCGTCTATGGCGATGGCAGCAGGCAGATGGAATTGGCCCGCCCGGGGGCCGAGCCCGCCGATGAACATCAGGGTATTTCCTTCCTGGTCGAAAATCTGGAAATTGCTGAAGGCCCCATCAGTCACATAGATGTGGCCGTCGGAATCAACGGCGATCCCTTTTGGATTTGCGAATTGCCCCGGCTGGTCCCCGACGCTCCCGAACTTTCTCAGGAACTTGCCGTCCGCCGTGAATATCTGCACTCTGAAATTACCGCTGTCGAGAACATATACGGTTCCCGCATGATCGACCGTAATGGACAGCGGGAGATTGAATTTTCCGTCATCCCTTCCCAGGCCGCCGAAGGTAAACAGGGTTTTGCCTGCAAGGTCGAGAACCCGCACTTTGTGACTGTTCCGTTCGACTACATACAACCTTCCCAGCGAATCGTTGATGGCGACGGCCACCGGCCTGTTCTCCACGGGAAAGCTGGTTTTATAGGTGCGATTAGCGCCATATACCATAATTTTCGATAAACCCGCATCTGCAATATACACGTTGCCCTTTGCATCAGCTGCTATCGAAGCCGGACTTCGCAACCCTTCTCTGAAGCCCAGCAGGAACATCCGTTTTTCCGAGAAAGCGAAGATCATTGCGTTTTTCAAGATGAGGTCGGTAACATAGAGCTTGCCGCCCTGTGAAAAAACGCCGTATGGTCTCTCCATTGTGTCGATATAGTCCTTGCCGAAAAGCTTTTCTTTGAACGAATAGACTCTGTCGATATCGTCTTCTGAATAAATGGACTCGACGTACTTGATTCGCGGTTGATCGGGCGGCAAGGGCCAGAGCAGGTTGGTGGGCTCAACACGCCTGTTCGCGGGATTGCAGGCAAAAACAGGCAGCAACAAAAGCATTGAAACGGCAATAAGGGAGCTACGACGAAATGTCATCGGGAAAAACTCATTTCACATATTGGAAGGTCTGCACACGGCCGTTTGTTTGATCGGCGATGTAGATACGATTTTGCTCATCAATGTAGATGCCCGCCGGCATCCAAAAATCTCCGGAAAGACTCCCTGTTCTTCCCCAAGTCAGCAGGAAAATGCCTTCCGGATCGAACACAAGGATATTATTGCTTACCGAATCGGTAACGTATAAGTGTCCGTCGGCATCCACCGCTATGCCTTTCGGCTGAATGGCATACCCGGGCATTGTACCAGAAAGACTGAAGGACTTCAAGAATTTACCCTCGGAATCGTACTCATACACGCTCCTGCGAAGGGTATCGAGTACGAAAACGTTCCCCTTGGAATCAAGGGCGACCGCGCCGGGAAACTTGAAATCCTCGGACTTTTTCCCCGTGGCACCGATATCGAACAGATGATCGCCGTTCGTACTGAACACTTTCACCTGATGGGTGTGAGTGTCAGCGACATAGAGTCTGTTGCGAAAATTATCGACAGCGAGGCCTCCTGGTCTGGAGAGGGAGTTTATCTGCCTGGATATGGGCCCGAGGGTGCCGCCGAGGACTAAGCTGACATTTCCATTTCTGTCAAAGCCGAATACTTTTCCCTGCTGCGCATCAGAGACAAAAACGACGCCTGCAGAGTCCACAGCGATGCCGGAAGGAGAGAGCAATTTCAGCTGACTTCCCGCGGTCGGAGCCGCATTGTTCAGGATCGTAACGTTGCGGTTCCCTCTGTCGAATATGAACACCCGGGCGGGCGATGCATCGGTCACATAAACGCGGAAAGCATCGGCGTAGACGGAATTAGGCGCCTGAAGGGTAGTAGCGCGGTCGGTGTTGTATGCAATGTCCTTGAAGCTTTCCCCGCGAAGGCTCGCTTCGTTCCGGAGGGTTTCCACATAGAGAAACGAAAGGCCTTTCTGCGCGGCTGCATCCTCTTTTCCGATGATGACGCTGCAGCCGGCAGCGCAAAGAGCGACAATGAAAAGTCCTGTGTATAAGGTTCGTGAGATCATAGGTAATTTTGCCTGCATTCAAACTGGGACAATTATAGCATATATTTTCTTCCAGATGAAACCAGAAAATCATTTCTTCCGATGGCAAATAGTGCACAATTCATTGCGATTTCTGATATCGTAGGCAAACAGATCCTTGGATTCTGCGCTGTGTGGATCATGACAACTGGAACAGGTCAGGCGCCGTCCCGGACGCAGCGGATCGGATTTGAGCCTGGTAGGATGCGTGATCCCCGTCAGGAGGCCGGTGATGACATGGACACCCGATGCTTTTTCCGAGTGGCAGGTGGTGCACACATCCCACGTTGACTTTCTGAGCCAGAAACGCTGGTTGCTGGCGTGCGGATCATGACAGAGAGTGCAGTAACCAGCCTCGGTTGGCCCGTGTTTAAAGGTTTTAGCGAGCACTTCGCCGTGGCATTTAAGACAGACTTCCTTCACGGTCAGGTTGTTTGTTGTGGCGGCATCCTGATCGAAAACCCTTGCATACTGTTTGGACCCGAGAACATAGGTTATTTTCGTCTGGGCCGGAAGCTGAGCGCCCTTTGCGTCTTTTTTTACGACATAGGAGAGGGTTTCGGAGAAATTCCCGTCCATATTTCCAAGGTCCCAAACCAGATCGGAATCCTTTGCCCTGGGTTCCTTGGCGCTTCCCTGGAAATGCCCGCTCCCCTTCAAATAATGGACACCGGAAGGAATCCTTTCTGTGAGAGTAATTTTTTCAACCCTTGGCCCCTTAGTATAGGACATACTGATGAGCACCCTTTCCCGGTCCGTGAGAAGGGGTAGGTTCCGGCTGTTCGTTATCGCAACGTCGGCAGGATATACGACTACCTCGACGCGGTTGTTGAGTTCTCTGCCCTCCTGTGTACCATTGTCGGCCTTGGGCAGTGTGTCGCCCATGCCGACCGCAGTGATGTTTCTCGCCGGCGCGATCTTCGCTTCCTCCAATAATGCCGCGACGGCCTTTGCACGTTCCGCGGACAAAGCTTCGTTACTGACGAAGCCCTTCCCTTTTTTCGGCCCATTGTCCGTATGCCCTTCAATGCGTACACGGTCTCCCGGACTCGCTTTCACGTAAGCAATAACGTCTTTCAGTATTTCCAGGGCTTTATTCCGCGAAACGAGGACCGCGCTGGACGGCATGAACAGCTCCGTGCTCGAAAGCGTGTAGAGTACCGGTTCGACCGGCTGCACGGTTTTGGCGACCCTCCAGGGATCAAAGGACAAGAATTGATATTTCACAGGGTAGATGGCCGGGTCGTGACAACCGAGACAGTTCCAGACGGCCGCGGGACCATGCACATGGATGCCTGTCGGTATGCTGTTGTGACAGGTGAAGCAGAGAACATCTTCAGGCTTTTTATGGGCGTAATCTTCGCTCGTCGCCTCCATCCGGTGACAGCCCGAGCATTCCGCTTCGTGTTCTCGTGAATGAAAAAGAGCCTGAGTAAAACCGGCCGGCGGCGCCCCTTTGAACGACGCCTCCCGGTTATATACGCGAAGATCGCGAGTTGCGTAGGTCTTCAAGACAGTCAGGTTCTTTTCATTCTTTACCTGAATGATGAACCTGACGGTGATCGTGTTTGCCCCCGGCTGGAGTGCAAGCCCCTGGGAAGCATGCTTTCCCGTAGAGCTGTCGATGACGGGATATTCTGTTTTATTGTTTACGACGGCCTGGAAAAACGGGGTTTTCGACCAGTCGGCGGCGGGGTCGAGGACGAGATTCACCCTGCTGTTGACCAGCGAATCCGGTCTGGGATAGAGGATTTTTACAGGCGGAGCATCCGCAGCCAGAACGTATGTTTCTGCACACAGGCAAGCAAGAACCAACGGAACTATGCAAACAAATAATCTGGTCAAAAGATGCCCCTGGTCATCGTTCCCGGTCAACGATTTGAAATGAGAGACGCTTCTTCCGTGAGAGACGGGCTCAGCGGGAGTAGGTCTTTTGTTCATGGCACCCCGGCGCGCATGATCCTCCGGTCTTGCTCGGGCTGTAATTCATCGGCATGAGCCAGCCGTTGAACCCCACCGTCTGCCGAACATGATGCAATGACCCGCTGTCGGCGTGGACTTCATGACAGGCCCTGCAGGTCCTCCCTTTTGCCGCCTTGTTTACATGAAAATAATGAAGATTCTTTCGCCCGTTCCTGAAAGCGGTAGCGTCGTCCGTTCGTGGCTCCTGGAAGGCCGTTTTGTCATGACAGGAGAAACAGAGCGCATACTTGCCGTCGGAATAGGACGTGTAGAAATCTGCCGGATAATAGCGCGTCAAAATGCGCCAATAGTCCGATCCATGGGGATTGTGACAGGAGGTGCAGTCCTTGTTCTGTACTGGGCCATGACTGTTCTTCTGGGTTGCAAGCCAAGTTTTCATGTCCATGATCCTGCCGCGTTCCGTATCGAATTGTTTGTTATGGCAGCGCAGACAAAGGTCCATCTCAGGCTCGGGCAGGAGGCGTGCGTTGTCGGAGTAGTGCGGATCGTGGCAATTCAAGCACGTTTTGGCGTCGATCATGGGACCATGCTTGACTGCGGCTTTTTCCATCAGCGACGTTTCGCCCGGATGGCACTTGGAGCACAAGGCCGGGACCGGAGCCGACATCATCGCTTTGTTCGCAGATCCGTGCGGGTTGTGGCATTGCACGCACGATTGCCGGACAGGCTGATGAGATGACTTCTTTATTTTCAGACCGTCTTCTTTGTCAGGATGGCAGGTAAAACACAGCTTATTCCCCTCCGCAATCAGTCTGTGCGGAAAATCACTTTGATGGTTGTCATGACAGCCGGAACAGTCGCCTCCGGCCACGGGAGGGTGCATGACCTTCTGCTTCATCATGCTGTCAGGATGGCACTGGAAGCAAAGGCTGGGTACGGTGTCCTTCAGCATGCCTTTATTCGGAGAACCGTGGGGATTATGGCACGTAGTACAGTCTTTCCCCATGATCGGAGCATGAACCGTCTTTTTCGTGTTTTTCGGCTCATGGCACATATAGCAGAGGTCTGAATCTGATTGGACCAGGGAAATCGTCAGGTTACCCGGATGCTTCGCATTCTTTTTTGCAGGTTCCTGCGTCACCTGGTGACAAGTGGAGCATCCATCCTTGACAGGAGCATGAACAAACTTGAATTTCGTGAATTTAGAGTGGCAGGAGCCCGAGATGCAGGATTCGGTTTGAGAGAAGGACGGAGAAACGAGCATGGTGTTCATCGTGACGATCAACAAGGAGAACAATAAAATGTCCCTTATAGGTTCTTTATTCATATTCGTAAAACTCCCTGTTGTTTGTAAATGATTGGCGAGATGATGATTGATAAATATTCTTTTTATCCAAGGTAAAAACTGCAAATTATGTGCCCGTAAAAAGAAATCAGAAATACTAGCAAGACTATGATTTTATGAAGATAATTAATCTACTATCTAATATGAATTAACATCTTTTGAGCAAATATGCTCATAACAATTAATTATCGCTCTAGAGGAAAAGGACCGCCGAGAAAAAAGAATTACCCTTAATTACGTACGGCCGGCAAAAACCGCTTTTCCGGCAACGTAAAATACCAATCCCTACAATCGATCTGTAGTCCGGATCACGGGAAAAAAGGGGCGCGTACGCTCAGTGCGGGGAAAACGGACAAGGGGGGACCAAGCCCATTATTCAAGATCGGGATGACAGCGCTTACAATCCTGAATCGGGAAAGCAACAGTCAGATGGCAGGCTCCGCAGAACATTCCTTTATTGATGTAGTCCATGCGGAAATGCTTTGTGCCTTTTTTCTGGATATTAAAGATATCAGGATGACAGTCTGCGCAATCAAGCCACTCTGTATGCTTCAGATGAGGAAAAACGGCTCTGGTCTTTATCATGTTCCATTCCGGTTCAAGACGCAGGTTTTTGTCGAAGGGAATCGGCTCATAATTATCCGTAAGGCTCTGATGCGGTTTTATCATTTTTTTCCTGAGAGCCTTCACCCAGTTCACTTGATCGCCGTATCTCGCCCGGGGAAGGTTGTCCAGTTCCGAGTACCTGGCGTCTGTGGATCCGATGTTTCCGGTATGGCAGAGCAGACAGGTCTCTTCGGTGACTGCGAACGCAATGGTTCCGTTATGGCAGGCGCCGCAATACTCGCCCTTTTTGATCTTTGCGTCGGTGATGTCGGTTGCATTCGCTTTCATTGCGAAATTAAGCTCAAAGTGACAGACACGGCACGTATAATACCGCCGATGGACCCAATGGGAAAAAGACACTGGCGGATGCGTGCTGCTGGCGGTCAATCTGCTGATGAGGACATTGCCGTACCGTGCAGGCGGAGGGAGTTGCGGAAGGTTAAAAACGTCGTCGAACTGGGTGCCGGCAGCCATTGCGGCATGACTCACGGCACCCAGCAGAACGAAGAAAAAAACTACTACTCGCATAAATTACCTGGCTTTGCCATCTGCCAATCGTGAAGTTCCTGCATGAAACCGACTAATAGACTTCTTTCAAATGACAAAGTTGACAATCATAGAACGGGAACGCAACCTTTGCATGACAGGCGCCGCAATACTTTCCGGCGAAGATATCCTGCATGTTGTATTTCGTCGATCCCTTTTTTGCTCCGAAAATTTCAGGATGACACAATTCGCAGCCGTTGATTTCGGCGTGGATCTTGTGAGAAAAGATGATGTCCGGCATACCCAGGATCGTTGACTTGATGTCAAAGTCCTTCGGATTGGGGATGGCCTGTCGCTTGATGGAAATCCCCTCGACCAGGTCCTTGAGCTTGATCTGCCCGGCGGCCTCGGCTTTCATCCAGTCAACCCTGTTTCCAAACCGAGCCTGAGGGTAGTTCTTTAAATATTCGTTGAAATCATATTTGAACTTTACGTCCTTGCCGTAGGAATGGCAGCGGTCGCAGTTCTGCGTCTCGGACACAACCTTGTCGCGCGAGGTAGGACCGAAGGCCTCTTTCCCGTTGTGGCAGGAGCCGCAGTAAAGATTGTTCTTGTTGTCAGCTTCCCTGATGTCGCTGCCGCCGGCCTCCATGGCGAAACCAAGGTCCACGTGGCAGACCCTGCAGGTATACTTCGATCGGTGGAGCCAATGTTTGAACACTACCGGAGCTATATTGCTTTTCTCCGAATAGTTGTTTATGACTACGTTACCGAACTCCTCGGGTCGCGGCATTCTTTTCTTGGTGCCGAAGTTGGCTGCAACCGCAAGGGATGCAAACACCAGCACAAACACGGCAATGATCAGAACTTTGAATTTCATAATACCTTCTCCTTCCTCAGTTTATCATCTGCTGCAAGGCGTCCTTATTGACGCGAACTCACTCGGACCATGATGGACCACCGGTGCTCTACCGGTGGCAGCTCAGGCACAAATCCGCCGGTTTCTCCGCTTTATAGCGGAAGAGATCCGACCAGTCGGAGCTGTGCGGATTATGACAGCTGACGCAGGCCATCTTTCTCCCCGGCCGCCTCGGATCGTCCGCGCTGTCGAGAGGATGTCCGGCCTGTGATCCCTTTGCCTTGAGCCCCGGCAGCGTCGTTTTCGGGTGGGGATTGTTAAAGATGCCTTTGTGGCACTTCCTGCATGATTCATTTCCTTCGAACTTCGACAAATTTTTGTACGGTGATGTGTGGTTGCCGTGGCAATCGTAGCACTTCCCGTCAGCGACAGGCTTATGCACGTTCTTGCCGGTGAATCCCTCGGTATTGTGGCAGGTGTAGCACAGGTCAGGCACTTTTCCGCTCAGGAGCTTGGGATTCTGGCTCTGATGCACGGTGTGGCATCCATTGCACATGCCGATCTTGAAGGGACCGTGTTTTTCCTTGCCCCCCAGCTCCTCATTCATATGGCAATCAAAGCAGAGGGCCGGTGTCGATTTCGTCAGCAAATATTTCGACTTTGCAACATGAGCATTGTGGCACGTCGTGCACCTCCCGCCCGCTACCGGCTTGTGTCCGTACTTCGCGCCTGTAAAGGATTTCTTATCATGGCACTTGTAGCACAGGTCCGGCTGCTTTGCCTGCAGAAGCTTCTCTGTTTTTGATTGATGCGAGGTATGACAGGACGAGGCAGTTGCCTTCCTCAACGGGAGCGTGCACGATCCCCCCGGTGTAGGCGCTCTTGTCGTGGCAGGAGTAGCAGAGGCCGGGTGAATCCGCTACAAGCAGATTTCTTGCGTTCTCGGAGTGCGGGTTATGGCAAGAATTGCATTTGCCGGAGATTACCGGTTGATGCTGCATCGCGCCTCTTGTCGGCAACGCTCGCCTTATCATGACACCGGAAACAAAGTTCAGGCATGCTGAAGGTCAGCAGTTTTTCGCTGTTGTCCGAACTGTGGGCCTCATGACAAAACATGCAGAGACCGGCGGCAGTGGGGAAATGAACGTTTTTCTTGGCAGCGATCTTCTTATCGTGGCACTTGTAGCACAGGTCCGGCATGGCCGTAGTCAGCAGCTTGACGTTGTTGGATGAATGCGGGTTGTGGCAGGATGTGCATTTGCTCGTGCCGATCGGCTTGTGCTGATACTGCTTTAAAAAAAGACCTCTGCTGTGGCAGTCATAACACAGATCAGGCTGATCGGCCTTAAGGCTCAAAGTGGCCTTGTCCTTGCTGGCATGAGGATTTTCGTGGCAGGCGCTGCACCCCTTCTTCATTGCTGCATGGAGCACCTTCCCCTTGCTCATTGCCTCATGACATTTATTGCAGTCCTGGTCCTGCGCCGCGGCCGAAGGACGCGCAAAAACGAGAAGAGATGCACAGAAGCATGCCATACAGAATGCGAGTAGGTTCTTACGTTTCATGTCCCTTTCCAGTCTTGCCCGAAGAAGCTCAGAATAGGATCGCTGCTCCAGCCACTGCGGAGTTTACTTGATCTGCCGTATAAATTGTTTGAGTTCGGAGTCATCGGGGGCGATCTTGAGAGCCCGTTCCCAGGTATCTTTCGCCCTGTCCTTCTTCCCGATTGCGTAATACCCCGATCCGAGCCTCTTCCAGGCAAGGATATTCTTCGGCTGCAGTTCAATGACGATGGTGCACTCCTGGATGGCCAGGTCGTAACGCCCGTCGTAAATATGATTCAATGCGGCGAAGAGGTATTGATCAACGATATTCATGTCGCCCACCGGGGCTTCCATGGTCGTCAGGATGGAGACATACTTGAGCTCAAGGAATCCCTTGACCGCAATGGTCAGCGACGTCGGGTTCAGTTGAAACGCATACCAGGCTGCGGCCATGGAGGCTTTGCGGTTGCCGTCGACGGCGATGTAGTGCGCCATCGCCGTTCTCATCATGTCGCCTGCCAGGTTCGCGTCGTCAATGCGAAGCGCCACTTTGGCGACATCTTCGAGCCGCGAGATCATGGTCTTGACGTCGATGTCGGTCGGGTTGTCGGCAAGGATCTTGCTGTAATAGTCGCGCGCGGTTATGTAGTCGCCCCGTTCATAGGCCTGTTTCGCATCGGCGTAGATGGTCTTCATTTTCTCACGAACTGCCGACGCTATGTACCGGGAAGCGGCTTCCTGCTTGTCGTCGATATCGAGGATCTTCTTCCATTCGGCAATCGCCAGATCGTACTGTTTGTCCTTCATGTAGGCGTCGGCCTGGTCGTAGTGTTTCTTGGTCCGGACATCGACGACATTGCTTTTTGCCTTGTTCAGGAGGCTCAGGGCTTTACGGTCGTAAGGTCTTACCGCGAGGATCTTCTCCAACTCGTTGACCGCGGACGATAGTCGTTTTCCTGGATGAACTTCTCGGCCTGCTCGTGCATCTCGTTGGTGGTCTTATCGGTAATGAGATTTTTCGTTGTGTCTATCAGGGTCGCGAACCTGCGGTCGTCGGGGTTCATCTTCAGCAGCTTGTCCCACGTCTCGATCGCCTTGGCGTAATCCTCGTTCAGGAACGCGTCGGTCGCTTCCTTGCAGAACGGCTCCATCGACTGCTGTCTGGCCAGCGCCAGATAGCGGGATGCGGTCTTGTCGAAAGGATCGATGGAGAGGATCTCGTTCAACAGAGGCGCCGCCTGCTCGAATTTCCCCTCTCGGAGGAGAGCGACGACGTCCTTCTTGAGCTGATCGATCCGCTCGACCTGCTTCGGCGTTACGGCTTCAGCGCCGGCTGCAATGCAGAACAGAAGCAACAGAATAAGAGCAAAAGACTTTTTCACCCTTTGACTCCTCTGACCACGGTGATTTCGATGCGCCGGTTTTTTGCCCGTCCGGCGTCATCTTCGTTTGAAGAGGCGGGCCGATACTCGCCGAAACCGTGGGCTACCAGCCGCTCGGGGGGGATCCCCTTGTTGATGAAAAAATAAATGACGCTGAAGGCCCGCGCCGACGACAGTTCCCAGTTCGACTGGTACTGCTGGGTGTGAATGGGAACATTGTCGGTGTGACCTTCTGCAATGATGCTGTTGCCCATGGGCTTCAGCTGACTCTCCAGATAGTCCAGGAAAAACAGGATGTCCTTCTTGAGGTCGGCGCTGCCGCTGTCGAAAAGGGCGAAGGCTCTCCATGTTGATCTCGATGTTGTGCGGGGTCATCTTGATGCGGATTTTGTCTTCCAATCCGTTTTTCTTGATGAAGTCCCGTACATTCTGGGCCAGCGCGATCTCCAGTTTCATCTGCTTGACCCGCGGATCGTTCGGGTTGGTCGATGCAAGATCGGAAAGCGCTGTTTCATATTCCACGGAATTGACCGAGGAAAAGGCGTAGAACATGATGAAGAGAATGACGAGGGTGAGCATCAGGGTGCTGTAGGGCAGCATCCAGAGCTCGGTCTCCTCCATCTGTTCTTCGGTATAATGTACGAATTTCTGAAGAACCGATATCACAGCGTGCTCCTGGGCTGACGCACGATCGTCAGCTCGATTCGCCTGTTCCGTGCGCGATGTTCTTCCGAATCATTCGGAAACGCCGGATGGAATTCGCCGTAGCCCGCGGCAACAAGCTGTTTCGGATCCATTCCTGATGAGGTGAAAAAGTTGACGACGCCGACTGCCCTGGCAATGGATAATTCCCAGTTGGACCGGTAGGCTCCCCCGCGCACGGGTGTCGGGTCAGTATGGCCTTCGATGATAATGTCGTTCGGAAAGGGCTCGAACATACCCTACCAGACTCTCCAGGACGTTGACTGTTCCGGGGTTCAGCTTGGCGCTGCCTATGGAAAAGAACGATTCGGGATTCAAAGCTATCTTAACGGACTTCTCGCCGACCTCTATGGTCGCTTTGCCGGCCAGCTTGCCCTCGGTCACCGCCTGCTGGAGCATGCGGATGGCTTCTTCTTCCCGCTGCAGCTTTGCCTGACGCTCGAGTTCCACCTGGTCGCGCGCCGATCTGTTGATGACCGTACTTTCCATGCCCGAAACGACCATCTGCTTATCTGCTGCGGTCATGCGGGTCATGGCAAAGAGCATGAGGAAAGAAAAGCATGAGGTTCGTGGTAATATCGGAGAAGATAATGAGCCAGATATTCCCTATTTCTTTTCGTTTTTCCGTCATGTCGTCGTCAGCCTTACAGTTCTTCCTCGGGTCTCAACGGTTATTTCTGCCGCATATGAGCCATGATGAATGCAGTCAGTTTCTTCCGCAGAATGAGCGGCACATCGCCCTGCTGGATCGACATGATGCCTTCAGCGATCATCTCTTTGTTGATGATGTCGCGTTCGCTGTGGTCCGTGAGCTTCGTGGCGATCGGGATGAAGACATTCGCGGAAAAGATCCCGTAAAAGGTCGCCGTGACGGCGTTCGACATGGCGGCGCCCATGCTCGAGGGATTGGACAGGTTGCGCAGCATGTCCACGATGCCCATGAGTGTGCCGAGCAGTCCGAAAATGGGGGCGACCGTGGCCATCGTCCTGAATGCTCCGGAGACCTTCTGCTGGTTATGACGCGTGTAGAATATCTCCCGGCCGAGGTTGTCCTTGATCACGTCATGATCGAGGCCGTCCACGAGCATCTGCACTCCATGAATGAGAAATTTGTCGGTCTGGTTGGGCAGTTCCGACGGAAGACTCTCGATGCCCTCCCGCCGTGCCTTTCTCGGCAAGAGTGGAAAGATGATCGATCATGTTTTCCATGTCCTTGTCGCTGTGCTTGCTCGGGAACAGGAGGATGCGAAGCGACGGGACGATTTCCTTGATCACCGGCCAGGGATAGGCGATCAGGGTCGCGCTGAACGTACCCCCGTAAACGATGATCAGGGCCAGGGGATTGAAAAGCATATGCAGGATGTTGCCTGCAGCGAGAACATACAGGATCGTCAGCAGTATCGCGACGAGCCCGATTACGGTCATTTTATCGATTTTTTCCATGGTTAGCTGTTTTCAACCTCCACGAGTCCTTCGCTGATCAGCCGCCTTACCAGAACCATCACATTCTGCTTCTCCCGGCGCAGCCGCGTCGCTGAGAGAGGACGACTGAGGTCCATTTCTTCCTTGAGCCGTTCCGATGCTCCGGCGCTCAGGGAGGTAATGACTTTCTGCTGGATCTCGACAGGAAGGGATTTCAAAACCTGGGCAAAGAGCGTGGCGTCGATGTTCCGGTACAGCGTCTGAACGCCCTGCACGGGCAGATCCCGGATGATGTTCTCCAGGCTCTTCACTTTCTGTTTCAGGCGCGTCGCGGTCTGGGCGTCTTTCGTCTCGAGTGTTTTTACGATCTTGTCGCGGACGTCGTCGCTCGTCATATCGAGCAGCGTGACCAGCTTTGCTCTCGCCTCCTACGACGTACGCCAGCTTGCTTTTGACCATCTCTTCGAGGGCCGCGACCTTTTCCGTGTTGATTTCTTCCTTGCCGAGCGCGAGTGCAACTTCGACCTGCCGCTCCTTCGGGAAAAGTTCAAGGAGCCTCATGGCGATCGCGGGGTCGAGATAATTCGCCACAACTGCTATATCCTGGGGGGTCTTGTCCTTCATCAGGAACGCCAGACTCTGGATGTCACGCTCCCGGATGAAGGAAAACGGAAGAGACTGGTCGGCAGCCGGCGCACCTGCTCCGGAGCGGTCCGCTTTGCCGGAAAGGACCTCCCGCTCGTAGCTGGACGTACGTTCGACCGTATTGACATTAACGGAAGTCGAAGATGCCCCCCCGCGAATGTGATTCCAGTCGATGTCCTTGAGCGCCGGGGCGATTTTTTTCAACGGGTCCATGAAGAACATCCCGACGGCGACGAGCATGAAGCCGCCGATGATCGTCAGGAGAAGCCAGAAGAGGTTCGGCGGGAAAAACAGGGATGACCAGTAAAAACCCTTGGATTCGAAGTCTACCTTCTTTATGTTGATCTGGTCGCCGCGATTCTGGTTGTAGCCGATGACGTTCTTTGCGATGTCCTCGATAAGAGTCGCGATCGACCCCGGAACGCTTTTGTCGATCCATATCGACAGGACGATCTTGTTGACCTTGTACTTGCTGCTCCCGGCGCCGAACAGCATTTCCGATTGCCCCGCGCCGAATTCCTTCTTTTCCGGAACTCCGGGAAGTACGAGGGCGTTCGTTTTTTTCTTTTCAAGAAGCTTATCGCTGTCCCCCCGTGCCGACGCCAGCTCGGCATTCACGAAAATGACGACCCGGTCGGTGCCGGTGATTTCCATGATAACCTGCTTCAGCTTTCTTTCGAGCTGGTTCTCAAGGGAAATCTTGAGTGCATAGTCATCGTTGACCTCGGCGTGGGCCCGATGAACGGTTGCAGCAAATGTCAATGACAGCAGCAGAAGGCAGAGCACGAAGCGATTCAGTTTATGAACCATTTTTCCCGATCCCCTATGTCTATAAGTTTTGGATTAAATTGATGCGGCCTTTGCAGCAACGAAAAGAATCATGCCGTTCTGTTCAGGCACATTTTTTTCATAACCTGCTAATGAATGCAAATAGCATACCCTTCACAAGGGGGAAAATTCACAGTTAATAAACCGATTTTATTGGTAATTATGGAATGTACTACTACGACTCAATGAGCGTATATGCTCAAACATTGTTGATTAGCGCTCTATCACTGCCGTCATATGTTCGATAGCGCGACACAATAACATATTGATTCAACATTTGTAAAGTGGAATCTTGTCTTTTAATTGAATTGCGTGTATGATACCCCCCGCAGATTTTTACGGGACCATTCACCAAAAAAAATTCCCAAAATATTGGGTGCTGAGACCCGAAAAAAGGACGGTACTATGCGTAACGTAGCGGTTGGAATATTGGTTTGTTTCATGATGGTAAACATTGTCGGTACAGAAGCGTCGGCCGCCAAAAAAGACTCCAAAAAAACGACAAAACAAACGACCGCAACGCCTGCACAAACCGGGCAGGAGGCGGCCGCAAAGCCGGAAAAGTCGGAACCGATCAATGCACGGTACACCGACAAAAGCGACGGCACGATCCTGGACAAGAATACCGGGCTTGTCTGGTTGAAAGACGCAAATACCGGAAGTCTCCCTTTGCCGTACGAGGGGGCAAAACAGTACCTCCAGGAAATGAACAGCGGCAGGAAGCCCAATTTCGGCTTTACCGACTGGCGCCTGCCTACCATCAATGAAATTGAGACCCTCGTCGAAAAAACCAGGTTCTATCCGGCGCTTCCTGCGGGCCATCCCTTTACGAACGTGCAGAATAATTATTACTGGTCTTCTTCAACGGGCAGAGATGTCATTGACTATGTATGGATCGTCGACATCGCCTCGGGCGAAATGACCATGGACTATGTGTCGGCATGCAGCTACAAATTCCTCTGGCCGGTGAGAAGCGGCTGGATGCCGACTACTGCGAAAGCCAGCACGGTCATGACCGGAGGTTTGAACGAATTCGGACAGCTCGGCGACGGTTCAACGGGAGACCGGGACGCCCTTCTGCCCGTCAGCGGGCTTGACAATGTCGTCCGGGTCTCCGCAGGACTTGAACATGCCGTAGCGCTCAAATCCGACGGCTCGGTGTGGGCGTGGGGAAGAAACAACGGCGGCCAGCTCGGAAACGGCTCCAGTGAAGACAGCCGCGTTCCTGTCGCAGTCAAGGACCTCTGGAAGATCACCGATGTGGCGGCCGGCATGTTCCATACGGTCGCACTCGCTTCAGACGGCGCCGTCTGGACCTGGGGAAGGAACTCCTACGGCCAGCTCGGAAACGGCTCGAACACCGACTCCAACACTCCCGTAAAGGTTAAGGGCCTGTCGGGCGTCGTCAAAATCTCTGCAGGGATGTATCATACCGTCGCGGTCAAATCGGATGGAACCGTCTGGACCTGGGGGAGAAATGTCTACGGTCAGCTCGGGAACGGCTCGAATAAGGACGAAAACAGCCCGGTGCAGGCTTCCGGACTTTCCGGCGTGATCAACGCAGCAGCCGGTCTGCATCATACCATTGCCCTGAAATCGGATAAAACCGTCTGGGCATGGGGCTGGAACATCAACGGGATGCTGGGGGACGGGACAAGCACTGACCAGATGAAGCCGGTGAAGGTGCTGGGACTTTCCGACATCACAGACATCGAGGCCGGGCTCCATCATTCTATCGCACTCAAGACGGACGGGACGGTCTGGGCATGGGGCGGCAACGAATACAGCCAGCTCGGGAACAAAACGGCGAATGGGGCCACTGCCGTGAAAATCGAGGGGTTGGGGAACATCAAGAAAGTTTCCGCAGGGACCTACCATTCCATTGCGGTGATGTCCGATGGGACGATCTGGGTGTGGGGCAAGGACCTGAAAACACAGCCCGCGAAGCCCTATCCCGTGAGGATCTGGGATGTGGCCGGGATCAACGATGTGGCCGCAGGAAGGTTTTATACGGTCGTGCTGAGCGGGGGCAAAACAACGGCGCCATGAACGGAGGTTACTGCTGCCTCTCTACTTGTTTTTGTTCGTTTCGATCATGAATTCGTACATGGCGCGGCAGTTCTTTAACCGCCGCAGATAAACTTTCTTTGCCGGATCGTTCGATGCCTGGATCTCCGGCGCGAGTTTGTCCGCCCGTTCAACAAGGGCCGACAGCTCCTTTGCGCTGAGAGAGCCCGAAGCATCCACCTTGGAGCAGATTTCTTCGAACGCCGCCTGCCATGCTTCTGCGGCGATGGCAGGACTGCCGGAGACGAGCGTGAACATGCCGGCCAGAATGAGGAGCGTGATGCCTTCTTTTATGGGTGAGAGGAGTCGATGATTTTTCATACGTCTATTTAATCGGAAAATAATTATTCTGTCAAGAATAATATTTTTCTTTTTCCTCCTGAGCTTTCTTGGCCGGTATACTTCTCCGGCCGAAATTATGTGCCGGTTCGCGCCGTATCGGGCACACGGAATTTCACCACTGCGGCCTTCCGCCTCCTGAAACGCAAAAAGTGCACAGCCCTCACCTGACGTCTGTTTTCATCGCCCCGCCTTTCCGCGGTCCGACCTTCTTTGCAGGATCAAAGGATCCCAAATCGTTTCATTCTCCGTCTGAACGCGTCTCGGGGCATCTTCAGCAGCTGGGCTGCTTTCGTCTGGTTGCCGCTTGTCATATCGAGCGCTTTTCGTACCAGTGCGTTTTCGACATCCTCGAGGGCCAACCCCGTCTCGGGAATGACGAATCCATCAAGGGAAACAGGGGTGCTCATCGATGATACTTCAGGAGAACGCCCTTCGAGAATTTCGGGAGAAAGATGTTCCGGTCGGAGCTCGTCGTCGATCTCCAGGATCATCGCCCGTTCGATGACGTTCTTCAACTCCCTCACATTCCCGGGCCAGGAATAGGTCAGAAGGATCTGTTCCGCCTCCTGCGATATGCCGCGCACATGCTTGTGACACTCCTGGTTGAAATACTCGATGAAATGGTGCGCCAGAAGCAGAATATCCCGCCCGCGATCCCTGAGCGGCGGAAGGTTGATCGGCACGACCTGAAGGCGGTAGTAGAGGTCTTTCCGGAAAGTTCCGTCGGTCATGGCCTTTGAAAGCTCATGGTTCGTAGCCGACACCATCCGGACATCTACTTTGATGTCCTTGACCCCTCCGACCCGCTTAAAGGTCTTCTCCTCCAGCAGCCGGAGCAGTTTGGCCTGCATGCTCAGGTGCATGTCGCCGATCTCGTCGAGGAATACCGTTCCGCCGTCGGCCAGCTCGAAAAGTCCCTTCTTTGCGTTTTTCGCGTCGGTGAAAGCGCCTTTTTCGTGGCCCATCAGCTCGCTCTCGAGGAGGTTCACGGGTAAAGCCGCGCAGTTGATCGCCATGAAAGGCTGGTCGCCCCGGGCGCTGCTGAAATGAATAGCCTTGGCCACCAGCTCCTTGCCCGTTCCGCTTTCTCCCTGGATAAGGACCGTCGTAGCATCGCTCTTTGCTATCTTCAGGATAAGGTTCTTGATCCGCACCATTTCTTCACATTCGCCGAATATGGCATCTACCCTGCTCCTGCATTCCTGGCGAAGCTGCTTCACCTGAATGCGGAGTGAGCCGGCCTCCAGAGCCTTCTTTATGACAAAGGTGATCTCTTCCAGGTTAAAGGGCTTGCTCAGATAGTCATAGGCCCCGAGCTTCATGGCCTTGACCGCCGTTTCCACCATGCCGTAGGCGGTGATCATGATCACCATGAGACCGCGTTCCTGGACCTTCAAGGTGCTCAGGAGCTCCAGGCCGGTCATTTCCGGAAGACGGTTATCGAGAAGCACCAGATCAGGCTGGTCCTCGTTGATCAGTTCCAGGCCTTTTTCCGCCGACTCAGCGGTCATGACCTCGTACCCTTCCTTTACCAGGTGCTGTTCCAGGGTCCACCGGATCAGTTTCTCGTCGTCAATAACCAGGATTTTATGCGCCATAGTCAGGTGCTCCTCTTATGCTCGGTCGTTCCGAGGGTACGGGAACGTAATGATGAAGCTCGCCCCCTTCCCCGGGGTGCTGATCACGTTGATCTCGCCCCCATGCTGCTCGATAATTCGCTGGGTGATCGACAGGCCGAGCCCTGTTCCCTGCTGTCGGGTCGTGAAAAAGGGATTGAATATCCGGCCGAGATTTTCAACGGAGATGCCTTTCCCCGAGTCCGTGAAGGTTACTTCCACCGATCCCGCGCTCTCCCCCCCGGGCTTGTACGCCCTTGTTTCCACCAGGAACGTACCGCCCTCGGGCATTGCCTGGATGGCGTTCAGCGCGATATTAATGAGCGCCTGCTGAATAAGGTCCGGATCGAGCGTCAGCCAGGGCAGTCCCGGAGAAAGCTTCCGTTCGGCGGCTATTCCGTTCTTGGCGAACTGGGGCGCAAGGAAATCGTGAATCTTGCTGATCAGCTCGTTGATGTCCACCAGGGTCATCTTCGGTTCGGGCGGTCTCGCAAAGGAGAGCAGGTTGCGCACCGCCTTGTCCATGCGTTCCACCTGCGACAGGACTTCTTCCAGCACCACCCGCTTCTGGTCACCCACAGCCTGGTCCTTCTTGAGCACCTGGATAACGCCGGCTATTCCCGCCAGGGGGTTCTTGATCTCGTGGGCGATGCCTGCGGCCATCTCGCCGATGGAAGCCAGCCGGTCCGCCCGCTTCATCTGCTCATAGTGGTACCGTTCAACACGCCTTCGCGCCCGCTCCAGTTTTGTCAGGAGCGAATTGAAGGCTTCGCCCAGCCGGCCGATGTCGTCGGAGCTCTTGACGTCGACGCGGGCTTCAAGTCCGCGTTCCGCGCGTTCCATCGTGACGATCAATTCCTGAATAGGGTCCGTCACGAAATGCGTCAGAAACAGGGACAGAGAGACTGCCAGGATCGCCGTTACGCCGAAAGCCCAGAGAAACATCGTCTTGCTCAGTTCGCCGACCTTCTCCTGGGTCTGGGCCATGGAGACGTCCACGGCCAGAATGCCGTTCAACTTGACCTTCGTACCGTGGCAGTGAAAGCAGCGGGCGTCGTTCTCGATGGGGAACAGAACGGAAAAAATGCCCTCTTCCCGCCGCTTGATCGGCTTCTTGAATTTGCTCGCAAGAAACCATTTTTGCGTAAAGGCATCCACTCTCCTGCCGATCATCCACGGTTTGGAGGATTTCAGGACGACCCCATTGGGGCTGAAAATCTTCACTTCCTGGATATTGTGGTACCCGCCGACCGCCTCCAGGATGTGCTGGACCTCTTTGCTTTTTCCGTCCAGCATGGCGTTAGCCAGGCTTCGATCGATCGTATTGGAAATGATCAGGACGTTGTCTTCGAGGGAGTCTTCCATCTGGGCGCGCTGATACCGGATGTTGATCCAGGTGCCCAGTCCGATGGTCACCGCAAGGATCGCTGAAACGGAAATAATGATCTTGCTTTTGAGGCTGGAGATGATCGTCACCCTGCATTTACCCTGCCGATGAGATCGGCAAGTCTCCCTGCGCCCTGTTCCTGCAGCACCTGTTCCATCCCGGCGAGCACGTCGAGGGTCGCGCGGGGATTGACGAAGTTCGCCGTTCCGACGGCGACGGCTGTGGCGCCCGCCAGGATGAATTCCAGGGCGTCCTCGCCGTTCATGATGCCGCCCATGCCGATGATCGGCAGGGGGACCGCTTTCGCCGTCTGCCAGACCATGCGGACAGCCACGGGCCTGATCGCCGGTCCGGACAGGCCGCCGGTGCAGTTCGCGAGACGCGGCTTCCCGCACCTCACATCGATCGCCATGCCGAGCAGCGTGTTGATGAGGGACAATCCGTCGCAACCCGCGTCGCGCGCCGCCTTGGCGAACTCGGTGATATCGGTCACGTTCGGCGACAGCTTGGCGATGACAGGCAGCTTTGTGGCTTTCCTTACCGCGGACAGAAGCTCAAAGGCCGCTGAAAGGTTCGTGCCGAATACGATGCCGCCCGCTTTTACGTTCGGACAGGAGATGTTCACTTCGAGTCCGGCGATGCCGGGGACATCGCTGAGGCGCTCGGCCACGCCGACGTAGTCTTCGAGGCTGTATCCGAAGATGTTCACGATCACCGCCGTATCGAAATTCCGAAGGTACGGCATCTTCCGGGTGATGAACACTTCGACACCGGGGTTTTCGAGCCCGATCGCGTTCAGCATTCCCGACGGTGTTTCCCAGATCCGCGGCGGCGGGTTCCCCTTGATCGGTTTGAGCGAGACGCCCTTGACGATCACGCCCCCGAGCTTGTTCAGATCGACGAATTCCGAAAATTCATCGCCGTAGCCGAAGGTGCCGGAGGCCGTCAGCACGGGGTTCTTCAGCCTGATGCCGGCAAAATCGACCGAGAGGTCGGGCTTCGTGATTGCGGATTGCGAATTGCGAATTGCGGATTTTTTATCCTTCATTTCGCACATCCCCTCGGTATCGTACAAGAAGCACGGCCTCTTCCGCAATCGATCCTTGTAAATCCACATCCGCAGCACTCCACATCTCCTAATTCGCGATCCGCAATTCGAAATCCGCAATTGAAAAGCTACTATTTCCTCTGCGGCATCGGCAGTTTCACCTGCTCCGCCCACTCGATCTCCCTGGAATCGAACACCGGTCCGTCCTTGCACACGCGTTTATAGCCGCCGGCTTTTACTCCGACCGAGCATCCCATACACGCGCCGAGGCCGCAGGCCATGCGTTCTTCCATGGAGACATAGCAGGAAATCGAGTGTTCCGCCGCGATCCTGCTGACCGCCGAGAGCATCGCATGGGGCCCGCAGGCATAGATCGCGAGATGGGCTTTTGTTTCAATCTTCTCGAGAAAGGCATTCAGCAGGTCGGTGGACATCCCCTGGCGGCCTGAGCTCCCGTCTTCGGTTGCGATGTGAACTTTCGCGGTGTGGTCTTTGATGCTTTTCAGTACCCCGGCCGGCGGCAGGCATTCCCTGTTGCGCGCACCGGCAAAAAAATGCGCCGTCTTCCCGGCCCGGAGAGCAAAAAAATGAAGTGGCGGGAATCCGCTCCCCCCGGCGATGAGCAGCGGTACCAGGCCGCGCGGCGGGAGGGGAAAACCGTTGCCGATCGGTCCGAGCAGGGCAAGACTCTGCCCTTTTTCGATCCGCGTGAGCAAGGTCGTACCCCTGCCAACGACGCGGTAAAAGATCTCGATTGATGTTCTGGACAATACGGAGGAAATACCGAAGGGACGCGCCAGGAGCGGATCCAGGTTCTCCGACACCCTCAGCATGACGAACTGGCCGGGAATGGCGGCTGCGGCCGTTTCCGGGGCATGGAGCACAAGCCGATAGTAGCCCCGACCGGCGGCCTGATGAGAACGCACGACGGCCTGGTGAAACCTACTCGACGGCAATCTCGATCTCCTGTATCTCATACTCCACGGTCTTTGCAGGCGTCTTGATCGTGACCACATCGCCCACCTTGTGAGTGATGAGCGCCTTGCCTACAGGAGACTGGACCGATATTTTCCCCTTCTTGAGGTCGGCTTCCTCCTGCCCCACGAGCGTATATTTCTTGATATCGCCGGAGTCCGTGTCGGCGAGCGTGACCGTCGAGCCGAACACGACCTTTTCGTTCGTGAGCTTGGAGACGTCGATGATCTGGGCGTGCGAAAGCTTGTTCTCGAGCTCGCGTTTCTTGGCGTCGAGATGCCCCTGCCGCTCCTTGGCGGCGTGGTACTCGGCGTTCTCGGAGAGATCGCCGTGCGCCCGGGCCTCTTCGATGTCCCTGATGTTCTTGGGGCGCTCGATTTTCATGATGCGATCGAGCTCCTGCTTGAGCTTGGCGTAGCCCTCTTTCGTCATGGGAATCTTCTGCGTCATATTCTGTGATACTCCTGAATGGACTTGACGGTTATGGCGTTCTTTTTGATCTCCGCGATGCCCCGTACTGCCGCTTTTGCAGCGGAGATAGTCGTGAAATAAGGCACCCCCTTCATGAGGGTGGTCCTTCTGATCGAGTAGGAGTCCTTCTGTGACTGGGCGCCGGAGACCGTGTTGATCACCAGGTCGATCTGCATGTCCGTGATCTGGTCGACGATGTGCGGCCGCCCCTCGGTCACCTTGTTCACGGTCTCGACGGTAATGCCCCTCTTGCGCAGGTAGTCGGCCGTGCCCCTCGTTGCCACGATGGTGAAGCCCGACCGTTCCAGACCCTGCGCCACTTCGAGCAGGCCCGCTTTGTCCTTGTCCTTGACGCTCAGGAACACGCGGCCGGAAACGGGCATGGGATTGCCTGCCGCTATCTGGGACTTGGCGAACGACATGCCGAAGTCCATGTCGATCCCCATGACCTCGCCGGTGGACTTCATCTCCGGCCCCAGGAGCGTGTCCACTCCCGGGAACTTTGCAAAGGGGAAGACCGCTTCCTTGACCGCAATGTGCTTGATGCTGACCGTCTTGGTGAAACCGAGCTGCGTCAATGTTTTTCCGGCCATGACCCTCGCCGCCAGCTTGGCCAGCGGCACGCCGATCGCCTTGCTGACGAAGGGAACGGTGCGGGACGCCCGGGGGTTGACCTCGAGGACGTAAATGCGGCCTTCCTTCACCGCGAACTGGATGTTCATGAGCCCGACGACGCCCAGTTCCAGCGCCAGCGCTTTGGCCTGGCGGTCGATGTCCTGGATGATCGGCTGGGGCAGCGAGAAGGGAGGCAGCGAACACGCCGAATCGCCGGAGTGGACGCCGGCCTCTTCGATGTGCTCCATGATGCCGGCGACAACCACCGCGGTCCCGTCGGAAATTGCGTCCACATCGATCTCGACGGCGTCTTCCAGATACTTGTCCACGAGCACCGGCCGTTCGGGCGAGGCCTTCACGGCGCGGGACATGTAGTTGCGGAGGCTGTCTTCGTCGTAGACGATCTCCATGGCCCGTCCGCCCAGCACGTAGGACGGCCGCACCATGACGGGGTAGCCTATGCGGTTCGCCGCGTCCACGGCCTCGTCGCACGACACCGCCGTTCCGCTCTCGGCCTGCAGGAGTCCGAGCTTGTCGAGGAGTTCCTTGAAGCGCTTCCGGTCCTCGGCCCGGTCGATGCTGTCGGGAGTCGTGCCGAGAATGCGTACCCCCGCCTGCTCGAGCGGCACTGCGAGCTTCAGCGGCGTCTGGCCGCCGAACTGGACGATGACGCCCACCGGCTTTTCCCGGTGTATAATATGTAAAACATCTTCCAGTGTCAAGGGTTCAAAATACAGGCGGTCCGAGGTGTCATAGTCGGTGCTCACGGTCTCGGGGTTGCAGTTCACCATGATCGTTTCGAAGCCGTCGTCCTTGAGCGCGAACGCCGCGTGCACGCAGCAGTAATCGAACTCGATCCCCTGCCCGATCCGGTTCGGCCCCCCGCCCAGGATGACGATCTTCTTCCGGTCCGTCGGATTTGCCTCGCATTCGGCTTTCTGGAGTCGCGTACCGCCTGCCCCTGTAAGGGCGA
The DNA here is from genome assembly GCA_963749655.1 of Nitrospirota bacterium. Classification (GTDB taxonomy): domain Bacteria; phylum Nitrospirota; class UBA9217; order UBA9217; family UBA9217; genus JAJYKN01. The sequence goes on from CAVVOB010000015.1 coordinate 101,843, forward strand.
ACGGCCGTTCGCCCATACCGTATAAAACGGCTTTTCATAGGTGGAATACAGATAGGGCGTATGGGCCTCGAACTCCGCGGCGCAGGTGTCCACGGTCTTAAAAACCGGCAGGATGCCCAGCTCATAGCGCTTTTTCCTCACCGCATCCTCGGTCGTGGTGAACAGCCTGGCGAGTCTGCGGTCCGAGAAGCCGTATTCCTTTGCCTTGCGGAGCGGATGGTCGAGAGAGGGATTGGCGTCGCCCAGGATCTGCGAGGCATTGTTCCGGAGTTCCTTTTCCATATCCGTGATCTGTTTTATCTGATAGAGGAACCAGGGATCGATCTTGGAAAGGCCGAACACCTCTTCGACGGTCATGCCCGTGCGGAAACCGTCGGCGATGTACCAGATCCGCTCCCAGTTGGGCACGCTGATTTTCTGCCTGATGTCGGCGACATCGTGCTCCCCGTCTCCGTCGCGGTCGCGGCGGGATTCGAATCCGTAGCGGTCGATCTCGAGCGACCGGAGGGCCTTTTGGAGCGACTCCTTGAACGTGCGGCCGATGGACATCGCCTCTCCCACGGATTTCATCTGCGTCGTGAGCGTGGCGTCCGCCTGGGGGAATTTTTCGAAGGCAAAGCGCGGGAATTTGACGACCACATAGTCGATCGTGGGCTCGAAGGACGCCGGCGTGGCCTTGGTGATGTCGTTCGTGATCTCGTCGAGCGTGAAGCCGACGGCAAGTTTTGCGGCGATCTTGGCGATGGCGAATCCCGTTGCTTTGGAAGCCAGCGCCGAGCTTCGCGACACGCGCGGGTTCATTTCGATAACGACGATCCGGCCGTCGTCGGGATTGACCCCGAACTGGATGTTCGATCCGCCGGTGTCCACGCCGATCTCCCGGATGATCCTGAGAGAGGCGTCGCGCATAAGCTGGTATTCCTTGTCCGTCAGGGTCTGCGCCGGCGCCACGGTGATACTGTCGCCGGTATGGATGCCCATGGGGTCGAAGTTCTCGATGGAGCAGACGATGACCACATTGTCCTTGGTGTCCCGCATCACCTCGAGCTCGAATTCCTTCCAACCGACCACGGACTCCTCGATCAGCACCTGATGGACCGGGCTTGCCTCGAGTCCTCTCGTGATCAGTTCGGTGAACTCCTCCCGGTTGTAGGCGATGCCGCCGCCCGTTCCGCCGAGGGTGAATGCCGGCCGCAGGATCGCGGGAAACCCGATCTGCTCCAGGATCACGTATGCCTGTTCCCGGCTCGTGGCAAACCCGCTCTTCGGCACTTCCAGGCCGATATGCTCCATGGCCTTTTTGAAGAGCTCGCGGTCCTCCGCCTTCTTGATCGCCGGAAGCTTTGCGCCGATCAATTCCACGTTGTGCTTCGCCAATGCGCCGGACTCGGCAAGGGCAACGGCCGTGTTGAGCGCTGTCTGGCCCCCCATGGTCGGCAGCAGTGCATCGGGCCGCTCGCGCTCGATGATCTTCTCCACTACTTCCGGCGTGATGGGCTCGATATAGGTACGGTGCGCCATCTCGGGGTCCGTCATGATCGTGGCGGGGTTGGAGTTGACGAGCACGATCTCGTACCCCTCCTCCTTGAGCGCCTTGCAGGCCTGCACGCCCGAGTAGTCGAACTCGCAGGCCTGTCCGATCACGATCGGCCCCGCGCCGATGATCAGGATTTTTTTAATGTCGGTTCTCTTCGGCATTTATCCCTTCCTCAACTCTAAACTCTAAACTCAGAACTCAAAACTTATAACTGCTGTTAAAACTCCTGCACCCACCCGTTCTCCAGTCCGTACTGCTGCATGATCCGGTAGGCCTCATCATACTCCCCAGCCGTGACCCTTCGCGACAGGTTCTTGAATTCATGCGCCCGGAAGGCGGGAAAGTACTGGGACATGAGGCTGATATGCACGTCCTTTGAAATCTCTTCCGACAGGAACTGCATTACTTCTTTCGTGCCCGACAAACCGCTCGGCAGAACGAGGTGACGTACGATCAGACCGCGTTTCGCGATGCCGCTGCCGTCGAGCTCGAGATTGCCGACCTGCCGGAACATTTCCCGCACCGCGGCCCGGTTGACTTCAGGATAATTCGGCGCAATCGAATACTTCATTGCCGCCGCCCCGATCCCGTACCGCATGTCGGGAAGATAGATATCGACGATGCCGTCGAGCAGCCGGAGCGACTCTACCGAATCGTATCCGCTCGTGTTGTATACGATCGGGAGATGGAAATCCCGCTCCCTGGCGATGGCGAGAGCACGCAGGATCTGCGGCATGAAGTGCGTCGGCGTCACCAGGTTCAGGTTGTGGCACCCCTGCTCCTGGAGCCAGAGCATCTGACAGGCAAGCTCTCCCGGCGTCCGCTCCGCGCCGTTGCCCATCTGGCTGATGGGATAGTTCTGGCAATAAACGCACTTCAGGTTGCAGTTGGTGAAAAAGACCGTGCCCGAGCCTTTCGTGCCTGACAGCGGAGGCTCCTCACCGTGATGAGGGCTGACGCTGGAGATCACGGGGTTCAGGCCCGACCGGCAGAAGCCGAGTTTGTCGTTCTTCAGCCGGTTCACCCCGCATTCGCGGGGGCAGACGCGGCAGGACTCGAGGAAAGCATATGCTGTCTCGATCCGCTTTTGTAATTCCCCTTGTGAAACCTGCACTGCCATGATTCTCTTCAACCACGGATGAACACAGATGAGCACGGATATAACACTACAGCTCTTTCTGTGGTCTCAGTGGTCGCTCAATAAATTTATAAATTTGTCCGAATGAAGCTGCTTCTTTGCCGTTAACAGGCAAATGGGAATTTTTTCGCCTTATCAGTGTTCATCCGTGTTCATCTGTGGTTAAGCTGGACTTTTAAACTTCTCCATCATATCCACGAACCGCTGGAACAGGTATCTGCTGTCGTGCGGCCCCGGCGAAGCCTCGGGATGGTACTGCACGGAGAACGCGGGCAGGGTCTTGTGCTGCATCCCTTCGCAGGTCTTGTCGTTCAGGTTCATGTGGGTCATGACGACCTGGTCTTTCACCGTTTCCATGTCCACGGCGAAGCCGTGATTTTCCGCCGCAATCTCGACCTTGCGGGTCGTCAGGTCCATGATCGGCTGGTTGCCGCCATGGTGGCCGAACTTGAGCTTGTAGGTCTTCCCGCCCAGGGCAAGGCCCAGGAGCTGCTGCCCCAGGCAGATGCCGAAAACCGGTTTCTTGCCCAGGATCTTCCTGATATTTTCGACGGCGTAGGTGACCGGCTCGGGATCGCCCGGCCCGTTGGAGAGGAACACTCCGTCGGGATTCATCCCGAGCACCTCTTCCGCCGGCATGGTTGCGGGAACAACCGTCACATCGCAGCCGGCCTGCGTCAGAAGCCGAAGGATATTCCGCTTGATGCCGTAGTCGTAGGCGACGACCCGGTACCGCGTTGCCGGCTTCTTCCCGTATCCGGAGGCAAGGTCCCAGTCCGCTTCGTCCCAGTGATAGGGCTCCTTGCAGGTGACCTCCCGGGCAAGGTCGAGTCCGCTCATCTTCGGCAGCTTCCCCGCTTTTGCAAAAAGGCTCCCGGGATCCAGGTCTTTGGTCGAAATGACGCCGGGCTGGGCGCCGAAATCGCGGAGATGGCGCGTCAGGGCGCGGGTGTCGATACCGTGGATCCCGACGATGCCGTGGGCCTTCAGATAGTCGTGGAGCGTCCGCTTCATGCGCCAGTTGCTCGGCATGTCCATATATTCCTTCGCGATGAAGCCCTCGACATAAGGCTTGCCGGACTCTACGTCCTCGTCGTTGACGCCGTAGTTCCCTATCTGAGGGTAGGTCATCGTGACGATCTGGCCCTTGTACGACGGGTCAGTCAGGATCTCCTGGTATCCCGTCATGCTCGTGTTGAACACCACCTCACCCGAGGTCTCGCCCTCGGCGCCGAAGGAATATCCTTCGAAGACCGGTCCGTCCGCCAATGCAAGTATTGCCTTTTTCATTCGTTTTCTATCCTTCGATAAACCGTGATCGCAGGGCAGGCGCTTCACTGACCCTGACGTTTTGAATCGATCGTTTCAACGGTGCCGACGGGGGCGCTCACGATTTTCTCGGTGACGGGATGGATCTGGAACCGGTCTCTCACCTTTCCGTTCCGGTCGATCACCTCCGCGCTCACCTGGTCGTTGTCCACGGTCACATGAACAAAGTGATGAAACCCTCCGTCCTCGTCCTGGACATAGAGCGGAGCTCCCGCGCCTCCCGAAATGATGTGCTGAATGCCGTCAACCTCTTTTTTCTGATAAAAATGCTCATGACCCGCGAACACTGCATCAACGCCGGCCTTGACAAAAAGGGCCTCCAGCCGGTCCCGGTCCTCGGGATACTTGTCCAGGCAGTCACCCCAATGCCTTCCTTTCCGATATTCCGTATAGAGCGGATGGTGCAGGAAAACGAAGGTGTGCTTGTAGCCCGGCTTCGCAAGGACCTCTTCGAGCCATTTCAGCTGTTTGCCCGTGATCTTTTTCTCCTGGTCCTTCAGGTACGAATCAAGAACGATAAACAGCGAGTTGCCTGCTGCAAAGGAATAGAACAGCTCGTTCCCGGGGAGATCGACCTGATCTCGGTAGATCTGTTCGCTGGCCGGCATGATCGGGCTGATATCGTGATTTCCTACGGTCAGAAAAAAGGGACCTCTATCAATTTGGACAAAGACCAGAAGGCCATCCACTCCTGGGGATCGCCGGGTGTCTCGATAGCGTCGCCTGTCGTCACGACGAAATCCGGCTTAAGCGCCGTTGCCATGATGACCATCTTTTTATAAACGACTTTGTCGGACCGGTTGTCGCCGAAGACCACGAAACTGAACTTTCCTTCGAGCGGCCCGAGGGAGGCAAGCTTCTTCTCGATGTGCTGGTTCTGTATAGCGAACGCCGTCCCTGCGGAAACAAGAACGAAGACGATCAGAAGAGCTGCAGTCTTAGTCCGCAAAGAGACTTTTCCCGATCCTGTCGGGAAATCCGCAATTCCCACTAGACTCTCCCGCCCACGATGGTCTGCACCGCCCTTCCCCTGAGATTCCATCCGTTGAAAGGCGTGTTTTTCGATCTGGACTTGAACGTGCCTGCATCAACGGTCCAGGCCATGCCGGGATCGATGATCGTAATGTCGGCGTCTGCGCCCACGGAGAGGGTGCCCCTGTTGTTCCGGAGGATCGAGGCAGGATTGGCGCTCAACTTCCGAATCGCTCCTTCCAGGGAAAGAACTCCTTCGGTGACGAGATTGAGCGTAAGCCCGACCGCGGTCTCGAGCCCCACGATGCCGAAGGGCGCATAATCGAACTCGCCTGACTTCTCGTCCGCCGCATGGGGAGCATGGTCCGTGGCGATCACGTCGATCACGCCGTCCTTCAGCCCCTCTTTGATCGCGGCCACGTCGACTGTTGTACGGAGAGGAGGATTCATTTTTGCCAGGGTATTGTACCCCCGCACAGCCTCTTCGGTCAAAGCAAAGTAATGCGGACACGTTTCAGCGGTTACCCTGATTCCGCGCGCTTTTGCATCGCGGACCATCCTGACCGACCCGGCGGTGCTCACGTGCGCGATGTGGAGCCTCGCGCCGGTGAGTTCCGCCAGGGCGATGTCCCGACCGGTCATCACGTCTTCAGCGGCGCGCGGAATGCCGCGGAGTCCCAGTTCCGTAGAGACCACGCCCTCGTTCATCACCCCTTGTGCGGCAAGCGTGCTGTCCTCGCAGTGGGATATGACGAGCATGTCGAAGATCAGCGAGTACTCCATTGCCCGCCGCATGATGGAGGCGTTCATGACCGGCTTGCCGTCGTCGGACACGGCGCAGCACCCGGCGGCGTGGAGCTCGCTCATCTCGGCCAGTTCTTCGCCCTTCGAGCCCTTCGTGATGGCGCCGATGGGGAAAACGCGGCAGGCGGCGTTCCTTGCCTGCGACAGGATGAACTCGGTGATCGAACGATTGTCGTTCACGGGGTTCGTGTTCGGCATGCAGCAGACGGACGTGAATCCCCCTGCCTGCGCCGCCGCCGTTCCCGTGGCGATCGTTTCCTTGTATTCGAAACCCGGCTCACGCAGATGCACATGCATGTCGATCAGCCCCGGGACGACGATCCTCCCCGAGGCGTCGATCACCTGCGCTCCGTTCGCTGAAATCGAACCCGGCTTGCCGAGCTTCGCGATCTTGCCGTCCGACACCAGAAGATCGAGCTGTTCGTCGACCTTGTTTGCCGGATCCATTACACGACCGTTTTTAATAAGAATGTTCATAAGAATCCTTGGCTAGCCACGAATTAACACGAATTTTCACGAATGATAATAACATCCAAAAATAAGCCTAACGCCTTGGGAAGATAAAAACCGATTATCACACGAAGTCACGAAGCTCACAAAGAAAAACAGTCAAATGATTTCAGTAGTGTCCCAACGTTGAATTCGTAATAAGCTCTAACTTCGCATCAAGTAAAGAGATTTACCTTAAAATGCAATTTATCGATTTGAAATTTATTCTGCCGATAGGCCATACTTCCGCATCCCCGCGGAAGGAGATGGACAGCTATGAACATCGGCAGAACCGTCTTTGCGCAATTGATGGAGTTCTTCCCCGCCTACGAATTCCGGAAATGCGTAGAGCGGTACAACGGCAACTACAAGGTGATCTCATTCACCTGTCTGGATCAGTTCCTTTGCATGGCCTTCGCTCAGCTCACATACCGAGAGAGTCTCCGGGACATCGAGGCCTGCCTGCGCGGTGCCAAGCCGAAACTGTATCACATGGGCATCCGGAGCAAGGTCTCCAGAAACACCATCGCTCACGCCAACGAAACGCGCGATTGGAGGATCTACGCCGACTTCGCCCAGGTGCTGATCAAAATCGCCAGAGAGCTATACACCGAGGAGGATTTCGGTCTGGAACTGGACCAGACCGTGTATGCCTTCGACTCAACGATCCTCGATCTTTGCCTCTCGGTCTTTCCGTGGGCCACGTTCCGCAAAGGGAAAGCCGGGATCAAGCTGCATACGCTTCTGGATATCAAGGGCAATATCCCCGTGATTATCCGTATTACACCGGCGATAATTCACGATGTCAACATTCTCGACGATCTGCTTTTCGAGGCCGGAGCTATTTACGTTTTCGATCGAGCCTATGTGGATTTTGCTCGGCTCTACCGGATTCATCACTCCCGGGCGTTCTTCCTGAGCCGGGCAAAGAGCAACTTTGTCTTCAAGAGGCTGTACTCGCAGCCTATAGACAAATCCACCGGCTTGCGCGCAGATCAGATCATCATGGTAACCGGGTTCTACACCCTGAAAGACTATCCGGAGAAACTCCGACGCATCCGGTACTACGATACGGCGACCAAGAAGCGTTTCGTCTTTCTGACCAACAACTTCGACCTGCCGGCTATAACTATTGCGCAGCTTTACAAGTGTCGCTGGCAGGTGGAACTGTTCTTCAAGTGGATCAAGCAGCACCTTCGTATCAAGGCCTTCTATGGCACCACGGAGAATGCGGTAAAAACTCAGATATGGATCGCCATCTCCATTTACGTTCTCGTGGCCATTGTCAGAAAACGCCTGAAGCTCGACCGAACCCTTTATACGATTCTACAGATTCTGAGCGTGTCGTTGTTTGAGAAAATGCCCATCTTACAGGTACTATCTGCATCTGGCTATGAGAACGATACGCCCTATGACGATAACCAGTTGAATCTACAAATGTAACGTTGGGACACTACTGAAATGATTTAAGTTCTAAATTCGTGTCAATTCGTGAAATTCGTGGCAAAACTAAGCCTCTGCCTTTCCCCCGCCGGCCAGCAGGAACATCACCGCCATGCGGACCGCAACGCCGTTCGTTACCTGGTCGAGAATGACCGGCGTGCTGTCGGCAACCTCGGAGGATATCTCGACGCCCCGGTTCATGGGGCCGGGGTGCATCACCAAGGCGTGAGCGGCCGCCCGTCCCAGGCGCCGCTGATTCAGGCCGTACAGGGCAGCGTACTCGCGCACGCCGGGAAACAGCCCGGCGGCCTGGCGTTCGAGCTGCAGCCGCAGCATCATGACCACGTCGGCGCCCTCGACGGCCTCGTCCATGTTGTAATACACCTGCGCACCAAGGCAATTGATCCCCGGCGGGATCATGGTCGGCGGACCGCAAACCCGCACGCGGGCTCCCATGGTCGCGAGCCCGTACATGTTCGACCGGGCCACGCGGCTGTGCATGATGTCCCCCACGATGGCGACGGTCAGCCCTTCGATCTTTCCGAGCTTTTCCCGGATGGTGAACATGTCGAGCAGCGCCTGCGTCGGATGTTCATGAAAGCCGTCTCCGGCGTTGATCACCGAGCTCTTGAGCCTTCGGGAGAGGTACTCGGGGGCGCCGGAGCAGGAATGACGGACGATGATCATGTCGCACTTCATGGCCTCGATATTCCTGGCCGTGTCGAGGAGCGTCTCTCCCTTGACAACGCTGCTCGCCGAGGTCGATATATTGATCACGTCCGCGGAAAGCCGCTTGCCGGCCAGTTCGAAAGAGGTCCGCGTCCTCGTGCTCGCTTCATAGAACAGGTTGATCACGGTCTTGCCGCGGAGGGTCGGCACTTTCTTGATGTCCCGTTCCGACACATCTTTGAACGTCTCCGCCGTGTCGAGGATCAGCCTGATCTCGTCGGCAGACATGCCTTTTATGCCGAGCAGGTCTTTTGAACTCAGTGACATGCGTTAAACCCCTTCGTGGGTCATGGGGCCGGGGGCCAGGGTTCAGGGTTTTGCATTCCCTTGTCCCTGGCTACTGGACCCTGTCTTCTTACTCCCCCAGAATCACGACTTTCTCTTCGCCGCCGTCCTCGGCCAGCATGACTTCCACTTTTTCCCGGGCCGACGTCGGCAGGTTCTTGCCCACATAATCGGCGCGGATCGGCAGCTCCCGGTGGCCCCGGTCGACAAGCACGGCCAGCTGGATGCGCCGCGGCCTGCCGTAGTCCATAACGCTGTTCAACGCCGACCGGATGGTTCGGCCGGTAAAGATAACGTCATCGACCAGCACCATGACCTTGCCCTGGATATCAAAGGTGATGTCGGTCGCCTTGGGTACGGGCTGGGACTTCCGGGTTGAAAGATCGTCACGGTACATGGTGATATCCAAACTTCCCACGGGGATGTCGATCTTTTCGATCTCCCGGATCTTGGCCGCCAGCCGTTTGGACAGATGTACGCCGCCGTGCTGGATGCCGACGAGAACGATGTCTTTCGCACCCTTGTTCTTTTCCAGGATTTCGTGGGCAATGCGGATCAGCGCCCTGTCGATCCCGGTCTTATCGAGGATGAGTGCCTTTTCCTTGAGACTCATTGAGAAAACTCCTTAACCATGGCGGCCGGAGCGGGTCTGATCTCCCATACCGCGATACTAACCCGGCGATATTGTTTCTCTATTTCTGCGCGACTCCGCGTCCCCGCAATAAGACCGTAAAAAAGGCACAAAAAAAACCTTCCCCCCTGAACGGGAGGAAGGTCGTGCGCACTTGTTTTGAGCGTTATTCCGCTGTTATGGTTTTTCATTCGGAGCCCTTCCTGGCCTCACAGGACCAGACTTAAAGAGTGTTGCTTACCGGACTAAACGTCATGCAGAACGATGCTAAAATACCTCAAACAGCGAAGCGGTGTCAAGTACTTTCTTGGTGATCCCTGCTGTTTGCCCATAAGGTCGGAACCCCGGGCAGAGGGACTGAAAGGCCGAAGCTGCGACTGCACGATGATCTCATTTGTTGTGCTTCAAAATCCAGACCTTGGCCATAAGCCGGGCCGTGTCGATCTCCTGCGGCGTCAGACGTTTTTCAAGCTGATCGATATGCTCCCGCGCTTCTTTGCGGCCCGCGCTGTCGGCCAGGTACAGCCATTTATAGGCGACGACAAAATCAGTCGACGCCCCTTTTCCGTCGTAATGCATCATCCCGAGATTCAATAGAGCATTTGCATATCCCTGTTCCGCCGACTTTTGATACAGATCGAGCGCAACCCGGTAATCCCGGGGAACGCCCATCCCGTTCTCGTGCATCAAAGCCAGGTAATACTGTGCGACTTCATTCCCCTGTTCAGCCGCTTTACGGAACCACTGAGCCGCCTCTTTATAATCCCGGGCTACGCCTATACCCTTGAAATGCAGCAGCCCGAGCAGGTACTGGGAACCGGCATATCCCTGCTCGGCGGACCGCAGATACCATCGAACCGCCGCTTTTTTGTCCTGCATCACTCCCCTGCCGTCGAAATACATGATGCCCAGGCTGTGCTGCGCAGGTGCGTAGCCTTGCTCCGCAGACTTGAGGTACCAGACAACCGCGATCTTGAAATCCCTGGTGAGACCCCGACCGTTTTCATGCATTTCGCCGAGCTGGTATTGCGCCGCGGCCAGGCCCTGGCGCGCGGAACGCTGGAACCAGTCCAGAGCCGAGGCGTGATTCTGGGGCATCCCCTGCCCGTATTCATGCATCATCCCGAGGTAATATTGAGCTTCGGAATTCCCGCTGTCCGCCGGGGGCTTCAATTCCTTCAAGGCTGCTTCATAGTTGCTTTTCCGGTATGCTGCGATTCCCTCCTGCAAACCCGCCAGCACGTTCGAAGCAAGCAAAGAGAAAAGCGCGGCAGCAAGTAAAGCGCCGATCAGATTATATCGTTTGTTGGCCATGCGAGCACCTCGATATTATTCATCATGGTCATTCAGTGAATGAAAAAAACGCTCAATTATGGAAGAAGCAACCGAAAAGCAACGATGAACGGCAGGATCAACAGAATGAATCGAAGCATCAGACTTCAGTGAATTCCATCCGACAATCCTGCCAAAAAGATCTCAGCCGGGCGGGCATGCAACACCTGCAAAAATGGTTATCGTGCAAAATAATGAACAGAAAAGATTCCGCTGTTTGCCGCGGATCAGCCCTTCAGCTTCTTAAGCAGCCATGCCATGTTCGTTCCCAGGTGCTTCATGGTCTGGACGCCTTCGGCGTCGTTGTTCACTTCGCCGGGTTGCCTGCCGATGCCGATGTTCCAGTAGCTCGATCCCGGAACGATCATCTCGTTGATGGTGAAAAAATAGTTCAGCGAATTGAACACGTGGATCGCGCCCGCCCGCCTGACCGCAACGACCGCCGCCCCCACCTTTCTCTTGTAAATGCCCGCGTTCGCGCGGCCCACCATGCCGCACCGTTCGATCAGCGCCTTCATGCCCGCGGACACGTCGGCGAAATACGTGGGCGATCCGAGAATGATGCCGTCGGCCTCGATCATTTTTCTGATGCATTCATTGATAATGTCCTTGTCAACGGCGCACTGCTGGTTCTTTTTTTCGAAACACTTGAAGCAGGCCATGCAGCCCTGGATCGGCTTTCCGGCGAGTGAATAGACCTCCGTCTCGATCCCCTCGGCCTTCAGTTCGTCGAGAACGAGGTTCAGCAACAAGGCTGTATTCCCTTCCTTCCGAACGCTGCCGTTAAAGGCAATGACTTTCATGAGTGCCTCCTGCTCAAAATCGTCGCACCAGGGCGGCGCGACAGGGACTGCCGGTACGAAAAATTCCGGGCTGTGTTTGAATGTTATATCACAAATCACGGATTTTGAACAATGGAATTTTCCGCATCCCTGAAGCCGATCCCCGGCCGATAATCGCCTTTACAATCATAGATTGAACGACTACAATAAAAGAATTAAAATTGATGAAATCGTAAAAAGCAAATTTTACCGCAGAGCGCGCAGAGAACGCAGAAGAAATCCTCATAAATTCCGACTAAATTTCTCTGCGACCTCGGCGTTCCCTGCGGTGCAAAGCCTTTTTTTACGAATTTGTCAAAATTGCGGATTAAAAAACAAATGACCAATCTCCCTAATCTCATCCGGCACATCAGCATCAAGCGCATCTGGCTCCAGAAGGTCAATACGCTCATGATCATTTCCGGGATCTGTCTCGGCGTTGCAGCGATCGTGTCGATCGGCATCGTGAACAAGAGCGTGCTGCGCTCTTTCGAAGACTCGATCAACCGCGTGACCGGGCGTGCGGTCCTTCAGGTGACGGGAGCGGCTTCGGGATTTCCCGAAGCCATCATCGACCGCGTGCAGAGCGTCCCGGGCGTGGAGTACGCCGTGCCCGTGATCGACACCCAGGGCATCCTGGTGGGCGCAAAAGAGCGGTCGCTCATGATCCTGGGAGTGGATGTGCTCCAGGACTCCAACATCCGCGACTATAAGCTCTCGGAGGAGGATGCCGACATCCCCGACCCGCTCCTCTTCCTTGCCCGTCCTGATTCCATCCTCCTGACGAAAGAGCTTGCGGACCGGGAAAACATCAAGATCGATCAGACGATCCGGGTGCAGACCGTGCGGGGCATCAGGGACTTCCGCGTGCGCGGCCTTCTGAACCCCGAGGGTCCGGCGAAGGTCGCCTCGGGCAACATTGCCGTTATGGATTATCCCGCCGCCCAGATGGCCTTCGGCAAGGAAGGACGGATCGACCGCGTCGATGTGAGCATTCTCCGGGGCGAAAACCTCGATGCAGTGCGAACGAGAATTGAAAGGGCCCTTCCCGGCGGATACAACGTCGTGACGCCCGAGGGAAGGACGAAGCAGGTCGAGCTCCTCGTCTCCCGCTTCCAGAAGAACATCAACCTCATCAGCTTCATTGCCGTGTTCGTCGGCATGTACCTCATCTACAACGCCGTCTCAATCTCCGTGGTGCAGCGCAGGAAGGAAGTCGGCATCCTCCGCGCCCTGGGCGCCACGCGGCGCCAGATCATCGCTCTCTTCATGGGAGAAACCTTCGTCATGGCAGTCGCAGGTTCCGCTCTCGGGCTCGGGCTGGGGAATGTCTTTGCCCGGTCCGCACTCGGCATGGTCGGCCAGACGGTGTCGGAGCTGTATGTCAGAACCTCGGTAACGGAGGTCGCCGTCTCATGGACCAGTCTCGCGGCAGGTTTCATGACCGGCATCGCTGCCAGCCTCGCAGCCGCCTTTTTCCCTGCCCTGGCCAGCACCCGCATCACACCCGTGTCCGCCATCCGGTCGGTGGCTTATTCGCAAGACGGGTTCCTCTCCGGCAGAAGGCTGAACATGGCCTCCTCGGCGCTGGTCCTCGCGGCCGCCGGTCTTCTGGCGCTCTACGAGATGAGCGGAGACCAGTCCTTCTTCCACGCGACGATGACCATGTTCTCGGCCTCGATCTGCCTGCTCCTCGGCATATCGCTGGCGACTCCCGCCGCGCTCAAGGGCTTTCTCTCCTTCTTTCACCGCGCTGTTTCCCCCCACGTCGGCGCCACGGCCAGGCTTGCCGGCCTGAATATCCAGAAGAACATCACCCGGAATGCAGTGGCGGCCGCCGCCATCTTCTTCGGCATCGCCGTGTTCGTGAGCTCCTCGGGCATCATTTACAGCACCAAGCAGTCGGTGCTCGATTGGATCGACTCCTATGTGCGGGGAGACATCATCGTGACCTCGGGCCACCCCATCGCGACCACCGGCGCCCAGAACATTCCCATGCCCGTGGACCTGTGGAAGGACATCGAAAAGGTCCCCGGCGTTCTCTCGGCCGATCCCTTCAGAAAGATATATACCGATTATCAGGGAAGACGCGTCCTGCTCCTGACCCTCGACATTACGCGAAGAATGGTCTACAGCCCCTTCAAGATAGCCCGGGGAAAACGCGAGGAGATGGCCCGGCTGCTGCCGAGCGGAAATTTCGTGGCCGTGAATGAAGCGCTCGCCGCCCAGGAAAGGCTCAAGCCGGGAGACCGCATGGTCCTGCCCACGCCGGAAGGCCCGGTCCCCTTCACCGTCGCCGTCATCAACGTGGATTACAGCTCCGACTCAGGCTCCCTGCTCATGGACATCCATACGTACCAGAAGTACTGGAAGGAATATTTGGCAGACTCGTTCTCGATCAAGATCAAGCCGGGCGCACGGGTCGAAGACGTCCGGGACGGCATCATCAAGAGACTCGGGAACGACCGGCAGCTCTTCGTGCTGCCTGCCCGCGAATTCAGGGGAGAGATCCGGAAGGTCATCGACCAGGGCTTCTCCGTGAACAACGCCGTCAACGCCATCACGCTTTTGATCGCCTGCCTCGGCATCGTCGTCACGCTCCTCGCATCGGTGCTCGAACGCACGCGGGAGATCGGCATTCTCCGCTCCATCGGTATGCTGCGGCGCCAGGTATCGCGTGTCGTGGTCCTGGAATCAGTGCTCCTCGGCATTGTCGGAGGGGTGCTCGGCTGCGGCGCCGGAATCGTTATCGGTTGGATGAGCCTCGAGGGATTTCTGAAAAGCGACTACGGCGCGAGCATGGAGTACCACATTTACTACGCGTCCCTCTTCTGGGCCATGGCGCTCTCTGCGCTTCTGGCCGCACTGGCAGGCGTCTACCCCGCCCGCCGCGCTGCCCGGACGAATATTGTGGAAGCACTGTTCTATGAATGATGCTCTCGCAAAAAGTCTTTTTAGCCGCAGAAGTCACAAAAGCTTAATAAATTATCATTGATTTTTCAAAGACTCTTTTTGTGCTTTTTGTGATTTTTGTGGCATATCTTGAATTCTTACGACTACATCATGAATAAACACTAGATTTTCTCTCACCCCTGCTGCGTCGATGTTATGATCGTCACCTGGCCGCTATCCGCATATCCCACCGGGGATAAGGCCAATAAACGCGCGGCTTTCTGTCCGTGAAGACTGTGGCAGCTATTTGCCGAAAAACCCGAGCAAATCGTTCCCCCAGATTGTCTCTCCCTCCGCGTTCGCATGACAACCGTCGGCGACTTGCGAAGACGTCAGCAACGAAAGATCAGGGCCCTTCAGGGCTTCGCCGTTCACGACCAGCTGGTTTGCAAGGTCCAGAGTCGCCTGGGACCCCGCGTCGGTATTGATGGAGCAATGGGCGCCGTCGAGCGGGTAGACCGGCACGCCGGTCACGTAAACCTTCGCAATCGGCGCCAACCGCTTGATCTCATTCAGGGCCAGCACTGCATCATCATAGGTTACGGAAGACGCGTCCGCATTCGGGCAGAGTTCCCACCAGATCGCGCGGGGATCGGGATACAAGGCGAGCATCGCACTGAACTTGGACCAGTAAGAGTCCGCTGAGCTTCCGGTCTTGAGCTGGCTCACCCAGACGCTCAAGCCCCCGCCCGCATACCCGGTGTCTCCGCCCGGCCAGAGCTGTACTCCTCCCAGCGTGCGGTATCCGTTCACCGCGTTGATGCTGAGCGAACAGCCGACAAAGCCGATGGAATCCGCCTCGGCCGTCCAGTTCCCTACGAGCGACACGATCATACGGTCATCGGCTATATCTAGACGGGGAAGCCAGATAACTGTTTTGCCTTTTTTCAGAAGCGTCGCGGGCAGAGTTCCTGTAGCTGCGTGCCCGAGTTCCGTGTACCCGCTGCCGGTCCAGTCGGCAAGAGGAAGATAATAGGTATTTCCCGTATCGGTGGTCAGGCTCGCAAGTCCCATGGTAAGCGGATCAACGCTTGCATCAAAACTCCAGGTTGGATATGAGGTCGCATCGCTTGCCGGCACAGCATTCAGCCCCGCAAGCGTCCTGAATGCGCTGTAATCCGCGTTTCCGGCGCTGTCGAACATGCCGGTGCGTCCGGCGATAAACAGCCCACCGCCGCCTTGCGCGTAGTCGTGCAGAATTTGCGCTGCATCCGCACTCAACCAAGCCATGTCCGCCGCAATGACGCCGGAGTAATTATTCAGAATCTGAGGGTCGGCAACAATTTCCGCAACTTCTATCGGGTCGACCGCGATACCTGCTTTGTACAAGGCTTCGTAAAAGGTGATCCGGTCGCGGCTCCGGGAGTTCGTGCCCATCATATTGCCCAGCGTATACTCGGCCTGTTCGGCTTTCGGATCGAGCACAATGGCGAGCGACGGGGTCGTAATCGAACGCACGGATGGATCGAACAGATGAGCATATTTCGCGGCTTCCGCCAGTTCGGTATCAGACCAGACCGGCAGGTTGCCTTCTGCCTCGATCGACCAGCCGATACCCGCTCCCGCCGCCGCAAGCATGGTTGAGAGCGATTGAATGCGGTCGAGGCTCTCGACATTCTGGCCGCCATTGGCCGCCTTGGCGTTGTCTTCAAGCGCATAGGTAGCGAGCTTACCCACGCGACGGGCATAGGCGGCGAATGCATAGAGCGCATAGTTTTGCGTGTTCCATTCGCCCGGGGTTTCATCAAACGATGTGCGGGGATGGATGATCACCATATCGACCAGGGGAGATCGGGTCCATTCCATCCCGTCCGCGGAGCCGTTCCGTGCCACCGGCCCTGCAGGAGTAAAAAAAGAACCCGCGGGGTTGATCGTGAGAATGTGGTCAGGATCAAGGGATTTGACAAGGCCGATATTGTGCTCCCATTCCATGCCCTTTTCGTGGACACGAAAATCCAGCCCGTCCTTCATCTGAATCCGCGTATCTCCCGCGCTGTTGGCGCTTAATGCGGTTGAAGTCTCCGCGCTCAGCGGCAAGGGCATGTCCGCGGTCAGCAGGGTGACAATCGAATTACTCCAAGCCGTTCGCAGCTCCTCGTTTGTGATATATTTTCCCCCCAACCATGACCGAAACCGCCCTTTTGCATACGCTGAATAATCCGCCCAGCATTGCAGAGGCTGGGACGGATCCGAAAGATAGGAAGGGCCGTAATTGTTCTCACGGGTCATGCCCACGCTCGGGCTCCAGCCGAGCAGGGCGGGATGGGTCCTGTATCGTAGAACGACCGCGCGAACGTATTCATCCATTGCCGCCCAGTAATCGGGATCGTTAAAGGCTGCTGCCTGCGACATGGCGTCAGCGGGCGGCGCGGTCTGGTCGTAACCGATCTGGAGTTCGTCCTGGTGCTGCGCAGCCCACCATTCCGGCGGATTACTGACCCAGATGGTCGGCAGCAGATAGATGCCTTGCTGATGCGCGTAATCGAACAGTGCGTCCATATTCGCGAAATCGAGGTCCTCGCCGATGACGCCGGGCTGCGCCGAAGTTTTGAACATCGGCGAGTGAAAATAGAGCTCGAACGCGAGATAGGTGACGCCCGTTGCCTTTGCCTTGTCCACATACCCTTTGAACGTATCGAGCCAGCCTGCGGAATCGTATGCCTCGGTCGACTCGACATTATAGACGTACAGACTGGTCGGTGCCACGGGCTGATCATTGATCAGCAGGGTGGGGACGCCATTTTGTTTTTCCACCCGGGAAACCGAGGCAGGTCCCGTGTCTCGCCGGATCCCCGCCCGTACCACCTTTGCAGCCCGTGAGGATCAGTGACATTGAAAAGATCACCGTCAGCAGCTCAAGAGTTCTCTTCATGACTATCCCTTCTGGCAGTTCATGCCAATACGGCG
The DNA here is from genome assembly GCA_963749655.1 of Nitrospirota bacterium. Classification (GTDB taxonomy): domain Bacteria; phylum Nitrospirota; class UBA9217; order UBA9217; family UBA9217; genus JAJYKN01. The sequence continues at coordinate 119,212 of CAVVOB010000015.1, forward strand.
CGCTACTTTCAGCGTGATGAGGGTATTTCCCGCAGCCGGATCACGGATAGGAGACTTCCAGGAACTTCGGTGCGTTCTCCGCTTCCAGTGTCAGACTTTGCGCGGGAGTGACGGTGCTCGTCGATCCGTCGACCTTCGTAAGCAAGACTGAGGAAGGGACGCTGCCGAGGTTCAGCAAGTAGGTCAGCTTCTCGCCGTCCAGCGCGATCTTCTGGCCGCTCACATACTTGAAGGGCTTGAAGAAGATGTAAAGCTCTTTTTTGCCCGATCCGAACTGCTCCACCCACGCCCGGTTCTCGTTGTCGAACGCGCCGCTCACATGGCCCGCGTAGGAATAGTCTTTCAACTTAGACCACAAGAGGGCCATGGCCTTCACATGCATGGTGACCGTGCCGTCGGCGTTGAGCGAACTCAGGGCAGCTTCTCCGATCGTGCCCCGTGGAGCGATCTTAAGAGGAAGGGCGCCCGAGAGGGCCGGCGTCGAATTGCTCATGAGCGTCCGCTTGAGCACAAGCTCCTGGACCACGTAGGCCGCATCGAGGGCGTCGCTCTCGCTCGTCATCGTCTGCCCGGGGTCGGCGGCGTTGTCGTGCTCCGTGTCGACGATATTCCGGTCCTGCCAGCCGTTGTTGTCGAGGGCGGCGCGGACCTGAAGGATACCGGGAACGTTTGCGTATTTGTTCACGAGTGGCGTCATGGTCGGCGGATAGGGGCCCGTCATTCTTTGTCCGATCTTTGCCCGGATGGAATAGCCGTGAAAGGCCCAGAAATCGAACTTGGCCCCATTGTTCTTGTCGAGGAAGTATTCTATGACCGCTATGAATGCACCGTCGCTGCCGGAGTCGCTGTCCACCCAGTACTCGAAGCCCGGCGTGCCGACGGCGATGTCCGGATACTTGCTTTTGATGCGATCATAGGTCTTGTTGGTAAGCTCGACGAGCTGGGCATTCGACCCTTTCCAGGTGCTCCAGTTATCGGTCCCCGGATGCGGGCTGTTTACCAGCTCGATCATCCGGATGGATGCCGTTGTCTTGTAGCGCCCGACGAACCAGTCCACAAAGTTCACATAGTCATCGATCAAGCTCCGTGGTGATGGTTTGCGTCTCGTTCGATTCTGAGCATGGGGACCATGCTCCAGCCGTTGGCCTGGTAGAGCTGTGGCCACTTCGTCCATGTTGAAGGAAACATTGCATTGGCTTGCCTTGGGCAGACAGTATGGTGCGGAATAGGTCACACCGCCGTCCGTGGTGGAGAAGAAAGCCCGCTGAAATGCGGAACTTGACATATTTCGTCCCGAGGGTGTTGTTGATGGCGTCGACTGCAGCTGCAGCCTCTGAAGGCAGATCGGAGGCATTCGCTGTGTTGACGTTTCCTTCAGTCCCCCAGAGGAAGCCGTCAGCATCGATTGAGTTCAGGAAAGTTTTTGATGATGAGCTCTCCGCTGATGTTTTGCCGCTGGTATTGCAGCTCATTATACTGACTGCCATAAATAAGACCATTCCTGCTTCCATTACGTTCCTCATGACAGGTCCTCCGGAGAATACGGTATCTTGTCTCAGGCATACCTCTTTCGACACGCTTTTAGAACAAAAGTTGTATGTTATATAAAAAATAATCGGCTGGTGTGCAGAGCGCTGCAGGGGGAAAGGGGGATTACTCCGTTGCAGATTGTCGGTTTGCTTCTAAAGTCCGAGCTGTCCGTATTCATTCTCGCAAGGCGGACCAACAGAAATGAACATTTTCCCTTCAGCCGGGACCATGACGACTGAAGCAACTGACAGGGATGCGAATACCGGGGGCGCTTCAGGATCGACATGCGTGCAGACGGATTTGGGATGCCCTTCATGATCGGCTAAAAATTCCATCATCAACTCCGGGGTGATCGATCCGTGAGCGCCGGCGATGAGCGCTCGCAGCCGGTCCGCGCGCTTGAACGAATCGCGGATATACGTATACGCGCCGTCGGTCTTCTTGTACTTCCCGGTCTCATAATGGTTCGCGTGAACGAGGACGCCCCTGACCGGTTCCAGAATCGCATAGTCATCATACACGCTTTCAATCCCCGACATGGCTCCTGTTCTGTCCGCGATGTGCACATACCCGACGCCGCGCGCCGTCCTGCGAAGAGCGTTCATTGCATCATCCGCGGTCTTTCCCGCATTGCCGCATACAGGTAAAAAGCAAAGGGCACGTGGCCCGTCACCGGAGCCGGCGGACAGATTGTCATGTTCGCGCAATTCCCCACGCCGTCCGAGGTCAGGTACACGCCTCCATACCCGTTCAGAAAAAGACCGAGCATACGTTTGCCGTCCGACCGCCTGATGCGGACGATATCGATTGTTGAGTCGGGATGCCAGTCGACATTCTGGCCGAGGAGAGTGATGCCGTTCTTCGTCGCCGGTCCCGTGACCGCAAAAGACGTGCACATCCCGGCGAGACCGGGATAGTTCACGAACAGCTCACTGTAGCATTGCAGGCTGAAAATCTCGTCGAAGGTGAGCCCTGAACCATCCGCCATCCCCTTCACGCGCTCAATGGCGCCGGGATCAAAGGCCCGGACGTTGTCCAGGTACTTTCGCGCGGCCATGGTCACGGCGTCACGCTCCGCCTGATAAGGCATTAGCTTCATGCTCTTGAACATCAGCGCAGCGGCCTTCCGGAGTTTTTCCCGCGCCTGTTCGCCGTACTGTCTTCCGATCTCGTATTCGCTTCCGCTGCATTCGATGACAGAAAGGGCATTCCGTTTCCTCATGGGTTCCCCCGGAGACCGATTCTAAGATCATTATCATCCGCAGATGACACAGATCGCGCAGATAAACCAAAATCTGGAAGTTCTTTTATTCCTTAAATCTGCGTACATCTGCGAAATCTGCGGATAAATGTTTTTCTTCACCGGCCTGAGCCTGTGCATCAGTATTTGCTCAGAATGTCAATCACCGCATTATTGAACTCTTCCGGTTTCTCCACATTTACCATATGCCCCGCGCCGGGAATGATCACCTTCTTCGCTCCCGGTATGCCCTTTTCGAGCGCCTCTACGGTCTTCGTGATCGTCTGTACGTCACGGTCGCCTCTGATCACGAACGTCGGAACGCGGATCTCGGACAAGCGCTGTACGGCTAGCGGGAAAGGCGGCCGGGGGAAGAAGATGTTGATCAGCCAGACGCGGGAATTTTCGATCGCAATGGGCCGGAGCTTGGCGGCCACTGCCGGGTTTTCCATGGCCGCGGCGTTATAAGCGCTCCGAAGCCATGCCTCGCCGGCCGGCGTGCCGTCGTCGTTCTCTATGGAATACACGATTTTCATCAGTTCTATGGTGTCCTCGGCCGTAAAGGGGAATCCGCTCAGGCCCGGCGCGACCGGGATCAGTGTCGCAACCATCTCGGGATGGGTGAGCGTAAAATCGATCGCGATCCTTCCGCCCATGGACAATCCGATGACGTAGGCCTTCCGTACGTTCAGATATTTGAGCAGCTGATTCAGATCGTCATCATCCGAGTAGGGCTTGGTCGGCGCCGGCGATTTGCCGTACCCCCGCACGTCGTAACGGATCAGGGTGTAGCGGTCCGGGAAAGCGGAGAACTGGTCGTCCCACATCCGACGGTCGAACCCTCCGGAATGGATAAAGACGACTGCCGGCCCCTTCCCCTTCATTTCGTAATACAGCTTGGTCCCGTTCACTTCCGCGAAACCTGATTTCATTTCCCCTCCTATCCCCGCGGCCGGAAGCGCAAAGACGCCGGCCAATACCACTGTCAGTGCGAAAAACCTACTCAGATCGAACATGGAATCTTTCCTATTGAAAGACGATAGATAAAACCATTTGATATCGTATGGCGGATGGTATCACGAAGCGCATTATTCCGTATTGTAAAAATGCGACAGGATGGATTGGTTCAGATCGCTCCGGGCGGCGTGTGCATCAGCGACTTGAAGTCGCGGATGAAGTGGGATTGATCGGTATAGCCCCATTCGCAGGCCAGATCAACGAGGTTCGCCCTGGCCGCGCCGGAGCGAAGCTGCGAGAGGATGTTCTGGAACCTGACGAGGCGGATGAACTGCTTGGGCGACATACCTGAATTCTCGCGGAACATGCGCTCAAGGGTCCTGGTCGTCGTTCCCAAAGCGTTTGCGAGCGCATCAACTCTGATCCGGCCTCCGGAAGTCTCGACGAGATCTGCCGCACGGCGGTACGTTCCCCCCGGCGTGACCGATGCCAATCCTGCCCTGCGGAAGAATTCCTCGAGGAGTCTTTGTTTTGCATCGAAGCCCTGCACAGCGGCAAGCCGCCCGCCCAGCTCGTCGACGGGAGTTCCGAGCACCCGGTGAAGGTCCGCCCATGTATTGACCAGTTCGCCGGCGGCAACGTCCGCCACGCGCGGCATGATCCCGGGATTGAACCATACGCAGAAGTAGTCGCAGCCGTTCATCATGGGAATGCGCTGCAGCTCGGTGAACGGGCCGACATACAGCACCTTGCAGCGGGACTCGGACAGGATAAAGACCAGGTCGAAGTTGCCGTCAGGCGGCGCATCGAGCACCCAACTGCCTCTCCCGACCCTCCTCGGCAGCATCCAGAATTTCTTGATCAATCCGTCGAATTCTTCATGCGGTTTTTTTTCGATGCGATGAAGCATTGCCCTCTCCGAATGATTACAAATACATCCGTCCTGCGTATTCCCGTTTACCCCCGGATGACCATAGCGACATTCCGATCGTCGCATGCGTCACAGGCCGCAACAACGCTTTCCGGTCAATCGTAGCTCTAACAGGTTGTTGAAAAAGCTCACGCGCGACGAATTTCATCGTGCCAGCGAAGGCTGGCATCCAGAATCATATTACAAACACTGGATTCCTGCCTGCGCAGGAATGACGGCTAAGGTCTTCAAGACGTTTTTCAACAGCCTGCTAATGCCTCAATCGCTTTTCCAACTCTTCTTTTGTGTTTTCCAGAGGCACCACGATCTTCCCTGATTTGTTTATAGCGCCCCATTTGACTCCGGTGACAGACCGATGCTCACCTTCCGGAACTTGGCTGCATTCGCGGCATACGACAGCGAATACCTCCGCTAAACGGGAAAGCAAAGTCGTATTCGGGTTTTATGACGACATTCAGCTCCTTGTCGACAAAGCCGAACTTGGCCCCTGATAGGGTCCTCGCAAGTCCTTCGGAAAAATAGTCTGCGCCATTGTCGTACAGGTAGACACGGACTGCTTTGCCCGATCTTGATACATAAAATACCTTGTCGCCCGCCAACAGTTCGGCCGGTCCGTCCTTGAAAACTCATTTTACCGAGATGGTCCGGACGAATGCGGAAGCCGTCTTCGCCGACGAAATCGCCGCATTCTCCCTGTGAAGTAAGTTCGGACTGATGATTACGGTCGGACTGACGGGACACATACCTGCAATCCGCCGCCGCGGCAGTCTTTGCTGTTGAGACGGAAAAAAGAATGATCATAATGAAAAAGCAGCATCTCTTCGACGATCTCTTCATTCGACGCTCCTTTCATTGAGGCGAACAAGGCCCCTACTTCACGACCCTCTTCGCGCCGTCGGGATAGGTCGTTATAATACTCTCGAAGGGCGTACGGGAATCCCGCTGGTAGCTGAATTCGGTCCTGATCACTTCCTCCGCCGTTTCGTCGGCCTTGAACATGCGGGTCAGGATGAGCCGGTTCGCGGCGTCGTATGCATAGGTCGTATAGGTCACGACCTTCTCATGCTTGCCCCGGACGACCTTTATCATCTCCTGGATCGTCGTCCTTACGCTGTCGGCAACCCCGACCAGGAACCCTCCGGCAGTGGCAATGACCAGCGGCGCAACGACGATGGCAAGCATGACCACGGCCGCATCGCGGTCGCCGTGGATTTGCGTATGACCGGCGACGTTGGCCGTAACCCCCGTCCCCTGGGCTCCGGCCTGGAACCCCTTGCCTGTCCATTCATAAATGACCCTGAAGGGTTTGCTGAAGTCGCTCTCCGACCCTGCCACGACGACATCATATGATATCTCTGTCCGCCCGTCGAGCAATTCCACGATAGTGAAGCGGTCCCCTTCACGGGTCGGCCTTTCCTTGAGGCGCGGCCCCAACAGGGGGAGGCCGTTCGGATCGTATTCAATATAGGGTATAAGTATTTCCTGCGACTGCGCATGATGGTTTTCAAGACGCACCTGTTTCGGGCCGCAGCCGGCAGCAAGAACAACGAGGCACGAAAGATTTACCAGCACTCTGAAAAGCGGTGAAGTTCGCATATGTGTTCTCATGTCCCGACGGCTATCGGATCGCATCGATGATCCATGCTTAATTTTGCCTGCCCGGCCTTCCATCAATCGGAGTTTCTTCTCCGCTCATCGACATCTTTCATTTTCAACGCAGCCATATTCCCGGCAATATTGTCATCATCATCGCTGATCAGAGTGGCCAGATCATAGCCCATTCCTTTTAATTCATTCGACCATACTATTCTGGAGGTGGCTATGTCAATGCAATACAGTTGGCCGTAGGTATGCGCATAAATGAAGTTTCCCCTCTTGACCATATTAACAAACCCGTTTCCGGACTTCAGCCATGATTGGCTGAGCGCTATTTCCTTGACGGTCTTGCCGGTTCCTGCGTCAACGACAGCGATCTTCCCTTTGGAACCTATATACAGATATGACATTATCATCCTCCTTCTGTCGCTGTTTCAACTGGCTGACGCCCTACCCGACCTGCGGTCCCAGTGTGTCGGTGAAACGGCTTATTACGTACGCGCAGATTATCCGCTTTTGTCCGGAAAGTCGAAGAAGGATTCTTCACTCTCTTCGGTAAAAAAGAACAATCGATATTCGTTCCTGCCGTAGTCGGTAACGATCATCATTCTGGTATGTTTTGGTGTTTCAGGTTCTTCTGCCAAAAACTTCATGCCGGTTCTTGCATTATCCTCAAAGAACTTGTTCCAGTAATCGGGCCCCCAACCCGCGGCGTCTCCGCCCCCGAGCTTGAAATAGAGGTTTTTAAATTCTTCTTTAGTCACTTCTTTCATTTGGTTTAAAGTTTTGATCCGACAGTTTCTAATAATGTCGGGTTTCGCTCTGCCTACACGATCTACCGCCTAAAAAACGTTTTTGATCACTATTCCTTTCGCCATTCCTTACAAGTACCAAACAGCCCGAATCCATAACGACAATTTACTTGTTCAACTCCATATTCACGGGAAATCATACTTGTGACTTCTGAACTAATTTTTCCGAACGGTTGGGGAGTCCATAATGTGGGAAAGGTGTCCTCTATCTTTATCGTTGGCCCACCACTACTGTCCGATATTTCGAGTGTTGTCGTGCTAAACGCCCAAGTCTTGCAACTGAATAATCGCTCTTGTGATATTTCTTTCTTCTTACAACTTAATGAATTTTCCTTCACGATTGGAGAAAGTGAGTCCTTAGCATTCTCAAAAGTGAATCTTTTAAGAACCGTCGATTGCTGTTCGATAGTTACTGGCTGCAGTTTAACGATATTATGCATATCACAACTCGTCACTATGAAAATAGGGAAGATGGTAAGAAGAGCGTATATTGAATGTAATTTTCTTATCATTTTAACTTTCATAGCTCCCTTGTTTTGCCTGTATTTCCACACATGATACGTTTTTGAATTGCAATTATGACAAATACTATGACTTCCGTGAGAATAGTGATACCTTATGAAGAAATACAGCAGTCTGTAGGTCGGGTCGCGTTTTATGACCCGACAGCTTCTAATCATGTCGGGTTTCGCTCCGTTCTACCCGACCCGCTCATCGCACTAAAGGCCGCAGTCCGTCCGCACGTCCCGTTTTACGATCCCTATGACTGTATCAGAAAGCGGTTTTTCTGTAAACAGTGTTCAGAAACAAAATCTCGGCCGCTGGTAATTGTAATTTTGTAATACCCGTCAACCACACCAGAAATCGTTATGCTTTTTATTGTCGGAGATTGAATCGAAAAAAAAGGGCTTGCAGTTTTTGCAAGCCCTAACATTATTATTGAAGGAAACGTATGCGATTATGGATGAAATTATTGCAAATTAATCCCGGCCGCTGCAGCCTCGCAGGAGTTTGCATAGGAGTTCCCATCGCAACCCAGCACCGGATTATAAAACGACAAACACAACCCGGGGCGCTGTGAACATGCCCCCGTTCCTTCACAATCGCCTGACGTTTTTGCGCAATATTGCGTCGAAAGGCATTCAACATTCGTAATGCATCCTGTCGGCGCCGGAGGTGCTGCGCAATTCCCTTTGCTTGCGATGGCAATGCCTGAGACTGCAGCCTCGCATTCGCTTGAATAGGTTGTGCCGTTGCACCCACAGACCGGATCTGCCGCTTGGACGCAAAGCGACGGCCGTGCCGTGCAGGAACCCTGGCCGGTGCAGTCTCCCAGCCCTTTGGTGCAATATTCGCCGGCAGTGCATTGCGAATTGTCAAGACAAGCGGTCGGCTGAGGAGGCATAACTACGCAGGCGCCCAGAGAGGTAACGGACACACCTGCGACAGCGGCTTCACATTCATTTGCATATGTGCTGCCGTCGCAGCCGCATACCGGATCATAATTCTGAAGACAACCGATCGGCCGGGATCCGCATGTTCCCTGGTCCGGGCAGCTCCCCACGGCCTTCACACAATATTCTCCGCTGCCGCACTGGCTGTTGTCCGCGCAGGAAACAGGTGGCGGCGGAGTAATCTGGCAGGCCCCTTTAAAAAGAAGGTTCGCGCCCGCCAGCGCTGCAACACAGTCGTTGGAGTAGGTTACGCCGTCGCAGCCGCAAACAGGATCATAGATTTCAGTGCATGAAATCGGCGTTGTTGCACAGGAACCGGAGGTGCCGCAGCTTCCGGCAGTCGTGGCGCAGTAATTTCCGGCGGGACAGTCGGTGCTGGCGGTACACGTCTGTGAGCAGACAATACTTACCTTGCCGATATTCGTTGTTTTCTTTCTGGAGACGGCCACCGTCGTGAGGGTCTTTACAACTGTGCCGTTGACCGTCACCGTAAGGGTGTAGGTCCCTGCGTGGACATGGTGAATCCTGAAGTGACCCTTACTATCAGTCGTGTCCTTCAGATCGGAATCCGTGACAGCGACGATCGCCCCTGCAACAGGACCACCGGCGTCACACGTGATCGTGCCTCGAATCCCGCCTTTCTCGTGACCCTTTTTCCTTTCCTGCTCGTGAGACCGGTCATGCGACCTTTCATCGCAGAAAGCAGTACCTGTCCAGGACAGACTGAGAAACACCGCAGCAATCAATACCACGTAAATTAATACACTCTGCCTCCTCATGTGAACGCCCCCCTTTCCCGACATAATGCGTATGATTTTATGTATACGTGCCGGTCGTGTCAAGATAAAATAAAGACTATTCACAGAGAACAGCGGCTAGCAAAAAGATGCAAAAAAAAGCATTGACAGCGTATCGAATTTTATATATATACTTTTATATATTTCGGGAGGACCTATGTCAGTGAAGTACGCCATGCTCGGCATCCTTGCGGAAAAGGATCTGCACGGGTATGAACTCAAGACCAGTTTTGATGAAAAAGTCGGTGAATTCTGGAGCCTGAACTACGGGCAGATCTACTCCACCCTCGACCGGCTGGAGAAGGACGACCTCGTAACCCACGACCGCAAGGCACAGGACAAGCGGCCGGACCGGAAGATCTACAGCATCACGAGAAAAGGCAGAAAAGAGCTTGACGAATGGCTTGCCACGCCGGTGAACCGGGTGCGGGCGCTGCGCGACGAATTTTTTGTGAAGCTCGTGTTCATGGACAAGAACAACCCCGCCCCGGTCCTGGACCTCATCGAGAAGCAAAAGGCCCTCTATCTCAAACAGATGAACCGGCTCACCCATCAAAAAGTGGAATTGAAAAAGAAGCCCAGGGCCGCCGACGCGCTCACCACGGAACTGCTGATGGATGCGGGGCTGTTCCACGCCGAGGCGGACATCAAGTGGCTGACGCTGTGCGAGGCGAAGATCAAAGCGATTATGAAAAAGCAGAACGCATAGAGCAAAGCGCAGAGGGTTGGAATCTTCGCCCATGCACTATGCTCTCTGCCCTATGCTAAATCTCCTATCGAGGTGAACCATGATCGAACTGAAGAATGCGAGCAAGAAGTACCAGCAGGGCAGCCGTGAAGTGCATGCCTTGCGCGACGTTTCTCTCAGCATCAAGAAAGGCGAGTTCCTGTCGGTCATGGGAGCGAGCGGCTCGGGCAAGAGCACCCTCCTGAACCTGATCGGCGGCCTGGACCAGCCGTCTTCGGGGGAGATTTTCATCGACGGCAGGCCGCTTCACGGCATTTCCGACGACGAACTGACCCTTATCCGGAGACGGCGCGTGGGATTCATCTTCCAGTTCTTTAATCTCCTGCCGATTCTCACCGCCGCCGAGAATGTCTCTCTCCCCCTTCTGCTGGAAGGAACGCCGTTCTCGGAGATCAAACCGAAGGCCGTCAAACTTCTGGAACAGGTGGGGCTGGGCGCGCGAACGGAGCACCGGCCCGAACAGCTCTCGGGCGGTGAAATGCAGCGCGTTGCGATCTCCCGGGCGCTCATCTCCAATCCCGCCGTTCTCCTTGCCGACGAACCCACGGGCAACCTCGATTCCCACACCAGCGAGGAGATATTCATGCTCCTCAAGAACCTGCACGACCAGGGCCAGACCATCGTCATGGTGACCCACGATCCCCGGGCCGCGGCTTACGGTTCACGCATCGTCACGCTCAAAGACGGCGCTGTATCGGAGGATATCTGCATCGGAGGACAGGCTGCGTGACGCTCACGAACCTGCTTCGCCACGTCAGTCTCAAGCGTTTGAAACTGCACAAGGCCCATACGTTCATGTCCGTATGCGGCATCGCCTTGGGCGTGTCCGCCATCGTGTCCATAGGCATCGTGAGCAGGGGCGTCGTACGCTCTTTCGAGGAGTCGATCAATTCCATGGCCGGTAGGGCGAGTCTGCAGATAACCGGCGGTCAATCGGGTTTTCCGGAAACCATGGCTGAGCGGGTGCAAGGAGTAAGCGGCGTCGAATATGCCGTACCCGTGATCGAGACCACGGCCATCCTTATCAACGGGATCAACAGGGAAAGCCGGTCGATCGTCATCATCGGCGTAGACGTGTTGCAGGACCATCATATCCGGGATTACCGGGTGTCGGACGAAACCAGCGACATACCCGACCCGCTCCTGTTCCTCGCAAGACCCGATTCCATTTTGATGAGCCGCGGCTTGGCGCATGAGAACAACCTTCATATGGACCAGCCCGTTACGATCGAAACCGTTCAGGGCGTCCGCGCTCTCACGATGCGGGGCTTGCTCGAGCCGGAGGGCCCGGCCAAGGTCATGAGCAACAGCCTCGCGGTAATGGACATCTATGCCGCACAAATGGCCTTCGGGAAAGAAGGCAAAATAGACCGGATCGACGTGAGTCTGCGTTCCGGCGAAAATGCTGAAACTGTCCGGAAACGCATCATAGCCGCGCTCCCCGAGGGATATATTGTCGACTCCCCCGCGGTCCGCTCCGGTCAGATTGAGAGGACGCTCGCCAATTTAAAACGTAACATGAGCACCATCGGCCTCGTGGCAATGTTCATCGGCATGTACCTTATCTATAACGCGGTATCCATCATGGTCGTGCAGCGCCGGAGAGAGATCGGCGTGCTGCGCGCCCTGGGAGCGACCCGCAGGGGCATCGTGCGGCTCATTCTGACCGAAACGATCGTTTTGTCCGTTGGAGGATCCGCCCTCGGCATCGGATTGGGCATCCTCTTCGCCCACGGCTCGCTGGATGCGGTCAGCAAGAACATTGCCATTCAATATCAATTGACCACGACCGCAGCCGTTCCGCTCATGATATCTTTAAACGATATCGTCGCCGGCTTCACGGTTGGCGTTCTCACCAGCATTTTGGCCGCGCTCTTCCCCTCCTTCGCGGCCGCTCGCATTACCCCGGTCTCAGCCATCCGCTCCCTGCCTTTTTCCGACGAGGAGTTTTTCTCCCGCCGAAAGCTCAGAATGCTGTCTTTCCTGCTGTTGCTGCTGGCCGGCTTACTGTTGCTTCTCTATGGAGCGACCAAAAACGTTTCGCAGAAATACCTCGTCCTGATGATCATGGCTGCTGAATATTCGCTGCTGTTCGGAATTACCTTCGCCCTCTCCTCGGTGCTGCGGGTCGCCGTTTTTCTGTTCCAGAGCTGCATTGCCCCCCGGTTCGGGGCGGTAAGCAGGCTCGCAGGGCTGAATATCCGAAAAAATGTCAACCGGAACGCCGTGGCCGTGGGCGCAGTATTTCTCGCCATAGCGATTTTTATCAGCGTCTCGAACATGATAATGTCCGTCCGTGCCTCGGTCATGCAATGGGTAGAAACTGCGGCAAACAGCGATCTTTTCGTTACAGCCGGCCATACCTTCTCAGGCCATGCGAGAAAACACGTTCCCATGCCCCTGAAGATGCGCAAAGAGATAGAAGAGATCGAGGGCGTCCGCTTCACGGACATATATCGGCAGGAGTTCATCCCTTACAAGGGTTCAAAAATCCTGGCCGCAAGCGTCGACGTGCGGCGCAAGCTGGAATACAGCTCGTTCGTAATAACGAAGGGAGATGCATCCGGTATAGGCCGGCTGCTCCCCGATCAGGACAATCTGCTGGTGAGTGAAAGCCTCGCCGTACATCATGGCATCAAACCGGGCGATAAACTCATTCTCAACACGCCCGAGGGACCCGTGAGCTTCGGTGTCGTCGCGATCGACGTTGATTACACCTATGAATTCGGCAGTGTTCTCATGGACACGGCGACCTATCAGAAACATTGGCACGACAACCTTGCCGACATTATCGAAGTTCTTGTCAAGAATAAACAGGACATTCCCTCGGTCCGCGAAGCGATCCTGAAACAGCAGGGGACGCAGAAGCGGTTATTCATCCTTTCCATGGACGAATACCTTCAAGAGACCAGAAAAGTCATCGACCAGATATACGATATATTCCACGCCATGGATATTCTCACGCTCTCCATAGCCTGTCTCGGTATTATCATCACCCTGCTTGCGTCGGTGCTCGAACGAACGCGCGAGATCGGTGTCCTCCGGTCCCTTGGGGCATTTAAAAGTCAAGTGGCGAAAGTCGTCGTGGTTGAGTCCGTCATTCTCGGCTTGACCGGCGGGATACTTGGAGTCCTCGTCGGGATAGTCATAGGATGGATGAGCGTCGAAGGATTTATCAGCGGCGAAGCGGGAATGAGCATCCATTACCTTGTCGATTATGCCGCTATAGGGAAAGCAATCGTTCTCGCGGCAGGATTCTCGGCCCTGGCAGGCCTCTATCCCGCCTGGCGCGCGGCGAAAATAAATATCACCGAAGCGCTGGCATATGAGTAACTACTATGCGGAGCGCGGAATTGAATCTCGATATTTTGCTGCTGCAACAGCCATTTCAGGGAGGGTTGTGAATGGAACTGGACAAAAAAGCATGGCCTCAAATTCAAGAAATATTCCGAAACGCTTTTCGCAGCTCGTTCCATTTCTCGATCGCCACGGTCAATGAAGACGGCTCGCCCCATGTTACGCCGATCGGCTCGCTGATCCTGCAGGACGACCGGACCGGATTTTACTTTGAAGAGTACACGACCAACCTGACGCGGAACCTGGCTCGCGACAAAAGGGTCTGCGTCATGGCCGTGAACAGCAGCAAGTGGGCATTGATAAAATCATTCTTCCTCGGCAAGTTCATCACGCCGCCCGGCGTGCGGCTTATGGGGACCGCGGGAGAACGGCGGGAAGCGACCCCGGCGGAGCAGGCCCTGTTCCGGAAGCGTGTGAGAAAATACCGGATGTTCAAAGGCCACGATCTGCTCTGGAGCAGGCTTCGTCATGTCCGCGAGATCCGGTTCGACGCCTTTGAACCTATCCGCGTGGGAGTATTGACCCGTCATATGTGGAAGGACTGAATAAGCTTTCGGCTTAAAAAATTTTCGATCTAACAATCGAACAGGAGACCCTATGACCCTCACCACTCTCCTCCGCCGCGTCAGTCTCAAGCACGTCAGGCACCAGAAGACCCGGACGATCATCGCCATGCTCGGCATCTCCCTGGGCGTGGCGACCATGGTCGCGATCGACATCGTGAACACGAGCGTGCTCCGTTCGTTCGAGGAATCCATCAACAACGTCACAGGCAAGGCCGCGCTCCAGGTCACGGGAGCGGAATCCGGGTTCCCTGAAGCCATGCTCGAACGGGTGCAGAACGTGCCGGGTGTGGAATTCGCCCTGCCGGTGATCCAGACGAATGCGATGTTTTCCGAAGGAAGCAAGCAATCGTTCATGATCCTGGGCATTGACGCGCTGCAGGACCACCAGATCAGAAGCTATAAGCTGTCGGACGAAAGCGCGGATATCCCCGATCCTCTGCTGTTCCTGGCAAAGCCCGATTCACTCCTGCTCACGAAAAAAATGGCCGAGCGCGAAGGCATCAAGATCGACCAGAAGGTCCGGGTCCAGACCGTGCAGGGCTTCAAGACCCTCACGGTGCGCGGCTTGCTCGACCCCGAAGGTCCGGCGAAGGCAGCGGACGGCGACATCGCGGTCATGGACGTGTACGCCACCCAGCTCGCGTTCGGCAAAGAAGGCAGGATCGACCGGATCGACGTGAGCATGCTTCCCGGTGAGACCCTCGACGGGATGAAAGCGAAGATCGCGGCCGCGCTTCCCGCTGGCTATGTGATCGACACGCCCATGGAGCGGAGCAGGCAGGTCGAGCTCACGCTCGCGCGCTTCAAAAAAAGCATGAGCATCGTCGGGGTCATGGCCCTGCTCGTGGGCATGTACCTGATCTACAACGCGGTCTCCATCTCCGTGGTGCACCGCAGGAAGGAGACCGGCATTCTCCGGGCATTGGGCTGCACCCGGGGCCAGGTGCTGCGGCTCTTCCTGTTCGAGACCGTGGTGCTCTCCGGCATCGGGTCGCTCCTCGGCGTCGGGCTCGGCATCCTGTTCGCCAAGGCGACCGTGGGCATCGTGGCCCAAAGCGTGACCGACCTGTACCTGAAAACATCGGTTTCCGAACTCGCGTTCTCCCATTTCGGCCTGATCTTCGATGCCAGCCTGGGGATCATGACGAGCCTCGCCGCTGCTCTCGTCCCCGCTTCCGCGGGTGCAAAAATTTCACCGATCTCCGCCATCCGCGTCCAGCCTTATACGGACGGCAATCTATTGCTCGGGAAAAAAATCAAGATCGCGGCCGTCTGCTCCGTCATCCTGTCAGGCGTCATTCTGCTCGCGTATAAAAACGCAGACCCCGCGTCAACCATCAGGTCGGCAGGCACGACCTCCATATCCATGCTGTTTCTCGTACTCGGCATATCTCTGGCAACGCCGTCGCTCCTCCACGGGTTCATCGCGCTGTTTCACCGATTCCTCTCCCCGCGCCTGGGCGCCGGTGGCAGGCTCGCGGGCCTGAATCTTCAAAAGAACATTTCCCGAAACGCCGTGGCCGCAGCAGCCGTGTTCTTCAGCATCACCATGCTCGTGAGCTCGGCTAATATGATCCACAGTCTGCGCGTCTCCCTGACCGAGTTCATCGAAGCCGTGACCCAGGCCGACATCCTGATCAGTTCGGGCCATCTCATGGCAAGCGGCGGCACGCCGAACATTCCCATGCCCGATTCGATGCGGAGCGAGATCGAAAAAGTGCCCGGTGTGCGCCTGGCGTACTCTTTCCGGAAAACAAACATACATTACGCCGGCAGGCGCATACTCCTTGAATCCTTTGATGTGGACCTCAGCAAGGATTACGTTGTTTTCAATCTGTTCGCCGACGGCAAACGAGCGGACATGATCAGGCTCCTTCCGCGGCAGGATTACGTGGTAGTGAATGAATCCCTTGCAGCGCGGCACAACCTCAAGCCCGGCGATTCCATCGACCTGCCCACCCCGGTCGGCGTGAGGCGTTTCGGCGTTGCCGCGATCGTGGTGGCCTATGAATCGGACTCCGGCGTCATCTGGATGGACATGCATACCTATCGGCGATACTGGAAGGACACGGTCGCGGACATGTATGAAGTCATCATACAGCCCGGCTCGGACATCCAGACGGTGCGCAAAGCCCTGCTCGACCGGTTCATGGGGGAACGGAGCCTCTTCGTCACTCCCGGCCGGGAATTCAAGGACGAGGTCATCAAGATGCTCGAGCGTTCCTTCGTGGTGAACAATGCCGTGCTGTTCATCGAGATGATCATCGCGGGATTCGGCATCGTGATCACGCTGTTGGCGAGCGTGCTGGAGCGGACGCGCGAGATAGGAATCCTGCGCTCCATCGGCATGACCAGAAAGCAGATTTCGGGCATCGTGATCATCGAGTCTGCGATCCTCGGCGCCTGCGGCGGCGTCCTCGGGTCGGCTGCCGGCACGCTGGTCGGCTGGTTCAGCCTGGAAGGGTTCTTCCGGATCGACCTCGGCGGGAGCATCCGCTATGCGGTCCACGGCCCCTCCCTCTTCTGGGCATTCCTCTTTGCGATCGGATTTTCAATACTCGCCGGTCTCTACCCCGCCCGGCGCGCAGCCGGGACGAATGTCGTCGAGGCGCTGGCATATGAATAACAACAATGTCTAAATCCGGATACCGAAATTCTAAATGGATCTGTTTGGATTTTTATCATTCGATATTATTTAGGATTTCGAGCCTGGAATTTCGAATGTAACGGGAGACTTATGACTCTCTTCACCCTGCTCCGCCGCATCAGCCTCAAGCACATCAGGTACCAGAAGGCCAGGACCGTCATCGCCGTTTTCGGCATCGCGCTGGGCGTGGCGTCGATGGTATCGATCGATATTGTGAACGGGAGCGTTCTGCGGTCTTTCGAGGATTCCATCAACCGTGTTGCAGGCAGGGCTTCGCTCCAGGTCACGAGCGCTGATTCGGGCTTTCCCGAGGAGATGATCGACCGCGTCCAGAAGGTTCCCGGCGTCGAATATGCCCTGCCGGTCATAGAAACAAACGCTGACTTTTCGGAAGGCACCGGACGCTCCTTCATGATACTGGGCGTTGATTCGCTCCAGGACCACAAGCTGCGGAGCTACTCGCTGACCGACGAAAGCGCCGACGTCCCCGATCCGCTGATGTTCCTTGCACGATCCGACTCCATTCTATTGACGAAAAAGATGGCCGACCGGGAAGGCATCAGGATAGACCAGGCGATACGCATCCAGACCGTCCAGGGGATCAAGACCTTTTATGTACGAGGCCTCCTGAATCCCGACGGCCCCGCCGGCGCGGCAAGCGGAGACATCGCCGTCATGGACATCTATGCGGTGCAGAAGGTATTCGGCAAAGACGGAAAAATCGACCGTATCGACGTGAGCTTCCTGCCGGACATGAACCTGGATATCATGAAGGAACGCATCCAGGCCGCTCTTCCCGAGGGCTATTACGTGGACACGCCCATGGGCAGATCCCGGCAGATCGAAAACGCGACCCTGCGGTTCAGGAAAAGCATGGGTTTGGTGAGCTTCCTGGCCCTGTTCGTGGGAATGTTTCTCATTTACAACACCGTCGCCATATCCGTGGTGCAGCGCAGGAGGGAGATCGGAATTCTGCGCGCCCTGGGAGCGACCCGGCGCCGCATCATCGGCCTGTTCCTGGGCGAGACCGCAGTGCTGTCCGCGGTGGCGTCCCTGATCGGTCTCGGGCTCGGCTTTGTCTTCGCGAAAATGACCGTCGGCGCGGTCGCGCAAAGCCTGACGGACACGACAATCCGGGCGACGGTCACCGACCTCGTCTTCACGTGGAAAGATTTCGGCCTGGATGCGGCGACCGGCATCGGCGCCAGTCTTGCCGCCGCGCTGCTCCCTGCATCGAACGGTTCGCGCATCACCCCCATATCGGCAATCCGCAGCACGCCTTATTCCGACGACGGCTTCCTGCTGAGCAGCAGGATCAAGCTGCTCTCCCTGTTTTCCATCCTTGCGGCGCTCGTGATGTTCATGGTCTATACGCGCACTGATGCATCTTCGAAAAGCTCATCAATGGTATTCTGGACCATGGCCCTGCTCCTTCTCGGCGTATCCCTTGCGACGCCGGCGTTTCTAAAGGGTTTCATGCAGCTCTTGCACGGCCGGCTTGCAGCACGTTTCGGCGCAAGCGGAAGGCTGTCGGGCCTGAATCTTCAGAAGAACATCTCCCGCAATGCCGTGGCGGTAGCGGCCGTGTTCTACGGTATAGCGCTGTCCGTGGGGACGTCGGGGCTGGTGCACAGTGTGCGTGTCTCTTTGTACGATTATTTCGACTCGATCATCAGCGCCGATATTATAATCAGCTCCGGGAACTCCCTGGCCATGGGCAGTTCCTCGAACATTCCCATGCCCGTGGAGATGGTCAAGGACGTCGAGGAAGTGCCGGGCGTGCTCTCCGCGGAGCCCTTCCGAAAGGTGTATCTGAACTACGGAAACCGCCGGATCCTCCTGGAGGTGTTCGATGTGGCCTTCAGGATGCAGCACTGCCCTTTCATGATCGCCGGGGGCAGCAGGGAGGACATGCTCCGGAAGCTGCCCGGACAGGACAATGTCGTCGTTGACGAAGGCTTCGCCATCAGGAACCACATAAAGCCGGGAGACACCATCTCTCTTCCCACGCCCCTGGGACCGCGCAAATTCGGCGTGGCGGCGATCGTCGTGGCCTACGATTCGGACGCAGGCACGATCTGGATGGACATAAATACCTTCCAGCACCTTTGGAAGGACAAGCTGGTCGACATCGTCGAAGCGCGCGTGAAGCCCGGCGCCGACCTGTCCCGGGTACGCGAGGCGATCTTGAAGCGGTTCGGCAGCGAGCGGAAACTGTTCGTCCTGCCGGCCCGTGAATTCAAGGAGGAGCTCCGCAAGATGCTGGATCGGATGTTCGTGGTGAGCAACGCCGTCAATATCATCACCCTGATCATCGCCGGATTCGGCATCATCGTCACGCTCCTTGCATCGGTCCTGGAGCGCACCCGGGAAATCGGCATTCTGCGCTCCATCGGCATGACGAAAAAACAGGTCGCCCTCGTGGTCATCATCGAGTCCATGCTCATCGGCGCGGCAGGCGGGCTGCTGGGCGCGGCCACGGGCATCGCAATCGGCTGGCTGAATGTCGAGGGCTTCTTCCGCGTGGATTTCGGCGCCAGCGTCAGCTATCATATTCACATCCTGTCGATTATCCTGGCCGTGGCGCTCGCTGTCACACTCTCGGCCGTGGCCGGGCTCTATCCCGCCTGGAGGGCGGCAAAAACCAATATCACGGAGGCGCTGACATATGAATAGATTGCGGATTGTGAATTGCGGATTGCGGATTTTAGGATCAAAGACCTACGGAGCGGATAAGGGATTTCATAATCCAAAATCCGCAATCCGAAATTCGCAATTCCCCCGGTGGTTGCTGCGCGTGATAGCCGCAATAATCTTCCTCGGCATAACCATGCCGGTCTCGTCAACCTACGCTCTCTCGGGCCGCGACGTTTTCGAAAAAGTGCACGACGTAAGCTTAAAGGCGCTGGACCACAAGATCGAAATGACCATGGTCCTTTTCGACAAGGGCGGCGGAAAACGGAGCCGCACGCTCACGTCATTCAGCAAGAAAGCCGACCCCGAAGCGTATAAAGCGCTTGCTGTCTTCAAGAGCCCGCCTGACCTCAAGAACGTCGGTTTTCTGGTGCACGCCCATACGTTTTCCGATCGCGATCTCTGGGCATACTTTCCTGAATACAAGCGCGTGCGCCGCATCGCGAACACCTCCCAGGACGATTCGTTCTTCGGGTCCGATCTTTCCTATGATGATTTCACCGGTCCGCCTAATCTCGACGATTTCAAGTTCAGCATTCTTAAAGAAGAGGACGTTGACGGGAAGCCGTGCTATGTCGTTGAAGTAACGCCGAAGACCCGCCGGAAGTATACGAAGTATATCTCCTGGGTGGCCAAGGACCTCTGGATCCAGCTCAAGATCGACTACTACCAGGACAAGGACATCTACCGCTCGGGCGTGTTCAAAGACGTCAGGATCATAGACCAGGTCCCCACGCCGTTCCAGAGCGAAATGGAGAATAAAAAAACCAGGCACAAAACGGAACTCACGATCGAAAGCGTGCAGTACAACACCCATTTTGCTGACGATCTGTTCACGCAGCGGTCGCTGGAACGGTCGGGGAAGTAATACCAATGCGGAATGAAAAAAAATCGCAGAGGGCAGCGAGCATGGCGCAATGTGCAAAGAGTAACAGATTTTTCGCGATGTTCTATGCTCTATGCTCCATGCTCTATGCTCCCTGCCCCCTGCTCTATGCGGTCCGCGCGGTTCGGCCGGATAAACGACTGCTGGCCATATCGTTCGTAGTCGTAATGGCTTTTCTCGTTGTCGGAAATACCTACGCCGAAGAGACTCTCTCCCTCTCCGGCAGGCTGAACATGAGCGCTGTCGACGATCTGGACAAGGACAGCGTGAAGGAAGACCCCACCGTGGAAGGCAGGATCAAGCTTGATGCGACGGGAGAGAACTGGCGATTTCACTCATGGCTTGAAGGCGGGTTTGACGGGAGCGTGATACGGCCGCCGGAGGACCGCGGGCTGTTCAAAACCTACGACCGGGTCTACCAGAGCAATACGCCCTATCTGGAATTCAAGGACCTTTCCGTTACCCGTTCATCGGGAGATATGGAAATCAAGGCCGGGATCCAGCGCTTTGCCTGGGGCAGACTGGACGAATATCCTCCGAACGATCTGCTGAATCCCTGGGATTACACGCGGTTCCTCACAAAATCGCTGGAAGACAGAAAGATCGGCGTTCCCTCCGTCTCCTTGAATCTGACCAAAGGGGACTGGACCTATGAAACGGTCTGGGTCCCGATCATGGTGCCCTACCGGCTGGCCCTGCCCGAGGAACGATGGTCAGGGATCTCGTTCGGCCCCCTGCTTTCAGGCGTTCCGAATGCCGAAGTAATTCCAACAGAGCCCGATCTCCCGGCGCGCACTCTTGAAAACGGCAACTTCGGTTTTCGGGTAAAGCGCGGTGGAGACATCGAATGGGCGCTCAATCTCTTCGCAGGCTACGACCCGAACCCCGTGTTCAAAACCACGGCCCTCGTGATCGACCTCCAACCGGGAAGAACAGCGATCGATCCGGGCTACACGCCGGACTTTCACAAGATCGTTTCGATCGGACTGGACGCCGCAACGGTCCTGGGCGATTGGAGCCTCCGCGCGGAAGGGGCCTGCATCGCGGGCCGCTTCTTCAATATCAGACAGGAACTCTGGGGATACCCGTCCGCTCCCGTTCCCGGCGTGAATCCCCTGAACGACATCGAGGTCAGGAGCAATGCCCTCGACTACGGGATCGGGGCCGACTACCGGCTGATCGAGGACGTCATGATGACGGTTCAGGCCCAGCAGTCCGTCATTCTGGACAGGCCCGACACGCTTTACGATCGGAAAATAGAGACCATCCTGTGGGCCAGCATCAAGGCGGGTTGGATGAACCAGAAAGTGGAAACGAACGCGACCGTCGCCTGGAACCCCGAGCACGGGGACCGGATGACAAAGGCCGTCGTCTCCTATATCTTTACCGACGCATGGAAAGCGTCAATCACGGGAATAGACCTGAACGGACCGGACCAGTCGGTTTTCGGAAGATATTCGATGAACGACCAGGTGGGAGGAGAAGTGGTGTATTCCTGGTAGGTTTTAAAAGCAGTTATGAGTTAACTGATTACAGCACAAATTTTGTTTACTTTTTCTTTTGTCTTTTAACTCAAAACTATAAACTAAAAACTTGTTTTTTAGGGGAAGTGGTGTACTCCTGGTAAGACTTTAAAGCAGTTGTGAGTTGTGAGTTTTGAGTTAACTGATTACAGTACGAATTTTGTTGTTTACGTTTTCTTTTGCCGTTTAACTCAAAACTAAAAACTGAAAACTAAAAACTTTCTTTTACAAGGTGACCACCCTGTTCCTTCCTTCTTCCTTCGCCTTATAGAGGGCCGTATCGGCCCGCGAGAAAACCCGCTCCGATCCCGAATCATTCTCATCAAGCGCGGTAACTCCCGCGCTCAGCGCGACGTCCACTTCCCTGATGCCGTCTCCGATCTTTTCGTCGCTGATGAGCTTCCGGATCCTTTCGGCCACGATGACCGTTTCTTCACGCGTCGACGCCGGACAGATGACCAGAAACTCCTCGCCGCCGACCCTGCCGACGATATCGTGCTTCCGGAGGCCCGCCTTGATGCGCGCGGCAACGACGCGAAGGACCACGTCGCCGAACAGGTGCCCGTGGGCATCATTGATCTGCTTGAAGTGGTCGATATCGAGCATGATGAGGCTGAGCGCCCCGCCGGTCCGCTTCGAACGCTGAAATTCCTCTTCCAGCCGCTCCACGATGTAGCGCCGGTTCCGGAGGCCGGTGAGATCGTCGGTGATCGCCATCAGCTTCAGATGGGACTGGGCCTCATTCAGCCGCTTGACCAGCTTGAGCAGTTCGTCGTCGCTGTACTTGTCCAGGATGTTGCGGAACGTCTCAACCATGGCGAAGATCCGGCCTTCGCTGTCCCGTACAGCCGAGGCCGAGATCTCGAAATGCCGCTCCCCTCCCTGGCGGTCGAAATGGGTATGGAGCACCTTGACCGTGTTTTCCCCGCGCTCGAAGATGCGCGGCAGAGGGCAGATGATATGCGGACCTTCGCAGGGGGTGTCCCGTTTATGGGTGACGGAATAGCATTTTCTGCCGATCAGGTCGGCGATATCGGTGCCGAGCGACGCAGCAGCAGCCGCATTGGCCCTGATAATCCGGTAGTCACGGTCGATGACCACGACGCCGTCGGTCATGCTTTCCATGATGCTTTCCACATTGTTCCGGGCCGCTTCCAGCTCAACTACCTTGTCCTTCAGTTTCTTTACGAGCTGCTCGTTGTATTTCTTCAGGAAGACAGGTTCTTCGAGCGGCGGCCTGACCGGCTGCGCCGACTGCCTGTCGCGCCCGGATTCGAGCGCTTCCCTGACCGTAGCGACGATGTCCGAAGGACGACAGGGTTTGATCAGAAAACGCGACACACCCAGGGCAACTGCCAGGTCCCGGTCTTCCGCATCGAGATAGTTGGCGGTAAGGAACACGACAGGAAGCGTCCTCAGGTCGTCGTCCTGCCTGACGGCGCGAAGGAACTGGAAGCCGTCCATATGGGGCATTAAAACATCGGTGACGACAAGGTCGGGCCTCCCGTCCCTGGCGAGTGCAAGCCCTTCCGAACCGTCCCGGGCGAGCAAGACTTCGTATCCTTCGGCTATGAGCGTTTCCCGCAGGACGTTCCGAACGACGTCATTGTCGTCGATGATGAGAATTTTCATTGCGGCTCCCGGTGGCGGATCAGGCGGAAGAAATGGTCCACAAGCTGCGGATTGAATGCCGATCCGCTGCCTTTCCGCAGGACCTCGATGATACGCTCATAGGGTATCGCACCCTGGTAGGCGCGGCGGCTTCTCATGGCGTCGAACACGTCTGCAATGGAGATCATCTGGCTCGTAATGTTCGGAGTCCATCCCCCTTTGATTGACGGATATCCGCTCCCGTCGAATTTGCGGTGGTGCTCCAGCGCGGCAATGATCGACAGCTTGGGGATCCCTTCGATGCCCATGAGATACCGCGCGCCCTTCACCGTGTGGGTCTCGATGGCCTTACGCTCCTCGGGGGTGAGCACCCCCGGCTTGTTCAGGATCTCATCGGGAATGAATATCTTGCCCACGTCGTGCAGCAGCGATGCGACGCCGATGCTGTGCAGATGGGTGCCGCTGAAACCCAGGCTTTCCGCCTGGGCCATGGTCAGGATGCACACATTGGTCACATGAGTAAAGGTATACTCGTGGACCGACTTCAGCGTTGCCAGAAGGCTCAGGGGGTTGATCTCCTGCCGGAATCCCCTGATGAATCCTTTGACCATCTCGTCCACGCCGCGCACGTCTATCCTCCGGTGCCTCTTGGCGGACTGGTAGACCCGCTTCAGCTCTTCAAGCTCCGCCTCGGTGAGCTCGGATAATTCCTGCATGGCCCGGTCCGCAGCTGCGGACTGGGCTTCCGCCCCTCCGCCGGCGGTCCCGTCTGCAACTCTGAGCTCGACCTTGCCAAGTTTTATGCCGCTCGTCGACCGCAGCGAAACGGCTTCCGGCGTAGCAAGGTCTCTGACCAGGTCCTGCAGCTCCGGCTTCTGCATGCCTGCGACGAAGGAAAGCCGTTCCACCGATTTTTTGCGCAGGATCCGCGTGAAGTTCGACACATAGGCGCTTCCCGGCGGAAGCGGGCGATTGTCAGCGACCAGATCATCTCCGATGAGCAGGAGCGTGATGTCCGGCTTCACTTTCAAAAGCCCGTCGATGAGCGCAAAGGCCTTGTCGATATACTGCTGGACCTGCGGATGGCCGGACGAATAGAGCATGGTGTTCGTCACCGCAGCCGTGATCTGGGCGATCACGCGAACCAGATGGTCATGGATTTCAGGCTGGTTCATAGGTCAGCACCGCTGCAAATAATCCTACTTCCGCTCCTTCAATTTTATGCAGATCGCCTTGATCTCCGCATTGCCCGACCGTTCACCGATCGCCAGAAGTCCCTGGATGCTTTCTTTCGGATATTGGCCGAGCGTCCTGAACAGCAGCCGCTGCATCTTCGCGCGCCGCTGCGGATAGAGCATGCGCGCCCGTGCCAGCCGCTCCAGGTCGGGGATCGCCCGGGGATCGCCGATCTCCGCCAGGGCTTTGATGGCTTCTTCATTATCATTGTAGTCCGCCTCGAAGAGGACGATGCGTTTGATCTTTGCCAGGATGTCGTCGACGACCTCCGTGGTGCGGTACTGGCCGGCCAGGGCGATGGCCTGGAACGCAAGGTCCGGGTCCTTCGAACGGATGGTGTCGCGAAGCACCTCTACGGCCCCGGGGTCTTTGAGCTTGAGCAGCGTATTGAGCGCCTCCGTGCGGACCACCTGGTCCTGATGCTGCAGCAGCGGCTTCACGACGGGGATGGATGAAGCCGATCCCGCCCGCCGGATGAGGATCAGCAGGTTGCGGACGTAATATTTGCGGGGATCGCGCAATCTCTTGTGCGCTTCGCGCACGCCCGCCTCTCCGAACATGCAGAGAAGGTTGAAAACGACCCGTCTTCCGCCGGGCGCCTCGTCCTTGCCGTAAATATCGAGGAGCCCGGGTATGGTCGCCGAGCCCAGGGACAGGATCAGGCCGGCGGCCTCCTGGCCCTTATCCTTCATCCACATTTCGAAGGCACGGAGCGCTTTCGCGATGAATTCGGGCGTGAAAAAGACCTTGCGCGCCTCCGCGGCCGCTTCGCGGATCCCCTTGACGGATTTCTCGCTCATATGCCGCCGAAGCGTTTCGGAGATGTCCCAGAGCAGCATGAAATTTCCCGTCACGAGGAAGCCGGCCATGATGGCGGAAAGTTTCCGGGCGAACTCGCGGTAGTCTTCCTCGTCGATGTCCTCCTCCATGAAGGCGATGAGGGCCCTGCCGACCTGAAAATCAAGGTGGTCGTCTTCCAGCGTCCGCGCATATTCCTCCACCGGGATCTTTTCCCCGACAGCCACTGCGGTTTCCGACAGGCGCTTCAGCATTTCGCTGTATTCATCGGGAACATACTCCTCGTATTGCTCCCGGTCAAAGAGCTTTTCCATGTGCTCAGGAAGGATGAGCGATGAAAAATCCACATCCCCCTGATCGGCTGCCTCGGGCCCGCCGTGCTGCGCTTCAAATCCCTGGGAATGAGCGCGCGTCAGCTTGCCGACGAGTCCCGTGAGCGTGGGCGATATCTCCCGGCCCTCCGAGCTCGCCTGGGAGATCATGTCGATCACAATGTCGTCGGGAAATCCGCCCAGCAGCTCCTCATCGGCAACGCCCTGGGTGTGCGTGGAAATGCGCTGGAACGCCACGGACAGGAATTGCTTCCGGAGCTCGGGATGGAGGTCTTTCAAGAGCGTATTCAGGTTCGACATGGTCGCGGACTGCTCCCCGGTAAGCTCTTTCTTTTCCGCCCGCACGCGGACGTGCTCCGAGATGATGCGGTCGTAGCTCTGGAGCGCCGCGCCGGCATCGAGCTTTCGCTCATTCAGGAGCTGTGCCAGCTCCGCCGGATCGATCTCCCCGTCCTTTGCAGCGATCCCCTCCCCCGGACCGGCGAGCGTCCCTGCCGTCAAATGGGCGACAAAATCCTGCCACAGGCCTGATCCGGGCTTTTTCTTATCCGTGCCCGACTCGGTCCTGTCGGCCCGCGTCTGCACTATTTCCTGCTCTTCCGTTACGTGGAAGCGGCCGTAATCAATGACCTGGATCCGGATGTGGGGGATGCCTGCGTCCGTCATGACTTTGCCGGCGCCGCCCCCGGCCCTGATGTCCTCGGGTTTTGTAGTGATGATCCGGTGAAATTTCACCAGCTCATCCTTGGTCAGACCGCGGACGAAAGTGACCGAGGCGATCTCCTGCTGGTTGAGGGAAAGGGCAAAATCACGATAGACCGGGTTCTTCTGGTCGAGGTAGTCCTGCCCCACGAGCAGCGTGTCCTTGGCAACGCCGAGGGTCATCTCTGCCCGGATCTCAAAGAGCTTCTGAAGAATGCGGTAGGCCCGGTCAATGCTTCGGGTTATCTGGATATGACCGGGCGGGTAGATCCCGACGTTCTTCCGGGAAATATTGAGCTCAATGACTGCTTCGGAGAGAAGACGGGTGTCGAGGGGAATTTCCTTTTCCGTGCGGGCAGCAGGAGATTGCGGTAGACTATTTTTTTCCTGCTTTTCATTCATGATACTATTATATCCGGATTTGTCCGCTTTTCCAGAAGAATTGATACAAACTGCAGCTTCCCGCTTCATTCCTTCCTCCCCGCCGCGTTCAGAGGGGTCGGGAACCGGCGTTCACCTCAGTCATATTATCAATGTCGATGCGCGAAAAAAGCCCAACAGCGTTCTCTGCCGGCCGCCGGAATACATGCCATATGCTATAATCAACTTGTGCTTGCCCGATCAACAGGAAAGGACAGCCGCATAAAACACAACTGCGCACGAGACACCGATGATATTCAAAGTTTTTAAAAAAGAAGAGCTGAAGACGTTTTTTGAGCGGCTTGCCGAGGACAACACGGTCGTCGGTCCCGTCCAGACCGGCATCGACCGGTCTGGAAAGCCGCTCTATCAGTTCGAGCAGGTGTCGGACTTCGAAAAAGTGCGCCTCGACTACACCACGACCAAGCTTCCCGCAAAACGGTATTTTCTGCCCTATCGTGAAGCAATGGCGACCTTCCGGTTCGAGAACAACGACTGGCAGAAAAACATCGACTTCAACATCGACAGGCCCTACGTCTTTTTCGGGCTTCACGCCTGCGACATCAATGCGCTCAACAGGCTGGACAAGGTCCTGATGGGCGCCACCTACCCCATGCCCTATTACGCGGCAAAGCGCATGAACATGTTCATCATCGGCGTCGACTGCCGGCCGCAGCCGTTCTGCTTCTGCCGATCCATGGGCGCGGACACCG
Source organism: Nitrospirota bacterium (assembly GCA_963749655.1). GTDB lineage: Bacteria > Nitrospirota > UBA9217 > UBA9217 > UBA9217 > JAJYKN01. The sequence continues at coordinate 146,762 of CAVVOB010000015.1, forward strand.
TCACCCACGGATTCGACCTGTTCCTGACCGATATCGGCGACCGCTATTTCGCCGAGATCATGTCCGCTACGGCGTTCGACTTCCTGAACATGATCAAAACGTCGGAGCCGGACGAAGACGACCATGTGCGCTACATGAAGGTCGTTGCCGAGAAGAACAAGCAGTTCACCGCCCATGTCGACACGTCGGACCTCACCAAGATTCTCGACATGGAGTTCCAGTCCCCGGTCTGGAAGCAATGGGGCGATAAATGCCTGGGCTGCGGCACCTGCGCCAATGTCTGTCCCACCTGCTATTGCTACGGCGTCGAGGAAACGGTGCGCGTCGACTTGAAGGGCGCGGACAAGAACAAGACGCTCTATTCCTGCAACGTCATCGACTTTGCCGAGGTCGCCGGCGGCCATAATTTCAGGCCCGAGCGGTCCACAAGGCTCAAATACCGCTACTATCACAAGCACCGCGGGTTCGTCGAGGCCTTCGAGGAATCGCTCTGCGTCGGCTGCGGCCGGTGCGGCGAGGCCTGCCTGGCCGGCATCACGGTCCCCGAGGTCATTGCCAGCGTGCGGGGAGAGGAGCCGTAAGATGGACCACCGCCTGCGCTTCCATGAAGTGATCCCTGCACGGAAATGGCAGAGGAAATCCGACCTCGGCAGCTACGAGTACACCTACAAGGCCGAGATCACGAGCATCTACAAGCTCACTGATTTCGAGAACCTCTACCGCATCCGGCTGGTCGATGACGACGACCGCAGGCACTTCTCCTTCCGGCCCGGCCAGTTCATCATGCTGGAGGTGCCCGGCGTGGGCGAGGCCCCCTTCTCCATCTCTTCGTCGCCGAGCAACCGTGAGGACATAGAGCTCTGCATCCGCACCGCGGGGAACCTCACCGCCTTTCTCAGCCGGGCCATGCGCGGCATGCTCGTAGGCGTGCGCGGCCCCTTCGGGACCAGCTTTCCCATGGAGCGGATGCACGGACGGGAACATTCTTCTCATCGCCGGCGGCCTGGGGCTCGCCCCTCTGCGTTCTCCTATTGCCCACGTGCAGGAGCACCGCAGCAGATTCGACCATGTCGACATCATCTACGGCACCAAGGACCCGTCCCGTCTCCTGTTCAAGTACCAGTACGAAATGTGGAAGAAGGACGACATCAATCTCCACATCATCATGGAAAAAGCCGATCCTGCGTGGACAGGGCCCGTGGGCATGATCACGAAAGTGCTGGAGGAGATCATCGCGAAGCGCGACGCCTCGTTCATCAACAACACCTATGCCGTCGTGTGCGGCCCCCCGGTCATGTTCAAGTTCGTCTGCGATATGCTGTCGGCGAAGGGCGTGTCGATGCAGAAAATGTTCGTCTCCCTCGAGCGGCGCATGCACTGCGGCATGGGGAAGTGCTGCAGGTGCAACGTGGGCTCGACCTATACCTGTCTGTCCGGCCCAGTCTTCGACTACTGGACCGTGATGAACCTGAAAGAGGCGATTTGATACTGCGACAAAACTTTCCCGCAGAGACGCGGAGGCGCGGAGTAAAGCCTCGTAAATTACTCTACACAGCTCGTCATCCCCGAATGCCTCTGTCGGGGATCCAGTGATTTTCCTGTAATCTCTGGATGCCGGATCAAGTCCGGCATGACGGCAAAGGACTTAAAAGAGTGACACGATGAAATCATCCAAAGAAACGACTCGAACCTTCCTCGGTATCCCTCTCGCAAAACCGAAGGTTGCGTTCTTCGAACTTTCCTCCTGCGAGGGCTGCCAGCTCCAGATCGTGAACAACGAGGCGTCGCTGCTCGATTTCCTCTCCCTCGTCGAGGTGGTCGCCTTCCGCGAAGCCATGACCGAGAAGAGCGACGACTACGCCATAGCCTTCGTGGAAGGCAGCGTGACGCGCGCCGATGAGATCGAGCGGCTCAAGACGATCAGAAAGAACACAAAGGTCCTCGTTGCCTTCGGTTCCTGCGCCTGCTTCGGCGGCGTGAACCAGCTCAAGAACCGGTTTCGCGATCCCGCCTGGGTACAGAAGCAGGTCTACGGCAGTCATCCGGTCGTTACAAACGACACTGCCCAACCGCTGGAAGCCTTCGTTCCCGTGGACCTCAAGATCTACGGCTGCCCGGTGAAAAAGGAAGAGGTTGAAAAGATCGTGACGAACGCGGTCCTGGGCAAGTCCATCGTCCACCCCAAGTATCCGGTCTGCATGGAATGCAAGGCGAACGAGAACACCTGCCTCTTCGACATCGGCGAGCCCTGTCTCGGCCCGATCACGCGCGGCGGCTGCGATTCCTGGTGTCCGAACAACAGGTTCGGCTGCTGGGGGTGCCGGGGCCCGGCGGACGATGCCAATGTGGAGCAGATGAAGGTGATCATGAAGGAGCGCGGGTTCTCCGAGGAGACCATGCTGGACCGGCTGGAATGTTTCGGGGGCTTTGCGCAGCATGCGGAGACGCTCAGAAACGGCATGAAACGATAAAGTGCTATTTTTGCCACGAATTAACGCGAATTTTCACGAATCAAGTCCAAGACTCTGCTTTAATCCGTGTCAATCTGTGTAAATTCGTGGCTCAAGCAGTGAAGGGACTCCTATGAAATCTACCCGCACCATCGACATCCACCACGTGAGCCGGGTCGAAGGACACGGCAATATCAAAATATCCATACGCGACGGAAAGCTCGAAGAGGCCCGCTGGGAAGTGGTGGAAACGCCGCGCTTCTTCGAGGCGATGCTCGTGGGCAAAAAATGGGAGAACGCGCCCTGGATCAGCGGCCGCATCTGCGGGATCTGCTCCATCGGACATACGCTGGCCTCCATCAGGGCGGTCGAGAACGCTTTCGGCATCGAACCCACGGAGCAGACGCGGAAACTGCGCCTGCTGCTCAAGCACATGGAGACGCTCCAGAGCCATATCCTCCACCTGTACTTTCTCGCCGCCCCCGACTTCCTGAACGCAGGCAGCGTTTTCCCGCTCATCGATTCGCACCCCGACGTGGTGAAGCGCGCGGCGAACCTGAAGCTGCTGGCGAACGACATGTGCGACTGCATCGGCGGCAGACGCCTTCATCCGACCCGGACCGTCGTGGGCGGGTTCACCATGCTTCCGGAAAAGCGGGACCTGATCCAGTTCAAGCTGCGCCTGCAGGATGCCAAAGACGACCTCGTGCGGACAGCCGAATTGTTCCGTTCCTTTGCCATACCCGATTTTGTGCGCGAAACCGAGTTCGTCTCGCTCAAGGGAAAGGGCCGCTACCCCTTCATCGGCGGGGACCTCGTATCCACCGACGGCGTGGTAAAGAGGGAGCATGAATACAAGGCCATGACCAACGAGTATATCGTGGAACAGTCCACGTCGAAGTGGAGCCGCCTATCGCGCGAATCCTTTGCCGTGGGAGCGCTGGCGCGGCTTAACAACAATTTTGCCCTTCTCCATCCCGTAGCACGGGAGCTGTCGGAGAGTTTCGGGCTCAGGCCCGTATGCCACAATCCCTACATGAACAACGTGGCCCAGCTTGTCGAATCCCTGCACGTGGTCCTGGAATCCATCGATCTGATAGACGAGCTTGCGGGCATGGCGTGGCAGGAGCCGCGCCGGAAGGTGGAGCCGAAAAGCGGCCTCGGTGTAGGCGCCGTTGAAGTGCCGAGGGGCATCCTCTATCACTCTTACGAGTTCGACAGCGAAGGAAGAATCACGAATTGCGACTGCGTGATCCCGACGAGCCAGAACCACGCGAACATCCAGCATGACCTCAAGGCGCTCGCCTCCCAATATACCGCCAAAGGATCGCAGGACCGGGACATCGAGCTTCTGGCCCAGATGCTGGTCCGTTCCTATGACCCCTGCATCTCCTGCTCCGTGCACTGAGTCTTGCTTAGGGCACCGGGCAGAGCAGACTGCGCATAGTGCATAGGGCATAGGGTGGAAGCCTCTGCTCTTTGCTCTTTGCTCTTTGCTCTTTGCTCTTTGCTCTTTGCCTTCTGCGCTCTGCCCTCTGCCCTCTGCTCTCTGCCCTCTGCTCTCTGCTCTCTGCCCTCTGCTCTCTGCCCTCTGCTTCGGGGAGCGCGTTCAGCCCTCTTCCCTTCTTCTATTCATCCTGAGCACCAGAAGCAGAAGAAGCAATACTGCGAGGACGTACAGGAGCGGATTCGTCGAATATACATTTTCTTCGATTACCGTCGCGACGCGGTAGTGGGTGGTAACAACGGTCGTTGTTAACGAATTAACAGGGCTGGCTGATTCCGTCGGTACGCTCTGCAACACCGGTTCCGCTCTTTTCCCCTTCTTTTCCTTTTTGATCCGAACAGGCCTCCCATCCTTGTCATGGAGATGATACTCCTTGTAGAACAAGTTCCACTCCTCGCACTCTTTCATGCACAAATGTCCGCCGTACCGGTCTGTTTTGCCCGGATGAGACCAGGCTGTAAGGGGCAGAAAAAGAATAAGGATAAGCATGAGAAGAGGTTTCATTGCACGAGTTTATCCGAGCGCCGGGGGAGAGTCAACAAAGCAGTTATAATGCCACGAATACCGTCTTTTTTCTTGACAACATCTGTGCGTGATGTTACATTAATCGCCTGTTTGGGATGTACTTTTTGGGGCTGTAGCTCAGCTGGGAGAGCACAAGGCTGGCAGTCTTGGGGTCAGGGGTTCGATCCCCCTCAGCTCCACCAAAATAAACAAAGGCTGGTCATTCATGACCGGCCTTTTTTTATTTTGGTGAGGGGGATCGAACCAAGGGAGTTTGAGGGAAAGGATTTCCCTCATGCTTTAGGGGAGCACACGAGGGGACTGGTCCCCTCGTGGAGCGAGCATGCGAGCGAGTGAGATTCCCCCTCAGCTCCACCAAAAAATAACAAAAGGGTTGACCAATCGGTCAGCCCTTTTTTGTTGTTGGTGGAATTGGGGATTGAACACAGGAGGTATGGGGGAAGATTCTATCGCTTCTTCACATATTTCACGCCTTCAACATCTTTCAAGTCACTGTCCTGTGTCCAGATAACCGCATTATGAATTCTGGAGGTTGCCACAATTACTGCATCAGCCATGGGTAATTTTAATTCATGGCCGATCTTCGCGGCAGTAACAGCGGTTCCGCTGTCAAGGTCGATCAACTGTCCCTGCTGCATCAATGCAATTGCCTGCAATGCCGCATCCTCGCCTCGCTGTTGCAGGACCCGTTTGAATACTTCCAGGATGCAGAGCGTCGGGACAAGAAGATCCTCGGTGTCTTCAATGGCAGGGGCGAAGAAACCCGCATTCGATCCATCCGCAAGATATTCGAGCCATCCACAGGAATCGACGAGGTTCATACGCGATCTTTTTCCCTGTTCACCGTCGTATCAATCCCCTTCAGAAAGCCGCGCATGGACTTCACCTTCTTAACCGGAACGAGTTCGATACGATTTGCGTAATGAATGACCTGCATCTTCTCTCCCGGTTTGATACTAAGAGTTTCGCGAACATCACGCGGGATAACAACCTGATATTTCGGGGAAACAGTGACGGTTTTCATAGTGCCCTCCATCGATAGGCTATACGTATTACTATATCACCATCGATGAGCCATGGCAAGAAAAAATCCAAATCTGTCGACGGGGTAAAAAAGAGATTGGTGATGGATGATAGATGGCGAATGGCAGTGAGATGACGGCCTTTTCGTCCGGCGCAAGTGACGTGAAAGAACCGCGCGGATTACCAGCCGATCAACACAAGCGATATGTTGTCTTTGCCGCCCATGCGATTTGCAGCCTCGACCAGAATAGCAGCAGCTTTGTCAAGATCGTCATTATGAATTTTTATCAGTTCTTCAATTGCTCCGTCCGACAGCATGTCTGTCAAACCGTCGGAACAAAGCAGAATGATGTCCCCCGGCAGAAGATCGACGCTGTGGCCGTCGCATTTCACGGCTTTTGACGGGCCGAGCGCCTGGCTCAGAACACGCGCTTTGTGAAAAAAGAACAGCTCGCGGATCATTACCTCCTGGTTGATCCCGTAATCCATCGTGTGGTCTGTGGTGATCCGCGCCAGGGCGCCCTGCCGATAGAGGTATGCCCTGCTGTCCCCCACGTGACTGAGATAAGCAATGTCATTCCTGATGCAGAGAATGACGAGCGTAGTTCCCATGCCGCTGAGCGCCCGGCGCCTCCGTGATGCCTTCTGCACTTCAGCGTGGGCATGTTCCAGGGCCTGATTCAGCAGCGGCAGAATGTCGTTATCCGGCGCTTCTTCCTGCTGTTCCTTCAGGAAGGCGAGAGCCTTTCGGACAGCCAGACGGCTTGCAACGCGGCCCGCGCGGGGACCGCTGAGGCCGTCGGCAAGAAGGAAAAGACCCTCTGCCTCATCAACAAGAACCGCGTCCTCGTTCACGCTCTTCTTTCTTCCCTTATCCGTCTTCCACGAAACGCGCATTGTTCTCCGGTTTTCAACGACTCTTCAGCAGCCGACCTTCGTTATGCCGGTCGCGGTCTCAATGGTCAGTCCGTCAAAGTGCGTCACGGAATCGGCCTTGGTCCAGAGGCCGACGTAGCCCTGGACCATCTTGTCGGCTTCGTACTCCAGAACAAGCCGGTCGTTCAAATAACACCACATGCCCCGGTCCCGGACCACGACGCGGAGATCGTGCCATCGGCCGGTTGTGATCTTTTCATGAATGCTTTTCAGCTCGATGCGCCTGCCGTTAACGTACTCGAACAGGATAGCGTTGTCCTCAAGCGCGTTGATCCGGAACACAAAATAGTTGTTCACGTCCCCCATGCCGAAGGCGATGCCGCCTGCCCGGTCGATATTGCCGCTTACCGGCTTCACGCGCACCCGGACCGCGCCGTCCGATATCCGGGTGTCCTTCACAACCGCCAGAGGGAAATAGTAGTAAGCCTCGACGTTGTCAAGAAACTCCTGGAGCGCCTGTCCGACGAATTTGTTCAAAGCCCCTGCCACGCCGGATGATAGGGTGAACCCCGCGCGCGAGCCGTCCTGCATGCAGACCTGTTGTCCATCAATGGTCGTCTTCCACGATCCGCCGTGAGTGTAGAAATTCACGATCCCTTCATCCCTTTTCTGTGTCAGAAAATCATAGTCCGAATGGAAAAAGGCGTCTGTCAGGCGCTCCACGTCGGCCTGACTCGTAATTGCCACGTCAAGAAGACGCGAGGAAGCAAGAAGACGGCCCATCTGGTCGAGTTTCTCCTCGAGCGAGAGTCGGTCATAGTCGGTGATTGCTCCCTCGATCAGGTCGCCGCGAAGTTTTACCTGGAACCCAAGCTTGCCGAGCACGCTGCCCAGAAAGGCAATGCGAAGCGACTTGCCGTAATAGCTCCCCGCGCCGCCCGAGAACTGGAGCGATATATAGTTCTGACTGCTGTTGTCGCCGACAAAGGCGTCGACCGTAGCGAAGTGATAGCCGAACTTTGCAGACAGATTCATATACTCATGCGAGAGGATTGCATAGCTGACCCCACCCGGCGCCGGGCCGAGCTCCGCTGCGGCGCTCGCTGACAGGAGCGTCAGGATCTTGTTCATTCCGAGGCCGATGGATCCCTCCCAGCTCACGCCGGGATGGGTAAACCCCTTCCATATGGCTTTCAAGGGCAGGCACTCGACATGATCGGGGGTTACTTCGTGGCACGTGGTAAGCCCCTGCTTCAGGCCTCCGCCGAGGTCGATCAGCCGCAGTTCCAGCGGTATCTTTGCCTTGAGTTCGATCGATCGCACTTCGTATGTTTCGTCGGTAAGACCGAACATGGATCGAACGGCCTGCTCGTGGGTATAACGAATGACGTCATGGATCGTCTTGCATCCATGGGGTGCGAAGGATGGATCGTCGGAATTCATGAGATTGAGCGGCGAGATGAGGTCCAGCACACGGCGCATTCTGCGGTGCACGGGGCTGTCGAAGACCTGCGTCTTCCTTCGTTCTATCAGGCTGGTCAGCTCCCCGACAATGCCGGAATAGACTTTCGGCGGGTCAGTTGTAAGCGTGACCATATCCCCGTTCTTGAGTGTTGTTGTGGCGTTTCCCGCATCCACGATCAAGGGCATGCCGAACTCCCGCGCCACCGAGGCAAGATGGCTTGAGGCGCTGCCTATGTCGGTGATGATTGCATTGACCCTTCCGACGTGCTTCGCAAGGTCCGGCGATGCGGTCCGCGCCACGAGCACAGCCCCTTCCGGGACGGTTTCATCATCAGCACTCTCACGCCGGACAAAGACCGCTCCCGCTGCTATGCCCCGGGAGGCCGATTTGCCCGAGGAAAGCAGCGTGGCATGCCCGGTAACATCGACGACCGGGGCGCCCGACACGCTGCTTACTCCGCCGCCTCCGAGCGGTCGCGACTGAATAATGAACAGATTGCCTGAATCATCAAGCGCCCATTCAACGTCCTGTGCGGAGCCGAACAGAGCTTCGAGCTTGAGACCGTAATCAGCGAGTTTCTGTATGGTCGCATCGTCAAGAGAAGCAGAGCCTTGCTCATGAGCAGGCACGGTTTGGAGGACCGTTCCGCCTGCCGGAAGATTCACCATCCGCGTATCCTGCCTTGTTATCCTTCGGTCCTTGATCTGCAGGGATTTCCGGTCCACGACAAAGAGGTCCGGCGAGGCGCTGCCGTCAACGAGCCGCTCGGCGAGGCCCCGGACCGAGCTGATAATGACGTCCCGGGAATCGTTTCCCGAAGGCGAGTTAGTGTACATGACGCCGCTTGACCTGGGGTCTATCATGGCAACCACGGCCACGGCCATGGGCGTCTCCTGGTCCGTCAGTCCGTAGCGCAGACGATAGGTCGTCGCGCGGGAGGAGTACTTGCTCGCGAGAACCTGTTTCCAGGCTTCGAGTATGCCGCTCTCCACGACGTTCAGCACTGTCGCGTACTGGCCTGCAAAGGTGGCGGCCGTGTCCTCGCCCACTGCGCTGCTCCGCACCGCGACACGGATGCCGGGCCTTGTTCTTTTCGCCAGTTCCCGATAAGCCTGAATGATCTCCCCGGCAATGTCGGGCGGTACGGCTGCTTTGACGATAGCGGCGCGGATGCCTTCGAGCTCTGGCGCTCAAATGCTTCCGGCTGGTCCGGTGATGCCCGAGCAAGCATCTTCGCAATGAAATCGTCAAGGCCGTTCGCAGAGAGGAAACGCCCGGTGGCAACTGTCGTTACGCTGAAGCCGGCCGGAACCGGGAGGCGGAATTCGTTCGCGATCTTTGCCAGATTCGCGGCCTTCGCGCCGGTAATATGAACGGCTTCACCTTTGATACGCTCAAACGGCAGCACCAGAGCGTTTGACCGGGCAGCGTATTGCGGCGTAAGTTCCCCGGTAATTGAATGATCGATCCGCATAAGACTTGTTTCGAGCTCGGCTGCGCCTTTGCCCTTGAGCGGGGCGAGCGCATACACCGCTCCGAGCGCCGCTTCCCATAGGGCTTCGTAGTGCGCGGCTGCCCAGGACAGGGACAAGGGCCTGCCGCTGTAGTATGCCTGCTCGAGGTCGGCGATGGCCGAAAGTGCGGTTTGGTTATGCTCCAGGAAGACCCGGAACGCCCGGTACTTTCTGACATGCGGACCCCGCACGTTCAGGAGCGGCACGCAAGCGCGTTTCTGATTAAAGAGTGATAGAAGATTCTTCATGGCGGCAGTCGCGAAATTCTCAAATGCAGTATAACAGACAGGATAGAAAAAATCCCGTACATTGTTTGAACCAGCCGGAAGATGCACACATTTACGCCGCTTGCCGTATCAGTTTGATAGTTCTGAGTTGTGAGTTTTTAGTTTCTAACTGAATGCGGGCGGCACATAATGCATAGGGCATGGAGCATGGCGCACAGGGTGGAGTCCCTCTGCCCTCTGCTTCCAGCTCAAAACTAAAAACTAAAAACTCAAAACTGGTTTTATTATGCTGATTGATGCTCCGGGACGAAAGAAGAATTTCCCTCCTCAGCTCCATCAAAATAAACAAAGGCCGGTCATTATTGACCGGCCTTATCATTTTCATGAAGGGGATCGAACGAACGACTGATCCACTCACGAAGCGAAGTGTGCTCAAGCTGCCGAATGCCGTCAAGAAACCATAGGGCAACGCTTTTCTTACGCGGCTTTCGCCGTCTTGCTCCTCCACTCCACGGTGATATCCCTGACGAAATCGTCAAAGGTCCGGGGCTTCCTGCCCAGGAGCTTTCTCCGTTTTTTCGAGGTCGTCCTTCGAAGCGATCATCCCCTTCTCCTGGAAGAACTCGTACATGATCCTCATTTCAGGGATCATGAACTCCGGCATTATGTTCTTTACCTTTTCTCCCCAGGTATCGAGGTCGTTTCCACTGTAGCGCACCTCCCGTCCCAGGTGCTTTGAATAGATCCTGGCGATCCCTTCGCCGGTCAGGGTATCGGATCCATGGATGTCATACGTCCGGCCTTCGAGTCCGGATTTCATGAGCGCATTGACCGCACAGTCGGCGATGTCGCGTACATCGACCCGGTTCAGCCCCTTTTCGCCGATGGGCTGCGGATAAATACCGTACTGCATGATCGCGTCCTTTAACCACACGTCATTCTGGAAAAAGTTATTCGGCCTGAGGATGGTGTAGGCGATCCCCGATTCCCTGACGGCCTTCTCCACCGGCAGTTTGCTCCGGAAGTGCGGTATTCTTTCCGATCCTTCGGGCATGGCGACCGACAGATAGACGATCTTCTTGATTCTGGCCTTCTTTGCCGCGGACACTGCAGCGAGCCCTTCATCGGTTTCGCTCAGCCCCACGGGGGCCAGCAAGAACATGCTGTCGATGCCTTCGAAGGCCGCCGGCAGCGTATCGGGATCATCAAGGTCCGCCCGGTACCCTTCAGCGCCCTTTGGCAGCTTTTTCAGTTTTTCCGGCGAATGGCTCATGACCCGGACAGCAACCCCCTGCTTGAGCAGGCCGGCCACCACCATGCTTCCAACCATGCCTGTTCCACCTATTACGAGTGTTTTCATCATCTTTGACCTCCTATCGCTGCTCACCGGAAGTCTTCGAAAATTTATGGGGTGTTAATCGTGCGGGATGCGAAGATGCTATTGTGAGAGAGATACTTAAGCTTGACACCGATGGAGCGATAAGTCAAGGAAACCGGGTAATATAGAGTGGCCGTTAGTACTGCACTTTGATTGTTTACGTGCCGCCTCAGCGGTGCTTATCGAGTCTTTTGCGGGCAAGTCGGTCCGGGCACGGGAACCCGGGGGCAACAAGATACGCTTTCGGACGGAGGATCCTTTGCAGCCCGAAGGACAAAATGAAATCCGGCTTGTTGTACTGATTCGAATTGTCCTCTATACTATATCTTATGACTCCTTCAAACCCCGGTGACAAACAACACCGCTCTCTCCTGCAAAGGATCGCCTACGCGGCCATGGTCGAGCGCGGATTGCTTCCGGACTTTTCTCCCCAGGCCCTTGCCGAACTCGACGGGCTCCGCGAGCCCGCTGCACAAACGAACACTGCAACGCGTGATCTGCGGGACCTGCTCTGGTGCTCCATCGACAACGATGATTCGCGCGACCTGGACCAGTTGACTGTTGTAGAAGCCATGCCGGACAACAGCGTCAAAGTGTTCGTTGCCGTCGCCGATGTCGACAGCATCGTTAAAAAGGACTCGGCGATCGACGAGCATGCGCGCAGCAATACCACGTCGGTCTATACTCCTGCCAGGATCTTTCCCATGCTGCCGGAGAAGCTTTCGACGGACCTGACGTCCCTGAATTTCGCTTCGGACCGGTATGCGGTGATCGTCGAGCTGGTCGTGGGCGAGGATGGGGCATTGCTCCGTTCCGATGTATATGGCGCGCTTGTCCGGAACCGGGCAAAACTGGCCTACAACAGCGTCGCCGCCTGGCTGGAGGGCGCCGGGCCGGTCCCCCGCGAGATACCCGCGGTCCCCGGCCTCGACGAGAACCTCCGGCTCCAGGACCGCGTCGCACAAAAACTGAAGTCGCTCCGACACGAGCACGGCGCACTGAGCCTTGAGACCGTGGAGGCACGGCTGGTGTTCGACGCTGATGAGCTCAAAGACCTCCAGGCTGAACGCAAGAACAGGGCCAAGGACATCATCGAGGACCTCATGATCGCGGCGAACGGCGTGACTGCGCGTTTTCTCTCGGCCAAAGGCCTGCCGTCGTTCCGGCGCGTGGTCCGCACGCCGAAGCGATGGGACCGCATCAGGGAACTTGCCTCGGACCATGGCCAGGCGCTTCCCGCGGAGCCTGACGCGAAATCTCTGGAAGCGTTCCTCACCAAGGCGCAGGCTGCCGATCCGCTCCGGTTTCCCGATCTTTCCCTTGCAATCATCAAGCTGCTCGGCGCGGGTGAATACGCGCTTGAAGTGCCGGGAGACAGTTCCAGCGGCCACTTCGGCCTCGCCGTCCAGGATTACTCCCACTCCACAGCCCCGAACCGCCGCTATCCGGACCTGATCACGCAGCGTTTGCTGAAGGCGGCCCTTGCCGGACAACACATGCCCTACGGGAACGGAGAGCTGTCGGCTTTGGCAAAGCACTGCACGGAACAGGAAGATGCGGCAAAGAAGGTCGAACGACAGGTCAGAAAATCCGCTGCGGCGATGCTCCTGGAACACAGGATCAATGAACAGTTCGATGCCATCGTGACCGGCGCAGCGGAAAAAGGCACCTGGGTCCGGCTGCTTTCTCCGCCTGTTGAAGGAAGACTGACGGGCGGCTTTGAAGGCGTCGACGTGGGACACCGGGTCCGCGTTCAGCTTATTCATACCGACGTGGAACGAGGGTATATAGACTTCAGAAGGGTCGGGGAAGGAAAGGCATAGGCAACAGCTCTTTGCCACAAGTGAAGGTTCATAAAGGTAGGCACACAGAGGACGCAGAGAAAAGCTTAAAAATGCTCTGTGTTTAATTAGGTTTTAAAGATCTTGATTTGCGAAGGCCTGGGGTAGTAAAGCCACGCTGTTCGTCATTCCAGCGAAAGCTGGAATCCAGAGGTTTCCTTGAAATACCTGAATTCCCCCGGCTTCAAACTTGCCGGGGCAGGCGACGGCACGAAGCATTGCTGATGACCGCATCAGTAATTTTGCGTGCTCCCCGTGCTTTGCGGGAGACCCGCTTTTATATATTAACAGGTTGTTGAAAAAGCTCAAGCGCGACAAATTTCGTCATGCCAGCGAAGGCTGGCATCCAGAATCATATTAAAAACACTGGATTCCTGCCTGCGCAGGAATGACGGCTAAGGTTTTCAAGACGTTTTTCAACAGCCTGTTAAAAGGAACGCATGTCGACTTCCCCACTCAAGACGGAAATGATCTTCTGGCAGCAATCCGTTCCTGAACTCCTGAAACGTTTGAACGCGACCCCTGCGGGTCTATCGAGCAGCGAGGCGGCTGACCGGCTGAAACAATCGGGCCCGAACATGCTGCGGCCGCCGCGCAAGCGCGCACTGGTCCTTCAGTTCCTCGCCCGGTTCAAGAACCCCCTCGTCATCATCCTCCTCATCGCCAGCGCAGTCTCAGCCTTCACCGGCGATGTGACCAGCTTTCTGATCATCAGCGCCATTGTGGTCATGAGCGTTACCCTGGACTTTATCCAGGAGCACCGCGCGGGCAAGGCGGCCGAGGAACTGCGCCAGTCGGTGGCGATCCGCGTCCAGGCGCTGCGCGACGGAAAGAGCATTGAAATTCCCGCGGCAGCGCTGGTGCCCGGTGATGTCGTGTTGCTGTCCGCAGGCGACCTGATCCCCGGCGACGGCCGGGTGCTTGCGGCCCGGGATTTCTTTGTGAAGCAGGCGCTTCTGACCGGCGAATCTTATCCCGTTGAAAAGTTTTTCCGCGAGCTGCCTGACGCAGGGCAGGACATGGCCGATGCCGTGAACTCCGTGTTCATGGGCACGTCCGTGGTGAGCGGCTCCGCGCAACGTGCTCATCTGCCGCACCGGACCGAACACTTCGCTGGGCGAGATCTCCGATACACTCACCACAAAGGCCCCTCCCACCGCATTCGAGCAGGGCACCCAGCGCTTCGGGCTCCTGATCATGCGGTTTACGATCCTGCTCGTCCTCTTTGTCGTCCTGGCCAATGCCTATTTCCACCGGCCCTGGCTCGAATCATTCCTCTTTGCCGTGGCCCTTGCCGTCGGGCTCACGCCCGAGCTTCTGCCCATGGTCGTTTCCGTGACCCTGGCGCGGGGCGCCATGCGCATGGCAAAGAAGAAGGTGATCGTAAAACGGCTCGAATCCATCCACAACCTCGGGAGCATGGATGTGCTGTGCACGGACAAGACCGGTACGCTCACCGAGGCCCGCATCCATCTGGAGCGCCACGTGGACGCCCTCGGCAAGGACAGCAGCCGTGTTCTTGAGCTGGCCTATCTGAACAGCTTCTTCGAATCAGGGCTGCGGAGCCCCATGGATGACGCCATTCTGGAGCACAAGGAGATAGACGTCACAGCCTGGAAAAAGATCGATGAAGTCCCCTTCGATTTCGAACGCAGACGGGTTTCCGTGATCATTGATAACGGCAAGGACAGGCTCCTCGTGGTAAAAGGAGCGCCTGACGATATCCTGGGCTTCTGCATCCTCTGCGAGAAAAAGGGAGAAGAGAACCCTGAATCAATGGACGAAGCAGCGCTGGCCCGGGTCCGGGCGCTCCACGAGACCTTCGCCCGTGACGGATTCCGCGTCCTCGCCGTGGCCTGGAAAAAGGTGGAGCAAACGGAGCATCATGCCGTGGTGAACGATGAAACGGAGCTGGTCTTTGCCGGGTTCGCCGCCTTTTTCGATCCTCCGAAGAAGAGCGCTCAGGAGGCCCTGGCCAAACTCGCCCATGCGGGGGTGGCGGTCAAGGTCGTGACCGGCGACAATGAACTGGTGACCCGGCATATCTGCGAGAAGCTCGGCCTGCCCATAACCGGGATCCTGACCGGCGCGGACATGCAGGCCATGGATGACCACGCGCTCTCGGCCTGCGTGGAGAATGTGAATCTCTTTTGCCGGGTCAACCCCGCGCAGAAGAACAGGGTCATCCTCGCGTTAAAACAGCGCGGCAGGGTCGTCGGGTATATGGGCGACGGCATCAATGACGCGCCCTCGCTCCATTCAGCGGACATCGGCATTTCCGTGGAAAGCGCGGTGGATGTTGCGAAAAGCGCGGCCGAGATGATCCTCCTGGAGCAGGACCTGAACGTGCTGCATGAAGGCGTCGTGGAAGGCCGGCGCACCTTCGGCAACATCATGAAATACATCATGATGGGAACGAGCTCCAATTTCGGGAACATGTTCAGCATGGCCGGGGCGACCCTCTTCCTCCCCTTTCTTCCCATGCTGCCGGTGCAGATCCTCCTGAACAATCTCCTGTATGACGTCTCGGAGATCCCCATCCCGCTCGACAGTGTCGACGAAGAATATCTCACCCAGCCCCGGCATTGGAACATGAACTTCATCCGCAACTTCATGTTGTCCGTGGGCCCGGTGAGCTCGGCTTTCGATTTTCTGACCTTTTACATCATGCTGAGCGTGTTTCATGCCGGAGAGAAGCTCTTCCATACCGGCTGGTTCATCGAGTCCATGGCAACGCAGGTGCTCGTGATCTTCATCATCCGCACGCGCCGCAATCCGTTCAAAAGCCGTCCCAACCTCTGGCTTACGCTCTGTTCCCTTTCGGTCGTAGTCCTCGCTGTGCTGCTGCCGTATACGCCGCTCGGCAGGTACTTCGGATTCGAACCCCCGCCAATCTCCTTCTATGCGATCCTGGCAGGCTTGGTGTTCTTCTATCTCTTTGCGGTAGAAGGGATCAAGCAGTGGTTTTTCCGACGATTTGCGGAATGATGAAAGGGACCGCGTTTCTTGCCAAATTAGAGTTTCAGTACAGCAAGAAGAATTTATCAGTAACTTCCATATCAGTAACTTCCCGTTGACAACATCTTGCGTCAAGCATATATTCGTGAAAATAAGGGAATGCGCGGCGCTGACCTTGCTAAATCAGGAAACACCGAAAATTCGTTCTTCCCCAGGGGGGCTAGCTATAGCTTGATATTTAGGCTGAGCACTAAAAAGCATTATTTTTGCTAAACTGGTAAAAACCAAAAATGCGGATTTTACCAGTTAGGACTGGGCTAGATAATTACTGGTTGATTTGGAGATTGACCGACTATATGAATAAGTCAGACGATGAAAGAGATCGCGCGCTGAAGAGGAAGTTCAATAAATTGTTGGCAGATTGGAAGCAAAATAATGGCCCTTGCATTATTTGCGGCGAAAAAGAGGGTAATGAAGAAGACGATTTACCTCCAAAAGTTCTCTACCCTCGGGCATTAAGAAACAGCAAAACATTCTTCTACAAATTTCCAGCTTGCTCTGACTGCAATAGGGGGTCATCAAATGAAGATTTCCTGATGAGCCTTCTTTTGACATTTTGGCTTAATCAAGATGCTTATCTTAAAAATGTGGAGCCTACGGACCCCGATTTGCTAGCATTGCATAAACAAGCCGAGAGTCAGTGTCAAAATTCATCGTTAGCGGTTCAGGCACACATTCGGAAATTACTGCAGACGTATGCTGGTAATCACCCGGTCAATGGCATGCCTGCCATCAATATCGACAAAGTGCCTATAAATAGAACACTCACGAAAATAGTTAAAGCAATTTACTGGTTGGAGACGGGTGGTGATATTCTTCAGAAGTATAATCCCGGCTGGTGGATCATGACTGCTATCGATGCATCTAAAGAAACGTTCATTGAAAAGCACTTAAAGTTGAGTTCTTCAAACATTATGTGGGAAGATAAGTTTATTTCACATCACTCAATCGGCGGGCCGAAAAGCGGTGCCGATGGCTTTATATCATGTTCTCTTCATTTCTATTCTAATAGATCTGCCCAAAAAGGGATGCATTGGTTATTGATCGCTGCGCCGGACACTACTAGATTAAACAATGATAGTCTATTCGAATTATGTGCAAATAACTTTGGAAAGCCTACCATAAGACCGAGATTATGCAAATATTTAATCACGCATTTATTGGCCGCATTGGATCAAATATTATCTTCTCTCGGTATTTCCAGGAAACAGACAGTCTAGCGGACGAAAACATTTTCAACCAGGCGCTCGACATCGACTCGCCAAAATGCGGCGAGTCAGCGCCGCGTTGTCCTTCCTCAGTGCTACGTGCAGATATCGATTGATATGAGGTTTTAGCCGGTGAGAACATATCTCAATTGGTTACATATTTCTGACATTCACTTTCACGCGAAAACAGAATGGCGTGATAGTCACGTAAGAATTTCACTCCTCAACTTCCTGAAGGAAGAATTAGGGAAGAACGAAACTCTGAAGCCTGATCTGATCTTCTGTACCGGCGATATTGCCTTCGGCGAAGCGGATGCAGATAGCTTGGATGAACAATATGCCAAGTCTATTGTATTTTTCGAAGAGCTGCGCGCCGCCTGCGGTCGCAATGGAACTTCTCTTCCTAAAGAAAGACTCTTTGTTGTGCCAGGCAATCACGATATCAACAGAAAGAGCATTGATGCCGCTGTGCAATCCAAGCTTCACACTTGGGCTAAGGATGCCCATCGCAATAGCGAAACAATCAATCAACAATTCAATGATAAACGGTACGAGGTCGGCATCGCACTAGCGCGACTTGCTGAATATGACAGATTTGTAAAGAATTATTTGCCGCATCATTATGATGAAGATGGGAGATGTCGTTACGCACACATCGTCGATATAGATGGTTTAAAAGTAGCTATTGCAGGATTCAATTCAGCATGGTCATGTGCTGGCCCAGAAGACGATCGGCATCTATGGATGGCAGCGGAGTGGCAGTTCTATTCCGCAAAGGATAAAATCAGTGATGGTGCTATCCGTATCGGGCTGATGCATCACGCCGTAGATTGGTTAAATGAAGAAGAACGTGATGTCACAAAACGTCAGATTGTAAATAAATATCATCCGTATCACTTCTGGTTGCACGGACACGTCCACAATGTTTGGATTGAGCCGGGCCAAATCAATATCACAATTGCTGCCGGTGCTACGAATGCTCAGAAAAGTGACGAATTCGGGATCAATTTGGTTCGACTTGATTTGGCAAATTCAAAAGGAAACGCGCACCTTTTTTGCTACTCTCGAAAAAATGATGGCTGGACGTATATGCTTGACCCCAATCAGGCACCGCATGGCGTATGCATGTTTGATGTTCCACTCGGGCTGAAAAAATTATCTGCTTCAGCGCTGACGGCGTCGGCTAAAAGAAATCCACGACTGTTTGGACGAGAAGCGCTTCTTAAACGTGTTTCCGATGAACTCCAGCTGCAATCGTTCTTGCTAATCTACGGCTTGCGCGGAAACGGCAAAAGCTCTCTCATTGAAGCGCTGGGACGCCAGTCCCCATTGGTAGATAAAGAGCATGTGCGTTTTCTTGTGACACCGGCAACAACAGTCGATGATTTTTTCCAGCGCTTTGCCGCACTCCTAGGAGATACTTCTGAATTTCCAAAGACACCAAAGGGCGACTCTTCGGTCGTCGCAGAAGAAATTAAACGTCGCTATCCCAACCCACGCCCGGCATGGGTCTGGATCGATAGAGCTCACCATTTGATGGACAGCGCAGGTTTCCGTAGTCTTGAAGTACGCGCACTTCTGCGCGGACTTCAACTGGCGCTCGGATCACAGTGGCATTGGGTTTTCGAACTTCGGGAACGACCACCCCGTGGTCTGCTAGGTGCGGATGCCTGTGAATGCGAAGTGCCGGGTTTGAATAAAATCGCTCTTTCTGAATGTCTGGATCATGCTGCACCTACTGGAAAGGAAGTTGCTTGGCACTATACCGGCCAAGAACTCAAGGGTATTTATCAATGGCTTGGCGGAGGTCACGGACGACAGGCGCAACCACAGGCTATTCAGCTCTTGATAGAAGTTGCTCGCGGTCTTGATGAAACTCCACTTCAGACGCTTGAAAGACACAGAAGTGATTTTGAGCAGAAGATTGAAGATGTCCTGCTTGGCGATTTGTATGGCAATGTTCTTAATGCTGAAGAACAGCGGTTGTTGCAAACCTTGAGCCTTTATAGAAATTCAATACCCCATGACCATGCTGAGGTCTTGGAGCGGCAGTTGAGTATACCCGGTTCTTGGGATGGCTTGGACCGTCGTTGTTTACTGACCGCGAATGATGATCACTCACAGTACTATTTGCATAGCCTTATATCGATTTGGATCAGAACGCGCATGGGTTATGTCGGGCAAGAAGACGGCGATCCTGCCTTTGAAAGTTCGACCCCCGAAAGAGATCAGAAGCACGCGCGAGGTTTACACGCTGTCATTGCCACCTGCTGGCTAGATCAACTTCGGGGTAGTCGGCGCGCTACAAATCTGAATATTGATAGAGCGCTTGAAGCATTTTATCATCTCACAGCTGCCGGCGAGGCGGATCGGATTCAGAGTATTGCCACAGATTTACTGACAGGTAATAAAGTTTGGGCGATTCGACGTATTGAGAATTTATATACCTACTTATACAAATCCAAAGCTCCTCTTGCTCAACTTCGTGCCGCTCTTGAATACGCAGAGATACTTGAACCCGACAACGACAAAGTCCAACGCTTTCTCGGCGAGTGCTGGCGTAAAGCTGAAGGGTGGAAGAGCCCCAAAGCACTGGGATATTTCGAACAAGCCTGCCGATTAAATCCTTCCTTCCCTCCGTACTGGGCCAACCTCGGCAAAGCCTTACTCGCGCAAGGACGCGACGGTGCGAATCAGTTCATTGATAATTTCGCGGCGTTGGAGACAGAAACCCCGGCAGCAATAAACGATTATGTCCGATCAGTTTATTTTGATTGTCTCCATGCGCTTGGTAACTCAAAACTTGCCTCAAAGCTACGCTTGGAAAGAATCGATGCCGGATCGAATCACCCGGCTTTCTATGTAGACGAAGCTAAAGCGCGGCTTAAAGCACGGGATCCAAAGGGTGCATTAGAAATCCTTGATTTGGCGCAAAAGAGTAGTGCTGTTGATCACTTCACGGAAGTTGTACGCGCTGAAGCATTGCAGTGTTCGGGTAAGCGAGATCAGGCATCCGCATTACGTATGGCAAAAATTCAGGCTGGGACGCGTCACACTACTTTTTATATGGAAGAAGCCAAATCATGTTTAGAAGTGAATGATCCGAAAGGTGCGTTGAAAATCCTTGATTTAGCCGTAAAGAATGGCTTGGCCGATGAAAAAGTATACACGTTGCGATCGACCGCAATGTATTTAGACTGGAAATTTGAGCAATCTACCGTAAGACGTATGGAGCGCAAACAAGCTGGCATACGTGAAGCCGATTCCTATGGTGTTGAAGCTAAAGAATGCCTGCGTACTGGTGATGCAAAAGGTGCCCTGGATGTCCTCGATTTAGCGGAGAAGAATGGATGCGTAGACGATTTTCTTGTTTCTATCCGTGCAACGGCCTTGGATCAGCTGGGGAAAGCAGATGAAGCCTCGGCTCTTCGTATGGGTAAGATAAAGGCAGGCAGTAGAGACCCTATTTTCCATAATGACGAAGCCAAAGCTCAATTAAGGCACGGAAACGTAAACAAAGCAATCGATATTTTTGAACGAGCCGTAAAAAAGGGATGTACTGATGAATATTCTTACGCGATATTGGCAAACGCTCTGCACAAGTCTGGAAAGTTGGACAAAGCAACTGCTATCCGTATGGATCATATCGCAGCAGGCAGTAGCAATCCTGCATTTTATGCCGATGAAGCCAAAACGCGAATAGAGATGAACGATCAGAAGGGTGCCCTATATATCCTTAATTTGGCAGAAAAGAATGGTTGTGCGAATGAATATATTGTAACCCTGCGAGCAAAATTGCTTCGCGATGGTATTACTTCTGAGTAGAAACGAAATACGACGCTGGTTCCAACCAGGCGCTACATCGACTCGCCAAAAAGCGGCGAGTCAGCGCCGCGTTGATCCCGAAGGAAAAGATCATCAGGCTCGGGAACGATATCGTCCCGGACGCCTCAGGGTTGAAGGTTTTGTGTTTTGGTTCATGGAGGCCCCAACCACACCTTCTGAAAAGTGGTTTGCTTGTCCGAGGCTTGCCGATAATGGTCCAATAAGCTCCAGACCTACACCGGCGGCCAAACTGCCCTTGCAGAGGGCCGCTGGGCATAATTTTGCTTGGTACTTTTACTTCAGCGATTTGAATACCTTCGCGTATGTTGCAGGAGACAGCGCGAGTTTTGAATGGACTTAACCCGACGCAATAATCTCAACCACGCCGTACCTTTAGGCGGAAGTAGTCAAGAATTCACGCGCTTCTCCCTTGCCCGCAACTGTCGAGTGCCCCTGGTAGCCCGTTGCGAAAACTGATTGATAAACAATAGCCATATTGTTATAATTGCAACAACAGTAAATAGACTGATCGTGAGGTTTGATAAATATGAGCCCGACAAAAACTATAATTTCAAAAGCCTTGAACCTTAAACCGGCGGAAAAATCCCTTCTTATCGAAGCCTTGCTTCGGAGCCTTGATGTAGCTGATCCGAAAATTGAAAAGATATGGGCGGTTGAAGCCGAGAAAAGACTCAAGGCATACAAGGCCGGCAAGGTTAAAACGGTCTCATTCGAGGATATGTTCGCTAAATGAAACTGGAGATTCTCGAAATTGCCCGTCGGGAATATGAAGAGGCTAAAGAGTTTTACGAGGCAGAGCAACCCGGCTTAGGATCCCAATTCAAGGAACAAATCAGGCATTCCCTTCTCCGCATTCAGCAATACCCTCAAGCATGGCCGCCGGAGCGCAAGGCAATCCGGCGATACATCGTCCACAAGTTCCCATATAAGATTCTCTATTCCATTCAAGCTGACAAAATTGTCGTTCTTTCATTCGCGCATTTACACCGGCAACCGGGCTACTGGATTGACAGACAGAAGTAAAATCTCTTGTTTGAGCGGACCGTGGCCTGTACTATCGCACTATGAATTCAACCATCGCATCCACAGCGACGTGCCAAAGTCGGCGCGTCAGCGCCGTGTTCATGTGCAAATTACCGGCATTCTGCACCTTAATCCGTCGGACGTTGTTGCATAGTAGCAGGTAAAGTACTTTATTCATCCCCTCGCGCCTTCCCTTCTTTGGCTGCCTTCAAAATCTCTTCAGCAGTATGTCCTTTTCTTATGATCCCCTTGATGTCGGCCAGGCCTTTGTCCTCCACGACCTTCCAGTAATGATCAAGTACGGTCCGCTCGACCGTCCTGGTGCAGAAAAGGATGCCTTCCCGGGGCTATTCCCAAGGGTTCAAGTCCCTGGAATATTAAAATGAGTTAGAGCTTTCCCTCCGGTATAGTCGTATAATGAATATATCCCAGAGAAGCGTAGATTCAGACATCTCTCCGAATTCACCCGTCTCTTCGACCGTCTTCAGAAACATATCCTGTTAAACAATGAGGAGGCACTATGCTGGAAAAGAATTTGCCGGGAGGTAACACTCAGTCCTATTGCGGGAAGTGCACGACGGCTCGCGATCACACCATCATGACGATGGAGGGAGACGCAATCATCAAGGTGAGATGTCAGAACTGCGGCAGTATGCACAAATTCAGCGATCCGCTCGTTGTTCATAAAGTCCGCAAACCGAGAGTGAAAAAAGACGATGCAGCGACAGCGGAAGCAGTCTGGGCGGCCGGTCTCGCGGAGGCAAAGGGAAAAGAGCGCGATTACAGCATGGCTACGAATTATCGCATAGGCGACATTGTCAATCACCAGACCTTCGGCAAGGGCATCGTGAAGAAGCTTTATGTCAACAAATGCGATATGCTCTTCAAGGACAGGGAACGGCTGATGGCCTCGACCAACAGCTAAATACGGCCCTGTCTTACTAATAAGATCATTAATGCAAACGAAGTAACCATTGTTACATCCGGAAAAGTCCCCCCCCCCCAACCCTCTCCCCTCTGGGGAGAGGACAAAGGTGAGGGGCAAAGCAGTAACGAATTTAAATGCGTTTGTATTAGTAATGCCGTCATTCCGGATTTGAGTCGCCTGCCCCGGTAAGTTTGAAGCCGGGGCGGGAATGACGATGGGCGGCTGTACCTTCGAACTTTCAATTCTAATTTTTTACCGTTGTTTCACAGCGCACCTTCCTTCATGCCGGCGTTCGGACCGTAACGGCCTGATAACAATCTTGTTATACTAATCTTATAAGCCGGGACCAAAACCTTTTTTGCCGCAAAGGACCCAGAAGACACCGAGAAGCGGAAATCCTGCAGTCATGAAATTTTTCCAGCCCTTCTCTGTGTGCTCGGTGACCTCTGTGGCTGATTCTTACGAACAATATCATTTCCGGCACCTGCAGCAAAAAGGAGCGTACCATTTGAAGTTGAGCAACAAGACCATTTTCGGCGACCTGCCCGATGTCCTGGCACGTCTTCAGGGAAACGACCTGGAAGCAAAGTGCAAGCGTGTACGAGCCGCCGCTGCGATCGGAATTGTTCAGCAGCGACCAGATGGAAGCAGCACGGCAGGACCCTGGCGGGTTTGCACACGCTCGAGCCCCGGACACGCTCCTGACCGGCTTCTGCCGCGGTTGGCCGAGAATGAAGCCATCCTGACCGGGACCCGCAGCCTGCTGGTAGAGGCGGTCAAGACCGATCGCCGGATCACGCCGGCGGCTGAATGGCTGCTCGACAACTTCTATCTGATCGAAGAGCAGATCCGCATGGCGCGTAAACACTTGCCGAAGGGTTACAGCCGGGAGCTGCCCCGCTTGCTGGATGGACCGTCCGCCGGACTTCCGCGCGTGTATGACATCGCCCTGGAGACGATCTCGCACGGCGACGGCCGCGTGGACCCGGAAGGTCTCAGCAGTTTTCTTGCGTCCTACCAGACCGTCACGGTCCTGAAGCTGGGAGAATTATGGGCCGTCCCCATCATGCTGCGCCTGGCGTTGATCGAGAATCTCCGGCGCGTCGGGGCGCGGATCGCCGCCGACAGGATCGACCGAGACCTCGCCGACTACTGGGCGGACCTGATCACCGAGTGTCGTTGCCAAGGACCCGAAGAGTCTGATCCTGGTCCTTGCGGACATGGCGCGCTCGAACCCGCCGCTCAAGAGCGCCTTTGTCGCGGAATTCGCCCGCCGGCTTCAGGGACAGGGCCCTGCCCTGGCAATGCCGCTCACCTGGATCGAGCAGCACCTCTCCGAGTGCAGCATGACGATCGATCACATGGTGCAGTCGGAGAACCAGCAGCAGGCTGCTGACCAGGTTTCGATGAGCAACAGCATCGGCAGCCTCCGGTTTCTGGGCGCAATGGACTGGCGGACGTTCGTCGAGACGATGAGCGTTGTCGAGAAGACCCTGCGCGAAGACCCCCGCGGCACCTACGGCAACATGGATTTTTTTACCCGCGATCGATACCGTCACGTGGTGGAAAGGATTGCAAAGAGCGGCCGTCTGTCCGAAGCGGAGGTGGCATCCGCAGCAGTCCGGCTTGCCCGCGAGAGCGCGGCCCGGGGCGACGGAAATCGCGACCACGACGATCGCGCGGCCCATGTGGGCTTTTACCTGATAGACAAGGGACTGGCGCAGCTCGAACGCCTGGCAGGGGTCCGGCGTGTCCGCCTCCGAGTCCCTTCGAAGGGCAAGCAGCCGGTTTCCTTTGTTCCTCTATCTCGGCACGATCGTGCTGATCACGACTTGCTTTTCACCAACCTCTGCTGGCGAAGGCGCAGAGTGCCGGCTTGCACCACTGGCTGCTCCTTTTGACGGGTATCCTCTGCATTGCTCTCCACGAGTCAGCTGGCTATCGCCGTGGTGAACTGGCTTGCTACGGTGCTCGTAGCGCCGCATTCCCTGCCGCGAATGAACTTCTCCAAAGGCATCCCCCCTGAATCGCGGACCCTGGCCGTTGTCCCGACCATGCTCACGAGCACCCGGAACATCGAGGACCTGATCGAGGCGCTGGAAGTCAGGTTCCTGGCAAATCGCGACGACAACCTGCTTTTCGGACTGCTGACTGATTTTCAGGACGCGTCAGAGGAAACGTTGCCCGAGGATGAACCGCTGTTGCTGCTCGCCCAACAGAGAATCGAAGAGCTGAATGAAAAATACGGCGATGGAAACAAGCGACAGGTTTTTCCTTTTTCACCGCCCCCGCAGATGGAATCCCATGGAGCGCGTCTGGATGGGTCACGAACGCAAACGGGGAAAGCTTGCGGATTTGAATTCGTTCTTGCGCGGCGGTGTTTCCTCCTCACCTCCCCCCTCACCCTTGCCCTCTCCCGCGAGGGGAGAGGGGGGTAATAGCGGCTTCTCCCTCGTCGTCGGCAATACCACTGCTTTGTTGAACATAAAGTACGTGATCACCCTTGACACGGATACCCAGCTGCCGCGCGATTCGGCGAGGCAGCTTGCGGGGGCCATGGCGCATCCGCTGAACCGTGCGCTGTACGACGAAGGCAAACAGCGCGTTGTCGCCGGGTACGGCATCCTTCAGCCGCGGGTCGGCGCGAGCCTGCCGGGCACAAACCGATCGCTCTATGCGCGCATGGAAGGGAGCGATGCGGGCATCGACCCCTATACGCGCGCCGTCTCCGATGTTTACCAGGACCTCTTCTATGAAGGCTCCTTTATCGGCAAGGGGATCTACGACGTCGACGCCTTCGAGCAGGCGCTCGAGGGACGCTTCCCCGAGAACCGGATCCTGAGCCACGATCTTATTGAAGGATGTTTCGCCCGGTCCGGACTGCTGAGCGACGTCATGGTGTTCGAGGAATATCCTTCCCGCTACAGCGCCGACGTGAGCCGCCGCCACCGGTGGATCCGCGGCGACTGGCAGCTCCTGTCCTGGCTGCGGGGGGTTGTCCCCGGTCCCGGCCTTTCCAGGCAGCGCCGCAAGAATCCCCTCTCGCTGCTGTCCCAATGGAAGCTCTTCGACAACCTTCGCCGCAGTCTCGTGCCTTCGGCCTTGACACTCCTGCTGGCGCTCGGCTGGACGGTTCTCTCGTCGCCCTGGTTCTGGACCCTGTCGATGATCGGGATCATCCTGGTCCCTTCATTGATTTCCTCTATCCTGGACCTGCTTCGAAAACCGATAGACGTGCTTCCCAGACAGCATCTCGCTGCCGTAGGGCACTCCCTGAGGACGCGCCTTGTTCAGGATTTGTTTACGCTTGCCTGCCTTCCCTACGAGGCCTATTTCAGCCTCGATGCGGTCCTGCGTACGATCGGCGGATGTTCGTAACGCACAAGCGGCTTCTTGAATGGAGTCCCTCAGGCGACGGGGATGAAAAAAACCGGACAGGCCTCGCTTCGACGTGCCGGACCATGTGGTTCGCCCCATTTCTGAGCGTCCTCATCGTGATATATTCGGCCTTATCGAATCCCGTTGCATTGGGAGCGGCCCTGCCCCTCCTCGCGCTCTGGCTTGCTTCCCCTGTCATCGCGTGGTGGATCAGCAGGCCGCTTGCCTTACAGGTCGAACGATTGACGGACGACCAGACCCTTTTTCTCCGAAAGCTTTCCCGAAAAACCTGGTCCTTCTTCGAGACCTTTGTCGGGCCGGAGGACAATTGGCTGCCGCCTGACAACTATCAGGAGCATCCTGTTCCCGTTGTCGCTCATCGCACGTCGCCCACGAACATGGGGCTCGCGCTGCTGGCCAATCTCTCGGCCCTTGACTTCGGCTACCTTGCAGCGGGGCAGTTCATCGACCGCACGACGAAGGCATTCTCTGCGATGCAGACCCTTGCACGATACCGGGGCCACTTTTTCAACTGGTACGACACGCGGTCCCTGAAGCCGCTCGCGCCCAGGTATATATCCACCG
Organism: Nitrospirota bacterium; assembly: GCA_963749655.1. Taxonomy (GTDB): domain Bacteria; phylum Nitrospirota; class UBA9217; order UBA9217; family UBA9217; genus JAJYKN01. Next base: position 173,554 of record CAVVOB010000015.1, read on the forward strand.
TGGACAGCGGGAATCTTGCCGCCCATCTGCTCACCTTGCGGCAGGGTCTGCTGGCGCTTCCCGATCAGAAGATCGTGCATCCGAAATTGTTCAGCGGGCTCTCCGACACCCTGCAGGTTCTCGTGGACGAGTTGGCAGCTGAAGAATCAACTTCTGGTCAGCATGAAGAACATATTTACGGCGAAAACGCCTCGGGAGGATTAAAGCCGGGGCGCCTTCGCGGTTCAAGCCTTTTTGATTCAACCGGTCTCGATCAACTTCAAATCGACCTGGAGTCCGCCTACACTTCCCCGCCGACCACGCTCGCGGCTGCGAGGCTCCGCCTTGAGGCCCTGACAACGTCCGCGGAGAAACTGTTTTCCCGGATCGACGATTCCAATATCCACCGGGAAAATCAGGCAGCACGGTGGGCGCGCGCCTTTGCCGCGCAATGCCGGGCCGCGCTTGACGAACTGACCCTTCTCGCCCCGCTGTCCGATCGCGATGCCGATGAGATCCCGACGCTGCGCGATCTGGCGCAACGAGGAAACGACATCGCCGCAGAGAGGATCAAGGCCATCGAACGGCTCGCAGTGCAGTGCCGATGAACTGAGCCGCATGGAGTACGACTTCCTGTTCGACAGGTCGAGTCATTTACTGGCCATCGGGTACAACGTCGACGGCCGCAGGCGGGACACGAGTTACTACGATCTGCTGGCTTCGGAAGCGAGACTCTGCAGTTTCGTCGGGATTGCGCAGGGTCAATTGCCGCAGGAGAGCTGGTTTGCCCTGGGCCGACTGCTCACGAACGCCGGCGGAGCGCCGGTCCTCGTTTCCTGGAGCGGTTCGATGTTCGAATACCTCATGCCGCTCCTGGTGATGCCGACGTATGAGCGTACACTGCTCGATGAGACCTGCAAAGCCGCCGTGGCCAGGCAGATCGAGTATGGGAAAGAGCGCGGGGTGGCCTGGGGCATTTCGGAATCCGGCTACAACACGATCGACGCTCAGCTCAATTACCAGTACCGGGCCTTCGGCGTTCCCGGTCTGGGGCTCAAACGCGGCCTCGCCGACGATCTGGTCGTCGCGCCCTATGCCTCGGCGCTTGCGCTCATGGTGGCGCCCGAGGAGGCCTGCCTGAATCTGCAGCGGCTCGCTGCGGAAGGCGTTGAGGGGAATTTCGGGTTCTATGAAGCGATCGATCACACGCCTTCCCGTCTGCAGCGCGGCCAAACGAGCGTCGTGGTCCGGTCCTTCATGGCCCATCATGAGGGCATGAGCTTTCTCTCTCTTGCCTATCTGCTGCTGGACCGTCCGCATGCAGAAACGCTTCGAAGCGGACCCCTTGTTCCAGGCGACCATGCTGCTGCTCCAGGAGCGGGTGCCGAGGGCCACGGCCTTCTATTCGCAGATTGCCGAACGTTCCGAGTCCTACACTGCTTCCCCCGGCGCCGAAGCCGTCGGTGCGCGTTTTCACCGGCCCGGACACCCTGTCTCCCCAGGTGCAGCTGCTGTCGAACGGCAGATACCACGTGATGATCACGAACGCCGGGGGCGGGTACAGCCGCTGGAAGGACATCGCGATCACGCGCTGGCAGGAAGACGGCACCCGCGACGATTGGGGCGCATTCTGTTACATCCGCGACGCGGGAAGCGGGGAGTTCTGGTCAACGGCGTATCAGCCTGCGCTCAAACGCTCGAAGAATTATGAGGCGATCTTCTCGGAAGGCCGGGCCGAGTTTCGCCGCCGGGACCATGACATCGACACCCATACCGAGATCGCCGTATCTCCCGAGGATGATATCGAGCTGCGCAGGATCACGATCACCAACCGCGGCCGGACACGCAGAGAGATCGAGGTCACGAGTTACGCGGAGGTCGTCCTTGCGCCGCCTGCCGCGGACGCGCTGCATCCGGCGTTCAGCAATCTTTTTGTTCAGACGGAGATCATCGAGCAACGGCAGGCGATCCTCTGCACCCGCCGTCCCCGCTCCCGGGACGAGCACTCGCCCTGGATGTTCCATCTGATGGCCGTCCACGGGGCGGAAATCGGCGACGTTTCCTACGAGACCGACCGCCTGCAGTTCATCGGACGGGGAAGGACCGTTGCCGACCCGCAGGCAATGGACGGCCCGGGGGCGCTCTCGGGAAGCCAGGGCTCGGTGCTCGACCCGATCGTCGCCATCCGATATCGGATCACTCTTGACCCGGACAAATCGGCAACGATCAATATCGTCACCGGGATCGGCTGAAACCCGGGACCTCTGCATGGGCCTTGTCGAGAAATATCAGGACCGGCGACTTGCGGACCGCGTCTTCGATCTCGCCTGGACCCACAGCCAGGTGCTCCTGCGCCAGATCAATGCCACGGAAGCCGATGCGCAGCTCTATGGACGCCTTGCCGGCTCCGTGCTCTATGCCAATTCTTCTCTGCGCGCCGATCCGGGCGTTATCCTGAAGAACCGCCGCGGACAGTCCGGCCTCTGGGGCTACTCCATTTCCGGAGATCTCCCGATCGTGCTGCTGCGGATCGAGGATCCGGCAAATATCGACCTGGTGCGCCAGCTCGTACAAGCCCACGCGTACTGGCGTCTCAAGGGGCTGGCGGTGGACCTCGTGATCTGGAACGAAGACCACGCCGGGTACCGGCAGCTGCTGCAGGAGCAGATCATGGGGCTCATTGCCGCAGGCGTCGAAGCGAACGTGACGGAACGTCCGGGCGGCATCTTCGTGCGACCGGTGGACCAGATATCGAACGAGGACCGGATCCTGCTTCAAACAGTCGCCCGCGCCGTCATCACCGACAGCCTCGGCCCGCTCGCGGACCAGGTAAACCGTCGCGCGCTTGCAACGGCGCCCGCGCCGCGCCTCATCCCGACGCGGGCCTACAGCCCTGAAGCCCCTCCTCTCGCGATACACGCCCGCGAAGACCTGTTGTTCTTTAACGGTTTCGGAGGATTCACGCCTGACGGCCGCGAATACATCATTACGACCGCAACGCGGCAGAAGACCCCGGCGCCCTGGGTGAATGTGCTGGCAAATCCGCATTTCGGGACGATTATTTCGGAGAGCGGAGCTGCCTACACCTGGAGCGAAAATGCCCACGAGTTCCGCCTCACTCCCTGGAACAACGATCCCCTGTCCGATTCCGGCGGAGAGGCGTTTTATCTCCGTGATGAAGAAAGCGGCCATTTCTGGTCCCCCTTGCCGCTGCCGGGCTGCGGGACGATGCATTACGTCACCCGCCACGGGTTCGGCTACAGCGTCTTTGAACACATGGAGGACGGGATCCGTTCGGAGGTCTGGGTTTACGTTGCAATGGATGCGTCGGTCAAATTCACGGCACTGAAGGTGAAAAACGAATCAGGCCGTCCGCGCCGTCTCTCGGCCACCGGTTACGTGGAATGGGTGCTGGGAGATCTGCGGCCGAAAACGGCAATGCAGGTGATCACCGAGATCGATCCCAAAACCGGCGCGATCTTCAGCCGGAACCCCTATAACCCGGAGTTCGCCGACCGGACGGCATTCTTCGACGCAGGCGAGGCGACCCGGACCGTGACCGGCGACCGGACCGAGTTTCTCGGTCGGAACGGCACGCTTCAAAGACCGGCTGCCATGACCCGTGCGCGGCTTTCCGGAAGGGTCGGCGCCGCCCTCGACCCCTGCGCCGCCATCCAGGTACCCTTCGATCTGGCGGACGGGCAGGAGCGGGAAATCATCTTCAGGCTCGGCGCAGGGAGAAACGCCGATGACGCCGGCAACGTGGTGCGCCGCTTCCGGGGATCCGCAGCCGCGCGCGGGGCGCTTGAGAAGGTCTGGGAGTATTGGAACCGCACCCTCGGCGCGGTGCAGGTGGAAACGCCCGACCAATCCGTCAACATGCTGGCCAACGGCTGGCTGCTATACCAGACGCTGGCATGCCGTGTCTGGGCGCGAAGCGGATACTACCAGTCCGGCGGCGCATTCGGTTTCCGCGACCAGCTGCAGGACGCGATGGCGCTCATTCATTCCGAGCCGCGGCTTGTGCGCGAGCACCTCCTCCTCTGCGCGGCCCATCAGTTCAAGGAGGGAGATGTCCAGCATTGGTGGCATCCCCCTGTGGGGCGGGGCGTGCGCACGCGCTGTTCCGACGATTTTCTCTGGCTGCCCCTGGCCGCGTGCCGCTATGTTCTCGCAACCGGAGACACGGGAGTGCTGGATGAAACGGTCCGTTTCATCGAGGGCCGCCCGATGAACCCGGACGAGGACTCGTATTACGATCTTCCCCGCCCGTCCGAGGAATCGGCAAGCTTGTACGAGCACTGTGTGCGGGCCGTTCTGAAGGGCCTCACCCGCGGCGAGCACGGCCTACCGCTCATGGGCTCCGGTGATTGGAACGACGGCATGAACCTGGTCGGCAGGCACGGCAAGGGAGAAAGCGTCTGGCTCGGATTTTTCCTGCATGAAGTGCTGGTGCGGTTCTCCGAGATCGCGCTTCTGCACAACGATCCGTCATTCGCCGAACGCTGCCAAGAGGAAGCCGCTCGTTTGCAGGCGAGCATCGAGGAGCACGGCTGGGACGGCGAGTGGTATCGGCGCGCTTACTTCGACGACGGCTCTCCGCTGGGTTCTGCAAGCAACTCCGAATGCCGTATCGATTCCATTGCGCAAAGCTGGTCCGTTCTCTCCGGCGCCGGGGATAGGGAGCGCTCCCGCAAGGCAATGGAAGCGGTGGACAAGCTTCTTGTTCGACGGGAGCATGGCCTGATCCAGCTCCTGGACCCTCCCTTCGACAAATCGGATCTGGACCCCGGCTACATCAAAGGCTACGTTCCCGGTGTAAGGGAGAACGGCGGGCAGTATACCCATGCGGCGATCTGGACAGCCATGGCCTTTGCCGCGTTGGGCGACAGCAACCGCTCATGGGAGATGCTGGCAATGATCAATCCGATAAACCATGCGAGCTCAGCCGAAAAGATCGCGATCTATAGAGGAGAACCCTACGTTGTCGCCGCCGACGTTTATGCGTCCCCTTCGCACATCGGGCAAGGCGGATGGACCTGGTATACGGGATCGGCAGGATGGATGTACCGGCTTATCGTTGAATCGCTTCTCGGGGTGCGGCTCGAAACGGACAAGCTGCGCTTCGAGCCATGCCTGCCTGGGGCATGGGATGCGTTCAAGGTGCACTATCGGTACCGGGAAACCATTTACCATATCACTGTTCGGCAACGACGCGACCATGGCGGGACGGTCGTAACCGTCGACGGGATTGAGCAAATCGGCGAGACCATTTCCCTTATCGACGACCGTCAGGAACACACGGTCGAGGTGGGACTTGCGGCAAGGTAGATTTCTACCTCGCGGATTTACCGATACAGAACTCACAAACCTGCAGGCTGGCTGCGTGCATGCAGATCTCAAGGTGCCCTGTCATCCCACCCCGAAAACAGCATCGTTCTTCATAACTATACCCTATTGCCCAAAAGCTCCTTTTCCGGTATAGCCGGGTAGGTCGGGTAGAACGTCTTTTGTGAAACCCGACGCTTATTTGCCGGAATACTCGCAGTAGCGCAAGGGACCGAAGATGTCGGGTTTCGCTGCGCTCTACCCGACCTACCAGCTGGAATAGAACCCGTTCGCATTATTGACACAAATACTACCAAGTGATATATTGTTGTTACGTGGAATGACGGAAGAAATGAGGTGAGATTTAATTATGACGACCGCCACTCAATCGATTCTCAAGCAGGCGCTAAATCTAAACCCGGTGGAACGGGCGGAATTGATCGAAGAACTTTTTCACAGTTTCGATAAGGCCCATAATGATAAAATCGATAGCCTCTGGGCTAACGAGTCGGAGGCGCGGATTGATGCATATGAGGCGGGAAAAATCACCTCAGATTCCGCAAAGGGAGTTTTCGAGCGAATCAATAAACGATGAACATCCGCATCCTATCGTGTGCAGAGCAGGAACTTGCTGATGCGGTTGACTACTATAATAAACAATGTCCCGGTCTCGGATTTGAATTTGCAGCCGAAGTGAAGAGTACCCTTACCCGCATCATCTCCTTCCCGGAAGCATGGCCTCACCTTTCCCAACGCTCAAGACGCTGCTAAGAGCGCCTGGGCTGCGATGAAGCAATGGAGTGAAGGCCAACCGGCAGCTTGTCCATAGGATATTCAATCGGGTAGCAGTGGATTCTCTCCCCCAGCCCCCACACCACCTGGCAGGCGGCCGCCCGATATCTACGACTGCTTCACGATGAGTACGGGGATGGCCGCATTGTCCGCAACTTCCCTGCTGACGCTTCCCATGAACAGGTGCGTGGTCCTTTTGCCCCGCGCACCGACTATGATCATGTCCGCTTTCTCTTCCCCGGCTGTCTTCAAAATCTCTTCAGCGGGATGCCCTTTTCTGATGATCTGCTTGACGTTGGTCAGGCCTTTGTCCGCCAAAGCCTTTTGATAGTAATCCAGGACGGTCCGCGCCTTTTTGTCCAGTGCGTTCTGATATTCCGTTCCGGTCAGTACATTTTTCAGTGTCGCCATTTCCGCGTCTCCAAGCATCTCGGCAATGAGCGACTTGCCCTCGAATTTCTCCACATAGACCAATCCGATGAATTCGGGACGGATGCAGGAGCAAATATCCGCGAATGTAGAAAAAGCGTTCTTCGTACCGATGGTATCGTCTGCCGCAATAAGTATTCTCTTCATTGTTCCCCCTTTTCTGTGCCTGCGTTTTAAGAATGCGCATTTTCAGATATGTTAAATTATCGATAGTCTCGTGACCATCCATTGGAAACAAAAGAAAGCGATGGTTGTCCGGATGGATTTTTTGACTCGGCGGTTTTCCGTCTTTTATCGGCCGAAAATCAGTATAGGGAAACAATAGCACAATTAAAGTACGAATGCAGAAAGTACGTTTTAAAGCGGAACACCCGGCAATGGGGTTGATCCGGTTTTCCGTCCGGTTGACGGTTCGCTTCTGTGGAATTCGCGTTCCGGAACATTCAGCATATCTTGCTATTGCACGACTGGCTTTGTTTCCTTCACAGCAGGACAAAAGCATAAACACGCGATACAATAATAGTGAAGAACGGCAATCCCGCGACCTGGCATCCCCCGGCGCCTGCCGGGGGGGCTCCTCTCTGAGAGCATACCGAGCTGTTCTCCGTGCAGTCAGATTGCATCGAATAACGTGATATACTAAGGAAATCTATGAAAGTAAGCCAACGGGCAGGAAAGCCCGCAGAACCATCCATGCTGGTCAACGTTCCGCAACTAATTACTGCCTACTATGCGGTGACGCCCGTCCCCGGCATAACCGGGCAGCGTGTTGCCTTCGGCACTTCGGGGCACCGCGGTTCTTCCCTCGAAAGGACCTTTAATGAACGTCACATCCTTGCCATCACCCAGGCTATCTGTCTTTATCGCGCGGGAAATAAAATAGACGGACCCCTTTTTCTCGGCATGGACACCCATGCCCTTTCCGTGCCTGCGTTTGCCAGCGCACTTGAGGTTCTGGCGGCCAACGGTGTGGAGGTCATGATCGCGGAAAAAGAAGAATACACACCCACGCCTGTTATATCCCATGCGATCCTCACGTACAACCGCGGGCGCCGGACGGGACTCGCTGACGGCATCGTGATCACCCCATCCCATAACCCGCCGCAGGACGGCGGATTCAAATACAATCCCCCAAACGGCGGGCCGGCGGAACGCGCCGTTACCAGCTGGATCGAGGCGAAAGCGAACGAATTTCTTGAGAATGACCTGAAGGGCGTGAGAAGAGCGCCCTATGAGAAGGCAGTGCGGGCAGATACGACGCGCCGGCACGATTACCTCGATTCCTATGTAAACGATTTGGGCAGCGTGATCGACATGGAGGTTATTCGGGGCGCGAATATCAGTCTGGGTGTGGACCCGCTCGGCGGCGCCGGCGTCCACTACTGGCCTCTGATCGCAGAACGATACGGTTTGGATCTCACGGTCGTGAACGACGCTGTGGACCCGACCTTCCGATTTATGTCGGTCGACTGGGATGGTCAGATCCGCATGGACCCGTCATCACCTTACGCAATGCAGCGGATGATCGGCCTGAAGGACCGCTTCGATATCGCTTTCGCCTGCGATACCGACGCCGACAGGCACGGCATTGTAACGCGCACGGCCGGATTGATGAACCCCAATCACTACCTTTCGGCCGCCATTCTCTACCTTTTCCAGCACCGGGCGAAATGGCGCAGGGAAGCGGCGATCGGAAAGACCGTGGTGAGCAGCGGGATGATCGATCGCGTCGCTGCCAAGCTCGGCCGGAAGCTTTATGAAGTGCCTGTCGGTTTCAAGTGGTTTGTCGACGGCCTGCTCGACGGTTCTCTCGGGTTCGGGGGCGAGGAAAGCGCGGGCGCTTCCTTTCTCCGCCGGGATGGTGCCGTCTGGACAACTGACAAGGACGGGATCGTCCCGGCCCTGCTTGCGGCGGAGATCACGGCGCGTATGGGCCGCGACCCCGGCGAGCTCTATCGTGAGCTTACCGCCGAGTTCGGTGAGCCGCTGTACGACCGGTTCGAAGCGCCTGCGACTCCCGGGCAAAAAGAGATCCTGAAACAACTCTCTCCGCGCCAGGTTACGTCGACCGTTTTGGCCGGGGAGACGATAGAGAGCATCCTCACCCTGGCGCCCGGCAACAACGCTCCAATCGGCGGGTTGAAGGTGATGACAAAAAGCGGATGGTTCGCGGCACGACCGTCGGGGACCGAGAACATTTACAAGATATACGCGGAAAGCTTCCTCGGCAAGGACCATTTGCATCGTATCCAGGAGGAAGCGCAGTCGATCGTCGGACATGTTCTGGCGGCGTCTTCGCAGCAGTCGAAGCTTCCGTCCGGGCCGACACCGAAGGAGAAGCGATGAGCGACCAGACACCTGCCGGCACGTTTATCTACGGCCTTTTACCCACGGAAGTCGAAGGATTCGATTCCCTTGCCGCGCTGGCCCTGGATATGCACTGGTATTGGAACCATTCCGCGGACGAGGTATGGAGGCAGCTTGATCCCGCACTATGGGAGATTACCTCCAACCCCTGGGTCGTCCTGCAAACCGTCTCGCGGGACCAGCTCCGTCGTGCATTAGCCGAGCCCGCTTTCCGCAAGAAGGTTGATGACCTCTTGCGGGCCAAGCGACGCGATGCGGAATCCCCCGCATGGTTCCAGCAGGAACATCCGCGGGCGCCGCTCACCTCAGTCGCCTATTTCAGCATGGAATTCATGTTGAGCGAAGCTCTCCCGATTTACTCGGGCGGACTGGGCAATGTTGCCGGCGATCAACTCAAGGCCGCGAGCGATCTTGGCGTGCCGGTGGTCGGCGTAGGGCTGCTCTACCAGCAAGGGTATTTTCGCCAGGTGCTGGACAAGGACGGGGCGCAACAGGCTCTCTTCCCGTACAACGATCCCGGCCAATTGCCGATCACGCCCCTGCGCAAACCGAACGGGGACTGGCTGCGGCTGGAGATCGAGCTGCCCGGCTACTCGGTATGGCTGCGCGCCTGGCAGGTCCAGGTCGGCAGGGTGAAGCTGTACCTGCTCGACAGTAATGACGCGGCGAACTCCCCAATACGTCGGGGAGTAACCAGCGAGTTGTACGGGGGCAGCCCGGACCTGCGTCTCAATCAAGAGCTGGTGCTCGGGATCGGCGGATGGCGGCTGCTCACCGCCCTCGGCATCAGGCCCGAGGTATGCCATCTGAATGAAGGGCATGCTGCTTTCGCCGTGCTGGAACGCGCCCGGACCTTTATGGAAGAGACCGGCCGGCCCTTCGAAGTCGCGTTGGCCGCTACGCGGGCGGGCAATCTTTTTACCACGCACACTGCCGTAGCCGCCGGCTTTGACCGTTTCGCTCCCGACCTTATCGACCAATACCTCGGTTTGTATGCCCGGAACAAGCTCGGCATCCCGATCCACGATTTAATGGCGCTTGGCCGCCAAAACCCGAAGGACTCTCTCGAACCCTTCAATATGGCGTACCTTGCCGTACGAGGCAGCGGGGCAATCAACGGGGTGAGCCGCCTTCACGGGAAGGTGAGCCGGCATCTCTTTGCGCCTCTTTTCCCGCAGTGGCCTGAGGAAGACGTGCCAATCGGACACGTGACGAACGGGGTGCACATGTCAAGCTGGGATTCGGAGGAGTCCGACTCTCTCTGGACGGACGCATGCGGAAAGGACCGCTGGCATGGAACGCTGGAAAACCTGGAAAAGGACATGCGCAGGCTTCCCGACACCAGGCTCTGGGAATGCCGCGCTTCCGCACGCGAGACTTTGATTGAATATATTCGCGGCCGTCTTTTTCGGCAACGGGAATCTGAGGGCGCATCACCCGGAGAAGTTGAAGAAGCAAAGCATGTTTTCGACGTCAATGCCCTGACGCTGTGCATCGCACGCCGCTTTGCCTCCTACAAGAGACCCACTCTGCTGCTCCACGATCCTGAGAGGCTCCTTCACATTCTCACCGATCCCAGGCGCCCGGTGCAGCTCGTTATTGCAGGAAAAGCCCACCCGGCGGACCAGGGAGGGCAGGACCTGATTAAGGAATGGACGCATTTCATCAGGCGGAACGAGGCGCGCAACCATGTGATCTTTTTGAGCGACTACGACATGTTTCTGACCGGACAACTCGTGCAGGGAACGGATGTCTGGATCAATACGCCGCGACGGCCCTGGGAAGCCTGCGGGACGAGCGGCATGAAGATCCTTGTCAACGGAGGCCTTAATCTGTCGGAATTGGACGGCTGGTGGGCTGAAGCCTATACGCCTGAAGTGGGGTGGGCGATCGGGGACGGCAAGGAACATGGCGACGATCCGGCCCGGGATGCCGTTGAAGCGAAGGAGCTCTACGAGCTGATCGAACAAAAGGTGATCCCTGAATTTTACGACCGCGACCCGAACGGCATCCCCGCGGCCTGGGTCGCCCGCGTCCGTGAGAGCATGTCCCGGCTGACACCCCGCTTTTCCAGCAACCGGACCGTGAGGGAATACACCGAGCAACACTATCTCCCGGCTGCAGCCGCCTACCGTGAGCGGGCTGTCGATAAAGGTGCTGCGGGCAGAAACATAGTCAATTGGGAACATGCTCTGAAAGCAAAATGGGTCACGCTGCGCTTTGGCGACGTGCAGGTCCGGACAAAGGGGGCCGAGCACATATTTGAGGCAAAGGTGTATCTCGATGACATCGACCCCGATGCGGTGCGGGTGGAGATTTACGCCGACGGCATCGCAGGCAGCGCGCCCGTGCGTCAGGAAATGAAGCGCGTTCGCCAACCGACCGGCGCCCCGGGCGGCCACGTCTACAGCGCGTCCGTGTCTGCGGCCCGCCCTTCAGCGGACTATACGGCGCGGGTGATACCGCACTTCGACGGCGCTGCGGTGCCTCTGGAAGACGCTCACATCCTGTGGCAGCGGTAATCCGATCAAAGGAAGAAAATACAATGAAGAGAGCGACTGCAATCACCTGCTTGTTTCTGGATATCGGAGGCGTCCTGCTCACCAATGGGTGGGACCATCACGCCCGCAAAAGGGCGGCAGCGAACTTCAAACTGAATTTTCCCGAGATGGAGGACCGGCATCACCTTACCTTCGACGCCTTCGAGGAGGGGAAGATCACGCTGAAAGAATATCTGGATCGGGTGGTCTTCTGCCAAAAGCGGCCGTTCACCCGGGCCCGGTTTCGGCGCTTCATGTTCGCACAATCGAAACCCTACACCGGGATGATCGAGTTAGTCCGCCGGCTTAAGGCCCGATATGGATTGAAGATCGTCGCGGTCAGCAACGAAGCGCGGGAACTGAATGAATACAGGGTCCGAAGGTACAAGCTGGATGGGTTCGTGGATTTTTTCATTTCCTCCAGCTTCGTCCACCTGCGAAAGCCCGACGCGGACATCTTTCAGCTTGCGCTGGATATCTCCCAGGTGCCGGCCAGGCACATAGTCTATGTTGAAAACACACCGATGTTCGTCCAGGTCGCGGACGGTTTGGGGATTCCCAGCATTCTTCATAGGGATTACGCATCCACGTGCAAGCAGCTGGCCGCGCGCGGATTGGAGGCGTCGGAATGACGGACCAGTCACCTATGACACACGCCGCGCCGCGCATCCTTACGATCAATGGCGGCTCGTCGAGCATCAAGTTCGCGCTGTTCGAGGCCGGCGACTCGCTCCGACGGATTCTGGAGGGCAGTATAGAGCGGATCGGATTGCCGGAGACCGCCTGGCGGGTAAAGGCTTGAAGCCGGAGGACAACTTTTCGAGGCCAATGGCCGCGCCGGACCATACTGCGGCGGTGGGCGCTCTGATGGACTGGTTTGAAGAACGCGGCCTGGGCGATGCATTGAGTGCGGTTGGGCATCGTGTGGTGCATGGCGGACCGAAGTACAGCAAGCCGCAGCGAATCACCGCGGAAATGGTCGAGGAGCTGCACCGGCTCAGTCCCTTCGATCCTGAGCATATGCCCGAGGAGATCCTGCTGACCGAGGCGTTTCATCGCCGATTTCCCGACCTGCCCCAGGTGGCGTGTTTCGATACGGCTTTTCACCATGACCTGCCGCGCGTGGCGCAGTTGCTGCCGATCCCACGCCGCTACGAAGCGCAGGGGGTGCGGCGGTACGGGTTCCACGGGCTGTCGTATGCGTTTCTCATGGGAGAACTGGACCGCCTGGCCGGAGCGGAAGCGGCGCAAGGCAAGGTCATCCTCGCCCACCTCGGCAACGGCGCGAGCCTGGCGGCGGTGTGCAACGGGAAGCCCGTGGACACAAGCATGGGTTTCACCCCCGCAGCCGGAGTGCCGATGAGCACCCGCTCAGGCGATCTCGATCCCGGACTGGTTTGGTATCTGGCGCGTACCGAAAAAATGAGCGCGAAGCAATTCAACGAGATGGTCAATTCCCGGTCCGGGCTGCTCGGCGTGTCGGAGACCAGTTCCGATATGCGTGACCTGCTCGACCGTGAAGCGCAGGACGTGCGGGCTGCTGAAGCGGTCGCGCTGTTTTGCTACCAGGTCAGGAAATGGATCGGAGCATTCGCGGCGGCATTGGGCGGACTTGACACGCTGGTGTTCTCCGGCGGCATCGGAGAGAATGCGCCCGCGGTCCGCGCCCGGATTTGCGATGGCCTGGGATTTTTGGGCATCGACCTCGAAGAAATGCGCAACACGGCGAATGAGGGCGTGATTTCTGCGGGCG
>CAVVOB010000016.1:0-170176 GCA_963749655.1 Nitrospirota bacterium
AAGGAGCGGAAGGCGATCCTGGATATCGACGTGAAAGGCAAGAAGCTGGCGCCTGACGTGGATTTCGAAGCCCTGGCAAAGGGCACCCCGGGCATGACCGGCGCGGACCTTGAGAATCTCGCCAACGAGGCCGCTTTGGTCGCCTTGAGGAAGAACAAAGAGATGATCGACCGGCGCGACTTCCTGAGGCCGAGGACAGCATCCTGATGGGGGCCGTGAAGGAGTTGACCGTCAGCGACCTGGAAAAGCGGATAACGGCCTATCATGAGGCAGGACACACGCTCACGGCGTGGGAGCTGCCCGGGGCCGATCCTATCTATAAGGTCAGTATCATCCCCCGCGGCATGGCAATGGGCGTTACGCAGCTCCTGCCCGGGGAAGACCGGCATTATTATCCCCGCACCTATCTGATGAACCGGCTGAGCATCAACCTCGCCGGACGGGTGGCGGAGAAGCTCGTATTCAACGACATCAGCAGCGGCGCGCAGAACGACCTGAAGGACGCAACCTCCCTTGCCGAGAAGATGGTTGCCCAGTGGGGAATGAGCGACAAAATCGGCCCGGTCAACCTCGGCCGCGGTGAAGAACATCCATTCCTGGGCAGGGAGCTGTCCCTGCCGAAGCGCTACAGCGAGCAGATGGCCTGGCTCATGGACGAGGAGATCCAGAAGATGATCATTGCTGCGGAATCAAGGGCGACTGAGATATTGACCGGGAAAAGGCATACTCTTGACGCCCTTGCGGAAGCGCTGATGAAGGATGAGGTGCTTGAAAGGGCCGATGTGGAGAGGATCATCCAGGGTGCAAAAGGATAAACAGCGTCTATATTTTATTGACAATCCGCTATAAACGCCATTCCAGCCCCAGCCTCAAACAGGCTGATGCAGGTTCCTCAAGTGCGGCATAATGACAGGGACACTCAATAATCGTCTATGGCGCGACATAGAGGAAGCCTCCGGATAGAGGACGACACCCTTTTGTACTATTCATAATGATATGTTGTATACTTGAAGTGAAGAGCGGATTTCATCGCTCAGTGAGGCAACTATGAAAACGACAAAGGGTTTGTGGATAGACCACAGGAAGGCTGTTATCGTATCTGTCACGGACAAGGGAGAGGAAGTAAAGGAAATTATTTCCCATGTGGAAAAACAACTCGGCCGTTTCGAGGGCGCGCGCTCGACGACTTCCTATCCGGCCCAGCTGGTTCCTGCTGATGATTCGCAGCAGCGGGACTTTACGGGGCATCTCGACAAATACTACGATGAAGTTGTTTCGCAGCTGCGCGATGCGGAATTGATTCTGATCTTCGGCCCCGGCGAGGCAAAAGGCGAGTTGGAAAAACGCATCGAGAGCTCCGGGCTGAGCGGCTATGTAGCCGGTATTGAGACTGTCGACAAGATGACCGACGGCCAGATTGCCGCGAAAGTCCGGATGTACTTAAAAAATAAGGTTCAGAAATAAGGACTGGTAAAACGGATCAGCACTTGTCTTTATAGAGGTCGTATTTGGGATATAGTTTCTCCGCGCATTTCGGACATATACTGTGGCTGAATTCCGCTTCTGAGTGGTCGCGGATATAGGACTCTATTTGATGCCAGTAGCCCTGGTCATCCCTGATCTCCTTGCAGGATGCGCAGATCGGCAATAAGCCCCTCAGTGTCTTAACCTCGGCCTCTTTCCTCCTCAGCTCATTCTTCAACCCAGTAATATCACGTTCGGTCGTAGCGATGGAGTCAATGTTTCCGGAATCATCTCGAAGGCAGGTGAGCACGAGCGATACATCCAGAACCTCGCCGTCCCTGGTGATGCGCTGCGTTTCGAATGATTCGATGATCTCGCCGGATAGGAGCCGCTGCAAGTACTGTAATGCTTCCGTCCTCTTGTTCGGGGGCACAAGTTGGGCAATATCCATACCCACTGCTTCACCCTCCGCATAACCGTACATTTTTGCCGCGCCTTTGTTCCAGGACAGTATTTTCCCCTGCAAATCGTGAACCGTGATGGCGTCGTTTGAATCCTGGATAACTACTGCCAGACGGCGAATATCTGCATCTTTTCCAAACTTCATAGTTCATCTCCATAAGACGGATATTTTGCCTCAGAAGTACAGGCAAATATCCCGTTGTATGTACGCGGGGTTTGAGCATGGAACGATAGCCAACATCATTATTATAGCTAACAATCATTTCCTCCTCGCAAATAACGATATAATATTTCATCATGTGAACGGTGCTGATCAAAAGTCCGCCGAGGATGCCCCTTCTCTTTTCCGGGTCAACCGGCAACCTGCGAAAATTGGCCTTGACAGGAATCCGCCGTGCATCTAAACTTGCCTTACCCGCCGGGAACCGCGCACGAGACATCCCGGCAGACCTCAGTAACTGTTTTCCCGAAGGAGGACCTCCATGGGGATCAAATTTTTCGGTCAGTTCCTGATCGAAAAGAAGCTGATCACCAAAGAAGACCTGCAGAAAGCCGTTGTTCTGACGCGCAAGTCGAATCTGCTGTTCGGCGAAACAGCCAGGTCCATGGGCCTGATCAGCCACGCCGACGTAGAGCGCGTCCATGCCGCGCAGCGGAAGGAGGACCTCAATTTCGGAGACCTCTGTGTCAAGATGGGGCTCCTGACCGAGGAACAGATGAAGCAGGTGGCCGAAGTGCAAAAAAAGAACCGCCTCCGCCTGGGT
This sequence comes from Nitrospirota bacterium, assembly GCA_963749655.1. GTDB lineage: Bacteria > Nitrospirota > UBA9217 > UBA9217 > UBA9217 > JAJYKN01. The sequence goes on from CAVVOB010000016.1 coordinate 2,691, forward strand.
GATGCCCTGGTCACGCTCGGCTGCATCACGGCCGGGGACCTGCCGGCGCTTCTCACCGAGTACGACGCCGACCAGGCGCCCTATTACACGGCAACAACGCCGCCCAGGCCCATGGTCCCCAACGAGGACCTCTGGGAGCTGTACGCGGACCGCGCCTACAACATGTTCACCCGCGTCACCAAGCTGGACTTCAAGCCCGACCAGCGTTGCGTCGTGGAGGGGGTCGATCCCAACGATACGGTTGTTGCCATGCGCATGACCGGCGACGCGCCCTGCTGCTTCGTGCTGTCCGTATCAGCCGACATCCGGGATGCCATTGCCAGGACTATGATGCGGGAAGAGGACATCTCCTCCGAGCCCAGGGAAGTTCTCGTCGATGCCGTACGGGAGTTCGTAAGCATTATTTGCGGGAGCATTGCCTCGAAGTGCGCTCAGATGGGCAGGAAGACCGATTACAAGAGCGCCGTGGTCCTGGATGTGCAGGACCGGTTCTGCCCTTCGTCGGAATCAAAAGCGCTGCTCTTCCCCCTTCACGTGGCCGAGGGCCGGGCCGAAATCGCGATATTCTGGGAGTAAGGCGGCAAAAACACCTTCGCGCCAGGAGGCAAAATCGCGAGGGAATACTTGCCCCTGTCGGTTCCCGTCGGTTGTCGTCGCTTTCTTGTCGGTTCTCGTCGGTTCTTGCCGGTCATATCGAAGTTCACATTTCCCCTTGTCGTTTCCCGCAAAATCCGGTATTCTCGCTTTGTCGGGGGCACAACACGTCTTCCATCCCGCGAAAAACCTCCCAGCAGTATTCTTTAATTCAAGAGTCGACAGGGATGACACCATCATGCTCCACGGGAAATAAGCAATGAACATCGCAGATATCTTCATCCGCAGACCGATCATGACCTCATTGATCATGCTCGCCATTTTCATTTTCGGCGTGCTCTGTTACGGCCTGCTGCCGGTAAACGACCTGCCCAACGTTGATTTCCCGACCATCCAGGTAAACGCGAACCTGCCCGGCGCCAATCCGGATACCATGGCGTCGGCGGTTGCAACTCCGCTCGAGAACCAGCTCTCCACTATTGCCGGCGTTGATTCCATGACGTCGACCAACGGTGTCGGCACGACCAGGATCACGCTCCAGTTCAACCTGGACCGCGATATCGATGCGGCAGCCCAGGATGTACAAGCCGCCATATCGCTGGCAATACGTTTTTTGCCGAAAAACATGCCGACGCCGCCGTCGTTCCGCAAGGTAAATCCGGCCGATCAACCGATCCTGTATCTTGCGCTCAGTTCTCCGACGCTGCCGCTTTCCGCAGTCGACGAGTACGCCCAGACCCTGATTGCCCGGCGCATTTCCACCATCAGCGGCGTTGCCCAGGTGAACGTCCACGGCTCGCAGAAATATGCGGTGCGGGCGCAACTCGACCCGAAGGCGCTGGCCTCCCGCAAGATCGGCATCGACGACGTGGCGGCCGCTATTGATACCGCAAACGTCAATTTGCCGACCGGGGTCCTGGATGGAACACAGCAGGCATTCACGATCGAGGCCAATGGACAGCTGTTCAGGGCGGCCGGCTACGGGCGGATCGTGGTGGCTTACCGGGGCGGCTCGCCGGTCCGCCTGGGGGAGCTGGGGCGGGTGATCGACAGCGTCGAGAATACCAAGACCGCCGGCTGGTACAACAACAGCCGCGCCATCGTCCTGACCATCCAACGCCAGCCGGGCACCAACACCATTGAGGTCGTGGACAACGTCAGGAAGCTGCTGCCGACCTTTCGCAGCCAGATGCCGGCCGGCGTCCAGCTCGATGTGCTGTTCGACCGCTCAGCCATGATCCGCGAATCCATGCATGACGTCAAGTTCACCCTTTGCTTGACGATCTGCCTGGTAGTCATGGTGATCTTCCTCTTTCTGCGCAATCTTTCCGCCACGATCATTCCCGCGCTGGCCGTGCCGATGTCCATCGTCGGCACGTTCACGGTCATGCATCTGCTCGGGTTTTCCCTCAACAACATCTCCATGATGGCCCTGACCCTGGCGGTCGGGTTTGTGGTGGATGACGCGATCGTCATGCTGGAGAATATCGTCCGGCACATGGAAAAGGGGGAGAGCGCCCTGGAGGCGGCATTCAAGGGCTCAAAGGAGATCGGGTTCACCATCCTCTCCATGACCATATCGCTGGTCGCGGTCTTTATCCCGGTACTGTTCATGGGCGGCATTCTGGGACGTCTGCTGCACGAATTCGCCATTACGATCAGCGTTGCCATTCTGGTCTCCTTTTTTGTATCCGTTACCCTGACCCCCATGCTCTGCAGCCGCTTCCTCAAACCTGCCTCGACGGCACGTCACGGACGCCCGTTCCTGATGATGGAGCGGTTCTTCGACAATCTGCTCCGTCTGTATGAGCGCTCCCTGCAGCAGGTTCTGCGCCGGCGGCGGACCACGATGGTCGTGACGCTCCTGGTCACGCTGCTGACCATTGCGCTCTTCATGACGGTGCCCATGGGCTTTCTGCCGATTGAAGATACCGGGCGGATCAACGCCGACACCGAGACGGCCCAGGGGACGTCGTTTGCCGACATGCAGCTGCACCAGGAAGCGGTTGCAGCCATCATTGCCCAGGACCCGAATGTCGACGGTTTCATGTCATCCATCGGAGGAAACCGCGGGAGCAACAACGGCAGTTTGTTCATGCGGCTTAAACCGCGCGGACAGAGAAAGCTCTCTGCAGATGAAGTCATTCAGGAACTTCGCCCCAAGCTCGCCAGGCTTGCGGGAGTCCGGACCTTTTTGAAAAACGTCCCCTCGATCCAGATCGGCGGCATGAGTTCCAAAAGCCAATACCAGTTCACCCTCCAGGATCAGGATACGGAGGTGCTGTACCGCTCTGCCGAGGATTTCGAGAGAAAGCTGCGGGAACTGCCGCAGCTTCTGGACGTGACCAGCGATCTGCAGATCAGCAATCCGCAGGTCCATGTGGAGATCAATCGGGACAAGGTGGCGGCCATGGGGCTTACCGTGCTGCAGGTGGAGGATGCCCTTGCCTATGCCTACGGCTCGCGGCAGGTTTCCTCCATCTTTGCTTCGACCAATCAGTATCAGGTGATCCTCGAACTCGATCCGCTCTACCAGGGAGATCCGGCAGCGCTCAGCATGCTCTATATTCACGGCGAAGACGGACAGCTGGTGCCGCTCCAGACAATTGCGACCATCACCAGAACCGTCGGCCCGCTGGCGGTGAACCATCTGGGGCAGCTTCCGGCGGTAACGCTTTCTTTCAATCTGGCCCCCGGGGTTGCCCTGGGAGATGCGATGAAGCTGATCGACAGGCTTGCCGACAGAGAACTGCCCCAGACCGTGAGCACCAGTTTCCAGGGCACCGCCCAGGCATTCAAGTCCTCGTTCAGCGGGTTATGGCTGCTCCTGGCCATGGCCATCTTCGTTATCTACATTGTGCTCGGCATTCTCTATGAAAGCTATATCCACCCCGTCACCATCCTCTCCGGGCTTCCGGCCGCCGGTTTCGGGGCGCTGATCACCCTGATGCTCTTCAAGTGCGATCTGAATATCTATGGTTTTGTCGGGATCATCATGCTGATCGGCATCGTCAAAAAGAACGCCATCATGATGATCGATTTTGCGCTGGAAGCGGAGCGAGAGGCAGGGAAGAGTCCCCTGGATGCCATTTACGAAGGCGCGATTGTCCGGTTCAGGCCGATTATGATGACTACGATGGCGGCCCTGATGGGAACCCTGCCGATCGCCATGGGTCTCGGTGCCGGCGGCGAGTCGCGGCAGCCGCTGGGTCTTGCGGTTGTGGGCGGGTTATTGACTTCGCAGTTATTGACCCTCTACATAACGCCTGTGGTCTACTACTATATGGATCGACTGCTGCACAAGGTGCGGCCGCGCAAAGCCGCTGCTAAAAAAGTTGCCGCGACGGATAGATAATCGTAATGTGTTCACTCTTTGATGAAGTTTTCCCTGCCTGAGGCCGTTCTCAAAAGCCCTTTTTGGATGAAACTCGACTTGCTGAATGCGATTCAGCGCCACATGGGCTCATGATTGTTCTCCTTGGTCACCAAATCCATAAAGAGCATAGACAAAATTGTCGAAAAATAGCCTATGAACTTCGACAATAATTTCCGCTTCGTCATTTCCATGCAGGTCCTCTTTTCATAAAAAACAATACCTTATCCGTTTGGCACGCATATTGTAATCTACTTATACCGAATTCAAATCAACGGCCCGGGGTGGCCATTCAAGGAGGGGTTTCTAATGGAATCAAAGAAAAAGTACTTATTCGTGCTGTCTCATGCAACGTCAAATCCCATGGAAGTGATCGTCATGCTGAAAATCATATCCAATATGAAAGCATTCGACGACGATGCAGAAATTGCGGTTTTCCTGGTCGGTGAAGGCGTCCAGCTCGCGAAAAAGGGAGTGGGAAAAACCATAACCATGGAACTGGAAGGCAATCTGGTCAATGTCGGCGATCTGCTGGACATGATGTCCGAGTTCAATGTGAAGTTTTACGTCTGCCACGCCTTTATGCCGCTCTTCAGCGTTGCCAAGGAAGAGCTTATCGAAGGCTCGGAGATGAAAGGAAGTTCCTACCTCGGAGAGCTGCTCCTGGCCGGCTACACGCCTTTTCCGATGGCCATGTAGAGGAATGCTCGTAAGAATTCAGTAGGCGGAAGTAGGAAAGCCGGGATATTCCCTCTTTCTTAATTCTGCCTTCTTGCTTGAAAGGCCGGAGAGTTTCTCTCCGGCCTTTTCTTTGTGCACAAATCCTGATCTCGAACAATCCCTGAAATCCGAACAACGATGTCCCCTATCCTCCCCCTTCGTGACCCCGCAGGTTCGTGTGAGACCGTTTAGATGTTTCTCCGCTTTATTATTTTAACGCAGTCGGAGTATAGGAGCCGGATGCCCGACAAACTTGAAAATGCAACCGATTGATGTATAGTTGTTTTAAAAGGAAGGTGATTTTTATGGCTCTCAAGAAAACACGGCCGCGCAAAGACAAAGCAGATGATAAAAGCTTTACTACTACTTTTTCAGTAGACAAAGCTCCGAAAGCGGTCTTCGATGCCATCAACAATCCACGCGGATGGTGGTCTCAGGAGATCGAAGGCAGCACGGACAAACCAGGCGCCGAGTTCAAGTACCACTACCAGGATGTGCACCGGAGCACGTTCAAGATAACCGAATTCGTGCCGAACAAGAAAGTCACCTGGCACGTTCAGGACAACTATTTCAATTTTGTGAAAGACAAAACCGAGTGGATCGGCACGGATGTCATCTTTGAACTAGTCAGGAAGGGCGGCAAAACAGAGGTCCAGTTTACTCACAAAGGACTCGTGCCTTCCTATGAATGCTATGGCGTTTGCTCGGAAGCATGGGGCTCGTACGTAACCGGCAGCCTGCGCGACCTCATTACCAAGGGCAAAGGAAAGCCGAACCCGCTGGAAGACGTTGTTAATAAGGCCCGCGAAATGAGCGACACAAGCTATACGACTTCGTTTATTGTGGACCGGTCACCCCGGGAGGTGTTTGACGCCATCAACAACGTTCGCGGATGGTGGTCAGAGGAAATCGACGGGAGTACCGGCACCGTGGGAGCTGACTTCACGTTCGAACAAAAAGACCTGCACCGCAGCACCCAGAAGATCACTGAGCTGGTGCCGGCGAAGAAGGTCGCATGGCATGTCGTGGACAGCCGCCTGGACTTCGTTAAAGACAAGACCGAGTGGAAAGGCACTGATATTGTCTTTGATATCAGAGAGCAGGGAGGCAAGACCGAGGTCAGTTTCACGCACGTCGGCCTCGTCCCTGCCCTGGAATGCTACGAGGATTGTTCCGATGGATGGAACTTCTATATCCACGACAGTTTGAAGAGATTGATCAAAACGGGTAAAGGGCAACCCAACCCGAAGGAAAAAGCGGCCGGGAAAAAGGCGGCGTGAGGGATTGGATGCAACCACACCCCAGCCTTCTCCCCTCGCGAGAGAGGGCCAGGGTGAGGGGAAAAGCCAAACTTGATCCCGCTCGAAGCCGCCAAGAACACAAAGAATACAGCAAAGCATGATTTCGCGCTAAGACGCCAAGGCGCAAAGAAAGTCGAATCACTAAGACAATTTAATTTGTCATTTCTAATTACTTAAGATTCCCATTGCGTCTTTGCGGCTTTGCGCGAGACAGCCTTTAGTTCGAATCCAACGCCAGCCAAGCTTTCCCCGCGATCTCCGCGTCTCCGCGTGAGAACTGGTTTTATCATTCCGGATACTGCGCGAGTTCCATAAGGATTCCATCAGGACCATGGAAATACACGAGGCGCTTTCCCGTTTTCTCCCAGGTCCGGATCGGGCTCAGGAACTCGACGCCGATTTCCTTGAGCCGGCGAACGACCTGCTCAATGTCTTTAACAGAAAAAGCCAGGTGACGGAAACCGATATGGTTCGGATTACCACAATCCGGATCGGACAGGGGTTTCGGATTGCTGAAGGCCAGGAGTTCTATGACGAGTTGGCTTGTCTGATGCTTCATCCCGACAAATGAACCGGCCGCCCCCTTGATGCCGGTGACGGACTCGAGGAAAAGAGCGTCGAGTGACGATCGGATCGTCTCCTCGAATCCGAGGATCTCAAAAAATTTCCTGCTTCTTTCAAGATCAGTAACGACAATCGCAAGGTGATCGATTTGCATAATCATAGGCAACCTCACCGGATTTCCGGGCGGGCCTGGATCTTCTGAGGCGCGCGAAAAAAACGGACAATCAGGGGTACGACGAGCATCGCGCCGAGAACGATCCACATCGTCGTGTCGGGATCGCGGAAATACCTGTTCAGTCGCAGGGTCGTGACCGCAATAACGGCGTAATACAGCATGTCCCCCGCGATCGCGAAGGCCCAGCCCATCAGGAATCCATGACCCGCAGCCATCGCCGATGCCCGCCCGGTCATCGGGTCCGCGCCAAAGGAGATCATAACGAGCGCAATAGGGCCTGCACCGATGCCGCTGAAATGGGCTGCGCTCTTGGCCATTGCAGCCTTCATCCGTGCGCTGAAACGGGCGAGAAAAGGGACTTTCCCGCACAGCCACGCAAGCAGCCGCAGGATTGGCTCGAATGCGAGGGCCAGCAGCACATCGGAAACCAGGTAGAGCCCGGCGGTCACGGGCCAGGCCAGACCATTGGTTTGGGCGAGCAATACGCCTGCCGGGATCCCGCCCCCGACAGGGATAAGGAAGAGCATCAATACGGAAAGCATGATGGATACTAACAAAAGAGACGGTAGAACGCAAGCGGCGAAGCGGGTCCCTTTCTTGCCGTAGTAGGTGCGATCAAACAGCTACAGATTCAAGCTGACTCCACACCGCACCCGGAACTGGCGGAAAAAGGCCGGAAGGCATGCGCTTTCCGGCCAATTCACTTTCAATGCAACGAGCACGACACCATCCCTCGAAGTAATGATTCTTTTTGCACTCGAGGGAACCAACGTTAAGCATCCCATTCCCACACCCTTACGCGGCAATGTCCTCAAGGATCTCGGGCTCAACGAGCTTGGCGAGGAGCGTGAGCGAGTCCTCCCACCCGAGATAACAGGCATCGACCGGGATGGCGGCGGGAATGCCCTCCTGCACGATGTCCACCTCGGTCCCGACCGAGACCTTCCTGAGCTGCACCGTCGTCACCATCTCGCCTGTCAGTCCGGGATCGTCGAACCGGTCCGTGTACACCAGCCGCTCGTTCGGGACCAGTTCGATAAACTCACCGTGGAACGAATGGCTCCTGCCTGTCGTGAAGTTGGTGAACGACATCCGATAGGACCCGCCCTTTTTCGGGTCGAGCTGGTGGACCTTTCCCGTGAATCCGTCGGGCGGCAGCCATTTGGCCATAGCATCTGCATCGAGAAACGCGCGGTACACCCGCTCAGGCGCGGCGCGCAGTACGCGATGAAGCTTCACAGTACCTGTAGGCATGGATATTACCTCCTTCCACTATCTTTCTATAACTATTCTAGCTCGCTGGCGGAAAAAGACAAAATGGGATCGTTCCGACGCGAGGCGTGGACCGGAACAAGATCTCGGCATCACTATCGGGCAAGTATCGCGAGGATCGAGACATTCGCACCGACAAGAAGCAATGCAACATAGGGCGGAACAGCCAGCGTGACGAGGCCAACAAACAGCAGCGCAACCCCACCGATCACATGCAGTTGCGACCGAACGTTCGGCACGGCCCATAGATACCAGCCCTGGGCAGCCAGGAAGAGAATCGGCCCTCCAGCCCAGCAGCAGGCTCAGGCAAACGAGGTCTGTCCCTGCGGGTGTGCGATCACCTCTTTATTCGCTACCGCCACTGCGATGAGTCCCGCAACCATTACCGTCAGAGCGTTTACCGCATGGCGGCTGGCGCGAATGGGGTCACTCGTCTTCTCCAAATGTCGAATGATGAGCCGATGGGAACGACCGAAGCTCAGCGCCCACAGGGCGACTGTTCCTGCAAGCGCGAACGTGCCCGTGATTAGGGTCATCAGCGTCGTAGGGGCCTCAGCGATGGCCGTGCCAGTGGTGAATACCGTCTCGCCCAGAGCGATGAGCAGGAACAGGCGACAGCGTTCCAGCATATGATCCGCGTCGAACTCGACATTCTCGGAACGCAGCCGCCGCCCGGGAATGGGATGCGCCAACCACCTGCCGATCTGATCGATCCCGGCGGCCAGCGCCCACCACAGCACGCGGGCTTCAGGGTTCATCGCCGCGCCCGCGATCCACAAAGGGTGTCGTGGCGATCACCCAGAGAAGCGTCCGAAAGTAGTGCTCTCGGAGCACCGCATCGGTTGAATTTACAAGCGTCCAGACGGTGCGCCCCAGTTGGATCAGCAGAAGCGGAATGACAAAGGCCCAGCCTGATGTTGTGAAGGCCCTCGTCACCGAAGCGTTCATGAACAGGCCCAGCAGCATCACCGTCAAGACCAACCAGCGGGTCCGGGATTGATCGGCCCGGATCATGGTGGCCGACCAGCTTGTAGTAAACCATACCGCGAAGATGGCCAGCAGCATCACCAGCGTCTCGGCCGCGCCACGCCATGAGAGATGACGTCAGGAGATGCTGGGAGAGCTGCGACAGCGCGAATGCGAATACGAGGTCGAAGAACAGCTCCAGCGGAGTGACCTCATATTTTTGTTCGGCTACATTGCGAATGGAATGGTCGCTCATAGTGTCATTTTGCTCCCTTAGACAAATGCTTTTCCCAAAACCGAACAGCGTGATCTAACCATCCTTCGGCATCGGTTCCTGTGCCAAGCCCGAAGCCGTGACCGGCAGTTCTGTATCTACGATATTCGACCTCTACCCCGGCGTTTCGCAGATTTTCGACGCGCTTGTCAACGACCGCAATATTCGCTATAGGATCATTTTCGCTCACCGTAATAAAAGTTGGAGGAAAAACTTTTGAATAGCTTGATTGACCGGTATAAGCAATAACCGCTATAGATGGTTTCGGCAGATTACCGCCCCCGTAGGCTGCAACTCCGCTTAAAGCAATATTGCCCACCATCCTGGCGCCGGCAGAACCTCCCCATAAAGAGTAATCTTCAGTGCTTACTCCGAGTGCTTTTGCATTCCTGAAAATATAGGCTATTGCCGCCGCCAGGTCTTCCGTTGCCCTTTGCTCGCTGTCAATGCGATACCGTATGACAAAAGCGTTATATTTCTTCTTGCTTATCTCCAAAGCGAGCGGAAAACCTTCATGCAGGGAGCCGACATAGGAAAATCCTCCGCCAGGGCACACAATGGCAAACGGTGCTCCCGGTTCTCCCCGGAAGTAGAAGAGTCCTGTGTGTTCTTTGGCGGGGTCCTCCTGCTTTTGCTGCTCGGTATAGAAATCGTAGAATATGGTTTTGCCGTCTTTGACTTCGTCAATCATGTGGTTAAGCGCAGCCACTACAATGTCAGGGTCCACATGGCTGTGATAAGGCATGAGCGAACGAACATTATTCAGCGGCGTGTCATAGTAATAGGTGTTATTATCCGTCGGAAGGATGAGCTGGCTAAAGCCTTTAAATGCCGGATGGTCCACGATGTCGCGCACGGTATCATTGGTTGTTATATGGTCATAGCTTCCATGCTCTTTCAATGCCGTTGTCTTGCTGTAGGGTGTCATATGAAACTTCCTGGTCTCTTGAGCAACGAGATCGATGCCAATGATACATGAGATGGTGATTCCGACCAGGAGCAATGTTGTTATTCGACTCGGCAAGCTGCCCCCCCTTACCGTCCCGGCCGATATGAAGCCTTTGTGCCAGAAAGGCTCTTTTTCTCCTCTCTGCAGTCAAAATCAGGAAATACTCAATCTTTCTACCCAACTCGACACGTCTGATTCAGCTGACGCTGCGCTGGTTCCATGGATAGCGATTCCCTCCAATACTGGCAGCCTTAGGACATGCTTTGGCAATGTCCTTTTCGCTATGGCCCATGCCGCTGCCTTCATGGGTGCAAAATGGAACGATCTTCTTTCCGGAAAAATCATAACTCTCCAGGAACGTATACACCGGCATGGGCATCGTTCCCCACCAATTCGGATATCCCAGGAAGATCACATCATATGCCTCTCATGTTCTCAACCTGTCCTGTCAGCTTCGGCCTGGCTTTGGCACGCAGTTCATTCTTGGCAACTTCCGTAGTTTCCGTATAATCGTTGGGATAGGCTGTGACGGATTCAATATGAAACATATCTCCGCCCGTTATTTTCTGAATCATGTTTGCGACAACTTCGGTATTGCCGACTTTTAGATCGACAAGCCTGCCGCTGACATAATTTTGTCCCTTCCGGGAAAAATAGGCTATCAGGCATTTTTTATTCGTTAGATTCATAATGAAAAACTCCTCTAATTCTTATTTCTGATCAATCACTTTTTTCAAATGACTAAGCCCTGACGCTGCTGTCGGCCATCCGGCGTAGAATGCAATATGCGTGATCGCAGCCACAAGTTCTTCCTTCGTAAGTCCGTTTTCCAGAGCCTTCTTAAGATGAAATTCGACCTGCTCGATACGATTCAGCGCGACAAGGACGGTGACCGTGATCAGGCTTTTATCGCGCTGCGAGAGCGGCGGGACGTTTCCAAACATCACCGAAAAGAACGTCCTGTGTCAATTGCGCATAATCCGGCGCCAGAGCCTTCAATTCATCAGTCGCTTTTTTTACATCACTGTCTGACATGGGTAATCTCCCTTTTTTAAACCACTGATGAACCCCAGATAAGATCAGAAAACAGTTGCTGGTCATCCGGTCTTTAACCTGTGTTCATCTGTGTTTATCTGTGGTTCCTATCGGTCTTCAGTTACTCCCTGTTCTTTACGGCCGCAGCAACGTCTTGATTGCGCGGCGCTCGTCCATTGCGCGGTAGCCCTCGGCCACTTGGTCAAGCGGCAGGGTCAGGTCGAATACTTTGCCGGGGTCGATCTTCCCCTTCAGCACAAGGTCGATCAGATCGGGCAGATAGCGGCGCACCGGAGCTGGGCCGCCATGGAGATGGATGTGGGCGAAGAACAGTTCCTGACCATTGAGCTCGACTCCGTGCGGAACGCCGACGAATCCCATGTGTCCGCCCGGACGGGTGGCATGAATCGCCTGCATCATCGACTCCTTCGTACCGACGCACTCCAGCACCGAGTCAGCGCCGATCCCTTTGGTCATCTCTTTGATCCGGGCCACGCCCTCGTCACCGCGCTCGGTCACGATGTCGGTCGCGCCGAACTCGCGGGCGAGCTTTGTCCGCGACTCATGACGACTCATCGCGATGATCCGCGCGGCACCCATCTGTTTTGCAGAGAGCACGCCGAGAAGCCCGACCGCGCCGTCGCCCACGACCACGACAGTCTTGCCCGGCTTCACATTGGCCGCTTCAGCTGCGAACCAGCCGGTGCCCATGACATCCGAGAGCGTCAGCAGGCTCGGGATCTGGTCGACCGAGGGAACAGCCGGGGTCGCAACCAGGGTGCCGTCCGCGTGAGGAACGCGCAGAAAGGGCGCCTGTGCACCGCCCATAAGCTCGCGATGCTGGCAGGACGACTGATATCCGATCTGGCAGGTGGGGCAGGTGTTGTCGGACGCAAAGAACGAACCGATGACGAACTGGCCGCGTTTGACCGATGGTGACCGCGCTGCCGACCTCCTCGACAATGCCGCAGTACTCGTGCCCCATCGGGGTCGGCTGGGTGATCGGGTTGATGCCGCGGTAGGGCCACAAATCGGACCCGCACACGCAGGTGGCCGAGATCTTGATAATGGCATCAGTCGGTTTGATGATTTTCGGGTAGTCGCGCTCCTCGAATCGCACATCGCGCGGTCCATGGATAACAGATACTTTCATGATTTATCTCCCTAGTATGATTTTCCTCTTCAAAGTATATATCATTTTTTGTGCGGTGCTCTATCGATCACAAAGCGGCACTGCACGTTGTGTTTTACGCATGATTCAAACCATAAAAAAACAAAACCTACAACCTTTTACCGCGGAGACGCAGAGGCGCAGAGAACTTCAACTTCCTGTATCTTTCAATCCCGAGCTGCATATCTGCGGTGAATGTTTCGACATTTGATGGCTCCGTAAAAAAGTCGTCATTCCCGCTTGTCGGGAATCGTAGTGATTTACAACGTTTTGAAAAGAAATGATTCCGGACAAGCCGGAATGACGTCAAAAGCAGGTTTGTGACTTTTTACGAGAACCATCACATTTAGAGCCCCGTCCTTTTCTCCAACGCTTCAGGGTATCGATCCCCCTGGATCTTGATCTTTGAGGCAACGCCCTCGATCTCACGCAGATCGTCGGACGTAAGTTCGACGTTGACTGCTCCGATGTTCTCTTCCAGCCGCGAAATTTTTGTGGTGCCCGGAATTGGTGCTATCCACGGCTTCTGCGCAAGCAGCCAGGCGAGCGCTATCTGGGCAGGTGTCGCCTTCTTCCGCTCTGCGATCTTTACAAGCAGGTCTACCAATGCCTGATTCGCCTTCCGGGCCTCCGGCGTAAAGCGCGGAACGATATTGCGGAAGTCGTTTTTAACAAACTCCGCCTTCTCATCGATCTTTCCCGTGAGAAAGCCTTTGCCAAGAGGACTGAAGGAAACTAGCCCGATCCCGAGTTCCTCAAGCGCGGGCAGCAATTCCGCTTCAGGCCGTCGCCACCACAGGGAATACTCGCTCTGGACTGCAGTGACCGGCTGAACTGCGTGAGCCCGACGGAGCGTTTTCACTCCTGGTTCAGAAAGACCAAAGCGCTTCACTTTGCCTTCCCGGATCAAATCTTTCACCGCTCCCGCCACCTCCTCTATCGGCACATTCACGTCAACGCGATGCTGATAGTAGAGATCGACGGCATCGACCCTGAGCCGTTTGAGCGAGCCTTCGAGGCTCTGTCTGATGCCCTCGGGCCGACTGTCCTGGAATTGTTTTCCGTCGGGACCTATCTTGATCCCGAACTTGGTAGCTATCGCCACTTTCCCACGGAAGGGAGCGAGGGCTTCGCCCACAAGCTCTTCATTCGTGTATGGTCCGTAAATCTCGGCCGTATCAAAGAAGGTGACGCCGCGTTCCACAGCCTTACGTATGAGAACGATCATCTCCTGCTTATCTGCAGGCAGACCGTAGGCAATGCTCATTCCCATGCACCCGAGCCCGAGAGCCGATACTTCCAGGCCGCTTTTTCCTAATTGACGTTTTTGCATTTTTTCCCCTTTCACCTCTTTGAAGTCAATTTCCAAAAAAACAGCAAGTATATTTACCGCGAAGGCGCGAAGGTCGCGAGGAATACAAAAACAAAAAGGCATTCCTGGTTTAAAACAAGAAAAAAGACTTGGACTCATGGTTCCCTTCGCGTCCTTCGCGCCCTCGCGGTTCAAGCTTTTTGTTACGGTTTGTCCTAGCTTAAGACAAATCTATTACATAAACTGTTCCGCCCTGTTGATGATCATATCCTACCCCTGAAAGAACAGAGCAGGTAGACCAATTCTGCTCATTTCTTGCCTAATTCTCTGAAACCTTCCATAATCGGGTTGACAGCGAAGCTGGGTCTGGTAGTATAGGGACAGAGAGGTATCCATGAGAAAGCCGGTAAAAAAGCTGGTGTTTGAGAATATTGAAATGGAAGGTGCGCTCGAAACTTTGGGAAAGAGCATTGCCCGATGGACCGGCAATGACGATCGCGTCGAGACCACCATCCCGGGCCTGACACTGTATCGGCGGGACGAGCCGAGCGAGCCGATAAGCATTATGTACGAACCGCGCATTTGCGTGGTCGCGCAAGGGGCCAAGCGCGTGCTGCTGGGTGATGAGACGTATGCGTACGACGCTCACCATTTCTTGATCACGTCCGTGGGTCTGCCCACGTTTGCGCAGATCATCAAAGCGAGCCGGGAGAAGCCGTGCCTGGGGCTCATATTGAAACTCGATCAGCGCGTGTTGTCACAACTGATGGTGGACAGCAATCTTCCGCCGCCCCGTCCGCAGCAATCGAGCCGCGGAATCGCGACCGGCGAGGTTACGCTGCCCCTGCTCTCCACCTTTCAACGGTTGATAGACCTGCTTGATGACCCCAAGGATATCCCGATCCTTGCGCCGATCATCGAGCGGGAAATTTTTTATCGTATGCTTGTAGGTGATCAGGGTGTGCGATTGCGCCAGATGGCGTCAACGGGAAGTCAAAGCCGGCAGATAGCGCGGGCAATCGATTGGTTGAAGGGCAACTTCACACGGCCGCTGCGAATAGAGGATCTCGCCAGCCAGGTCAACATGAGCACATCAACCTTCCATCATCATTTCCGGGCGGTGACGGCCATGAGTCCGCTGCAGTACCAGAAATGGCTGCGTTTGAACGAAGCGCGGCGGTTGATGCTCGCTGAAGATCAGGACGCGACGACCTCGGCGTTCCAGGTCGGCTATGAGAGCCCTTCCCAGTTCAGTCGCGAGTACGGTCGCTTGTTCGGCGCCCCGCCGGTGCGCGACATCACGAACCTGCGACAGATGGCTACGGCAGATGTGGGGTAGTCTCATATACTAAACAGGAAATACAACCCCGGACAAGCGGCTGCATTCTGAAAGATACTTTTCCTGGACAGCCGGATCCGCAGCAGCGGGATGAAAGTTCCTGGGCTGCAGATGATAGAAATATCCTCCCGAGACCAGGGTTTCCTTGTCCCGGCTCACCGCCAGCCACACCTGCGTCCGCGACCCCTCCTCGATGCTGACGGGCGCTCCCGACCCGCCCATTTTCGTGGCCGCCCAGCCGGGCTCCTTTGCGTTGGACAATACGTCGAACCATTTGCGGGCGACAGCAAAAGCAAGGATGACGTTGTGCAGCTTCGAATCAGCGTACGCGCTCGATTCCGAGCATGTCCGGCTGCTCC
The DNA here is from genome assembly GCA_963749655.1 of Nitrospirota bacterium. Classification (GTDB taxonomy): domain Bacteria; phylum Nitrospirota; class UBA9217; order UBA9217; family UBA9217; genus JAJYKN01. Next base: position 18,095 of record CAVVOB010000016.1, read on the forward strand.
ACGTCAGGTCGTTCAAGGCAGCGTCGCCGCTTCGATGCAGACCAGAGCTCGTATAGACCAGACGTTTCGGTCTCCTGATCAGGCACGTCAGGATATAGGGGGCCAGAGAGTTCACCACAAAGATCTCCGGCAAGCCGTCGACAGTGCGCCTGCAATGATCATCGCCGTACACGCCGGCATTATGGATCACGGCGTCGAATGGTCCCCGATCGTTCACCTGGTCCGCAAGGGACCTGGTTTCCGCGATGCTGGAGAGATCGCCCACAACCGCGCTCAACGCGCTCGGGACTTTGGAAAGCGCGTCGTCCGCCCGCTTTTGATTGCGGCCATGCAGCACGACTTGGTGGCCCTGTGCGACCAGCATTCGCGCCTCCATAAGACCGAGACCGTCAGCAGAGCCTGAAATGAATATCCTTGCCATGCGTTTTCTCCTGCCGTCTTCAGTATAGCGCAGACACTTGACCGGAACCGGGGGAGCATTCACCGCGACAACGCGGACCAGGCAAGCAAGGCGTAGTCGTATAGTGCGGGAGATGATCGTAAGGTCAGCGGACATGAGGAACGCTTCATCGAATCAGTTGGGGGGGAATGACAATAGAGAAGGAATTAAAGAGGAAGGCATAAGGACGCCCCGGTCACTATGTTTCCACAGCTCTCGACGGATCAAAAGACACACTTGTTCTCATAGTGCGTCGGCCGGCTGTCTCCTGCCTTGGCGAAATCGCGCTCAGCCTCGACGGTCTTTCCCAGCTTCAAATAGGCGATCGCCCGGTTGTTATATGCCTTCAAATAGTCGGGATTCAGCTCGATGGCTTTTGTGTAGTCCTGGATGGCCTCGTCGATCTTCTCCAGCTCATAATACGCAATACCCCGAATGTTGTACGCTATCTGGTTTTTGGGATACAGGCGGATCACCTCGGTGAAGTCTTCTATTGCATCGTCCATTCTACCCAGGCGATACAACGATACGCCCCGGTTAAAGTGGGCAGTGTAATCGTCCGGCGAGAGTTGAAGCGCCCTGGTAAATTCCTTTGCCCCGTCGGCAAACTTCAATTGGAGCATGTAAACCTTTCCCATGCGGTCGTAGGCCTCGACGGAATTCGGGTCAAGGGCGAGCACCTCCTGAAACGTCTTTCTCGCTTCCTCGAATCTGCCGCTTTCCTGCAAACTACGCCCCTGCTCCAGAAGCTCCTGTACCTTGGCTTTCGAATCGGGGGCCTGGACTTCTTCAGCCGCGAATGCGGGCGCTGCGCTGATCAGGGAGATGAGCGCCGCTGCTATGAGCGTCTTATTCATGATATCTGCTTCTCAACCACAGAGACCTTTCGCCTTATACCTGGTCCTGATATTACTTCTTTCAAAAGAAGAAATCATCACTCAATACAGTTCACGAACTTTTACTTGCGTTTACCTCAATTCGTAATTTTACACGCATGCCGTTCCTCGCTGCTGATACTTTCAGCGTATGGAGCAGGGGAGATAATGCTGACTCGACAGGTAAGATGGTAAGCGTGAGTCTGATGGGTACGTCGGAGAGGAAGTAGTCTGATATTGAAACCACTGCAGCAAGCTGCAGGAAAGGGCCTATTCCGTAATTTCTCTGATGGAAGGACGCAATTGCTGCATAAAGTGGTATCCGCAGCGCAGCCGGCTACAACCGGGGCTCATTCCTCCGGATGGTACCGATCGATCCTCACGAGCGCCATGTCCCCTATCTTTTGCGTCGTGATCTGCAGTTCATAGGAGCTCCTGCCCGGGGCCTTTATCGTGTCCAGCACGACTGAAATCCCTTCGTAAGCCCGGCCTGCCGCAAGGGTCTCGACGATCGCATTTTTGATCCTGCACGTCTCGCAATGCGCGTCCTTGCCGCAGCCCGCCTCGGTAAAGGCATATACACAATCAAAGACCTGGCCGCCGCGGCGCTGCTCAGCCTGATCCAGCTCCTTATCGAACAGATCGAGCGCTTTTTTGTTCGCCGTGTAAACCAGTCTCGGTTCCGCCTGCATAACGAGCACCGGAGCATCTATGGCATCGGCATACGCCTTCAGGCTCGAAGCAGTGCTCGAAGTATGAAAAAGACCTGCGCAGGAACTGCATACCACTGCTGCGATAGCGCCCCCGGCCGGCCGATCGTGACCATGAACCGCATTTGTCCCGCAGAACGTGCAGCGTTGTTGCATGCTTTCCCCCAGGGTATTAATCTTTCAGCTGATGCTCTTTATCCATGCCCGACATGCCCTTCGTGCAGCGGGCCATCGGCCCTCTTTCTCGCATTTTTCTCGTTATGAAAATGCATGCCCCGAACATCACAAAGATCATGACCGGAAAAAACCACCACCATTCAGCTCTGAAGCATTCGCCGGGAGCATGAGCAATACCCTCCTTTTATCGCTATAGACGCATATCAGGAAAAAAAGGATACAGCCGATTGAACCAGTTCTTAGTTCTGAGTTCAGAGTTTTGAGTAAGAAGTGTATCTGGTGAACCGTTGTTGTTTTACCGCCATGTCATGCCGGCGGCTATTGCCGCCCCACTTTCACAAGAAAGTGACAGACCTCATCGCCCCTGCCGATCGTCTGCAAGATTTCGACCTCGATCGGCCTGCCTGCCACCGAGGCGAATATGGTCTCCGTCATCCCCTGCGAACAGTAGCACTGCACCCTGTGCAGTTCGATCAGGCCGGACCTGACCAGGGGACATCCGCACTCCCTGAATATTCCTCTGATCGACTTCTGTTCCTGCACCCATTTGCCCGACAATCCACGAGCTTCGCGGATCATGTTCCACCCGGTCACAAGGTCGTCGAGTGAGCCGACGTTTCTGCCGAGGTATCTTTCGCAGAGCGAAAGGATGTCCGCTGCGCACCCCTGTCCGCAGGGTTTCATGATCAGGGCCTGCTGCTGTTCGTCAAGTCCGCTGATGCTTGCGTGAAGAAGTGAGACCCAGCTTTTGTTCTTGTTGATGGGCAGGTTCATTGCAACTCCTCCAGCGGGATCAAGGCCCGTAAGCGTGTTCATCCGTGTCTCAATGCAGACATCCGCAGTGTATTCCTGCGTCGTTCACTGTCTCCGCTCGACAGTCCTGCAAACTTCTTCCGTAACGAATATCGGGGCCTTCCCGTTTCCAAGCTTGACCTGTATTACTTTGCCGATGAGTTCCGCGGGGGAGTCTTCCAGCGGCCCGACTTCAACCTGCTCGCCCCGCTCGCGCATCATTTGTGCAAAATCCTCAGGCGAGACAGGAACCCTCGACAACTTCTCCATCCTGACCAGCATCTGCAGGTCTGTACAGCCGACTTCCCTTCCGAGCATGTGCCATCCCGGGTGCCGGGCAGATGCCGGCAGCGGCATAAAGAACAGAATACAGAAGAACAGACGAACCATATGCAGCCCCCTTGCGTTGTTTACTCGACCGGCAGAGATGCTTTTCCTTCGACAAGGAACGAAATGATCAGGCCCTCCAGCACGGAGCCTGTGAGCAGCAGCACGAGCTCAAGAAGATTGAGGATCAGGGGCTCCTGGAGCAGGGTGTGATAGATGAACCACTCCTGGAACAGCCAATACAGTGCCCAGATCAGCAGGCCCCAGAAGAGTCCTTTTTGGACCCAGTTCCTGCCCGGGACGGCAGCCCGAAGAATCGCGAAGAACAGGCCATGGAGGGCGCTCAAGAGAACAAGACCGGCCACGGAAGCCGGGATATCTCGTTTCGGCGTGATCTCGATGAACAGCCGGCTTTGAAGCGCGGGATCGTAAAGTACCGATTTGATCAACGGGAGCGAAAAGAGCGCTCCCAAAACGCCGTTGCCGATGAATCCGCCCAGCAGTCCTGCAACAATTGCCTTTCCGTAATTCCTCTTCATTATTTAACTCCTCACGTGCAATAAGGATAATGAGGCGCTCATGTTTTTAAAAATATCCATCCATCAGCCTGTCTACCCAATCCGGCACCGTCGCCATCATAACACGATCATAGACCGGATAGTACGGCTTTACATCGACGACAGGAGTCCCGTCGATGGCGTCAAGCTCTCTCACTACCAATACTCCGGGTTCGATGCCCACGATGGATACCGCCGTTACACCGAGCGGATTAGGGCGGTCCTTCGCCCGCTGGGCGAAGATGCCGACTTCTGGCATGGAGGCGAGTCCTCGCGGCCTGCGAATGAGATGTGCGGAAGGTTCGAAACGGGCCTCGTGCAAAAACGTAACGATCAATGCGTGTGAGAACTGTTCAATGCCCTGCAATCCCTCACAATACTCCGGAAGCAGAACAATCCGGGACTCGACATCTCCCCACTTTTCATCCGTCTGCTCCTTGATATGCGATCGGACATATCCGATTACTTTGAGTGCGATCCTATTCATAAATGCTCCTTTGTCTATTCTCCCTCCAGGGCCTGAAACGGCGAAATCAGCGGCGGCGTTTCATTGAAGTCCGCGGGAGAACAGGAACGGTCCTAGTGGTCCGTGATCTGTGTTTGCAGTCCGACGCCCATGTTCTCCATATCCCCCAGTAAGCGTCCGGGATCCACAACCTGTCCCATCATTTGGAGCCCTGGTTTACGGATTGAGCCGTCAAAATATTGTTTCAGGCACGCGATCACCGGAATAACCGTAAAATCGTATGCGCTGTCATGGTCGGCGTGAATTTCAATTGTTCTGTATTGGCCGTTCTTTTCCCCTTCTGCTTGAAGTAAAAAAACGATGCCCTCTTCTGTTTTGGAAAATCTATTCAATCCCCATATAAGGGACTTTGCCCAGAAATGGCGGAACGATCCTTTTTTGAACATATGGGACAGCATCATGAGGGGAAACAGAATATAATCGACAAACCAGTTGAATCCCGTGGTATAAACGCCTGTTTCCTTCAATTTGAATAATGCCGGCAGAGCTCGGGTTTCGATCATGTCCATGGGCATGCAGTTCCTGACCCCAAACCGATGTCCGAATGCGATCTTGAGCATATCCTTGTATGTTGCGATCCTCCATGTGCCGTCCTTGAAGATGTCCACCCTGTAATCAGGTATCATATCCACAAGTTCATAGATCGACTCCGGTTTTTCGATCTTTACATTCATCGTAAAGGCAATGATCGCCTTGTCATAGCGGTCGAAATATTCAGCACCTTTTCGGATAAAAGCGGCAGGCAGTCCGGGATGAAAACCCGCCTGCGTGATAAAACAGCGTCCGGCCTCCCTGATCCGCTCACTCAAACGTTCAAGCACGGGATAAACATCCTGCTGAAAATATATATCCAGGTAATCGATTCCCGATTCCAGAGCAGTTTCCGCGATCTGTTTCGCCCACCTTGTCGTCGTTGCGGCAACAAGCACGAAATCGATGTTGCGAAAGGCCTTGCGAAGGCTTTTTATATCGCACGCATCTGCACAACGTGCGAAAATCCGATCCGACGAAAATTCCTTTCCCAGCTTGACTGCCTGCTCTTCGGCCTTTTTGACGTCCCTTCCGGCCACAATCACGTCCGCTTCGGTCTCTTTGAGCAGATACCGGCAGAAAACTTTTCCCGTGCCTCCGTAGCCGCCTAAGACAAGTATCTTCATATAGTCTCCGTCTCACTCGTGGTTTTAGCACGCACCCGGCAATTTGTCCGGTACGAGCATGCACATCAGCCACAACTGGAAAATCGAAGCTTTGAACCTCATGAAGCTCGTCAGCGCTATAGACTGGTCTTTCCTGCTTTCAGAACATCACCTTTAAACGGACATATCCCCATCCGATATGCCAGAGCAGGTAGTAGGCGAATCTGAAAGCGTACATGGACATGAAATCATAGCGTTTGAAAATCATCAACTGCAACAGATTGATCAGAAACACATGGAACCCCACATACGCGACTGCCCAAGCGGGGTATTGGTCTCCCATCCATAGTGTCTGATATACGGGCTCCACCAACGCGACGATGAGGATGCTGATCCAAAGAACATATTCAAATCGCACCTTCCTGAACAATGCCGTCAGCGTAAACAGGAGTACCGTCAGAGGCATTACGTGAAAAAGAACTTCGACAAAAAAACCGATCGCAGGGTAAAACAGCAGCGATGCGGGAAACAGGATGTTCGTATCAGCCGGGAGCACGATCTTGAGGTCGACCAGGATCATTATCATTCCCAGAATCGCAGCAAGACCAAAAGACAGGTATAGCCCTTTCAGACTAACCTTTCTATAGATCGCGAACCAGCCCCGGGAAAGAAGAAACGTAAGAAGAGTTCCTCCCAGGATAATGATCAGCAGGCCGGCAAGGAAAGGATTTAGCTCACCGATAAACCGCTCAAAAGGCCGATTATCAGTAAACCGGATCAGGCCGGTCAGTGCGATAACTGCGATGGACAGGCCGAAATAGGCACGATATTGCCGTCGTTCCCGGAAGATAAGCTCTTTTGCATTTGTCATCACAGCAGTCCTCTGCTTCAACCGCATTCACCTTATCATAAAATCATTCGATCTTAAAGTCACCTCTTTGTGTTTTTTGGCCCCCTTTTTTCTGGAATGGGCATCTATGCCGTTCTTATGATCATGTCTTCGGAACCTCCCGCGCCATGAGCCTCGGCAATTCCCAGGGATGCCATTTCAGGTATCCGGCTATCGGAGGCGGAACAGACGGCTGCGCCAAGGCTTCTTTCCTCGTTCCGGTCCATTCGAAAGGCAAATGTTTTATGCTGCCGGGCGTCTTCATGTCTTCTACGGCTTCGAGCGCGGCCAGGAGCACCGCCCGCTGCCGGTCCTTGTCTCCGGGTTGCCCCATGATCCGGCCGAAGGGATGCTCTATTGCTGCAAGGCGCGGTACGCCTACCGCCGATGTCAGTTCCGGTATGATTGTCAATGCGATGGTGGTTATCCCCGCTTGCTCGACCTCTCGCTGCGCCAGTCCGACGGACCAGCAGCAGACCGGTCAGGCAGGGATGAATACGGCAATGTCGACCTTGTCCTGCCGGAGATGATTGATGATCGACGGAATGCTTTTCTGCAGCAGATCAGCCGGTTCGAGAATATATCCCATGAACGAGTAGTGTGACGATGCCGCTTTGCCGACCTTTCCCATCTCCACCAGCTCGTCCAGCCGTTCCATAGGCAGCAGGCAGTTCATGTCCTCTTCACCGTGACGCGGATCGATGTGCATATGATACACACGAATGTCCCCGGTTCGCGTTCCGCGGGGAATGATCCGATAGGAGGGATCACCCCACCATGGATTCTTTCGCTCCCCTTCCTGGTCAAAGGGGCGGTCGGATTTAAGAGCGATTCCCCCGGTGCTGATCAGCGCCACCTTACAGTCGGACAGGGGTTTGGACAGCGCCGTCCAGGGGACCGCGCGTGGCGATTCAAGTTTGATCCATGACTTGATCATGTTTTTCGACAGGCCGCTGATGAAGCGATAGGAGTCCACGGTTTTCGTCATGCTTCGCCTCCTTCTTTTCGACGAACGATCACAGCTCCTCGTGCAGCATCGATCCCGGAGGAAGAACCTCTTCCGCCGCATCAAGCCGGCACTCCATCTTTTCGGCGGCGTGCTGAAGCGCTTGAAGTTCGCCCTTGAGCCTTGCGATCTCTGCTGTTCTACGGCATCCGGTAAGGGACCCCACGGGCAGCCCGACGAACAGGAGGCCTGCTGTGTCCTTGTTCCTGCAACGCCGCTGCGCATCGGATTCGCCGGCCAGCACAGCAGTCAATTGCGCATCCTCCCGGCAAAGTTGTTCGCAATTCCAGGTCATATAGGGAGCATTGTCCATCTCGACAGGCGCTATCGCCTCCGGAAGTATCGCACAGCCGCCGGTAATAAGCGCCGCAAGTATCACTAAAATAGAGAAGATCCGCTTGGCGCCTTTGCTTTCTCCGCGAGCTCCGCGTCTCCGCGTGAAAAGAAAGAAAAAGGAATTCGTTTCATCGTTGATTTCCCTGAACTGTCTATTTGCCGCATCGGCACGTTGCTTCGGCATTCTTTGAACCTGCATTCTTTTCCGCCTGCAGGATGTCGAACAGGATACCGGCGGCAGCGCCGGTCATGTGTTTGCACTTAATGAGATTTTCTTGTTTGCCGAACGCGTCAAGGACGGCTTTGCATTGGGTTGCGTCGAACGCGTCGAGGAAGCGGTTTCTGAACTCCGTTGCAAGTGCATAGGCCTTCTGCTTATCGGCGCCGGGCTCCGTTCTGCCGAACAGCCAACCCAGCGCGATCATTCCTCCCGTCAACGCACCGCAGGTCTCGCATTTGGTCCCGCCGAACCCTCCGCCGAAGGCTGTCGCGACCTTGGAAGTATACCTCTCCTGCTTTGATGCACATGACTCGACGATGGCGGTAGAAACAGCTTCTGCGCAGTTGAAGCCTGACTGAAAAAGATCGAACGCCCTTTGTTCCACCTGTTTCCTTTCCATGGTTATCCTCCCTCTCCGATAATCGGGTCTGTTTTCGTAAAAAAGAATTCATCCGGATACTTTGACCGGAATTTCGATTCCCAATCATCGCGTGCCATACCGGTATTTTCAGGAATAAAAGAAATAACTGATTTCCGCCAATAGCACTATAAGCGCTACTATGATCTTTACACCTTGCATTGTTCTATCTTCCTCTTGCCCCGTATTGTTCATCATTTCAGCCGCCTCCTGTCGGGTCCATCACGAGCAGTACCGTGCCGGCTTGCCATACTGTTTTGATATATGTACAGCCTGCCGAATCGCGGTAAGGTACCGATACATGGCTCAAGATTCTCACAAAGGAACACCATTTTCAATCAGGCTGCGACGAACGGCGGAATCAGGCGACGAACGGCATAAAAAAGGGTGCAGTCGCACTCGCCGATTCTTTTCGCCCTCCGCGGCGTCTGGTAATCCCGCGCCTTGGCATCCCCCGGCTTTTGCCGGGGGTGGAAAGCGCTCACTCGCGCGTGACACGAACGTGTCACGCATGCGCGAGTTTGCAGTTCCACCTGGCACTCCGTGCATCCGCACTCGTAAACGCCGGGTGCAGGCGGGAGGTCGCGTCAATTTTGAGTCCCGACAAGTCGGGATGCCGGAGGGGGCTCCACTAAGCCGTTCTAGTGGAGAACTGTCTTTCTTGCCGACACTTTCAAACTGACAACGGTCTGCCCGAGTCGTTCCACTTCGTTCGCCGGCACGTTCATTTTTTTGATGAGATCTTTGAGAACAGGCTGTTCCGCGATCAGTTCAGCCGGGAAACGGCTTTCCCCGACGACCGACACTTCGTCAAATCCTGCTTGTTTTATGGCGTCGATATACCGTTCTTTAAGCATAGCCCCGCCCACGCACCGGACATACGCTTCGACCGAATTATGGACGTACTCCGGAAGGTCTTCAAGAAGGGCCATGTCCGAAACCATGAGCACCCCCCCGGGCTTCAGCACGCGATAGGCTTCCCGGAAGACCCGGGGCTTGTCCGTTGAAAGGTTGATGACGCAGTTCGAGATGACCACATCGACCGAGGAGCTGTCGACCGGAAGGTTTTCGATCTCTCCCAGACGAAAATCAACGTTGCGGTAGCTGTTGTTCCATGCGTTCTCTTTCGCCTTGTCTATCATCTCCGGCGTCATATCCACACCGATGACCCGGCCTCTATCGCCCACAATGTTCGCTGCAAGGAAACAGTCCACCCCCGCTCCGGAACCGAGGTCCAGGACCGTATCGCCCTCCTTGATCGCAGCGAGTGCAACAGGATTGCCGCAGCCGAGCCCGAGGTTGGCGCCCTCCGGCACCTTCTGGAGTTCATGGTCGGTATATCCTGCCACTTTGCTTGCAGTCTGAATAAACCTGTCATCGAGATAATTCTCTTTCTTTGAACAGCCGCAGGAACTGCTTTGTCTTGCCGTTGCAGCGAACCGCTCTTTTACCGCGTCTCTGATGCTTTTGATTCCCATCTTAGTATCCTCCTTGAATGGTTATTTCCGTTTCTTTGCCCTCAAATTACACTGGTCCCGATCCTGTACGACATGATCAGGAGTTTCTTCGTTTTGCTCTTCCTGTAATTCTACGGCCATGCTCGATCCGCAGACACAGACCCGTATTTCGAGATCCTTTGCGAAACGTCTGTTGGTGCGTTCTTCGGTGCCACGGAATACGCCATGAGGCGGAAGAGTCGTCCATCTCTTTTCATCGTAGAGCGCGCCACAGGAGCACTGTTTCGGGAAGGAGTTTTCTGTCCGCATCTTTTTGGATGCTGCATTTACATTGGCCGCCTTTTCGGGGTGCGTAATGCTCAATTTCATATATCAGAACCCCACCAGCGTACCGTTATATATAGACGAAGGAACCACGAAAAAGATACACTCCATCGGATGAAAATACGCCGAGAAACGATAGGGTTACTTATAAGCAACGATCACCTCGGACGGGAACAACCACTGCTGGTGGTATTCCCTCGTTGTTACGGTGAAACCGTGCTCTTTCAACCGATCCGCGAGCTTCACTCCCCTGCAGCCGCCCATCGTTCTCGGCGAAAATCGGTAAACAAGATCGTATACTTTCGCCCAGATGCTCTCGCCTTCGGTCATATTAACGAGCACCAGTTTTCCGTTCTTTTTCAGGACGCGCTTGAACTCGTCCAGCACCCTGTCCATGTCTTCATTGGCTATGAGATCGAACATATAATTGTTCACCAGGGTATCTACTGACCCGGTCGCGGCAGTCAACTCAAACGCTGTTCCCTGGGAAAGCTGGTATTGCGCGTCTGATAGTGTCGACAGACGCTTCTTTGCCTTTTCCAGCATCCCGCTGGAAAGATCGATGCCGATGATTCGTTCCTTGGGGATTCCGCTTTACGATCTCGTAAAATGCCAGGCCTGTACCGACCGCCACCTCGAGGATATTCTGTCCGTTTGTGATGCCGGCCAGTTCGATCGCCCGCGCCCTGGCACGCGACTCGGTCAACAGGCCCCATACATCGTAGAGGCGGGCCAGTTTGTCGTATACAGCACCGATTTCTTTTTGCGATACTTTTGCATCCAGCGCACTCCGCGATATCTGAAGAATGCCCGTTCCCGAACGTAATGCCGCAGCAACCCAAAATTCTCGTCATGATCTTCCTCCTTTAAGGTATAACACGATGATTATGAACATCTTCATTTACAAAGCAGTCTCGCGCAAAGCCGCAAAGACGCGAAAAAACGCTTTAAAACTTAATCATGATTCAAGGGTTGGAATTTCTTTGCGCCTTTGCGTCTTGGCGCGAAAATCTTATTTGAGACTTTGCATTGTTATTCTCGATCGATCTATTCATAGGCCAGCGCCTCGCGCGTGGACACGGACACCGCCCGCTGCGCAGGGACCCTGCTTGCAAGCCACCCGAAGGCAAGGGCGACGGCCACGGTGATCCAGAATCCTGTGGGGCTGAAGGCGAAGCGAAGCACAGAGCCTTTGCCGAGCATCAAAGTGCCGAAGAAGGATGAGGCAACGATGCTGAGCGGCCACGACAGCAGCAATCCCAGTACGATGCCTGCAGAGCTGGTTATCATGCCTTCCATGGTGAACAGCCTGAAGATCCTGTCCGGCGTCGCGCCGATCGCGCGCAGCACTCCGATCTCACGGGTCCTTTCCATGATATTGATCCCGGTTGCAGAAGCCATCCCCATGGCGCTGACCACAAGGACCAGGAATGAAATGAACACGATGGTCGAGAGAATGATGTTCAAATGGTCGTAAATGATCCTGGTGCGCTCGGCCTGAGACATGACGTAGAGCACGTTCAGATCGGAGCCTACGATCGCCTTCTCGATCTCCTTCTTGAGCGTAATGACCTTGTCGTACCTCTTGTCCTTTGCCACGAACATCAGGCTGTTTACCTTGTGCTCCCGATTGACGGCTGCGTCATAGACTTCCCGGTCCAGGTAGATCTTCGGCTTCTCGAATTCTTCGACAACGCCGACGAGCCTGACCGTGAGTTGTTTGCCGCCCACGACAAGCACCTGGGTAGAGCCGATCGCGGGGTTCCCGTAGATCTCCATTGCCTGCTGGTTCATCACCACTTCCGGTCCTGCCGAATGTCTGAGCCACCGGCCGTACACTACCCGAAGCTTGAACAGATCGGTGTCCGGAGGAAGGGCGACGATGCCGATCCCGTCATTGGTCGCGATCGTCTTGCTCTCCATCTCGCCCCTGCCGCCGTTCCAGGCCTCGATGCGGGCTACGTTGGGAACAGACCGAAATACCGCCAGGGCCTGCTCTTTCGGGATCTGGTCCCGCAGGACCACCTGCACGTCGTGCTTCATGCCGTTTCGGACATCGGCAAGGAGCAGCGCGAGCGACTGCCGCACGTTGAATCCTGTGCTGAAAATGGCTACACCCAGCGCCATGGTAAGGACCGTGATCGCCAGCCGCTTCTTCCTCCGGAGCGTGTTTCTGAAAGCCAGCACCATTTCGTTGGGCAACAACCGGGCGACTTCGGCCGCTCTGGCTCCCGACTTGTCCTGCCTGATGCCGTAGTCGGCCAATGCATCGTAGACCGACACCCTGATCCCTTTCACGAGTGCCGGCAGTGACAGCGCAAAGGGCATCACCAGGGCCGCCGCCCCCAGGGAGAGATAGATGCCTGTCGGCAGGCCGGTCGTCAGAATGTCGAAGTTGATCTTCGTGGACACGAAGCGCGCATAGGCCCTGCCCGACGATATCGCCAGGGGGATCGCGATCAGCCCCGCCGCTGCGGCGAGCAGCAGGATCATGAAACCGTAGATCGCGAAGATCCCGGTCCGGGAAGCGCCGATCGCCTTGAGGATCCCGATCTGGCGCACCTGTTTTGCCAGGATGGCGTCCATGAGCTGCGATACCAGGACCGCTGCCATGAAAAAGGCGAGGAAGCTGATACTCCCCTGCAGGAACAGCAGGGTATTCAGCTGCCACTGGTGAGGATGCTCGTTCAGTTTGGGCACCTCCCTGGTGTGTACGGTGATGCCGGAGGCTTTAAGATCGTTGATGATCCGGTCGGCTGCGGTCTTTACGTCCTCCGTGGTCCGGACATTCCTGAGGCGAATGATCAGCCGCTGATCGACCGGCAATCCGGTAAGGCCGGCATACGTTTTTTTATCGGCATACCCGTAGATAAAGTGGTCCTGCGTGGCTGGGGCCTGCCCCGGATCGAAAATAATGCCGCTGATCGGGACCCGCAGGGTTTTCGCGCCGCTGCGCACCCGCGCAAGCGACCCCAACCTCAGATCGGAGATCAGCCTGCCGTCGCGTTCCATAACGATCGATCCCGGCGCCGGTTTCTTCGGCCCTGTCTGATCGAAAATTCGCGCGACCTTGACACGATCGAAATCCTCGACGCCGAAGAGCCACAGCGGTATCCAGACGTCGGGATGCACTTCGATCCGCAGGAACGTGAAGTCCCGGAACTCGGCGCTTTCGATGTCAGGCCTGGCGCGGAAGGCCGCAAGGTCCAGGCGGCTGAAATCCTCCGACCGGAGAACGGCATGCGGGGGGGCTGTCCGCAGAAAGTTCTCGTTCAGATCATGGGTCAGGATCGTGTACGATACCGCGATGGACCCGACGCCCCACAGACCGATCACCAGAGCGAGGATCACGAGCAGGGTTCGTCCCGGATTGATCCGGAGATCGTTCAGCGCTTTTTTCATTTTGATGTTCATGAAATGACTCCTTCCAATCCAAATCACCAATCCAAATAAGAACTCACAAAATAAGAACGCACAAAATTCAACATTGAACCGTCAGGGCGCGAAGGTCGCGAGAAATGCTCAGGAAGTGTAACGGTTAAGGTTTCCTAGCGTCCCTGGCGCCCTCGCGGTGAAATGTCATTTTTTGTGAAGTCATTCAGTGTACCGCCACCTTCTTCGTATCGTCCACGATTGCGCCGTCTGCCAGCGAAATGATCCGCTCGTATCCGCTCTCACCGTTCTTTTCGTGGGTTACAACGATCACCGTTTTCCCGTTCCGGACCAGCTGGCTGAACAGGCTTTGAACGTCTGATGCCGTCCTGCTGTCGAGGTTGCCGGTAGGCTCATCAGCGATTAAAACCGGAGGATCGTTCGCCAGCGCCCGGGCTATTGCGGCCCGCTGCTGCTCGCCCCCTGACAGGGCCGCCGGCAATTTTGCGCCCTGTGCCGCAATGCCTACCCGGTCGAGCAATGCCCGGGCACGGTCGACGCGCTCGCGCTTCGGCACTTTGTTCACGAAATCCATGGCCAGGAGCAGGTTCTCCATGATGGTGAGCGTGGGTATCAGCTGGAAGAATTGAAATACGATCCCGATGTTCTTTCCCCTCCATATCGCAAGGCTGCTTTCGTTCAGGCTGTGCACCGCTGTGGAATTTATGAGGACGGTCCCCTGGCTTGGATGGTCGATTCCCGTGATCATATTGAGCAAGGTCGATTTTCCGCTGCCCGACTTCCCGACGATCGCGACGTATTCCCCGTTGTCGACCGCCAGATTGACGTCCTTCAAAACCGACACGGTTCTCCCTGCCGAAGAAAATTGCTTGCTGATCCCCCGAAGATCGATGATCGTCGCCGTTGCCGGTCTTGTCTGATTATTCATTTGACACGCTCCTTGTTGTCGAATATAATATTCATTAACGAACACTATGTTCGATTAAATACTAGATGTCTTTTATCGCACTGTCAACAACCAATGTGGTCCCGATTGTTCACTACTGAACAAAACAGTTCGATTTGTACGCGAAAAAGGGGATTCTATGAAAGAAAAAAAGGAGGACCGCCGGATCAGCCGCACGCGCAAACTGATGCAGGAGGCGCTGATGGCCCTGATCGTGGAAAAAGGCTACGAGGCTGTCACCGTGCAGGACATTCTCGATAAGGCGGACATCGGCAGATCGACCTTCTATGCGCACTACCGGGACAAGGACGAGCTTCTCCTCTCCGGCTTCGATCATCTGCGCACCCTGTTCGAGCAGCAGCAGCACTCCCTGTTTGCCGCCAAACAGGGCGGGGAAGACACCGACTTCAATATGATCCTGGAGCTCTTCCGCCACACGGGCGAACATCATAAATTGTACAAAGCCATCGTGGGCAAACAGAGCGGCGAGATGATTTTTAAATATCTCCACCGGTATCTCTACGATCTCCTGATCGTGCCCCACACAGCGCTTATGAAGAACAGAAAAGCGCCGCCCGTGCCGATCGAGATAACGACCCACTGGCTGGTCAGCTCCCTTCTTTCCCTCATGACCTGGTGGCTCGACAACAACATGCCCTATTCAGCGGAAAAAATGGATGGAATATACAGGAAACTGACGATGCCCGGCATCGAAGTCGCTTTGGGTCGTAAAGTGCAGAGGAAGGAATATGACAGGATTACACGGGATGACCACGACGGGAGCGCGAAGGCGTTTTACAGTCTTTTTGTCGACGATGATTGCTGTACAGGGAAATAAGCATTTCCGGCAAGGGGAGTCTCATTCGCATACATTTACGACCGGGTGCCTAATAAAAAAGGGTCAGCTCAATAAGCCGACCCTTGAAAAATCGCATCACTATCCTCTGTTACGCAAACATCCGCAACAGTTCCGCGAAAAACGCTCTTAATCCGCTTCTCCTGTCCTGGAGCGTCCGTCCCAACCATCCTGCTGAATTCACGACAGACCGGCAGCTGCAGCTGTCCATCCTATTTCCCATACACTGTCATCAGGTCCTTCCCCATGGAATAGACCAGGCTCGCGCCCGCGCGTTCGAACCCGTAGAGAGCACGCCACGAATTGGACTCGGCCGTCGACATGAGCGTCACCGCGTCGAGCACGTCCGTTGCCGTGCCGACCCCCTCCTGGTAGCGGAGACGCTGAAGCCTCAGGTTTTCTTCCGCCTGGGTCACGGCGGTCTTGGCCACATCGATCTTCTTGGCAGAGCTGTCGAGATCGAGATAAGCGGACTTCACGTCCATCCTCACGGCATCGACGATCTTGTCCCTCGTGAGCCTGAGGGACAGAAGCTCGCTCCTGCCCGCTGCTGCGCGGGACCGCGTGGCTCCGCCGGAGGAAAGACTGATGGTCATGCCGGCGATGAGGGACCAGTTGTCCTCGTGCACCATATACCTGTTCTCCTGGGACTCATATCCGCCTGACAGGTAAAAGGTCGGCAGGTGCTCTGCCTCCACGGACTTGACGCTTTCCCCTTTTGCCAGGATCGCGGCATCGATGATCCTGATCTCCGGGCTTTCGGCTTCTGCCGTGGCCCAGGCGTCTTCGAGCACGATTGCCGATGACGGCATATTCTTCACCTCTTCGAGGTGTACGGGATCGTTCAAGGGCCGGAGCAGAAGGCTGTTGATCCGCGACGCCCTGAGCGACCGCAGGTTGTCGGCGGTGAGATAGCGCTGCCGCGCGTCCGCGAGGGTCACGTCGGCCTGGAGCACTTCGTTCCTGGTGACCACGCCTGCATCGTACCGCGCCTGCGCGTCCTGCTTGTGGGTCTCGTAGCGCTGCACGTCCTCGCCCGCAACCGCGAGCAGCTTTTCCGCTTCAAGAAGATCGCAGTAGGCAATGATGAATTCGAGGGCAGCCCGGTTCTTTGCCCGGACGGTCTCGATTTCCCTCGTCTTCGCGTCGAATTCAGCGGCGTTGATCGAGGCCGAGGTCTTGCCGAAGTCGTACAGGAGCTGGGTCGCGGAGACGCCGTAGGTCAGGAACTTGTCCTGCGCCGTGGGCACGGTCTCCGTGCCGAACTTGGCTGCCGGTTGGTAACGCAGCCACGTTTCGTAGCCGTAGGCGTTCACCTGCGGCAGCCAGGCAGCCCGCGCCGTCGACACGCCGCTCCGCGCCGCTTCTTCATTTGAACGGGCGATGCCTGCGTCCCGCCCTGTCTCGGCAACGATTTTCAACCCTTCTTCAAGGGTCAAGGCGTGAACAGCCGGAGAAAAGAGCACGACAGCCGCACAAAGAAACAAGACCTTTACCGATCGTTTCATGATTACCTCGCCTCTAATTAAAAGTGCCCTTATCGCAAGCCGCGTGTTCGCACCGTGCATAAAAACTCATGCCTGCGCCATGTTCTTTGCCAGGGTAATGATCGCGTCCGCAGCCCCGTCAAACCCCGTTGCCTGGGCATCAAGACAAAGATGGTAGTTCCGGGCATCGTTCCAGTCCTTGCCTGTCGTGGTCCGGATATAGGTTTCCCGCTGCTGGTCGGATTCGTCGATTTCAGCAAGCGCCTGTTCCGTGGTCAATTCGTGAAATTTTTTCAGACGCGCTATCCGGAACTCCCGGGGCGCATGGATGAATACGTTGCAGACATTCGGCCGCCGGGCCAGCACGTTGAAGCCCGCGTGGCCGACGATCACCGCATTCTGTCTTTCGGCGATCTGCCGGATGATCCCGCATTCCGCGGCGAACAGCTCTTCATCATAGACCGGCTTCCGGGCAGGAGGGACGTAGGCCGCTTCCGGGGTGCCGAAAACGAAACTCTTCATCAGGCTTTCAATGAACCCGCTCTTCTTTTCATCCTGCCGGGAAATGTCCTTGATGTCGACGCCGAGCTCCCGTGCCGCTGCATGGAGCACTTCACGCTCAATATACCGGTAACCGAGCTTCCGGGCGATCAGATGGCCGATATAGGCCCCCCCGCTCGCCAGCTGTCTCGATACGGTGATGATCTTTACCTGATTAGCTGTCATCTCTTTTTCCTCGCCGTTGCTAATTCCTGGACCCTTGCCCCATGCCCTTGACCCTGGACCCTATTTCGAGCTACTCTGCCACGATCTCCGCCGTCCCCTCCTGCTTCCTGTCGGATTTCAGGAAAAAGATGAAAGGGAATGAAAGGATGAACAGGAACGTGATCAGCACATACATATGGTTGTAGGCCATCATGCCGGCCTGGCGCGACATCTCGCCGTCGAGAAGCGAAAGCGCCATCTGCCGGGCCGAGGATGGATCGACTCCCTGGCCCTGCATGCCGCCGGTCACGGCTCCGATCCAGTTTGATCCTGTTTCTCCGTATTCGGTGACCTTTTCTGCCAGCATCGCATGATAGGAGGTCATGGACTTGGTGAGCTGTGATGCGGCGACCGCGATGCCGACGCTTCCGAAGACCTGGCGCACCACATTGTAAAGTCCTGCCGCGGCGGTCAGACGCGGCTTTTCTGTGGTCGAAAGGGTTGCCGTGCTGAGCGCGACAAAGATCACGCCGAACCCCAGCCCCTGCAGGACCTGGGGAAAGAACAGATCGTTGAAGCCCATGGTAAGAGACAGGCGCGACAGCTGGAAAAAGGATATCGCCGTCAGGACGAGCCCTCCCCCGATCATCAGTTTCGGTCCCAGCTTGTTATAGAATTTTCCGCCGGCAGCCATGGCAACGGCCATGGCCAGGCTCCTCGGCATCTGGATAAGCCCTGAATCCAGCGCCGGATACCCGAGCAATTGCTGCAGGAACATGGGAAGGAGAAAGAGGCCGCTCATGAGCCCCATGCCGAGAAAACCGCCGATAAGAGAGCCGGAGGTAAAATTCAGGTCCCTGAGGATCCTGAGGTCCACTGCAGGCCGGTCGCAGGTCAATTCCCGCCAGATGAACAGCACGATGCCGGCGAGCGACGCCAGCAGAAGGTAGCGGATCATCGGGGACTCGAACCACGCCTGCTGTTCGCCTTTTTCGAGCATGATCTGAAAGGCGCCGAGCCCCACGGTCATGAACGCAAGGCCGGGCAGGTCGATCCTTCCCTTTTCACGAACCAGGAACGGCGGGTCCTTGATGTACCGCAGGACCATGATGATGTTGAGCAGCCCGATCGGCACGTTGATCAGGAACACCCAGGGCCAGGAATAATGGTCTGTCAGCCAGCCGCCGATCGTCGGCCCGAACGCGGGCCCCAGCACGACCCCGAAGCCGAAAAGGCCCATCGCCATGCCCTGTTCCTCGGGGGGGAAAGTCTCGCGCAGGATCGCCTGCGACACGGGGATCAGGGCCCCGCCGGCCATGCCCTGGAACACGCGAAAAAATACCATCGAAGGCAGGTCCCAGGCGATGCCGCAGAGCATCGAGCTGATGGTGAAGCTGATGATGCTCAAAACATAGAAATTCTTCCTGCCGTAGCGGGCGCTCAGCATGCCTACGATCGGCATGATCAAAACGTTCGCAAGGATGTATCCCGTCGCGACCCAGGTGATCTCCTCGATCGTGGCGCTCAGACTGCCGCGCATATAGGGAAGCGCAACGTTCACGATGCTCGAATCGAGGGCGCTCATGACGGTGCCGATCATCACCGTAAGCGTGATGATCCACTTATCGGACTTCGCCATGCCTGACACCCGCTGTTTGTTCCTGTTTAGGCGTTTCCCTGATCGCCACGGACGGATAGACCGAGAGCCCCGGCTGCAGCGGATGGGCCGAATCGGGCTTCGCATCGAGCACGATCTTGACCGGTATGCGCTGCACGACCTTAACGAAGTTGCCTGTCGCGTTCTGGGGAGGCAGGAGGCTGAAGACCGCTCCCGGTGCCCGGCTGAAAGCTGTCCACGCGGCCGCTGATGACGACACCGGGATAGGCGTCCACCGTGATGTCCACGGGCTGACCGGGTTTCATGCGGGAGATCTGCGTCTCTTTGAAATTCGCCACCACCCAGAGGGCGCCGTCGTCCACGATCGCCAGCAGCGGCTGACCGGGCTGCACGTACTTGCCCTCGTCCACGTTCTTTTTGGCTATCCTGCCGCCGACGGGTGCGGTGATGGTGGTCCTGCCGAGGTCCAGCCGCGCCAGATTCAGTGCGCTTCCGGCCTCACGGATCTTGAATTTCTGCGTCGTAACCTGGGCGTTCAGCGCCTCGATGGCGGCTTCGATCTCGGACACCGCTGCATGCGCCGAGGCTTTCCGCGCCCCGGTGTCCTTGAAGCGCGCTTCCGCCTGGTCGTACTGGCTCTGGGAAATGACTTCTTTTTCCCGGAGTTCGGTGCTTCGCTTCAGGTCTTTCTCGGCAAGGGCAACCCCTGTTTCAGCCGCATCGAGATCAGCCCGGGCGCGTGCGAGCGCCATGGTCTTCACCTTGATCAGGGCGTGCGTTTCCTGCTGCTCCGCCGTCATACGGGCAACGGAATCCTGCCGTGACTGCACCAGCGAGTTGTAGTCGTCCGCCGCGATTTCCACGAGAGCGTCCCCGGCTTTTACGAGCTGGTTGTCCGTAACGAGCACCTTCACGACCCTGCCCTTGACCTCCGAGCTGATCGGCACGACCGTTCCTTCGATAAAGGCGTCGTCAGTGCTCTCGTGCGCCAGCGCATAGGATATTTTCCTCGCCCCATAGACCAGCGCGAGGGCAATGCAGAAGACCAGAACGGCCCGGATACCCCAGGTCTTCACCTGCGTCCGGCGTGATGGTTCCTGTTCCGGATCATTCTTCATGAACATAAGCTGCTTCTCCTTCTGTCTTAAAAACATATTCCGCTGATTATATGATTTCCCCGCGCCTTTCGGAAAAGGCGTTACTGTTTCACGACGCCCCCCAGAAACAACCGGAGGGTCCCGCGAATCCATTCATGACGATGTTTTTCCGCTGCAGGAGATTGACCGAAGAACTCCTTTTTTGTCCTGTCCCTTCGGCACCGCTGCGCGATCTGCGCCATGAGGAATTCCGCCGCGAAATGCGGATCGACATCGGGCGCCAGAAGCCCCGTCTTTCCTGCGTGCTCGAGAAAGGTATTCAATGCCGCGCGATGCCGGAGGATGGTCTTTTTGAAAACTTCGGAGCTCCGCTCCCCTTCGCGCTGGATGATCGTCATGACTTCCGGCTGGCTGATGATCGCCTCGATCGTCTGACCTACAAAAATTTCCAGACGGACCTTCAGGTCCTCCATGCTCTGGGGAGGCAGCAGGGTCTTTCTCGAAGAAACGAACAGCTCCGACAAAAACTCCTCGATGATGTGATGAAACAGGTTTTCCTTCGATTCAAAGTGATAGTTGACCGCGGCAATGTTCACTCCGGCCGTTTCGCTGATCTCCTTGATGGACGCCCCGTCGTACCCTTTTGCCGCGAACAGGCTTGCTGCTGCGGAAACGATGCGGTTTGCCGTATCACCCGAAGACCGGGAACGGGGAGACGGGATATTCTCTTTTACTTTCATTCGGGCACTCCCTCATGAGGCGTCCCGGCAGGCCCGCCGGGAGAGACAGTAATACCACACCGCGGCGGCCATTGCAAATTAAATATTTTAATAATTCAAATGGACATTTTAATTTATGTCCGATCCGCGCGCCTAGCCTCTTTCCCCCGGGAGCCCCCCCTTTCTTCTTTCCGCTGCCGCTGCGGGGCGGCCGTTCAGTGCAGCCTTATACTATAACAGAACATCCGGAGAGGAGATCATTCGAGCACACCTTCTTTCCCGATCATGTCAAACGGATAGGCGCTCGTAAAAATAACATCGACATCAGGTTTCTGCCTGCGCGCTGCTTCAATGAGGCCGACAATTCCGCCCATTCCCGCATGTATTTCTACCGGTGATTTCCGAGTTTCGAGATCGAACACGTCGGCTGGGCCGCACAATTCTGCAAGATTTGCAAAACCTGATGCGACCGCTCGAGCACTTTCCGCGACATTCTGAAGCCGACAAGCCCGGCTGGAGAGAGCTTCTTTTCCGCTGTGCTATAGTTTAAGTCATCGTGGCTATCGTTTGGATCTGCGTCAACACAGGGCCCTCTTGCGGAAATTCTCAATCATGAATGTACAACGAAGGAGGTAGTGCCATGAAAATTGCAAAACTTGTCTTTACCCTGTTCATTGTTCTGGTCTTTGCGCAAACAGCGTCTGCTGCCGACGAACTCATGAAACGGGCGCAGCAGATGTTCAAGCCGATCCCGACGAGGGCG
This sequence comes from Nitrospirota bacterium, assembly GCA_963749655.1. GTDB lineage: Bacteria > Nitrospirota > UBA9217 > UBA9217 > UBA9217 > JAJYKN01. The sequence goes on from CAVVOB010000016.1 coordinate 39,868, forward strand.
CCCGTGATCGCGGACAACTCAGCGACACCCGAAAAAATCCAGCTCGGCAAAACGCTCTTTTTTGATCCCCGTCTGTCCGCGAGCGGCCTCATCAGCTGCAACACCTGCCACAATGTCGGCATGGGCGGCATCGATTTCCAGGAGACCTCCATCGGGCACAAGTGGCAGAAGGGACCGCGCAATGCGCCTACGGTGCTGAATTCCGTTTTCAACATGGCCCAGTTCTGGGACGGAAGGGCCCCTACCCTCGAACAACAGGCAAAAGGGCCGGTGCAGGCGTCGGTGGAAATGAACAATACCCCCGACCGCACCGTGGAGACGCTCAAGAGCATGCCCGGGTACGTTGCCATGTTCACGAAGGCTTTCCCCGGACAAAAGGACCCGGTCTCCTTCGAGAACATGGCAAAAGCGATTGCCGTATTCGAGGCGACGCTCATAACACCCCGGTCGGCCTTTGACCAGTATCTCGACGGCAAGGTGAGCGCGCTGGAAGCTCCGGAAAAAGAGGGTCTCGCACTGTTCATGGACAAGGGTTGCGGCGCCTGCCACGGCGGTATCAACATGGGAGGAGGAGGATACTTCCCCTTCGGCGTGGCGGCAAAGCCGTCATCGGACATCATGAAGGGGGATGAAGGCAGATCTAAGGTCACCGGCGTCAAATCCGATGAATATATGTTCAAGGCTCCATCGCTCAGAAATATCGCCCTGACGCCGCCCTACTTCCACTCCGGTATGGTATGGAGCCTTAAGGATGCCGTGGCCGTCATGGCAAACGCGCAGCTCGGCATCAGCCTGAATGCAGCGGAAATCGAGCGCGTCGATGCATTCCTCAGAAGCACGACCGGCGCCCAGCCGTCGATCGTTTATCCTATTCTGCCCGCCTCCACGGACAGCACACCAAAGCCCAAGCTGGATTTGTGATGTGAAAGCAGCTGTCAGTGTCAGTTCTCAGCATTCGGCTTGACTCAAGGCAGAGCCCGGGGGCGCATAGACGGCGCTCCCGGCGTCATCTATTTTATTGGCAATATCAAATCCGTGCAATACTCACAGTATGTTTCATTCCAGTGAGTCACCGTTCAAAATAGACTGTCTATGTTGGTACGGAATGCTCATCCTGCTCACGCCAATCCGGCAAATTGCCGATGTTCCTTGATGATTCTTCATTGCATTTCAGGGCACGACAATTGCTAGAGTTAATTGGAGCATCTGCACAGAGACTTCTATTTTTTTGTCCGGAGGGCCACCCATGAAGAAGCGACTCGGTGTTGTCATCAAATGTGCGTTAGTCCTGTCGTTCCTTTTCCTGCTCCCCCTGCTGCAGGCATGCAGCACAAGTTCCGACAACCCGCCCGCGCCCCCTGCCACGGCGACCGGCGCGATCAAGGGATCGGTCAAGGACCTCGCAACGGGCAGCGCGGTTGCGGCAGCTGTTATTTCCGACGGAACGTATTCCACGACAACGGATGTGAGCGGCGGCTACACCCTTACGACCACGGCAGGAAGCCACACCATGACCGTTACCGCCGCGGGGTACTCCATGCCGACCCGCAGCTGCGACGTCGCGTCGAACGCGACAACGACACTTGACTGGAGCCTCACGGTCGATCACGGCGACTACTGGGACTACAGCGCCGCGACCCCTTCGGACATCCTGATCCCCGCCGCAACCATGGACTATGTCATCCTTGCCTGGAACGACCTGGGAATGCACTGCGCCCAGGACGACTACTCGTACTTCCTGATCCTGCCGCCCTTCAACACGCTCCATGTACAGGTGTTAAAGCGCGGGGGAGGTATTGTGACCAGCGGCATCACGGTCAAGTACGCGTTCCCGAAAAAAACGGATTCAACGCTCCATACGAACTTCTGGACCTATGCTTCGAAATACGGCTGGACCCTTGCCCCCAATGTAGGCCTCACCGGCACAACACTTGCCGGCGACATGACCCTGGACAGCAACGGGCTCGGGTACGTTGCCACGGGCATCCCGGTCACTCCTTATGACGACGACGGGACGTGGGACCCTTACGGCCAGGCGGAGATCACGCTCGTCGACAGCGGAACCGGGACGGTGCTCCAGACCGCATCGGTGGTGGTGCCGATTTCGACGGAGCTGAACTGCAGCAACTGCCATGGAGCCGACAATCCCTTCCTGAACATCCTGCAGACCCATGACCGGCTGAGCGGAACAACGCTTGCCGCGGACCAGGCAGCCGGCGTTCTGCATGCCTGCGCCGAGTGCCATGGCGACAACGCCCTCGGCATGGCAGGCAAGGCCGGGGTGAAGAACCTCTCCCTTGCCATGCACGGCTGGCATAAAGACAAGATGAACGTATCCGCGGATCCCAACAAGCCCACGTGCTACAACTGCCATCCCGGGCCGAAGACCAAATGCCTCCGGGGGCAGATGCACCAGGCAGGCCAGTCCTGCCAGGATTGCCACGGGGACATGCAGGCGATGACGGACAAGCTTACGGCAGGCAGGAAGCCCTGGCTCGAAGAACCGCGCTGCGCAGACTGCCACGGCTCCCAGTACGCGGAGAACGACAACACGCTCTACCGGAATTCGGTGTTCATGAACACGCCGGACACAATGAACGTCCCCAGCAAAATGGACGGCAAGCTTTACTGTGAAGCGTGCCATAACAGCACCCATGCCGAATACCGGTCCTCCAATCCTGCGGACAGTTCCATCCCCCTGAAATTCCAGGGCGATGACTACTGGATCTGGAACTGCTACGTCTGCCATACGGACTACATGCCTGCTCCCTCCATGCACCGTTCGCTGACAGGGATGTAGTGCACGTTCATGATACAAAAAAGGAGAGCCGAGTTGGCTCGGCTCTCCTTTTTGACATTCGACACGCTGTCCACAGCGGACATTTTCGTTAACAGGCCATTTACCCCATTCCCCCTCCCGATTTCGCTCTCCCTTTCAAAGGAGGGGGAATGGGTTTTGTGGGCAGAAAGTCAATTCAATTTTGAAAGGCTCTTAACAAGATGGAACGGTCCTCCTACGTGTTCGCCTCGGCGGCCTCGGCAAACTGCAGGCGCCCGTCCGAACACCTGAAATCATCTACGTATCCAGGACCTCCCGGACCTTCCTGATCATTTCCAGCATACTGACGGGTTTGGACAGAAAATTCGCGTCTTCTTCCATCAGGCTTTTCCGGGCTATGACGTCCTTTGTGTAGCCGCTCGTAAAGATCACCTTTATGTCCGGTTTTTCTTTTCTGATCGCTTCCAGGGTCTCCTTGCCGTTCTTTCTCGGCATGATCAGGTCGCAGATGACAAGCCGCACCGTGTCCGCGTTCCTGTGAAAGATCGCCACTGCATCTTCCCCGTCCGTCGCCTCCAGCACGGTATATCCGAATTCCTGCAGTTGGTGGCAGGTTACCATGCGGACATTCGCGTCGTCCTCGGCCAGAAGAATCGTTTCGGTTCCTGACGGCAGCACTACTTTCTCATCGCTCAGGCTGTCCCGGAGCGCCTGAGTCGTCAACGGCAGATAGATCTTGAAGATGGTCCCTTTTCCCAGTTCGCTGTATACCCGGATAAAACCCTTGTGATTTTTAATGATGCCGTAGACCACGGCCAGCCCCAGACCGGTCCCCTTGTCCGCGCCCTTGGTTGTAAAGAAAGGCTCGAATATATGTTCCACGGTCCCCTTGTCCATGCCGATGCCGCTGTCAGACACCGCAATGACCGCGTAGGACCCACGCCGTATCTCGTCCTGGTCGGCTTGAATCGAGAAGGTATTCGTGGTGACCGTCAAAACGCCTCCGCGGGGCATGGCATCGAGGGCGTTCACGGTGAGGTTCATCAGCACCTGCTCCATCTGTCCCGCATCCGCTTCGAGGATCAGTGCCTCAGGGGCGCAGGCCACCGTAAATTGAACGTTGTCTCTGATGAGACCGGTCATCATTCTCTGGAAACCCTGAATAATGTCGTTGATGTTGACCGGTTGCAGACAGGCCGTCTGTTTTTTGCTGAACGTCAGCAGGCTCTTGGTGAGGCCCGCGGCCTTTTTGGTGGCCGAAAGGATCTGATCGATGTTGTGGCCGACGGCGTTTTCGGGACCCAGTTTTTTCTGCAGGATGCAGGCGTATCCCATGATCGCAGTCATGATGTTGTTGAAATCATGGGCCACCCCTCCCGCCAGCGTTCCGATGGCTTCCATCTTCTGGGCCAGGCGCAGCTGCTCCTCGAGCTTCTTCTGCTCGGTGATGTCCCGGAAATACCAGACCCTGCCGTAATAGTGTCCGTCTTCCCCCAGAATGGCCGAGGAATACCGGTCGAACACCCGATGGTCCTTGAGCGTAACGAGCTCCCTGCTGGTCTGCTCCCTGTGCTCGTACAGGTAGCGCACTTTTTCGAGAAACCGTTCCGGTTCGACGATCTTGTCCAGGATGGACCGGAGCGCCCGCTCGTCCGATCGGCTATCGACAACGTCGTGCGGTATTCCCCAGAGCTCGACAAAACGCCTGTTGTACGAAACCATCTTCCCCTCGGCGTCGACAACCAGGATCCCGTCCAGCGAGGTATCCTGCTGCGTGGCGAGGAGCGTGTTCCGGTACACCAGTTCCTTTTCCATCTTCTTCCGTGCATCTATTTCCTGCTGAAGGGCTGCGTTCGACTGTTCCAGCTGGCCCACCTTCTTTTCAAGCTTCCGGAACAGCGTTTCGTTGTAATCGCGGAGAAAATCCTTGTCCGACGGCCGATCTCCGGAAGCGAGCCTGCCGCCGACGGCGTCGTTCAGAATTTCATGCACCAGAGCGATCATCTCTTCCGGCTTTTTCGGCTTTACAATGAACCGCTCCGCTCCGAGACTGAGCGCAAATTCTTCGTCCTTCGGATCGGTATAGGTTGCCGTATAGAATATGAAGGGGATCGGTTTCAGACGCTCATCCGCTTTCCACTGCCGGCAGAGGGAAAAACCGTCCATGACCGGCATCAGGATGTCCGTGATGACCACATCAGGCGGCGCTTTTCGCGCAAGCTCGAGTGCTTCGGCCCCGTTGCATGCTGTGACGACCTCGTATCCGTTTCCCTTGAGGAGCGTTTCGAGCAGGTACCGGTTCTCGGCCAAATCATCTGCGATCAGGACGCGAATCATTTCTGTGCACCTCCGGAAGACCCCGGCTCCGCAAGATACCGTTCGATCTGGGAGAGGAATGTTTCGGGGTTGATCGGCTTTTCGAGATAACCGGTGCAGCCCGCTTCAAGAGCTTTCTCCCGGTCGCCCGACATGGCGTACGAGGTGACGGCAACAATGGGAATGGTCGCAAGGTCCTTCGACTTGCGCAATGTGCGGGCCACCGTGTAGCCGTCCATGCCCGGCAGCTGGATATCCAGAAGGATAAGCGCGGGATGGAGGCTGGACGCCGTTTCGATGCCCTGCCGTCCGTCGCGGGCGCCGGTCACCGCGTAACCGTTTTTCTCGAGAATATAGGTCACGAGATAGAGGTTCTGCTCGTTGTCCTCTATGTAAAGGACCTTGTTGTTCATGCCCTCCCCCGTCCTGCCGGCAGTGTAAAACTGAACGTACTCCCCCTGCCCGGCTCGCTTTCAACACCGATCTTCCCGCCCAGGAGTTCGAGCAGCCGTGTGCAGATGGACAGGCCCGAGACCGGTGCCTTCATAGCGCCGGGTGAGCCCGCTTTCGACCTGATGAAAGGGCCGGAACAGCTTCGGGAGGTCGTCCCGCGCAATCCCGATCCCGGTGTCGGCAACGGCGGTGCGGACGAATCCGTCCCGAACACGGCAGTCGACCGTGACTTTTCCCTGTTCCGTGTACTTGATCGCATTGCTCAGAAGATTCAGCAGGACCTGTTCGACCCGCCGCTGATCGCTCGTGATGAGACCCACATCGGCGCCGATCTCCGTGGTCAGCGTCAGGCCCTTCTTCTCCGCAAGAGGACGCACCGTCCGTTCCATCTTCAGGACCGATTCGCGCAGGTCGAACGGCTCCGATCCGACCTTCAGCTGGCCCGCCTCGATCTTGGAAATGTCCAGGACGTCGTTGATCAGGGCCAGGAGATGGTCCGCGCTCTTCTGCACCATTTCCATCTGTTTTTTCTGCTCGTCGTTCAGGGGACCGGCCAGCCCCTGTCGCAGGATGCCGGTAAAGCCGATAATGGAATTGAGCGGCGTCCGCAGCTCGTGGGACATGGTCGCCAGGAACGCCGATTTCAGGCGGTCGGCGGCCTCGGCCCGTTCCTTGGCAACGGCGAGGTCCTCGAGGGCGCAGCGCAGCTCCTGCTGGGCCCGGGACCGCTGCTCGATCTCGCCCTTCAGCCTGATGTTCGTTTCCTCCAGGGTCGTCGTCCGGTCCTTGACGAGCTCTTCAAGATGGTCCCGGTACCGAAGCAGTTCGTCCTCGGCCCGCTTGCGGCTGGTGATGTCGATGGCGCTTCCGACGACAAGCGGCGCGTCTCCGTCGTCGATCCGTCTTCCCGTAAAGAGAAAATACCGTTCTCCTTCACGGGTGTTGATCCGCGCTTCTGCCTCCGCTTCTCCGGTTCTGAAGGCCTCTTTGATGGAGCGCGCAATGACCGCCTTGTCTTCCTCCCGTATGTTGCGCAGACTGTTCATGCCATTGAGCTCATCCGTCGGGAGAGTTCGTTGAGCTTTGCCAGATACCGGTTCCAGCGCACGAGCCGGCCTGAGGCATCGATCACATAAAAGGCGCCCGGTACGCTGTCGATGATCTTTTCCGCAAATGCTTTTTCCTTCCGAAGCGCGGACTCTGCAGCATGCTGCTTCCTGATCACGAGGGAAAGAACGATCACGATCGCGGCTCCCAGGACAATGCCGACGATCCGCACCCACGCCGGCAATTTGAACTGCACCTCTTCGGACGTCCATCGTTTCAGGGAAGCGTAATATGCGGACCGGTGGTCTTGTTTCAGTTCCGTAAGACGGCGGTCGATGGCCTCCAGAATAGAGCGCGGGGCGTTCCGGGGAGCCGCAAAAAAGAAAGGGGCGGGATCGAACATGATGGGCGTATCTTCAAGCCCGTACTTCCTTGCATACATCAGGCCGTAAAACCGGTTGGTAAGGCCGGCGTCCGCTTTCCCCGTGGAGACCATCTCGAACTCGGTTTTGTAATCCGGCACGGGAAGGAGAATGATCTTCAGCCCGAAGCTGTTCGTGAGCCTCTGAAAGGTTTCGAGCTGGATCGTCTGCTCCAGGGCCGCGACCCTCTTGCCGTTCAGGTCCAGTATGGACTGGATGCGGCTGCCTTTGGGAGCATACACCTGGGACCAGACGGACAGGACCGGCACTTTGTGGAAGGAGAAGAGCTTTTCACGGTCCGTCGTATATGCCACGTCGGGCATGAGATCGATCTCCCCTTTTGCAAGGCGTTCGAGGCCCTCGCTCCACGTTCCGGGGACATAGCGCAGGTCCCAGCCTTCGCTTTTCGCGATGGATTCGATGATGTCGATGAAGATTCCTGAGGGCTTGCCTGATTCGGAGGTGAAGACCTTTGGCGCGTTTTCATAGACGCCGACAGTCACGGTGCGGCTGCCGGCATGTACCGGCAGCGGCAGGAAGAGGAGCAACGGCAGGAGAAACAGCGTGATAAATCGAAAGGCTGCTGAAACACCGGAAAGCCGAAAATTGAGAAGGGGCGCCCTCAGTATCCTTTTTCCCGACATGCGAAGTTCCTTCCCCGGTCCGCTGTCTGCGCCGGTTCCTGCCGACGCTGATACTTTCCGTCGACTTCTGCCATCGTGAAGCCTTCGAGCACGCCATCAGATATTTGCCGGTCGGAATTCCGAATGATTACGCGCCGGTATCAGATATCTAAAACAGTACTACAACTAACATAAAATGTCTAGGAAAGAACAGGGAAATAAGCGATCGCTGATATTGTAGGGTTCCCGCGGGGAGGACGTTTCACGGGACCGTTTCCCGGTCTTTTAGCGCAGAACTTTGGTTTCGGCTTCATTACAGATGCTGCCTTCTCGAAGATGACGTTGTAAGACGACCGTGGGCAATTCAGGGCGATGCGGGAGCAGTTAATGATTTCGGTTGCCCGTAATGCAAAATTGCACGATCATGGAGATGCGCCCATCCCGTTCTCTGCCAGGCGGTTAGTCGTGTGATGATTACGCCGTTCCGCAGAAAGGCTCGGAAGGCAGAAAGGCTGAAGACTATTATCGCGCAAAGCCTCGGAGCACGCAAGAAAAGCCAAATTCCATTTTTTCTCAATTTGCGTCTTTGCGCCTCTCTGCGCGAAAATCGATATTCCTCTCAAAATCGAAATACTCAACGCCGGGGGCTCGCGGGCTGCATCTTCTTCAGGGAGCTGTACACCCCCTGCAGATCAGCGACGATCGTGTCGAGATCGAACTTGTGCCAATCCAGCCGTGGCGGACTGCAGGGACGACCGGGCCTCGCGCAGGGCGCGGGCCTGTTCGGTTCCTTCGGCAGGATGATAAAGCTTCGCGTTCGCGTCGAGAAGGGCCGCGCTTTCCGTCAGCAGAAGCAGCACCGCCTTCGCTTTTTCCGGCACATAGGGAAAGATGCCCATTCGCTCGTTGTGGCACTGCACGCATACGGCGGCTACGGTATCGGGCGTAAGAATGCCCGTGACCATGGACCCGTGGCAGGTCACGCATTCAGGCCCCTTTCCTGCCGATTGCAGGATATTGTAATGCCGGCTCTGGGAGAACTTGAAGAACTCGGCGCCGTGGCATTTGCCGCAGGTGGTCGGGATGTTCTTGAAGTAGACCGTGCTTTGAGGATCGGTCGAGCCGAGGACCCCTGCATGGGCATCCTTCTGCTCCGCTGCAAGGGGATTCCCTCCATGGCATTTTTCGCAGGTGACCCCGTGTTTCTGGTGTATCGATCCCTTCCAGCTGTGGGACTTCGCTCCCACGAAACTGCTGCCCGGAAGCCGGGAATGACAAGTGACGCAGGAATTTCCCGTTTTTTTCATCCGCGGCCTCGTCCGCGCGGGGAGCAGCAGAAGGACGCACACGAAAAGAGCGCAAAGAAGAACGCTGATCAACCTTTGCCATTATTGCCTCTCTTTCTGTTGTACCGCCGCAGCAGCGCAAAGCTGGCGCTCCACGCCGCCGCTGTTGCGACGATCGCATAGACCGTCATTGCCTTTGGGCGTGATATGAAGCACGTCGATGTATCCGGCCACGACCATCATGCAAAGGAAAACGATGCCCCCGATGCCCAGCGAGGTCATGAAGGGCCTGTGGAGCGGGTTTTCCATATAAGTGCTGCGGTTCCTTTGACCGGTCGAGGAACGGTATCAGTGCGTAGGCAAGGAAGGTACACGCCGGGAAGATGACGCCGCCGATGGTCTCGGGCGTGATCTTCCCTCCCAGGATGGAAAACGACAGGTCGCCGGGCACGAGCTTCAGGAATCCGTAGACCACGAGAAAATACCAGTCAGGCCTCATCACGGGCGTTCCCGGCGACGGCGGACCGTACGTCTCTATCGGGTTCAAGGGGATATAGGTCGCCATCAGCACGATCACGAACAGCAGGAACAGGAAATAACGACAGGCTGATGACGGCCTGTTCAGGCCAGATCGGGATGCCGATGAGCCGCTTGCCGCCCTGCGCCTCCTTTCGGCCTTTGTTGGACGCGGCTCGGTATGTTTCTGTTTTATCAGGATGAGCATGTGCAGGCTGATGAGGCCGATCAGCGTGACCGGAATCAGCATGACATGCATGAAGAAGAAGCGGGGGACGGTCCCGTCCGAACGGAAAGTCGCCGGCAAAGAGAAGACTGGACATCCAGTCCCCGATCCAGGGCATCGACTTTGCCATATAGTAGGCTATCGACGTGGCGGTCACCGAGAACTGGCTGTAGGGAAGCAGATAGCCGGTAAAGGCCGCGATCATCGCCGTGCCCCACAGGCTGAGCCCCACGAGCCAGTTTATCTCCCGCGGCTTCCGATAGGCCCCGGTAAAATAGACCCTCAGGAGATGGGCGAGAATGGCGGCTATCATGATCATGGCCGACCAGTGGTGGATGCGCCTGACGATCAGGCCCATCGGGAGCAGGTCGATCCTGACGACGCTCGCATAGGCCGCCGGGACCATTGCCCCGAAAAGAGAGACCATCTTGGTCGAAGGCTCGTAGAGAAACCCGAGGAAGATGCCGGTGACGACAAGGGTGATGAAGGAAAACAGCGCCGTTTCTCCGAGCAGGAACAACGGGTGCGTCGGAAAAGTCTTGCTCAGGAATTTGTCCTTGAACTTTTTGAGTTCCAGTCTTTCATCAAACCATTTAAAGATCATGGCAGTGTCCTCCGCGTCCTTGGAGAGTCTTATTGCTTCTCATTTAAATTCTGAGTCAAATTCTTAAATCAAAAAAACAATTATCGCGCGGGGGCGCAGGGACGCAGAGGAAAGAAAATCTGCTCTTAAAACCTTCATGCATTTCCCGGCGACTCCGCGTCTCAGCGCGAGACGGCCCTTGATTGAGAACTCATGCCTCACTTCTCTGAGGTCAGTCTCGCTACACCTGCGGTCCGATCGGTCCGTTGAAATCGCTCGTAAAGGCGAGCGTGCCGTCCTCTTTCACCTTCACCCCGATCTGGGAGAGCGGGATCGGGGCAGGACCTCCCATGACCTTCGCTCCCTCGGCGGGATTGAAGATGCTGCCGTGGCAGCGGCATTCCGTGACCGAGGCGTCGGGAGATTCCTTGTTCCTGGTCCAGTCAACGGTGCAGCCCAGATGGGTGCAGATGGCGCTGTAGGCCGCGAACCCCTTGTCCGTGAGCGACATGTCGGTGGGCGGTTTGAAGGTCTTTTCATCCAGCCTGATAAGCTGGACGAGGTTTGCGGGATTGGACGATTTGCCCGTCGGATAGGCGAGCACGGCGTCGCCGGCCTTCATCGATGAAGCCGTTACGGGCGAACCCGTGTGGTCGCCCTGGGCGATACATGAGCACGTCTCCCGGCTTGATCGTCGTTGCATAGCCTCCCCCCTTCTTTTCGGGGGCGAGCACTTTTAAGAAGGCAAAAAGAGATCCGAAAGCTCCTGCAAGCGAGGCGAGCATCACGCCGAGGGTGAACTTCCTCCGGGTGATCCCCTCGCGGTCTCTATCTTTCCCGGAGGTTCCCTCTACCATAGCAGTTCCTCCTCACGGTCCTCCGATACCTCCCTGAAGGGGATGAAATATCGCGCAAAGAGCACGATCTCGACGCCCGCGAGCAGGAACTCGCACGCAAGCAGGGTGCCGAGGAGGTAATCGCTTCCCTTGCCGGTTATCAGGAGATAGGCGAATGCAACGCCCGCAGCGAGAAGCAGGATTGCCAGGACCAGAACCGCTGTTGCGGCGGCCTTTGGATAAGCGGGCTTTTTTTCTTTTATGATCTCAAAACTCATATCATTCCCTCTTTTCCAGAACGAAATACACGATATAGCCGATGATGAACAAAACGATCACGGCGCCGAAGGCGAAGAAGCCGATCTGAAAGGCATCCAGGTCGCTGGGGAACTCGGGAATGAAGGCCGGCTTCTTTCCTGTTGTTTTCTCCTGGGCGATCTTTATCCGGATGCCCGACAGCGTGTTCACCGTTGATTCAGTAACGTCCATCGGATCGATTTGATCAAAGCCCGTCGTATCCTTGTGGCAGCTTTCACAGACCCTGGGCACCTCCGGCATCGTATTGCGATGTGCGTGGTGGCAGGTAACGCAGGAGGGTCCCGCCTTTTTGGTCGAGATAGGCCTTGCCCATGATGCTCCTTGCATACCGGTCCACCGATGCGCTGTGGCACCGGCTGCACATGGAAAACAGTCCCTTGCCGGAAGGCTTGCCCACGAAGCCGTGGGACGTTGACATGGCCCGCGACATCCTGTCCCCGAACTCCTGGCCGCCGAGGCTTTTCACGTCGCCGACATCGACGCTTGCATCTCCCCCGTGGCAGCGGTCGCAGGTGATCCCGTTCTGCTGGTGGATCGAGCCCTTCCATTCCATGACTGGCTGCGCCAGTTGCCCCCCGAGAAAGGTGTGGCACGCGACGCAGGCCGAAGGCCCCTGCTCCGCACGACCCTTTGTCCCGGAAAGAACGAACACCGATGCGCAGACCAGGATCAATACAGGACTTTTTATTTTCATGCTTTTGCCTCGTGTGTTCTATCGTTTCGGGACCCGGCTCGACCAGGGTTTCCGGACATTCATCAGTGTAAACGAAATAATTAACGTAATTCTGCGGAAAGAGGGTTAAAAGGCATACCTAGGAATTAAGTATACCTCATCAATATTCAGAAATCACGTACCGTCGGTATTTTCTTGATAAAAAGGGGGTAACAGTGAGGGGTTTCATTCACCCGGCAAGCCGTAAAAAATTCCTGGAATGTCATTGTGAGAAGAGCTTTGCTCGACGCGGAAATCTCGAATTTCTCGACTTCATCATGGCTGAGAGTGGAGCCCCCTCCGGCATCCCGACCTGTCGGGACTAAAATTGACGCGACCTCCCGGAACTGCGAACTCGCGCATGCGTGACACGTTCGTGTCACGCGCGAGTGAGCGCTTTCCACCCCGGTAGGAGCCGGGGGATGCCAAGGCGCGGGATTGCGGAGTTTATCCCGAGCAAATAGTTAGATTGCTTCGTTACACTCGCAAGGACTGCGAGGGACCCGCCCGCAAAGACGGCTACAAGTTTTCAGCGACTTGCCGGATTATACCGGTCAATCGAAACGAAAAGCAGCGAGATAATCCTGCAATTTCATGCGGCCGTCGTCATCCAGCGGGTCGCAGTCCCCGGCGTCCTTCGCGCCTGAGGCTGCCAGCACTGCAAAGGCCATGCAGGTCGGCTGCCCGCAGGCCTTGCAGTTGGTTCGCGGCAGGAATTTAAAGATAGTGAGCGGATGGGCTTTTGCCGCCCCTTCGAACTTGGGAACAATTGATTCCCGGCTGTCCCAGGCCTCATTGATCTTGCTCTTGAGCCATTCGAGAACAGCGCGCGCCTCCGCTTCGTCCCGAAGAGCGTTGACGGCGATCTTTCGGCTGTGGACCGTCACGAGCTTTCCGTTCATTTTGAACGTTACGGACGGGGGATTCCTGATATACGTGTCTCCGCCCAGCAGGGCATTGAGATAGGGCAGCGCATCCCCCACGTCATTATCGAGATGGGCAATGCAGTGCACCGACTGGAAGCTGGAATTGCACGTCGGTTTGAAGATCTCCGGCTGGTAGCCGTTCAGCAGCATCGGTCCCCTCCTCAGGCCCCACATCCGCAGCTCTGGCCTGCGCTGCAGCCGGCCGGCGCTGCCTCTGTTCCCAGCCCTGCTGCGAAGTCATCCATCTTTGCAGCGGCCCCTTTTCTTACGGCTTTGGCAACGGCAATGGCCATGGTGATGTCCTCGTCATCGGCCCCGCTCTCCCGGGCCATTGACACATGATACTGAAGGCAGGGCTGACAGTTGGCGGTTATTGATGCCCCCACGGAGATCAATGCTTTTGTTCGTGCGTCAAGACTCATGATTATTTCCTCCTACTATTTTAGCAGTTGATTCCAATTTGCACGGTCCAATTGAACTTTTTTACACTTACTCAAGTTCGTCGAAAATTCTACATTCATCGCACCGTCTTTCCCCGTGAGAAGGCATCAGCTGCAGCCGCAGCCCGCTGTCTTGTCCGATGCAGTACCAGCGCCGCACCCGGCGCCGACCGGCGCCGTGTGAGCACCAGACTTCGCCAGTTCTGCAAGCACGGCGTCCGCCACCAGCCGCGCCGCCGCCTTGCGGTCCGCTTCCGGCACCTCATCGATATCGAAGTTCTCGCTGTATTTACGGTAATAAGAAAGCGCGTCGAACTGCGCAAGTTTCTCCTTACCCACCAGGTTCTCGAGCACTCTGCCGTGACAGTGCAGGAAACAGCCGTCGATCAGCACGATCTTTTCCGCTGTCGTCATCCACTTCGCCAGCGCCGACCCCGGGACGGTCAACAGCTCTCCATGGCAGCCGCGGCGATACGGTTCCTCCTTTGCCACCATATGCGCGGCAAGCCGCGCGATCTCCCCTCGGATGCACGCGCCTTCGCAGGACAGGACCGGAATCTTCCCTTCCTTTATGTAACGGTCTCCCGCCTTTTCTCCCGCCGGACAGTGGTTACTGGTTTTCGAAATTTCGAGGGTGAAGCGGTTATTTGTATTACTCATTGTCTTCCTCCCGACTTTCTTTTCAATTTTTCTTTGAATGCGAAGACAAATACAACAGTAGTTGCTGTTCTTCGTCCTCACGCATTTTTTTCACAAAGCATTCGTCACTGGTACAAAGATTTTTTGACCAGTAGTCCGGCGTGTGAGATTCCGGCGCGATAAGATCGTGACATCGTCCACAGTGAGATTCGTACAGATTTTTACCCGTCCTGACGTCAGCCATGTAATTCTGCACCGTGGCGAGAGCTTCTTTGGAAGAATTTTTTGTGCACTCGTCTCTGGCAGGAACGGATAGAGCAGGGTCCGGTACCTTGTGGCAGATACTGCAAGTCGATGCAAATGCGCGCCCGGCATCGTGATAGCTCTGCTTCAATAGGACTGTCTTTTTCTCTGCTGCGGGCGGGATGTCTATGGATGCTGCCTTGGCGGGGAAAAACAGGATGCTCAAGAGCACCGTAGAGACAAACAATGCGGCAATGGCGTGGATACTGGGATGTAACGTCTTCTTCCCTGTAATAGGGGACAGTCTTTCATATGACATTTTCTCACCTCCTCCTTTTGACCGTATAGACGGAGGCGAGGGGAAAAAAGATACACCTATTGCATGGGAAATTTTACGTGGATGGTCTTCCGGTCACAGGACAGCTCGTTCCGTTCATCGTGGTACAGATGGCATGCCTGGTCCATGGCCTTCCTGAGCTGCTGCCGGCCGCGGTGCAGCCGTATCTTGATCGTATCGAGGGAGAGGCCGAGAAGATCTGCGATCTCGGCATTCGTGAAACCTTCAAGGTCGCCGAGGACCAGGACGGTGCGGTAGTTTTCAGGGAGATCGTTCACCATGCCGCGGATACACTCATTCATGTCCTTTCTGATCAGGAGCGTATCGACTAAAGGACCGGTATCCATGAGCACCACACTATTTGTATCACCAGTGCTGTCGTCGATTGAAGAACCGTTGAATTGTCTTTTTGCCTGTTCAACAGGCTTTCTCAGATGGTCCAAGGCAGTGTTCGTCGCGATCCGGTAGATCCACGTGGCAAGAGAAGAGTCTCCCCGGAAGCTGTCCAGGGACCGGCTCACTTTCACGAAGACTTCCTGGGCCGCGTCCTCGGCGTCAACATCGCCGACGAGCCGCCGGAGATAGCCGACGATTTTCGGACGGTACTCTGCGTATATCGTTGAAAATTCCTTTTGACTGTCAGTCATTGCATGCTTTCATCGGACCGTAATGAACGCCCGTATACCCGTCATCCAATAAATTAAGCCCGCCCATTATCAGTATGGTACCGCTGACCTGTTTTGTATACAAGGAAAAATTTTCCACTTCTTGATAACTCAGGATGCCTCCAATAAGATAAAAATCCCGGTAGAATAATAAAGATCAGAGGACGCCATAGGGCTCACGAGAACCCCGGTCATTCTCCTTTTTTCCTCACCAGCAAAACAGCAAGGGAGTCCAGATCATAATCGCAAACGCCGGACAGAAACTTCTTTTCCTTGCAGTGACGGATGATCTTATCAACAATGTCCTTAAATTCCTCTCTCAAGGTCATGAGTTCGCCTGTTCCACTGCAGCCTTTGTGCCGCTGCTTCGCAAGAAAATAAACCTGTGCGTACTCACTGGCCTCGTCTACAAGCGCGGCAAGGCGACTATCCGATTTTGCTGCCGTGAAAATTATATTTATCATAGGATAAGCTCTCCTGCTGTCACTTCACCGGTGTATTCTAGAAATCGTTGTCTATTCTTTTGCACAGGTCCTTGCACGAGGATTCCGGCCATTTGAGAACCTCATGCGCTGCGCCTTTACAGCAGGCCCCACGCCATCTTTGCTGCAATGACATAGAGCACGATGCCGATGATCTTCTTAACCTGGTTCGCGTCCAGCTTCTTGTGCATGAGCCATGAGCCAAGGATCGCTCCTGCGATCGAGCCGACTGCGGCGAAGGCCAGGAGGTTCCAGTTGATGCTTCCCGTGGCGGCATGGCCGAAAAAGCCCGAGAGCGAAGCGAACACGACGATAAAGGCCGTGGTAGCCGACGCCTTCTTTGGATCGATGCCAAGCCAGACAAGGGCCGGAACGATGAAGTTCCCGCCGCCCACGCCGAGAAGCCCGCCGAGATACCCCGCGCCGATACCGAGACCGATCCCGGTTTTGAGTTCTTTCCTGCCGTTCCCCTCGCCCGTCCTCCTTCTTCTTCGGCTTGTAGAAAAGCATCATCGAGGCAGCGAAGACCAGAAAAAGGACGAACAGCAGGATGAGCGCGTTTTTCGGGAAAGTACCGCGTTGAATACGCGCCCAGGGGAGAAAAGAGCACGGCAAGGACAATGATCGGAATAGCGGTCCGGAACAGGACGAGCTTGTAGCGGATATAATTGGCCGACGCAAAGGTCATGCTGATGGCGTTCAGCAGCAGGCCGATCGCCATGGCCTCGGTAAGCGGCACGCCGAGCCAGTAGAACGTCGGGAATAACGACGAACGCCGAGCCTACGCCTGCGATGGTCAGGACCGTGGTGAAAACGAAAACGATGCCGGCGGCGGCAATATTGATGACAGACACAATATGCCTCCTTAAAAAGTATTCCTCTCCCCTCACGGGGAGAGGTTAGGTGAGGGGTGGCACCAGACTACGATATCCGCCGCTATTTATCGTATCCTGAACAGGGAATGCAGACGATCTTGCCGCCTTGACGCGGGTGTTCCGCTCAACGACCATCTCGCCGCACTGGGAGCAGGCCATGGTCTCGAAAGGTGTGCGGCACGTCTCTCCAGGGATGGTTCTTGATCTCTCCTACGTTGTAGAGCATCTCTGCAGGTGCGGTGGTCACGCCCTCGAACAACGGGGCAACGACCTCGGGCGGCACCTGGGACGCCGGTATGCCGGAGCTGCGCATCTCCATGAACTTGGAACCCTTGTTCTTTGCCATCACTTCGGCCTTGGGCACGACGCGTATCGGAGCGGCTTGTCTTCTTGTCGATCAGGGTCAGGCCCCATTTGCCGTAGCCTGTCCGGGTGATGTTGCCCTTGCCGTAGGTGCAGCCTGTCGCGACCTGGACACCGTCGGCAAAGCAGGTTGCGCAGTGGTTCTCGTCCAGTTCAACGATCGCCATAAGCTGGCCGTCCGGCGCTTTCGATACGCCGAGCTTCTCCATTGCGGTCAGTCCCGCCCGAAGCCCCATGGGCATGGCCGGGCACTTGTGGCCATGGAATTTAAGGCCCATTTCCAACAGTTCTTTGAAATCCTGCATGATAATCCTCCTGATAGATTAGTTGAGTTTCGGTTGACCCTGAACTATGAACTTTGAACTCTGAACCCGAACCAACCTACCAGCCGTTCCACCAGCAGTGGCAAATGACGGAAAATCTCTTTTTTGCCCTGATCTTCATAGTATGTTCCCAATCTCCTGTACGTCTCTATCACTGTATACGTCCGAACAGATACCCGCCAAAGACCGTGAATATAATGATCAGGCTTACGTACGCAACCGTTCTTTTTGTCCCCATGATCTTGCTGACAACCAGGATGCTCGGAAGCGACAGCACCGGGTCCGCGAGAAGATAGGCCATGAGCGGACCTTTCCCCATGCCGAGATCAAGAAAGACCTTTGCCATCGGCACCTCGACCAGCGTCGGAAAATACACAAGCACGCCGAACAGAACGGGGATGAGCAAGGCGGTCAGAGAATTCGATCCCACGTAGGTCGTAACGAATTCCTGCGGCAATAAGACCTTGACCATGCCTGAAACGAAGACGCCGCCAAGGAGAAGCGGGGCGATCGTTTTGGCAAAACCCCAGGTTTCTTTCATCCAGCTTTCGATCTCTTCTTTGATAAATAACTTTTTCGCGATCAAGGCGCTCGCGCCGATCAGAATGAGCACGATCACATACTTGATCCAGGGTACGCTGACCCGTGTCCCGACAAGCAATATCCCGATAAGAACGCTGAAAAGATAAACCAGCCGTTTAATATCATGGCTCTTCGAGCTTCTGACAAAGGTATCCGAGGCCTGCGCCTCTTCCTGCTCATGGAACATTTTACTGATGATCATGCCTATCGAAACAGCGAACAGGATGGATAGGAATATCCGGGCCGCTGCAACGTCCCAGCCGATGAGACTGCCGGTATACAGGATTGCCACGATGTTCGTTGCCGGCGCGGTATAGAGAAACGCAATCGCTGGTCCGATGCCTGCCCCGCCTTTTTTTATCCCGGCAAAGAGCGGAAGGACCGTACAGGAGCAGACGGCCAGCAAAAGGCCCGAAGCTACGGATAGGGGATAGGCAATATGCTTTGGCGAGTCTTTCCCGAGGTACGGCAGGAGCAGGTCCTTGGGGATGAGCGCCGCCATTGCACCGGCAATGAAAAACGCCGGGACGAGACAGAACAGCGTGTGCGCAAGCACATAATCATACACAGCGGCGAAGCCAGAGGATACTATCGCAGAGATGTTCATACTTACTACCTACGCAAGAGCGCGGCGATCTCTTCAACGCTGGGGATCTTGCCGCTTGCCACGGTCTTGCCGTCTATAAGCAATGCCGGTGTCATAAATATGCCTCGTTCGATGATCTTGCCCATATCATAAACATGCTCCACCGTGGCAGCAGCCCCGGTAAGAGCAACCGCTTCCTTTGTACGCTTCTCAAGCTCTGCGCATTTACTGCATCCAGAACCGCAGACTTCGATCTTCATGGTGCGCCTCCTCTTTTCAAAAAGCGCTTATTCCGATATAGATGCCGATTACGACAAGCAATGCGCCGCTGAAACGCTTCGAGTACAAGGAAAAGTTCTTAACGCCTTTCGAGCTGACAATGCTCTCCGTCAGCCCGATGGAAAGACCGGCAATGAAGATCAGCGCACAATGACCCACGGCATATGCAAAGAGGAGCGACCCGCCGTACAGGATATCGCCTTGCGTTGACACGTAGGCGAGGATCACGGCCAGCACCGGCGTTGCGCAGGGAGACGAGACCGTGCCGGTCAGAAGTCCGAGGAGGAATGCGCCCCAGAGTCCACGGGATTTGACCTGATGCGTCTTCTGGAACGGAAGCGGGATCTTGATGAGGCCCATGAGCTGAAGCCCCATGGTCACGGCGATCACGGCGAGGCCGATATAGAGCCACTGGCCCGCAAAGGAAAGAAATCGGCCCATGGCCGACGCCGCCGCGCCCAGGACCGTGAAGGTAATTGAAAGACCGAGAATGAATACCAGGGAGTAGATCGCCGCTTTCTTTTTGTCTCCCCCGGAGTAACCGCCCACATACCCGATGATCAGGGGGATGGCTGCGAGCACGCAGGGACTTGCGGCAGAGATCAATCCGCCGATAAAAACAGTCCCGTATGCCAGGCCGTGATTATTCTGGACGATCGATTGTATATTGTTCAGCATGGACTCCATTGTTATCACCCGCTGCCTTACTCCGCTTCCCCGCAGCTCACTGCCGACCTGTCTGACTGGCTAAATCCCCGCCTTCTTCAGCGCCGGGACTATTTCCTCGTAGGCATAGAAACCGACATGGCGGTGAAACTCCTTGCCGTTTCTGTCGAGGAAGACCTGCGTGGGTATCACATGCGCACCGAAACGGCGGCCGGTCTTATTATCCTTGCGCACATCGACAAAGATGACTTCAAGCTTGCCGATGTATGTTTCACGAAGCTTCTGCATAACCGGTTTCATATTCTCGCAGGGAATGCAGCCAACAGAACCAAGCTCCAGCATGACGATCTTGCCTTCTGCTTTCGCCTTGTTCAGCGCACCGTCGATATTGCCGGCGCTGCTGCATGCCGAAGAGGCAAGCAGGAGCACCACTGCCATCATTACGATCTTCGTTCTCATTTTCCCTCCCTCAGTCTCTCTGTCGGTTACCGCATACCGCAAGCTTCATATAATTACGTCAAGAGCCGTGACACCGATCAGCCTCAAACAGTATCGGTTCCCTTGACCTTGCAGTACTCAACGCTGAAATAGGTGCGCTGAAAGTACTTCGCAACGTTCACCAGGCTGATCAAGACCGGCACTTCCACGAGCGGGCCGATGACGGCGGCGAAGGCGGCCCCGGAATTGATGCCGAACACAGCAACAGCCACTGCGATGGCAAGCTCGAAATTGTTACTCGCCGCGGTAAAGGAAAGGGTCGCGGTCTTCGGATAGTCCGCGCCGATCTTCTTCCCAAGATAAAACGACACCAGGAACATCACAACGAAATAGATGAGCAGCGGCACGGCGATGCGCACAACATCAAGCGGCAGGCGGACGATATAATTACCTTTGAGCGAGAACATGACAACGATGGTGAACAAGAGTGAGATGAGGGTGATCGGGCTGATCTTCGGGATAAAGACCTTATCGTACCATTCACGGTCCTTCACCTTGATGAGCGTGAAGCGGGTCACCATGCCTGCCAGAAATGGTATGCCGAGATAGATGAATACACTCTTGGCAATCTGTGTGATCGTCACGTTGACCACGACGCCTTTGAGCCCAAACCAGGCCGGGAGCACGGTTATGAAGATATAGGCATACAGGGAGAAGAAAAGAACCTGAAAAATCGAGTTGAAAGCCACGAGACCGGCAGCATACTCGGGATCGCCGCAGGCAAGGTCGTTCCACACGATTACCATGGCGATGCAACGTGCAAGGCCGATCATGATGAGGCCGACCATATAGTCGGGATAGGACCGGAG
This sequence comes from Nitrospirota bacterium, assembly GCA_963749655.1. Taxonomy (GTDB): domain Bacteria; phylum Nitrospirota; class UBA9217; order UBA9217; family UBA9217; genus JAJYKN01. The sequence goes on from CAVVOB010000016.1 coordinate 60,698, forward strand.
AAAGATGATCGCGAGCGCGAACATCAGGACCGGGCCGATGACCCAGTTCTGGATGAGCGAGAGACCCAGTACCTTCTTGTTCCGAAAGACCTCGCCGAGCTCTTCATACTTCACCTTGGCCAGCGGCGGGTACATCATCAAGATGAGGCCGATGGCGATGGGGATATTGGTCGTACCAACCTGAAAGCTGTTGATAAAACCCTCGGTGCCCTGGATAAAGTACCCGAGGCCCACGCCGAAGGCCATTGCCGCAAATATCCACAACGTGAGAAACCGATCCACAAACGAAAGCTGTTTTCCCCCTTGTTCAGCCATCATTGGCCCCCTTTCGATTAAAGCGATGGTTTACTGCCGTCAATGCCTGATAATTGGCTTTCAGAGGTTTTCGTCCGGCAGGCCCCGCCGCAGGCGAAGCTCTTGGCCTTGGCCTTCTCAAATGCCTCTTTCCCTTCGCGTACACACAGACCGGCAATCACGAACGTTCCGACGGAATCGATACCTCCGATATGGGTCAGTTCGTAACCGATGCTTGCAATGAGAAGGACGATCGACAGCTGCAGGCAGGCGCGCGTGCATGCCGCGTCCGACAGAATGGCCTCGGATCCAAGCTCTTTGCCGACCTTGACCTTGTAATGGATCAGAACCCACATCGAGGCGATGGAGACAAGTGAAATCACAATGCCCCAGGAGGTGGTGTCCGGCTTGTGCCCCTGGTACAGATCCACGGCAGCGGTGATGGCGAGCCCCACGGCAAGGACAACAAATCCTGTCCCGGTAATTTTAAGCGCTGTCTGTTCGAACTGGTCGGGATTTCCCCTGCCGTTGTTTCTGATCCTGCGCACCATGTGCCAGATACCGATGCCTGAAACAACCTCCACAAAGGAATCGACGCCGAAACCGAAAAGCGCCATGCTTCCGTCTTCGAGGCCGAAGAACACGGAGACCACTCCCTCAACGACATTGTATGCGATCGTGATAAGCGCAAGTGCAGACGCGAACGAATAGAGTTTATTGTTTTTTTGAGCGAACGTCAGGGCGATCAACTTTCTCTCCTTTACCCGCTCCAGAGCACCGGATTAGGTCTGTGGACGGCTACTTTGGCGCGGGCTGCACGGTTCACGCTCCGCACGTGCAGGCCTTGCCTTTTTCCGCGGATGACGGAGCTGCTGATTTCTTCGACTTGAGAAAACGGGTGAGTTTTTTCCGGTCTTCGGCTCCAAGGGCTCCATTGGCCTTTTCGCAGAGAGACACCATCAGCATTCTTTTGAACAGGTCGGACTCGTTCAGGCTGTAATGGATCCATTTCCCCGCTTTCCGATCCCTGATGAGCCCCGCTTCCTTGAGCGTGCTGAGATGGAAAGACACCTTCGGCTGAACCATTTCGAGCGCAGCTGTTATGTCACACACGCACAATTCACCCTGCTCCAGAAGCTTTATGATGCGCAGTCTTGTTTCGTCCGACAGGGCTTTAAATATTGATACCAGCTCCTCCATAGATCTCCTTTATTTCAACGTTCCGCATTCGACATTCCGTATTTGTTCTCACAGCTCGCCCCTGATCAGTTCCTTCACTTTGTCCAGGCTTGGGAGCGGTTTGCCTGTATGTTTGATCTTGTTGTTCACGATAAGACCCGGTGTCGAAAGTATGCCATGCATGGCAATCTGTCCGATGTCCGTGATCTTGTCGATCTTCGCTTCAATACCCAGTTCCTTCACGGCAGTTTTCGCCATCTCCTCCATCTTGTGGCAATTCGCACATCCCGGTCCGAGGACTTTGATCTCCATGTACAGCCTCCTATATGATTGCGTTGAACAGATAGCCGACAGCAATGATGGTTATGGTCATGATTCCTGCAAACACGGCAAGAAGCTTGATTTTCAACACCTTCCTGAGAATGATCATCTCGGGAAGGGACAGGGCGGTCACGGCCATCATGAAAGCAAGCACCGTGCCCATGCTCATCCCCTTCTCCATGAGCGCATACACAATGGGGATGACCCCGGCGGCATTGGAGTACAGAGGCACGCCGATAGCGACAGCGAGCGGCACGGCAAAAGGATTGCCGTTTCCCGCGTACCGCGCAAGAAAATCATCGGGAGCATATCCGTGGATGAAACCGCCGATTCCGATGGCGACGATCACATAGAGCCAGACCTTTTGCAGGATTTCCAGCGTATTGGCACGGGCATACACGAGACGGTCCTTAAACGTCTGCTTGACCGCGATGATTCCCACGCCGAGAGACTGTATCTTGTAGACGTATTCCTCGACCCATTTCTCCAGCTTGAGTTTTCCGATCAGGAACCCTGCAAAAATGGCAACTGATAATCCTGCACTCATATAGATCACAGCGATCTTCCAGCCGAAAAGACCCCAGAGAAGCACAACAGCAACTTCGTTCACCATGGGAGAGGAAATCAGGAAGGAAAAGGTGACGCCGAGCGGCACTCCCGCTTCGACAAAACCGATAAAGAGCGGAACAGCAGAGCAGGAGCAGAAGGGCGTGACGATGCCCAACAGCGCGGCAAGAATATTTCCTATAAATTCCCGTTTATGGGACAGAATTCGCTTCGTCCGTTCGGGAGGGAAATAGCTCCGGATGGCCGATACCGCGAAAATAATGACCGAGAGCAGGATGAATATCTTAATTGTGTCATAAATGAAGAAATTCAGGGCATCGGCAAGTCGCACGCCCTGAACCATTCCGAAGACCGAATAGACGATATAGTCAGCAAAACCTTTGAGCATCACCGCACCTCATATAAAATTATTTTTATATGTTAGCGAAAGGATGCGGGTTTGTCAATGCAGATATATGGGCTGTTTCAGCGTGACGAACAACGAGAGGACCACGGATGAAAGGACCGAGGAAACCAGAATATCGTCCGGGATGACTTCCCAGGGAAAGCACCGTACCGATACAGTGAGCCCTAACCGATCTTTCCAAAGGGACAGACCGGATACCTGCACACGTCGCATTTCATGCAGAGTCCGCCATGGCCCAGCTCGGCCAACTCTTTGCGTCCGATCCGTTCTCCGGCAAGTACCCGCGGAAGTATCAGATCGAAAATCGTGGTTTTTGCATACATTCCGCAGGCGGGAATGCCGAGGATGGGGATTAATTCGGAATGCGGAATTCGGAATGCGGAATGTGCGTCTTGTGCTTGTTCGAATTCCCCATTCCGCATTCGCCATGCCGCATTATCGATGTATCCCACCAGAAACATAGCTCCCGGCAGAACAGCCGAACCATAGGTAATGTCCGTGGCGCCCAGCTCCCGGATCGCGAACCGCGTCACATCATCGGGATCCACGGACATGCCGCCCGTGGTGATCAGCAGGTCGGCTCCGGCCTTCAGCAGTTCCCGCAGCCTGTCCACGATGAACGCCTTGTCGTCCGGCGCATAATAAACGCCGACAAGCTCCCCGCCGACTCTCCTCGATCTTCTTCGTAATGACCGGCGCGAAGGCGTCCTTGATCCTTCCGTGGTAGACTTCGTTCCCGGTGATCACGACGCCGACTTTGGGTCTGCGGATCTCTTTTACTTCAATAACGCCGCGGACATATTCTTTCGATTTCGGATTGCGAATTCCGCATTCCACCATGAACTATAAGCCGGAATTCTGAACTGTCGCGCAATTCTCACCGCCTCATCCACAATGCTCTTCTTAACCACCAGCGGGATCGCCCGCGTTCCCGCCACGGTCTGTCCCTTTCTTCACGACCGTATTATCATGCAGCGTCGCGCACATTACGTCGCCGAGCATATTGAATGCAAGGAGTGCTTCGCGGTCGATTTTCAGCAGCCCGTCACGTTCAGCGATGATGCTGATCTTGCCTTCTTTCGGCTCGCCTTTGATGGCCACGCCGTCGTCCCATAAGCGCCTTGCGCGATGGCATAGGCGGCGTCGTTCTCGTGCATTTCGTCGTCGGCAACCTGCAGCACAAAGAGATGCTCCTTGCCGAGCCGCTGGAGGTGACAGACGTCCTCCTGCCTGATGACATGGCCTTTTTTGAAAGCCCGCCCCTTGAACTCGCCGGGCCGTATTTCCGTGATGTCGTGGGCCAGGACCGTGCCCACGGCCTGTTCGACCGGAATCGCTCTTCATGTTCGATACCGCCGCTTTCATGTGCATCATCACACATGGGAACCTCCCTTGAATATTTTCTTGAATCTCTTATCCACGACCTCCTGGATGCCCTTTTCCAGCGCATCGTATTTTTTCAGGAACTTCCGCGCATCAATCGTGAGCGTAGCGCCTCCGCCGTTCTTTCCGCCGGTTTGCCGATCGACCAGCTTCACGCCGAGCCGTTCTTCCATGGCCTTGATATGACCCCATGCCTTGCGAAAGGAAATATCCACTTCCTGCGCCGCCCGGTTGATCGATCCGTGGGTGTCTATGGCCTCAAGGAGAATAGCGCCTGCCCCTGCCGAAGACAGGCTCGCCGCTCGACTTCGATCCAGATCTTCGATCTGATCTCAAGATCGTTATGACTTTTCCGCATAACGCACCGCCATCAGAATTGGTCGAGTTTGATCACCTCGTATATAGCCGCCCCTGGCACAGGGAGCGCACAGCACCCTTGCCGTCCCGGTAGACCTCCCTCATATCCTGGACATGCTCGCCGCAGGAGTCGCACTGCACTCTGCGCATCGGTCTGCCCGGCATGTCCTCGGGGCGCACCTTGACGGTGACTTCCATTACGTCGAAAAGTTCTTCATCGGTCATGACCTTGTACGCCTCAAGCTGTGCCGCATATTTGTTCTCAATCTCGGGGAAGTATTCCTTTGCCTTCTCGCGCGAATCCTCCCGGGCGACGACCCGCATCGCCTGACCGGTTTTGAGATTCAGGTAGGTCGCCGCCATCTTGCCGTAATCCATGAATTTCATGCTTCGCTTGCCGAGACTGCACCCGTGACGGACTGGACCGCATCGGTGGCGCACCGGTCCATCTCGACGAACACGATGAGACTTTTCCTGTCCGCTCCCTTCGGATCGCTGATGCCGATTTCCCGGAGGCCGAGCATGGACATGCGGACGCCGAGCACCTGGCCGGCGCAAAGATGCCCATGGATTCTTACCGATTCGCTCAGCAGAGACTCAAAATCCGACTTTATTCCCATAATAAGTTGTTCCCCATTCGCTGAAAATTTGCTTATTTTTGTCCGTTACTGCATCAGCTGTAAAGCATCGTCATGGCAAACATAATGTTCAAAAAAATTTTTGCCGAAGAACCCGTACGAAACAGTCGCTGCATCAACCGGGCAGAAATCGCTGCACAGACCGCATCCGGTGCATAAGGAAGAATTAAATAGCAGACCGGGGTCTTCCGCGTCTTTCTTGATCTTGAGAGCGCCGGTGGGACACATGCCGATGCAGGCATAACAATTATTACAAGACGGTCCGGTTTTTACCGTGAAAGCATAATTGCGCAAGAGGTCAGTGACCGCATTGCCGTCAGCAAGCCTCCTCACGAGGGCATTGAGTATGGTTCGCGCTTCAAAGGAAGTCTTTTCTCCGTATACGACACGGGTCTTTCGACGTCTTCTTTGTCGATAACCCCGGCAATCTGTGTAAAGCCCATTGTCTTGAGCGTCTGAAAAAAACCCCTCCGGTCCAGGGAAACATCCTCAAAAATCAGGTCCGCTTTGTTTTCAACCACTATGATTTTTCCCCGACATCGAGGGATATTTTCGTTCCGCGCGCTTTGAATGCGTTCTTTGAGCATTGCAACGATAAACGAGTTCCTGCATGTCTCCGCAAGCGGTCAGGTTGAGGTACAGCGGCTTGTTGAGATATTCCGTTAGCGCAATTAGATGCAGCTCCGACAGAAAGCCCAGACAGCCGGTTTTTTCGTGGGCTTCCGTGTCGCGGCCTTGTTTGCAGCCGAGCACGGGATGCGGGACGGAATTCTGGATTTTTCTCAACTTGGAAAGAAGGACGAAAAAATCCACGTCCGGGACAATAAAACAGCCCGATGGGCACTCGGACACGCACACCATGCACTCCGTGCACTTTCCCGCGTCAACGGCAATGCAGCCGTCGATGGATATTGCCCCGCTCCTGCAACTTGCGGTGCATATCGAACAGGTGCTTTTATTAAAACGCATTCTTACGCAACGCGACCTGTCCGCTGAAATCAGCGGATCGGCGGTGCTTAAGGCCGTATGATGATCTTGTCCTGCAGCATTGTTTATATATTAAACTCGCGCCAAGCTTTCCCGCAGCTCTTCCGGCATCGCGCAGCGATCAGTTTTCGACATAAAAACCGACAGGCAGTCGGCAAGAGCCTGATAAAACGCGTTTTCCGTTCCCACTTTTATCTTTTCGCAGAAGGGAATGACCCATCCGTCCAAAAACGTCCGCCGGAAGGATTCCTGTCTGTTCAGAAAATAAGCGGCCTTCTTCCTGTCGTTTTTCTCAAGGGCTTCGACTTCATGGTATGCAAGATAATACATGAATTCCATTTCCGCCGTGATATGGTCCGGCAGATTTTGAAACTGTTCGTCCATCGACAGGCCTTCCGCCTTGTAGAATTCCATGACCCTGGCCGTGGACTCGCCCATCACTTTTCTGCCCTCTTCCAGATATACGGAGCCGTACGGAGGAGCCAACAGCTCGTTAGGCCCCACAAAGAGCCGCGCGTACTCCACCAGCAGTTCCTCGTCTTCGTATTGCACTGCGGACGTTGCTCATTTTATCCGAAAACACCGCCGCGTCCGGGCATACACGGTTCAGCAGATCACCGAGGACTGTAAAAACGTTCTCATCCAGGTACAACTTTTTTTGCGGCTGATAAAAACAGGCTGCAAGCAGTTTATAACAATCTCGCCGCGCCCGCTCGAATTCCATGAATTGTTCGATATCCATGCAGCACTCTCAATTCTTTAGAGTTTCAGGAATATGGAGCGATGGGGACCGGTCTACTACCGGTCTCCCATCACTCCATGATGCAATGAGTATTTACGCTTTACCGGCCGCAGGCTTGTAGCTCCTGACGTAAAACACATTAGGCTTCGTGCTTTTTTCACCGGCCTTCAAAAGCTCGCCCTTGTTGTTCTTGAGCTGGACCGGCTTGTGCTTCTTGAGGACCTGGCTGATCTCGCTGTTCGGATCGTCCTGATCGCCGAAGATGCGGGCCTTTGCCGGGCAGGAAACCACACAGTACGGCTGCTCGCCCTTCTTCACCCGGTGTTCGCAGAATATGCACTTCTCCACAATGCCGCTCCTCCGGACACTCTCATATTCCGGATGTTTGTAGAGCGTGCGGTGCGGAGGTGTGTCCCCTGCCGTTTTGGACACCTCCGCGCCCGAGGAGGTGCAGCCGGGAATCATCTCCTTCGTGTCCTGGTAAAACGGATGTGTCGTGCCGCCGTGGGCGTTGAAGCTCAGCACACTGTATGCGGCCTTGTTCTTGTCCACGTCCGTGGTGCTGTAGGGACAGGCACGCTGGCAGTTCTGGCAGCCGATGCACCGTTCGTCGTTGTGCATGGTAATGCCGTCGGCGCGTCTTGAACATCGCCTTGGGCGTCACCGGGCAGGCCTTCACGCAAGGGGCGTCGGTGCAGTGATTGCAGAGCACCGGCATTGTGCTGGCCTTGACGTTCGGGAACTTCCCTTCCTCTTTCATGATGTAATCGGCCCAGTTGAAGGTCTGTCCGTCAGCCCTGTCCTGGGTATTATTCTCTGTCTTGCAGGCGATGGCGCACGCGCCGCAACCCACGCATTTCTGCAGATCTATGACCATTCCGATATTTAGGCATGTATCGTCTCCTCCTTTCCTATATCTTTTCGATCTTGACGCCGGTGAAGCCGCCGTTGCGGGCAGTGGCCCCGCTCAAACGATCGTAGTCGTCAACGAGCAGCTCGTTATTGTTGCCGCCGCGCGGTTGCGCCTTGGCGTAATCCTTGGCAGCCACACGGCCGTAGGCCCAGTGACCCTGGCCGTAGCACTTGGCGATCGTGCCGGGGCGCACCCCTTCCCACAACTTCGCCTTGGTGACGATGGAGCCGGTGGTGGAGGTAAGGCGGATTGTGTCGCCGTTCTTGATCCCCAGTTTTTTGGCGTCGCTCGGGTTGATCTTGGCCACGTCGTCCCAGCTCACGTCTCCCTGGTCCACCTTCTTGAACTCGTGGTACCAGGTCGTATTCTGGCTCCGGCCCTCCCGGTTGAGCCTTGACTTGTAGTCGATGAAGGTAAAGGGATATTCCTTGTCGCTGCCGTGACGCTTGGGCGACTCGTAGTGGGGCACAAACACCAGCTCGCCCTGGGCCTCGTACCCGCTCCCCTTCAGTACCTCGTCGATGGTGGTCTTATTTTTCTCGGCAAACAGGGTGAGGGTTTTCTTCAGCGTTTCACTGTAAAACTCGAATTTCTTGGTCACCGTCTTGAACTTGCCCTCGAACTTTTTGGTCTCGGGGTTGTCCTTGCCCCAGTTCTTTTTGTAGGCATAGGTTTCGGAGTTGTAGATCCCCTTCTTTTTGAAGTCCTCCCAGCCCGCGAGTCTGGTCGCCCTTCATCTTTTCCTTGCCGTTCCAGACCTTCTGACTGGAGATTTTGGCGGCGATTTCGGCGAACTCGGCGGCGTTAAGCGGCTTCTTTTTGGTTTCCGGGTCTTCAAAGGAGGCGTAGTAGTCAAACAGATTGGCAAAGCCTTTGGCTTTCAGCTTCTCGGCCAAGCAGCCACATGACCTCGGTTTCCTCGGCCTTGGCCTGCCAGAGCGGCTTGATCACCGGCTGCTGAATGGATATATGTCCGTGCAGGTTGGCCATGTTGCCGACAATGGAGAGCTTCTCCGCCGGGGGCAAACGTGGCCGGCAGGACGATGTCGGCATACTGGGTCATTTCCGAGGCGTTGGTGACCATGTGCACGAAAAACGGCATCTTGGCCATGACCTTTTCCCAACGCTGGGAACCGGTAGCTGAGAAGACGAAGTTGCTCCAGGTGCTGAGGAACACCTTGATGGCCCCCGGGTCCTTCAGCAGGGCGTTGGCCACGTTGTTGGTGACCACACCGGCCATGGCGCTCTCCGTTTCCTTTCCGTCCTTGTCTTTCTTTTTCTCAAAGCCGCCCAGGATGGCAGGCATGTCCTTGGCGCCGCGGCCGTCGATCTTTTTGCCGTGGCCATGATGCTTGGCAATTTCATCAATAAATGCGTCGGGCTTCGGGAATTTTTCCACCGGCGCGCTGGAGCTCTGCATGACGCCGCCCTCGGTATCGATGGAGCCCAGAATTCCGTTCAGCGCATAGACCGCCATGGCGGCATAGGTGCCGCGGGGCGTCATGGCCACACCGGGACCCATCCAGACGGATGTGGCGGACCCGGCCTTGCCCATGGCACGGGCCACGCGGATGATCTGATCTTTGGGGATCAGGGTCTTTTTAGCGGCCCAGGCCGGGGTCTTGTCCTTCAGTTCGATATTCCACCACTTGACCACGCCGTGGGTCTGCTTCTCAACAAAAGCGGCCTCGTCAACGGTCTTACCGGCCTTGAAGAGGTTCTTGCCCTCTTTGAAATCGCCGACGAATTCCTTGCTCCACATCCCTTCGGTCATGATGACATGAGCTAGGGCCGCGGCCAGGGCGCCGTCCTCACCCGGTTTGATGGGGAGCCACTCGTTGGCCTTGGCAGCCGAGGTGGAGAGGCGAGGATCAACGGCGATTACCGTACCGCGATCGAAAATGTCGCCGAATTTGATTGATGGCGTTGGGCACCTGTCGGTTGGAGCTGAGCGGGTCGCTGCCCCAGATCACCAGGCAGGTGGTCTTGGCCAGATCGTAGTCCCGGTAGCCGAAGAAACCCTGGGTGTAACCGGGCCCCATCTTCTCCGCCTCGGCGCAGATAGCGCTGTGGGAGAAGTAATTGGGAGTGCCGTAGATCTTGGGCAGTGTGCCGTAGAGCAGATCGGTGGAGGTCGGAGGAGTAGCGGCCGCGCATGTACATCAGCTTTTCCGGTTCGTTGGCCTTGCGCAGTTCCATCATCTTGTCCGCGACGGTGTCCAGCGCTTCGTCCCAGGTGATAGGGACGAACTTGGGATCGATGCCACGCCCCTTTTCAGGGTTGGTGCGCTTCATGGGGACCTTGATCCGGTCAGGATCGTAGACCTGCTGAAGCATCAGGTGACCGCGCGGGCAGCAGTAGCCGTTGTTGGCCTTGCTGAGCTGGTTGCCGCGCACCTTGACTGCCCGGCCCGCCTGCACAAAAAACTCGACCGGACACCAGGCAGTGCAACCCTGACAGGTGGAGGGTATCCACTCGCCCGGTGCCGTATGCCGCCGATGGCCTTTTCTCCGCTCCTTGTCGGCGGCAAAGGCATTGAGCGACAGCCCTCCCAGCGCCGCTACTGCTCCGGCGGCAACGCTCACCTTCAGAAAATCCCTTCTCTTGATCCGCATGCTGCCTCCTTATAGTGTCGGTTGAACAAAAGAATCCTTTTAAATTTCGTCGGTGCAATTAAGGTCAAACATGCTTTCAGCGTCGCTCCATCGTTGCCTGCTTCATCGCATGGTACGTCCTTGCCGCTCAATGCGCGTTTGAATCCCCCGATTGCCTCGCCGATCCCTTTGCCGAGCCCCGGCAGACGCGAAGATCCGAAGAGCAGCAGCACGATCACGAGAATGATCACAATTTCGGGCATTCCCAATCCGAACATGGTTCGCCTCCGTTGCGGACGATTAAATAATAGCCGTTCTCCAGCAGCATTATGAAAAATATTTCAAGTAGGCGCGGTTCCTCTTTCTGGAATATCAGATTCACATACAGACAGGTTGACTGCAAAAATGAAGACGGGACTTACAGCATAACTGTTTTGGCACTTCTGCGTATCCTTTCCTTCGAAAAAGAATAATGCGAGGCCACAACACACTGCTGTACCGCTGATGAAATGGCACTAAATGATGACGGGAATAAATTGAATAACTAAGGACGGGCAGACTTCATTGTAGATAAATATCCCGACTCTGTCAAACAGTAATTCGGATTTGACCGGGATTTTTTTAAATATTCATTTATGCACAGATTGCTGCACTTAGTTCAGTTTCACTTTATTCCTCTCCGGTCTGTGTACAACACCCTGCGGTTCTAAACTACTTTCCAATACAAACAAGCAGTAAATTTATGAAGCAGGACGGACACCTCCCTTGGATACACTTGAAACACTCGCGTATGTCAACGTTGATCATGATATACTTAGTTTTTGAATATTGACTTCTCTGCAGAATCTGCTCACAGTGAACTGACGCCCGTTTGTTCCGGGAAAGACCCTTTATGCAGACGTACATCGAAGTCTTCCTCATCGGCCTTCTCGGAAGCATGCACTGCATCGGTATGTGCGGCGGTTTTGTTGCCCTGTACTCGCTCAAGAAGCCCGGTGGAGCTACACTGTTATCCCATCTTGTTTATAATGCGGGCAGGATAACGACGTATTCCCTGCTTGGGGGCGTTCTGGGAGCTTTGGGTTCGTTCTTCGCCTATGCGGGCAGACTCCGGGGAATTCCGGCATCGGTGCTGTTTCTCGCGGGCTTCACCATGATCGTGATGGGCCTGAACCTCTTCGGCATTCTCGGAAAACGCGGATTTTTCGAGCAGGCCGATATTACGAAGGTCCCGGCGTTCCGCAGACTCTTCAGCCGCGTGCTGGCGTTCGAAAGCAGGACAGGAGTTTACCTTTTCGGACTTCTGCTCGGATTCCTTCCCTGCGGTCTGCTCTATCCTGTTTTGATCACCGCAGCCGCAAGCGGAGGTTTCTTGCCCGGGACACTTACCATGGCGGCTTTCGGCCTGGGAACCGTGCCTGTCCTCATAACGCTGGGACTGATGGTAAGCCGTATCAGTCCCTTTCTCAAGTTGTTCCTGCTCCGCCTAGCTGCGATCCTCATCATCGTCATTGGTATCCGCACCGTTCTCCGCGGTCTGTCGTTTTCCGGGCTGATACCACAGGGCAGGTTCTGGTAGGCTCTCAACGGGGTGGCGTAGCAAGCTTCCGCAAAATTCCTCCGACATTTTTTCCTTTCTTAACACCGCCGAAATCTACGGCAGCTATGGAAGAGGCAAAAAAATATCGATGCCGGTTGAATAAGCCCTCAATAGGTGCGACGAAGGCACGGAAGATGAGATCGACTCAACGAAGGAAGAGAAGAAACTGATCGAAACGGAAGCGAAAAATGCTGGCTGAAGAAGCGGTTCAGAAAGAGCCTGTTTGTTCACGCTGCTCAGATCACGAAACCATCCTCCGTAATTTACGGAGGATGGTTTTTTATATCCAGACTACTTTTGCGAAATCCTGCATGCCCTCTACAATCTGGTTCGTCGTGCCCCGGCTGCCTACCTTCAAGTCTGATTCGAGATCGTAGTGCTTGAGACAGGTGCCGCAGGAATAAACCTCTACGCCGAGACCGGAAATTTCCTTCAGCACGGCGACGGTTTCATCGTTGATCGTGGTCAATTTAACGCCTGCATTCAGAAAAAAAATCGTGTGCGGCATCTGTTTGTAGACTTTCATAGTATCGAAAAAACCTTTTATCAGTTTTTTACCGAGCTCTTCATCCTTGCCGAGGCTGTCGGTCCCGATGATGAGCAGAAGGCCTTTTTTGTCTTCTTGAGACTCCGCATGACCCCTTCCGAATTCCGCATTCGATCTGCAAGTGTATCCCTTCACGACCTTTACTTTCCAGTCCTTCCCTTCCCTCGTCGTTTCGGCGAACAATCCGTTCTGCGCCGCATATCCCGCGACATTGAGCGCCGATTCCTCATTGTCCACAAGGACCTCGATAATTCCCTCGCCGAGCCCGGCGAGCGCCTGCTCGGTCATCATAACCGGAATGGGGCAGCTTTTTCCTCGCGCGTCAATTTGCATATACATACCTCCTGTTGATGGCGTCGGATTTCAAGATCAAAGCAGCAGGGATGTTAAAAACATGATTGGTCCCGCTGACGGACGGTGCCGTGTAATTGAGACCGCTCATTTGGATCGAAAGAAGAAGGAAGGCACCGGAAATTCCGCCCATGGAGGTACAGAACAATATGGCCATCGCAACAAGGGGAGGGATAGGGATATTTGCAGTCACTCCGGAAACAGGGAACGTCATCGTCAGGAAGTCCATATGTTTTACTCCTCCTGTCAAATGAGCAAGGTACTCACCACTCGCGCGTTACTTTAGCAAAGATTCTTCGGCCTGGCAATGAAAAAAGGCTCTGAGACCACGGTGGTTCTGCACGACGGCGGGTCGTTCACCTTTCAGGAGGCCACGATCGCGAACCTGGTGCGGGCCTACATCACGTTCAAGACCCATCCGAAGCAGCAAAAAATGGTTTGTCCGGCAGGAAACTCGATGATCGAAAGGCAGGCTATGCAGAATGGCAGCTCGTCGAGGATCGATCACCGCGGGAATGAGGGATGCGCCTGCTGAACGGGTATGCTGAGCTGAAATCAAAGGAGATTCCGGAGACGGTCAGACTATTTTCAATACGATCTTTCCCCTCGCCCTGCCGGTCTCGCTGTACGCAAGGGCCTCTTTAGTCCGGTCCAGAGGAAACACCTTGTCGATAATAACCTTAACCCTGCCCTCCGCGATCCGGTCGGCCATCCATTCCCGGTCCCCTGCATTTGCCTTGACCCACATGGTGCGTGCCTTCTTGCCGGGCAGGATCGCAGTAACGATCTGATCGACGATCGTCCTGTTCGGAAGCGTGCAAACGTAGATTCCGCGGCTGGTCAGGACCCTTCTGCACTCGCTGAACGAACGGCTGGAAACGGCGTCAAAGACAAGATCGTATCGTTCGGAGCCTCGAGTGAAATCCTCCTTCGTGTAATCGATAACCCGGTCCGCGCCGAGGTCCCTTACGAAATTTGCGTTCCTTCCGCTGCAGACGCCGGTCACGTCCGCTGACAGGACTTTCGCGATCTGGACAGCGAAGTGGCCCACTCCGCCCGAAGCCCCGTTGATCAGGACCTTGCTGCCGGCAGCTGTTCTTCCATGATCTCGAAGCGCCTGGAGCGCTGTCAGGCCTGCGATGGGAAGGCACGCCGCCGCCTCATAGGAGAGAGCGGCCGGCTTTGGAAATACCGTTCTCATGTCTGCGCAGGTGTATTCTGCGTAAGTTCCCAGCCGCCGGACACCGGCAAGCAGGATAACCCCGTCGCCTCTCCTGAATGCCGTGACGTTCCTGCCGATCGCCGCAACATCGCCCGCACACTCGCACCCCAGTACCTTGGGAAACCGCATTCCGGTGAGGATCCGGGCCTGCCCGTACCGCGCCTTCCAGTCCACCGGGTTCACGCTCGCGGCGCGTACGGCAACAAGCACCTCCGTGGGCCCCGGATCCGGAACCGGCACTTCACGCACCTGAAGCACCTCGTTCCCGCCATATCGTTCAAAGACGATCGCTTTCATATTTACTCTCATCTATCCGGCTTGGCAGCAGCCTGAGTGAGTCTGCTCCGGAAGAGCTTCCGGATATCGCCATCACATCCACATCCGTAGTGCGGGCCACCTCCCCGCTCCGTGCATTTGACCTGACCGATGCACGGTTGTTTTGAAGCTTACCATATTTATTTAAAATAAATGGCAGTCTTTGTGAAGTCAATAAGACTGCAAGAATCTGTCGCCCTACCGTCTCACTCACCGTAAAGGGGCAAATGAATTCCGGGACTTTGGTTTTCACCCTTTCAGTCTATCCGCGTAAAACCTTATAAATTATTGGTGTACCAGTGCTGAAAAACCTTGCAACTGACGCTAAAACGGGTATAATAAGCATACAAGTCGTCATCAGCGAGGCAGGGCGAACGCATTTTTCCGGAACGTCCGCGCCTCATCATCGGTCACTGACTCCTCCTGCTCTCACCTTTTCGAACCTCAAAAAAGCGACAGCAAGCACAGTTGGCGAACGATGCAACTCGGCCGGTTACATGCGCAGGTCCTACTTCCCACGGCGGGAAGAAGTGTTACCTGCGAAAAGGACGTAAACGCGCTGTGCGGGACGCCCGTCAGCGCGAATTCTGCATCACACGGGAGGCATCATGGCGAAGAAATTGTATGTCGGGAATCTGTCGTACAACACCCACGAGGAGGATTTACGCGAAGCCTTTTCGAAAATCGGAGAAGTTGTGTCCGCAACGCTGATCGTCGATCAGACGAACGGCAGGTCCAAAGGATTCGGTTTCGTGGAAATGGCGTCGGATGAGGACGCTGAAAAGGCGATCTCAACCATGAACGGTACGTCGTTCATGGACAGGACGATCACGGTAAACGAGGCCCGTCCGAAGACTGAAGGCGGTCGCGGGTTCGGCGGCGGTGGTGGCGGCGGCAGAGGCGGCAATCGCGGCGGCGGATACGGCGGCGGAGGTAATCGGTCTTGGAGGTAAGAGTCCAGTCCCGGGACATCGAAAAGGCACTGCGAAACCTCAAGAAGAAGCTCCAGCTCGACGGGGTATTCGGGGAGCTGAAGAAGCGGCGCTTTTACGAAAAGCCCTCGGTGAAAAAAAAGCGGAAGCAGCTGGAGGCGCAGAAGCGAAAACGGAAGCTCCTCAAGCGCTCACGCCCGGGTAATTCATCGCCGAGGCCGGGAACGGCAGCGCAATCGCTGCCTCGGACCTGACCGTAAATAAGCCGCAACACAACGGTCAATAAAGATCCCATGCGTCCTGACACGGAGACGCCACTCAGTGAACGGTACAGGACGCAAAAAGGCTGCATCAACATCCGGGCCTAACCGGAAGCGCAATGAACTGCCGTTGTCTCTAAGCAAAGAAGCGCAATAGAGACTGTAGTTTAATGTCCCGATTCGTGCGAAAGCGCCACTTCAGCCTGTACCGGCGTTTTGCAGACCGAGGCTAAGGCTGGAATCCGGTTATTTCAAAGCCGGATGCCGGATCAGGTCCGGTATGGCGAAGAGGGTATTTAAATGAAACAGGGGCAGGTTGCCGCCGCTCAGGTCCGGACTGTCTGTTTCCACCTCGCTTGCTTGACTTCATAACCTGCCGGTGCCCTCATACCCGGCTTGGTATAAATTTCTTCCCTCAGGAGGTGCCTATTGGGAAAACCGAACTTCAGTTTTCAAAAACGCCAGAGGGAACTTGCCAAGAAAAAAAAGAACGAGGAAAAGAAACAACGCAAACTTGAACAAAGTTCAGTAAAACCCGCTGAGGATCAGCAGCAGAGCTCCGAGTCCGGAGAAGACATAAAAAACGGTGACTGACCCGGCAATCAGAACAGGGGGGGCCGGAGAAAAGGAGATACGGTATGGCAGCTTCACGGCAAGGCGCAAAAAAAGAAGTAAAAAAACCAAAGAGCAAAAAGAAGTAATTATTGCAGCCGGCTGACTAACCCCGCGGCAAACCGCGGGAAACGCGATCACTCCGCAAGTCAGCCTGTTTTGTGTACCGGATGCTCACTTCATAACCGATACTCGCATGTGCGGAAGAAAAGTTCGTCCCCTGACAGGCGATCCTACCGGTGGCCGAGGTCTTGCGTGCTTTCACCATGGCTTTGACCACCGGGGCGAGATCATAGCCTCCGTCCGTACACCCGTCCTGAAAACATTTCATATGAAAGCTGGCATAATTTGCCGGCAGGAAACTGAGCGTGCGCTGCATCAGAACCGGAGCCAAACCGCGCTGAAAATAGGTAAGGTGAAATTCGATGCTCGAAACACCGGAATAGCGCTCTGAAACCAGACCGTCCGCAATCATCGCCGCTTTCTCCAGCTCAAGTTTTGCTTTATAATTCTGTCTGTAATTCATAGTCCTCTTTTCAGGCCGGCCTAGTCCAGGAACAAAAAAAGCCACAGATCCTTGTGGCTTGGCTCAAGGGTTGCTAATACGTATGTTTTACTATAACACTTTACCGGTACTATTACAACAGGTGTTTTCAAAACAGAGGTAAATTGCGCCGCTGCGGACAGCCTTCTGCGTCACGTACTTTTGAAGAGCACACCCGCTTTTACACAGCCCTCACCCCCGAATTACGAGCAGCGTGCGCCGCTCACCGTTTGCCGCAGCGCGCTCAACCTGGATTCCGCATCCCTCGCCGTACACCATCTCGATCGCCTCTATAAAGCCCGGACTCAGTCTGCGCGAATCCGGCGCTTGCCGAACATTGCAGCTGAACTTGGATGCATCACTGATAATACCGAGGACCTCCACTCCTTCCGAGAAGTGCAAAGGCCAGAGCATGCAGACCTTCGGCTTCACCTCGGCCAGGGGTAAGCCGAGCACCATCGCGACGGTGTGCAATGAGCACTGTATCCGTCGACGGGACCGGTAGGCGAAGAGGCACAGGCCGTCCTCGGTCGTGTCGATAGAAAAAAGTCCGGGCTCTTCCTTCTCGAACACGTTGTCGTATCCCCCAGCGGTCAGGAGATGGGGACAGAACCTCGCCGCCTCGGGCAAGACCCTGATGATCCTCCGCAGCTCCGCAGTGGTAACACAGACCTCGTAGGACGAGCAACAGCACCGGCCTCCTTTGACGCAGCCGTTGCATCGGTTTTCAAGGGATACAAGCAACTCGACGTCTACCTCGACGCTGCGGCGCTCATATCGGGACTGATGCTGTGTGCGACTGTTTTTCGGCCTCTTCGGTTGCATAGTCGTCATGGGTGGTGCGCATCCCGCGTTAATATAGGCATTGATCATGTGATGCTCAAGCTGCAGATGTACGGGTCACCTTAGCTCCTAACAGGGGGACAAGTCAAGCCTGCGACCGGAATTGTCATATTTTTTTTGGGGGGTTGACCTGGGTAATAAAGGGGCTAATATTGAATGATAGGCTCTAATTAGGCCAGTTATAATGAACAGCCTATGGTTCGCTTATCACACAATGCGCATTATTACAATGACTTATATTGTTTTAAAAAAGGTACTACAATTGCAATCTATTGCAATTAGAGTCTTACCCTTAAATGGAACATTTTCTCGGGAAATACACGTTTCCTGAAGCAAAAACAAGGAGCGCAAGGCATTGACAGGGTTCACAAACGATGCCGAGCGGGATTTACCCTATGGCAGACCCGGATCTGATTGAAATCATCAAGCTGTGCATATCCCTGGATGTTACTGCCTACAAAACCTACCTCGGCATATCACAGGCTACGGTCAACCCCGATTTAAAACAATTTTGGGCCGATATGGCTGCTGAAGAAAAGGAGCACGCCGATTACTGGAACAGCGCCCTCAAACTGGCCGAGCAGGACAGCATCCCGCAGCTCTTCGATGATCCGCAAAAGATCAGGGAGGAGCTGTCCGGCATTCGGAATAAGATAGACACCCTGCTCAAACACGATAACGATCCCAGCAACGTAACGGACACCTTTCTGATGGCTTACCGGATGGAGTTCTTCATGACCCATCATGCCTTCGAAACCCTGCTCCAGTTCGTGAACTGCATGGAGCTCAAAAAAGACGCCGAGCAATTCTATGAACGACATATCGACAAATTTATCGACGCCATGAACAAGTTCGGGGCCAGCACTCCGTCGCTCGAACTTCTGGGAGAGTCGCTCAGGCGGTTGTGGAGGGAGAACAGGGCACTCTCTGCTCTCAGCAGCATCGATGAATTGACAGGCATCAGAAACAGGAGGGGCTTTTTCAGCATCATCCATACCTTCGGCTCGCTCGCGAAACGGAACAGGTTCACGATCGGCATAATGATAGCGGACATCGATCATTTTAAAAGGATCAATGATACCTATGGTCATGCGAAGGGCGACGAGGTCCTGAAAAGAACTGCGCAGATCCTTCAGAAAAAGATCAGGCCCTCTGACGTCCTGGGAAGATTTGGCGGCGAGGAGTTCATTATCTACATGAACCAGATCGATCCCCGCGTTGCCTACGATGTCGCGGAAAAGCTCAGGTTGGCGGTCGAAGAATTCCGGGAGGACGGGATCGGGGTGACGATCAGCATAGGGGTATCGTGCGGAATCCTGCCGATGGACAGCGATGTGGACTCTTCTCTGTCCGAATACGTAAAGCGGGCCGATGCCTGTCTTTACGAGGCAAAGAACAGCGGCAGGAACAAGGTCGTTGCGGCGGCTTCGCCCGATGAGCTCCAGGTTCCGAAAAAAACGACGGCGCCGCTGTCAGCGATGTGATGCGCAGGGAACACCTGCAGACCCTTCCCGTGAGAGCATGATCCCTCTGATGGGACAAGAGAGAGTGCCAGTTCGATGGTATCCCTTCATGAAAGACGCGTTTCCCGATGAGCAGAACCTGTTACGGGATTGGTGCGGCGAAACTACTGCCGCGCCAGAAACATCCAGAGATAAGCAGCTGCAAGCATGAGAACAGGAACAGAGTGTTTTCCTAACTGCTTTTTACCCCCTGCCCGTACCCGCCGCAATTTTGCAAGAACACCCGTTGACCCGGCTGCCGCAACGAGTACCAGAAACGTCTGAAATGTCCTGATGAACGTCGATGAGGCGCTGATACCCGGGAGCTCCACACCCAGCCCTGCCTGCCTCCCCAGCACGGCAAACAGCTGCCCGCCGAGCGTCAAAAGACGTTCCAGGTGATATCCGGCCTCAAAGGCGAATACCAGCGGTAACAGAATATAGACGCTCCTGTACCATTGCCCCTCTGTTTCCGGTCCCGCCTGCTCGAAAAACGATTTCGCGGCGACCCTGGCAAATATCGCCGAGACCAGAACCGACAACGCCATGAACGACAGTGCACCGGCCCAGGTGTCGACCATGGCGCCGTGAAGCCAGCCAATCCGCTCCATGCCGCGAAACAGCTGTGTTCCCATCAAGGCGATACCCACGACAGCGATGCTCTTATCAGGCGTTCGCACGGTCCAGAGATCGTAGCCAGGGAGCCGCAGGTTCAGCACCGGCGAATCGTTCGAACAGATCTTGACGCAGGTGCCGCAGAGGACGCAGTTCCGGTTGGACATCAGAAAAAATGGACCTTCGAACATGGGGCAGCCCTCGTGCCGTTCATCGCCGGTGTAGCATTCGTGCTTCAGACAGGCGCTGTTGCAGATGCCGTAATTGGAACGGAGCTCCAGGATAGAACAGTTGGCAAGGGTTCCGACGATGCTGCCGAGCGGGCAGAGATAGCGGCACCAGGTGCTGCGCTGGAACAAAAATCCCGAAAGAGCGGCCAGCGCAGCGATCGAAAGGACAAGCAGCGCCGTCGCCCGCGGCGACTGAAGCATGCCCGCGGCGGACTCCGCCGCGATGATGACCGCTATGCCCAGGGCGCTGAGGTGTAATCCGTAGTTCCGCAGAAACACGGGGACCTTCAGATGATGTCCGACGGTGCGCCTGACCAGCTGGCTTAACGCGCCCACGGGACAAACACCGCACCACATGCGGGTGACAAAAAACGCGCTGATGATCAGCATCGGTTCCCACAGCCCCCAGGTAAGTATGAGTGCGATGTTGCGGTCGGGGTCCTGGACGCCGAACAGACCGAGACCGACGAGGAGAGCGATAAAGGGAGCTGTGACCAGGATGCCGGCCCGGGGATAGAACGTACTGACGAACAGGTTCTTGATCGGACCGTATTTGAGGAGATTGACGGTGAACTTCCCGGTTACCGGCGGCGGGCCGATGAAGATATCTTCCAGCGTGAGCCGGTCGCCGCGGGCAATGCTGACCGCCCGGCGCATGACGACGGAAAGCTCCTCGGTGTTCCCCGGCCAATTATAGCCCATAACGGCCTTGTAAGCCTCATCGTCGATTTCTTTGACATTCTTGTCTATTTTTCTGTTATTGCGTTTGATCAGCTCGTTCACGATCATGGGAATGTCTTTTTTCCGCTTTCTGAGGGGGGGTACGGCAAGGGACTGGGAGGCGAGAAGATCATTCAGGCGCCTGTCGAATACGCCGTCCGCAGTAAGGGCGGCCAGGTCTGCGCTTGATGTGGCAATGATCCGGGCATTCGACGGGACCAGGTCCTTTTCGCCGACGGCGTGGAACCAGGACCTTTCGAGATAATCCGCAAGCTGTTCCTGCACCCGCATTGCGAGACGCTCAATATTCTCGATCACGACCATTCCGTTACGCGCCATGAAGATAAGGCCCATCCGCTTGTCCGGCGCGAACGGCAGGGCGTTGTAACCCCGTCCGAACAGCGTACCCGCCTGGATCAGCTCGACGGTGATCGGATCATCGACGTTCACTTCCTGCGCTTCCGGGAAACCGGCGGTTTTCGCGTTCATGCCCATGAAAAGTCCTGCGGAGTCCTTCCCCATCATGTGAATCAGACCCGCAGCGTCCAGAAGTTCCGTGCCCGGCTCGCCGTGTACGAGCACCGGCTGCACGTTCCCGGCTACACGCTCGATATCGGTCAGCAGTTTCATGACGATGGCGCTGTTGCCGATGAGCATGGGTACTTCACGCTTTTGCTGTTCGGCGATGAACTGGCGATAGGCTGTACCGGCGGAAGAAGCATCAGCGATGTGAACATTGCTCCGGGCCAGCCTTTCCGCAAGAATGCGGGCGCATGTTTTTGCGGCAGCGGAGTTGGAAAAGACCACCTTGATGAAGGCTTCGCGGGGGATGCAGATCAGACACGTCCGCTCCGTGGTCTCAACTGCGGCGGAACGCTGTTCGTTCGTCAAAAGAGCGATCTCGCCGAAGCCATCGCCGGGCCCGAGAACGTCAAAGGTGACGGCGCTGGTTCCGCCGTTTTCCTTAAAGACCCGGACCGCGCCTGAAGCGACAACGTAATAGTTGTCGCCCTTGTCATGACTGCGGCAGACGATCTCACCGGCCGGCACGATCATGCTTCGCGCTGCTGCTGTGAGTTCCCTCAAAGCCTCGGGACTGAGGGCTTCAAACAGATCGACACGAAGAAGAATGTCTTCCCACAGCACGCGCAGGACCGCGTCCAGGTCCGTCGAATCGATTTCGCCCTGCTCAACGATGATGCGGCCGAGGGGTTTATACAGGCCCTGCTTATCGAGCTCCGCCTGGATCTCCAGCGCCCTGGCGATGATGTCGGTCTTGCCGGAAAAACTCCGGGCA
Source organism: Nitrospirota bacterium (assembly GCA_963749655.1). Lineage (GTDB taxonomy): Bacteria > Nitrospirota > UBA9217 > UBA9217 > UBA9217 > JAJYKN01. The sequence goes on from CAVVOB010000016.1 coordinate 82,670, forward strand.
AGATAGGCCCCCAGATGCTCCTGGTTCCTATCAGTCGTTTTTTGTCCCACGATTCGCTCTCACTGCCCGGATGCGCCTGACCGCCGATGGTGCAGCATTTCGGAATACGGCAGCATCTCTATTTCCTTCGCCTGATTAAAACCTTTCCGTACCGAAACGCGTTCGGATCGTTTTTTTTTATTCCTCTTCCGAGAATCGGGCTTCTTTTCGTACAAAGTCTGAAAAAGTCTCTTTACCAGTATGTTGCGGGAAAAAACATCATGAATCTCAATTCGCACTGCACGCAGACAATGTATCGTCTGTTTCGCAAAAAAACCTCCGCAGAGAGTGTATATCTTATTATACAATATCATCTGCAATCAGGAACGGAGGCGGTCGGGTTACGACCCGCACACTGGCGCGAACTGACTCAGGTCATGCACAGCAAGGGAACTCTCGTGTGTTGAGCTTGGTGCAGGATAACAGCAGGACCGGGACTTCTGCAGAGCGGAAAACGACGATCAGCAAAAAATACGCTTGAGATTCGTTTCCTTACAGGAAATGGCGGTATTTCAGAAGGGGAAATATGAAATTTGAGTACAGCAGTTGAAAAAAAATCCCGAAGGTGACCGTGAGATTACGAGATTATGCGTCGAGCTGAACAAAAAAATGCTATTGTTTCTCCATCAGCCAATCGAGCACAAACCACGCTGCGACCAGAACGGCGACAAGAAAGACGATCTTCCCGATGTTCAACCAGGCGTTGCCCTCTTCCTCGTGTATTTCCGGATCAATGCCCATATCGTTCCCTTCTTCACGACACAGGATTTTGCACACCCTTGCCGCAAGCTGCGTCAATTACGCATGTTCCGAAAACAGTCCCTGCGGGAGGTTCACTGCATCATGATTGACTGGTTTGCACGACGAAATTGTTCGATGATCTCAGTCGTGGACGGCAGATCTGCCGAGACCGCCGGCGCCTTCATGTCCTTCACAAAATAGGCCGTGGTAAACTCATAGCACTCGAGAATCGCCAGGCAGTCCCTGCCGCTGCAGGTGCCGTAGCTCACGTGGCGGATGTTGCCATCATGTAAAAATATACGGACCAGGTTCTCGCTCTTCTCCCTCACCGCGACAAAAAGTGCGCCGCTCTTCTTCTCTCCATGAAAATCATGCAGCACATCCCCCAGCATTTTCATCACAGACATGTTCCCTCCCCTGCGGAATCGTCCCTGAAGATCGGTGTTCCTGAGTACCGCAGCGCGTGCGTCCAGCGCAAGAACCGCGGGACACTCCGGTCAAGCCCGGTCGCAATCCCGCGGCAGCCTCACTGTTTATACTCCCGCAGCGTCTTCGTCCTTGGTTTCTTCCCCGGCAGCGATTGCACGAACTTCTTCCCTATCCCGATCCATTTATCGAGATCGGCTCGGTTTTTCCACCCCGCTTCCTTCACCATGACCCATCCGGCCATCGGTTTTCCCGTGATGTCGAAGGGAAGCGTATTCCTGTCCTTGAGGCTTCTTTCGCTCTCCTCCCTGTCCATGCGCACGATCAGAAAGTCTTTATAGATCCCGAAAGCCATATTGCTTTTAAGCAGATAGCAGACGCCTCCGAACATTTTCTTTTTTTCGACATCTTTCCAGCGCTTCGTAACCGCATCGATGAGTTCTTCGAGTTTCGTATTATAAGCCATAATTATCCGGAGTGGTTCTGTTCAGTCGATTTTGATGCCGTTAAGATAAGGATTCCTCGATTAATGAAAAATCTTACTACAAGCAGTTATTAAAGTCCAGTCCCAAAAAAATAAGTTATTATTGGTTATTTGATCTGCATAATGCAGGGATAACCGGGTACGACCTGGGACGCGCAGAACCGAAGTGTCCGCCGAGCCCACAATTATACCAAAAGAGCGCCGCCGTGCCGAGCACGGTGAATATTCAGAAAGTTTGAGCTGACGGCCACTGATCGTGTTGGTCAGTGACAGCATCACCTGCTGAGACCTGTGCGGGCAATTCATGAATTCCGGGACCCGAACATGGGTGGGGCAAAAAACCAGCCCGACCCATAAGAATGAGTCGGGCTCGACATTTGTTACGTTAAGTCGTTACATCGATAACCGGAGAAAGCTACGGAATGGGAAGCCGAAGCACAATTCCCTCGCCGAGTGTGATATCGTCAATGTGCCCCGCGGCTTTGCTGGTGCGTGAAACCAGGTGTATGTGAATGGCATTCTCCCTGCCCGACCCTTCCTTGATCGCAGGAGCGAACTGGGTAAGAAACACGCCTGCGTGGTGCTCGGAATAGAAGCCGATGATATCAACGGGCTCGTTCTTAATGACAAACGGCTCCTTCGATTTCAGAAACAACTCCCTGGTAATGGGTTTCCCTTCCGTGCGGTCGACATTGATGTGCCACTTGATCTCCGCGGGCGTTCCCGCAAGCAGGAACGGAAAAGGCTTTGTTACGTCAATGCCTGCTTCCCGGGCCTGGTCTTTCACGAACGACTGCAGATCGACATAGACCTTTACGGATGCGGGAACAGGGATGTCTTTCCATTTCGTCTGTTCGGTCCAGACGAGAAAGAACGCGCCGTGCTTCAACGTGGTGTCCAGGGTAAAGTCCTTCCCCCGCATCTGGGTAATATAGGGTTTTGAGTCGAAGATGGTGATCTCGCCGTCAAGCTCCTCGACCGGCCCCATCGCATACAATCCCTTGCGGCCCGAGAGGTCTTCCAGCGAGACGACGCTTGAAGCCTTGCCTGTCCTGAAGATGTCCTTCTGAGCGCCTACATATTCCACCAATCCTTCCTTCTTCGCACCAACGATCGCTGCATATGCCGAGATAAGGACTCCCAGCGTCACGGCGACTGCCAATCCGATTACTATCAGTCTCTTTAACATGTAACAATCTCCTTTTTATATAAATTCGACATTCTGAATTCCACATTCAGCATTCAGAACGTCGGTGTAGGCACGCTTCCCCACCCGCTGCCATGGGCCAGGTCTTTAACGTCCAGCAGATGCATTGTATGCACTTCCACGTCAGCGAAGAACTGCGGCACCCGCAAAGCATTGATGGAAAACAGATCGGAAGGCGTCTTCATATCCACATCCTCAATGGAGAGGAAAATCAGCCTTCTCATTGTGCCGTGCGCCATTCCTCCGCCTGCTTCGCTCTGGCTCGCGTGCATGCTTCCGTGCATTGCGTGATGTCCCTCCCGCAGATGCCCGAAAGGGTTGAAGATCCAGTCCGTGATCATGGACAGGGAATGGTGCTGATTAAAAAGCTTCCAGTCCCCGCCGGTATCTGCGATCATCCCCTGCATAATGTAATTTTGCGGGATAAAGTAGACGAGATACCTTTTGTCCTGCCGCAGACGTTCTGCTACCTCCTTAAGTGCGAGAATATCAGCCATGCGGTGGTCCATCTTGAATTCATCCTCCGGAAGAATTGCGACGGCGGTAACGTTATGCGCCTTTGTCCAGAGGGTGAGATGGTCTATCGTGTATGACCGGAGCAGAAAACCCGCGCCCATGACAACTGCGATGATACCAAGGGCAAGCGCGGCCTTTCCCGTACGTGACGGGGGAGTCAGCGTTCTCTCGATGACTCCGGGCAGAAACATACCGGTCCTGGCCATGTATTTCCGATAAACCTCTTCATGGGCGCTCAACATCCGCCGCTCCTCGTCCTTTGCGAGAACATAGTACACGATCGCCATGAGCAGCCAGAGGACGAGCGTCAGGAACCGCGGCCATAAAATGGACAGACCCAGACCGGCAATCCCGAGAGCAAGGTACTGGGGATGACGAATGACGGAATAGAGACCTCCGAGCACCGCCCCCTTTTTCGTGAACTTGGCCGCATAGATCTGGAATGCGCACAGGAAAAAGACTGCAATACCCGCTACGAACAGGACCGATCCCATGACGCGAACAAACTGCAGGAACCAGTCCTGCGGCAGCACCATGTGGGGCAGGTAGAATGCGCTGAGCCATCGGGTCGATGGACGCTCCGCGAGACTTAAAAGCATGGGGTTGAAGACCGAGTAAAAGAAGCCCGCAAAGGGGCTGATCATGATCAGCACTTCAAAGGCAATGACGAAGTAGAGAACAAGCGCGCTCTCGAGGAGCGTCTTCCTGGTATTCATAGGACCTCCGTGAGAATATGATTCAAATTTCCGACGACAAATGACAAACAAGCTCCCCAACCTGAATTTCAAAGCCCTCGGGGCACATTGAAACTTCGCATTCGGTCATTGTTTGAGATTTGCCTTCGCTATGAAACTTGGCGCAGGATTACGCTTGTGGAGGTCTCAGGAGTCCGTCCGGCAAAGCATCCACGTAAGTGTCGTCGAGGAGCAGCCGGGCATTCTTGACGGGATAGAGTTCGAACGTAGGGATCGTCTTGGGAACGGCGAAGATAAACAACGGCGGATGGCTTATTGACGAGGCGGATGAAATCTTGTTCTGGCCGTCGGGAGACAGGCTGTGGACCTGCTTCATTGAACAATTGCCGCACGATTTGACGACGCTGGTTTTCCCTGCAAAACCGTGGGGGCACGTATTCTGGAGCAGGAGTGCAAAAGCAAGGACGAATATGATCGGCGCCAGCCTTAACATTTGACGGTACTATAAATGCATAGCCGTCAAATGTCAATGCCTTTTGATGTTGTCGCCCTGTCCTTCCGCAATACATACGAAGGCAGTGGATTCAGCGAAGTCTCTACCGGATGAAGACTTTTAAGTCCTCCTGAAGCTTGGACGTCTTCTTCCTGACAACATCAAGATGATCCTTGAGAGGACGATCCTGAAGGAACGTCCGGTCAAGGTCCTCAACCGCCTGGGAAAGGTCTTTGCTTCTTTCCTTGATCGCGATTAACTTTCGCTGCAAATCGCTCCGCATCGCGTCCAGCCTGAGGGCGAATTCCTGAAATTCATCCTCTTCCCGCAGGACCACGGGATTCATAAGATCGCCAGACGTGATCCGCCCTATGTCCTTTTTCAATATAAACAGAGGAATTGCAAGTTTTTTCCAAAGTGCGTGAATCGCATAGAGCAGCAGAAGGACAAACAGAAGCAGCGCGGTTCCGTGGGTATACAAGGCTGTAGGAAACAGCATGTCGGCAGCGGACCGGACCGAGAGATGGGTTGAATACAGAGCATCCTGAAGCCGTACTTTGACGAAATGGGAAAAAAGCAGGGCAGCTGTCACCGACCATATCGTCGAGATGATCGCGAACCTCAGAATAAATCGGGTCTGAAAATCCTTGTCTATGAAGAAGTTTCTTCTTCGGTTTCTCTTGGCTATGCTCATGGATTCGCTCCTCTATTTGTCATGACATTCCAGGCAGAGCTGCGCCCTGTCGTTGTTCACAACAAGCTTCTTCTTCTCCGTTGAATACGGATCGTGACATGACGCGCACCCCACCATTCCATCGACCAGCAGGACCTTTTTATTCAGCTGGCCGATCGGCCGCAGTCCGCCCTTTGACCTTACCGCGCGCCGGTACTTCACGCCGATGGGGTGACTGGCCTGAGGATCGTAGCCATGGCTGAACACGCCGACCTTGACATCGTCTCTGCCTCCCAGCGATCCGTCATGGCAGGACAGACAGGCCATCGAAATGTTGTCGATCAGTCCGCCCTGCCCTTCGGTATACTTCATGTGCGCGACACCCATGGTCTGGGTATGATCGCTTTTCTGACCGGCGGTAGTGACATTGCCCCCCGGATGACAAGACGCGCAGAACGACCGGCCGGTGAGATCTCGGCGAAGATAATACCATGTTCCTTCATAATTGGACGGAGCCGATGCGTGGATATTATGACAAGTAACACAGGTCATCTTCCCTTCACCGGACAGAGGGAGGTCTGCAGGAAGCGTGACATGGGCCGGCGACATGTCTACGGGGTGTGATAGATAATCGTTCTTGCTGTCGTGGCATCGGGCGCACAGTGTTCCGACGGGAGCGACCAGGGTGAGCGTGCTGCGGTCGTTCTTGACAGGCGTCGAAGCATGGCAGTCGGCGCATTGATTTTCCGTGAATTCATGGCCGTTCTGCTTCAGCGCCGAATGGACGACGAATGCCGCAACGATGCAGCAGATGACAATGCCGATGATTTTTTTCAACATGTTTTTATCTCCGCGAGGAGAGCTTCCATGCTCTTCACCGAGTCCGTCAGGCCTCCTATTGCGCGTGCGACTGCGGCTTTATCCCGGCCCTGCTGCAGACCGGCGGCCAGCGATTCCGTCTCCGCTGCAACCTTGTCTGCGTGCCGTTCAAGGGAGCCGATCAGCTCTCCGTACCGGAAGGCCGATGTTTTCAGAGAATCCGCCACATCGGCAAGATGGTCCCCGGTGCGCAGCTTGAATGACGCTTTCACGTTTCCTTTTCCGATCAACTCGGCCTCACGGCTCAGCCTGAATGCCGGCCCTGCAATACGATGGGAAAAAAATACGTGAATGAACGTTATCGCAAAGATAACGATGAGCGTCGCCATGGCATAGAGCCCGGCAACCTGGCCTGCCAGTCGGAGCTGCATTCTGTGGATCGCGGCGAGCGCACTACTGTACCCCTGGTTCAGACCGGAGGAAAAAATAGAGAGGAACACAAGACCGAGACAAAGTGCGCCAGATGATACAATGATCAAGGTATAGATAAATACTTTGCGGTAGTACGTACGAGAAAACGATGCCGCTGCGTCCATACGCGCCTCCTGGTTGTATATCATAGCTGCGTTCAGTATTCTTCAACAGAGTTGACGGACGGTATTCTTATCGGTATGATCGGAGAAGAACTTTACTCATTTCGGGAGTTTTATTTCGGCTCTGCAAGAGGAGCACCATGAAGCGTACTTGGTCGTTTCGTTATTAAAGCAGGCCTGCACCAGTCGGACGATTTCCCCATCAAAGATGCGGCGGCATGGGCCGGAACGCCGGATACCCTTCCCCTGGATGCTTTCCAAAAAGCGTAAAAAACCTGCATGATGTTACAGCAGGAAGCAGGCAAAAAAAATCTCCTTCTGCGCCCCCGTGAGTGCCGCGGAAAGCAAAAAGAGAACGATCGCATGACACTTGATAAAACAGATGTTAAGAAAAGCATTCCTCTCTTCAATCTTGATCGTCCGGTATTAAAGGCCGCTCAAGGAGAAGAGAGAAAACACATTTTTTTCGCGGTTGTTCGAAAGTTAACGAACAGCCCAAAGTGTCTTTTCGTTCCTTTTAATCCTGGCGCCGGTCAATGTTCACTACTCAACGCCGATTACACCGTTATAAGTGCCGAACGAGTTTGGGACCAGATCTGCTCCAGGGATGTTTTGCGCCCAGGCCCCGTCGACAAAATATTTGAATTCGTGTCTTCCCGGCGATAGTTTGACCTTTACCCGCCACGTTCCATCCCTGTCTTTCTTCATCGGCGTTGCCGATGTGCTCCAGTTATTGAATTTTCCCGCGATGAAGACTTTACGGGCATTGGGAGCAGAGAACGAAAATTCGACTTCATGCATGGAACCGGAAATTGCCGGTTTACTCAAGGACTCTTTCACCTTCCTGACGACTTCTAATGCTGCCATTGCGGTCACCTCCTGATGAATTTGCAGTCACTTTTGTTTAAGGGAATCTCCTGCAGAGCACAATAGATATAATAGCATATTCTTGACCGATTTCCCTGATGCAGTTTTTTCTCTCTTTTCAGAGGCATTCCCTGATACTAAAGTTCGCAACGGAAATCACTATCAGGGGAAGGGGTCACACGCACAAATGCTCCGGGACAGAGCTCGTTTTGGCTTTGACGACACATCTTTTCCCGTGCTCTCCAACATTGACAATGAAAGCGCGTTCGGTATAATGGCATCACCAAAGCAATCAAAAGGACACTCTCGAACGGAGGATGGTCACTATCCATGGGGAAGACGGACAGATGCGGATCAGCGCTCAACTATTTTGAACAGCACCGGAAGGACTGTCTGGGAGATCTTACAGATCTTATCCGAATTCCGAGCATAAGTTTTCCCGGCTTCGACGCCGCGCCGGTGAAACAGTGCGCCGGCGCCGTGGCTGGTCTGCTCAAAAAATGCGGGTTCCGCGACGTCCTCCTTCTCGAAGCGGATGCTGGTTATCCGTCCGTGTTCGGCCAGTGGACGGGATCGTCCGACAGCCCGACCGTCCTTTTGTATGCCCATTATGATGTCCAGCCCACAGGCAGGGGCGAGTTGTGGAAATCTCCGCCCTTCGATCCGGTTGTGCGGAACGGCCGGCTCTACGGCCGCGGCGCCTCCGATGACAAGGCGGGCGTGGCCATGCACGCAGCTGCCGTGCGCTCCTATCTCGAGGGAAGCGGATCGCTCCCGGTGAACGTCAAGGTCCTGATAGAAGGAGAAGAAGAAGTCGGTTCATCCAATCTTGAGCGCATCCTTGAGCGGCATATCGACCTTCTTGCCGCCGACCTGGTTGTGATCGCCGACAGCGAAAACTTCGATAGCGGCGTTCCCACGCTTACTGCTTCCCTTCGGGGCATCGTGACCGTCAATGTGGAGGTTCGCTCCCTGAGATCGAGCGTGCATTCGGGGACCTGGGGCGGTCCTCTTCCCGATCCCGTCATAGCGCTCTCGAAAATGATCGCGACCCTTGTCGACGACGAAGGCCGACCGGCCGTGCCGGGCCTGCTTGATCGCGTGCGGAAGCTTGCGCCGTCGGAACGGGCGGCGCTTGATGCGCTACCTTTTGACGAGGCCCTGTACCGGAAACAGTCCACTCTGCTCGCGGGAGGCGGGGTAATCGGCGGGACCGGGATCGGTTTACGAAAAAATGTGGCGCCGGCCGTCCATTGCCGTGAATGCGATCGAAGCAAGCAGCCGGAAACAGGCCGCAAACATCATCAATGATGTCGCCTGGGCGCGTATCGGCGTGCGGACGGTTCCGGACATGGACCCAGGGGAAGTTCTGGATCTTCTCACGAACCATCTGAAAAAGCACGCGCCCTGGGGTGTTGAGGTTGCCATCAAGCCCGAGTCGCCGTCGCCCTGGTGGGAAACCGATACCAAGGGCCCCGTATTTGCAGCTGCGCTCAGGTCGCTTGAGCTTGGATACGGTCGTAAACCGGTAGTGGCCGGCGCCGGGGGCTCGATCCCCTTTGTGCAGACCATAACCGAGGCCCTCGGCAAGGTGCCGGCGCTCCTGCTCGGCGTCGGCGATCCCTACACGGCTGCGCATTCGGAAAATGAAAGCCTGCTCCTGTCGGACTGGGACAAAGGCTGCCGCAGTATGATCCATTTGTTTGACGAACTCGCGAAGTAACGAGGTTGACTTTCCCGAAAAAGCATTCTTGATTTAACCGATAAACGGCAGTTGGAGCCGGAGGAATATGTCGGGGAAAAAACAGGTTCTCATCGTCTGCCAGACCGCAGCAGGACAGATGTATCTCGGCATCCTGTTGAACCGCATCTGGTACACACCGCTCCTGGCGAAATCGCCCGAGGAAGGGGTCCATCTTTCTCAGACCACGTCCTTCTCGCTCGTGCTGTACGATGCTGATGTTTCTCGACTCGAATTACTGCCTGCGATTACCCTTCTCAAGACCGCCACTTCACTCAAGGACGTGCCCCTCGCTGTTTTCATAACCGATGACAATCCTGTCCTCAATCGGCAGATCCTCGACCTGGGATGCTCGGCGATCCTGACCAAACCGCTCGACCTCTCGATCGTCTACGGCGTCCTGGGCAGGCTCAGCGGACAGCCGAGAAGCTCGTTCCGCGTTCCAGTGAAGATGCGGGTGGAAATAGAGGAAGGCGTTCCGGACACGTATCTGACAAGCGTGAATATTTCCGAGGGAGGAATCTACCTGAGGACCGCCGAGCCCCTTCCCGCGGGCGAGGTGCTTCATATTCGATTCACCCTTCCCCATGATTCGCGGGAAATCAAGCTGGCGGCCGAAGTCGTTCGCAGCCTGTCGCTCGGCATACAGCTCGAAGCCGAGCCGGGGATGGGACTCCGTTTCATCGACGCGCCCGACGACACGCTGGGGAGAATCAAAAACTTTGTTCAATGGGAAATGATGGGAGATTTGGAGCGGAAATCGGGGATGTAACACAGGTTTATCATAGTCACCGGGGCCGATGCAGACTTCGTTCGACAAAAAAAGCCCGCTCAGGGAAAATACCTTGAGCGGGCTTTTTAATGTGAGGATTGTGCTATTGACTTATGCGGGCAAAGTAACTGAGCGGATCGATGCCGACGCTTGTAAAATTACCTCCGGCATAGACCATGCTGCCGCTGATCGCTATGGTATTGACCCAACTGTTCGGATTCGGGTTCCATAACGCCACCGTGTGCCCGGAAGCGTCAAGCGCCGCAATGTTCTTCCTCGCAGCACCTCCGATAGCGGTGAATTCTCCTCCCGCATAGATCGTGGAACTGTTTAAGGTCACGGCTAGAGCGAAAACCGGAAAATCTGCATCAGGAATCCAGGATGGATCGACGGTCCCGGACACAGTGTCGAGCAAGGCGATATTTTTTCTTGATATGCCGCCGATGCTTGAAAAATCACCCCCCACATAGAGTGAGGAGGTCCCGCTCGTTGCCAGCGCGTAGACTGAATTTCCCGCGTCGACATTGGGGTTCCACGATGTAATAGTCCCTGAAGCATCTATCGCAGCAAGATGACTTCTCAGAGTTGGTGTTGAGTTTGAATGGAGGTTCGTAAAGTCCCCTCCTGCATACACAATACTGCCGTCTCCGCTGATTGCCAGGGCATAGACAAAGCCGTCAGCATCGGGGTCCCAGGATCCCACGCTGCCGGTACCGGTGTCGATCGCGGCGAGGTAGTTCCTCGGTTGACTCTGCATGTAAGTAAATTCTCCTCCTGCATAAACCGTAGACCCGCTTACAGCAAGAGCATCAACTGCCCCATCTGCCGAAGGATTCCAGCCGGTGCTGGTCCCTGTTCCCCATGAATTAAGGGCCGCGATGTTATTCCTCGGCTGTCCTCCAATGTTCGTAAAATTTCCTCCGGCATACACCGTGTTTGCACTCACGGTAAGGGCCGACACAGGGTTGTTCGCATTCGGGTTCCAGGACGTAAGGTTTCCAGCAACGTCAAAAGAGGCAACATGATTTCTTGTCTGGCTGCCGACACTGGTAAAACTGCCTCCGGCAAACACTGTGCTCCCGTAGACCCCAAGCGTCCAGACGGTACTGTTGGCATCGGGGTTCCAGGATGTTGCAGTGCCGCTGGTTGAACTCAATGCGGCAATATTGCTTCTTGATGCGCCGCCGATGCTGGTAAAATCTCCGCCGGCATAGATGGTGGTCCCGCTGGCGACGAGTGTCAAGACCGTAGCATTCGCATTGGGATTCCAACTCGTGGCGTTGCCTGCCATATCAAACGCTGCAATGTGATTTCTGTTCGATGACGCTGTTCCTGTTCCGACAGTGACAAAATCCCCGCCTGCATACACAGTATCTCCGGCTCCATTCAACGCCAGTGCCCATACGATATTATCGGCTTCAGGTGCCCAGGATGTCGCGGTGCCTGTTCCCGAAGTATTGAGCGCCGCGACATAGTTGCGCGTCGGCTCGCTTCCAATCGTTGTGAAATCTCCGCCGACATACAGCGTGCTTCCTGTTCCATCAAGTGCAAGGGCGTAGACCGCGCTTAACGGCCCAGCCTGGGCGTCCCAGGAGTTTGCACTGCCTGTTGTCGTATCAAGTGCAGCGATGGCGGTTCTCGTCTGACCGCTGATGACGGTAAAATCCCCGCCTGCGTATAAGGTGCTGTTTCCTGCATTCAGCGCAAGAGCGAAAACGGTATTGTCTGCGCCTGGATTCCACACAGTCGCCGCTCCCGCTGCATCGAGCGCAGCGATATTGTTCCTCGATTGTCCGCCGATAGATGTAAAACTTCCGCCCGAATAAACCGCGCTCCCATTCACCGCAAGAGCCAGGACCGTTCCGCTTGCGTTCGGGTTCCACGAAGGATCAACCGATCCATCGGGAAGAATATGGGCGATGTTGTTCCTTGTGATTCCGCCAACATGAGTAAATAAACCTCCGATGTACCAACCGCCGGAACCGTCGGGAGCAACTGCATAGACTTCGCCTGAGACTCTTGGATAGACCGATACCGGCGATCCCGATGTTGCGTCGAGAGGCACCGCGCTGCCCGTAGCCGGACCGATCTTTGTGAAATTACCGCCGAGATAGGTTGTTCCGCTGGATGCGACGGCAATAGACAGGACTTCCCCGTTCGTCACGAACGGAATTGCCGGCGGGGTTGCTTTCGGCGTTGCCGAAACCTCGGCGGAAAGTCCGCTCTCGATGCCGGACGTGCTTGTGGCGGTGACGGCATAATAGTAGGACGTCCCGTTATACAGGGATTGATGGGTGTAGGGCGACGTTGCATTGGTTATCTTGTTCGACGAGGTTGTAACACCGGGAGCATAACTCCAGTAAACGGTATAGGATTGGGCATTTGCCACAGCGTCCCAGGACAATATGTTCTGACCGTTGCCTGCCATTACCGTAATGTTAGCCGGCACGCCCGCAATCACCACCTCCGGTGTGGCCGAGACTTCCGCCGACAGACCGCTCTCGCCTATGGCGTTCGATGCGCTCACAGCGTAATAGTATGCCGTGCCGTTCGTGAGGCTTGAATGAACATAAGGCGAGGTTGCGCCGGTTATCGCTGAATCCGATTTCGTGACTCCCGGAGAATTCTTCCAGTAAACGGTATATGACGTGGCCCTTGACGCGGCCCCCCAGCTCAGTGTTACCTGGCCGTCCCCTGAAGTTGCCGTGACGTTCGACGGCGCGTCGGGCGCGGTAGCTCCGCTGATGCCGGTGCTGCCGCCTCCTCCGGAGCAGGATAGAAACGTAAGAGACAGAAGTGCGACGACCAGGGTCATGGATACTTTTTTCATGACAATCTCCTAACGCGCGTCAAAGCAGCCTCAGAACCTGTAAACCGGGAATGCAGGGGACGCGGTGAAAGTGACGTGCGCGGCTCTCAGGCCGTTGCTTTTTTATCTATCGTTACCGGCGTCTTTTTCTGGATATTCATGATGAGCGCGTTCATTGCATCGCGCTGTTTTTCCGCCAGAAGGGTCTGCCGGAAAGTCTCTCTATTCTTCTCGAAGTCTCCGGGTTTCGCTTTGGGGTTCTTTTCCTGATAGGCGGCCTTCAGTTCGGCGTCGTCCACGGCAACGCTGTCTCTTACAATGCGTTCAACCTTTTCCCTTAGGAGAAACTCCCGCTGCTTGGCCTCGAAAACCGCGGGGGTCATATTGACGCGGTTGAGAATCCCCTCGTAGACCTGCTTGTCGAACCTGCCGTTTCGGGAAAAAGCGGGCATGTTGAGGATTACCGACTGCAGCTCTTCATCGCTCACCTTGAGCCCCAGCCTTCCCGCTTCATCGACGAGGAGCCGGTTCACGATCAGTTCCTGGAGCGCCTGGGCCCTGAGGCTCTTTTCGATGTCTGCATTGAGCTTGTCCTTCAGCAGTTCCCGGTAATTTTCGTACAGGTTCCGGTAGGCCGTGTTCACGTCGTCCACGGTGATCACATAATCGCCCACTTTTGCCGCGGTCCGTCCGCCCTGCCCCGATGGATAGATGCCGAAAAAGAGAAAGGTCACCGTGATCAACCCTACGATGATCCACATCATCCAGACCATATGTTTGCGAAGCCATTCGATCATTGCATGTCCCCCCTATCAATTGCGAATTGCGAAATTGTGAATTTCGGATTTCCGGTTGGGGATATTGATCCGCAATCCGAAATCCGAAATTCGAAATTTTTATTCACTCAGTTTCTTTTTCAGCAGCTGGTTCACCATGTCCGGGTTCGCCTTGCCCTTGCTCGCCTTCATCACCTGGCCGACGAAGAAGCCGAACAGCTTTTCCTTGCCGGCCTTGTAATCGGCGTGCTGCGCGGTATTGGCGTTGATCACCTCGGCGATGATCTGCTCGATGGCGCCCGTGTCGGAGACCTGCACCAGGCCCTGTTCTTTCACGACGGTCTCGGCGTCCTTGCCGGACTTGTACATTTCTTCAAACACGGTCTTCGCGATCTTCGTGCTGATAACGCCGTCGGAGATCATCTTGACCATGCCCGCGAGCTTGTCGGGCTTGATCGGGCAGGCTTCGATCTCCTTGTTGTCGGCGTTCAGGAGCCGCATCAGTTCGCCCATTATCCAGTTCGATATCACTTTCGGCTGTCCGGAAAGCTTCGCAGCCTCTTCGTAGTACGACGCCAGCGCCCGGCTCTGGGTAAGCATGTCCGCGTCGTATTCGGGCAGGCCGTACTCCTTGACGAAGCGGACGCGCTTCGTGTCAGGCAGTTCGGGGATGGTTTTGCCGATGGACTCGACGGTCTCCCGCGACACGACGATGGGCACGAGGTCGGGTTCGGGGAAATACCGGTAGTCATGGGCCTCTTCCTTGCTCCTCATGGAAAAGGTCACCCCTTTGGACGAATCAAAAAGCCTCGTTTCCTGCACGACCGTGCCCCGCTCGTCCAGGATCTGGGCCTGGCGCTTGATCTCGTACTCGATCGCCTTCTGCACGAACTTGAAGGAGTTCACGTTCTTGATCTCGGCCCTGGTGCCGAACTCCTTGCTGCCGACGGGACGGATAGACACGTTGGCGTCGCACCGGAAGTTCCCCTTCTCCATGTCCGCGTCGGATACCTCGATGTAGCGCAGGATGGAGCGGAGCTTCTTGAGGTACTCCGACGCCTCCTCGGGCGTCCGGATGTCCGGCTCGGACACGATCTCCATGAGCGGCGTGCCCGCGCGGTTCAGGTCCACCAGGCTCGCTCCTGCCTCGGACGTGTGAAGGTTCTTGCCCGCGTCCTCCTCGAGATGGATGCGCGTGAGGCCGATCCGTTTGACTTCGCCGCTCGACCACGATCTCGACATACCCGTGCTCGCAGACCGGCAGCTCGTACTGCGAGATCTGGTAGCCCTTGGGCAGGTCGGGGTAGAAATAGTTCTTGCGCGCGAACCGGCTGGAGGGGTTGATCGTGCAATGTGTGGCCAGCCCGGTCTTGACGATGAATTCCACCGCCTTCCTGTTCAGGACCGGCAGCACGCCCGGCATGCCGATGCAGACCGGGCAGGTCCGCGTGTTCGCGTCTTCGCCGAACGTCGTCTCGCAGCCGCAGAAGATCTTGGTATTCGTCTGGAGCTGGGCATGCACTTCAAGCCCGATGACTGCCTCGTATTTCATATGCTCATCATCCTCGTGATTTCAGTTTTTCGTTAGTACCCTTGCCCCTTGCTACTTGACCCTGGACCTGGTTTAGAGCTTTGGCTTCTTCTTGTGCCATTCCGTCGCCTGCTCATACGCAAACGCGGCATGAAGGACCGACTCCTCGTCGAAATGCCTGCCCAGCAGCTGCAGCCCGATCGGCAGGCCCGCTTTCGTGAATCCCGCAGGGGATCGAGATTCCCGGAATGCCGGCCAGGTTCACGCTGATCGTGAAGATGTCGGACAGATACATCTGGAGCGGATCTGCCGATTTCTCGCCGATCTTGAACGCAGCCGTCGGCGCCGTGGGCGTGGCGATGACGTCGACGGTCTTGAACGCCTCGTCAAAGTCCCGCTTGATCAGGGTCCGCGCCTGCTGCCCTTTCTTGTAGTAGGCATCGTAGTATCCTGCCGAAAGCGCGTAGGTGCCGAGCATGATCCTGCGCTTGACCTCGGGACCGAACCCCTGGCTGCGCGACTTCATGTACATGTCCAGCAGGTCCTTCGGCGCTTCCGCGCGAAATCCGTACTTGACGCCGTCGTACCGGGCCAGGTTGGAGCTCGCCTCGGACGTCGCGAGGATATAGTAGGTCGCGACCGCATAGTCCGTGTGCGGCAGCGACACCTGAACGACCGTTGCTCCGAGGCCTTCGAGCGTCTTGACCGCGTCGCGGACCGCTTTGTCCACTTCCGGGTCCATGCCTTCGATGAAGTACTCCTTCGGCAGGCCGATCTTCATCCCCTTCACGTCCTTCTTGAGCGCCTTGGTGAAATCGGGGCCGCGATGTTCGCCGACGTCGAGTCCCGGTCGTCGTGGCCGGCAATGACGTTCATGAGCAGCGCCGAGTCCGTCACGTCCTTGGTGATGGGACCGATCTGGTCCAGGGACGACGCGAAGGCGACGAGGCCGAACCGTGACACCCTGCCGTAGGTCGGTTTGAGGCCCACCACGCCGCAGCAGGCCGCGGGCTGGCGGATCGATCCGCCCGTGTCCGAGCCGAGGGACCCGATGCATTCGTCGGCAGCGACGGCGGCGGCCGAACCGCCGCTCGAACCGCCCGGGAATCCGTCTGCAGGTCCCAGGGGTTCTTCGTCGCAAAGAAGCCGGAATTCTCCGTCGACGAGCCCATGGCGAACTCGTCCATGTTCGGCTTGCCGCAGATCACGTCGCCGGCCTGCTTCAGCTTCCTGACGACCGTCGCATCGTAAGGCGGGATGAAGTTCCCCAGGATCTTCGACGCGCAGGTCGTCTTGATGCCTTCGGTGCACATGTTGTCCTTGATCGGCAATCGGGATGCCGAGGAGCGGCGACGTGATGTCTCCGCCTTGATCCGTTTGTCCGCTTCCTTCGCCTGCGCCGGGCCGCATCCGCGGTGACCGTGATATACGCCTTGACCTTGTCGTCCACGGCGCTGATCCTGCTGAGGACCGATTCGGTAACGGCTTCGGACGTGGTCTCGCCCTTCTTCAGCATGTCGTGCAGATCGTGGATTGTCCGCTGATAGAGCTCCATCATTTCTCCTTCACCCGGTTGTTGTCATCGACGAGAACGATATTGGGTTTGAAGGTCTTGAGCTCCTCCTCGTTGAAGTACTCGTAGCAGAACACGATGATCTTGTCGCCCTTGACGCCCTTGCGGGCTGTGGGGCCGTTCAGCACATTTCCCCGGAATCGCGCGTTCCCGGGAATGACATAGGTCTCGAACCGCTCGCCGTTGTTCAGGTTCGACACGCTCACCTGCTCGTAGGGAAGCATATCCGCAGCTTCGAGAAGGACGGGGTCGACGGTCAGGCTCCCCTCGTACTCGAGGTTCGAGTCCGTCACCGTCGCCCGGTGGATCTTTGATCGCAGCATCAATCTGAACATGATTCTCCTTGAAGTTCAGTCAGGAGTAAACAGTGAGGGGTCAGGAGAAAAACCTGTTCGCATTTCTTCCCCTCACACCTCACTCCTGACCCCTTACCGGTTTTATTCGCTATTCTATGATCTTCGGCACCTTGTAATGCCCCGCCGCCTTTTCCGGCGCATTCGCCAGCGCCCGTTCCTGGGAAAGGCTTTCCCGTGCCACATCGTCGCGCATGACGTTGTTGATGTCCAGCACGTGCGACGTCGGCTCCACGCCCTTGGTGTCCAGCTCGTTCAGCTTGTCCACGTAGGTGAGGATGTTCGACAGCTGGTCCGTCAGTTTGTCCTTTTCCTGGTCCGACAGCTCGAGCCTGGCCAGCTTGGCCACGTGTTCAACTTCCTGTTTGGTGATTTTCATGGATGACTCCTCAAAATGACGACTGCAGCCGTGAATCACACGAATTTCCACGAATGTGAAAAACAAAAGCAGACTTCCGGGTTTTATTCAGCTCTTTAATTCGTGCCCATTCGTGTTAATTCGTGGCAAACCGGATTCTAAATCACTTCCAGATTCGCATACTTCACCGCCAGCGTCTTGACCCCGTGTCCCGGAAAGCTGACGCTGATCTTGAGATCGTCGCCCGCCCCTTCCGAACGCTGCACCGTGCCGAGCCCGAACTTTGCGTGCCGGACCACGGCCCCCCGGTAATACTTTCCGGCAGCCCCGTCTTTGGGCTGCGGCTGCGGCGCGGTCTTGAATTCCCCTGCCACAGCACGGGCGCTGGAAACAGAAGGGCTGGTCCAGGTCGCCATACGGTCCCGGTACGAAAGGGAAGAACTGCCGGGATCGCCGCCTCCGGTGAATTCCATCGCTTCCTTCGGGATCTCCTGCACGAACCTCGACATCAGGTTCGCCTGCGGATAACCGTAGAGCCTTCGCTCAGACGCATGGGTGATGACGCAGCTTTTCCTTGGCCCGGGTGATTCCTACGTAGCAGAGCCTGCGCTCCTCTTCCAGCTCTTCCTCGCTCTCCGCCGAACGGGAATGGGGGAAGAGGCCTTCTTCCATTCCTACCATAAAGACGACGGAAAATTCGAGCCCCTTGGCGTTATGGAGCGTCATGAGCGTGACCGAATCGCTGCCCACCCGCCTGCCCTCCGCCGCGGTCTGCTCCTCTGAATCCGTTATGAGCGCCACCTGGTCGAGGAACGAGGTGAGCGAGGCGTCCCGGTTCTGCTCCTGGAAATCCTCGGTTGCCGACAGGAGTTCATTCAGGTTCTCGAGCCGGATCCGCGCTTCGACGTTCTTGTCCTGTTCGAGCGCCGAGCCGTACCCCGAGTCGTGGATCACGCGCCGAACGAGCTCCGTAACGGTCATCACCCCGAGATCGGCCCGCATGCGCTCCATCATGGCGGTGAACTCACGGAGCTTCTTCTTTGCCGCAGGCGACACCTCGGCGTCATCGGGATTCATTGCCGCCTCGTAAAGGCCGGTGCCTGATCGCAGTGCCGCGGATTCGAGCTTATCGATCGTCGTGTCGCCGATGCCGCGCGCCGGCACATTGATGATCCTGCGCAGACTGACGATGTCCGACGGGTTCTGAAGGACCCGCAGATAGGCGATGACGTCCTTGATCTCCTTCCGGTCGTAGAACCGGAGCCCGCCGAAGATCCGGTACGGGATGCCGAGGCCCCGGAGGCCGTCTTCCAGCGCCCGGGACTGGGCATTGGTGCGGTACAGCACGGCAAGCTCCCGGAGGCTCCTGCCGCCATCGACTTCCTGCTGGATGGACCGGGCGATGAACCGGGCCTCGTCCTTCTCGTCCACCGCCTTGTAGCACAGGATCTTTTCGCCGCCGCGCTTCTCGGTCCAGAGCTCCTTCGGCTTCCTGCCCAGGTTGCGGCTGACCACGGCGCCGGCCGCCCCGAGGATGTTCTGGGTCGACCGGTAGTTCTGCTCCAGCTTGATGACCTTCGCGTCGGAATAGTCCTTCTCGAAGTTCAGGATATTCGAGATGTCGGCGCCGCGGAACTTATAGATGCTCTGGTCGTCGTCTCCGACAACGCACAGGTTCTGGTGCTTCATGGTCAGCAGCCGCACGAGGCGGTACTGCGCGCGGTTCGTATCCTGGTACTCGTCGATCAGGATGTGCCGGAATATCCCCTCGTAGTAGGCAAGCACGTCCTGGTGCTGTTCGAACAGCCGGACGGTCAGCATGAGCAGGTCGTCGAAATCGAGCCCGCCCGACTCCCGGAGCTTTTCCTCGTACATCGCATAGACGCGCGACACGGCTTCCTCGAAACCGAAGGCGGAGCTCGTCTTTGCGAACTGCGCGGCGTCGGTCAGGTTGTTCTTGAGCGCGCTGATCCTGGACGCAATGGCCCGGGGCAGATAGCGCTCCGTGTCGATGCGCAGGTCCGAGGCGCAGGCCTTGATCAGCGACGACCGGTCCGTCTCGTCGTAGATCACGAAGGTCCGCTTGTACCCCAGACGGTCGATGTGCTGGCGCAGGATCCGCACGCAGGCCGAATGGAACGTGCTGATCCAGAGCCCGCCGTGGCCGATGCCGCGGCCGAGCGACATGCCGAGCATCCGTTCGAGCCGCTCCTTCATCTCGTTCGCGGCCTTGTTCGTAAAGGTCACGGCAAGGATGCTGCCCGGGTCTACGCCCCGCTCGCGGATCAAATGGGCGATCCGGGAGGTGATAACGCGCGTCTTCCCGCTTCCAGCGCCGGCGAGGATCAGAAGCGGCCCGTCGCCGTGCAGCACGGCCTCGCGCTGGGGCGGGTTCAGGTTTTCAAGATAATCCATAAAAATACTTTGTTTGCCGCGAATTTCACGAATGGACACGAATTAAAGAACTAAACTAAAAACGGGAAAATGATCTAATTCGCTTGAGTTCTGTTTTCGGCTTTTCTTAAATTCGTGAAAATTCGTGTCAATTCGTGGCGTATATCATTTTTTTGGTGTCGCAGTTATTCCACCGTCACGCTCTTCGCCAGGTTCCTCGGCTGGTCCACGTCGGCGCCGAGCAGGACCGCGATATGGTAGGCCAGCAGTTGAAGCGGTATGGACATCAGGATGGGCTGGAGCAGATGGTTCGTCGCCGGCACCGGTATCGCATGGTGGACCCGTTTCGTAATCTCGGTGTCGCCTTCGGTCGTCAGCGCAATAACGATCCCGCCCCGCGCCCTGATCTCCTCGATGTTCGCCAGGATCTTGTCGTACACGCCGTTCTTGCCCGCAAGGACGACCACCGGCAGTTTCTCGTCGATCAGCGCGATCGGCCCGTGCTTCATCTCGCCGGCGGGGTACCCTTCGGCGTGAATGTAGGATATTTCCTTCAGTTTCAGTGCGCCTTCCAGTGCAACGGGAAAATTCGGCCCTCTGCCGAGATAGAGGAAGTCCGTCGCCTTGAAATAGAGCTTCGCGATCTGCTCGATCAGTTCATTCCCCTCGAGGCAGCGCTCGACAAGGGCGGGAACGTGGACGAGATCGGCGAGCAGTTTCTTAACGTCATCGACGGTCAAAATGCCTCGCAGGCGGCCGAAGAACAGTCCGAAAAGATAGAGCGCCGTCAGCTGCGCGGTAAAGGCCTTGGTCGAGGCCACGCCGATCTCCGGTCCTGCATGGGTGTAGATGACGCCGTCCGCCTCGCGGCTTGCGGTCGATCCCACCACATTGCAGACAACGATGACCGTGGCCCCCCGCTTTTTCGCCTCCCGCATTGCCGCAAGCGTGTCGGCGGTCTCGCCGGACTGGGTGATGGCGATGAAGAGATCGTCCTTGCCTACCAGGGGTCCGCGGTAGCGGAATTCGGAAGCGATGTCCACTTCCGTCGGAACGCCGGCCAGCTCCTCGAAGAGGTACTTGCCCACGAGCCCTGCGTGCCAGGACGTTCCGCAGGCGACGATGAACACCTTCTTCATTGTCCTGAACCGCTCCTGCCCGATCCCGATCTCCTCGAGATGGATGGCCCCCGTCTCCTGGGAGATCCTGCCGCGGATCGTGTCCATGATGGCCCGCGGCTGCTCGTAAATCTCCTTGAGCATGAAATGCCGGTACCCGCCCTTCTCGGCCATGACCGGGTTCCACATGACGCGCGTGATCTCCCGGGTCACCTCCGCGCCTTGCAGGTCGGTGATCCGCACGCCCTCTCCCGAAAGGATCGCCATTTCGTCATCGTTTAAAAACAGGACGTCCCGCGTCCGGTGGAGGATGGCCGGGATGTCGGAAGCAAGGAAGAATTCGCCCATACCGAGACCGACCACGAGCGGGCTTCCCTTGCGGGCGCCGACCACGACGTCGGGATTGCGCTCATCAATGACCGCGATGGCATAGGCGCCAACCAGCTGCCGCGCCGCTTCGCGCACGGCTTCTTCCAGGCTGATGCCCTTTGCGGCGATGCTGTCGATGAGATGGGCGATAACTTCCGTGTCGGTCTCGGACTGGAACACCCTCCCGGAGGCTGCGAGGTCCTTCTTGAGCGCTGTATAGTTTTCGATGATGCCGTTATGAACCACCACGATGCTGCCGGCGCGATGCGGATGGGCGTTTTCCTCCGACGGTCGGCCGTGGGTGGCCCAGCGCACGTGTCCGACGCCGATGCATCCGGTCAGCTGCTCGCTGCGCAGCAGGGCCTCGAGATTCTGAAGCTTTCCGACGGCCCTGCGCACCTCGAACCGGTTGTTCTGCAGAACGGCAACGCCCGCCGAATCGTATCCGCGGTATTCTAGCTTCCTCAGACCTTCGATCAGGATCGGCACAGCAGGTTCTTTTCCGATATATCCGATGATGCCGCACATACTCGATATACTCCATTTACCCGACGAAAAACTTGACTGAATCGTACTATTTGCCACAGAGAGCACAGAGGGAAGACTTAACAAAATGGAAGATTTTCTCTGAGACTTTTGTGACTTTTTGTGGCCGGCAAAGATTTTTTACAGTGTCATTATATAAAAACCGGGGGCACATGCCGCGATCATTTCTTCTGCTTCATTTTTCTTCTGCGGCTCGCAACCCCTTCGCGTATCTCCTGGGGCGCCCTGCTGATTCCGAGGGCGTCCGCCGGCACATCACGGGTGATCGTCGCGCCTGCCGCGATCAGCGCCCCCCGCCCGATCTTCACGGGCGCCACGAGCTGGGTGTCGCTGCCGACGAAGACCCCGTCCTCGATAACGGTCCGGAATTTCTCGAACCCGTCGTAGTTGCAGGTGATGACGCCCGCGCCGATGTTGACGTCACGGCCCACGGTCGCGTCGCCGATGTAGGAGAGATGATTCGCCTTGCTTCCCGCGCCGATCAGCGCCTTCTTGGTCTCGACAAAATTTCCGATCCGCGCCTTCTCGCCGATCTCGCTCCCCGGCCGCAGGTGCGCAAACGGCCCGATCGACGCGCCGGACGCGATCGTGCTCTCCTCGATCACCGAGCAGTCCTTTACGGTGACGCCGGCGGCGAGCGTGCTGTCCGTTATCCGTGCGCCGGGATAGATGACGCAGAAATCGCCTATCGTCGTCGCGCCCTCCAACCGGACATCCGGATAGAGCACTACGTCGCGTCCCAGCGTTACGGCGGTCCCGACAAAAATCCGCTCGGGCGCGAGCATGGTCACGCCCTCGGCCATCCACTTCCGGTTGATCCGGAGCTGCATGACCGCTTCCGCGCGGCTGAGGTCATAGCGGGAATTCACGCCCATCACCTCGTCGGCATCTTCGCAGAGAAACGCGGCGACGGTCCTTTTCTTTTTTCGCGCCAGCCCGACCGTGTCGGGGAGGTAGTATTCTCCCTGCGCATTGTTTCGGCCAAGCCCCGTCAGGGACGACAGCAGAAATTTCGGGTCGAAGCAATAGATGCCGGCGTTGATCTCCCGGATCTTCTTCTGCGCAGCGGTCGCGTCCTTTTCCTCGACCACGCGCATGACCCCGCCCCTGCCGCGCACCACCCGTCCGTACCCGTAGGGGTTGTCGATCCGGGCGCTCACAAGCGTGACGGCGGCCCGGGATTTGCGGTGCAGTTCAAGGACGGCCCCGAGGGTTTCTTTCGTGAGCAGCGGCGTATCGGCGCACAGGATCATGACCGGTCCGCCTGCCGCTGCGATGGCTTCCCGCGCCTGCATCACCGCGTGGCCGGTTCCGAGCTGTTCTGCCTGGAAAACGAATTCGACGCCCGCGTCACCCAGCGCCTCCCTGACCCGGTCCGCCTGGTGTCCCAGGACGAGGACGGTCTTTTCCGGCCCGATTCCCTCGGCTGCGCTCAGAACGTGCCGCGCCATGGGAAGGCCGGCAACGGGATGAAGGGCCTTGGCTGTCGCGGACTTCATTCGCGTGCCGAGCCCCGCGGCTAGAATGACGACGGTCGGCTTCACTTAGACGGCCTCCGGTGAAGGACGTTTCAATTTGGCTGCCTGCTCTTCGTCAAGGGGAACCAGTCCCAGCGAAATGATGAACTTCATCCCCTGTTCCACGGACATATCGAGCCGCACGACCTCGGCCTCGGGCAAAAGAAGGAGAAAACCCGCCGTGGGATTAGGCGTTGTGGGTACGAAAACCGTAACGAACCTGCCCGAAAGATTGACTGCCGTGCCGTCGAGGGTGCCGGTCATAAATCCGATGCTCCAGCACCCTTTCCGCGGATATTCGACAAGACCGACTCCGTGAAACTGCTGTTTCAGCGAAAAGGTCTCCATGACCTGCTTGACCGTGAAGTACACGCCACGGACAAGGGGCACCTTGTGCAGGAGCTCGTCGCCCACCGTGACGATCTTACGCCCCAAATAATTTGTGAAGAGAATGCCGACGAGCAGCACGAGGATGACCAGCGTGATGATGCCCATGCCGGGAATCCGGTGGCCCAGAACATAGGCCGGCAGGTCAGCCACGATTCCGTCAATGACGCCGAGGAGTGCTTTCAGGACATAGTAAGTCGCCCATACCGGCACGATGACGAACAGGCCGGTGATGAAATATTTTTTAAAAAAACTCCTGATTTTCTTCACGTTTGCAATATTACTGATTTTACCGGGTCGTTGCAAGCTTTTTTTCGGAATCGCCCCCGTATCCTTCTGTTTTTACGGGATGAACCGGCATCTCGCGGCTGGATCGAACAACCTGTCTGTCGGGAAGGCGCTCTGAGGCGGTTGGAGCGGCACGCGAAGGTCGAACAACGCCGGTCACCAGGTGTTGTAGGCCGTGCCGTCGAGGGCCACGAGGGGACTTGCGCTGTGTACGTCGAATATCCCGCTTTCCTCGCCCTGCGGTGCGACCGTGATCCAGTCCTTTGCATTGGTGATCGGGTCCTTCGGGATCTCGCGCAGGTAGCTTCTCGAACGGTCCTGGGCGCTGATGAGGTCTTCCAGAACGTTGGGATACTTGCTGTTGTCGGCATAGTACTGGTCGATTGCATCGCGCAGCTGATACAGATCTTCCATGAGCACAGTCTCACGCGCCCGGACCAGGGACTGTTTGAAGCTCGGCTGCGCAATCGTGATCAGGATGCCCATGATCGCCAGCACGATCATGAGCTCTATAAGCGTGAAGCCCTTCGTATTCGGAATGCCCCGATCGAGTCGGGACAGGCTCCCTGCGGAATGCGGAATGGCAGTGCCGCAATCCGTCCTCTGGTGCACGCCGGCAGCGCATCGCCCCTGTCGTTCATTTGTCATGAGAAAGTTCACTCATTCACCACGTCTTGTACTGCGTCCCGTCCAGCGCGACCTTTCGCTCTTGGAATAGACGTCAAACACATTGTCGCCGCCCCACTCGGTTGAATCCGGCTCATCGCCGTAGGAACGCAGCCCCCAGTTGTTCGGCTTGTCCTGTCCTGCTCCGGCGCCATCATGGGGTCGCGCGGTATCCTGCGCAGATATTTCTTCGTTTTGTCCACTGCCGCCTGCCAGTCTTCAGCGGTTCGATCAGCTGTTCAAGCGACTCGGGATAGTTAGTCCCGCTCGGTCTTGCAGTAATCCGTAGCGATCGTTTCTTCTCCGTACGCAGTCCTTCTTGAACGCATCGATGGCATTGCGCAGGATCCTGAGGTCGCTCCGCAGTTCCATCTCCCGGACCCGCTTCACGGTCATGCGCGAAAGCGGCATTGCCGCGGCCAGGATCCCAGGATCGCGATCACGACCAGCAGCTCTATGAGGGTAAGCTGCCTTCCGTTCCCATCCAGCGTTCCGCTTTGCCCATGCGCTCACCCGTCCGGGAAAGGCACCCGCGTTCTTGACGGTGATACTTCGCTCCCTCGTGAGCCCCTCGTATCGGCCTTGATCGGCTCCCGGTTGAAATTCGTCAGCTTGACGCTCTCGATGGCTTATTTCGCCGCACCTCCTGATTTGCTCTGGAATACGAGCGTGCCCAGGCTTCCGACGCCGTTCACGCCGCCCACATCGCCGATGCGCGTCATGTAGACGTCCACCGTCCCCGCCTTGATGTTGTTCGAGAACAGGAAGGAGGTCTGCTGGCCGTCCTTTTTCAGCAGCGCCCCTTCGCTCGCGGTCTTGAATTCCGTGATCTTTGGGATCATAGCCGAGCGTGATGATGGCGCCGTAGAGGTTCTTGACGGCGCTCACGGCGAAAGCTCAAACGCGGGTCCTGCCCCACGCCTGACGTGCGACTTCAGCCGGCTTCATTTCTCACCGGTCACGCCGTCTGCGGCCGGAGGGGTCGGCTGTTGCGCCGCGAGCGGTTGCGAGCCTGCGCGGCTTCACCGGCTTGTGCCGCAGCCCGCGGCTCCCGCTTTGCCAGGGATTCAAGGACCGCGGTCTTGTCAACGGCCTTTTCCGACGGGCTTGGAGCTCTTCCCCGACGTGGTGACGAAGAGCGGCTTCGTATCGTAGGCTTCCTCGGTCCCTGACCAGAAATTCTGCGTGTCCTTGTCCGGGATCTCCATGGTCCGGACGATATTCGGCGTGATGGACATGAGGATGTCGGTCTTGATCGTGCCGTCGTCCGTCGGAGGAGAAGAGCTTGCCCAGGATCGGGATGTCGCCGAGCATCGGGATCTTGATCCGGCTCTTGCGCTCCTCGTCCTTGATCAGCCCGCCGATGATCACGGTTTCGCCGTCCCGAAGGTTGATGACGTGTCCGTGTTCCGCGTGCCGAACTTGTACTGTTTCTGGCCGTTGCCGAAATCAAGCGCATCTCCGAGCGTGCTGATCTCGAGGCCCATCTTGAGCGTCACCGTGTTGTTGAGATGGATCGTCGGATCGATGTTCAGCTTGATGCCGACATCCTTGTACTCGAAGTTCGAGGTCGACCGCGACGGCGATCGTGGACTGGACGATCGAGGTCTGTATCGGGATCTTGTCGCCGATATGGAACTTGGCCGGCTTGTTGTTCAGCACCCGCACCCGGGGATTGGCCAGGGTCTGGGCGTCGGAGTCCTGCTTGATCAGGTTCACCACCACGCTCGGCAGCGTCAGGAACACGTTCTTGCTGGAGAGGTTCCCCAGGTCGCTCAGGGCGATGCCGGAGGTCGAGGTATTGACTGCACCGGTGGAGTCGGTGGTCTGGACCGTGGCCGTCGTTGAAAACCCGGCAGAGCCGCTTTGGAAATTCCAGCCGTACTTCAGCGCGTTGCTGCGCGAGATTTCGAGGATCTCGACATCGAGGATGACCTCCGCCTTCCTTGAGGTCGTTCGCCGCGATCATCTTCTCGACGAGCTTGATCTTTTCGGGCGTATCGCGGATGGTGATGGAGTTCAGGATCTCGTTTACGTACACCTTCTTGACGTCGAGCATGGACCGGAGCAGGTTGACGATCTCCTTGGACTTCGCGTTGTTGAGGTAGAAGGTCTTCACCATCAGGTCCTGGTACTGGTCCGTCTTGGACTTGTTCTTGGGGATGATGATGATCGTGTCGGCGCTGATCTTTTTCATGAAGAGCTTGTTCGTCGACAGCAGGAGGTTCAGCGCGTACTGGAACGACACGTCCTTGACAAAGACGGTGACGGGCTGGGCCTTGACCTCCTCGTCGAACAGAATATTGATGCCCGACGAGCTTGGCGAGAAATTCGAAGACGTCCTTGATGTTCGTGTTCTTGAAGTTCAGCGTAATGGGCTTGTCCGACGCAAGGGTCAGCGCGTCTTCGGGCTCCGTCTCGGTCTTCTGTTTCTGCAGTTTGTCGAGGGCATCGTGGTACTTGACGTTCTCCGGGTCAAGGTCGACGGCCTGGTTCAGCTCGTTGATCGCCTCGCTGAGCCTTGCCCAGCTCCGAGAACGTAAGCGACGCCCGGTAGTGCTCCTCGGCCTGTTTCATGTCGAGCGACCGATTTGAGCGCGCTCTGGATCGCCGCGTTGGACGGATTCAGGAACAGGGCCTGCTGCAGCTCGACGATGGCCTGGTCGAGTTTGCGTTCCTTCATGAAGGAGCGGGCCCTCTTGATAATGCTGGTTCGCCGCCGTTTCCTCTGCGCGGATCAGCGCCGACCGGTATTCAATGTCGTGGGGATCGCCTGCTTGTTGGCCTCACGGTACTCCTTGACCGCAAGGTCCCATTCGCCGCGCTGGGCATAGCGCTCGCCGCGCTGGAATGCGCGGGAACCGGTACAGCTCATGAGCGCCGCGGCCAGCACGATCACCAGGGCCTGCAGCATGACTCTCTTCATCATCAGCCTCCTCGCCTTTTCTGTGTCCGTCCGGAGATCGCGGCCGCAGGCCGCCGTCCCGTCTTCCCTACCGTCGGCCGGGCGTCGGCCGGAGCGGCTGCTGCTGGGCGCCTTCACTCCCCGAGAGTTCGATGCGCACTTCTACGCGCGTCACCGTATCGAGCAGGACAACGGAGTCCCTGCCGGCTTCCTTCACCTGGTAATTGCCGAGCAGCCGGTCTCCGCTCTTCACAATGAAAAGCTCGCCGTCCTTGGACAGAAAGAGCGTATTGTCCTTATCAGTCAGATATCCCAGAAAACGAAACTTCGCCAGGTCGGCGCGCGCCAGGTCCGCGGCGATCTGTTCAGGAGTCTTTTCGGGGATCGTCGAAGTCGGCGCCGTGAAAAGGGGCTTCGAGATCACCGCCTTTTTCGGTTTCGGGGGCGCCGGGTTTTCCATCCTGAAGATGTCGCGCGACACGCCGGGGAAGCGTTCCTCCCGCTTTGCAATGAAGACATTCAGGGGGTCCGCGCGGGTGCCGGCCGCAGCCAGTCCTTCGCGCACCGCGGAGCGGGCAACGGAGCCGGGCGGATAGGCGAGCGGCGCTGTGCGCGGTTTTTCATCGGTCATGATGCGGTAGACGATGAGGATCGCGAGGACCGCCAGCAGCACGATCAGCGCCGTTTTTTCCCGGTTCCGGGTCAGGTCTGCCATCTCCCTCACAGCCCCTTGACGTAGGTCACGAGTTTCATCTCGAGCTTCACCGATCCCTTATCGCCGTCCATTTTAAGGTTCTGAATTCCGACGAGCCGGTCCGAGGTCTCCACTTCGAACACGAACCGTTTGATGTCGGGATACCGTCCCTCGGCGGGAAAGGAAAACGACAGCAGCGCGAGTTCTTCGCCCGCCCGTTTGGGTATGTCGTACTTGACCGATGACACGCCAAGACGCAGCCCCTTCGCGGTCTGGACGAGGTCCTTGACCAGGAGCGGCATGTCCTTTTGAGCAGGGATCCCGGCTACGATTCCGGCAAAATCCGCCTTCTGCTTCGCGAAAAGGACCGCTTCGGTGTGCCGTTTCCGAAGATCGCGGTACTGCGACTCGGTCGAAGCCAGCTGCGCAGCCGACGGAGCGACCGCCAGGGCGTACAGCAGCAGGTCCGCGATGAAAAGCGCGCTGAAGACCAGCACTGCCGTCCGGAGCCGCTTACTTTGTCCCTTGAGCCACGCCGGTGCGTTTATGCCCGCGATAGACGGCAACCACATTGAACGATATGATCCCTTTCTCGATCGATTGATGTTTGAGGAGCGGGTCCTGGAAGGCATCGGATTTTTCGAGGCCCACAACAAGGTTGCGCAGCGCCTCGGGCGACTGCGCCTTGCCGTCCAGCGTCAAGGAGCGGCCGGTCGGGTTGAAATCCACCTTGGTCAGGGCCACGCCGACCGGGACCACGCCTTCGATGCTCGTCAGCAGCCCGGTCCAGGAAAATTTTCGCGCCTCCAGCAGCCCCGTCATGGAGTCCAGGTCCTTTACCAGCTTTTCCCGCTCCCCCATCAGGGTTTTTGCCCCTGTGTCGGACGCCCCTGCATCGCGCACCTTCTGCTGCGCCGCCGACAGCTCCGCGCGCAGGGAAGCGGTCTTCCAGACCATGCCGCCTGCGATGAGGAAGAGAAGGAGGACCCCTCCGGCAAGCGCCTGCAGCGTCCTCTCCATTGCCCGATAATTCCTGCTCGCAAAATTGACCGGAATCACAGCACCCTCCCCGCTCCCAGCGCGGCTGCCAGGGACAGCGCCCCTTCCGGCCGAGAAACACCGGAGATCATGTCAGAGGGGGAAAGGACCTCCACGCCCAATGAAGTAACGGCGCTCAGCCCATCGACCAGATCGCGGGGCAGATCCGATTCCCCGCTCAGGTAGAGGTGTTTCAGCTCCGAGGTCTGCGTACGGTCCATATGGGAATAAAAATGGAGCGAGTCTTCGATCTCGCGTTCGAATCTGGCTTTGATGTCGTCCGTGCTGCCGCGCTTCACTTCCTTGAAGCGGTAGAAACGGGTGCCCCCCCGCTCCTTGACGATCAGCGCGAAGGAATCCTCGGTCAGGTGGACCAGGGCGAGCACCGAAGTCTTTTTCGACAGGAACGGCAGGTAGAAGCTCAGGATATGAAAGGAAGACGGCCCCACGCGCCAAGGCTCGAGGCCAGCGTCCATGAGCGCCTGCTCGTACTGCTCGATAACCGCTTTCTTCGCCACACAGGCAAGGACGGTGAATCCGTTTTCCCCGCGCTTCAGGACCTGAAAGCGGAGCGTCGTGTTGGACAGGTCGTAGGCCGCTGCTTTGTCGAGACGCCAGCGGATGAGCCGGTCCCGCTCCGAAGGCCTCGTCGGCAGCTCGTCAAAATCGAGCGTCTGGACGCGAAAAACGCTGTCGGGAAGGCTCAGGGCCGCTCTCCGGAACGT
The DNA here is from genome assembly GCA_963749655.1 of Nitrospirota bacterium. Taxonomy (GTDB): domain Bacteria; phylum Nitrospirota; class UBA9217; order UBA9217; family UBA9217; genus JAJYKN01. The sequence goes on from CAVVOB010000016.1 coordinate 112,783, forward strand.
CCGGCCGGCCCGGGACAGGGATTCCCGAAGCACAGCCATCAGACCGTTCACATCGAGGATATTGGGCGAACCGAAGCTCGTGGACACCATGCCGGCTGCCAGCGACGCAGTTACGGAGAAGGGGACTGAAACATCCCCGCCAGCCGCAGACAAGCCGGCAAGGCGCATCTCTGAACCGGTTATTTCAATTCCCAGGGAAGGTTTTCTCTCAAGAATCCGCAGCATTCCGCGTATATTAACAAGGTGTGAGGGGGATGTCAATTACTAATGCAAATACGATCAGGGGCCGACTGCCGCGAGGCATGGAACAGGGCTTTTCTTCCGCGGAAAAAGAGCTGCGAAAGGCTCGGCACAGAGGTCTGTCACAGCAGACCCGATGCTTCGCCCTGCTTCGGGATGGCGATGTTGCCAAAACCGATTTTCGACAGGCCGTCGGCAAGGGAACCGGCGCTTTCCTCCTCGCCATGGATGACGAAGGTATTGCGCGGTTTGCGCTCCATGGCACCCGCCCAGGCAAGAAGCCCGTCGCGGTCCGCATGACCGCTCATGCCGGTCATGACCTCGACGCGGGCCTTCAGTGCGTGCACTTCTCCGAATATCTTCACTTCCTTCTGGCGGTCCACGATGCGCCTGCCCAGGGTGTTCACCGCCTGCCAGCCCGTGATCAGGATGGTGTGGCGCGGGTCCGAGATGCGGTGCCGGAGATGATGGAGGATTCTGCCCGCTTCAAGCATGCCGCTGGCGCTGATGATGATCTTGGGCTCCTTGTCGGCATTCAGCTTTTTCGATTCCTCGACTGCATGGACATAGCGCACCATGCCGAACCCGAAGGGATTCTGGTCGTCGTCGGTTTCGAGGAATTTCCTGATCTCGCCGTCGAAGCATTCCTGGTGCAGCCGGTAGATGTCGGTCACGCTTGTGGCAAGAGGGCTGTCGATATAGATGGGGATGGCCGGGATTGCGCCGCGGTTGTGCAGCTTGTGGAGTTCATACACGATCTGCTGGGTCCTGCCCACGGCAAACGCGGGAACGAGCAGCGTGCCGCCGCGGCGCATCGTCTCGTTCACGACCTCCGCCAGTTTCACTGCGGAATCCTCGACCGGCGGATGGAGGCGGTTACCGTAGGTGGATTCCATGAGCAGCACGTCGGCTCCCTCGGTCACAGGCAGAGGGTCGCGGATGATCGGCACTCCCGGCCGTCCGATGTCGCCGCTGAATACAAGGCGAACCTCGTGGGTCGTCGTCTTCTCCCGGACCTCGAGAATGACATGGCTGCTCCCGAGGAGGTGGCCCGCATCGCGGAAGGTGAGAAATACACCGGGCAGGACCTCCTTTCGTCGGTTGTACGCGAGACCGGTGAACAGTTCCATTGCGGCCAGGGCGTCATCTTTGGTATAGAGGGGCTCGAACAGGTTCTTTCCCTCGCTGCTTCGCCGCTTGTTCACGAACGCAACGTCATGTTCCTGGATCCCGGCTGAATCGAGCAGCATGATGGAGCAAAGGTCCCGCGTCGCCGGTGTCGCGTAGATGTCGTTTTTGAACCCGTTCTTCACGAGGCAGGGGATGCCGCCCGAGTGATCGATGTGGGCATGGGAGAGAACCAGAGCATCGATGCGCGCGCCGTTGCCGATGCTGCGTCGGTTGATCTCGAAAGCCTCCTTGCGCTTCCCCTGGAAGAGGCCGCAATCGAGCAGGATCCTGTATCCGTTCACCTCGACAAGATGCTGGCTGCCGGTGACGGTGCCGGCGCCGCCAAGAAACGTGATCTTCATGGATTTCCTCCGTGGTAAGCAAAGGGGATTGGATAAGACTATCGTTTGCGACAGTGGAAAACAGGCGGGGCTGTCTGATCTGCCGCAGTTTTTAAAACGGCCGTGACGGCGGAGAACCCCTTGGTTCATCCCGCCTTCGAAACAACGCATCTGCACCCCATTTCAGGAGACCGAAGGCGAATGCCGCCAATGCTAAAAAGGCCCCTATTGATCCGCCGAAGACAAGCCACAGACGCGTCCTGGACAAGGCGAACACGATGACAAAGGCGGCGCCGATCATGGTCATCAGGCCTGCCAGCCGGTCGAACCCGGGAACTTCTCCGAAATTCACCTGCCGGCGCATGAGCAGGAGGGTCACGACCATGGATATAATTGGAAGAAAATATATGAGGAAATTCACATCAAGGAGGTTTTCGCGGGTAAAGAAAAGCATGTATCCTGTCAGGACAGCGGCAAACATGCCTGGCACGCAGACGAGATATACCAGTAGGGCGTACAAGTACTTCCACGGCGCTGATCCTCCCCTGCCCCTCCCGTGCATCAGACCGGTAGCGAGGACGGCCGCCGGAATGCAGAGAAGCACGACGGCTGCAGCCGCAGAATAGTTCGATGCGAGTTCAACGAGTTCCCGGATGGTGGAGGGGGAAGACCAAGCGTCGGACATGGCCCATCATAGCATAGACCGCAAATAAAGACAATTGGAACACAGGGTTTCTGTCTGGTCGTTCCTGACCGGGCGCCATCCTGCGGCATCAGAGCAGCACGCCGAGGCCAAGAAGCGCTTCGACCAGATAGAGGCAGAGGATGAGGATCCCAATGATGAAATGCGGCGTCCGAAAGGGCGAGTTCTGCCCCTTGATCCGCCGCGAGATGAAAAAGGTCGCAAGCAGCAGTACCACGATCGCGAGGCCCGTGAAGAGATGGGCGGGATACTCCATGAGCCGGCCGGTATGGACGAGGACGAGCGTAAGGCCGATGAAGAAACCCGCAACGCCGAGAACCACGATGATCGGCCCCAGTTTGCGGTGCTTTTTTATGAGCGGGAAAGGGAGCGGTTTGCCGGCCAGGCGCTGTCGCCTGATCCTGATCCCCAGCCAGGCATGATACAAAACCAGCGCGATCACGCTTGAATTATATGCCCCGTGCACCAGCCGGAGGTTCGCGAGCACATGGGGATCTATCAGAGGATAATGCATGGGAATGTCCGTCCGGTTGAGGTCTGTATCGCGTGCCGGGCCGTCGGCAGCTTCTGTATCGGGTCTACGGCCGCGTGATCACGGCACCACCTCGATGAAACCGTCCATGCCCCGGTCCTTGTGGCTCTTGAACCACAGGAGCTTCTTGTCGCAGAACATCTCGTATTTTCCGGCGCGCGTCGGCGTGAAGGTGAACGTTTTCCAGTCGTCGCTCAGGCCGGCCTTGATGTTCATACCCGCCTCAGGCGCATTGATCACGAAATCGTGGGGCACGATACCGGAGGTCTTCTTGACCTTCAATTCGACGGGCGTGTTCAGCCTTATGACGATGTAGTTGGGATCGAAATAGTATTCTCCGGCCGTGATCTCGACATGCTGCACGTTGTCCTGGCCGGCCACGGCGACATACCGTTTTTCACCCCCTGCGCCCGCGCCTCCCTGCACGATCGACGCACCGACAGGCGCGGTTGTCTCCGTCTTGATCTCCTGGCCGTAGACGCTCGTCCCGGCTGCAAGGAGCAGGATCAGGATAAAAGGCAAATATTTTCCGTATTTCATAATTCCTCCCCGGGCTGCTGCGATATTCTTTTGCCCTGTTCTCATTATAGCGCCTGTGCAGGGGGCCATGGTCCGCTCTCTTCTGCGCTGCACCCGAATGCTTCGCAAAGACAGGGTATCCGATCAAAAGGCTTTTTGACAAACGAAGCGGAATCAGTGATAATATCCGGGACGAGGCCGAAGCAGGAGATCCATGACTTCGATCAGCGCACAAGCCAAACGGATACTGGTCATCGACGACGAACCCGACCTCGTCGAGCTTCTCTCGTACAACCTCGGGAAGGCCGGGTTCAGGGTCAGGACGGTCCCGGACGGCGAAGAGGCCCTCCAGGCGATCAAGTCCGAAACCTTCGACCTCATCATCCTCGACCTCATGCTTCCCGGCCTCCAGGGAAACGAGATCTGCCGCATCCTGAAAAGGAATCCGAAAACCGCCGCCCTTCCCATCATCATGGTGACCGCAAAGGGCGAGTTGGCGGACAGGATCGAGGGTCTGGAAACAGGCGCCGATGATTACCTGACCAAGCCTTTCAGCCCCCGGGAGCTCATTGCGCGCATTAGGGCGGTCCTGAGAAGAACAACGGATAAGACGCCTTCCGGTGCGGTCCTCCGGATCGGTTCGCTCTCCATTGACCGGGAGCGTTACAGCGTTACCAAGGGCGAAACGCCGGTCCAACTGAGCGCCACGGAATACCAGCTGCTCCTCTATCTCGTCGAACACCGCGGCAAGGTCTTCAGCCGCGACCAGCTTCTCGACGCTGTCTGGCATGATGAATCCTTCGTGGAACCGAGGACCGTCGATGTTCATATCCGAAGGCTCCGCGCCAGGATCGAGGACGATCCTTCCGAGCCGGCCTATATCAAGACCAGGAGGGGCGTGGGCTACTATGTCGAATGATTCAGGAAAAAAGCGCGGTCTCTTCCGTCGAATCTTCTTCCTCTACGGCTTCATCCTGGTCCTCGCCGTTGTCACGGTGGAACTTTACATAACCAACGCCGTAAAAGAAAACACTATCGAGGGCCTTGTGCAGAACCTGGCAGTCCAGGCGAGATTGATTTCCGGCGCCATCCCCTTCGCCGCCTCTTCCCCCCTCGACGAAGCATGCCGCAAATTCAAGGAAACGACGAACGCGCGGGTGACCGTCATCTCCCTCGAAGGAAAGGTGCTCGGCGACTCGGACACCGACTCCCGTCTCATGGACAACCATGCCCACCGTCAGGAGGTCCAGCAGGCCGCGCTCTACGGGACCGGCGATTCCATCCGCTTCAGCGATACGCTGAAATATGATCTTCTGTACGTTGCCGAACGAATCATGAGAGGAGACCAACCCGCGGGCTACGTTCGGCTGAGCGTGCCCCTCAGGTCCGTCGACCATGCTGTAAACCTGATCAGGCTGAAGATCATCGCCATGGTCGTCGCGGCGCTGCTCGCGGCAGGCGCCTTTTCCCTCTGGCAGCTCGACCGGCTGCGCAGACTGACCGTGCAGATCCGCGATTTCTCCCGCGATCCTGGCCCGCGGGGAGTTCGGCAGGAAGCTCTATCTCGAAGGGGCCAGCGAGTTCGACGAGATCGCCGAAAGCCTGAATGCAATGTCCGGGGACCTGAAAAGGAGCATCGCCGCGAGCGAGGAGGAGAAACACCGGCTGAATGTGATCCTCCAGAGCATCCCCGATTCGCTGTTCATCCTCGACGCGGGAGGCGCCATCGCGCTCTCCAGCCTCGCGTCCAGAAAAACCTTCGGCGAGGCCGCCCTCGCGGGGAGGCCCTTTATCGAGGTGGTCCGGAATACGCGAGTTTCTGTCGCTCATGGACGAGGTGCGGCATGTCCGCCAGGCCCGCGTGGCCGAAGCTCCGGATAGACTCGCCGCCTGGAGCACCACTACGTTGTCCACCTGTCCCCTCTTTCCTACAGCGAGCGCGAGCTGTCGGGCTTCGTGGCTGTTTTCCATGACATTACGCAGCTCAAGAAGCTGGAACAGGCGAGAAAGGATTTCGTCGCGAACATCTCCCATGAGATCAAGACGCCGATCACGGCCATCATGGGATTTGCCGAGACCCTGCTCGAAGGCGCGCTCGACGACCGGCCCCATGCCGAAAAATTCCTGGAGACCATCAGGCTGAACAGTGAACGGATCAACAGCCTGGTGGACGACCTCATGACGATATCGAAAATCGAGCTGGGCGTTATCAAGGTCGAGAAGGCACCGCTGATCGCACGGCAGGTGCTGCAGCAGGTCGTCGACACGCTCGGCAAGAAGGCTTCGATAAAGAGCCTGGCCCTTTCACTGGACCTCCAGGCGGGCCCCGTTGAGATCGAGGCGGACAGGGACCGCCTGCTCCAGATCGTGACCAACCTCGTGGACAACGCGATCAAGTTCACGGAACAGGGCAGCGTCACCATCGGCATGTCGACCGAAGGCGGCAGGCCCCTGCTTGTATGTGGAGGACACCGGCATCGGCATTGCCCGGAAGCACCTGCCGCGCATCGGGGAGCGGTTCTACCGTGTCGACCCCGGCCGGTCACGGAACATGGGGGGAACGGGGCTCGGGCCTCGCGATCGCAAAACATCTCGTCAAGGCCCATGGATGGGAAATGGAGATCGAAAGCACCCAGGGCAAAGGGACGAAGGTCAAGATCTTTATGGGCTGAGAACAGGTCAGAGAGATCTGCCTGTCCTTGTCATTTGAACTGCACGAATACAACCGCGCTTTACACCCACCTTACTTTCGGCTCTTTCTTCGGCGGTCGTGGGGTCTCGCCCCGGGGATAGCCGAGCAGAATGGGGCCGAAGATCGACTCATCATCCTTCAGTTCAAGCAGTTTCCTTGCTTCCCCGTCTTCGAGCACCATGGCTCCGAAACCGACCCAGCAGCTGCCGAGCCCCAGCGAATGGGCCGCGAGCATCATGTTCTCGCACGCCAGGGGGCAGGAGTGCGCCGCATACCGGCCGCTGCCGATGACGAACACGATCGCGGGGGCCGAATAGTACACCGGGTCCGGCAGCTCGGTCTGTCGCTTCTTGATGGATTCATACCGCTCAGGGTCCACGTCCTTGATTGACTCGAGGATCTTCCTTGCCTGGGGCAGGGCCGCGCTGATCAGCTTTCTCTTCGCCTCATTGTCCTCGACCACGACGAATCGCCAGGGCTGGCTGTTCATGGCCGAAGGGGCTTCGTTTCCCGCATCGATCACGGCCTTAAGGACTTCCCGGGGGACCGGCTTCGCCTCGTATGCCCGTATTGACCGCCTCTTCCTGATTACTTCAATCACCTCGTTCAAGGGTTCCTCCTTAAAATTTCCATGATGACATCTCCCCGGACTATATCATAAAATCGCGGTCTCGTGCAGGACCTGCCCTGTCACACAATTTTCACCGGCTTGTAATATTCCTGTAACAATCCTCCTGTATAAAGAAACCATGATAAAATCAAAGGAGGAATCAATAACTATGATAAAGACGACAGTAACAATCCTCATCGGCTTTGCGGTCCTGCTGTCAGGGACCGTACATGCTGCGGACATGCTGAACGGCGCAGGAGCCACGTTCCCGGACCCCCTCTACTCCGCTTGGGCGTACGAATACAGCAAGGTCTCGGGCATACAGCTCAATTACCAGTCCGTCGGATCCGGCGGCGGACAGCGTCAGATCGCGGAGCGCACCGTTGATTTCGGCGCTTCCGACGACCCGCTCTCTTCCGACAAGCTGGCCAAGGACAACCTCATCCAGTTCCCCACCGTGGTCGGCGGCATCACGCCGGTCGTCAATATCCCGGGGACCCGGACAGGCGGAGCTCAGGCTTGACGCAGCGACCCACTGCGGGATCTTCCTGGGCGAGATCAAGTTCTGGGACGACAGCCGGATCAAAGGCGCTGAACCCCAAGACTGAACGCTGCCGCACAAGGACATCACCGTGGTGCACCGCTCTGACGGCTCGGGCACGACCGCCATCTTTACCCACTATCTCGCCGAAACCTGCTCTGCCTGGAAGGACAAGGTGGGAGAAGGGAAATCAGTGTCCTGGCCCATAGGCATCGGCGGCAAGGGCAACGAAGGTGTGGCCAACTATGTGAAGCAGACGCCCTACTCAATCGGATACGTTGAATACGCCTACGCAAAGCAGAACAACCTTGTGTCCGTCACCATGAAGAACGCGGCCGGGAACTTCGTCGAGCCTTCGCTCAAGACCTTCTCGAACGCGGCGGAGACCGGTTATTTTGACCCGAAGAAGGACTTCGCAGGTCTGGCTCACCAACTCTCCGGGAAAAACCTCGTGGCCCATCGCAGGAGCGACCTTCATTCTCCTGGCCCGGGACAAGAAGGATCCCAGCGTGAAGACGGTCAAATTCTTCGATTGGGCGTTCAAGAACGGCGACGCCACTGCCAGGAACCTGGTCTACATTCCCCTGCCGAAGCCGTTAAAGGACAAGGTCAGGGCTTACTGGAAGAGCGAAGGGAGTTTACTAAAAGATAAAGAGCAGAAAAGATATTTTCCGCGAAGCCGCAAAGGACGTCAGGAAAGACTCAAATCTTTGCGACTCCTTCGCGACCTTTCGCGTCTTTGCGACTCAAGGATGTCTATTCAGGCTTGTACGGGCTAATAGATACAAGAAGTGTTTCGTTTGTTCAAGCGGCAGCTTTGGGACGGCAATAGAAACAGACTGAGGACCAGACTCCGTGGCGATATACTCCCAAAAGAAACATCCTTGACCGGACCTTTTCGGCGGTCACGGCCCTGGCATCGCTCTCGATCCTGTTCATCATCATCGGGATCTTCTGGGTGCTCGCCTATGGAATCGTGGCTCGCCATCAGCAGGTTCGGCGTTGCCAATTTCCTCTTGTCAACGGAGTGGAACCCGGTCAAGGAGATCTTCGGCGCGGCAACGAACATTTACGGGACCTTCGTCACGACCGTCCTTGCCCTCGTCTTTGCCGTGCCCACGGCGATCGGCATCGCCGTCTTTGTCACGGAAGTGGCGCCGAACTTTCTCAAGGGACCCATCGGCATCGCCATCGAGCTGCTGGCCGCGATCCCGAGCATCATCTACGGCATGTGGGGCCTGTTCACCCTTGCGCCGCTCATGAGCAAATACATCGAACCGGCGCTCCAGAACACGGTCGGCAAGCTTCCGGTGCTAAGCATTCCTGTTCCGGGGCACGCCGCTCGGCATCGACATCCTGACGGCGAGCGTGATCCTCTCGATCATGATCATCCCCTTCACGGCGAGCATCGCGCGGGACTCCTTCAATCTCACGCCGTCGGTGGTCAAGGAGTCCGCCTATGCAGTCGGCGCGACGCAGTGGGAGGTCGTCAAGAACGTCGTATTCCCCTATTCCAAGCTCGGCGTGTTCGGCGGCGTGGTGCTGTCGCTCGGCAGGGCGCTCGGCGAGACCATGGCCGTGGCCTTTGTGCTCGGGAACAGCCACAGGATCGCGACATCGTTCTTCGACGCAGCAGCGACGATCACGGTCACCCTGGCGAACGAGTTCACGGAAGCGGACAGCGACATCTATCTTTCATCGCTTTTCTATCTGGCGCTGGTCCTGTTCGCCCTGAGTTTCATTACCCTGGCGATGGCGAAACTCTTTTTGATCAGGGCGGAGAGGAAGTATTCAGAGGTAAAAGAATTGCGGATCTCGAGAATGCGGAATGCCGGAAATTTCGGAATACGAAGAGCGGACTCAACTGTGCTCTGCGTCTCAGCGGTTAAAGATCGCGCTGTACAGTCCGCAATTTGATACAGCTATGACACACGAACAAAAAACGAAAAATTGAAAGTTTCGCACGCCCTGACCCTGAGCAGCCTCGCTGCCCTGGCGGGCCTGTTCTGGCTCGTCTTCATCCTGGGCGATGTGCTGGTCCACGGGATCGGCGCGCTCAACCTCGGACTCTTCTTCAACGATCCCGTGCCCGCCGGCATGGATGGCGGAGGGCTCAGGAACGCCTTTCTCGGCCAGTTGATGATCACGATCTGCGCAACGCTGATCGGCGTTCCCGTCGGCGTCCTCGGCGGGACCTTCCTCGCCGAGTACGCGCGGCGGACGCGGTATGCGCGCGTGATCAGCGTCCTGGCCGACATCATCGTGAGCGTGCCCTCCATCGTCATCGGCACATTCATCTATGCCCTGCTGGTCCGGCCCTTCGGTCACTTCAGCGGGTGGGCCGGTGCGATCGCCCTTTCTCTGATCATGATACCGGTCGTGCTCAGGACGACCGAAGACATGCTGTCCATGGTGCCCTGGACGCTGCGGGAGGCCGCCTTTGCCCTCGGCGCGCCGTACTACAAGGTGATCGTCCAGGTCGTCTACCGCGGGGCGGCGACAGGCATCCTGACCGGCGTCCTGCTGTCCATCGCCCGCGTCGCCGGCGAGACCGCTCCCCTGCATGTTCACGTCCTTCAACAACAACTTCTTTTCCTGGGACATGAACCGGCCCATCGCGTCGCTGACCGTCACGATCTTTCAGTACGCCATGGGCCCCTACGACAGCTGGCACCAGCAGGCGTGGGCCGCGGCGTTCGTGGTCACGCTGTTCATCCTCGGCGCTGACGCTCACGGGCAGGCTCATCCTTAAGTGGAGGTACAAGCGTTGACGCAGCAAGTCGAATTCGAGGTCAAAAACCTTGATTTCTATCTACAACGGGAACATACAGGCGCTGCAGGAGATCATCCTACCGATCTACAAGTACGACGTCACCGCGCTGATCGGGCCGTCGGGCTGCGGCAAGACCACGCTCCTGCGGTGTTTCAACCGCATGCACGACCTGTATCCGAAGCACCGGTACGACGGCGAGATCATCTTTCAGGGCAACAACATCCTGGCCGACGACGTGGACCTCATCAACCTCCGGAGCCGCATCGGCATGGTTTTCCAGAAGCCGACGCCCTTTCCCATGTCCATTGCCGAGAACATCGCCTACGGCCTGCGGCTCAAGGGGATCAGGAACAAATCGGAGCTCACCGACCGGATCGAACAGGCGCTCAAGCACGCGGCGCTCTGGGAGGAAGTAAGGGACAAGATGAACGCGAGCGCCTACGACCTGTCGGGAGGACAGCAGCAGCGGCTCGTGATCGCGCGCGCCCTGGCCGTGGAGCCGGAGGTGCTGCTCTTCGACGAGCCGACGTCGGCCCTGGACCCCATCTCCACGGCCAAGATCGAGGAGCTGGTCGTGATCTCTGAAGAAGGACGTCACGATCATCATCGTGACGCACAACATGCAGCAGGCCGCCCGCGTGTCGGACATGACGGGGTTCCTGTACATGGGCGAGCTCATCGAATACGACACTACGGAGAAGATTTTCACGAACCCGGACAAGAAGCAGACCGACGATTATATTACGGGAAGGTTCGGGTAGAAATACAGGGTCAAGGGGCAAGGGTCAGGGGTCAAGGGAAAACGAAAAGATCCTCAGTCACGGTTCCCTGCCCCCTTTGCTGCTTGCTACTGGACCCTTGACCCTGGACCCCGCAGTCCCCCAAGGAGACCCTATGGCTAATCAGAAAGAACAGGACCTCGAAAAGATCAAGGAGCACATCCTGAAGATGGGCGCTTTCGTCGAGGAAGCGATCCAGAAATCGATCAGGGCGCTGGTCGAGCGCGACCGGGACCTCGCCATCCAGGTGATCGACGGCGACGCCATCGTGAACAACTTCGACGTCGAGATCGAGGAGGAATGCATCCGGTTCCTCGCCATCTGGAAGCCTTCGGGCAGCAACCTCCGCTTCGTCACCACGGCGATCAAGATCATCACGGACCTTGAGCGCATGGGCGACCTGGCCGTGGACATCTGCGAACGCTCCATGGAGCTGCTCGACGAACCGCCGCTCAAGCCCTACATCGACATACCCGCGCATGGCCGAGGCTGCGCAGAAGATGCTGAAGGACAGCCTCGACGCCTTTGTTGCCCGGGATGCCGACCGGGCGCTTACCGTGTGCGAGGCGGACGACTTCGTCGACAATCTGAACCAGCAGATCTTCAACGAGCTGCTCCTGTACATGCTCAAAGACCCGAAAAACATATCCCGGGCCGTGCGGCTGTCGTATATCACGAAATACCTGGAGCGCGTCGCAGACCACGCGACCAATATAGCGGAAATGGTCGTCTACCTTGTAAGGGGAAAGGTCATCAGGCACATGGCGTGCGAAGCAATGAGGCAGGACGCGCCCAAACGGTGACGCGAAGGAATATGGCCAAAAGGCTGTGATCCGGCTTCTAGAATTTCCAGGTCAATGCCGCGCCGGTAACGCCGGAGTCATCGATCAGGGGCGTGAAGCTCACGGTGTCCCGGCCGCCCTTGCGGTGATAAGCGACGATCGATTTGCCGGTGAAATATCCGATCGCGGCGCCCACGAACACATCGGAGGCCCAGTGGGCATTGTGCTGCATACGGTCGTAGCCGGTGATGGCCGCAATGGTGTAGGCGAGCGGTGGGACGACGTAGTTGTCGTATTCCGATGCAATGACCGAGGCCACGGCAAAAGCCGACGAGGAATGTCCCGAGGGAAACGAATCGTTTGACGAGGACAGGCTCGGACCGCCCCAGGTGTTATAGGGGTCCCCGGTGTAAGGCCGGTGCCTGCCTGCCGTCCGCTTGATTACCTGAACGAAAACGCCGGTAAGGGCGAAGCTCTCCACGCTGAGCAGCGCAGTCTCGACCGCCTTACCGTCATCGCTGAAATATCCGTAGCCGTACAATCCTCCCACGATCGCCACGGTCAGATAGCCGCTTCCGACCACGGTGACATTCTTGCCGATATCGTTGCTCGTCTTGGTCCTGTTGTCCTGCACCCATTTCTGGATCTTGGTGTCATTCTCGTACAGACCCACCGACGCCGCAGTCACCACGGTCGCCGCGATCCAGTCGGTTTTGTCCCACCGGGCCGGAGAGGTCATGATGTTCCCGAGATCGGTGAAGTATCCCTTGAAATAATCACCGTCCAGTTTCACGGTCTTCGCAGGAGCGGTTTCCTGGACAGGCTGCGGCGTCTGCGCGGCCTGCTCCGCCTGCGGTGGTGCGGCTTCATTGGCCGGATCGGCAAAGGCGGGAAGAGAACTGGACAGGATCAAAGAAAGGGACGAGGAATGCGGCCGGGAAAAAACGCTTGGTCAAAGAAACTCTCCTTAGTGATGAATCGGGATGAGAACAATATCTCGCGGAAAGTTGCAAAGGCGCGAAGTAAGTCCGAACGCTAAACCAGTTCTGCCATGCACGGGCTGATTCAATCATGGATCGGGGCAAAATACGAATGCATCGTTCGGGCTGGTTCAATCTTATAGATTGAACCCAAACTTGTATGCACAGTTCGCGCAAATTTTAAACGCACCTGCGCGAGTTCATTGCGTTTCACGACTTATCGCGAGGCAGATTTTACTTCTTCCCGCCGAAGGACCGGCACCACACGAAATCATACGAGTCCACCTTGCCGCCGTGCAGCATGATGTCCATGTGACCGGCGTTTTGCACTGCCCGGCAGTTCAACTCTTTGGCGACATCGACGCTGTAGGAGTTGCTGTTCAGAAAGAGAATGTCCCTCCCGAGAGGTGATTCGGTCGCCCAGAGTGAATACCGTTCCTGACCGCCTCCGATCACGAAGACCGTGCTGCCGTAAGGCAGATCGTAGTAGATCGTACGGCTCGCCTCGGTCCAGTTGGACACTGCAAGGGCCTTGGAGGTCGAAGGGTCGCGCGCCAGGATATCGTTGGCCCGCTTAAGCACCTCTTTCATGCCGTAGATGTTGCGGAAAGGCGACTTGTAGTCGGGAAACCGGAAGGCTTTGATCCCCAGCTCCGCCTGGAGAAGAAGGGCTACGATCAGGCTGAAACCGATTGAACCGAGGAGCATTGCTTTTTTCAAGCGCGTGGGCTCCTCGTTCAGGAACACGACGCCGAGCGGAATGAACAGTGTATAGAAGACCGCGGACCAGTGCGGCAGCGCCAGTTTCAGAAGCGACGCATAGAGGAAGAACAGCAGGATCGAGCACCCGATGAGCGTGGACAGGAGCATCACGTCGCCGCGGTTCCTTACAGCCTTGTAGAGTCCGTAAAATGCCAGACAGAACAACGGCGGGCTGTAGGCCCCGAATTGCGCACCCAGGCCTTTCAGCAGCTCCCCGAACCTCAGCGCCTGTCCGCCGACAATATGGCCGCTCTGGAACCGGAAGCTGATAAAGTCATGCTGTACGTTCCAGTAGATCACCGGCGAGATGACGACCAGGGCGACGCCGGCGGTGAGCAGCAGCCTCGGGTTGAACAGGATGTTAAAGCGCTTTTTGATCAGCCAGTAGAGCACGATCGCGGGCACGAACAGCACAGCTGTATATTTGGCAAGACCGGCAAGGCCCAGCAGCAGCCCCAGGAGCGCAAAGGTCGCGGCGGCGGGGTCCCGGTCGAGTTTTCTGACGCAATAGATGAGGCCGAACACCAGGGGAAGAAGCAGCGTCTCCGGAAGCAGCATCAGCCCCAGCCCGCTCAGCAAAAAAGAGCCGTTCAGCGCGGCGGTTGCATAGAGCGCGGATTTTTCTCCTCCCAGGGACAGGGTAAAACGGTAGCAGAGAAATGAGGTCACGGCGAAGAGGATGATTGCCGGAAGCCGGACCAGGAACTCGTTCGTTCCGAGCGTATAGAAGAACAGCGCGTGGGTCCAGCCCACCAGGGGCGGATGGTCGAAATAGCTGAAATCGAGGAACCGGGCGTAGAGGACATAGTGCGCCTCGTCGGTGCCGAGGCCGAAGGTGGCGGCAATGGCGAGCCGAACAAGGGTGAAAGCGGCGATGAGCCAGAGTGCCGCGCGGTTCTCATTGTAGAGACGAAGAAGTGAGGTCATAGGTTTATCGGACAGGGAGGAATTATATACTAAGGAAAAGGCGAAAAACAAGCGATATTATTTATTGTTTTCGGAGAAAACCTGATTTTTTTGTTGTTTTCTCAGGAATGCCGACATTCCTGACCCTAGGGTTCATACTGATAGACAACAGATACGTTCGGCAGCATTGACGACATTTATGTGGAACGACAGGCCCATCTATGCTATAGTGCCTCCGTTTCCGCGCGGCTGTTTACGGTTTTTCTGTTATACCATCGAAAGAAAACAAAACCTGATCCTATGGACAAAGTCCTGACAAAAAGAAATACCCTCTTCATCGTCGCAGCCCTTACCCTCTGGCGGGCCTATCTCTCGGCGACCATCCAGCTTCATCCTGACGAGGCGTACTACTGGCTTTATTCGCGCCGTCTTGACTTCGGGTATTACGATCACGCGCCTCTCGTCGGCTACCTCATCCGGTTAACGACCTTGTTTTCGAGCCAGGAGTTATGGGTGCGGTTCGGCGGCCTTCTGGAGACCGTCGTTGTCAGCATCATCTCCTGGGTCCTGTCCATGCAGCTTTTTAACGACAGGAAAGTCGCCTCGGCAAGCGTTATAACGCTGAACGTCCTGCCGCTTACCATGGCCGGTTCGATCGTCATGACCCCGGACAATCCCCTGTTCCTGTTCGTCGGGCTCACCACCTATTTCTGGTGGCAGATAGTGGAAACGCAGAAGCCGCGGTACTGGTATCTTCTGGGGATCGCCTTCGGACTTTCCCTGCTGTCCAAGTACACGGGCGTGCTCGTTGCCCCGTCCGTTTTTATCTTCATCCTTGCCACTGACGAGCGCAAATGGCTGAAGACGATCCATCCCTATGCTGCTTTCCTTCTGGGATGCGCTTTCTTTCTGCCCGTTGTCTACTGGAACAGCCGGCATGAATGGATGTCCTTCGTGTTCCAGCTCAAGCACGGTCTCGGCGGAGAAACCTATAAGATCGGCCGTGTCCTGACCTATATCGGGGGCCAGATGCTTGTTGCCGGCCCCGTGCTCTGGGTGGCGGGGACAGTAGCGGCGGTCACGTATCTGTTCAGGAAAGACAAACGGACGCTGTTTCTGAGCCTGAGCTTTCTTCCGACCATACTCTTCTTCGCCTACTCGTCGCTCAAAAGAACAGCAGCAGCCAACTGGCCCTGCACAGCCTATGTCGTCTTCGGGATTCTCGTGAGCTACTATCTCCTCGATGGATCAAAAAGGAAGGAGCGCATCTGGATCGCGGGCATTCTTCTCAGCCTGACGCTGTCCCGTCGCAGCCGGATTGCATACGCGGTTCGATCTCCTTCCCCTGGCAAAGATCTCCCCGGAGCTCGCAGAAGCGGACGCGACGCAGTTCTTTTTCGGCTGGCGCGAACTTGCCCGGAAGCTGGAGGACGATCCCTCGATAAAAGTGGTAATCACCAACAACCATCTCGTTGTCGAGGAGACCATTTATTACACCCGGGAGCGGATCTTCGCAGACGTCAACTGGCGCTCTCCCGGTCCGAACCAGTACGGCCTCTGGGAAATACCCCGGAACGTCATCGGCGCCGACGGCGTCTGCATCGACGTGCTGGGGAAATACGGGCCTCCGCCCTGCAGTGACTATTTCACTTCCATCGGCGCGGAAAGCACTCTCCCCGTGATCAGGGACGGAAGGGTTATCCGCACCTACCATATCGTTCGCGGCATCGGATTCAAGCCGCCTGCGGAGTGGCTCAAGGAAAGATAACATCGACCCATGGCGTTGCCCTCCGTCGACAGGCTTCTGCCGCAGCCGTCTCAGATTATCCGCTCCCCCTCGGATCTGCTAAAATTTCAACAGGCGTGTTTGAAAAGAACCACGAAGGGACATCCCATGCTGGAAGTTAAGGATTTTTGCCACAGGCTGCCTGACCATAATACTGTGTATCGTCCTGGTCCCGGTCTTTTTTCTGCTCTTCCGGCTGGCTATCGGTCTTGCTGTATTTCTTGCACTCGTGATAGGAATTACTATAGGGATAACACTGATCGGCAGGATCGTGAGATTCTTCTTCACCGGGAAATAGCCGTGTAAGCAGACCAGCTTTCGCAGGGCCCCGAGGTCAGGCGGTCATGCCGGGAAAAGAGATCCAATACCCATCGGCCACTCACCGTGTCTGCTTCAGATACCCCGCCCTTGATTCAATTCGATTTTTGCGTCAGCGTCCCGGTTGCCGGGTCGTAAACATAATCGTCACTGTCCAATGTTATTCCATTGAACGCTGCGACCTCATTCAGATCAGCAGGATACCGCCCGCTGGCGGCATAAAACTCCTGTATCGACTTCTGCACTTCATGGACATTCACCCTCTTTTCCACGCTCTTCGTCGTTTTGAGGGGATGGAATATCGTGGGACCGCTCGGCTGCACCGCATCATCGGTACAGGCAGCAGTCGAAAGACCTAGAGCGATCAAAATAATTCCTGTGACGGCTTTTATTTTCATACGGCCTCCATTCTCCATTTAACGATGTCTCCAGGCCGATGCTTTCAACGGCTTTGTAACCCGTCGGCACTGTCCCGACTATTATTATACACGCCTTCAGACGTTCAGGAGCCGGGAAAAAACGCACAGCAGGCCATATCGGGAATGGTTCTATAATTAGAGTAGGTGAGGTTATCGTCTCAGGGCAAGATGTTCAGGAGGTGGGACGGATGAAGATGTTTGTCCTTGTGTATTCATCAAACATTGATGACGACGTCATTGCGGCAATTTCAAAGGGCGGTATAAAGGCATATACCAAATGGACCGATGTCCATGGCATGGGACCCGAGACAGGGCCCAAATTGAGGTACAGCCAGGGTGACAACCATGTTTTGACGATAGTGGTTAACGATGCCGATGCCTCTAAAGTAAGAGACGTCGTCTTGAATCTGAGGAAGGAATATCCTTTGGGCGGCGTGCGCTGCTTCATCGTGCCGGTGGAAGAAATGATATAAATTCTGAGTGATGGTTGCTGGCAGGCGGGTTGCGCAATCCCTGGAGTCTCCTCCTAAAGTTTCAGCAGAACCTGACGATAAGAATATACCAGGTTCAAATACAAACCCTACAGGAGGATTCTTTATGCCCAAGATTTCAGTGACCCTCGTACTGGTTGTTCTGTTGAGCATTGCCGGTTGCGGAAGCAACAAATCATCAACTACCACAGACTCACAAAAGCAGCCGGACACAAATGGCAGCACGAGCACGCTCTTTAACGCGGTAAAAGCGACCACGCCGGCATTCACGGCAACGGCCTCTGCGGGAGCTCCCGCATTGAGATCAATGGTGTTCTCGGCGCCATCGATCACTGATCAGGCAATGAATGTCGCCTTTCAGCTGCTGAGAGACTATACCTACCCGACCGATGAAGGCAAGGTCGACATGACCAATATGTACAAGGTTCTTTACGAGGCCGGACGCTACCTTGATGAGGCGCCCTCGATCTGCGCTACAATCTCATCGGTAACGGACGCGTCCATTTCTCCTTATGCGTTCAGCGACTTCCTCGGTCACTCCTATGATTGCGGCGGAAGCCAGGCCGAATCCGGAGGATACGGCAGTAGCGTTGCCTATAAAGCCAGCGGGGCGGACAAGTACATGCTCGCTTCGTACAAGTGGGCGCCGGACGCGGCCCAACAGATCGCCATAGGGGTGATCCAGGCCTCCTACAACGACACGACGAAAGATGTCTCATTGATCTTCGCTCAAGCGGTAAACTATCCGGCAGGAAGCACCATGGGAGGGGTCAGCGGCAGCGGATTTGCCACACGCGCCCGCATCACGGGAAACAGCGGCACGCATACGTTCGAGCTCAAAATGCTTACCCAGAACGCCTCGCTGGTAGGAAAGGGTATATCGCAGGGAGCGGGCAATTACTTCCTGATCAGAAACGGGTCCGATTACTACTGTCTGCCCGCCGGGGCCACGGAGGATGATCTGGGCGCTGTTACGAAAACCGACGCCGCGGGAGTGGACGCCAATTGCGCGAGCTACACAGCCGACGTCAGCGCGGCCACGCCCTATGACGTGAATACTGATCTGCCCAAAATCGATCTGTCCGATTTCAATCTTGGCGTGAACGGGACCCCGGTGCATTACCAGATGTTCTAGAATCAGTTTCTAGTTTGTAGTTTTTAGTTCAAAAGATCCGAAAAGGCTGACAAGCTTGCAACCAGTTCTGACAGTATCTGAGCCGGCAAGCGTGTCAGCCTTTTTTGGTGTCACCTCGAACGAAGAGATAGGCCTTTTAATTGATCGGAAATCAGGTTTTTCGCTTCTCTCGAAATGACAGGCCTGACGTTTCACCAGGAAATCAGCCCCACGCTCTTCCTTAGTATCACCACCACGTCGCCGATATCGATCTTGCCGTCGGGGACAGGCGCGCCGCTTTTCAGGGGCGCAACGTCTCCCCGGGAAATATCCGATCCGGTCGGGGCTACGATCCCCGCCGCAAAACGGAGCGCCTTAAGCGCGTCCACCGTATCCACATCCCCGTCGATATCCAGGTCTCCGGTGGAATTGCTCCTGATTATGGGGCCTGCGCCATAGGCGCATATGGTCGACATTCCGTCGGTGATGCTTGCATACACATAGTAGGTCCCGGGAGCAAGGTTCGTGACGTCCCAGATATAGTCGCCGGGGCCGTCGTTTTCGCTTATGCCCGTGGAAATATGGCTGCCGTTACAGCCCATGCCGGTTGTGTCATAGCCCGGAATAACCGTCGCTATGCTGTCGGGGTCAAAGGCGGTCCAGGTGATCGTGTAGCTGTTACCGTAGACGATGGGCTCCGCAGATCCGGGCGTTGTCATCGTGATCGCCGGCGGGTCGTTAGCTCCGGTGTTGTTGACGGTGAAGGAATTAGCCGCCATCCAGCCGCTTGCTGAGCCGTGAGCGTCAGCGGCTTGTGCTCTCCACCAGTACGCAGTCCTGTCGGAAAGCGCGTGGTCCACCGTCCAACTCCTGCCTGCGCCCGCAGTCGAGGCAACGAGGCTTACAAGGCCGCTGTCGCTATAGACCTCGTACTCGTAGGCGAGCTTGTCGTTGTCCGGGTCGGTTGATGCGTTGACCTGGAACGTGGGGGCCAGGACCGTCACCTGTCCGTTGTTTGCCGGGTAATTTAGTGTCGGGACGGACGGTGCGTCGTTAACCGTGTTCACGAGGAAACTCGCCGTTGCCATCCACGGGCCGTCTGACTTTCCGTCATTCGCCCTTGCTCTCCAGTAATAGACGACATTCTCGGCCAGGGCTGAGGGGGTCCAGTTCGTGGTGCCCCCCCCTTCAGCCAGAAGACTCGATGTTTGCTTGTTGACGCTGTTGAACGTGTTGACCGTATCGATCTCGAAAACGTAGTGAAGGCTGTCATGGTCAGCGTCAGTCGCATTATCGACAGCAAGCGCGGTCGTGAGGGCCGCCACTTCGCCCGCATTCGCAGGCGCGTTGAGTCCTGGGGCTGTCGGCGCGTGGTTTGCCGTGTTCACGAGGAAGGAGGCGGCCACCCAGTTGCTTGCGCCGCCGTGGTTGTCCGCTGCCCTGGCCCTCCAAAAGTATAAAGTGTTTTCAGTGAGCGCCGTTGCAACAGTCCACGAAGTGGTGCCGCTGCCGCCCTGCGCAGCCCCGGCTGCGCCCGATACTATGTTCGAAAAGCCCGCGTCCGCGGCAACATCGAAGTCATAGGCGAGGGTGTCATGGATATCAAGGTCCGCGGCGTTGCCGACGGACAGGACCGGCGTGAGCGAATCGACCTGACTGTTATCAGACGGCGAGCTTATTGCCGGGTCCCCGGGCGCGTCATTTGACGCGTTGACAAAGAGATCGGCCATTGCCATCCAGCTGCTGTTCACGTACCCGTCGGAAGCCAGTGCGCGCCAGTAATAGACGGTATTATCGGAAAGCGCCGGAGAAACCGTCCATGAAGTTGCCGTAATACCGGATGCCGTTGCCGCAATGGCGCTGAAGTCGCTTGCTGCGCTCACCTCAAAGGTATAGGTGATGGGATCACCGTCCGCGTCAATGGATGTGTTGACCGCAAGGATAGGCGTTACGGTCGCTGTCTCGCTGGATGAGGCCGGGGAACTTATCGAGGGTCTGGTCGGCGCGATGTTCGAGCCATAGGTCCTCGTGAACGTTGCGGTACTGGAGCTTCCACTTAATCTATTTCCTGCCGGGTCAGTGATATTCACAGTGCTCGCGGCAATGGTATAGGTTGTCCCCGCGGTCTGAAGGCTCGTCGCCAGCCGGTAGGTGCCGCCGCCCTGCGACACTGCGCTGATGATATTCAGGCCGTTGTCTGCCGTATAATTGGCACTATTTGTCGCTCCGTTAACCGGCTCGCTGAAGACCACATCGACGTGGGTGGAGTCTCTCCAAATCGCGTCGGTATCGAGGGTCGGCGAAACAATATCAATTGTGATCCCGTCGCTGTTTCCGGACCATGCGGTCGCAGTTCCCGCGCCGTTCACGGCCTGCACCCGCGCATACAGGGTCTGGCCGTTCGAGCCGGTTATCTCTCTGGTCGATACATTGCCGACGCTGCCGTCGAAGACATCGGTTCCGCCCGGCGTGGTCCCGACCTGCATGTTGTAGCCTGTTATGCCGGTTTCCGTGTCTGAGGCCGCCGTCCAAATGAACATCACGGCGGCAGATGTGCTGTATGCTCCGGCATCGACCGGAACGCCGGGCGTCGACGGCGCCGTGGTATCGATCGTGATCCCATTGCTGTTTCCGGACCATGCGGTCGCAGTTCCTGCGCCGTTCACGGCCTGCACCCGCGCATACAGTGTCTGGCCGTTCGAGCCGGTTATCTCTCTCGTCAATACATTGCCCACGCTGCCATCGAACACGTTGTTTCCGCCCGGTGTGGTACCGACCTGCAGGTTGTAGCCTGCTATGCCGGTTTCCGCGTCTGAAGCTGTTGTCCACGTGAACGTCACAACAGTAGATGTGCTGTATGCCCCGGCATCAACCGGAACGCCAGGCATTGACGGCGCCGTGGCATCGATCGTGATCCCGTCGCTGTTCCCGGACCATGAGGTCGCAGTTCCTGCGCCGTTCACAGCCTGTACCCGCGCATACAGGGTCTGGCCGTTCGAGCCGGTTATCTCTCTGGTCAATACATTGCCGACGCTGCCGTTGAATACGTCGTTTCCGCCTGGTGTGGTACCGACTTGAAGTGTGTAGCCTGCGATGCCGCTTTCCGCGTCCGCAGCCGCCGTCCAACTGAACGTCACGGCAGTAGATATGCTGTATCCTCCGGCATCGACCGGAACGCCCGGCATTGACGGCGCCGTGGTATCGATCGTGATCCCGTCGCTGCTCGGCGACCAATTCCCCGCAACGCCATGCGTATTTACCGCCCTTACCCGCGCATACAGGGTTTGTCCGTTCAAGCCGGGAAAGTCTCGGGTCAATCTATTGCCGATGTTGCCGTCGATGACATCGTTTCCTCCCGGTGTGGTCCCTATCTGCAAGTCATAGCTGGTTACGTCGCTGTCAGGATCCGATGCAGCCGGCCAGCTGAAGATCACGTAGTCCGAAACGCTGTAGAGACCTTCATCCGCAGGCGCCGGCATGTCCAAAGGCCCCGTCACATCATTCATAAGGATGTCCCCGTCCTCAGCCTCTGCCCTGCCCGAGAGCCTCTTCCAGGGACCATGGGCCGGATTTGGCGGCGCGGTGATCCCTGCCTGGAGCACGGTAAACGGTGCATACAGGACCCGCGATCTCCACTTGTACCGCTTGCCTGCGTTCAGTCCTTGAACCGTCTCGGTCAGGGTCGAGCCGCCGCTCGTAGTAATTGCCGTCCAGAGAGAAGAAATTGTCTGACCGCAGGTCGCATGGCCGAAAGGCACGCCGACTGGACATGTTTCAACCTGCATTTTTGCTCGGCACGGCCCTGACACGCTCAAGGCGGTCATCTTCACCTGAAAATCATCAGGGATCAAAAGACTCGCCCCACGGTTGTACCGGCGTTGTATTGCCGTTGCCGCGCATCTGTCGTGCTATTATAGGCCGCCCGCTCGTATTGCCAAGATACACAAAGGCCGCCCCGTTGCTGGACTCATCATAATTAACCACCCCGACGATCACGTCCGCGTACCCGTCGCCGTTCACGTCCCCCACTCCCGACACGCTGTTGCCGAACCCTCCTGAGGTCCTGTCAACCGTGTCGGATTCTATCCTGGCAGCGGCTGTGGTAGAGACCCCGGAGGCTGAGCCGTGATAGACAAAGACGGCGCCTTCGTAGCTAAACGCAAGTGTGAGGTCGGGCGCGCTGACGATCACGTCCGCGTATCCATCGCCGTTCACGTCCCCTGCGCTGGACACGCTGTTGCCGAAGTGGGCGAAGGCCGAGCTGTATTCATACTTGAGCACGGCGGAAGGTGTGGCAGAGACGCCGGAGGCCGCGCCGTGATAGACAAAGGCCGCGCCTTCATCAGTCTGACCGTTGTCATAGTTGGGTGCTCCGACGATCACGTCAGCGTACCCGTCTCCATTTACGTCTCCCGCGCTCGAAACGCTCCAGCCAAATGAGGCGCTGGTCTGGTTGGATTTGAGCGTTGTGGAGGCGGTTGTGGCGATGCCCGAGGGGCCGCCGTGATATACAAACGCGGATCCTCCGTCGGTTTCGCCGTTGTCGGAGAAGGACGCCCCGACGATCACGTCCGCGTACCCGTCGCCGTTCACATCCCCTCCGCCCGACACGCTTACACCGAATTGGGCGCCGGCCTGGTTGGATTCGAGCTGTGCCGCGGCTGTGGTGGAAATCCCCGAGGCTGAGCCGTGATAGACATAGGCCGCCCCTTCGTAAATCTGACCGTTGCTATATGCGTGCGCCCCGACTATCACGTCCGCGTATCCGTCGCCGTTCACATCCCCTGCACCCGACACACTTACGCCGAAACCGGCGCCGGCCTGGTTGGATTCGAGTATTGCAGCGGCTGTAGTGGAGACCCCGGAGACTGAGCCGTGATAAACAAAGGCCGCCCCTTCGTCAGCCTGGCCGTTGTCGTAGTTGACCTCCCCGACGATCACGTCTGCGAACCCGTCGCCGTTCACGTCCCCTGCGCCCGACACACTTACGCCGAAACCGGCGCCAGCCTGGTTGGATTCGAGCATTGTGGCCGCTGTAGTGGAGACCCCGGAAGCTAAGCCGTGATAGAGAAAAGCCGCGCCTGCGTCAGCCTGACCGTTGTCGTACTTGGGCGCTCCGACGATCACGTCCGCGTATCCGTCGCCGTTCACATCTCCTGCGCCCGACACGCTATAGCCGAAAGAGGCGTTGAACTGGGACTGGCTGAGTTCGAGTTTTGCAGCGGCTGTATTGACGACCCCGGTTGAAGCGGGGATCCCTGCGGCTGAGCCGTGATACACAAATGCGGTTCCTTCATCGGTTTCGCCGTTGTCATATCCGTTCGCTCCGACGATCACGTCCGCGAATCCGTCGCCGTTCACATCCCCTGCGCCCGACACGCTGCAGCCTAAAAAGGCGGAAGTCTGGTTGGCCTCGACCCTTATGGTGTCTGTAGTGGAGACCCCGGAGGCTGAGCCATGATAAATAAAGGCCGCGCCTCCGTTGACATGGTAGCTCGCCCCGACGATCACGTCCGCGTATCCGTCTCCGTTCACATCCCCTGCACCCGACACGCGTGATCCGAAATTGGAGGTGGCCAGATAGGTGATTTCGAGCAGGGCAGCGGCTGTGCTGGAGACCCCGGAGGCTGAGCCATGATAAACAAAAGCCGCTCCTGTATTGCCCTGACCGTCGTTATGATATGTGCTCGCCCCGACGATCACGTCCGCGTACCCGTCGCCGTTCACGTCTCCTGCGCCCGACACGCTGCAGCCGAAATTGGCGCTGAGCCTGAAGGATTCAAGCACGGAGGGCGCGGTTGTGGATATGCCCGAGGGGCCGCCGTGATACACAAATGCCGCGCCTTCATCGGCCTGGCCGTTGTCGTATGAGGGAGCCCCGACGATCACATCCGCGTACCCGTCTGCGTTCACATCTCCTGCGCCAGACACGCTGGATCCGAATTTGGCACCGGCCTGGTTGGATTCAAGCAGAGCTGAAGCGGCTGTGGATATTCCTGATAGGCCGCCGTGATACACAAATGCCGCGCCTTCATCGGTTTCGCCGCTATCATAGGAGGGCGCCCCGACGATCACGTCCGAGTAACCATCTCCGTTCACGTCCCCTGCGCCGGACACGCTCCACCCGAAATTGGCGCCGGCTTGGTTGGATTCGAGCAGGGTAGCAGCCGTAGCTGAGACCCCGGAGGCTGAACCGTGATATACAAATGCAGCTCCTTCATCAATTTCGCCGTTATCATAGGAGAGCGCTCCGACGATCACATCCGAGTACCCATCTCCGTTCACGTCCCCTGCGCCGGACACGCTCCACCCGAAATTGGCGCCGGCCAGGTTGGATTCGAGCCGTACGAAAGAGGCAGCGGATATGCCCGATGTGCCGCCGTAATACACAAACGCTGCCCCTTCGTCGGTTTCGCCGTTGTCGTAGGAGGGCGCTCCGACGATGACGTCCGCGTACCCGTCGCCGTTCACGTCCCCTGCGCCGGACACGCTCCAGCCGAAATTGGCGCCGGCCTGGTCGGATTCGAGCAGGGCGTCATGAGTCAAGGTAAGGAGGGGGTCGATGTAGACCGGATAGGTTGCTGCGCTGTCGTTTATGGCGATGACAACAACGGTTTCGTGTTTCGCGTTCTTAATCTCGAGTTGAAACCGGGAAGGTATCGGCTTGTTGTGCGCATCAACGACCTTTATATCCTTGTATTCGAGTTTGCGTCCTGTTGCGGTCGTCAGGATGATTTTGCCGTTTTCAAGGGCTGCGGTTGCGTTGTCGAGGGCAAGGGCGAGTCTGAGCTCACCGTTTCCTTCAGGTCTTTTCCTGATGTCGAAACCCTGCTCAAGCCCCTGGGGTTTGTTCATGTACCACTCGGTGATACCGGACCGCTGGATCTCCACGCGGTTGCCCTGAGCGACGACTGCGCCTTCGCCCACTTCAGCCGTCCCGTGACCGGCGCAAGACTCTTTCGCGTTCTTCGGATCATCTTGCTCCAGGCTGTCGTCCTGACAGTCGTTCCTGCCGATCGACGCGAGACTGAGTCTAAACAGCTCCGGGCTTCCTTCCGCTGTGCGATCATGGACGCGGATACCCTTTTTGTCAAAATAGGTCCTGATGTTATTAGCCCGGTTCGGTGCCTGGAGGCCGGCGGCATTTCGGGTTGTCTCGTATTCCTTTTCCGCGATCCGTTTGTGCGCCTCGGCAATCCAATTGCCGTTTTTCTCCACGGGCGCTGCAATGGACGCGGGCGCAGGCGTGTACGATACAACCGGTACCCGGTTCCCCGTCGTTTGTCGCGGGCTTCGATCATGCAGCAGAGGAAGCAGCAGTAGCAGGGCCAGTACGCCTGCGGACAATGAGAAAACACCAACGCGCCTGCTGCCTGCGTGGGACGCGTTTCTCTGCGTAATAAGCAGCGAACAGGTTGCGGCTTTGGGTCTCACATTATCCGTAACAAATCTGACAAGTGGATGCATGGAATCTCCTTTTTCGAGCACAACATGATCAGACACCTGCGCACCGTTCCCTTATCGTAGTATCGGTTTCATGCAGACTGCATCCTGCACCTCTAGCCCGAATGATCCCTCCTACCCGTATCAGCATCCTGCCGATGTTTTAGCGGGCCATGTCTTCGAAGTCGGTATTGTTAAATGAATAGGCAACAGTTGAGGGATCGGGCATTGATGACGGGTCGAGAATAGGACAAATTATAGAAAAACGCAAGAGCTTCGATGGGGTATTTTTGGGGTAGGGGCTGTGATTGCAGAATTATTAAACCAGTTTGCAGCTTTTTGTTCGTAGCTTCCAGTTATGAATTCAAAGCTGATCGTTTCGGAAACTTTTAAAAGCAGCAGAACGGGAAGTGTCAGGAATAGTTATATATCAAAATAGATACGGTTTCATCATGCGGCATGATTTCCAGTATGAAGCTATGAAAAGCGGTGGGATGCGGAATCAATAAAGCAGTTTTGAGTTTTGAATTTTTAGTTCTGAGTTTTAAAAAAGGCAGGACAAGGCAGGAAAGTACTATAGTAAGGAAAACTCAAAACTCACCACTCAAAACTAAAAACTACTTTTTTAGGGTTTTCCGAATCCTCTCCAACGCCTGTTCCAGCCGGGCATCGGGAATGGTAAGGGACACGCGGAAGTACCCTTCCCCGTAGGTGCCGTAGGCGATACCGGGAGTCACGAGCACGCTCGCTTCATCCAGGAGTTTATTGGCGAAGTCCAGCGAAGAAAATCCTTTCGGCACGGCAAGCCACAAATAGAACGTCCCGTCGCCGCCTTTTGTTTCGATGCCGATCTCGTCGAACACGCGCCGCACCATGCCGCGCCTGCGCTGGTAGATCGCGAGCATGGTCCTGATGTCCCCGTCCCCTTCGTCCATGGCCTTGATGCTGGCAAGCTGGATCGCGTTGAACACGCCGGAGGTCACGTTCTCCTTAAACCGCGACATGGCGTGAATGATCTTGTCGCTGCCCACGGCCATGCCGATCCGCCAGCCCGTCATGTTGTACGCCTTGCTCAGAGAGTTGAATTCCACGGCGATATCTTTGGCGCCCGGCGCCTGCATCAGGCTCTGCCTGCGCTCGGCCGGGAAGACGATCTCACTGTAAGGGTTGTCGTTCAAGAGCAGGATCTGGTGCTTCTTGGCCCAGGCAACCAGGCGGGAGTAAAACGCACTGTCAGCGCAGGCGCCTGTGGGATTGTTCGGATAGTTGAGGAAGAACGCCTTTGCCTTTTTACAGACATCGTCGGGAATCTCTTCGAAAGCAGGCAGGAAGCAGTTCTTCTCCAGGAGCGGAACATCGTAGGGCTCGGCGCCGGCGAGCTGGATATTGGCCTTGTACGCCGGATATCCGGGATTCATGGTGAGCACGATCTCGCCGGGATTGACCAATGCCATGATGAAGTGGTGAATGCCCTCTTTCAATCCGTTGAGGGCCAGGACCTCGGTCTCGGGATCGAACGCCACGTTGTATTTTCGGCCGTACCACCGCGCAACGGCCTTCCGGAAGACCAGCATGCCCTTGTGCTCGTCCGTGGGATACTGATGGTTCGCCGGATCGAGCACCGCCTCCCGCATCGCCTCGATGATATAGCCCGGAGTCGGCTCCACCGGATCGCCGATAGCGAGGGAGATAAGGTCCACCCCTTTTGCCTGCAGCTGCCTGATCTTTTCGCGCATCTGCATGAAAAGATAGGAAGGTATGTTTTTCAGCCTGTCGGCTACGATGTCCATGAGTACGTCTGTCCCCTCTATCCGTCATTCCGGCATGGCTCCAGCCGGAATCCAGTGTCTCGCTTTTTTATCAGCTTGAATTTTAAAAATCTGGATTCCCGACTAAGGCGTTCGGGAATGACGATACACCGTTATTAGGCTTCTCTCTGCGATCTCTGCGTCCTCTGCGGTGAAAATCCTGTCTTTCGAATTTCTCAGCTCTTCGCCCACTCCCGGATCGTCTGCCCCAGCCGCAGGATGCTCTTTTCCGAGATCATCGGATACACGCAGATCTCCAGGATCGAGGCCTCCCTCGGGCCGCCCTGGCCGTGCGGAGTGCCGCCCTTCTCTTGAAAGGGCTCCAGGCGCGAGCAGTCGGACATGTCCGTGTTCTTGGTGTCGAAGCCGTGCTTGAGCAGATAGGCGCGCAGATCGTTTCGCCTTGACGGGTCCACGGTCAAAGGATAGTAGACGTAGATATGGTCTCCGGTGGTCGACGACGGAACGCCGATGCCCTTTACTCCGTCGAGGGTCTCCGACAGGATCCGGGCGTTCCTGCGCGCGCCTTCATTGAACGCGTCGATGCGGTCCAGCTGGATCAGG
Organism: Nitrospirota bacterium; assembly: GCA_963749655.1. Taxonomy (GTDB): domain Bacteria; phylum Nitrospirota; class UBA9217; order UBA9217; family UBA9217; genus JAJYKN01. The sequence goes on from CAVVOB010000016.1 coordinate 141,056, forward strand.
CCGAGGGCAGCCTGTAGATTGGCCAGGCGGTACACGCGGGGTGCAGAAGCGGAAAAGGTGTGCAGCAGCTCATCGCCCACTTCCGAATCCATGAGCGGCTGGCCCAGCGCCAGCTTCAGACGAAGCGCCGGGTAGACGGTGACGCCGAAGATCTCGGGCCGGGTCAGGAGCCAGAGCGCCCAGATGACGCCCGCCTTTTTGAGCACGGTCCCGCTTGCGGGCAGCGATGCCTTTTCCAGAACCGCAGCAGCCCGCTTTGCGATCGCTTCATCAAAGGTTGCGATGGCGCCGCCGCCGAAACAGGGCATGTTCTTGCCCTCGGCAAAGCTGTAGATTCCGATATCGCCGAAGGTCCCGACCGACCGTCCTCCCACGCGCACGCCCAGGGCATGGGCGCAGTCTTCCAGCATCCGGACATTGCGCTTCTTCACCAGCTCGCCGATCTCCTGGACCTTGCAGGGCTGGCCGAAAAGGTGCGTTGCCAGGACCGCGCCGGTCCGCTCGTTCAACAGGGGCGCGATGTGCTCAGGCCCGGAGTTGAAGGTCACGGGGTCGACGTCGCAGAAGACGGGTTTGTACCCGAGCAGCTTAGCGACCATGGGGATTACGGGAAAAGTGAATACGGGGAAGATGATCTCCTTCCCCTTCTCAAGACCGAGCGATTCGAGGGCCAGCTGGAAGGCAGATCTGCCGGAAGCCGCCCCGAACACCTGGGGACCCTTCAGCCAGCCGCTGAATTTCTTCGAAAAAGCGTCAAGCGCCGGCCCCTCCTGAACCGTGCCGCTCACGGCGCAGCTGATGAGGGTGCGCAATGCTCCGGGCGGCAGGTTTACGGCTCGTCGAGGTATGCTCCCGATAATGGCCATGCTTGTTGTTCTCCTTTGCGATGTCGTAAATTTTCAGAATATCTTTCTGATGCCCAGCAGGCTCCAGAAGATGTCCGGGTTGTGCAGGTAAAAGGACCAGTACCGCCTGAAGTGCCGGAAGGCGAACCCCGGCCGGAACAGATAGCGCTTGTAGAAGCGCGACCGCAGCTTTACCAGCTCGTCGGTCGAAACGGCGGAGAACGTCAGCATCGGCGTGGCGTAATGGTAGAGCTTCTTCGGGTCCGTGTCCGTCAGCTTGTCCTTGAACTGCTCCCAGGCCTGCGAGCCGGGATAGGGCGTGTAGAAATGGACCTGGATGCTGTCGGAATTGAGCTCCATTGCCAGGTTGATGGTCTGCTCGATCTCCTCCCGCGTTTCCGTTGGGTTGCCGATCACATAATAGGCGTTCGTGCCGATGCCGAGTTCGCGCGTCCAGCCGAAGATCTGGCGGCACATATCGATCCAGGGACGGTCGGCGCCCTGCTTATGCATGGCCTTGATGATCCGCTCGCTGCCCGATTCCACGCCGAGTCCCAGCATGACGCAGCCGGCCTTCTTCATCAGTACGAGTAAATCATAATTCAGCTCGTCCACCCGGACCCTGGCCATCCAGGGCATGGTGGACTTCCTGCTGATAAGCTCCTCGCACAGGGACTGCATGAACTTTCGATGGGCGGAAAAGCTGTCGTCCTGGAACGAGCAGATATTGACGCCCTGCTTTGCCAGGTGCTCCATCTCGTCGGCAACGCTTGCAGCGGACCTGCTGCGCAGGCGCTTCCCGGTGCTGACCCGCATGACCTCGCTGCAGAACATGCAGCCGTGGGGGCAGCCCCGCGTGGCGATCAGATAACCCCAGACCACGCGTTTCGGCACGGTGACCGGGAAGATGGACTGGTATGCGGCAAGTTCTTCCTTCGTATAGGAAGGAAATGCCAGGAGGTCCGGCTCTTCGACCATGAACCGCTTGCCCTCGTCGAACAGCGTGCGGTAATGGCCCTTCCAGTCCCCTGAATTCGGACCCTCGCCGCAGACGGAGCGGAACAGCTCGAAGAACTCCTGTTCCGGCTCGCCGAGCAGGATGGCGTCGTAGTTGGCCGTGAGCTCCTTCTGCCGGTCGCGGTGATGGTAAAAGCCCTGTCCGATGCCGATGATCACGGGGGCATTTGCCTGGGCCCTGAGGCCCGTCACGTAGCTGTCGGACACGTCGATGTCGAAGCTCGAGGCCGAGACAACGACGAGGTCGGGCTTGACCTGCGACGTATGGTCCAGCAGGCCTGAAACGCTCATCGGCCGGATCCAGCAGTCCAGGAGATGGACCTTCGTATCGGGACGGCGGTCCAGCCCGGCCTGAAGACATTTGAGGGCATAGGGCGGATCAAAGAACTGCGGATGTTCCACGTCCTTATCCACGGTGGAACTGACCCGTACCAGCAGGACGGAATTGATCTTCAAGGTGCAAGCTCCTTTTCAGGGATGGAATTGGGCAGCGCGGCATCGGACATATCGGGATGGTCCCTCCAGGTCCTCAGGTTGAAGGCCCGCCGGAACATCCAGGTGACGGCGCCGAGAATAATGTGCAGCCAGAAGTCGATAAAGCGGTTCACCACGGTCAATGAAGCGGCCAGGGGGGACGCAACGCCGAGCAGCCGCAGACAGCCGAACATGGTCAGCTCCACTGCGCCGGCCCCCGACGGCGTAAGCGGGAAGGCCGTGATGATGATCGGGATCATCGTAAGAAACACCGCCTGTGCCGCGCCCAGATCTATATGAAAGGCCTTTGCGAGCAGGAACATCCAAAGGGTCTCCATGCTCCAGATAAGCATCGTCAGGACGAGCAGGGAGAGGGTCTCTTTCGGGTCCGGCAGCATGCCTGTATGGAACGCGCCGATCCGCTGGCGTACGGCCTCGGGCATCCATGACGGCACGGCATGGCGCAGCACGATGAACATGACGACGACGGCGGTCGTTGCCAGGGCGATCACGAAGGCGATCAGCAGCGCCCAGGCAACGGGTTTGGGAAAGGCCGACGAAAAAAGCAGCCACGATGCGCCTGCGGCGAGGATCAGGACCATCCAGGCGTCCACCATGCGCAGGAATACGATCGAGCCCAGCGCAGCCGAACGGCGGACCCCGCAGTTGATCCGGGCCAGATGCGACGCATATACGTCGCCGAGCTTGGCAGGGACGATGTTGTCGATGAAATTGTAGAAAAAAACGAGCAGCCCGAACCGGGCGTTGCCGCAGCGCATGGGCACGTGGCTCAGACTCCGCTTCCAGCGCATTCCCCGGATGGGGTAGGTGCCATAATGCATGAGCGCGCCGAGGAGCAGGATGACCTTGTTGCTGGCGACCAGCTCCCGCCAGACCTGGCCGAGATCGACGTACGAGACCAGGAGGACGAGGAGGACCGCCGTGATCGCTATGCTGACCAGGGTATGCCAGCCCCAGAGCTTCGGGCTCTTCCCCTCGTTGGGGGCGTTGTTTTGAAGGTCTTCTGCGACCGTCGGCTTTTCCATAATCGGTTAACGATCCTTACCTTAAATGCAGTTGGAACCACAGATGAACACGGTTAGACACAAAACCAGATCTTGATTTAGAGTTTCCAGCAGGTCAGGCTTACAGTCTCAACCATATTGCAATATCACGGTTCAATCTATGAATTGAACCCGCCCTGCATTTCCCCGTGTTAATCCGTGGTTAAAAAATTATCTCTTTCCGTCCAGCACCGGCTGCAGAATGCCGAACACCTGTTCAGGCGTGATGACCTGGAGGCAGACGTTGTCCGTGCACGCTGTCTTCCGGTGGTTCGACGCGGAAACGCAGGGCGAACAGGCCAGGCTTGCGTAGATCGGCGTGGTGTTGCCGAGCGGACAGTAGAGTTTCGGCGTTTCAGGTCCGAAAAATACGAACGTGGGCATATCGGTCACCGAGGCGAAATGCGGCGGCCCGGAGTCGTTGCTCAGCATGAAAGCGCTTACTGAGTAGAGGGCCGGCAACTCCATCAGGGCCGTGTGACCGGCGAAATTGACACATCGCTCAGAACGGACTGCCGCGGGAATGGATTCCAGCCAGCCCCGTTCGCTCGGTCCCCCGGTAAGGAGAATGAGAACATCGGGGTGCTTCTCCAGGATCATGCAGGCAAGACGGATATAGTTCTCCCGCGGCCAGCGCCGGATGGGCAGCAGCTCCGAGGCATTGGCGTTGAAGAGCACGATGCGGTGGCGCCCCTGGTCATAGGACGGAACAACTTCCCTGACTTTCGAGCGCATCGACGCCCGCACTTCTTCGCTCACAACGACTTTTCGCAGGATCGCTTCATCGTCCCCGACCGCCTTTTTCGAGTACGGGAACTCCGCCCTGTCGCTCATTAATGAGTTCACGAGGGCGATGAAATTCTTCGTCATGTGAAGGTGCGGATTGTAGGAGACTTTATGGGTCAGAAAATCGCCGCGGTAGAGGCCTTCATTATGAAAGGCATGGAACCCGACCGTGCGCGCAGCCCCGGAAAAGGCCGTCAGCAGCGCGGTAAAACGGGAGAACAACTCCATGTCGATGACGGAGTCGATCCCTCTTTTGCGCGCCCAGAAGGGAAAGCGGACCGCGTCCTTGATGAGTCCCCAAAGGCCGTTGTCATCGAGGGTAAAGATGTTCTCGGGAGGGACCGTGCCGAGGAGTTTCAGGCTCGGGCTGTTCTTCTTGAAAATGGCGAAAAAGAGGTTCACGCCGGGATTGCGCTTCAATTTCTGCATCGCGGGATCGGCAAGAATGGTGCTGCCCATTTCCGAAAGCTCGATCAGCAGGACATTACACGGAGCGGAAAATTTTGCGCGGATAAAGGGCGCAATGAGCTTCTTCAGCACGGTCACTGCAAAACACAGCGGCACGCCTGCGAAGTAATCCACTTTCCGCATGGTATCGACTTTCATTTACACTCCCTAGCATGCACGCTTGATAGCCTCGTAAAATGTCGTCATTCCCGCTCGTCGGGAATCGTGTTGCCACATAACGCACTGCTAAGATACGATTCCGGGCAAGCCCCGACTGGTCGGGGCAGGCCGGCAGCGCCCCGCATCAATATTTTTCACAAGGAGCGGGGAATGACGGTGCTTTGATGATTTTCGACTTTTTACGAGTACATCAAGCTGACAGGCGTTTGATCAACCAATCCGCAATTGATGCCTTGCCCCTTGCTACTTGACCCTGGACCCTATTCGTTCCGCACTCCGCATTCCGAAATTCGCAATCCGCAATAAGGAGGTAGTTCTCCTGACTCCTGACTCCTGACTCACCTCAGGGTTTCCACTTCTCGAAAAAATTGTCCATGGCCCGCTTGTCACCGAGGCGAAAGTGCCCGTACCAGAAAGTAAGCTGCTTTTTTGCCTCGGCTTTAGGCTCCCGGTCCACGACCACCTTCCACATGGCCGAAACGAGCCCCGACCGGTCGGCTCCGGCCTGGCAGTGGATGAGAATGGGGCGCGGTGCACCCTGAAAAACCGCGAGGAGCTCCTGCACCTGCTGCGGCGTGAGTTCATGGGAGGCGCTGAGCGCGACATCGTAATGCGCCACCTGAACGCGGGCGCAGACCGCAAGCTCGTCCTCGTACCAGTCTTCCCCTGCATGGCGGCCCCGCAGGTTCAGAACGCTCCGTATGCCGTGTTGCCTGAGATAACCTTCGAGCCGACTGCCGTTGAGCTGTGCCGAGCGGTACGCTTCCCCTTCCGTGATCGGATGAAAGTTGCCCTGCACTTTGACGTACACAACATACAAGCAGATCGAGAGCAGACAAAAAACGCCTGCTCCGAGGAGGAATCTGCGCCACTTCAGCATGTTCGTTGCAGTCGATTTGACCTGACACATGAATGTACCACATCCTGGACCGGGCGTGTAAAAACCGTGCGGGACTTCGTTACCGGGAGTACGTCGTGTGCATAATGCACAGGGCGATGATCGTGCTGCACCACGGAGCGGTCATGTCGGTTTGTTGCGCGACAAAGAATTTTGGAATATTACCTGCTTCCCCGCGAAATGTCAATCCCCTTCGCCCGGAATTCCCTTCCGGCAAAAAGAATTCCCGACCTGCCTGGAGAAGCAGATTCTTTTTGACAATCCCCTGCACTTCCTTTATATTTAAAATGAGTTAGCCGTATTTTTGTTCCCGTGACCTAAAGGAGAAAGCATGATCCCCACAATGGAGTGGAAGAACGGCATCGTACGTATGCTGGACCAGACGAAACTGCCCCTTGAGACGGTATACAACGACTGCAAGGACTACCAGACGGTGGCACGGGGGATCAAGGAATTGTGGGTCCGCGGCGCTCCGGCCATCGGCGTGGCTGCGGCCATGGGTCTGGCGCTCGGCGCGCGGCAGATAACGGCAGCGACCTTTGACGAGTTCTGGCCCCGGTTCGAGGAGATCTGCAGCCACATGGCCTCCACGCGGCCGACGGCGGTCAATCTCTTCTGGGCCATCGACCGGGTCAAGCAGTTCGTGCAGGCCAACAAGGACAAGGGCCTCGACCAGATACGGCAGCTGCTCGTGGACGAGTCGCAGCGCATGCTCGAAGAGGACATCGCCACGAACAAAAAAATGGGGGCTTACGGAGCCGCGTTCGTGGCCTCGGAGGACAACATCATCACCCATTGCAACGCCGGTTCGATCGCGACCGCCGGCTACGGGACCGCGGAAGGCGTGATGCGAGCCGCGGTGGAGGCGGGGAAGAAGATCCACGTGTTCGTCGACGAGACCCGCCCCGTGCTCCAGGGCGCGCGCCTCACGGCATGGGAGCTCATGCAGGAGAAGATCCCCTGCACGCTGATCACCGACAACATGGCGGGCTACTTCATGTTCCATGACATGGTCGACCTGGCCATCGTGGGCGCCGACCGCATTGCCCGGAACGGCGATGTGGCCAACAAGATCGGGACCTACGGCCTCGCGGTCCTCTGCAAGGAGCACGGAATTCCCTTCTACGTGGCGGCGCCGCTCTCGACGATCGACTTCAGCATTGAGTCGGGCGCCGATATCCCCATCGAGGAACGCGACCCGCGCGAAGTTACCCATGTGTTCGGCAAGGTCCAGATCGCGCCGGATGGCGTCAAGGTGGCCAATCCCGCATTCGATGTGACGCCCGCCCGGTACGTCACCGCCATCATCACGGAAAAGGGAGCGTTCCATCCGAAGGACATCCACAAGCTTGCCGACGGCAAGACCGATCCGGAAAAAATCAGAATACAATAGCACCGCCATCGCATCCGCGCGATCCGATCATCTCCCTGCAGTCGCCTCGAGCCGTGCGTTTCGTGCGCCATACTCTCGTCGCAAGCGGAGGGCTGAATGAAACAGACCGTTCTCCACCCGTTTCATGAGCAGATGAAAGCAAAGATGACGGATTACCAGGGGTGGCAGATCCCGCTCCAGTTTTCCGATGTCACGGAGGAGCACCATGCCGTGCGAAGCGCCGCCGGCCTGTTCGATATAAGCTACCTGGGCAGGATAGAAGTTTCCGGCGCCTCAGCCTCTCCCCTCCTCCAGAAGATCGTCACCCGAAACGTCACGAAAATCCCCGAGGGCTCGGCGCACTACGGCCTGATCTGCAATGATTCCGGCTTCATTCTTGACGACGTCTTCATGTACCGGCTCGAAGCCGCGGGGCCGTCGGCTGCCCGCTTCGTGCTCTCCACCAATCCCGGCAATACCGAGAAGATCCTGCGCTGGCTGAACCAGCACGCCATCGAAGGCGCCGCGGTTTCGGACAGATCGGCCGCAACGATCCAGCTGTCGCTCCAGGGACCCCGTTCCTCCCGCGTTCTGGAGACGCTCGCCGGACAACATTTCAAGAAGCTCAAACCGAGAACGGTCCGGACCATGACCCTCGCCGGCGCCGAAGTCCTTGTCTCCCGGAGCGGATTCACAGGAGAGCACGGCTACGAACTCATGGCGCCGAAAGAGTCCGCCGGAGCGCTCTGGGAGGCAATCCTCGCAACAGGACGAGAGATAGGCATCCTTCCCTGCGGCTTCGCCTGCAGGGACGTTCTGCGCATCGAAATGGGATATCCTCTGTACGGAAACGACCTCGATGAGACCCGCACGCCGATCGAGGCCGGGCTCGGCTCTTTCGTTGATTTCAAAAAGGACTTCATCGGCAAGGAAGCGCTGCTCAAGCTGAAAAAAGAAGGGACCCTGCAGAAGCTGGCGGGTTTCGTGCTCGTCGACAAGGGCGTCCCGAAAAGCGGGGGCAGCATCTTCTCGGAGAACAGAGAAATCGGCATGGTCACGAGCGGCGCCCATTCGCCCTTCGTCCGCAAGGGCATCGGTCTGGGGTACGTGGTGAGCCGCTATGCCCAGGCGGGCCAGGAGATCGAGATCGAAGTCCGCGACCGCGAGATCGCCGCAAAGATCGTGGACCTGCCGTTTTATAAAAAAAAGTAACGCCGTCGAGAACGGAAAGGAGCCGAACCTTCAATCGCCTGATTCACGTTACGATTTCGGCAACTAACAATAGTTTCTCAACAGACAGGCATACCGGGTATAATATATGGTATGCTTTTTTTATTCTTTCATGGAAAATGAGTATCCCAGGATAGGCGTTCATGCACCTCATCCGAGTGGAGCAAAAAATGACCTCCGTCAATAAAATCCCCTGCTGCACGTATGCATTTGCAATCATTTTTTTCTTGTTTACCGCAGGAATCGACGGAGCAGACGCGGCTGACCGCCCCGGCAACACGCTCCGCATCACCGGATCCAGCACCCTGTGCCCTTTGATCGCGGAGGTGGGGAAGCGTTTTCAGACACTTCACCACGATGTTCGAATCGACGTACAATGCGGCGGGTCAGAACGCGGAGTTCATGATGTGAAGGCGGGAACCGCCGACATCGGCATGGTCTCCCGTGCTCTCTCCAAAACGGAAAAGGATCTCTACGACTTCCCGATGGCCCGCGACGGTATCAGCATTATAGTCTCCCGATACAACGCAGTAAAATCTCTGTCCAATGACGAGGTTGTCGCGATTTTCAGCAGGAAAATCACGAGTTGGAAGGCGGTTGGAGGGTCGGGTGATCCGATCGCGGTCGTTCTCAGGGAAAAACAAAAAAGCAGCAGCGAGCTCTTTACGGAATACTTCAAGATGGAATTCTCCGACATGAAGGGGAAGATCATTCACGGCGATAATCCTGTGATGATCGAGGCTGTCGCCTCGGACCGCAATTCCATCGGCTACGTGTCTTCTGGCCATGCCGCGCGGGTGGCGACGGCGGGGACTGCGATAAAGATTCTTCCCGTCAACAACGTGATGCCCACAAACAGGAATATCATCACCGGCAACTATCCGATTTCGCGCCCACTCTCGCTCGTCACGAAGGACCTTCCTTCCGGCACTGCAAAGGCATTTATCGATTTCGCGCTTTCATCGAGTGTCGTGGATCTTATCGTCGCCTACGATTATGTCCCCTATGAGGATTAACGATGGGCAGCCTTCAATGAAAATCCCTGACCGCATAGCGACCTGGTTCGACACCGCTAACAGCAAACTCATACTGCTCGGCGGGTTTGCCATCGTCATTTTCCTGGGCCTTCTGCCGGCGATGTATTCGCAATGGGCTGAGAATCGCTCTGCGGGTTTCGTCAACCGCTTCATCGATGTGGACCACAAGATCGCGGACCTCAGCCTGACGAGCATCACCAGAATGATCAAAGTGCGGCGCAATGAAAAGGATTTTCTGCTGACCTACCGGGACTTCGGTTTCGATGAAGCAAAGGCTCGATATATAACGACGCTGCTCGGCATCATCTCCGAGATCAAGCAGAACATGAAAACGGTCCGGGAATTGACCACTGACCCGGAAATCGTCGGAAGGACGAAGGAGATTGACCGCTCCCTGGACCGGTATCAGACCGACGTCATGTCATACGTCGACTTGTACGGCGTACGAGGAACGCAAAATTCCGGCCTGGAATACAGACTCACAGTCCTCAGCAGGGGCATCGAAGGCCTTTTGTCTGTTGAGAACAACGAGCGCCTCATGATCGACTTTCTGTCCTTGCGAATGAACGAGAGAAACTTCATGCTCAACGACCTCGACATTCATTTCGCCAACGCACAAAAAGCCTGGGGACGATTCAGGACCGATATCCGCACCAGCACCATGACGGAGGCACGCAAACAGGATGTCCTCGATCAGACACAGGAGTACATGCTGCTGTTCAGACGATATGTGCAGATAACGGAGCAGCTTCGAACCATCAAGACGGCGTATTTGGCGTCGCTCCGGAATGTGGAACCGACGCTCGAAGAGCTGTACCAAATGACCGTGGATAAGACATACAAGGCGCGCGATACGATTAAAAGGAACTCACACCAGGTAAAACTGACCATGATCGTCTCCTTTGTCCTGTCGCTGCTCTTCTCGGCGATCGTCATAGCATTCATCGCCTGGAAAATCAGGAATACCGAGGAACAGATGAAGATATCCGAAGCACGATATCGCACCCTGTTCGAAACATCTCCCGACGCCATTGCAATCATGGACAGAGACCGTAAAATTCTTATCGGCAATCAACAGTTATCGACCCTTCTGCGATATGAAAGTTCAGCAGAGGTGTCGGGCAAGGACATGTGCGACATTATCGCTCCGGAAGACGCCTCGATCGCCGAAACAATGCTCAAGCCCGCTTCAGGGACGGGAGCCGTTCCGGGAGTGGAATTCAGCATGCTGCGAAAGGACCGCAGCCGCGTTGTTGTGGAAGGAGCCGCCACCAGGATTTCTGATACGACCGGCGGCCCGGAATCCCTTATCATCGCCGTCCGGGATATTTCCGTACGCTTACAGGCGGAAGAACATATCCGCTTCCTCGCCGCGATCATTCAAAATCTCCCGGCCGGCGTATGCGGAATCGATGCGTCGGGCCGCTTGATATTCTGGAACGAGGGCGCCGAACGCATGCTGGGTTACCAGGCAGGTGAAATCATCGGCAAGCCGGTTGCGGACATCATCCCGCAGGAGCGGGCCAACCGGGAGCAGGACCATTGCATAAGCATCCTGAACGCAGACGGGTTCCTCTCGGGTTATGAGACCGTACGGCTCTCGAAGAGCGGCAAAATAGTCCCGGTCGAACTGACTGCCGTCGCAATCAGGAACCGGGAGCAGAAAATCGAGAGCTACGCGTCAATCATGGTGGACATTACTGACCGTAAGAAGGCGGAAGGAGAGCGGCTGAAGATCCACATGCTCGAGTCCGTAGGCCTCCTCGCAGGGGGGATAGCCCACGATTTCAACAATCTGCTCACCGTCATCGTCGGCAATATCCAGGTGGCGCAATGCTCTTTGAAACCGGATGCGACGGAGTACGAGCCGCTCTCCGAAGCGGAGCATGTGTGCATGCTGGCCAGCGAATTGACCAAGCGATTGATTACCTTCGCCACCGGCGGAGCGCCGATCATGCTTCCGATGCCGATAACAGGAATGCTGACCGAAACTATCGGGGCTTTGCTCAAGGGCTCGAATGTCACCCCCTTGTTCGATATGCCCGGAGATCTCTTTACCGTTGCGATAGATGAAGGGCAGATGAAACAGGTCTTCAGAAATCTGGTGATCAACGCGATCGAGGCGATGCCGCAGGGAGGGCCGCTTGACGTCCGGGGAGAGAATTTGCTCGTTACCGCAGGAGATAACCTGCCGATACAGGAAGGAAAATATCTGAAGATATCAATTCATGACAGCGGGATAGGGATCCCCGCGGAAAACCTGGCCAAGGTTTTCGACCCCTATTATTCGACAAAACACACCTACAGCCAAAAAGGTCTCGGGCTCGGGCTCGCGGTCTGCTACTCGGTGATCAAACGGCATAACGGTCTCATCACCGTCGAATCCGAACCCGGGGAAGGCACGACCTTTCATATCTTTCTTCCTGCTGTTGCATGATCCCGACGGGTCTGCCGCTCTGCCGGAACATGAAGAGATGCACACCTTCATCCCCCGGCAATAGGAGGAAAGATTCCTACCCGGTCCTGATCCGAGATGGTAAAATCCTTCTTTTCGACGACCCCGTTCACCACGGTAATGAGCGGCCGGTCCCCGAGCTGCAGGAACTCATGGAGCCCTTTGACCGATATACCGTCCGGAGCTTCGACGTAAAACTCGTTTTTCCCGCAGCAGGGCAGGTCCTTGTTATTGCAGGTCAGCCCCGCAAACAGCCTCACTTCCAGCTTCACAACCGGCCCTCCGTGTTCTTTTGCTGAGGATAAACCCCAGGTAGGCGCACAAAAAATCTAAATCGACGACCGATCGTCATTCCTGCTTGTCCGGAATCGAATCTTATTATCATACCGTAGTGGAGCCCCCTCCGGCATCCCGACCTGTCGGGACTAAAATTGACGCGACCTCCCGCCTGCACCCGGCGTTTACGAGTGCGGATGCACGGAGTGCCAGGTGGAATTACGAACTCGCGCATCCTGTGCCGAAGCAGGCTTACGCTCAAGCAGGAAGGACGATTTTACGAATTCCTCAGCCTTCTTGAGGCATTATAGTCCTAACCCGGACAAGCCGGAAACAACCTTTGAACCGCGAAGGCGCGAAGGACGCGAGGAAACTTAAAGACTTTGTATTGTTGGTTGTATTTGACGTCCTCGCGCTCCTTGCGCCTTCGCGGTAAGAATATTCTTGCCGCTTTGAGAAGAATTTCACTCGAAACTGAATACTAGCATGGAACCGGGAATGGATCGAACCTTCACAAAGAAAAAGGGAGAGATGTCGCCATCTCTCCCCGTTCATTGAAGGACAGCCGTTCTACCAGTTGAAAACCTTGTCCAGGTCCTCGTCCTTCACCTGGAAAGTGACGTTATGCGGCGCGATGGGCTCCGTGGTGAAGTACCGCGGCAGACGGTCCTGCTGCGCTGTAAACCCGGCGCGGGCATTGAAGTCCCGCTCTGACTTTAGTATCTTTTTCCCTAATTCCGTAACACTGTCGCCGTTCAGATTGAGACCATAGGTGGCGTTCACCAGGTCCAGCAGCGCCTGGAACGTTTCGGGCTGGTCCAGGATCGCAAAGGCGATGAAGAGGCACATGCCGAGCGAATCGATGGACGCCGTGGCGATCTGGAGGTTTCGCGAAAGCTCGATCTGTCCCTCGGGCTTGAGCGCGTTCACATCGCCGCCGACCTTGAGCACGTTCTGGGCCACGGCATAACCGGCGGTATGGTCCGCGCCCATCGGGCTCGTGGCATAGGTCACGCCCACGCCCTGGACCGCCCGCGGATCATAGGCGGGCATGGCCTGTCCCTTCACCACGGGCGCATGCTCCACGCCGAAGACCTTGGCCGTGACTGCCGCGCCGCTTCCCAGGATGCGGCCGAGGGTCGTCCCCTTGCCCACTTCCTTCACGAGTTTGATGGCGGCCTTGGCGTCGCCGAATTTCGCCAGCCCCGCCTCCATGGCCACGCCGATCGCTGCGCCCATCTCGATGGTATCGACGCCGAAGTTGTCGTCCATAAAATCGAGCATGGCGATCACATCGAGTTCGTCGATGCCGCAGTTGCCGCCGTGGGCCCATACCGTCTCGTATTCCGGCTGCTTGGTCAGGTAGTGGCCGTCCTTGTCGTGGTAGACGCCCGAGCACTGGATCACGCAGCCGCGGTGACAGCCATGGGTGGCCAGGCCGCCGCGCTTGGTCTCCAGGGCAGCCATGGTCTCTCCGCTGATCTTCTTGGCGCCGTCAAACCGTCCCTGCTTGAAATTGTAGGTGGGATAGCCGCCGACCTCGTTCAGGATGTTCGTCAGGATGTTCGTGCCGAAGGCGGGAAGGCCCTGGCCCGTCACCGGGTGCTTCCGCAACCCTTCGACGAATTTCTTGTTCGCTTCGCGGAATTTCTCGGGGTCCTTGGGCTGGCGCGGTCCTCATGCCCGTGTCGTCGAGCACGATGACCTTGATGTTCTTGGAGCCCATCACCGCGCCGACACCGCCCCGTCCTGCGTGGCGCGTGGGCCTCAGTTCCATGTCCGTGCAGGCTATCGATGCGGCGCTCATCTTCATCTCGCCCGCAGGGCCGATGGAGATGCAGGCGATCTTGTCGCCGTACTGCTTTTTCATTTTCTTGATCAGGTCGTAATTCGGCAGCATCCGGAGCTTGTTGTCAGCCGTGATCTTGACGCCGTCCTTGGTGATAACGACCTTGTAGAGCTTGTTGTCTTTCGGCTCGCCTTCGAGCACGATGGCCGCATACCCCAACCGGGCAAGAACCTGGGAAGGCTGCCCCCCGGCATTCGCCTCTTTGATGCCGCCGGTGAGAGGACTCTTGCATCCCACGGAGATCCTGCTGGACATGGCAGCGCCTGTTCCGCTCAGGAGGCCCGGCGCGATAACAAGCTTGTTTTCCCCACCCAGGGGATGGCAGAGGGGCGGCACTTCCTTGGACACAATAGCAGAGGTCAGCCCCCTCCCGCCGATGCCGGCGTACGCGCCGAGCGGCGTTTCCGTTACTTTAGGACCACCTTGAGCACCCACATCGATTCTCAATATCTTGTCCATGGTACCTCCCCTCAAATTAAAATTTGACATCTGAGATCGGCGATGATTTTATATCATAGCCACGATGATTTTAACGCATAGTAATAATGATAGCCACAGGAGTGATGATTGTCAATGGAAGGTTTTCGAACGATACGCAGCTGCAGCCTTTTTTGGGCAGAGACCAGCGGGTAATATTATATAATCCTCGTCGGCCTGGAACCGGTTACTCCAAATGAACGGAAAACCTCTGACCCTTTGACAGGATAACAGGATTTACAGGATGAAGGCTGGAGTAATTCTTCTGATCTTATCCTGGTATCCTGTCGATAATGTCTTCCGGTTTTATCAGGTGTTGTTGTCTTTTTATCGAAGACAATGAAACACGCTCATGCACCACAGGCAGGCGCCGCAGGGTTCGGTGTTCACATAGCAGTCCTGCACGAACTCTTCGCCCTGGACATAATCACAGAGGGCGAAACTGCAGTTGAAACAGAAGGGATAATCGTAGCCGGTGACGTTCTTTCGGAAGGTCTGGAAGTCCGGACTGTTCCAGATATCAAGGATCCCCTGCTTCTTCAGGCTGCCGAAGACCCGGGGCTTTACGAGTTTCCGGAAGCCGTCGATGTGGCACGGGTAGCGATGCCACAGGAAATAGCAGGGATGCACATTCCCGTCCCAGGATACGAAAGCCCCGCCCTCTTCTACGAACTCGCAGGTCCGTTTGCTTTTCGGCATTGCCTCGGGCAGCCTGATATCCATGCCCAGTGCCGTTGCAACAGCCCTGGACTCCTCGATAATTGCCGCAACCTCCTGCGACCGCACATCGCCGCGCTTCAGAAGGCTGTCAAGGTGGAGGAACACGCCCTGCGAAACGGCGTCCGCTTTCATCGCTTCCACGGTGTCGAAGACCTTCTGCTCTTCCGCTGTTTTCCCGTATTTGAGGTAAACCGAGGGATAGCGATAGATATCAACACCCTCTTGGGCGGCCTTATCCTTCCAGCGCCGAAAGAGCGAAACAGCGACATCCGTATTGGCGTCAAAAAGCGTCTGTCCCACCATGGCCTCTTGATAGGGAAGCAGGTGGGTCACAATGGCAAAAATGACGCCGTGGCGGGCGGCCCACCGGAGGACCTCGGGAAGGCTGAGATAATTGTCGCGCATCATCACGAACTCGATGCCTATTTGGAGCCGTGAGCCGGGGGTCTTCTTCTTTGCATGCTGAAGCGCAGAAAAAGCTCGTTCCATACGACCAAGTTCTCCCCCACTCCGGAGCGTACGGTAAACCCGCGGATCAACTGCATCAACGGATATGCATATCTTGTCGATACCCGCCTTGACGAGCGACAGGGCGCGCGCTTCAGTAATCAGAAGTCCGTTGGTCTGAAAACCAACCCAGCCTGTGGCCGGCATGGTCTCTTTTGCTGTTGCGATAAAATGTTCAATCCCGGGATGGAGAAGCGGCTCACCGATGCCGTTCAGGATGAGCGCATCGAGGTGCTGGAGCGCAGGCACGATCTGATCGAACAATCCGGCTGTAAAAAGGCCTTCCGGTTCGTTTCTGCCCCAGGTCTGCTTCACGCACATGGGACAGGCGAGGTTGCACCGCGTCGTGGTTTCCACGTACAGCTTGGACGGATAGGGAAGCATCGCCGCGGCAACCCGGGCCGGTTGAGTAAAAGGCAATTGATCTGATATATTCATAAGCCTCACAAAGAGAAATTGAGACACCAGGGCTGGCATCAATCCCTGCCTGCATCGCGGGGTCGGAGCGGATCTTCCAGCAGGGTTCTACGCGCTTTCAGCCGAAGACTTCACTTCCAGCATTATCGCGCGGGGAAGAAGCAGAGTCAAGACCGTGCTCTCACTGCAATCTACAAAAAACCGGACAGTGCCTGATTCTGCCTGATATAATTACTCATGTCGCCAATCGGTCATAATCAGCCGTAAGCCATCAAGGAGGACAATACCATGGGCATGATGAAGGAGTTCAAGGCATTTGCAATGCGGGGCAACGTCGTAGACATGGCAGTGGGCATTGTTATCGGGGCAGCGTTCGGCAAGATAGTATCTTCTCTTGTTGCGGACGTGATCATGCCGCCGATCGGCATGCTGCTCGGCAAGATTAACTTCTCCGAGCTTGCCGTGACCTTGAAGGAGCCGGCCGGGGGCGCCGCCGCGGTGACCATGAACTACGGCAGGTTCATTCAGACCCTCGTGGATTTCGTCATCATCGCCTTCGCGATCTTCATGGTCGTAAAAATAATGAACTCGATAAAAAAGAAAGAAGAAGCGGCGCCACCCCAACCGCCTGCACCATCGAGAGAGGAGCTGCTTCTTACGGAAATAAGAGATGTCCTGAAGCAGAAATAGCCATGCCGACGCCGTGTTAACAACCGACAGAACTTCATCCCTGTGACGGAGGACTTGCAGTACAGGGCGCCACGTTACATAAGCCGGGATCCAGCCCTTCCCAGAAACCGCTGGATTCCCGGCCTTGCTGCCGTCGTCAAAAACCGTTTTATTTGCAGGCCATCCCCTCTTCCTTCTATTTTGACCGATACTTATTTGTGGTAATATGCCTTCATGGAAACCAAGAAAGCCGTCATCCCCGTCAAAGGCATGACCTGCGTGAACTGCGCAGCTGCCATCCAGAAGGACATTTCAAAGCTCGTCGGCGTAAAGACCGCGAACGTGAACTATGCGAACGAGAAAGCGGTGGTCGAGTTCGATCCCGGCGCTGTCGGCCTGGAACCTTCATTCAAGCATCCAGGAATCGGGCTACCAGGCGGTTATCGAAACCGATAACGATCCCGGTCCTCGACCTCGATGCTTCCCGCACCAAAGAGCTGGAAATCGTCTCTGCCCTGGACGGCGTGCTCAAGACCGTGGTGAACGCACGCTGCGAGCCGTTGAGGTCGAGTACGTCCCCGGCCAGCTCGGGCTGCGGGACATCAGGCGGGTGATCGAAAAGGCCGGGTTCCGCCTTCCCGCCCAGGCAGAGGGCCGCTCGGCACTCGACATCGAAAAAGAGGCGCGTGAGCAGGAGCTGACCGCGCTCAGGAACAAGCTGATCTTCAGCGCGGTCCTCTCCGTGCTCGATCATGATCGGCAGCTTCCAGGACATGCTGCCGGGCATCACCCTCCTGCCGCAGCAGACCATGTGGTATATCCTCTTTCGTCCTGTGCACGCCGGTCCAGTTCTGGGCAGGACGGCACTTCTACCAGAATGCCTGGGCCTCGCTCAAACACGGCAGCACGAACATGAACACGCTGGTCGTGGTCGGGACGACTGCGGCCTACGGATACAGCGCGGTGCTCACCTTCTTCCCCGCTCTTCTCGGACACCACGCAGCCCACGGCGGAGCCTATTACGACACGGCAGCCATGATCATCACGCTGATCCTGTTCGGCAAGTATCTCGAAGCCCGCGCCAAGACGCGGGCCGGAGAGGCGATCAAGAAGCTCATGGGACTCCAGCCGCGCACCGCACGCGTGGTGCGTGAAGGCAGGGAAACGGACATCCCCATCGAAGAGGTCGAGGCAGGAGACCGCATCCTGGTGCGGCCCGGAGAAAAAGTGCCGGTGGACGGCGTGATCCGCGACGGTTACTCCTCGATCGACGAGTCCATGCTGACCGGCGAAAGCCTGCCGATCGACAAGAAGATCGGAGACCCCGTTATCGGCGCAACGATCAACAAGACCGGAAGCTTCACCTTCGAGGCCACCAAGGTCGGGCGCGACACCATGCTTGCCCAGATCATCCGCATGGTCCAGGAGGCCCAGGGCTCCAAAGCCCCGATCCAGCGGCTCGCGGACTACATCTCGAGCATCTTCGTGCCCACGGTCATCTCCATCGGGCTCGTCACCTTCGGCGTCTGGTATCTCTTCGGACCTGCGGAAACGCGGTTCACCTTCGCGCTCGTGAATTTCATCGCGGTCCTGATCATCGCCTGCCCCTGCGCCATGGGGCTCGCCACGCCCACGGCCATCATGGTCGGCACGGGCAAGGGCGCGGAGCAGGGCATTCTGTTCAAGAACGCCGAAAGCCTCGAACGGGCACAGAAGATCGATACGATCGTGCTGGACAAGACCGGCACGCTCACCCGCGGCGAGCCGACGGTGACGGACGTTCTCAGGGACGGCATGAGCGAACAGGAATTCCTGTTTCTCGCTGGGTCCGCGGAAAAGGGTTCAGAGCATCCGCTGGGAGAGGCCATCGTGCGCTATGCCGCTGCACGGGGCATCGCGCTTGAGCAGGCCGACGAGTTCGAAGCGCTTCCCGGCCACGGGATCCGGGCGGTCATCAGGGGCAGCCAGGTCGTTCTCGGGAACGAACGGCTGATGGCGGACCGAAAGATCGATTTCGGATCTTTCCAGGCACAGGCGGAAAAGCTCTCCGCCCAGGGAAAGACTCCCATGTTCGTCGCCGTGGACGACAAGGCGGCCGGCATCATTGCTGTCGCCGACACGGTCAGGGAGCATTCGAAGGAAGCCGTGGCAGGGCTCCAGGCTATCGGCCTCGAGGTCGTCATGCTGACCGGTGACAACAAACGGACGGCCCAGGCCATCGCCGATGAGCTCGGCATCACCCGGGTTCTGGCCGAGGTGCTTCCGCAGGACAAGATGGATATGGTGAAGAAACTGCAGGCCGAGGGCCGCGTCGTGGCCATGGTCGGCGACGGGATCAATGATGCTCCTGCCCTGACCCAGGCCGACGTGGGCATCGCCATCGGCACGGGCACCGATGTGGCCATCGAGGCATCGGACGTGACGCTCATCAAGGACGATCTCCGCGTCGTCGCATCGGCCATGCGGCTGTCGCGCCGCACCATGCAGACCATCAGGATGAACCTGTTCTGGGCGTTCTTCTACAACGTGATCGGCATCCCCGTCGCCGCCGGCGTTCTCTATCCGGCCTTCGGTGCTGCGGGGCTCCTGAACCCCATGTACGCCTCGGCGGCCATGGCCTTCAGCTCCGTGAGCGTGGTGTCGAATTCGTTAAGGCTGAGAAAGTTTCGATGACTTAATTACATCGCACACTTCGTGCTTTATGCAGGCAACTGGTTCCTATGAAATTCATCGCCGATGTCATGCTGGGCAGGCTGGCAAAACGGATGAGGCTGCAGGGGTTGGATGTTCTGTACAGCAATTCGCTGGAAGACAATGACATCCTCCGCCTCTCGCTGGAACAGGACCGCATGATCCTCACGCGGGATGCAGGCCTTGCAGAACGTCCCCTGGCAGCGCAGCATCTATTCATCGACAGCGACCGCGTCGACGAACAGATCGAGCAGGTCCTTGCCGCATTCCCGACCGAAATGCTCCATCCCCTCACCCGCTGCTCCGTGTGCAATGAGACGCTCTCCGCGATCAGCAGGCACGATGCCCGCGATGCCGTACCTCAATACGTCTATGAACGGAACGATCGTTTTCTTCGCTGCAACCGGTGCGGGAGGGTATATTGGAGAGGAACCCACGTGGACAGAATGATGCAGGGAAAAGAGCGACAAAAAAGGCCGGCATGAAAAACCATGCCGGCCCTTTAAGAAAGCAAGGACGAATCATATAAAATGGTAAATCAAACCGAAATCAACAGTCCTTACATCACCATCTCTCTTTGGTGTGGAATCGAACGACACGCTGGTTGTGGTCCATCCTGCCTGGATCGAAAGTTCTTTAAATAGATACAATTCAACGCCGAATCCCCATTGGAATCCATCGCTCTTCACGGACGACGGCTTGGTCGATTCGTAATGGGCATAGCCGGCCATGAGATACGGTTCGAGCGTCATGACCTGCGCGCTATCAAGACTCGTGAGAGGAAAACTCAACTTGACGTCACCCGCGACGCTGTTAAAATCCGTTGAAGATGTTCCCGGCAGATTTTTAATATCGTGCTTGGTTTTCGAATATTTCCCTTCGATCGAGACATATTGATTGAATCCCACGCCTGCCCGCAAACCCCAGCCCGTGCCTGAATCCACATTCGTTCCGGCATCACCGGAAACCGATTCCACAGGTATGAACGCGCCGAGATAAAATCCTTCCTTTGCCATGACCGGTGCGGCGAACAGCAGACATGCTGCAACTGCGAGCAACAAGACTTTCTTCATGATACGCTCTCCTTTCGGAATGTCAGAATTTCGTGGTCAAATCATAGCAAAAGCTGAACGGTTGTCAAGCACAATTGCTGCTCCCTGCAGCGCGTTGCGGGAAGTGCACACTCCGGGATTCCGCAAGACGTCGTCGAAATGGCTGGAAGCTATTGTGCGGAGCCGGTCTGGCCCGAAAGAGGAGCTAGAGGAGTTGCGGGGGCCGGCGCAGCAACCGGGACCGCAGAGGTGGTCTGTGTCGGCGCGCCAGCCGGCGCGGCAGTCGTCCGAGGCTGCTCCTCCCAGGAAGGCGGCGGCGACGGGGACTGGGCAGCGGGCTGCTGCTGCGCAGCGGCCGGACGCTTTGGTTTTGCCGGTCGGGATATTTCAGACTGCATCTTGCGGCTCACGATGCCCGCGGCGGTAATGGTAAGGTCCCTGACCACGGCGGTCTTGGGTTCGTCGATGACAAGGTCGGTTCCATTTAAGGTCAACTTGAGCGCTCCCGCTGCGCCGAAGCTCAGCAAAAATCGCTCATCTGCGCTCCAGATCAGGCTCTCGCCTTTGTTCAAAACCGCCTTTTTCTGGGGACTTGAATCGGTCCGGATCAGCAGCCAAGTATTCTCAAGCGCGACCACTTCCAGATAAAGCTTATCCGGCTGGGCCGTGGGAACGGGTGTTGAGGTGATCTCCGTGCTGATCGTCGGCTGTTGTTGCGTAGCCGGCGATTTTTCCTGCCGATGCCGGCCCGGCAGCGCGGTAAACAGGAAGATGAGAAGAACGATGACGATGCCGGCCCCCCAGATAAAGGGTTCGAGGGGCAGCTTTTCGGACTTGCTTTTCTGCTCTGCTTCTTCGGTCGGAAGTGGGGCGACAGGAGCGGCTGCGCTGGCAACCGCCGGTTTTTTCGGACTCATTTCCGAATATTTCTTCAGTACCTCCACTTCGTCAAGGCGAAGAAATTTAGCGTAGTTCTTAAGAAATCCTTTGACGAAGACCTCTCCGGGCAGACGGGCAAAGTCCTCGGCCTCAAGCGCCTTAAGGTACTGTATGCTGATGCGGGTCTGCTGGGCTGCATCGCGGAGATTGATTCCGAGGGCCTCACGCGCATCCTGCAGATATTGTCCTAACGTGCCCATCCGTCACCTCGTGATTTTCAGATAATCATTCGCCTTGCGGGCGTATTCACTTTTCGGTGCCAGCTGAACGGTCTTTTGAAATTCAACGGCAGCCGCCTTTTTGTTGCCGTCCTTCAGAAGCGCCACGGCATAACTGTACCGCATGCCTGCGTTCTGCGGCGCCAGTCCCACGCCTTCCCGAAATTCGGCGACTGCTTCCTTGATCCTTCCAGCCTCGTAAAGTGCCGTGCCGAGTTCCAGGATAATGAAATCCTGGTTGACGAACTTCTTCGCATCGCGGTAGGCTTCTACGGCTTTCCCGTAGTCTTTTTGGGCCATATAGACGCGCCCCAGGTTCAGATAAGGAACGTGCGGGGTGGTGTATAGTTTGTTGCCCAGCGCCTTTTTATAATTCTTGATCGCATCGTTCCACTTCTGTTGTTTCGAATAAACCGCGCCCAGTGCATTGTAAGCTTCGGAAAAGTCTCCGTCCAGACTGATCGCTTCGCGGTAATATTTAATTGCCTCTTCCGGCTTTTCCTGAAGGTCGCTGATGATCCCCAGGAAATAAAACGACATCTTATTAGAGCTGTCCGTTTGGACGGACCGGTTGAATTCAACGGATGCCAGCTCAAGGTTCTTTTCCTGAAAGTACGCGAGTCCCTTCTGAAAGTACCCTTGGGCCATTTTTTCCTTGCTGACGGTGTTGCTGCCCGTGGTAACGCAGCCCGTCAGAACAAGTAAAAAGACCGCCACCCATGTCCTCATAGTGCGAAGCCCCCCTTAAAACGACGTCAGCAGTCGCGCAAGGGATTCCCGGTCCCGGCTGACGACGCCGGCTGCTGCCTGGGATTCCCTTTTGAGCGACGTCATCGGTGGTTTAACAATGCCGGCCTCGATGGCCGTCTGCATGATGTTCTGTTTCTGCTTCTGTTTCGCAGGTACAGCCCCCGCAACGCTCCGTGCGCCTGCGGGACGGGCACCTGGCTTCCTGCCCGCGCCCGGGACGGTCCTTTGAGCTTCGGGATTCTGCTGCGATTGATACGTCTGGCCGCTTTTTTCCAGGCTCTCTTCCTGAACCTCGACCTCAGGATTGAAGACCACTTCCTGCCCGGGCCGTTCCGTCGGTTGGGGCGGATAAGGCGCCTGTGGGCGCTGAGGTGCATATCCGTTCTGCGGCACCTGGGGCGGCGCAGCCGAAGGAACCTGCTGCTGTTGCTGAACCGGCGCATGCGGCACTTGCTGAGGCTGCTGGGCATAATAAGCCGGCGGGGTGGGTTGCTGTGTCGGTTGAGGCGCTGGTGGAATATTATGATTCTGCTGAGGAGCCTGCGCAACCGGCTGCTGTTGCGGCGGCGGCAATATTATCGGCTGCGACTGCGGAGGATATGCCGCCGGAGGCGTCTGCTGCGTCTGCGGAGCGTAATAAGCGGGTTGGGCCGGCTGAGGCGTTTGCGGGGCCGGAGTTGTATACGTCTGCTGAGGAGGCTGCACAGTCGGGGCCTCCTGCGCTTCCGCCACGGGCGCGGGTTCCGGAGCAACTTCAGCAGGTTGCTGATCAGCGGCTTTTACTTCCCCCGTCTTTTGAGAAAAGATATCCTGCTTGTCGATCCACGACCGTTTGTCTTCGGAGGACGACTTCGAAAAATCCGCTTCATCGATCAGCGCGCCGAGTCCTTCCACGAATTCGAGCGCTTCCTGCGAAACCGACTCCATTTCACTTTCCGGGAAAGTATTGGTCGAGTGGGCATAAAACATCTTCCTGCCGGTCGTGAGCAGATGGAGAGCTATGTAGGACGATATCTTTCCGTCCCCTTCACGGAAGAACAGAATATAGCTCCGCGCTTCCTCCAGCATCATTTCGGGCGTTGCGACCTGGTGGTTGTTCATGGAAAAAAACGCCTTGATCAGGTTCTTTTCCCGGATCTTGATGTCGGTTATAGTACTGTCGATCGTGAACATGGGCGTGTCCCGTTCCCTCGGGCTAGATATCCTCGAAATGCGTGAGCTTCTTGAACTCGCGGTACCTGCCTTCGATCTCTTTATAGTCCAGGCTCCTGATCCGGTCGAGGCTGAAGGCCTCGACGTTCAGGGAGGCCATGACGCTGCCGAAAATGACGGCCTTTCTCATGCTCTCCTCGGAAAAGTTCAGGGTGCTCGCCAGGAATCCCATAAACCCTCCTGCGAAGCTGTCCCCCGCCCCGGTGGGATCGAAGACCGTTTCCAGCGGATAGGCGGGCGCGCTGAACACGCTGTGGCCGTTGAACATCAGAGCGCCGTAGCTCCCCTGCTTGACCACGATCGCTTTCGGTCCCATAGCCTGCACGCTCCGGGCCGCTTTCACGAGGCTTGCTTCTCCTGCAAGCTGCCGGATCTCTGCTTCATTGATGGTGAGCAGGTCGACTTCCTTCAGCGTGCGCTTGAGAGCCTCCGCTTTGCTCGCGATCCAGTAGTTCATCGTGTCGCAGGCGACGAACTTGGGCTTCTTCACCTGCCGGAGAACGTCAAGCTGGATATCGGGGTCCACGTTCGCCAGGAATACAACGTCGGAATTTTTATAGTCGTCGGTGATCGCCGGCTTGAACGTGGCCAGAACATTGAGATGAGTGGCAAGGGTCTGGGCCTCGTTCAGGTCGTAGCCGTATTCGCCCCGCCAGCGGAAGGTCTGCCCTTTCTGGATTTCAAGGCCGCGCGTATCGATGTTCTTGCTTTTAAGGAACTGGACATGCTCCTTGGGGAAATCCTCGCCGATAACGGCGACGAGGCGCACATCGGCGAAATAACTGGCAGCGGTCGAAAAATAGGTGGCTGATCCGCCAAGGGCGTTCTCGACCGTCCCGAAGGGGGTCTTGACTGAATCCAATGCTACGGTACCGACAACGAGCAAACTCACGAATGAACCTCCTCAGAAAATTCATGTAACCACGGATGAACACGGATGGACACGGATAAAAAAAGAAACGTTTGCTGGTTTATATCTTGTCTTTAACCTTGTTAATCTGTGGTTAAAAACCCCGTCACTTATTCTTCATGTACTTCCCGATGATCGGCGCAAGGTCCTTCTTCGTCTTTGCCGGGATCAGCTTCGCCGGGGTCATGATCGTGTTCCGGAGCGAGTCGCCGCATGTGCAGCCGCGTGAACGCCCCAGTATCTGCACCGCTTCACGGATCATGGCCTTCGAAGTTTCTACGTTGTGCTTCATTACGGCAAGAACTGCCTCGACGGTCACGGCCTCTTCGCTGTGGTGCCAGCAGTCATAATCCGTTGCCAGGGCTATGGTACTGTAGCAGATCTCGGCCTCGCGCGCGAGCTTTGCCTCCGTTGCGTTCGTCATGCCGATCACGTCCACGTTCCAGGTGCGGTAGAGCATCGATTCGGCGCGCGTTGAAAACTGCGGGCCCTCCATGCAGATATACGTCCCTTTCCGGTGGACCGTGGCGCCGACGCGCAGGCCGGCGTCGATCAGGACGGCGCCGAGCTCGGCGCAAACCGGATCGGCCATTCCCACGTGGGCGACCACGCCGTTGCCGAAGAATGTGCTCCTGCGGTGTTTCGTATGGTCGTAGAACTGGTCCGGGATGACGATGTCGCCGGGCTTTATTTCTTCCTTCATGCTGCCGACTGCGCTCACGGAAAGGATCCGTTCCACGCCCAGTTTTTTCATGCCGAAGATGTTCGCGCGATAATTGATGTCCGACGGCATGATGCGGTGGCCGCGGCCGTGCCGGGGCAGGAACGCGACCCGCTTTCCGTAAAGCGTGCCGATAATGTACTCGTCCGACGGCTTTCCGAACGGCGTTGCGACCCTGACCGTGCGCACCGCCGTCAATCCTTCCATCTCGTAGAGACCGCTGCCGCCGATGACGCCGATGCTTACCGGTTCGGCTTTGGAGCTTTTTGCCATTGGGGATGTATCCTTTTTTCTTCGAAGGGATGCGGACCGGCGATATCAGCCGTCCGTCGGCACATGACTGCGATGATCACCACGGACGTTTCATGCCTGCACGGCGCCCTGTTCGGGCTCTTTTTTCATGTCCGGGTGATCCAGGAGTTCTACGGGTTTGTCAGGGATGATGGTGGAGATGGCGTGTTTATAAACGAGCTGCTGGTTTTCCTGCTTGAGCAGGATGACAAAGTTGTCGAATCCCTTGATCATCCCGGTGAGACGGGCGCCGTTGACCAGATACATGGTGACCGGAATCTTCTCTTTGCGCATCTGGTTCAAAAAAATGTCCTGAAGATTCACCTGCGACTTGCCCATCCGCTCCTCCGTGATGCGGTCACGAACCCTGCAGCGTGCTGTGATCGGTCCGCAACAAAATAATTTTTGTTATCTTATACCAACAAATTCGGAATTTCAACGTTTTTCTTTATTTGTGCCGCGATTTCCCGGGCTCCTTCGAGCCCGGTGATGTCCACCCAGACGGCAGAGGGCTCGCGCCGGAACCAGGTGAACTGGCGCTTGGCAAAACGCCTGGTGTCCCGCTTGAGCAGAGAGATTGCTTCCTCCCGCGTCGTCGCACCCCGAAAATGATCGACAAAGTGCTTGTACCCGAGCCCCAGCATGGACGGCATATCCGGGCTGAATCCCCGGTCTACGAGCTCCCTGACTTCCGCTTCAAGACCGGCATCAATCATCATGTCGACACGCCGGTCGATGCGGGCATACAGCTCCGCGCGGTTCCTCGCCAGGAAGACCAGATGAAAGGCGTGCGTCTTCTCCTGGAACGCATGCTCGCGCTGGTAATCCGACAATTTCCTGTCCTTCAGATAGAAGACCTCCAGCGCCCGGACGGTACGCCGAAGGTCGTTGGGATGAATTTTAACAGCTGCCTCGGGATCCACGTTCACCAGGTCGGTATAGAGCGTGCCCGGCTGCCCTTCCGATTCCCGCAGCAGCAGCCGCTCGCGCAGTTCGACATCCGCCGGCGGGCCGTGAAACAGGCCCCGCATGAGCGCCCGGATGTACAGTCCCGTCCCCCCCACGACAATAGGCGTGCCGCCCGAGGATATGATGCCGTCGATCGCCGCGCGCGCATCGCGAAGATAATCGCCGACGCTGTAGGGTTGATTCGGCTCGACAATGTCGATCATATGGTGAATGACCTGACGTCGCTGCTCCCGCGAGGGCTTTGCCGTTCCGATGTCCATGCCGCGGTAGATCTGCAGGGAATCGGCGCTCACGATCTCGGCGCCCATCTCCTGAGCAAGGAAAAGGGACGCGTCAGTCTTGCCCACAGCGGTCGGTCCGGCTATGATGAGTACGGCTTTGTCGATGGTCATAATGTTAGTGGAGCCCCCCTCGGCATCCCGACCTGTCGGGACTCTAAATCCTGGCGACCTCCGCCTGCACCCGGCGTTTACGAGTGCGGATGCACGGAGTGCTAGGTGGAACTGCAAACTCGCGCATGCGTGACATATTCGTGTCATGCGCGAGTGAGCGGATAGAATTATCCTTGTCCGCTGCTCCTTCTCCTTCAAGGAGAAGGACGGGATGAGGACGGGTTTCTCCACCCCCGGCAGGGAGTGTATAAACCGGGGGGTGCCAAGGCGCGGGATTGCACGGCCTCCCCTGTCTGTTCCTGCGTCTTCCCGGGCAAGATTCCCTACGAGAGCAAGAATATTACAGCGGTCCTTTGTCTTCTCCCATCGTTTTATGGAGCTTCACCGGCCGCACGCCCCTTTTGCGGGCACTGATGTTCAACATCTCCACGGCAACGGAGAAAGCCATGGCAAAATAGACATATCCCTTCGGAATGTGCAGATCGAAACCTTCCGCGATCAGCGTGACGCCGATCAAAACGAGGAAGCTGAGCGCGAGCATTTTGATGGTGGGATGCTGGTCCACAAACCGTCCGATGCCGCCCGAGGCGAACATCATGACGATCACGGCCAGAATGATGGCGATGATCATGACCGCGACGTCCTGGGCGAGTCCGACGGCGGTAATGACCGAATCGAGCGAAAAGACGATGTCGAGGATCGCGATCTGGACCAGGACTGCTCCGAATTTCACCGCCTTCCCCGCCTCCCGGTGCTCCTCCGCGCCCTCAAGGCTGCCATGGATCTCCATGGTGCTCTTCCAGAGCAGGAAGAGCCCGCCGACGATCAAAATGATGTCCCTTCCCGATACCTCCTGGCCCAAAACAGTGAACAGCGGCGCTGTCAGCCGCATCACCCAGGTGAGGGAGAGCAGCAGGAGGATCCGGGTGAACATCGCAAGACCGAGGCCGAGGATGCGCCCCCGTTTACGCTGGTGTCCGGGCAGTCTTCCGACCAGGATCGAGATAAAAATGATGTTGTCGATCCCCAGAACGATCTCGAGCGCCGTGAGGGTGAGCAGTGCGATCCAGGCTTCAGGGCTGGCAATCCATGTCATGGGAGGTCCTTCTGCGCAGATTGGGGCGTCGTCATCATGATTCCGCACTTACATTCGTTTGAACATCTTTTTCAGTTCATCCATTGAGAACCTGATTATTGTCGGCCTGCCATGCGGACAGGAATGGGGCATTCGACAGGCGAACAGGCCGTCCAGCAGGGCTTCCATCTCCTGCATGGCGAGGCGGCGGTGGACCTTGATCGCGGGATGGCAGGCCATGACGCTCAGGATCTCGTCGCGAAGCGCATCCATTTTCCGGCTCGTGCCGTGAACGGTCACCTCATCGAGAACGTCGAGCAGCAGCTTCCGGTAATCGGCGCCCACGAGCAGGGACGGGACCGCTTTGATCACGAAGATCCCCTGTCCGAAATCGTCCACACTGAAGCCGAGCTTCTGCAGTTCGTGAAGGAAGCCGGACAGGAGGGCGGCCTGGGCAGGTCCGAGTTCCAGCTGATCAGGCACCAGGAGGTGTTGGACCGGGATCTGGCCGAGGTGAAACTGGTCCTGCAGCTGCTCGAACAGGACGCGTTCATGGGCCGCATGCTGGTCGATGATGGCCATTCCCTCGCGTGACTGGGCGATGATGAAGGAATCATGGATCTGGACCAGCGGCACCAGACCGTGTTCAGGGATCAAAAATGGCGCGGGAATTCCCTCTTCGGCCTCCGCCCTTCGAAAATCGGACCCGGAATCCTGTTGATGGTCCCCTGGCTCCAGATGGCTCTTCCGGCGTCCGTACAGGAACGAGGCCTTTTGTTCGGCCACGGCCAGATCGGCCTGCATCCGGTCCCGCATGTAGCCTGCGATCGCCTCCCGGGGCCCACCGGGAAATTCCGGCAACGCAGCAGGTACCGGGATGCCGTGAGAGCGCAACCCCTCACGGATCGTATCGCGGACCAGGTCGTGGAGCTGGGACTGATTACGGAAGCGCACCTCGGCCTTTGCCGGGTGGACATTCACGTCAACGAGCGACGGATCGAGATCGATGAAGACAAAGGCCACAGGATGGCGGTCGCGCATGAGAAGGTCGCCGTAGGCGCCGTACAGCGCATGGGACAACGACGAATTTCGCACTGCCCGACGGTTCACATAGAAGTCCTGGTAGGTGCGGTCCGCCCGGCTGTAAGCCGGCCGCCCGATGAGCCCATGGATATGGATGT
>CAVVOB010000017.1:0-42515 GCA_963749655.1 Nitrospirota bacterium
CGGAAAATGATCCGGAAGGTGCCTGCCCGCAGCGCGTCCTGTCCTACTTCGCCGCCGGCACCAGCGCCACGGAAAACAGGCGGTGCTCGCGATTATCGATCAGTCGGCTGTACTTCGTAACGATGGCGAGTGACTTTTTGTTCTTCGACAGCCTGATCGTGCTCAGCGAGTTCTTGAAGCCTTCCTTCCGGGTATAGATGATCGTCGGCGCGCTGCCCGGCCTTGTCAGGACCAGTTCGATCGACTCATCCTGGCTGCTCGGCAGTGGGACCGCGTTCAGCCGGACCTCGAACTTGCCGATACCGTCAATGGAAACGTTGTTTTCATGGCAGTGCCGGATTTGTACATTTCCACTCCCTGATCACTGCCTAGCTTCAACTCCGCCAGACGCCCGCGCAGGTTCTCCATGAGCTTCGTTGAAACTGCCTTCACGTCTCCGTCGCTGCCGATGGCGGACTCGAACAGAAGCTCCTTGTTGCCCTCAAGGGCCAGCACGCGCATCTCCGCAAAGGTGTCCTTGCTGTCGGCCTTGACGCTGCTCAGCAGGTAGCCGAAGGCACTTTCGTCTTCGCTGAATCCGACGATCTCGATGTCCGGTTTGTGCCCGGCTTGACAGGCGCATACGTGGGACGGTCCCAGGTCAGCAAGGTGGATCTTGTCGCTCTCGGGTTCGATGTAGGCAAGGCTGTTCCCGTCAGGATGCAGACTCATCGCGCTGAGCCAGGTGATGCCGGGAAGTTTCAGAGAGGAAAGCAGTTTGCCTTCCTGCGTCCAGAGGCTCACGATCTTCTCGACGCCCTCCCCGATGTTGGCAGTGAGCAGCGCGCCGTCCTTGCCGAAGGATATCAGGCTCTGGTCCTTCAGCGTGGCAACGGGCTTTCCCTCGCGGGTCCAGAGCTTCGTCAGTTCGCGATCTCCGGTTGCGAGGAGCATTACCGTCAGGGCTGAACGCCACCAGATGGACCCAGTCATTGTGCCCCTTGATCGTGTCGCAGGAGCTTGCCGTCCATGCTCCAGAGCTTGACTGTTTTGTCCTGGGATGCCGTGGCAATGGTCGTGCTGTCCGGGCTGACCGAAACGCCGTTCACTTCGTCGGTATGTCCGGTCAGGGTCTTGAGCAGTTTGCCGTCGATGCTCCAGATCTTCGCGGTTCCGTCCCGCGACGCGGTCACAAGATACTTTCCGTCCGCGCTGAACGCCAGGCCCATGACCGCCCAGGTATGGCCCCGGAGCGTTCGCAGGAACCTGCCGTCCCGGCTCCAGATTCGGACGCCGTCCTCATGCGTTCCGAACGCGATGTGTTTTCCGTCGGGGCTGAAGGTGATGGCATAGAGCGGCCGAGCAGGACTTGGCCGGATCCTTGTCCGTGGAAGGCTCGAACGTCCGGATGAGACGGCCGCTTCGGTCCCAGATTTGAAGCGTGCATTCGGAGCTGTCGGGCAGGTCCGTGGCAAAGATGTCGCCCTCCGGACTGAAGGCCAATTCGTGCACATTGCGCTCCGACTCGATCACGACTTCGCCCGCGAAAAGGGGCAGGGCGCAGCACAGCATGACAAGGATGATACCGCACTTCGAAATAGTAATTGTTCTCATGGTCTCCTCCTAAAAGAAATAGTGCCGGCAATCTCCGCCTGAAGCGATTAAGTCAGGAAAGGAAAACGAGAAGAGAGTGATGCGATTTTATCCCAGGCGGAGACGGCAGTCAATCAGGAGAATAAATATAGTTGAAAGTAACGAGGTCATATATTGCGCAACAACATGTACCTGCTGTACGATCTTGTGATGGGGCTGATCTCCCCTATCAAGAAACATCAGGACACTCCTGAAATACCCAAAGTCATCGGTATGTGAACAGGCCGTCTTTCGACAAGCTATTCCCGAATGATGTTATTCCGGACAAAAGAATCGATACAAGAAGATCATTGATACCGTACAAAAAAGCGGATATACTCAGCAGCAAATAGCTTATCAAAAGGTGTAACACCACTCATCGCCCGCCCGGCGCTTGCCCTGTCCGGCCGCACGAGAGTAGGTATTCCCCAACATTTGTGCTCAACCTTTTTTAATATCGGTAACACAAGTTCCGGAGGGACATCCCATGCGAACCGAGATCATTGCCAACTGCCTGATTGCGCTGCTGCTCCTGTCGGGACCGCAGGTTTCCTCTGCCGCGGACCTGAAAGAGACAGGCGGGAAGCTCTGGCGGATCGTCTCCGGCAAGAACGCCAGGGACCAGAAGGACGTAAAGGACCTGCTCGAAAAATGGCTGACCGCCCAGAACAGCGGGAACTTCGGCGTTTACGAGTCCTGCTATGCGTCTCGCTTCCAGGGCGTGCGCAGGACCGGGAACTTCACGCTGCGCCTCGACCGGGCCGGCTGGATGAAGGACCGGGGCCGCATGTTCAAGAAGCCCATGACCGTGCAGATGGACAAGGTCGAGATCGTGCTCACCCCGCCCAGCGCGGTGGTCCGCTTCGAGCAGACCTGGGCTTCAGGCAAGTACAAGGACGTGGGGCCCAAGGAGATGGTCGTGGCGCAGGAAAGCGGCGCCTGGAAGATCTCCCGGGAGGAGCTGCTGCAGTCGAACGTGGTGTCCGGGAGGAAAGGGAAGGACTACGGCGCTGCCGAGGGGGAGCGGTTCTTCTTTGCACGGGAGCTGGGCTCAACGCTGCACGTGATCCTTGATCCGTCCCAGGCCTCCGCAAACGGCGGGAGCGCTGTCCTCGAAGGGGAGGAATATGTCTACCCGATCAGCGGTTCCGACAGCGGGAAATGGATGAAGAAGAGGTTTCGCTTTTTTGACAAGGACGGCAATACGTGCGAAGGCACGGTAAGCCGCGTGGAGCAGGTGAGCCAGGCAACGCCGCATTTCGGCACAGCGGATAAATGGTGGACCGGCGGCATGAGCACGGAGGAAGTGGCGCAGGAAAAATGGGACCTCGGCCGCAAGATGCTTGCGGGACATGTAGCGGACCATGACTGCGGCAAAACGACGGTCCTCTGGGGCCAGCCGATGAACCTCAAAGGCGCTGCCGCGGCCGCGCTTTTGCCGGCAGAGGATGTGGATGAGCGGGCGCTGCAGCTGTTCCGGGGCCTGCCTTCCTACGCCGCGGTCCAGAAACGATATGAGCAGGAGACCGGGTCGCAGGAACGCTGGGATGCATCAACGGATGAGAAACCGGTTGTTGAGATGTTTTCGCCGCCGGCCAATCCGAAGCTCAGGGTCGTGTCGGTCTTTATGACGCGGGGCATGGGATGCGGCGGGGATTTCACCGGACAGCTCTGGCAGCTGTGGAGGATGGAGGCCGATGGGAAATGGTCCGAGGTCGCGTTCGAGTCCGCTGATCACGCGTTCTCCCTTACTCCATCGGTTGCCGTCGACAGCGGCGGGAACGGCGGCCTGGAGTGGATGGCGCGTGACGGCATGAGCAAGACGCACTTCCTGCGGCTGGACGGGGAGTTCCTCGTCCCGGAAAAGACCCTGGAGATACCGTTCTACGACTGCCCGTGCTGAAGCTGACAAACATACGCACTAGCGCCCCAGAAGAGGGCACAGAGACGGTTCAGGAATAAGCAATGTCTCGAGTTTTTCTCAGTATTCTCTGAGAACTCTGTGGCAAAGCAGTTCAATGTATCGGCCTCACCGCGATAGCGGTCTGCATAATAGACGTTCTGCTGCGAAGCGGTACATCGTTCGGTTGTTGTACCCGTCTCACTTGGGCGCCTTGAGCCCATCGTCCCCGCAGGTTCCACTCGTCTTTTCGCGGGAGAACGACATATTGAGTCTGGCGCCAACGCCGCAGTACGCAGGCCGGCAGTTCTCGTCGACATCGTCTACGGAAATTGTCTTCCCGTCGATGGTGAAGCGAAGGAGGCAGTTGACAGGCGCGTCGGTGTTCACCTGCGCGGTCCTGCGAAATTCGAGGTTTGCGCCATTGGCCAGGGCCACGCCTTCCAGGGAGCAGGAGCGGAAATCATAGCTTTCGACATAGAGCGAAAAACGGACACGGTTTCCCTTGTCCGGCATGATCGTCAGGCAGTGTGTGATATCGTGGACCGATCCTCCTCCTTCGACGGAATGTTGTCGTGCATAGGTGCCGTAGAGTTCAGCATCGAAGGTCACTGCCTCCTGCCCCTGGTCGAGCGCGGCGATGCGATTTTTGTATGCCGGTACGAGGCAGGCCTTGTCAATGTCGCAGGGACGGAGCGTATTTTTCAACCATTCTTTTTGACCGTTTTTCAGCGCATCGCGGTCGGTAGCGTTGCCAAGCGCTTTTTTGTACGCTTTACCAAGGGCGTCATCGAGAGCATTCAACTCCTTGTCGGAGCAGATGAGTTTTTCAAGCTTGGTCGAAGCCTTGGCGCAGTCGAAGCTTGCAGCCCATGACTGCAAAGGAACCAGAAGCACCAGAATGATCCAGAGCATCCGCATAGTATCACCTCCGATGATGATCTTTACCGCAACTGCCCGCGCTAAGCCTGATGAGCATCACGGTACAATTTAATCGTTCAGCAGATCGTCAACGTCCTGCACCGGTCTGCAGCATGTTCACAATATCCATGGCGCTGAACTCGCGCGCCGTGTCCAGTGCGGATTTCCCGCCGGCGCTCCTGCTGTTCCGGTCAGCGCCGGCATCGATCAGCAGCTTTGCCATCGCGACGTTGTTCCTCGTTGCAGCCAGGTGAAGCGGGGTGAAACCGTCCCTGTCCTTCGCGTTCTTGTCCGCTCCTTTTGCCATCAGCAATTTCGCTGTTTCGACATGGTTGAAGTACGCCGCGCGATGAAGCGGCGTCCGATCCTCTTCCCCGGCATTCCGGAAATTGATGTCAGCTCCTTTTTCAATAAGGACCCGGGCCGATCCGGGGTCCGGCATAGCCGCAGCCTGGTAGAGCGGCGAAGCGCCCCGGCTGTTCAGGGCGTTGATGTCAGCGCCCTTGTCCAGCAGCAGTTTGACGACCTCCGTTGAGCCGCTTTCTACTGCAGCAAAGAGCATTGGGTCGCCTTCCGGGGTTTTCATGTTGACATCGACGCTCTTGCCCACCATCGCCGCTACCTGCCCGGCATCGCCCTTGCGCACAGCATCTATGAAGTTTCCGGCAGACACGTGGAAATAGCCGTAGAGCAAAGTATGAAGCGCCAATTGCAGCAGCCAGCGTTCCGATGATCGCCAGTGCCCTGTTTGCCATGGCCGTTGGCTTGTCCTGTGTCCGCACCGGCGTTGTTCCCCTATCCGCTTTTTTCGGAAAAGCTGCATCGAGCCACACTTCGAAAATGCCATAGACAGCGAACAGGAAGGCCAGGGGCATATACACGTCAAAAGGTCGGGCGGTCTTTGAACGGAAGAGATACGTCGATCTGCCTGCGTAGGAAAGCGGCAGGAACGCCAGTTCGCCGAGGATCACGAGGACAATACCGGTCTTCCATCTGCCTGATATGATGAGCAGCTCGCCGAGGACCGTGGCGAGAACCGACAGCCAGAGGATGACGAGGTTGCTGCTGAAATAGTCCGACCTGGTCGCATGGTATATGCCGAAGATCAGGACCAGGGCATTGATGATGATGCTGCCGGCGATCAAAATCAAACCTCTGGTGCGTTCGCGGGTGCTATTCACGTGCATTCCTCCTGTGGGATTGTCTGTTCGGCTGCCTACTGACAGGCCTTGCGCCCCATGGTCGGAGTTTGATGACAGCGATACTGACAATGATCATGATGTTCATGACAGGTTCTCCTTTCATGATTGTCTGCATAAGAGAGCGCAGTGAATGATTGCCGTATGACTACGGCAGTGACTCGTTCCTCCTTGCGCAGTCATGCATGACATCACTGTTTAGCGGGATCAGGATGTCTTGCCTCCCTTTTTGATCAACAGATCCAGGAGCTCCTGGGAGCCGCCTTTTTCAGCCTCTGTCTGCAGCGGAGTTTTGCCGCTGTCGTCCTTACTGTTTATCTGCGCTCCCTTGTCCAGCAGCAGCCTGGCAATCTCGACGAAGCCGTTTGCAGCTGCAAGGTGCAGCGGCGTGGAACCGTATTTGTCCCTGGCGTTTACGCTCGCGCCCTTTGTGATCAGGAACGATGCGGTATCGATCTGCTTGCCGCCATCCACCCATCCGAGAGCGGCCCAGTGCAGCGGGGTGCGCCCCTTACTGTCCCGGGCGTTCACATCGGCGCCTTTCTCGATCAGCAGCCGTGCCGCCTCCGTGTGTCCCAGCACGACCGCATCATGGAGCGGCGCGAACCCGTTGCCGGTCTTGCTCGTGATATTGACCTGTACGCCCCGCGCGAGCAGCAGCTTGAGCGATTCAAGGTCCCTGCCTCTGACAGATGAGAAAAGAGGCGTTTCTCCCCCCTGGTCCACGGCATTGATATCGGCGCCTTTTTCCAGGAGCAGAGCGGTGATTTCTGGAGAGGTATTATAAACCGCGGAATGCAGCAGCGTGCCTCCACCGGATGAACGGGCGTTGACATTCCCGCCCCGCTCCACCAATTTCCTGACCTCGGCCGCATCCTTGGCCTCCACGGCAGCGAACAGGTCCTTATCAGTGACACTGCATCCGGAGGCCAGGAACAACAGACAACCGCTCACGAGAGTAACGACTATACAATTTCTCATTCTATTTTTCTCCTTATAACGATTGCCGGCGTACCTTCCGGCTCCATCTTCCTTGGGCTTCTTTTCCAGGACCTATTTGCACGCCGCGCCGTCCCAGGACCAGAGCCGCACGGTCGTGTCCTCGGACGCGGACGCGATCAGTTTCCGTCCGGGCTGAAAGCAACGCTGTTCACCCGGTTCTCATGGCCCTTCAGTGTTTTGAGGGGCTTGCCGTTCCTGTCCCAGACCTTGATGGTCTCGTCATAGGACGCGGAAGCGATCGCGCTTCCGTCGGGGCTCACGGCCAGGGCGTTGATCCCGGTGTCATGGGCCGGGAAGCTCTTGATCTGCTTGCCGTCCCGGTTCCAGAACTTGATGATCCCCTCGGAATCCGCAGATAGGAGCGCCGAGCTGTCAGGCAAAAATGCGACGGCCATCACGAAGGCCTTGTGCCCTTTCAAATCGGCCAGGTGTTTGCCTTCCCGGTCCCAGAGTTTGACGGTCTTGTCCCAGGACCCGGTGGCGAACAGCGAACCGTCAGGACTGGCCGCACCGGCGCGGACCATGTCCCGGTGAAACGGCGTCAACACCCGGCTCGTCCAGTTGCGGGAATTGTGCCAATCATCCTTCATCGCTTTGCTGATGTCAAAAAGGTACGCCGATTTGTCGTCGGAGCCGACCAGGACGGTTCCATTGTCCAGGCTGAAGGCGAGCGGCAGGGCGCGCTGCGAAGGGCCGGAGAGCGTGGCTTTGAGGCTGCCGTTCTTCAGGACGAGGACCGTTTTCCGCTCATTGAAGCCTGCCGCGATCAGCGTGCCGTCGGGACTGACCTTGATGCCGGTCACATAGTCATCCTGCACCAGCGTCTTCTCGAGCGGTTTGCCGTCCGGGGACCAGAACCGGATGGATTTGTCTCCTGACGAAGAGATGATCCTGCTCCCGTCAGGGCTGAAGGCCACACCGGTCACGCTCCAGCTATGGCCGTCGAGCGTATGCATGAGCTTTCCTGTTGACGCGCATCCGGTGGATGCGGCATCCTGCGCGAGCAGGTCCGGAAGGGACCTGATCGTGACGGTCTTGTTATCGGAACCGGACGCGATAAGGGCGCCGTCCGGGCTGAACGCAACGCTCGTCCTGCCGGTGAAGGAGGTGAGGAACCTGCCGTCCATGTCCCATAGTTTGACGGCCGGGCCGTTGCCGGCTGGATGCGATCATCTTCCCGTCAGGGCTGATGGCGACGCTTCTCACTTCCTGGCCTTTCCGGCCGATGGTTTTGATCAGCTTTCCATCAGGACTCCAGAGCCGTATCTGCCCATCCTCGGAACCGGACACCAGCAGACCTCCGTCCGGGCGGTACGCCACGGTCCATTCCCTGCCCTTGGCGTTGGACAGCGAGGTCAGCAATTTGCCGTCCATGGTCCAGAGCCGGACCGTCTTGTCCCATGACGAGGAAGCGAAGGTCTTTCCGTCCGGGCTGACTGCGATGCCCGACACCCCGTCCCGGTGTCCGGTCAGCGTCTGCAGGAGCTTGCCGTCCCGGCTCCAGAGCTTGATGGATTTATCGTCGTACCCGCCCCCCGTAATGATCCGGGCGCCGTCGGGACTGAACGCGATCGATTCGGTCCCCTTGTTATGGCCGATCAGCGTATTGAGCAGCTTGCCGTCAATGGTCCAGAACCGGATCGTACCGTCCCAGGACGTGGACGCGAGCTGCTTGCCGTCCGGGCTGAAGGCAATGCTCGTGATCCGGCTTTTGTGCCCCGTGAGCGTGGCCAGCAGCTTTCCATCCCGCCCCAGAAGCCGTATGGAATTGTCCTCGAAGTCGTACCCCACGGCAAGGATGCTGCTGTCGGGAGAGAACGCGATGCAGATAGGTTCGCTGTTCGCCTTGAACGATCGGGCTGCCTCGCCCGCGTTCTTGGCGGCATTGATCTTGTCCGGCCGGCCGAAGGCAACGGAATACTCCCGGTTCTCGCCGGACTCTAACATGCGGCTGTATTTTGTGACCACGGCGAGCACTGATCCGTCCTTTGACAAGCGCACTGAGTTCAGGGAGCGGTTGTACCCGTTCGAATGGGTGATGAGCGACGTCGTCTTCTTGTCCGGCCCCGTGAGCTGCACGTCCACGTCATCGCCCTCGGTGCCGGAACCGGCCGTTGTCTTAAGAGACACTTCATACGCGCCCCGCTTCCCGAGGGAGAAGGTCGTTTTCGTTGCAGTGCCGGACTTGTAGAGCTCCGTGCCGGGGTCCCTGCCGAGGTTCCGGGCCGCGACTTCCTTGGCCATGCGCGCTTTCAGCCGGTCGAGGACATTGACACCGCTGAATTCGTACTCGCTTACCACCGGTTGCCCGGTTTCGGTGGACAGGATCGTCAGTCTGGCCTGCGACTGTCCGGTCCTCTTATGTACGCCGCTGAGCCAGTATCCGAAGAGCGAACCGTCGTCGCTGAAGCCGATCACCTCGATCGCGTACTTGATGCCTTCGGCCGGGATTGCGCGGAGCGGCGTGGAGATCACGCCCGGGGACGAGCCCGGTCCTTCAAAGTCGGGATGGCTCGTCCGGGTGAACAGGACGAGGTTGTTCTTCACGATCCGCGCTTCTGTGATCTTCACGCTGAAGTTCGTGCTGTCTTCGTCAAGCAGCATGCGCTCGGTCTCGCCGCCGCAAGCGAGCCCGATGTTCCACTTCACCATCGTTCCGCCCCAGGGGTTGTCGCCCTCGTAGGGGGCCTCGTGGAGAGCGACCACGCAGGTCTTCCCCTTGTGCGTGAACTCCCGCTGTGTAGCGCGTGCTGCGTCTCCAGGACCGCTTTCCAGGGCTATGCCGAGGTCCTCGCCCTGGACCTTGCCGCTGATGCCGTAATTGCGGAGGTCGGAACGCGTCGCCTCCCGGGCGGTCTCGCAGCTGACCCCGCCCTCCCTCATATCGTGCGGGCTTGCGGGGAGCATCCGGTTCTGTTCGAGGTCGTAGATGTCCACGGAGCAGACGACTTCGCCGAGGCCGTCGACGACTCCGCCGACCTCGAGCGCGGCGTACCTGCCGTCCGCGGAGAATCCGATGAACGAATAATCCATATTCGTTCCGGCAAAGGCCGGCGCAGCAAAGAACAAAGCGAAGACCAGCGATCCTGTCAGGATGAAACGGAGAGCCTGGCGGGGCAGAGAGAAGGGTGACCGTGCATGCATGGAGCACCTCCTGGAGCGTTGCCTGGGAATATGATCGTAAAGGAAGCGAGGTGAGAATGAGGTGATTGTATCTGAGGCGGAGACGGCAGTCAATCAGGAGTACAAAAAATATTTGGCATGCCGAGTTATTATTTTTTGCAACAATTTGAGCCTTGATCGGAGAAACAAAAAAATTTGCAGCAACGATTGCAGATTGCCTTCTTATTCATTATACTGCTCCAAAGTGCGGTTCGCCGCAACGGATCGATCAATGCGTGGCAAAATACCGTTAGCAAAAGGAGACCTATCATGCCGATTATTTGCAAGACTCGAAAGGGAATTTTCATGCTGGTTGTCTGGAGCTGCGCGATCATGTTGACGGGAATTCCTGCGTCCGCGGGCGCTCCTGACGGACCTGCGCAGCTGTGCAAGCAGGGCGAAACGGTCCTTTTCGGCTTCCAAATGGAGAAGTCCTCCAAGTTCGTTGCTTTCTGCACGAACAAGAAGGAGGATTATATGGTCTACCGCTTCGGCACAGCGGCGAAAGTGGAACTGGAATATCCGCAGAACAGGAAGGACACGTGGTCGAAATTCAGCCAGATCCATTTTGGCGAAGAATGCGACCGCAAGGGAAAAGGGTCCTATCTTGCGTTCACGATCGGCGATGTGGGATACACCGTTCGTGAGCGGTGTTTTTTTAATGACGAGAGCATCGCGGACAAGAACGCCGCTGACGAGGCCTATCAAGTAGACATCGAGGTGAAGAACGCGAAAACCGGCAAAACGACGGTGCTCATGGGCAGGGAAGGAACACGGTCCGGCAGTCTGGAGCTCGTTGACACCAGGATCCCCTCGCGGGAGTTATGACGGGAGAACGAAATGAGAACCATGCTTTTCATCGTTGCGGTGCTCTGGCTCCTGGATCCGCCGGCTCTGCAGGCGGCGAGCTTTGACTGCGGCAAGGCGGAACACCCCGTTGAAAAGGCCGTTTGCAGGAACGGCGATCTCTCGCGGCAGGACGAGGAGATGGCCTCTCTGTATACGCAGCTGCTGAAACAGTCTGCCGGTGACGCTAAGTCACGGACCGCAGTGCAGGACTGGCAGCGGAAGTGGGTCCGGTCGCTGCGGGACCAAAAGAGCGGGATCACGGATAAGCAGCTTGCGCTTGCCTACGAGTCGCGGATCCAGGCGCTCCGGCAGCGCATATGCATGCTGGAGGTGCAAGGGACCTGGGTGCGGGAGGATTTCGCCGCGCTCGTGGACAAGACGCGGGCGCCCCAGGCGGCTGCAGAACGAGCCAACGGCAATCCGCTTTGGGTTCGCATCTTCATCGAACAGGACGGCCGCTATCTGATGGCGGTCTCGACCGGGCATGAAGGATGGACCCGCCAGATCGGGAGTATTACCGCGGTGCCGACACAGAGCGCCTATCGCCTGCTGATGAGCCGGCCCGAGATGGTCTACGAACCCCAAAAACCGGCGACCACGATGCTTACCCTGCATAAGCCCCCGGCAGCTGGTCCGATGCGCATGCACATCGACCTGCTCACCGGCGGGGGA
The DNA here is from genome assembly GCA_963749655.1 of Nitrospirota bacterium. Taxonomy (GTDB): domain Bacteria; phylum Nitrospirota; class UBA9217; order UBA9217; family UBA9217; genus JAJYKN01. The sequence continues at coordinate 11,317 of CAVVOB010000017.1, forward strand.
GTGTCGGAATACCGTCATGTCGCCGCTTCATTCAGCGAGTATCTGAACAGATCGGTTCTGTCAGGGGTCTATCGGGATGAACGGGGACAGGAGTATCGGTTCGACGAGCAGGGGCTGGCTCGGTGGCCCGACCGAACATTCGAGTACCGCATTGTCGAAGACAGTATGGAATCCGGGTGCGAGTATTTCAACTACCTTGTGCGCGGCGCTGCGATCCAGGAGGGGCGGTATGGCTATGCATGGAAGGACGGGAAGCTGGAGATTTACGACATTGTAGACGGTGCGTCTGTGAACGGCCCGCCGATAAGCTGCTCCAGAAAGCCGATAGCGGTCCTGAAGCCGCTCGACAAGTGACCGGGCAGGTTCAAGGCCGCAGAGAACAACGGGCACCGGCTCCGTCTGACGAATGTACGGCTTGATTCCCATATCGGGAAAAGGAGGAAATAAACGCATGGAACACCGTAAGAAGACCAGGAAAGGTACACTTGACCCATCGCCGGAGAACATCCATAAGCCGGTTCCTCCTGAGAAGCAGATCAATATCATCGTCTTTCTGCTCTCCGTTGCCGCGGCCCTTGTCGTTCTGACCTACGGACTGTATGGCCTGTTTACGGGGCACCTGCTCAGGGTCGACAAGATAACGCTCCTGTACGGCAAGATTTCGGCAGCGCGGTCCGGAAATGTCTTGCTGGCTTTTATCTTCTTCTGCCTTGCCCTTGTCTTTTTGGCCTACGCAGCGTATGGCCTACGCAGGGGCGGGTTGCGGAACATTATCCCCAGCAGGTATACTTTCAGCGACACTACGTACTATCAGGGATTGCCGATGTGGCTCCTGTTCCTTTCCTATCTCTCGCTCTCCGTATACTTCATTGTGAGCGCCGTTACTCTTGTCTATAACGATAAACAAGGCTACGTATCTCGCGCCTCCTGGAAATGGGAGGTCCATGATGTGTTCCTGCTCCTGTGGTTAGTACTTCTCTTTGCTGCAGGGTGGCTGGACAACGCCATCGGCGGCCGTGACCTGGGGGATGTGCTGGCGTCGCTCAGGAAGCGGTTCAACGGAGACTCGTAAGCCAAAAAGACCTTGCCGGCCAAAGGGATCACCTGTGACAAATAAACGTTTTTCGAATACAAGCACAACGCAGATGTCGGGGCGAGAAACGCCGACGGTGAGACAATACCGATGCGGGCTGCGGCAGCCTTGTCCCTCGACACGGCAAAGTTCCTGCTGGAGAACAAGCAGATGTCAACGCCCGGGTCTATAACATGCGTTCGGCTTCTTACCGCGAGGTTACACGGCGGTCGTTGAGGAATCATATTCAGGAGAGAGGAGGGAGATGAAGAAGAGAGCCGGTATTTTGATCGGATTGCTGGGAATCGGGCTTGGATTCGCTGTGACAGGTGCAGGTGAGCATCGCGCGACTGCGGCTGAAAACGCGGTTTACACGGGAAAATTGGCAATCAAGTATCCGCCTGAGATCATCATGAAACTGCTTTTCCCCAATGCTGCAAACAAGACGGGCCCTAAAGATAAATTGACCGTGAAGGAGTGGAAATATGTTCCACGGTCGCTCGTCGTGCTCTATTCGCCGGAAGTTCAGGAAAAAGACGCTTCGGACATTTTTTAAGACTACAAACTGGTGATCGCGGTTTTACAGGAGATCGACGGCCGACTGAGCGTCGTTGCGCGCGGCGAGGACCTGGGCGAGAGACTCCGGGATTTTTCGGATTTTAAACTCGATTTAGCCGCTTACGAGATCGGCGACAAAAACTTTGCCTTCGGGATTCGAGGCAGCAGTGCATACTCGTCCACGAGCTATTTTAATGCGTCGACTGGTTTAACGCTCTATCGCGTCGACAAGGGTAAGATTGTGCCCATCTTAAGTGTGGAGGCCGAGAATGAATATGTGGATAAATTGGATGAGTCGTCCCCCATGTCTGAGAGCAAATCAATAGTGATCATGGACAAGGCAAAAACGGGCGGGTTCTATAACATAGTGGTTAAGACGACTGAAAAAAAAAGCAACGGCAGCGAACTGGACGCGGGTAAGTTTACGACTTCGAAGACGACAGTGACGTATGCCTGGGATGGGGCGAAATATGTGAAGGCTGCAGGAGTGAAGTAGGTTTTTTGTATTTCGCGGCCTGCGGTCGAACTGCCGGAGCGGCACCGTGCCCGGGAATACCTGATCGCACGATAGGAAAAACATTCGAGGAGGTCTCCATGGCAAGGAACAAAGCAGACAAAAGATCAACCAACCCGTCGACGACAGAGGAACAGACGACGGCAGTCCCTGAGAAGGACAAGAGCCGCGCGCTTCTGACCGTGGTACTGTTTCTCTGCGCCGGCCTGGGCCTGCTGGCCTATGATGTGTACGGCCTCGCTACGAACAGCCTGCGGATGCTCCTTTTCGGAAGATTCAGCAGCACCGGAGGTATTTTCTTATACGGACCGCCGTTGTGGGCGCTGTTTCTCGCCTATCTTTCCTTTTCCGTCTTCCTGATTGCAAATGCCGTTACCTATTGGGACAGGCGGGGCAACAAGGCTGTCTACGCCATGATCGACAAGGTTGGGCCCGGACTGGCGCTGATACTGTACATCGGCTCCGCTGTGCTGGCCAACAAGATGAACCTGCATCATTGAGAAACGCTGTTCCGGAGAGGAGCTGCCATGGCAGGGAGCGATGCAATCAAACAATACCTGGCGCCATTGCTGGTGCTCATAGTTGCGTTGACCGCGGTACAGAGCGGGAGCGCGGCGGGACAGGCGGAACTCAGGCTGCTCGATCAGCGCAGCGCGGGCTCGACAAATGACTGCACTTACGAACTCGCAAGGCCGGACGGATCGAAGCGCAGGATCGAGGACCCCGGCTGCACAGCCGTGCTGTCCCCGGACGGAAGCATGGTCGCACTTCGTAACCATGAAGGCAAAATGGGGCTCGTACTGTACGATCCGCAAAAGGACTCCTATTCCTTCGCCATAACCTTCCTCGCAGGCACCGATGTGGGCAGGTTCGTCTGGAGCCCTGACAGCAGAAGTCTGGCATTCACCACCGTGAACCAGAACGCGCCTGACTACCCCACAAAGTCCAAACTCTTCATTTATGATGTGGTAAAAAAGAAAAAGGTCAAACAGGATGTCCAGGCGTTCCGCTCCTGCGGGGCCGTGTGCATCGCGAGCACGCCCGAATGGTCAGCAGACGGGAAAAAGATCAACCTAGTCGAGATAGACAGGCAGAAGATGCTGGAAGGGAAGGGCCCTTTTGAGCGGGACGCGGAATTCGACCGGAACGGAAAGCGGCTCAGGACCTCATCCTGGCGATGAACGGGCGTCTTGAAATTGGGAGCGTATCGCCCTCAAAACTGAAACCGTTTTCCCCCATGCGCTCTGCCCTATGACCCATGCTTGAAGGAGGCTTCCATGTTCCTGCGTTTCATAAAGATATTTGTCAATTGCGTGATAACCCCGCTCAGCATCTTCGCGATCATGACCGGTATCCCCTGGATGCGTCTGCGACGTGATATGAAGCGGCTTGCAGAGCGAGCGCGGTCGCTCGGGTTCAAGGACAATGAATTCGACACAAAAACCTGGACCTGGGCCAAACTCAAGGGGAACTATAACGGCATTCCCACGGAGCTGCGCACACGCAAGGGCGTGTATCTCGGGCTGATCGTGCCGGTGAACGTGCGGCAGCTTCGTCTCCAGCACTCGATGGATCTTCCGTCCCTGGTCGCGGCATTCGGCATGTCCTTGCCTGGTGGGGACTCCTTTGGCAAACCGTTTACAACAGGGCACAAGGATTTCGATAACGCCTTCCCAATTCGCAGGGCGGATCCGGAGGCCGCGGACCGGATCAGCAAAGCCCGGGATCTGCACGAGGCAACTGCTCGTTTTGCGAAGCGATATTTCTGGGCCATTACGGATTGGACCATCAGCATACGGTCGGCGGAACCGCGTTTTGATCTGCATCTGAACTATGGCCGGTATTTTCCGCGGATCTCCCCTGAACAGTTGGAGCCTTTGCTGAAGGACGCGACGGAGTTGGCAAGGCTCCTTGCCGCGGCTTTGACCACTGAAACGGATAAACTTCAGGAATCATTGGGCAGGAAGTTCCTGAGTGAGGTCAAAGCAGGAAGGTTCGAGAGCGTGCGTTCGCTCCTGGACAAGGGCGCTGACGTGAATTACCGGGACGACCGCTTCACGACGGCGCTGCACATGGTGTGCAGGGTGCATCAGACGGCCCTGGCGCAGCTTTTGATCGAGCGCGGCGCCGACGTACACGCCCGGGACCTTGCACGGGAGACGCCCCTGCACTCGGCGATGATGCCCCACGCGCCGCGGGAGCTGGTGGAACTGCTCCTGCGCAGCAGACCGGAGCTCGACCTTCCCAATGTGTCGGGAGAGACGCCGCTCATGCTTGCGGCCAAGTGGGGGCTGATCGATGCTGCCGGCCTGCTCCTGGACGCGGGCGCGGATGCCGCGCTCAAGGACTATGAAGGGAATTCCGTGATCGAGCATGCGAGAAATGAGCCGCAGATCCAGGCGCGCCTCCAGTCGGCTGTCCCGGCCCTCAAATAATAAGACGGTTTGGGGCTCCGGCGAACTCGCGGGTGAAATCAAAGGGACTTGTGCATGCTTGAGAGGTGCGGAATAATAAGCAACTGAAAGCGCTCAAAGCATCTCTTGAGGAAGCAGGCGATTCAGTCAGGTCAACGAATTGCGGCCAAAAGGGTGACGGAGGCTATTCAGCTCCCGGAACAGCACCACGACGGGGTCAACGCATAACGGAGGGCCGATATCCGTGGACAAAAAAAGCCATACAGTGAAGGAAGGGATAATCATACCAGTTATGCTCGTCATGCTGCTTGCAAGCGCAGATACGGCATTCGCCAACGGGTGGATGGGAGAATCCTCGTCCCTGAAGTCCGGCAACCTGATCGCGCCGCCAGGCCTCGTCCTTGTCTCGGAGCGCATCAACATTGTTCTGCTCGAAAAGGAATACAAGACCACGGTCACCTATCAGATGAGTTCGGGAAAGGGGCCGTTCTCGGGTGCTCTGTACTTTCCTGTTTTGTGCAGGCAGCGGGAAGAACAGACATCGGACGTGCCGTGCGTTTCAGACTACAAAGTCACCCTCGATGGCCGTACCATTCCGGCGATCAAGGAGGCGGCCGGGGTCCTCGGCGATTTTGAAAAAGCGTTCAAGACCAGGGTCTACGATCCGAAGCTGGTCAAAGACTATGTGGATTCTTCCTTGTATGAGGACCTGAATACCGGCAGTGACAACAATGTCCAGGTGTTCAGCTCGCTGGTCCGGTCGGATAAAAAGGACTTTTTGCTGACGATCTCCTATCGCCAGCCTTATTATTACACCCTCTCAGGCACCACGAAGAGCTCAATGAACAGCTATTCCGATGACCTCGTGTACTATGATTTCTCGCCGGCAGCGTCCTGGATGCGCGAAGCGGTCCCGTCGATACGGGTGGAAGTGGACGCGAAGGCAGCCGCAGGGACGCTTCGCTTTCCCGGAGGCTGGTCCTTTACGGCAAACAAGGGAATATACGCCGCGGAGCGGAAGAACGCCCGCTTTCCCGAGGTGCCTCCTCTCGTGATCGCCGTGGACCGAAAGAACCGCCAACAGTATCAGGATCATAAGAGGGCGGCGAACCCGCGGATCGGCTGGCAACTGGCCTCGGCGGATACCCTCGCCCACGCCAACAATGCATACTCTCCGTCCAAGGCCATGGATGATAACTTCAATACGTCCTGGTGCTCCGGCAAGGACCAGCCCGAGATCGTGATGACCATCACCCCGGTATCGCAAACGGAAGCGGACCGGTCCACGCCTTGCGTTTTCGAAGGGCTGGGAATGATCAACGGGTATATGAAGACCGCGGAGCGCTTTGAGGCGAACAGGCGGGTGAAAAGCGGACTGATCCAGATAGAAGGCGTCATGAAAGGCAGGTTCAGTCTTCCGGACCCGGACATGAGCAGGGGATTCGACCCCTTTCAGGCGCTCGTCTTTATTCTGCCGCAGAACGAGGACTCGGTCCGGATCATCGAGCCAAAGGACAATTCGGCAAGACAGATGACAAGCAGGGAATCGTTCAAGGTACGGCTGAAGATACTGGAAACCTATCAGGGGAAGAAGGACACCGATGTCTGCATCACGGAACTCTATCCTGTGTTCAATTGTTTTTAGCCTGCTGTGCTCGGGCACCGGGGCTTCCGCAGAGGCGGGCCCGACCAGGATCGGCAGGGAGATCGCGGCCATCCGGGGCGCGGCCTATGATGCCTTCGCGAACAAGGATGAAACAGAATCCGGCGCAAAGGCAAGCTGCATATCCATGGTGGTGTTCGGTCTCAGGAGACTCGGTCTCGACTGCGGATACCGGGATTTCAAGGTCTATTACAAAGCACTGGTGAAGCAGGCATCGGTCCTGGAACCGGGGAAGACCAGGACCAGCGCCCGGGGGCTTGTCTTCTTCACCAGGGCCCACTTCGCGGCACTGTACAGCGACAGGGACGGCAACGGTGTCGTGGACCGGGAGGACGAGATCATCCATGCCTATTTTTCACCGGTGCAGGTGACCACTCTCGCTGCATGGCTGGAGCGGGACCCCGGCAGGCCGGTCTATTATATCGATCTCGAGCAGGCGTTCTCCTGTCCGGGAAGCAGGTGAGGAAAGTGTCCGATTTTTGGGAGCAGCGGTCCGTGTGCATACACGACTAAGGAGGTTGTACATGAGAAAATACGTCGTTCTTTTATTCGCAGCAGTGGTCTGTCCCTGTTTTTCGGGACCTGTCGCAGCGGCAGGAGACAAGGCCACAGTCATCACCTACTTCAACATGACGCGGGAGGCGGAGGAGCAGATCAAGCTTGTTGACGGCAAGTGGAAGGCCGACCTGCTCAACGGGCCGGTCGATCTGACAGTGGCGGACATTGCGAACGGGTACATTGAATTCGTGGACGACGGCACCGGCGGCGGCAGGGAACGGATCTCCGCTGCCCTGTTCCTGACCAAAGACAAGGCGCCCATGCTTGCGGTGCTGGGAATAGGAAACACAGGCGGGCAGTGCCCCGACATAGCCTATACGCTTAAGACATACACGCTCCAGCAGGGGAAGCTTTCGGAAACGAAGGATGTGATGCCCGCTATGCCTTTCGAGCTGTTCTTCAAAAAAGGCTACGATCTGAAGAATAGCGTCCCTCATGTGTCTTCAGGCCGCGATTCTCGTGTCGGCTACAAGCTTCCGCAAAAAGGGACGACCGTGGAGGCGTTCCTGGATGTCTCGACTGCAGAGTGCGCTGTGGGCGCGTTCGGCGGGCAGATGTCTCCGGAACAGCGGAATGCATACAAGGATTTCCTGCAGAACGCCGTCAAGGAGCCGGTCAAGCTGAAGTGGAACAAGGCCACAGGAAGCTTCGACCTGCCGGAAGGAGTGGCTGCAGCCGCGCCTGCCAAGAGCGTTCTGCCCCGCTATGCCGATCATCAGGTGAAGGAGCAGTTCAGCGGCAAGCCTGCTGCTCTCGATATGAAGAGCAATCCCGATGCAAAGCAGTTCGCAAGCGTGCTGAAGGAAGGCGCTGCGAAAGGTCCGGATTTCGCCGGTCATTATACGGTGGTCCTGTGGGGCTGCGGTTCGGGGTGCCAGTCCTTCATGATCGTCGATGCGAAGACCGGCTCGGTCTACACTTCCCCCGTCAGCGCGGAGCGGGGTGTCTGCTATCGCAGGGACAGCAGCCTGCTTATCGTGGACCCCATTACCAAGGATTTTGTCGGCGACGGTGAGGTGCCGGAGCGGTACAAAACGCTATACTTTCGATGGGACGGAAAGAAAATGGACCTGATCACCGAGAGCAGGTCAATGCTGCAGGATGAAAACTGCAAGTAGTCCCGGCAGGACTAAAGTCTGAGGACCCGTAAAATATTCCAGGACATAGCCGTGGCATTGAGAAACCATCTTGGGTATAATAAATTACTACAGCAACGAAAACCTAAGCTGGACGAGAGGCATGTATGGAATGGACGAACAAACTGGCTACGGGCATCAGGACGATCGACAGCCAGCACCAGGAGCTGTTCAAGCGGATCAATAACCTCGTTCTCGCCATAAAGCAGCAGCGCTGCAGGTCGGAGATCGACGGCACGATCAAATTCCTCGATGATTACGCGCGGATCCACTTCTCGGAAGAGGAAAAGCACATGCGCGAGACGAATTATCCGGGGATCGAAGAGCAGCAGGAGGATCACAGAAAGTACCTGTCTGCCCTCGCGGAGTTGAAGGACCAGGCGGCGCAGCCGAGGATCCAGGGGAGCTCTTATGACCTGTCGGCTGCTACGAACCAGATTGTGGTGGACTGGATCGTGGCCCACATCATGAGGCTGGACATGAAGTTCGGCGAGTACCTGAAGAAGCGGGGGAAGGAATACTAAAAATCAATGCGGAATTCGGAATGCGGAATGCGGAATGAAAAATAAAGACTGAGATCTGTTTCTGCTGTTTCTTTACTCCGAATTCCGCATTCATCATTCCGCATTCGTCTTATCCAACACCTCTCTCACCTTCTTCAGGAAAGCCGCCGGCGTGCTCGGTTTGAGGATGAAGTCCAGCCCTGTTTCGAGGATTCCCTTTTTGTGCACGATGTCGGCGGTGTAGCCGCTCGTGAAGAGCGCCTTGATGCCGGGCTTCAGTTTCCTGATCGCCTGGTAGGCTTCCTTCCCATTTTTCTTCGGCATGATAATGTCCAGTATCAGCAGATCGATCTTGTCGCCGTGGTCGTTGAACTTTTGGACCGCGTCCTCGCCGTCCACGGCCTCTATGACCGTATAGCCGAACGCCAGCAGCACGCTGCCGGTGAGTTTTCTGACCGCGGCATCGTCCTCGGCCAGCAGGACCGTCTCCGTCCCGTGCCGCATATCGTCCACCGCTGCGCCCGTTTCCCGGCCGGAGGCAGGGGCGATAAGCGGAAGATAGATCTTGAAGCTCGTTCCCTGGCCGGGCTCGCTGTAAACATTGATGTACCCGTTGTGCTGCTTGACGATGCCGTAGACCATGGCAAGTCCGAGCCCCGTGCCTTTCCCCACTTCCTTCGTTGTAAAGAAGGGTTCGAAGACCCTGCTCCGCACCGTTTCGTCCATCCCGATGCCCGTGTCCGTGACGCAGATGCAAACGTACGGACCTGGTCTGGCATAGGTGTGGGTCCTGACGAATTCCTCCCCGATTTCCACCGGGCCGGTATCGATGACGAGCGAGCCGCCCTCGGGCATGGCGTCGCGGGCGTTCGTCGACAGGTTCATCAGTATCTGCTCGATCTGAACGCTGTCGGCCATCACGGTCATGTCGGCGCTGCCGAGCCGGGTCGTGAATTCGATGTCCTCGCCGATGACGCGGCAGAGCAGCTTTTCCACGCGCCGTATGATGTCGTTCACATTGACCGGCCTCAGGTCGATGATCTGCTTCCTGCTGAACGCGAGAAGGCTGTGGGTGAGATGGGCCGCGCGTTCTGCGGAGGACAGGATCTGTTCGACAAAAGTGCGCGACAAGTCCGTCGGGGGCATTTTCATCAGCAGAAGGTTCCCGTACCCGATGATGGCCGTCAGGATGTTGTTGAAGTCGTGGGCCACCCCCCCGGCGAGCTGGCCCACGGCCTCCATTTTCTGGGCCTGGCGGAGCTGGTTCTCAAGGAACTTGATCTGGGTGATGTCGGTGATCAGACCGTCGTAGGCGTTCAGCCTGCCGTCGCGGTCGTAGCGCGGCACCGGCGTGTTCCGGACCCACAGGAGTGATCCGTTCTTATGTAAGATCCGGTGTTCGAACGGGGGAACTGCCGTCCCGGAGAGGAGTTTGGACGTCTGCTCCAGGACCATCGTCCGGTCTTCTTCGTGGATCATCCGGAACCAGAGGTCGGGGTTTGCCGCGTATTCCTCGGAGGTATAACCGGTCACGGCGATACAGCCCGGGCCGTGATGGGTCCGCACGGCGTGGCCCTCGGCGACATCGACGGTATAGATGTAGTCCGTGACCGATTCGACGAGGCGCCGGTAGCGCCGCTCGCTTTCCATCTGGGCATGTTCGGCGCTTTTGCGCGCCGAGATATCGGAAAAGATCGTGGCAAACTGCCCTTTGGCGGGCGAGAACGCCGCGATCTCGAAGTGCTTGTCGAGCCGCTCGGCGTAGTGCTCGAAATGAACGGGTTGTCCGGTCAGCGCGACGCGTCCGTAGGTGGCGATGAAGTCCGTCTTTACTATGCCCGGCAGCACCTCGGTCGCCCGTTTGCCGATGATGCTGCCGCTCCGGATGCCGGTCATCTCTTCAAAGGCTGCATTCGCCTCGAGGAAAACGGAATCAACGGGTCTGCCCGCGGCGTCCGTGACGATCTCATGGAGGGCAAAGCCGGTGAGCGAGTGGTCAAAGAGGTTGCGGTAGCGTCTTTCACTCTCGATCAGAGCCTCCTCGGCCCGTTTACGCGGCGTAATGTCCCTGACCGCCTCGATGCCTGCGATGACGGCCCCCCCTTCGTTTCTGAGCGGAGACGAGGTGATCTCGAAATAGTGCAATCCATCCTCATGCTGCATGCTTCTTTCTGCGGTATGAACCATCCCGTCGGACAGCGACTTCGCCATCGGACAGGCTTCGCACACGGTCGTGCGGTGCTCATAGGCTTCGTAGCAGGGCTTCCCCGTGTGCTCGCCGATCAGGTTTTTGTGGACCTCGTTCTGATACAGTATCCGGAAATCCCGGTCCTGAATGCTGATCCCGTCTCCGATGGCGGCGATGATCGCTTCGGACCGGTTCTTCTCGTTGATAAGCGCGGACTCCGCCTTTTTGCGCTCCGTGATGTCGCGGATGATGCTCTGGACAAAGCTTGCGTTGCCCCGGTCGATCAGCCGGGAGCTCACCTCGACGGGAAAGATCGTGCCGTCGTTGCGGCGATGAACGGCCTCGAATATGAACCCGTTCTGCTCGCGCACCTGCTCCATCCGGGGAAGAGGGTCCTGCCGGGGTTCCCTGACCTCGATGTCCCTGAGGGACAGGCGGAGAAGTTCTTCGCGCGTATAGCCGTAGGCCGTGACGGCCCGGTCATTCGCCTCGATGATCCTATCCGCCTGGTCCGCGAGAAGAATGATGTCATTGGCATATTTGCTCAAGTAGTCGAACCGCTCGGACAGCGCCTTGCGGGAAAGCTCGTCCTCGTAGCGCCTGCGGGCGTACTCCGCATTCCGCTGCCGCCACCAGGCAATCGTGCTCATCCCGGCCACCGCGATCATCAGGATGATTATCGCCGAGAGGAAGAGCGCCCGCTCCCGGAGCGGTGCAGTGATTTCCTCGCGGTCTATTTTGGAAATGAGAAGCCAGGGCGACTGGGGAACGGCGCGGATGACCGCCAGAACCGGCACGTCCCGGTAGTCACGGGTTTCGATTACGCCATTTCCTCCCTGGGCCAGGACAGCGGAAAGCTCCTGCTTGTTCGCGAGCGGGATTCGGAGGGAAAGCGCCGGGGAGTTAAGATGGCGCAATTTACTCAGGAACAGGAGCTCGCCGTCCTCTTTGCGCGCAAGCAGGGTTTCGGCGCTCGTGCTCGCGCCTGGCCACGATTGGATGAGGGGGTACAGGAAGCGCTCGGAATCTACCCGCAGCAGAACGGCGCCGGCGGGAGCGGATTCCGGTCCGGGGCCGCCGGTCACCGGAATTACCAGATCGAGGTGAGGATAATCGGCGACATTCGCCTTGTGAAGATCGGACAGCAGGATGATGTGCTTGTTCAGGGCTTCCGCAATAAGCCCCTTCGCATGGGGACCGATCCTTTTTCCAGCAGCATCGGAAGAGAGCAGGACCGTGCCCGCGGCGTCAACAAGCAGCACATTCTTGTAGTCGTAGGCTTCGTGAAGAGCGTCCATCCAGCGGGCAATTTCCCGGTGCAGATCCGCCGCTCGGGGATTTTGAAAAAGCCGCTCGATGTCGGAAAGAATGAAACGGTTATGAAGGACGATGGAAGCGTCGCCGATCCGCTCCCTGCGCCAAGCCACTATCTGGCTGACCTTCAAGTCTGCGACGGCGGCGAGTTCGTCCACCATGTTCTGACTGAGCTGTTTTTTCTGGTTCTCGTAGTACAAGAACCCGGCAATGATGATGAAAAAAGTCAGGAGAAAAAAAACAGTGGTCAGCCGGGGAATCATGGTGTCAGAACCGAACCGGGACTGCATGGAGGAGCCGCCTCTCTTGGCGTCAGGGTTTATCGGGCAGATCAAGGATGTTGTCGTAAACTGTATCAAACGATTCCGTTGTTGTCAATGCGCCGCGCCAAACAGCGAACCGATTTTCGGTCCCCGGGGCTCATTTCTCTTGACAAGTGAACAGGTGTTCACTATACTGGTTTCATGGCTACCGAGGTGGATGAACCGATAACGGTCGGCGCGGTCTTCGCGAACGGGACCGTGAAACCGGTGTGGTTCGCCCGCCGCGGCAGGCAGGTCCGCATCCGCGAGGTGGCTCTGACCTGGAAAACCCGGCAGGGCAGCACGCCGCTTCTCCATTTTTCCGTCACTGATGGCGCCGGATTGTTTGAGCTCTGTTTCAATGCGGCAAATTTTACTTGGAGACTAAATAGGGCCGAGTAAAGACCATGTAGCCACGAATTAACACGAATTTACACGAATTAAAAAATCGGGAGTGCCCCGGTCATGGGTGATCAGGAAATATTGTACAAGGAGATGTCATACAGGATAATCGGTCTCGCAATGCAGGTGCATCGGGAACTGGGCTCAGGTTTTTTTGAGAAAGTATACGAAAATGCTGTAATGATACTGTTCCGCAATCAGTCGATCAATGCCGTTCAACAGGCGCCTATTACGGTTTCTTTTCAAGGTGAGGTTGTAGGGGAGTACCTTGCGGATATTCTGGTCGACGAACAGATCATCCTGGAACTCAAGGCGGCTGCCAAGATAACAGATGTCCACCGAGCGCAAGCTTTTAACTATCTGAAAGCGACCGGAAAGAAACTTGCAATCATTCTGAATTTTGGAAAAGAAAGCCTTGAGTACGAGAGGATCGCTCACTAGATTTTTTAAGAATCTAAATCGAAATTTTTCGCTATGAATTGTGGCCACGAATGAATGCCTGAATTTTTTTACGTTGATTTCGGGTGTTTTTAATTCGTGAAATTCGCGGCGAAAAAAAAAGATGTTTTTTTTGTCAGGCAGTGAAGTGCCGAAGCGAATGATTTTTTTGCCACGAATTGACACGAATTAACACGAATAACGACGGAAAGCTTTATGTCAGGATCAGGGTTTGCCTTTGTGAATTCGTGAAAATTCGTGAAATTCGTGGCAAAAAAAGAATTTTAAGTTCGTCGGTTTTGAAAAATGAGAACAATTCTTCACATAGACATGAACGCCTTCTTCGCCTCCGTGGAGCAGCGGGCCGATCCGTCGCTCCGGAGCAGGCCGATGGCCGTTATCGGGTCCGTTCACCGCGGCGTGGTTCTTTCCCCGTCCTACGAGGCCCGCGCTTTCGGAGTGAAGACCGGCATGACCTATGGCGAGGCCGTGCGGGCCTGCCCGGGGCTCCGCCTGGTGCCCGCGGACCCGTCCAAGTACGCGCATGCCTGCGAAGAGCTGATCAAGATCTGGCAGGACTTCACGCCCCTGGTCGAGCTTTTTTCTATCGACGAGGCCTTTCTGGACGTGACAGGCTGCGAACGTCTGCTCGGCGACCCGGTGCAGATCGCGGTCCGGATCAAGGAGCGGGTCTGGAACGAGAAGCAGCTCACCTGTTCCATCGGCATCGCTCCGAACAAGCTCCTGGCCAAGCTGGGGAGCGACATGAAGAAACCCGACGGGCTTGTGCTCATTTCTCCCGACGACGTGGCCGAGGTTCTCGAAGACCTTCCGGTCAAGGAGCTGTGCGGCATCGGGCCGAGCCTGACGCAGACCCTCGCTTCGATGGGCATCAGGACCTGCGGCGAACTCGGGCGCGCGCCTCTCCGCGAGCTCGTCGCGCGGTTCGGCGTCGTCGGCGAGCGACTCCGGGACATGGGTCGGGGGATCGACGACGATTCGGTCGTGTCTCCGGAACAGCAGCATGGGGAGGAGAGCAAAAGCATCGGCCACAGCATGACGCTCGACACAGACTGCGCCGATGTCACCCTGATCGAGCGCCACCTGCTTCAGCTTTCCGAAAAGGTCGGACGCAGGCTCCGACGCGGACTTTACCAGGGGAACGTGGTATGCCTCACGCTTCGCTCGTCGGACTTCCATACCTTCAGCCGCCAAAAGCGGCTTCAACATCCCGTGAACGCCGGGCTCGACGTTTATGCCGCGGCCCGGTCCCTGCTGCATGCGCAGCGGCTGGACCAGCCGCTGCGGCTCGTGGGCGTAAGTGTATCGGGCCTCACCAGGAATTTTGTCCAGATGCCGCTCTTTGCCGACGAACGGAAGCGGGGATTCATCGTCGACGCCATGGACGACATCAATGACCGGTACGGAGAATTCACGGTCACCTGGGGTACGCTTGCCGAACGTGCCAGCCACGAGCGGGTCATCTCGCCGGCGTGGCGACCGGAGGGGGACAGGCAGTATTGATGATAATGGAAAACCCAAGAGTTTTTTAGCCACGAATTAACACGAATTGACACGAATGAAAGCTTAAGTCTTTGACCTAGATTCCTGATGCGCATTTTTAAATTCGTGAAAATTCGTGAAATTCGTGGCTAAAAAACAGATGTTCTTTTATCAGCAGTGATATGCAGAAGCCAATGATTTTTTTTGCCACGAATTGACACGAATGAAAGCTTAAGTCTTTGACCTTGATTCCTGAGTCGCATTTTTAAATTCGTGAAAATTCGTGAAATTCGTGGCTAAAAAGCAGATGTTCTTTTTTCAGCAGTGATATGCAGAAACCAATGATTTTTTTTGCCACGAATTGACACGAATTAACACGAATGAAAGCTTAAGGCCTTGACCTTGATTCCTGAGGCGCATTTTTTAAATTCGTGAAAATTCGTGAAATTCGTGGCGTTCTGACAGCAGTTGCTTTTTCATTCGTTGTCAATGTGAGGGAGACATGAAAAAAATAATTACTGATCGGCAGAAGGCTATCTACGATTTCATCAAAACGACGCAGGCTGCCCGGGGGATTCCGCCCTCCATGCGGGAGATCGGGGAGGAGTTCGGGATCCGGTCCACCAACGGCGTGGAGGGCCATCTCGCGGCGCTCGAAGCACACGGCCTCATTTCCCGGGAACGGGGAAAATCGCGCGGCGTCTCCGTCCACACAGCGGAACGCTCCGTGGCTTCGGTCCCCCTTCTCGGCAGGGTCGCGGCGGGCATGCCGGTGCTGTCGCCGGAAAACCGGGAAGGCGACGTCACGGTCGACCTTTCTTTCTTCTCTCTCCGGAGCGGCGGAAATCTCTTTGCGCTGAAGGTGAAGGGCGAAAGCATGGTGAACGCCCATATCATGGAGGGTGACACACTCCTGGTGCGCGCCCAGTCAACGGCGCAGAACGGCGACATCGTCGTGGCCCTCGTCGAGGGCGAGGCTACGGTGAAGCGGTTCTTTGCCGAGAAGAACGGGGTCCGCCTCCAGCCCGAGAACAGCGGCATGAAACCGATCACGGTCGAGCGCGGTGAATTCCGCATTCTTGGCCGGGCCGTGGGAGTGATCAGAAAGATATGAAAGGATACGCTATTAGTAGTTTATAATGCAATCTCGTCTACCACCGCGCCGGTGAGGTTACTGCTGTTGATATACTCGTAGCACAGACAAGCAGAATGCGTTGGAACGTTTGCGGTTCGTATTGGGGACGGAAGCCGGCCGCAGCCACCGAGAAGCGTGTAAAAGGTTGATTCGGGAAACGAAGAGAGTATAATTGCTCAAGTTTTGAAGATCGGTGTTCTTGAAAGGAAAACAGTATGAAAAAACTCGCCCTTCCCCTGGCACGATTATCATTCTCTCAAAAGCTGGATTTAATGGAGACACTCTGGGCGGACCTGGCGGGGGATGAGAAAAAACTGGAGTCCCCGGCTTGGCATGGCGCTCTTCTTAAGGAACGGGGAGCTGCCTATGCAGCCGGCAAGCTCACTGCCTCGGACTGGGAACAGGCCAAGAAACGCATCAAAAAGAAGGTCTCATGAAAATAAAAATCCTGAACGCGGCGGAGAATGATATTGAAGAAGGGTATCGATTCTACGAGTCTCAGGATTCAGGTCTCGGCTCCTATTTTCTCGATTCTCTGTATTCAGATATTGACTCCCTCGCCTATTTCGGAGGTATGCACCGGGTGGTTATGGGACATCACCGGTTACTTGCGAAGCGCTTTCCCTTTGCCGTGTATTACCGAATTGTTGATAATGAAGTAGTTGTGTTCGCCGTTCTGGATTGCCGCCGCAGCCCGAACTGGATGAGAAAAACATTGATGAAGTGATGATTGATCATCAGTTGCGGATGGCATTGAATCAAAGAAGTCAATCGGGGACTCTACGTCACCCAAGGTGCTTTCCGTCATGAGCCGTTTTATGCCGAGCGGGGAGAATTCCGCATTCTCGGCAGGGCAGTGGGGGTGATCAGGAAGATATGAAGAAGCGACTTGGGCTCTTCTTCAATTTCTGTTTGCAATGCCCCAATCCCCTTGTTATACTCGGTCCACCATCCTTATCATGAGGCATCCTTCCCGAGGTGACCGGCATGGCGGTTCCCCATTCCCGGTCTTTTCCAAGCCTTGTTGAGAGGATTGCCGGGTGAATGCATGAGCGAAGAAACGATAGTAAAAACAGTGCTGAGCTTTTATCCCGATGCAGAGGCTATTTATCTTTTCGGTTCCTTTCTGACGCCGGACCAGCGGCAGGGCAGCGACGTTGATATAGCCGTCCTCTTCTCCCCTGAAAAAGCCGTGCAGCTCGATAATTCCGCCCTGGGCGATTGCCGGGCAGCTCTCGAAAAGGCCTTGAAGAGAACGGTTGATCTTGTCAACCTGCGGAAGGCAAATACGGTTTTTCAGAACGAGATCATGCAGGAAGGCAGGATCATCCATCAGCAGAACGAGCGCGCTGTCGATGAATTCGAGATGCAGGTACTGTCATCGTATCAAAAGCTGAACGAGGAACGGGCGGGTATCCTGGAGGATATATTGGAAACCGGGAGAATATTGAAATGATGCTGGACGTGATTCTGAACAAGAAGGAGAGCATTGAGCGCTGCGTCAAGCAGATACGCCTCTACTATGCCACGCCGTCGGAACTGCCCTTTGAGCAAGACCATTTGAGGCAGGATGCCATTGCCGCCAACCTTCAGCGGGCCGCTGAACAGTCCATCGATCTGGCGAATCACGTCATCAGAAAAGGAAAGCTGGGCCTGCCGAAGGAAAGCAGGGAAAGCTTCGAGATACTTGCCAAGGCCAAGATCATCTCCCCTGAGCTCGCGGATAAGTTAAAGGGCATGGTCGGATTTCGCAACATCATGGTCCATCAGTACCAGGAGATGGACATAAAGATCATGGTGGAAGTGATCGAACATCATCTCGATGATCTGATCGCTTTTACGACTCAAGTCATGGAGTTCGGCCGCAGCCGGAAATCGTGAGCAGCTGCATCGGATCTTTCCAATGGAAAAGCAGGTGCGGAAGCTTGAGAGAGCCACCTATCCGGTCTTTGGAAAGCTTGATAATATTATACTTTATCCAGTGGGCACTTAGTATCTTAGTCCCGTAACCCGGACCGGATATGCGATAAATGGCTCCAGATATTTTGACCGCGCAAGGCGCTATTCTCAGGAGGCTTTGATCCTTGATGGTCCTCGGGGGGGGCAGTATAGTTACAACAGAATGCTCCAAGTGGGATAGATACCTTTGGCTCGACCGAATAACTCGCTCAAGCTGAGCTCGACGTAGTGCTTTGTAAGAGTGTTAACCAAGACAAATCTGAACTGTTGTTTTAGACTTTGAGCAACGAGAACTTCAGCGGCAGTAAGTCCAAAAAAATATCCACGAAAGCTGACATTGATTTTATCTTTGTTTGTCGATTTGATCTCGAAAAGCTGAATCTTATTTATCTTTGATTCAACGTCTGACAGATCGTCGAGGTCAACAGGTGCAAGGAGCTTAATAATGTCAAAAGCGCGCCCGTAAACGATCATATCTCTTTTGACAAAGGCAACAACAATATTTTTTTTCTGCTTAGGTGTAGGCAAAGTAAAGCCAAGCTGCTTTTCTATAAGTATTTGCGCCGCTCGACGCGCCGTTGCATTACCAACCCTCTTTCTTTCCACTAACCCAGTTATCGCTGGGGTGGTCAATTCGGGAGTATGCAAAATAGCCGATTTACTTATCCTTTTGTCGGCCATAAGGCTCTCCTCATAGTTGATTTTTTCGGATTGATTTTGATGGTATGTTTGAGCCGCTTCGAAAGTTTAGATAATAATTGAGTCATTGACGTTTCGAGTGCTTGGCAAATCTGAGCGGTTTCTATAACATCTATCCGCCGCTCACCCGTCTCATATTTGCTGACAAAACTTTGGGGAACCGAAAGTTTACGAGCTAGTTGAGCTTGGGTCAGATGCCTCGCTTCTCGCAAGTCCTTAAGTATCCGCCGTAATTCGAGGTAGGCAATATCGTAAGACGAGTTTTTCATTTATCCACCTTATACCACGAGGCAGGCGATAAACCCAAGATGGGATATTGTTGTATCTGTTCTGGTAACCTGGCTAGATAAAATTAGAGGCCAAAAGATTGCGTAGAGGTAACCGTGAAAACTTTGGAAAAACGCTATGGCAAAGAGCGTGAGCTGCGGCGAGTTCCTGCAGTACTGTCTACCGGTGAGGAGATCAAGCATTTGCCGGGGAGTCAGAATGTATTGATAAAGAAGGTCCTTGATGATTTGTGCTCATTGTATACCCCGGCCGGGCGTGTAATTTATGTTAGCGGTACTAATAAGAAACCGCCATATTTCGATTTTGATGCGCTGAGTGCGATAGGCGTCAAGATTGAAGAACATGGAAAGATGCCGGACGTTGTGGTACATCATGTGGAAAAAGGCTGGCTGGTTCTGATCGAAGCAGTGACAAGCCACGGGCCGGTAAACCCAAAGCGGAGACAGGAATTGAAGGAGCTTTTTGCCGGATCAAAAATAGGGTTGGTGTTTGTGACAGCGTTTCTTGAACGACGAGCAATGATCAAGTATCTTAACGATATCTCGTGGGAGACAGAAGCCTGGGTTGCCGAATCTCCGACCCATCTTATTCATTTCAACGGCGAGCGATTCCTTGGGCCTTATGAGGATTAGCAGACGCTATTAATTTTGCCTTAGAAGGTATCGTGATGTCTCTTGATCTTGCTGACTATAAAGTTAAAATCCGTTCCGCTGTCAAACTGTTTTGGGGCATCGGAAGAAAAGCCGGCGTCAGAAAATCGATTGTTACGATGGGTGGGTTCTTTGATCTCATCGTCGATATCGTCTGCACAAACGGCCTAACGACGACGAATGTTCTGCTGCAAGGTCAACCAATACACCTTCCCGGGCATTTTTCTTCAACCCAGCCATGGGATGTTGTGGTGGTGAACGAGGGGCGGTTGATCGCGGCAATCAAATTTCACTCCATGCTCGGTGCGTCGCTCGACAATAATAATATCAGCAGCGGTTCAAGGGAAGTCCTCGGTCTGGCGATGGAACTTCAAGCTGCATTCAGGCAGGGGGTTTTTGGGGTAAGAAGAAAACCTTTTGTAGGTTATTTCATGCTTCTTGAAGATGCCCCGGCGTCCCGTAAGCCCGTAACAAATGTATCGCCAAATTTCCCGTTGTTCCCGGAGTTCCGGAGCGCGTCGTATGCGGATCGCTACAACATTTTGTGCAAAAAGCTGATGGCGGAGAATTTGTACACAGCCGCATCGGTTATTCTCTCACCTCGTTCTGCTTCCAAGTCCGGTGCATATGCCGAGATGAGCGAGTTGACCGGGCTCAAATCATTTGTTACGACCCTTGCAGGTCATATTGCTGCTGAAGCGGCGATGTGATGAACACCTTTCGGATTTGAACAATTTGAAGCAGACACCCTTCCGAACATTCCCCGCCGTTCCTTATTCTTCAAAGGCAGGAGCAAAACAGCGCCCTCAATCTCATTTACGAATCGTGAAGGTCCCGTAAAAAGTCGGATTTTATGTTTTTTTACGTCATTTCGGTTTGTCCGGAATCCCTCTTTTCCAATGCGATATGCGACAACACGACTCCCGGCAAGCAGGAGTGACGACTTTACGAAATTCATCAATCGTAAAGTGATTTTTCTCCGTTCGGGCGGGTCTTGAACCTCCGGTAGGTCCACAGATACTGCTCGGGCATGTCTTGCACCCACCCTTCGATCTCGCGGTTCATCCGGGCGGCATCCGCCGCGGCATCAGCGGTGGGGAAGTTTTCAAGCGGGGGCAACAGGCACACTTCGAAGCCTTTGCCCCCGGGCAGGATGCGGGTGATGCAGGGAACCACGGCGGCATTCGTCGTTTCCGCGATCCGGCTGAGGGCCGTGATTGTCGCGGCGGGGATGCCGAAGAAGGGGACGAAGACGCTGGCCCGTTCGCCCATGTCCTGATCGGGGAGATAATAAAAGGGCCGGCCTTCACGGATGTGGCGGATGATCGGCTTGAGGCTTGCCGAGCGCTCCACCATGACGGCGCCGAACCGCTCCCGCCGGTGGAAAAGGTATTCGAGCAGGGGGTCGCGCGACTTGCGGTACATGGTGATGTACTTTCTTTCCGCCGAGAGTCTGACCCCTCCCATATCGAGGCCGATGAAGTGCGGGGCAAGGAGAATGACGTTCTTGCCGCCGGCATAGACATCTGTAAGGCGATGATAGTCGCGGATGGCGATGAACCGTTTGAGCCTCCACGCCGGTGCGAACCAAGTCACGCTCAGACTGAGTATGGCGAAGCCGCTCAACCGGAAATGCCTCTTCACGAGTTGCGCGCGTTCTTGCGGGCTCATGCCGGGGAAGCAGAGCTCTATGTTTCTTATGGCGAATCGGCGGTTGGAAGTCGGAAGCCAGGACATTATGGTTCCCAGCGCCGTTCCCATGATCCAGAGGACACGGCCCGGCATCCAGCTCATGATGAGCATCAGCGCCAGCGCCGGCCAGGCGTACCAGTACCGCGAGTGAAGGAACGTTTTGAGGGAAACGGTGGGCATGCTGACAAAACTCCAAATTACAAATGCAAAATAGCAAACAATATCGAAGCTCCAAATACGGGAAGATAGGACCGATTGACATTCCGTACTTGTGATTTGGGATTTATCAGAGATTTGGCTGTTGTTATTTGGTGCTTGCTTTTATGGCTGCACAAAAAAGCCTGAGAATCTTCCGATCCTCAGGCTTGTACTGGTAGGACCCGCTCACGGCGGGTCGATCAGACGCCTCAGCCGCCTCCCCAGGAATGGCCGCCGCCGGTGCTGCACACCGAACCGCTGCCGCCTGAAGAAAAGCTGGACACGAGCTTCTTTGCCTTCATCTGACTGCAGTAAGGGCAGGTCGTTTCTTCCGCCTTGGCGCCCATGGACTGAAGAAGCACGAAGTCCTTACCGCAGGCTTCGCATACATATTCATAGAATGGCATAAAACAACTCCTTTGGAGAAATTCCCGATAAAAAATTAAATTTAAAACTTCAATGGTCTACGGCTTATACCTTCGTGTTCCCGGCAGTGCAGCTTGTTTATTCAGCACTTACAGCGCTCTCTCGCGCCGAGACTGAATAACATAATACTCACGGGGCAAAAACCTGTCAAGGCAAAAATCGTCAGCATGACGCCCACAAAGCCTGTAAAAACGAACCAGCGCGGATGCACGAAGTACCCCAGGAGTACACTGACCGTCACTAAGATGCCTGCTGTCAGCCGAATGAGCCTTTCGAGATACCATGTTTTCGTATCTGCTACATACATATATTTCTCCTTTACGGCCGCTTAATTCCGTTAAATGTGAAAGGTGAGAAGTGAGGTCCGTCACAGTCGTTTCACCTCTCACGTTATTAAAAACTTCTTCGGAGTCAATCGTTCAAGCCGCTTTCCTTACGCGCAGGCGAAGGCTTCCGTCCGTTCCCCGGCAGCGAATGTCGTGTAATCAGGCGCTACCGTGGCGTCCATGATGGCATTTCTGCTCACGACGCCGACATACTTGCCGTTGTGAACGACGGCTACCACCGGGGGGTTGTTGCTGAGCATCATCTGGATCAGATCTCGGCAGGTTGCATCCGCATCCACGGTCACCGGGTCTTTCATCATGATCCCTGCGGCAGTTACGGTGTCGAGGTCCATGCCTTCCTTTACTGCCGTGAGGATGTTGCACTCGGTCAGAACGCCGACCACGTTCATCGTTTCATCCACAACGGGCAGACCGGGCAGGCCATTGGAAATCAACAGGTGCGCCGCCTCCCTGACCGTAGTGTTCATTCCCGCCTTGATCTTTTTACGCATGATCTGTCTTGCACGAATAGCCATGTTCTTCCTCCTTTGGAATAAAGGGTCATGGGTCCGGGGGCCGGGGTCCAGGGAAAATCCTTACCCTTGACCCTTGCTACTGGACCCTGCACCCTGTTTTAAAGTCTTTCCCACTGCTCCGTATCAGGATTGAAGGCCTCGCTGAAGGCCGTGACCTCCTGCCGGAGCCCGGTCTCGTAGCCTTCGTTCAGGCCGATGTTCACGAGCATCTTGATCGCGCGAAGAGAGCTCAGGCTGTTGCCTGCGATCAGTACGGCAAGCCGCTGCGCCTCTTCGTCGAGGGCGTCTGCGGGGACCACCCTGTTCACCAGCCCGATCCGGAGCGCCTCCTCCGCGTCCACGGTCCTGCCCGTAAAGAGCAGCTCCTTGGCCCTTCCTACTCCCACGGTCTTGTACAAACGCTGGGACGAGCCGAAGATGGGCGGCACGCCGAGTCTGGCTTCGGGAAAGGAAAAGACCGAGTCGCTTGATGCTATCCTGATGTCCGCTGCCAGGGCAAGGCCCAGGCCCGCTCCTGTGGTTTCACCCTTGACCGCGGCGATCACCGGGATCGGCAGGGCCTCGATGTTCCTGAGCAGGTGATAACCCACGTCAGCGAAGTGTCCCGCTTCTTCCTTGGACATCCCGGCAAAGCGGGTGTAATCGATGCCTGCGGAGAAGTTTCTTCCCTTAGCTGTGAAGAGGGCCACGCGGAGCTCAGCCTGCTGGCTATGCACTTCGCTCACGGTCCTGTTGAGCTTTGCCAGAACCTTCCTTGTCCAGAAAATTGTCCGGCTGGTTGTCGATCGTCACTGTGCTGATCCAATCCTTGCAGGTGACGGAGATGGATGGGGATGACATACTAAACACCTCGGTTCAGCCACGAATTTCACGAATTATCACGAATTAGATATAAGCCCTAATTTCTATACTGTAATTCGTGTCTATTCGTGTTAATTCGCGGCAAATAAACGACTAAGCAGTTCTCCGTGCTTTTTCCGGAAAACACTAGACTACCGACATGAGCCATGAATTTCACGAATGAAAGAAGAGCAGACTTTTTGTTATTTAAAAATTCGTGTCAATTCGTGTTAATTCGTGGCAAAAAATGTTTTATGCTGCTTCCCAGTGTTTCTTCTCTACGATGTAATAGAACACCGGGATCACGATCAGCGTCAAGGCCGTGGACGCGAGCATGCCGAAGATGAGCGCCAGGGCAAGCCCCGACCAGACCGGGTCGCGCACGATCACGGCAGAGCCCAGGATCGCGGCTGCCGCAGTGAGTACGATGGGCCGTGTCCTGATGGCCCCTGCCTCGATCAGCGCCTGCTCCAGCGGCATGCCTTCCTGCTTCTTGTCCAGGATGAACTCCAGCAGCACGATCGAGTTCCTGACCACGATCCCCGCCAGGGCGATCACGCCGATCATCGAGGTTGCGCTGAAGTATACGCCGGTCATGGCGAAGCCGGGCATGATGCCGATCATCGAGAGCGGGATCGCCGCCATGATCACCACCGGGATCGTAAAGGACCTGAACCTGCCGACGAGCAGCAGGTAGATGGCGATCAGGGCCACGCCCATGGCCGCTCCGAGGTCGCGGAAGACATCGAGGGTCAGCTTCATCTCGCCGTCCCACTTGACCGAATACCCTTCCGGAAGCGGGTGCTTCCAGAGATACTGCATCATATTGAGCACGGCATAGACCTGGCTCCGGTTCCCCATCTCGCCGTAGACGTACGTCACGGGCTCGAGGTTCTTGTGGTAAACGGCCTTGTCCATTTCCGACGGGACGACCTTCACCAGAGACGAAAGCGGAACCTGGCTGCCCTGGGGGCTGCTGAGGTATACCTTGCCCATGTCCGAAAGACCGGACCGGTCCCCCTTGGGGAGCCGCAGCATGATTGCAATCGGATTCTTGGCCGAAGGGACGTGGAGCGTTGAAACCGCCATGCCCGCGACCGACAGTCTCAGGGTCTGGACGATCTGCTCCGTCGAGACGCCCATGAGCGCCGCCTTTTCCTTGTCCACGTGGAGCTGGTACTTGTCCTGCTTCTCCTTGACCGAGTCGTCGATGTCCACGACCTGGTCGGTTTTCGCAAAGAGCGCCCTGATGTCTCCGGCGATCTCGCGCTGTTTGTTGTAATCAGGTCCGTAGATCTCCGCCACCACGGTCGCGCGGACCGGAGGCCCGGGCGGGTCCTCCACGAGCTTGATGTTGGCGCCGTATTCGCGGCCCAGTTTTTCAATACCCGGCCTGATCGCGAGCACCAGCTTTTCGCTCGTGATCTTGCGTTCTTCCTTGTCGATCAGGTTCACGCGGATGTCGGCAAAGTGGCTGGCCTCGCGGAATGCGCCGCCGCGAAGAAGGCCGTTGAAGTCCATGACCGAGCCGGTGCCCACGAAGGTTTCGTAGTCTTTCACTTCCGGAATGTGACGGAGGTAATCCCCGACTGCCCTGGCAACGCGGTCCGTATTCTCGATCACCGTGCCGGCGGGCATGTCGATGGAAACGAGAAAGGTGTTCTTGTTCGCCTTGGGCAGCATCCTGAACTTCACGAGCTGAAAGAGCGGAAAGCTCATGGTCACGAGAAACACTGCCGCGATGGCCGCGAGCACGATCCTGCGCCGCGTCGTATCGGCAAGGAGCGGTCCCAGGATGCTTTTGTAGATGCGGTAGAGTCGTTTCCTCGAGCGACGGCGGATTGCCGTCGTGGTGGTGCGCTTTCATCAAACGGTAGCTCGCCCAGGGCGTTACCACGAAGGCGACGAGGAGCGACGTGATCATCGCCACGGGCACGTTGAAGGGGATCGGCATCATGTAGGGCCCCATCATACCGGTCACGAAGGCCATGGGAATGAAAGCCAGCACGACGGTATCAAGGTGGAGTAAATGAGTTACTTAAACGTTGTGCCACCGCCGCTACTCGAGCTCACAGCCCGCCCCCAATTCATCGACTGGCTCAAATCCGTTCCCGTGCCCTTCCACGACAAGCTCCGCTGTTACTTCGCATGGCTCGACTACAACGACGCAGCCTACACCGATCCCGACTTGATCGACCTACGGAAATCAGCAGTGCCGCCACATGACTGATCTCCGAGCATCATACCCACACCTCACAGCCGTCGACGCCGCCCTCTGGAACGACTACCTCATACTAAACCCAGACCTCGACGGCCCCTTCATGTACGACGTGCCTGTGGGAGATCCTCGAGATCCGGGTCCCGAATTCGCAGACAACATCCGGCAAATGGCCAAACAGCTATCGCTGCGCCGTCTCGACGTGGTTGCCGACAACGGCTCAGATATCGCAATTTACGAGATCACTCAGAGCTGCGGTCTACGCGCTATCGGCCAGGCCATGGTCTACCCAGCACTCCTCACAACCACCTGGAAGACCCAAGTCCCTATCTCCGTTACGATTATCTGTCGAGAGATCCAATCCAACATCCAAACCACCCTAGATTCACAGCACATACAGGCCATCGTTGTACCTGTGCTGCAGCTTCCATAGCATGCCCGCCACAGCTTCAAATCGTCTCAGACAGCATCTTTCCCCACCCCTTCCCACAATATCGATTTCTCCAGAAACTACTGCACACTTGTGCAATCCCATTGACTACAAACAAGTTATCCACACCCAAAACCGAGTTATCCACAAGTTATCCACAAGTTGTCAACACCTTAACGTAATACAAATCAACGCCTTCGGCTTCCGAAGGCCACATTTCCACACCCATTATTACTACTACTCTCTATATTCTCTATTGTTATATTCTGTATTGTGTAATGTCATAGCGCAGCATGACATTTCACAATACTGACCCACCGAACTTTTATCAACATTTTCCCAAATATGTCTTGACAGACCCATTGTGACTTTACACCTTACTTGTATAGTATCACCCCGGGAACCTTCCCGGACAACCAAAACGCCGTCACTAAGGAGAACCCCTCATGCTCTCAGACCTCGATTACATCAGGGAGAGTCTGCTCGACACGCAGCTCGCACTAGCGCAGCTACACCTCTCACCTGCAGCAGTGTTCTTCGTCCCCTTCGACATCATCCAGCCAGTGTCCCCCATCGTCACCATATCGAGCCTCAACCGCTCTGCAGCACCGCCCAACACCATCATCTGGCCCAACATCAGCCAACAGGCACTAGCCACCGCCATCCACATCATCGCAGGGAGCTACTAATGGCCTACCGTACCAACGATATCCGAACAGCTCTCAACAGGGCTGCCCTCTTCATGTCAGTCGGTGAGAATCAGCGCTGCTTGATCTACCACAACGTCACGACCAGACAGTACATCGTCGCCGACTACGCCATAATGCGCACCTTTCTAGTCAAGCTCAAAGATCTAGGCTTTACTCTCTGCATGGATCTAATGCCCGACGAAGCCGCCAAACTAACGGGCCCACTCCAACTATCACTTTTAGAGGTCGATGTCTATGCCATCAGTACGGAAGATCTACAAGCAGGGGAACACCCCGATTCTGAGCCTTCCTCCTCACCTCATTAAAGCAGTCGGCGCTGTGCTCGGGACCACAATCCTGGAGTACCCAATCGCTCCCGACGCCTTGCTCGTGGAGGTCCACCAATCATCAGTCCAGGACGTCCAGGCGATCCCCCGAGTCCACACCATGAGAGCATCAGCGGTCCGGACCATCTATCGCCAGGGTAACAGCTTCGTCTGCTCATTTCCCCACTTCCTGCTCGAAATGATCGGCCTCAACATCGGCGACTACCTCCAGCTGCAGCGACTGACAGAGTCCAGCTTCACAGCAACCGCATTGACGGCCGCACAGCTACTACATAAACAGGCGCTCCGGCAAGTCTCATACCACCGCGATGATCGTGCCAACGCTGAGTGATCATGAGGAATCACCAGTCTCTATAAGGTGCATCTTCCCAAAATTTATAAGGATTTTGGGAAGATGATCTATTCAGCACATTCACGATCGTAACGTAGACACCGACACCAACTCCACATTCACCAGCTGCGAAACATGTCCGTCATGTCAAAAATCTTTCCTGAGTTTTCAAGCCACACCTTCAAATACAATCACCGACGCCAGAAGCCGACGTCGTCTGAACTTCCACATAACTTCACCGGCAACGCCACAGACCACTGACTGCACCACCGACAACCGCCGACCACAACAGAGAACGGCCTGGGAGACAATAACCCAAGCCGTCCAAGAAAACGCTCGCCCTCATAACCCGATCAAAAGGAGATCGACTGGCGAAACTAAGATAGACAATGTCGCCGCAGATGTCAACCACTTTTACGACGCCGCCGAAGTTTGCGCCACACCTTGACAATAGAATCCCAGTAACGAAGTATAACCAACAGAGCCAACACGACCAACTCGATGAATCGCTGCGTCGTCACGCCCAAGCCCAAAAAGTGCACATACATAGTCAACTGCGAAGATACCACAATCACTCGATGATAACAAGACCGCGCTTCGAAAGGAACGATCCGTGGAAGAATCACCGCGACGCTGATGAAGTCCGACTGTAGTGGAAGGTGCCAGCCTCATCCTCATCCAGCTGGACAGAAGTAAACGTAACACCAGCTGGCTGGGATTCGGCTGGCTGTTGTTGTCCGACACGCGCGTGGCCAGCTGGCGCGGTGGTCGCTCGAAGCTCGCTCCTTTTGATTCCCTTCCACCTAGCGCGCGGTCGGACAACAACAATCTTAACACTCAGGGACTCTGTTAGGGGGAGGGGTGCGGGTAGCGTTCGCAAAGCGAGAAGGCTTGATGAAGCCTCAGTCGGATGAAGGATTGATCTTATAGCGCCTACATGAAAAGATGGAGACTCCTTGCGAACACAGATCCAATCGACCCTCTACTGTCATCTGCACACTCCTGGCTGTCAGCTCTGTGGTGGCCGGCAGACTCTGTTCCCTTCTCCGCGTCGTTCAGTTGCTGCTCCTGGTTGCTCCTCTGGCTCCTTGGTTGTAGGGTTGGTGGGGGTAGAGAGTCCCTTCGTCTTAATCAACCGGGCGCGTCTCGGTCGCTGGTCATCGGCAGATTCCTTTATCTAATGCTACATTGACGGCTGCCGCTGACCCGCGCGACTCGAGCCGCCCCTTGACAAGCCGCGAAGCGCGTGTGGGTAAAATGTCATGGGGGGGCTACCCCCACCGTCTACATTTTCCCGACCTGAAACATCAGAAATAACTTGACGCCAGATATTTAAGCACGTTCAATGTATATATAAGTCCATCCTCTAACATGAAAGGCCTAGCCAATGGCTGACATCAAATCTCTCGACCGCATAAACGCCAAATGGGTACGCGTTACCCAGGGCGCAGGTGCGGAGTATGAGGAAGGCGTTCGCAACCCACGCTCCGATTGGGCTAAGCAGACCCTCAGCGCAAATGCGGCTTACAAGGCTGGTCTCCAAAAGAGCATCGCCGCCGATAGTTTCGCTAAGGGTGTGGCCTCAGTCGGTACCGGCAAGTGGCAGGACATGGCTATCGCCAAAGGTCCTAGCCGCTTCACCCAGGGCGTCCAACTGGCAGTTGACGCCTATTCAGCCGGTTTCGCACCTTACCGCCAAGTGATTCAGTCACTGACTCTACCACCGCGCGGACCTAAAGGCGACCCAGGCAATATCAACAGAGTTGCCATCGTCGCAAAGGCACTTCACGACAAGAAGCTGGCGGGCGGCAAGTAGTCTATGGCAGACGAAAACACCCACGGCATGATCGTGACCGGCGCCAGCCAAACCGCAGCCGGTGAAGCCGTACTCGGCAACATCATCCTCCCAGCTGACGGTCCGTGGATCATCCACCACATTTTTGGCCAGGTCGCCAACGCCACAGCCACAGCCGCCGAAGCAGCTGCTGGTTACTTCCGAGTAGAAGCAGCCTCGGGAGACATCTCCCCCAACCCTGCACCTAGCCGCTGGCCGCTAATTGCAGGCGGTTCCACACTCGGAGCCACTATCGACGTCCAGAGCTGCCCACTGCAGATCTACCCTGTCAACTGGACCGCACCTGGTCGCGCCAGCATCAACATGATTCACAACAACACCGCCCTGTCCACCGTAGCCCAGCAACTAGTCCTCGGCATCATGTTCGGCAAGGCAATCCCCGAGAAGAAACCCATGATCTACTGTGACCTGGTCAGAGTAGCCACCAACTCCGCCGCGCTCACTGCCATCGGCCAGATCGTACTGTCCGAAAACGCCACGCGCATAACCGGAATCATGGGCGTACTGGTTTCAGACGGTGTCCTGGTAACTGCCGAAGAGTGCATCGGCTTTTTCCAGCTCCAATCTGACGACATCAACATCGTACCTGCGCAGTACCCATTCCAAATGGCTTACTCTGCCGGTCTCGGAGCTCTCATTCAGGGTGGTTCTTGGATGGGTTCGAGCTTTTTACCTGTTGACATTCCCGTCGTCGCAGGTGCCCGCATCAATGCCTTCGTTGATCTCAACACAGCATTGACCAACGCCGCCGAAGTTCAGGTCTATATAGCATACGAGTAACTGGTTGGCGTTCAACTACACAACAATCGGAGCTCCTTTCGGAGTTAACATGGTGAACTTCCACGTTGCGCTAGATCCAACCACTCTAACCAACGTGGGAGTCTCCCTCTCAAGAACAAACGCCGGTATAAAATCATTCCACTTCCGCTGCGGCCTCACCCCACCAGGCGACGAGCAGATCGAAATCTACCACGTCCTCACCAGTGGTCTACTTTCACCAGGCGACGGCGCAAACTGGTCCGGCTCCCTGCGCTTCCGGGACGACCTATTCCTCGTACTAAACTACATCGCCCGCTTTCCCGTATTCATTTACCTCACCTGGTCAACAACCAGCTAGACCATGCCCAACCTAACCTCATTCATAGACTCCGACCACGGCTTCGACGTCATATCTATCGGCCTCGCCCCCGCAGGCGCATCGACAGCCTTCGGCACACTAGCCAACACCTACGCAGAGCCTGTCGCTATCTGGTTACAGCTCCAAACATCTGCCGCGGTCGCAAACCGCCAACTCTACATCATCGTTCAACAACTCGCAGGTATCTTCCTAAACTACGCCTACCCCGACATTCTCGCACCATCGACACTCTACGACATTAACCTGGCCATCGGTTTCCAGTACCGCTTTCCCGCACCACCAGACAGATTCATCCACATCCCCATGCCCGAGCACCTACTCATATCCCCAGGCGGATCTTTCCAATTCAACATCATAAACATGGACGCCGCCGACCAGTGGCAACCAGGCAACATGACTTCAAAACTATGGCTGAAAGGATAGACCATGCCCACCACAGCACAAGTCACGTTTCTAAACCCGCCCGAAGATCCACCAACCTGGCTAGTCGACCGCGAGATACCCCAGCCGGCTGCCGGCGCACTCTTCGTCGTAACCATTCCACCCCGCGAAAGATGGAAGCTGATCGCCTGTAGCTTTCAGCTGCTCTGCAGTGCCGCAGTCGCCAATCGCCAGGTATTCTTCCACCTCAACACACCCTT
The DNA here is from genome assembly GCA_963749655.1 of Nitrospirota bacterium. Taxonomy (GTDB): domain Bacteria; phylum Nitrospirota; class UBA9217; order UBA9217; family UBA9217; genus JAJYKN01. Next base: position 42,280 of record CAVVOB010000017.1, read on the forward strand.
CGGCCTCATGACAGATCTCACCGACAACGTCGTCATGGCTGCAAACGGTTTCCGCGGTTTCTACTTTGCACAGAACATCGCCCCGCTATTCCCAACTGGTACATACTTCCAGACCACGCTGCCACTACCCACCGACTTCTGGCTCCTGCCAGGCTCAAGCTTCGCTCCGGAGATCCTGCTTATGGACGCAGCGGATCAGATCCTCCTGCCAATGTACTCAGCACAGATCCAGAAAT
>CAVVOB010000018.1:0-243247 GCA_963749655.1 Nitrospirota bacterium
TTGGGAGTCTTCTGACTTTCCTGTGGGTACTAAGAAGCATAAATATGGATATAAGGCCCATTTGAAGCTGCTTTTATCGATTTATTGCTCTTTGATAACTTGACACGTTTCGGTGCAAAGGGTATCGTCTTGCCTTATGAAGAAGACCACCCTTAGCTCGCTCTATAGCTTTCCGGGATTTCGAGCCCAGTCACGGTTAAAGGATGACCCGGACGATCCCGGTGGTCGTATTATCATCCTTCGACGACGGCAAAAAAAACTACCTGTTCCTGTGGCAGTAGCCGACGAGGCTTCTACGATCGCGTCAACCATCGGGTCAGAGATCTGGACTCCGGCGGCATTCGGATCTCTCTTGAGTTCGAGTATCGCCGCATATTCTGCCGGAGGTGCCAAGCCGTGAAGCGAGAGACCCTTGCCTGGCTGGCATCATCCAAGAGATTCACCGGACGGTTCGAACAGGCCATTGGGCGTCAGTGTCGTGAAATGTCCATATCGCGAGTAGCTGAGATGAACCGCTTAAGCTGGGACCAGGTCCAGCGCATCGAGAAAAGCTACATGCGTGATTTGCTGGCGAAGCACCCGCCGTCCAAGGACCTTCGCGTGATCGGCATCGATGAAATATCCATCCGTAAGGGCCATACCTATGCAATCGTTGTTGCCGATCTGGATCAGCAGCGCCCGATATGGCTTGGCGGCAACGGCCGCAAGGAAGAGGATTTAGACCTCTTCTTCAATGAAATTGGACCGGATATATCGAAGGGCATCAAGCTGGCGGTCATGGATATGTGGAAGCCTTTCAGAAACGCTACTAAACACCATGCACCGGACGCTCAGCTCGTCTTCGACAAGTTCCATGTACTCCGGCACCTGTCGTTCGCCTTGGATGAGGTTAGGCGGAGCGAATACAAACGTGTCAATGACAAAGAACGACGGTTCATCAAGGGCCAGCGCTATACGCTGCTTTCAAACCGGGACAACCTGGATATGAATGGCAAGCGGGCTTTGAAACTCCTACTCAAGGCCAATAGCCGCCTTCACAAGGCTTATTTACTCAAGGAATCTTTCGGCCAGCTGTGGTCATACAACAATCCGACCTGGGCACGGAAGTTCTTTGAGAACTGGAAAGAACAGCTTCGCTGGAGCCGCTTGGAACCGTTTCAAAAGTTTGCTGCAATGATCGAACGCCACTGGGATGGAATCATCAGTTACTGTCATCCCGACAACAAGGTCTCCCTCGGGTTCATGGAGGGATTAAACAACAAGATTCGGGTAATTCAACGTCGGGCTTATGGCATAAAGGATAAAGAGTATCTTCAGCTGAAGGTGCTGACTTCCTTTCTCCCAGATGCTATAAATGACCCACACTAAACCCGGAAGACCCTGAAATTACAGACCCGTCCAAGATAGGATTTGAGTAATTGCAGGGGAAGCCTCAATCGGATAAAGTAGGTTTGTCGAAGACCAAAATATCCGAAGGAGGACATCCCCGTGAACAAGTTTAACAGCATTTTCGGACAGATTCTAGATATATTTCCGCAGCAGGATTTTGTGAGAGCGGTGCGGGAAACACGGGCAGAAAGAGGCGTAAAAGGGTTCAGTTGCTGGGGTCAGTTCGTTGCAATGGTGTTCTGTCAGTTGGGACAAGCACACTCGCTGCGGGAGATTTGCGGCGGATTGGCGACATGCCTAGGCAAGCTTAAGCACCTCGGGATAGATGTAGCGCCCAAACGTTCCACACTGGCCTATGCCAACGAGCATCGGCCGTGGCAGCTGTACCAGAAGGTCTTTTATCAGCTCCTGGCCAAGTGCCGGGTTCTGGCACACGGCAAGAAGCCGTTTCGGTTCAAGAACAAGCTGTTCAGCCTCGATGCCACGCTGATAGAACTTTGCATCACTTTGTTTGACTGGGCAAAGTATCGGCAGAAAAAAGGAGCTATCAAGCTTCACCTGCTGTTGGACCACGACGGCTATCTTCCGGTCTTCTGCAGTATGACCGAGGGGAATGTGCATGAAGTGAACATCGCGCATACGCTCACGTTCCCCAAAGGCTCCATCCTGGCAATTGATCGGGGTTATGTGGACTATGAGCAGTTTGCCCGATGGACCGAGGCCGGAATTTTTTTTGTAACGAGAGAGAAGGATAACGCCGCTTTCAAGGTGATCGAAAAGAGAGCGGTACCCGACAACAGAAACATCATTAAAGACCAGCTCATTGAGCTGACAGGCCATTACTCAATCAGGAAATGCCCATATATCCTGCGGCGGGTAGAAGTATGGGACGCAGACAATGAGCGGGTGATTGTTCTGTGGACAAATCATCTCACTTTTGGCGCTACGACCATCGCGAGCATATATAAAGACCGTTGGCAGATTGAGATATTTTTCAAGACGATCAAGCAGAATCTGAAGATCAAGACGTTTGTGGGAACGAGCCGGAATGCTTTGCTGACCCAGATTTGGACAGCATTAATCGCAATCCTGGTGTTGAAGTACTTGAAGTTCCGTTCCACACTCGGCTGGTCGTTGTCGAATTTGGTTGCCATGCTCCGGTATAACCTGTTCACGTATCGAGATTTATGGACATGGCTGGATAATCCGTTTGAAACACCGCCGATTGTACCGTCGGCAGAACAACTGGTAATGAGCTATCGGTAATTGGACAGCAGAACAAAGAACCTGAATCCGAGATGATGGAATTACCTGTCTAAAAGCCTTGATTGGTAGGGGTGAGCTTCAGGAAATCAGATTATCTTGGACAGCAATGCTGAAATTATTATAATGCATGAATAAGGGCTGCTGACCAGCAATGTATTTTGATTTTTTAAAAAGGCAAATTTCCATTTTTTGATCTGTGTCACGCAGTTGCCGGCGTTGCTTGGACTGCGCAAAAAAAGAGGCCCTCCCGAACAAGTCGCGAGGGCCTCTCTGGTGCATCATGATTCTTCTTTACTTCTTGTGGCACTTGGCGCAGGAAGCTGCGTCCTTGACGCCGAACGCCTTGGTGCCGTTGTGGCAGGCACCGCAGTTCTTGCCGGCTTCCATGTCCTTCATGGTCAGCTTATCAGCACCCTTCTTCATCTTGAAGAGGCCGGACTGATGGCAATCTGCACACTTGTTGCCAGCCTTTGCATGCGCTCCCCCGTCGAACACGACCTTGCCGGCGCCGCCGCCTGCGAACTCAACGGTCTTGCCAGGGCCGACCGCAAATACTGAAGCGGCGAACATCAACATCACTGCAATGGACAATGCGATTACGAGAAATTTCTTCATTATTGGTTTCACCTCCTTTCATGATGGGTTTGTACTCTTGATAGGAATCGTGACAGCAACAGGGAAAAAATTTCAGACCTGGCAGAGCAACAGACTTTTTGTTGCACTGTTATTTAACCGTATTTACAAAGAGTTATTTGATGTTCGGCTAGACTAATAGAAAAGAAGTAAATCTGTCAAGCAAGGAATGATTCGCGTAACACTTGATTTTCTGGAAGGGATATACTGGTTCATTCACTCTATTTCAGAATATTGCAGCATAGTGACAAAAAAACCCTCACAGAAAATCTGCGAGGGTTTTTCACAACTATAAGAGCATTACTTCTTGTGGCACTTGCCGCAATTTGCTGCGTCCTTTGCGCTGAAGGCCTTGGTGCCGTTGTGGCATGCACCGCAGAACTTGCCGTCGTTGATGTCCTTCATGGTGACTGCATCGCCGCCCTTCTTCATCTTGAAGAGACCGGACTGATGACAATCTGCGCACTTGAGACCCGCCTTGGCATGCACTCCACCGTCGAACACGACTTTGCCGGCGCCCTTTCCCTCGAACTCAACCGTCTTGCCGGAAGGAACTGCGAAGGCCGTCATCGCCATGGCGAACGTTACTACTACTACGAGAGCCAATACGAAAAGCTTTTTCATTTAGATTTCACCTCCTTCCATGTTGAAATGAATACTCAGTTGCCTGCATAGAGGGTATATGGGAAACCGCTTCTTTCACCACGAGGCCAAAAGGCCGGGCAATCTAGAAAAACGCTTTCGGACTCCGGTACTCATGACAGGCTACGCAGTCCTTCTTCGCCGACGCTTCGGTGACTCTCCAGAGGTGCGGCTTGTGGCAAGTTCTGCACTGCATGTCCATATTGAGATGAAGCTTGTGTTTGCCGATCTTGGGGACTCCCGTGTGACACCGCAGGCAGTCCTCGTTCTTCGGCCTCACCTTGCCCGGTGTGTGCGGCTTGTGGCATTCGTAGCAGTAGAACTGCATGGGAGCGCCTTCGTTGAACACGATCTTCTTCGCCTTTTTGATCGTTGCCGGATCGGGCGCAAAGAACTTCACGTCCATGGTAGCGTCTTCCTTCAGCTCCTTGCGGATGCTCTCGTCGATGCTGTGGCAGTAAAGACACTTTCTGCGTCCCGGTTTAAGGTCTTTGGTGCGGTCGGTATGGCAGTTGATGCAGGCGAGTCCGCCCATGCCTTCGCCATGCACTTCCTTGCCTTTATGACATTTGGTGCAGAATTTTTCGCGTCGGGAGGAATCGATGCAGGCCGCTTTTGTCCTGCTTCACTTCGCCGTGACATTCGGTGCATTCGATCTGTTCCATATAGACATGCTTGGCATGGAACAGGGATTTGTTGATCCTCGCGGCCTTTCCCTTCGGTATGGCACTGATTGCAGTACTTCGAGCTCACGATCACCTGGCCCTTATGCCGCTCGGGAACCTTGTTCGGCCGGTGCAAAACAAAACTGATCAGCAGCTGGTTCTGTTCCGGGATGGTCAGATGGTGACAGTCATGACAGTTGAGGCTCTTGTGCTCGCTCTTCGCCCAGCTGTCGTACGCCGGCTGCATCAAGTGACAGCCGACGCAGAACTTGGGGTTGTTCTGGGTGAAATCATAAAACTTGTAGGCGACATACCCGCCGCCGCCAACGATGATCAAAATGAGAGCCGAAATCAGTAGTTTGGCTTTGAGTGAAATCGGCTCTTTCAGGCGCTCAATGAGCTGTATTACTTTGCTTTTAAGCCATTCGATCAACTTCATACCCCCCCGATAACAGAAAGTGAAGAAACTGCAATCGTTTGAAACTTTTCTACTAAGCCAAAACTTATATCACAGGAGAAGTGCTTGTGTCAATAGGTATATTCGAAACACAACAACAACACAAAAAATTACAGTATATACAAAAATCAGCGGCACATAGCGCGATCCCATAAGTAAAAAAGAAGCACGAAAGGTCCGGCCTGGATCTCCGGACCTCTTCGTGTCGTTACATCACAAATCTGTATCGTTCACTCCTGCTGTGCCTCAGCAAATACCGGGAAGATTTTGCTTATGACCCAGAACAGAACAAAGGGCATGATGAAGATGCTGAGCGCCCCGCCGAGCCCTTCTTTGAAGGTCTCCCAGTTGTGCGGAATAATCGGCAGGTGATAATGCATGTACCCGGCAAAGGTGAGCGAGAACGCCTGGCCCGCCGATCACCACATTCCACCGCATCATGAACACGCCGAAGAGCACAAGCAGGACGGCGAGTATGGCGCGCCGGATCGTCAGGCCGGGGATCAGGAACAGGATGAGCGGTATGAGATTGCCGATGACGTACTGCATGATGAATATATCATAGAAGTCCCGCTCGTAGATGACGCTCCGCAGCACATCCCAGGATTTGAGCGCGGTATAACCGCGGAAAATGAGATCGAGAAGCTCGAGGCTGATCGCGGCAACGAGGAAAAAAACGAGGTACTTGGCCGTCATCCGGATGTCATTTATCTCAACGCCTTTTATCTGTTCGGTCGAAGTGAATCGTCCGGCGCCGGACGTCCTCTTGCGTGCAGTCAGGAATTTTTTGATTTCCATGACGATGATATAGGTGAGCATGCAGAGTGCAATGCCCGAAACGACCGCGGACATGATGAAGATCACCGGCATGAGCGGCGTCATCCAGAGTGCATTCGCCTTGACGGACCCGAAAATGAAGCCTGCGTATCCGTGCAGGAAGCACGCCACGGGGATGCCGACGCCCGCCAGGATTTTGATCGCCTTCTCGTCACGGTGTAATGACTCCTCGCTTACATCATATACGCCGAGCGTGAGCGAGCAGAAAATAAAATACCGAAACCACTCGACGAGGGTCTTGTCCTGCTTCTCACGCAGTTTAAGTGAAACATCGACAAAATGTCTTCGGTACAGGAACCAGAGCTCCGACGCCACGATGGCACCGTAGGTAAAGAACACGACGCCGAATGCGGCAATGGCAGACGTGAAGTGGGGCGTCATGAAGATCTCGATGCCGCGGAACGGGAAACTGGAGGTGCAATACGATCGGCATGGGCGCGGCAAACAGCAGGGCAAAGGAGAACACGAGAGCAAAGCGCGCCATGTCCTTAAGCTGCTGAACGCCGAACACATGGTAGAGTGACGACAGAACAAAGGCACCTGCAACCAGACCGGTCATGAAAGGATACATTACGATCTGAACGCTCCAGTAGATGAATTCGTTCGGATAGGTGAACAGTTCCTTTACGGTCCATAATTCACCGTGGGCAAGCATTTCTCCGGTGGGTACCATTAACGCACCTCCTTGTCGAGGCCTATATAGAAGACCTGGGGTTTCGTTCCATACTCTTCTTTCAGCACCCCGACACGCTCGGTCATGATGATTTTCGTTACCGGATCACTCGGGTCCTTGATGTTGCCGATCTGGCGGGCGCCGAAGGGGCAGGCCTGTACGCAGGCGGTCTTCAAACCCTGCGAGATGCGGTGATAGCAGAAATTGCATTTCTCGGCTGTATGATACACGGGATGGAAGAACCGCACGCCGTAGGGGCAGCCCATGATGCAGTAGCCGCACCCGATGCACCAGGTCCGGTCAACAAGCACCACGCCGTCCGGCGCCTGGTACGTCGCACCAACGGGGCAGACCTGCACGCACGGCGGATTTTCGCACTGGTTGCAGAGCTTGGGAACGAAAAACGCCTTGTCGATGTCCTTTGCGTCTATGTTTTCGTATGTATGGGCCGACGGGGCGCCGTTCTCTTCCGGCTTCGCCAAAATATCCTTAGGACCTTCTTCCGGTCTGATGCCGAGGTCGATCTTTGAGGTGGTAAAGCCGTCCCGGGCGCCCTTGGGCGTGTCGGCATGGACCTTGCCGTCCTTCGTGATCACATACCGTTCGACCCAGGTCCTGGTCACGTTGGCATCATAGGGCACTTCGTTCTCGAGCTTGCAGGCCTTGACGCAGAGACCGCAGCCCACGCACTTGTAGGTGTCGACCAGGAACACCCAGCGGACCTTCGTAGTCTTGTCCGCGGCTTCCATGGCCATCAGTTTTTTGGGGTCGATGATCTCGAAGGCCGCAAGGGAAAGTGCGCCGCCGGCGATCCCGAGGGCCGTGTTTTTCAGAAAATTTCTTCGTGATATCATCTCAAGCCTCCCATTGGATTGTGGGGATTGTGACAGCTCGAACACTCGACGTCGGGGTTGTGCTTGTCGGGATCGATGCTCTTGATCTTCGATCTGTCGCTCGTCGGGTACGGACAGCGGATAGTGGCACCGGAGGCACTGTGTCCCTGCTTCGGTCGATGGGAAGCTTCGGCAATTTATCGGCGTCGTAATGGACGATGCCCTCAGGAGTTCCTGCGGGGCCGTGGCAGTTCTCGCACTGGATGATCTTATGCGGGGTCTTGTTGATGCTGTCGTATTTGTCGCTGTGGCAGTCTTTGCAGTACTCTTTACCCTGATACTTTACCTTGAACTTTTTCCAGTCCTCTTCGTTTCCGGTCCGATGCCAGCCGTACATGTAACCTCGCTGCCCGACGCCGAAATCCTTCGGGACCAGTACGAACCTGGCCAGCAGTATCAGCAGGATGATGCCGATGAACACGATCAAAGGCCGTAAAACATGATTTTTCATACCCGATTTCCTCCCTGTAATCCACCGTTCTTATCTTGTCCCGGACCGCCGACAGAGCTATGCGTCTCCGTCGGTGAGCGTCTTTTTCATCAGCGTCGCTCCTTCCCAGAGAATCGCCAGGAAGCAAAGCGAGAGCCCTCCAACCAGGCCGAATACGTGCAGGAGCTGCCATTTGATGACAATGAAAAGGATAATGAATATGACCGAAAGCTTGAGGAGACTGATGAACACTGCGGCAAGATTCGAAACGACGGGCGTAGCTCCCTTTCTCAAATACACCCGCTGCACGGCCACGGCGAGCCACCGGAAGTTCAGCAGGCCGAGCACGCCGCCGGCGATGACGCTCACCGGAAGAAACCACCATCGCCCGTCCGCTGCTTGAAGAAGGGCCAACGCCGTTGTTGCGGCCGCAGCGCAGAGGACGATCAGCGCGGTCTTTTTCGCCACCCCTTTGACGATCCGTGCAACAGCTTCTTGACGTATCCGCGCATCATCAGTCATTTTTTTTGTCTTCATCCTCATCGAGCGTTTTCTGGGTTCTGCGGGCGTAGATGAACAGGTTGCGAAAACCGGCGACGATGCCGAACAGAAGAAAGACCGCGGTGAACCAGGGAGAGGTCCCGAGCCATTGATCCAGCTTCAGCCCGATGTAGAGCCCGATCATCGTGGCGAACACGAGGGTCAACCCCACGGTGCTCAGGACGCCGACCATGCGGAGGAGCTTGCGGTCTTTTTCATCCATGATGAATCAAGTTCCAGATCCCAGGGAGCAGACCCTGATTAGACTCCAAAGTCCCGGTTTTCATTTCCAGGGTTTGAAGTACCGCTTTCGCGCTTTCATTTCAATCCGCAATACAATTCGAAAATCCGCAATTCCTGACTTGGCACTTCCCTGCTTCACAGTGACTTCAGACTTTTCCTCGCAGCCTCGACCGTCTTCGCGATATCCGACTTCGTATGAGCCAGGGACAGGAATGCCGCTTCGAACTGCGATGGGGCGAGATTCACGCCATTCGCGAGCATGGAGCGGAAAAAATTGCCGAACCTCGCTGTATCAGAGGTCTTGGCGCTTGCAAAGTCCTTTACTTTTTGCTCCGTAAAAAACGAAGTGAACATGGACCCGACACGATTGATGGTAGTCGGAATCCCTGCTTCCCGCGCAGCTTCACGAAGACCGCCTTCGAGCTCCGCAGCTGTTTTTTCGAGCGTCTTGTAAACGCCCGGTTTGCCGAGAAGCTTCAAGGTCTCGATTCCCGCAGTCATCGCGAGAGGATTGCCCGAAAGCGTGCCTGCCTGATAGATGGGGCCGATAGGTGCAACTTTCTCCATGATATCGCGCCTTCCGCCGAATGCGCCGACAGGAAGCCCGCCGCCGATCACCTTGCCCAGACAGGTGAGGTCCGGTTTGATCTTGTACAGCTGCTGTGCGCCTCCGAAAGCGACGCGGAAGCCGGTCATGACTTCATCGAATATAAGAACAATGCCGTATTGGTCACAAACGTTTCTCAACCCCTCGAGGAATCCCGGTTCCGGAGGCACGCACCCCATGTTTCCCGCAACCGGCTCGACGATGATGCAGGCGATCCGCTCACCCTCGCGCGAGGCGATTTCCCGGACCGCAGTCAAATCGTTATAGGCAACGGTCAGCGTGTGCTTTGCAAGGTCCGACGGCACGCCGGGGCTGTCCGGCAATCCAAAGGTTGCCACACCGCTCCCTGCTTTCACCAGAAGACTGTCGCCATGGCCGTGATAACCGCCATCGAACTTGACGATCTTATCCCTGCCCGTATGTCCCCGGGCGACCCGAATGGCGCTCATGGTGGCCTCGGTTCCTGAACTCACCATGCGAACCATCTCGATGGAAGGCACGGCTTTTTTGACCATCTTCGCGAGCGTGATCTCGATTTCCGTTGGAGCACCGAAGCTGGTACCGCCTGCAATTGCCTTGCGAAGCGCCGCCGACACCTTGGGATGGGCATGCCCGAGGATCATGGGACCCCAGGACAACACATAATCGATGTATGCCTTGCCGTCGGCATCGAAGATCTTCGACCCCTTTGCCCGCTTGATAAAGAGCGGCTCTCCGCCGACGGAACGGAACGCCCGCACCGGACTGTTCACACCGCCCGGTATGTGCTTTTTTGCTTCTTCGAACAGTTTTCTGGATCGCGCACCTGACATGAATGCTCCTTTCGTCTGCCTATGAAAATATTCATCGAAAATGATAATAATAAATTATCGCAACTCGAAAACTGTCCCGAGTAAAATATGAAAATCCGCGTTCAAAGTCAACCAAAAACGTTGATTTTAGGGCCTAATCAGAAGTAGACATAATATGACAATCAGAATTTTCATCGGTCATCGAATGCAGTTCGTCCTTTTCATTGTAGCAGAAAGACAACAGCCTGATTGAGCCAGGGGGATGATGCATGAGTAAAGTTGATTGTGTCTTGCGGCACGCTCGAGAAAATTCCGGTCCTTTTTGATCGGGGAAAAATCGCAAGCGCGCAATTCGGTGCCGAATAATTCAGGGATAACCCACTCACCATGGGGCCACCTTTTCGATAATGAATGATGTAACACCGTCTGCATCGTTCAGATCGAACCGGGGAATGGAGACATCAAACGGACGGTCGCTCACGAGAGCGAGAAAGGAGTCATCGGTGATGCAGAGCGGCTTGTCGCCTGATGCGCCTGACCGGAAGACTTCGACCTTGTTCCTTGCCTTTTCCTTGTATCCTTCGAATCAGCACGATATCCACGTCGCCTGTCAGTCGAAGCAGTTCGTCAAGCCCCGGTTCACGCTCGGACCGTTTCAGGAGCGCCGTCTTCCCCGGACCTGCAAGCACCACGGCATCGGCGCCGGCCTCGTTGAAAGCGCCAGGAATCCTTGCCGCGATGATCAAGGTCGAATCCGTTTGAAGCATGCTTCACAACGGCAACGCGCAGGCCGCGTGACTTCAGGAGCGGGACGATCTTCTCGATAAGTGTGGTTTTCCCGCTGTTCGATGCCGCTGCAACAAATGAGACGACCTTCATTACGGCGTCTCCGTCAACTCCGTTGTCGGTTTCTTTTTTCGCTTGCCGAACAGCCGGGCCGCAAGAATACCGACCTCATAGAGAAGGTATATGGGAATGGAAAGGATCGTTTGATTGAACATGTCCGGAGTCGGCGTCAGGATCGCCCCTATGATGAACGCGCCGAGCAAGGCGAACTTCCGGTATTTCGCGAGCCAGTCGGGGCTCACGATACCCATGCGGCTGAGAAGCACGATGATCAGCGGCAGTTCGAACACCACGCCGCTCGCCAGCAGGAACTTGAGGACGAAATCGATATAATCGCCGATCCGGAGAATCGGCGATCAGATGTTCCGTCTTGTACGTGAGGAGAAACGGGACGGCAAACGGCAGCAGCAGAAAAAAGCAGAACAGCACGCCGATGCCGAAGAAGAGCGTCGAGAAAGAAACGAAGGTCCCTACGTACTTTCGCTCTTTCTCCGGCAAGCCCGGGGGAAATAAACTTCCACAGCTGGTACATGATGAAAGGGAACACCACCATGATGCCCGCAATAAGCAGATCTTCAGGTGAGCCCAGAACGGCTCGATCAGCGTGGTGATAATGAGAGCTTCTGGGGCGTTGCATTCGGGAAAATCTTGACAAAGGGATAGACGAGTGTGGGCTCCATCTTCGTGTTCATGGGCCACAGAAGCACGCGCAGAATATCTTCCGAATAATTGAAGCACAGGCCGAATCCGATGAGATCAGGATGAGCGGAGCATGTGATCCTTTTCCTGAGTTCCTCGAGATGGTTCCAAAAAGACATCCTGAGCTCTTCCTCAGGCTTTGTTGTCATCGTTCTTCTCCTTGCTCCCGCCATCATGCCCGGCGGCCTCATGCTGCTTTTCCTCTTTGCCGTCCTCAGCCTGAGTGATCTGCTCTCCGGTTTTTTTGAGTTCGTCGAGCTGGGTGGACTTTTCCACTTCTTTCATTTCGGACTGGACGGTTTCCTGGAATTCCTGAGAAGCTTTCTTGAACTCAGCCATGGCGCGGCCGATGGACTGGCCCAGGTCCGGCAGTTTTTTGGGACCGAAGACCAGCAGGGCGATAACGAAAATCACGATCAATTCCGGCAATCCAAGACCGAACATAATGCATCTCCTCTTTTTAGCGTTGATGGCAGAATGTGGATGAAGTATCTGAGCTGTCTTTGTGGCCGCGAAGCAATCCCTTCCCGAACATTCGAACTCCTCCTGCCGCAAGCCGTCCTCATTTTTTTTCGGGCATTAACTCGATCACGGCATGCAATGTCAGGGGTTTGCCCTGCCGTACGACTTGCAGCGTTACGCTTTTGCCGATATGACCGAAGGCGACCATTCTCGGAAGCTCCGAGGGATCGAGGATCTTCTTGCCGTCCAGCTCGATGATCACATCGCCGCGCTGGAGTTCGGCCTTGTCAGCCGGACCGCCCTTGACCACGCCGTTGACGATCGCGCCTACTGGTTCGGTCAGGCCGAGGGCCGCGGCCAGATCGGGAGTCAGCAGTCTGGGCAGAGACCCCGAGCCAGCCCATGTCGGGCTTGCCCTTTTCCTTGATCGAGGGAAGGATTTCCTTGACCATGGTGATCGGAATCGCGAAACCGAGGTTCTGGCCGCTGGCGATGATGACCGTATTGATCCCGACCACCTCGCCCTGAGTATTGAACAGCGGGCCTCCGCTGTTGCCCGGGATTGATGGCAGCGTCGGTCTGGATCAGGTCGTCATAGGGGCCCGACGCCGATCACGCGGCCTTTTGCCGAAACGATCCCGGCGGTCACTGTATGGGACAGGCCGAAGGGATTGCCGATCGCCAGGACCCAGTCGCCGACCTCGAGCGCGTCGGAATCGCCGAGCGCGACCGCGGGAAGGTCCTGCGCGTCGACCTTGATCAGGGCGATGTCGATCTCCTCGGACCTGCCGACGAGCTTTGCCTCGAGCACCCGTCCGTCCGACAAGGCAACCTTGATATCCTTTGCCATGTCGACGACGTGGTTGTTCGTCAGGATATAGCCGTCGGGGCTGATGATGAAGCCCGACCCGAGGCTCTGGCGCACCTGCTCGCGCTGCGGCCTGTTGCCGAAGAACCGGTAGAAGAACTCGTCCATCTGCGGGTCGCCGAACGGCGACTGCTGCCGCACCTTGACCACCTGTTTGGTGGAAATGTTCACTACCGAGGGCATCTCTTTTTTCACGAGGGGGGCAAAGGATTCGGGGCGGAAGCAGCGTCCGACCAGGGCGGCATGACGCAGCAAAAAGCAAGGGCAGGAAGTACGACCTTGATCAGGGACCTCATGAACGACCTCCGCGACGATGCAAAGAAGTCAACGTTCAATTGATAACACGGCACTGATGAATAGTCAAGGTGTTTCGGAGACTTAGATGTTCCGAAAGGCTGCATTACTTGTGAAAAAAATGGGCGGCTTTCTCATGCCCGTTGGCGAGAAAAAACGCAGTCAAGGAAAGAATTACAATGAAACCCGTATTACTGTCTTCACATTGCCGCGGACATTGAAGTCGCCCACGACCTCAAGTGTGCGCGGCTTGAGGTTTTGACGAGCGTGTCGAAGATCAGGTTCGTCACCGCCTCATGGGATATGCTCTTGTCCCGGAAGCTGTTCAAATAGAGCTTCAGCGCTTTCAGCTCCACCACTTTTTCGTCCGGCGTATACGTGATCCTGATCGACGCAAAGTCGGGGTACCCCGAGCGCGGGCAGAGACAGGTGAATTCAGGATAGGATATTTCGATGACGTAGTCGCGGTCCGGGTTCGGATTGGGCCAGAGTTCGAGTTTTGCCTGTTTGATTGCCTTGCTGCCGTATTTCATTTTCATGGACTGCATTGTACCGATTTTATTTTTTTCTGTAAAGGTGATTTTTTGAGGAAGCGTCCCCGTCTCGATTCAATTCTGGTTACCTTGAGAGCAATCTTGTCAGCGAGCATCAAAGTAATGAACGCGCGGCAGCGGGAGGGCGCATTTCCCGGAAAGGACGCGTTCCGCCTTCCTGAGCAGGGGCCGCCCATTTTATTAGGTTGTTTTTTTCATCTAATGAATATATAATTTCCTGATAAACTTGATCCAGTGCTTCATATACTATAGATTGAGGTCACCAGTCATGACTCTGAGCTTTAACTGCATCGCCACCGGCATCGGCAGCCTGCCCGTAACGGACCCGGACGAGGCCGCTGCGCTGTCGCTCCGGTATCTTGGTGAAGCGCCGATCTGGCCGCAGCTGCCCCAAAGGGATTTTCGCGAGCACATGGACGGCCAGTACAGCGAGTCGCTGCCCGGCATTCAGCTCGATGCAGTGAAAAAACGTTTTTATTTCGACACCTCAGAAGACCTGACGCCGGAGCTTGAACAATTCTTCGGGCAATACATCGAGAAAGACTACGGCTTCTTCAGGATCTCCGAGGAGTACGCCGCCGGTTTTTATGCCTTTCTCCGCGCATTAAAAAAAGGCGTTCCCGCGGGCGCACGTTTCCTGAAGGGCCACATCACCGGCCCGCTGACCGCGGGGATCTCGTTCAAGGATGAAGCCGGCAGGGACATCGTGCACAATGAGGTATTCTTCGACGCCGTGGTAAAGGGCTCGCCATGAAGGCCGCCTGGCAGATCAAGGAGTTCAACAATTCGGGAAACCTGTCATCATCTTCATCGACGAACCGGCCATGGAATCGCTCGGTTCGGCATTCTCCGCAGTACTCGTCGGAGATCATAGCCGAGAAGCTGAACGAGATCATCGACACGATCCACGAGCTGGGCGGCATCGCCGGCATTCACTGCTGCGGCAATGCGGACTGGCCCATGATCTTCAACACGAAGGTGGATATCGTGAATTTCGATGCCTTCGGCTACATGGAAAAGGTGATGCTCTATCCCGGACGATATCAAGAAATTTTACGAACGGGGCGGTGCGCTCGCCTGGGGTGTGGTGCCCGCGGGCGCCTTCACCGGGAAGCGAAACCGTTGATATGCTCGTGGCGAAGCTCGAATGCGGGCATGAAACGCGCTCGAGGACCAGCGGCATCGCGAAGAAGACCATCCTGCGCCAGAGCCTGATCACGCCGTCCTGCGGCCTGGGCAGCCTTACGCCGGACAAAGCCGAGGCCATCCTGAAACTGCTGGGGGCGGTATCGGGCAGGATGCAAAAACTGATCTAACGGAAAAAATCACCAGCACTGTTATTTGGGCGCGGATCATAACGGATAAGCACGGATAGAATCGAAGGGAAGGGAATCCTTTTCGGAAGAAAAGGATTCCTACTGTGCCTGTCTGCATGACTCTGCGTCCACGTTTTTATACTCTCATGTTTCCTCGTGTATACCTCACAAAATTTCTTTTCGTCTCCTTCGCGTTTCATGTGCTGGCAGTCGTCGCGGCGCTGTTCCTGATCAAGCCGCGCCTGCCCGAACTCCCTCTGTTCACTCCGGTCAACATCGTGAACCTTCCGGCGCAGGAGACCAGACAGCTGCCTCCCGTACAAAGACCGGCCCCTGTCCGGCCGTCACCGGCCATGCCCCGTCGCCTTGTTCCTGAGAAGCCTCTGACTCCGAGCGCCGTGCCGATGCCGAAAAAATTCGGCGACAGCGATGAGATCAGGCTGCCCAAGACCCTCCCCCCGACAGGCGTGCCCGAGGGCGCCGAGCATGGGAGCGATCAGGGGAAAACAGCGCCGGGAGCGGCATCTGGAAAGGCGGATACTCACAAGCAGACCGGTCCGCTCCCGTTCCTGACCCAGAACGACATCGATCAACTCGCCCGCAAGGGCATGCCCGCAAAAAAACCGGGCGATGATTCGGTAACACTCGACACGGACGAGTTCAAGTTCATGTCGTACAACCGGTGGCTCCAGATCAAGGTCGAGAGCGTCCTTCGCTATCCGGACCTTGCCGCCGAATCAGGATATCAGGGATCGCTCTATATCAAGTTCGACATCCTGAAAGACGGAACTCTCGGTGATGTGGAAGTCCTGAAGACGTCGGGATACAAAATCCTCGATGACGAGGCGGTCAGGGCGATCCGGGCCTCTGCTCCGTTCCAGCCGCTGCCCGATACGTGGGACATGGACCGTTACTCCATCCGGGCGGCCGTAGTATTCTATCTCGGGGTAGGCTACATCCGGTGACGGACCTCCTCAAAATAGGAGCCGCCTTCGCTCTTATCGTCCTGCTCCTGCGCTTCAAATGGAACCTGGGGCTCGTCATGCTTGCAGGAGCGGTCTTCCTCGGCGCTCTTTACCTCATCAGTCCCCTCTCCCAGGCGCAGGTCATGCTGCGCGCGTGCATCGATCCCGTGACGATCAATCTCGTGACAGGCCTTATTCTCATCATGATGCTCGAGAACATCATCAGGAAAAGGGGCGTGCTCAAGCGCATGATGGAGGCCGTTGTGAATGTCGCCCGGGACCGGCGCGTTGCCATGGCTGTGCTGCCCGGCGTGATCGGGGTCCTGCCGTCGGCCGGCGGTGCCGCTTTCTCGGCGCCCATGGTGCAGGAGGCGGCCGCTGATGTCGACATCACCCCGGAGCGCAAGGCCTTTGTCAACTACTGGTTCCGCCATATCTGGGAATACATTTCGCCGCTGTACCCCGGCGTGATCCTTGCCGCTGCGGTGACCAGGATCCCTCTGAACAGCTTCATGGTCTCCCAACTGCCGCTCCCCCTGGCGCTCGTCGGCGCAGGGGCGCTCCTGGCGTTCCGCGGAGTAGAAACCGCGCCGGTGCAGGGGAAGAGGACCCGGGAAGAGTTCACAGCCCTCTTCGTGACGCTCCTGCCGATCACGGCGGCTATCGTTCTGGTCGCGATCGTCAAGCTGCCGCTGGCTGTTGCCATGATCATGATCGTTGTGGCAATGCTTCTGTTCTATCGCTATTCCGCGAACGAGATCATGACGACACTTCGTGAAAGCCTGTCGATCAACATCGTGCTCATGGTTGCCGGAATCATGGTGTTCAAGGGCATGCTCGAAGCATCGGGCGCCATTGAGGCCTTGCCGGCATTCTTCCATAAAAGCGGCCTCCCTGTCGGTCTCGTGCTCTTCACGCTCCCGTTCATCGTGGGTCTTCTCACCGGCCTGACGGTCGGGTTCGTCGGCGCGACGTTTCCGATCATAACCGCCATGCTGGGAGGCACTCCCGATCCCGGGTCGATCTCCTTCGCCTTTGCCAGCGGCTTTGCCGGTGTCATGCTCTCACCCACCCACCTTTGCCTGCTCCTGACGCTCCGGTATTTCAAGGCGGACATGGCCGGGACCTATCGTTTGATGTATGGGCCGGTCGTCCTGGTGCTGCTCGCGGGTCTGGTGCGGCTCTGGATATGAGCCTTCAGGACGTTGATGTGCTGCGCGCCCTGTGCGGAATTTTCCCGTCAGTTTGAACGGGTTTCGGCTTTGCGACACCTACTTTCCGTTTGATTTTTCAGGCCGAGTATGCTACTTTCCAGATCATGATCACGTCCGATATCCTTGCAGATTCACAGAAGTACCTCATGAACACCTACGGCCGACAGCCGCTGGTCCTCATCAAGGGCCGCGGAACGAGAGTATTCGACTCCGACGGCCGGGAGTATATCGATTTTGTGTCCGGCGTCGCTGTGTGCAATCTGGGCCATTGCCATCCCCGGGTGGTGGTGGCGCTCCAGAAGCAGGCCCAGCGGCTTATGCACGTGTCCAATCACTTTCACAACGAGCCGCAGATCAACCTTGCCAAGGCCCTCGTCGCCCATTCCTTTGCCGACAAGGCGTTCTTCTGCAATTCGGGAACCGAGGCGGTCGAAGCGGCCATCAAGCTGGCCCGGCGGTACGCCCGCGAGGTCCTGAAACAGGACCGCTTTGAAATCATAACCATGCGCGGATCGTTCCATGGGAGGACTTTGGGAGCCCTTACCGCCACGGCTCAGGAGAAGTTTCATAAAGGATTTGAGCCGATCGTCCCGGGTTTTCAGTATGTGCCCTTCAATGATATAGCTGCCGTAGAAAACGCCATTACCGACCGGACCTGCGCCGTGCTTGTTGAACCGGTGCAGGGAGAAGGCGGAGTCAACGTGCCGGCAGCGGGGTACCTCCGGGCGCTCCGGGACCTCTGCGACCGGAAGCAGATTCTGCTTATGCTCGACGAGATCCAGACCGGCATGGGCAGAACCGGCAGGCTTTTTGCCTACGAACACGCCGGGATCGTCCCGGACGTGGTCATGCTTGCCAAGGGTCTCGGATCAGGAATGCCCATCGGCGCGCTCATCGCGACCGACAAAGCGGCCCAGGCGCTGACGCCGGGTTCCCATGGCTCCACGTTCGGGGGCAATCCCCTGGCCTGCGCTGCAGCAATTGCCTCCCTGGAGGCGCTGCTCGAGGACAACATCATCATCCCCGCGGTAGAACAGCTCGGGAAGTACTTTCTCGAGGGGCTCGGCGGCCTGAAAAAGAAATACTCCTTCGTGAAGGACGTCAGGGGGCTGGGTCTGCTCGTGGGCATGGAGCTCGACTTCCCGGGCAAAGACATTGTCTCGGCCTGCATGAAGGAAGGCCTTCTCATCAACTGCACCATGGATACGGTGCTGCGGTTCATGCCGCCGCTCATCATTACTGAAGAGGAAATCGACCAGCTGCTCCGGACGCTGGATGATATTTTTTCGAAACGCTGATCCTCGCAGACGAGTGAATACATCAGGCGGCTGCCCCTGGCCGCCTCTTGATTTTTTTGGGGGGAACCTATGAAAAAAGACCTGCTCACCATATCCGACCTTTCACAAAAGGATATCGATGCGATCCTCAAACGGACCGCTGTCCTGAAAAAGCTGAGACGTCAGGGCAAAGCACACCCGACTCTGAAAGGGAAGACGCTCGGTATGATCTTTGAAAAATCCTCGACGAGGACCCGCGTGTCGTTCGAAGTCGGCATGTATCAATTGGGAGGCCAGGCGCTCTTCCTTTCGGCCGATGACCTGCAGATCGGCCGGGGCGAACCACTGTCCGATACGGCGCGAACGCTGTCCCGGTACCTGGACGGGATCATGATCCGCACCTACGCTCAGTCCACGGTCGAAAGTCTTGCGCTGCACGCGACCATCCCGGTGATCAACGGACTGTCCGATCTCCACCACCCCTGCCAGGCCCTTGCCGACCTGTTCACGATCCAGGAAAAAAAAGGACGACTGAAAGGGTTGAAACTCGCGTATATCGGCGACGGGAACAATGTGGCAAATTCACTGATCGAAGCCTGCGTCAAAGTGGGCATGCATATTGCCGTCGGCTGCCCCCACGGTTATGAGCCGGACGCCGGGGTCATGCGCCAGGCCAAACGGGACGCGGACAGAACCGGTTCCCAGCTAAAAATATTCAACGATCCTGTGAAAGCGGCAAAGGACGCTGATGCGGTATATACCGATGTCTGGGCAAGTATGGGGCAGGAAAAGGAGCATGCCGTCCGCGTGCGGGCTTTCCGGGGGTACCAGGTGGATGGAAAACTCATGAACGTTGCAGATTCCCGGGCCATTGTCATGCATTGCCTGCCGGCGCACCGCGGTGAAGAGATCGCCGCAGACGTGATCGACGGGCCGTTGTCGGTTGTTTTCGACCAGGCAGAGAACCGCCTTCACACGCAAAAGGCGGTCATGGAATTCCTGATGCGGTGACGGCGACAATTTCGAGGTTGTGCACACTCTATCCGTAAAATTATAACAACAGAAAATGAAAACCTGCAATTTGCGAACAATAAATCTCAAATTATAATCTCACGCTGACAAGCCTCCCGAAATATGCTATAAGTAGCCGAGTGTCTATCTGGCACGGGGAGGTGCGTGTATGAAGCCCTTGATCGGGATTACCATGAACCTGGAGGAGCAGGCTTCCAGGGACTTGAATATCCTTGACCGGGATTACGGCAAAGCAGTCGCCCAGGCCGGGGGAATACCGGTGCCGATCCTCAGCATTACCGAGGCAATTCCCGATCTGGTCAGATCTCTGGATGGGTTCCTCTTTACCGGCGGAGACGACGTTCATCCGAAATTTTACAAGGAAAAGCCCCTCCCCGGCGCACCCATGACGATCTCTCCGGATGCACGGACGAAGTTCGAGATCAACCTCTTTAAAGAGGTGAGCAAAGCGAAAAAACCGGTCCTCGCCATCTGTCACGGCGCTCAATTGATCAATGTGGCGCTCGGCGGGAAATTGTTTCAGGACATCAACCGTCAGATTCCCAAAGCGCTGAAGCACAGCGCGATCAAAACGGGTGAAAAGGTATTTCATCCCGTGAATATCTTCGAAGGGACCAAGCTGTGCACCGTGATCGGATTGGATGATTGCCGAACAGCGGGAAACTGCAGCATCAAGATACGCAGCGCTCACCATCAGAGCATAAAAAACCCCGGAAAGGGCTTGAGGCTTTCCGCTGTGTCTCCGGACGGCGTCTACGAGGCGCTGGAATCCCGGTCAAAGGATATGTTCCTCATAGCGGTGCAATGGCATCCGGAAAAAACATCCAATGACCC
Organism: Nitrospirota bacterium; assembly: GCA_963749655.1. Lineage (GTDB taxonomy): Bacteria > Nitrospirota > UBA9217 > UBA9217 > UBA9217 > JAJYKN01. The sequence goes on from CAVVOB010000018.1 coordinate 20,428, forward strand.
CTATACCAAGAGGCTTTTCAAGGCCTTCATCAACGCGTCAAAGCATTAAATCCGGGTCCGTCGCCGGGGCCCTTCTGCGGCCCCTGGTCGTCCGGTCCCTCCTGCTCCTTTTCCTGCTGTCCCTTCTACCCAGCTGCCATCGGTCCGAAAGCGGACGTCTGCCCGGATACCTCTACCTCCGCGTGAATAGTAATCCGACTACCCTCGACCCCGCTCTCATAACTGATGTTCAGGGCGGAGGTATTGCCGCAAAGCTTTACAACGGTCTCGTAAGGTTCACGGAGGACTTGGCGATTGTTCCCGATATCGCCCACTCATGGACGCTTTCGGATGATCAGTTGACATACACGTTCCGGCTCCGTTTCGATGTCACCTTCAGCAACGGGAAAAAAGTTACTGCCCAGGACGTCAAGTACTCCTTTGAACGCGTGCTGAACCCTCAGACAAAGGCCCCCCTCACCTGGGTCCTGGACCGGATCGAGGGAGCACAGGACATGCTTGCGGGGAAGGCAACGTCGGCCGCAGGAATACGTGTGGTGAACGATCACACCCTGATCATCAAGCTTGAAAAACCATTCGGACCGTTCCTCTCCCTCCTCGCCATGACGACAGCCTACATCGTGCCCCGCGAGGACGTGGAACGGATGGGAAAGGACTTCGGGACGCACCCGGTGGGAAGCGGCCCTTACACGCTGACCGACTGGACGCACGGCCAGCACCTCGTCCTCGCCGCACGCGATGATTATTTCGAGGGCAAAGCGAAACTGAACGGCATCTATTACCGCATCATACCCGAGGACCTTACCGCTGTGCTCGAGTTCGAGACCGGCAGGCTCGATGTTCTGCTCATACCGTCATCGGAATACAAACGCTATACGACCGATCCCGCGTGGCGTGATCTCGTGTACGGAAGGCCGGGATTAAACACGTATTATCTGGGAATGAACTGCACCCGACCGCCGTTCAATGACGTCCGGGTACGGCGGGCGGTCAATTATGCCGTCGACCGCCTGCATATTCTGAATACCGTCTTTGAGAAACGCGGCATCCTCGCGACCGGACCGGTCCCGCCGGGATTATGGAAAAACAGGGTGTTGCCGCAGGCCACGAGAGGGTATACGTATGATCCTGAAAAGGCCAGGGAGCTCATCCATCAGGCAGGAGCGGAAGGAACAGCATTCAAGCTCTACATTTCAGCTGATCCGGAAGTCCTCGATATTGTCGAAGTAATCCAGAACTATCTGGCAAAGATCGGCCTGAAGGCGGAGATCACCCAACTCGATTGGAGCGCATTTAAACACGCAGTAAATGACGGAGAGCCTGACGCCTTCTGGCTCTCCTGGTGGGCAGACTATCCAGACCCCGACGATTTTCTCTTTCCCCTATTCCATTCAGGGAGCGTCGGACCGGGTGGCAACCGTACGCGCTGCCTTGACCCCATCCTTGACCGCTTGATTGAAACCGCCGAACACACCGTTGACGGAAAGAAGCGCTACCGCCTCTACCGGCAGGCGGAAGATCGCATCATACAGAATGCGCCCTGGCTCTTCATGTGGCACAAGGCCGATTACTATGTTATCCAGCCCTGGGTCAAGGATTTTAAAATCTTCCCGATCTACTCAAGCGAAAAACGGCTCGATGTTTCTGTGGCCCGCTGAAAAAGCCTCCTGCGCACCACCCAACACCACCCGCCCTCACAAAGATAGATTGCCGTCTTCACCTTATCCCTGCCATTCATGGGCCAGTGTTTTTACCTTGACTGCCATTTCAGGTGTAAACTCCGTTATCCCATGGGCATCCCGTGCATGCACGGCAACACCGTCGGCAAGCAGTTCCTCGGTCTGGGCAATGTATCTCCAGGTGCAGTCCATTCCCAGGTCCTTGCACAAAAACTCCTTCAATACGGGATTCTCATCGGACGCCTCCAATGCCGGTTCACGGGACTCTTGATCGTTGAACGCATTCTTTATCCTGCCCACAGTATCGGGTGACAGTGCTTTTACACCGTGGACATCGCGTAAATGGATGGCAGCGACATCGAGCAGAAGTTCCTCGGTCCGTTCCTTATGCATCCAGCTGCAATTGTTTCCTAAATCCCTGCACACAAGCGTTTTCATGGCGCACCTCCCAGTGATGATTAAGTATCATATAAGGCAAAATAACTCTGATTTAAGTATATCACCGGAGAGAGGAAGGAATAGGAATGGCGGCGGTGGAGTAATAGGACGGTGTATCAATAAAGAAGCCGGCTGGCAGGGAGCCAGCCGGCGGCACAGTAAATTTTGAGAGACATTACCGGCCCTGAGAACCGGACTGCGTTTTAATTCAGGCCGCCGTATGAATGGAGACCGGACAACACGAGGTTCACGCCGAGATAGGTAAAGATCACAGCCAGGAATCCCACGGCCGAGATGACGGCCATCTGGGTGCCCTTCCATCCCCGCACATAGCGGGAATGGAGATAGATCGCATAGACGAACCAGGTGATAAGCGACCACGTCTCCTTCGGGTCCCAGCTCCAGTAGGTGCCCCAGGCGCTGTTTGCCCAGACGGCGCCCGTGATGATGCCCGCGGTGAGCAATGGCCAGCCGATGGCGATCATGCGGTAGGTAACATCGTCAAGCTGGTTTTGAGGAGGAATATACTGATTGAGCAGGGTCCTCAAGCCCATCCCTTTGGACCAGATAAAGTAAAACAGGGCAAGTACGACGCCCCAGCTGATGATGGCAACTGCCGGCGAATCATTCAGGAGCGTCGATTCGAACATGTGCTTTTTGAAAGACTCCCCTGCCGCGAGATGTTTGAGGGAGACCAGGTAGACGAAATCAATCCCCATGCCGACGAGGAGTGAGATCGCCAGTGTTACGCACAGGGACCAGAAGAGATACACCTGCGATTTGTTCCGGGCGCCCGCTACAATGAGGTAGATGAACCATGCTAAAACCAGCACGCCCATCGACATCCAGAAAACGGTTTTCATCCGCTCGCCCTGGCTTGCCATGAAATTCCCGATAAGCGCCAGCACAGCGATCGCCCCCGCTCCTGCGGCGACGTTCACTGCGGAACCCCTCCCGTCCGTATCCATGAGCAGGTAGATCATGCTGATGGCGAAAGCAACGCCGAAGGCCGCATAGCCCAGGAAGCTTACCAGCACGTGATAGAACAGCCAGTTGCTCTTGAGGGCCGGAACGAGCGGCGTGATGTCGGCGCTGATTCCCGCAACATTGATGAACGCCAGCGCGAGAAAGGCCACCGGCAGGACAAAGGCGCCGAAGGCCTTCGTCTTGTACTTGAACTCCACGAACAGGTAGATCAGGACCGTACTCCAGGTAAAGAAAACGAGCGACTCGTAGAGATTGGACAGCGGCACCCTTCCGATGTCCATCTGGTATGATTCGTACCACCGCAGCAGCAGGGCCACGGTCTGGATCGCGAACCCGGCCATGGTCACGACCGTCGCGGCCAGTCCGATGGTGTGCTTCTTGAATGCGAGGTAGCTGATGTAGAGCACCATGGCTGCAAGATACGCCAGGGTCGCTATGCTAAAGAGCAATGAACTTTCCATTGAATCCTCCTGAGAACCGCGGGGCTACTTTGAAATGTCTTCTATGATCCTGTTGAACTCATTTTCGAACGCGATGCGGTTCCGGTTGGAGGAACCGGCCACAAGAATCACGGCCTGGCCCTTGCGCTCCTGAATACGCACCCAAAGTTTGCGATGTGATCCGAAAAAGGCGATAAGCGGACCGACACACAACATGATGAAGCCGGTATATACGACCCAGACGCCGGGATCCTTGGTAACCTGGAGACCGGTGTACCTCGTCCCCCAATAGCCGCCGTACGTAATAGTGTAATCTTCGGGCAGGGAAGGCTGATTGGGGTCCGTTTTCAGGATCATGGTCTGGAAGACCGGCTTGTTTCCGCGCAACACTTCCAGCTGCACGGTCGGATTAATGTACTCCTCGTTCTCGGTGTGGTAGAACTGGACCTGCCCCGTGGAGGGATTCCGTACGCCGTACGGGGAAAATCCGAGCACTTTGATCGTCCGGTCAATGGACGCGACATATTTCGATTGTCCCGGCGCAATATAGACTTGTTCGCCGCTCGAGCGGGTGTCGTCCTTCCTGCGGATGTTCAGGACGACCTGCCCGTTGCCTTCCTGAAGAGTGCCGTAACTCGACTGATAGAATGTGATCCCGTGAAAGGACAGAGGGTCGTTCACCCGTATGCGCTTATCCAGTATTCTTTCACCCTCCATGTTGAACACGCTCAGGGTGCTGTGGTATTCCGACGGCATCCCGGTGGGCATTCCTGAAGGGCCGATGTAGTAATCGACGTCAAAACTGTTGCATCGGACTATGAATCCGAGCGGCATGGCAGGGACGCCGACCTGAGGGTTCACGATCACCGGGCTCTTCGCGATGCCGAGGGCGTCCATGATCTGGTCCCACAGAGGCTCGTTCCTGAGATAGACGACCTTCGACGCCTGTCCTTCGGGGAGGTTCAGGAAGGCCTTGAACCCGAAGAAGGACCCGATCAGCGCTCCGACAAAGATCAGGATGATGCTGAGATGGGTAATGTACACGCCCAGCCTGCTGTAGACGCCCTTCTGGGTGATGAACTGCGACGCGCCCGGTCCTTTCGTTTCTATGTAGCGGTATCGCCGGCTCTTGAGCACGCTTGCCGCACGCTCCTCCGCCTTCGCGGTTCCGCCTTTGAATTCGAATTCTTTTTTGAAGGGGACCGCCTTCAGGCTGTCTTCGTCAATCGGCTTGAGGGGGGCGGTCATGATCTTCAGGGTGTGGGGCAGGCGCTCCAGCGTGCAAACGGTCAGGTTTGCCGTGAAGAGAAACAAAAGAAGCACGAACCACCAGGTGTGGTACATGTCGAAAAACCCGAGCATCTCGAAAAGCTGAACCGTGGCCTGGCTGTACTCTCTCAGGTATTTTTCCGGAGACTCATTCTGCTGGATCACCGTTCCGATCACCGAAACGATCGCCAGTATGATCAACAGCACGACGGCCAGCTTGACGGAAGAAAAAAACTTCCAGACTTTCTCCGCAGCAATCTCAACAATTCCCTTTTTATTTTCCAAAACAGCCTCCCGTTCCAAAACAGTCCGGGTAAATTAACACAACGTCCATTAGGTGTCAACCCCGATATTGGAGAACATATCAGAAATCCCGCTGATTTCGGCCATGCCGCGTCCCGACCTGGGCGGTCCGGCGGCTTGCCGGACGACGGGTAGCCGTTATTACAGGGGTCGCCCCCGCCGATTCTTATTCGCCGGAAAGATACGAATGAATGGACTGCGCCGCTTTCCTTCCCGCGCCGAGCGCGGAAATGACCGTGGCCGAACCGGTTACGATATCGCCGCCGGCGTAGACGCCTTCACAGCTTGTCTTGCCTGTTTCGTCCGCCACGATATAGCCGCGGTCGTTCACGACAAGGTCCCTTGAGCTCCGGGACACGAGCGGATTCGTGTTCGTTCCTACCGCCATGATCACCGTATCGGCATTGACCAGGAATTCGGACCCCCGTTTCGGAACCGACCGTCGGCGGCCCGAAGCATCGGGCTCGCCCTGCTCCATGCGAACGCACTCGACGGCGCATGAGTGCCCGTCGGTGTCGAGGATCCGTACGGGATTCGTGAGGGTTTCGAACACGATCCCCTCTTCCTTGGCGTGATGGATTTCCTCTCTCCGCGCGGGCATGTCCTCTTCCGAACGGCGATAAATAATGGTCGTTTCACGGGCGCCCAGGCGCAAGGCCGTCCTCGCCGAGTCCATCGCGACATTTCCGCCGCCGATGACTGCGACCCGTTCGCCCTTCCGGATCGGCGTGTCGTACTCCGGAGACGAATAAGCCCGCATGAGATTGACGCGGGTCAGGAATTCATTGGCCGAATAGACGCCGGAAAGATGCTCTCCTTCGATCTCCATGAACTTCGGGAACCCGGCGCCGGTTCCTATGAAACAGGCGTCGAACTGCGCCATGATCTCATCAACGCTGATCAGTTTGCCGACCACGGAATTCGTCGCGATCTCTACGCCGAGCTGCCTCAGCACTTCGATCTCCCGGGCCACGATCTTCTTGGGAAGACGAAACTCGGGAATGCCGTAGACGAGAACTCCCCCTGCCTCATGCAATGCCTCGAGGACCCGGACCTCGTGGCCGAGTTTGGCCAGATCGTAAGCACAGGCCAGCCCTGCGGGGCCGCTGCCCACTACGGCAACCTTCTTTCCTGTTGGTTCGGATCGTGCGGCGGATACCGCTTGTCCGTTTGCTGCAGACCAGTCGGCGGTAAACCGTTCGAGACGGCCGATCGCCACGGGATCGAACTTCTTTCCCAGGGTGCAGTATTTCTCACACTGGCTTTCCTGTGGGCAAACGCGGCCGCAGACCGCAGGCAGAAGGTTTGCGCTCCTTATGATCTCGAGCGCCCGGCCGAACGCTCCGGCCTTGACCGCCTGGATAAAGCGGGGGATCGGCACCTGCACGGGACAGCCGCCCACGCATTTCGGATCTGCGCAGTTCAGGCACCGCGCAGCTTCTGACTGCGCCAGCTCCCGCGAATACCCGAAGGAAACTTCCTCGAAATTGGAGCGCCGCTTCCCGGGCTCCTGCTCGGGCATGGGTGTCTTCCGGGGAACGATCTTTGCGGGCATTTTTTTATGTTCTCCGGACCCGCTGCTTTTGTTATGATCACTCACGGACAGGCTGCCTTTCCTTCCCGAGCATACGCTCATGGCGTTGCATCCAGGTTTCAAAGGATTCCTTTTCTTCTTTCCGGTACGTTTTCTGGCGGTTCAGGAGCACATCCCAGTTCACCAGATGGCCGTCGAATTCAGGGCCGTCAATGCACGCAAATTTCGTGGCGCCGCCGACGGTAACTCGGCATCCGCCGCACATGCCGGTGCCGTCTATCATGATCGGATTCAGGCTTACCGTCGTTCTGACACCGAGGGGGCGCGTCGTTTCGGCAACCGCCTTCATCATGATAGCGGGACCGACCGCCATGACCAGGTCCGCTCCGGAAGACTCCAGTTCCTGCGCCAGCGACTCCGTTACAATGCCCTTGCTCCCCTTGCTTCCGTCATTAGTCGAGACGAGCACCTTGTCGCTCACGCCGTGCATCTCCTGTTCGTAGATCAGCAGATCCGCACTCCGTGCGCCCATGATGACGGTCACCGTGTTGCCCGCTGCCTTGTAAGCCCGGGCGATGGGATAGAGGGGCGCAACGCCGAACCCGCCGCCGACCAGGACTACCCTGCCGACCTTTTCGATGTGCGTCGGCATGCCGAGCGGTCCGCAGAGGTCGAGAATCTCATCGCCTTCCTGGTACGACGAGAGCTCCGTCGTGGTCTTGCCCACGGCCATGACGATGAGACTGAGCGTTCCGTCCGAAGGATTGATGTCGGCAAGTGAAAGTGGAATGCGTTCGCCCTTTTCATGGAGCCTGATGATTACGAACTGGCCGGGCTGTGCTTTTTGTGATATCAGGGGAGCAGCGATCTTATAATAGTAAACATCCGGTTTGCGGATAAGGCGTTTTTCGATGATTTTAGCCATAGGTGGCAATATTACCACAGATGCTTGACTTTTTTCCAGTGAGAAATCTTTTCTGCTGAGGCTTCACGGGCGGGCACGGCCGAACAGGACTTTCGGCATATCCGGCTGATAGAACCTTCGTTGTAAATGCCGGGAAACGGAACATTCTAAAAAATGGGAGTCGCAGTAGAAGCGGATTACCAGGGCAGTCATTCGTTATGCTTCATGCCGCTTCTCCGGATTTGATAAACCTGCCCTGCCTGCGGCAGACCGGGAGGGGTATTGGCCGTCTGCCCTCCGGATCACTTACAGATTTCATCTTCCTTGCACAGCCCCTCGTCAGCCGATGGCGACGGCGCGCTCAACAGCAGCCCCGGCTGGCTGAACATGTCGATCGAAGTTCCCGTGCCCTGCACGGGAGCTTCTGCTGTTGCCTTGGCTTTTGGTTTTTGTCCGGGCTTGTCAGCGGATTTTTTTTGAACCGTGCAGGCTGCCAGATAGCGGTCGATCGCCTCCTTGCCGGTAAGGAACACCTTCTGGTACTTTTCATTCACCATGAGAGTCGGAACACTGTCGATGCCCATGTTTTCCAGGAATCCGGCATACTCGGACACTAGGAGACGGGCCACGGATATTTTCTTCTCATCCAGCCCCTTGATGAGCTCTGCGCAGTGCCTGCAGTCCTTGCTGTAAAACAGGATAAGCCGTTCATTCGCGGGCAGGTCCACGGGTATGCCTGCCGGCAGGACGAGATACTGCATGAAAAAGACCGCTCCAAGCGCGCCGAAGCCGGCGATGAGGTCGGCTTCACCGGACAGCAGCCGGATAATGCCGAGCAGGACGATAAACCCGAAAATGGAGACGCAGATCACACAGACAGTATGTATCCTGAACGCCAGGTATCCCATAAAGAACCCTTCAGAAGCAAGGGCGACGACGAGAACCAGATTGATGAGGCGCTCGAGCGATGGCTTTCCAAGCTGCCGGCTCGCCACCGTGAGGACGACCAGAGACAGGAACGCGGCGAGCCCGACCGAAAAAATGGTGCCGTCTCCGAACCTCGCGTACTGGGCCGTCATCTTGCATCCTTCGTACGCGCAGATACTCTTGCCAAAGGATTTTAAAATGAGCTCGACCAGGACGAACAAAGCGGCGAGCGAGGTGACGATCAAAAAAACCGTATTTGCTGTTTGTCTGTTTTTTTGCATATCCTGTCGTATTCTCACTCCCATGTAAAAGACTTGCTCTGTGTTCAGTACTACAGCAGCGTGGCCGCCAGTTCAGCCAGGTCGGAACGCTCGCCCTTGAAGAGCGTGATGTGCCCGGCGATCGATTCTTCCTTGAACCGTTCGACCACGAACGTCAGTCCGTTGCTCTCCGAATCGATGTAGGGATTGTCGATCTGATAGGGGTCGCCGGTGAGCACGACTTTCGTGCCCTCGCCCGCCCGCGTAATGATGGTCTTGATTTCGTGGGGTGTGAGGTTCTGGGCCTCGTCCACGATAAGATACTGGTTCGGCATGCTTCTGCCGCGGATGTAGGTGAGGGGCTCCACCTCGATCATCCCCAGATCGAAGAGACTCTGAAGGTCCTTTTTTCCCTTGACCCGTCCGGCCGACGCGGAAGCACCCATGAGAAAGTCGAGGTTGTCCCGGATCGGTTGCATCCAGGGCCTCAGTTTTTCCTCGATGTCGCCGGGAAGGAAGCCGATGTCCTTGCCCAGGGGGAACACGGGCCGGGACACCACTAAACGCTGGAACGTGCGCGCCTCGATCGTCCGGTCAAGTCCGGCCGCCAGCGCAAGGAGCGTTTTACCCGTACCGGCCTTGCCCACGAGCGTCACCAGCCTGATGTCGTCGTTCAGAAGCAGATCGAGGGCGAATTGTTGCTGTTTGTTCCTGGAATTGATGCCCCACACACCGTGTTTTGTGCTCACGATGGGCACGAGCGCATTTTTCTGCTGGCTGAACCGGGCAAGTGCCGTCTGCGAGGGATTGGCGCTGTTCTTGATCATCGCAAACTGGTTCGGAAAGGGCTTGGGGTCCGCCGGGGGCTTCAATTCTCCCCGGGTGTAGAATTCTTCGACTGCGCCGGGCTCGACCGGGATCTCCGTTTCTCCGGAATAGAGCTCATCGATCGTGATCGTGTCGGATTCGAAGTCCTCGGCCCGAAGCCCCAACGCATCGGCCTTGATGCGGAGGTTCGTGTCCTTCGTCACGAGGACGACGGGGAGGTTGTCGTTCTTGAGATTGAATGCCGTTGCGAGGATCCGGTTGTCCGCCTTCGTCGCAATCAGCTCGTTCGGCAGGCTCTGCGGCGACTGGTGGTTGAGCTCCACGCGAAGACTCCCGCCGCCTTCCAGCTGCACCCCCTGAGACAGTTTCCCCTTCTGCCGGAATTCGTCGAGGATCCGGGAAACCTGGCGGGCGTTGCGGCCGATTTCGTCGATCCCCTTCTTGAATTTGTCCAGTTCCTCGATGACCACGATCGGGATGATCACATCGTTGTCCTCGAATGAGAAGATCGCCCGGGGGTCATGGAGCAGCACGTTGGTATCCAGTACGAATATCTTTTTCATTCATTCTCCTTAATAAGAGCTCGGTGCGAAATGACGCCGGCATTTCCCTTATCCCGTGATCTCTTCCGATGGGATGGCGCCTTCGCGAAGCACCCGCGGCAGGCCCGTGTCTACGGCCACGACTGTTGACGGTTTTTCTCCGGCGGTCCTGCCGCCGTTCAAGACGAGGTCCACCGCGGCGCCCAGTGACGCTGCAGCCTCTTCCGCTGTGACGGGACTCGGCCGGCCAGAAATATTAGCGCTCGTGCCGGTCAAGCCGTGTCCGAGGTACCGCAGCAGGCTCCTCGTCAATTCGTTTCCCGGTATGCGGAGGCCGATGGTGCCGGTCCCTGCAGTAAGTTCGGCCGGCACGTCCGTCCTGGCCTTGAACACCAGGGTAAGGGGGCCCGGCCAGAACCGTTCCATGAGATCCGCTGCCCGAGGCGGAATTTCCTGAGCCCACTGTCCCACCTCTCCGGGGTCTGCGATCAGCAGCAGGACCGGCTGGTCGGACTCTCTCTTCTTGATCTCGAAAAGCCGTTTCACTGCGGCAGGATTTCCCGGGTCGGCGCCGAGGCCGTAGAAGGTGTCCGTGGGAAAGGCAATCACGCCTCCTGCCGCCACAACGTCCCGGCAGCGGACAAAAGCTGTTTCCGGACGGACCGGATCGATCAGGACGAGCTCCGCAGCTTTTCCGGTCAATGCGTTTCTCCCGCGGTTCAATTCGCCGATGGCAATCCTCCGGTAAGCACAATATCGCCATTGGGTCTGTTGAGATGCCGGGCAACGACGGGGCATTTTACCTTGAACAGGAAAAAGGTGCGCCCATCGTTCCCCTGAACAAGGGTTTCATAGTTCGCCTGGCCCTTGCTGATGATCATGTCGGCGCCGCCGTATGCCTGTCGGAAGCGATCGGAGCACGATTCGAGCAGCGTGCCGATGCCGTCGCTGCCGTTGTCCATGACGTCGGCGGATTCATGGAGTCCGGCGGCGCGGGCGTCCTCCGCGGTGGCGTCGTTGATCACGGGCGCGCCTTTGACCACGGCGGTTACGAGCTTGCCCATGCCCCGCAGGACTTCGAGCAGCACACGGTCGAAGACGATTTCTCCGGCATTGTCGCAGAGGTACAGGATGCGCTTCGACGCAGCCGTCTTCTCGGCAAACAGACGGAGCGAATCGCGCGAAAGGGGAAGACGGAACGACTCCTCGATCGATCGGTCAAGGTCGATTGCATCGTAGATTCCGAAGTCGATGACATTTCCCGCGACGGCGATACGGACACCGCCCTCGAGAGGATCGGCGATCGACGCTGCCATGCGGCGCAGCATCGGAAGGTTGGTCAGGGCGATGCGATTGTACTCTTCCTTGACGGACCGGTAGGGATCGACCCCCGTTTCCCTGCGGAGCATCCTGTGCAGAACGGTGGTGGTGCGGGCCGGGACCTCGTCGAGCGAAGCGGCTTCTATGATCCGCGCAGCCTCCCGTGCGATCATACGGCCCTTGTCTCCGTTGATTCCCGTGTACTGCAGAGTACGCGATACCTGTCCGAAAAAGCAGGGCAGGCACTCAAGCTCTGTTTTCACGCCGGCTGGCCCTGGGCTGGTGAAGCGCCGCCCGTTTTTTTCTTCCACCGTCTGCGCCGCGACTTTTTCTTCGCCGCCGGCGCCGGTGCCTCGGCAGGTTCCTGCTCCCGCTGCACCGGGGGAGCGGTGATCGTCATGAGCCGCTTGGCCTTTTCCTCGACCTCCCGCTCCATTTCGACCCGGTATATTTTGAGACGGTTCGCGATCTTCACATCGTTCGTCGCAATGATCTGGGCGGCAAAAATTCCCGCGTTCTTGGCGCCGCCTTTGCCGAGAGCCATGGTTGCCACCGGGACCCCTCCCGGCATCTGGGCCGTAGCCAGAAGCGCGTCGATCCCCTTAAGGGGCGACGAATCGATCGGCACGCCGATGACCGGCAGCGTCGTATTGGACGCGACAACGCCGGCCAGATGGGCGGCCCACCCTGCTCCGGCAATGATCAGCTTGAGCCCCCGCTTTTCCGCGCTCTGGCTGTACTCGACCACTTTCTTCGGCGTCCGGTGGGCCGAAGCAATGGTCATCTCATATTCGATGCCGAATTCCTGAAGCATGGATGCTGCTTCCTGCATGACGGGCAGATCAGAGTCGCTGCCCATCAGTATGCCGACGACAGGTTTGGTCATGGGAACTCCCTTCTTCAAGATGATGTCTGCAGGTTCCGTTATAATTTTTTAGGGTCGTCCACAAATACGGTCTCTACGCCGAACACGTCGGCGACAACCGGCATGAGAGACCTGACGCCGGTCGTTTCCGTCGCATAATGTCCGGCAACGATAAGGTTCATGCCGTATTCCCTCGCGGCATTATAGACTGCGAGGTCGATCTCTCCGACCAGGAAACAGTCGAGGTGCTCCTGTACAGCCTGTTCGAGCAGGCTCCCACCGCCTCCGGAGACGATGCCCATGGTGCGTACACGTTTTTTCCCGAAGGAAATGGTCCGGCATGTGGTGTGCAAACGCCTGTTCAGTATCTTGACAAGCGCCTCGGGAGCGGCCGGAGCAGAAAGCGTACCTGCGTACCCGATCGTGATGCCGTGGTACCTTCCGAATCTGCGCGGGTCCCGCAGGTTGAGCATGCGGGACAACTGGATATTGTTTCCATACTCCTCGTGCCGGTCGAGGGGCAGATGAGCGGCATAGAGAGCTAGTTTATGCTTTTTCAGATACGCTGCTCGACCGTTTTCCAAGTCGCGGTCCTTTTGAGGCCGCCACTTGATGCCGTGGTGGACGACCAGAAGATCGACGTCGAGTTCAACCGCCTTCTCAAAGGTGGACAGGCATCCGTCGACGGCAAAGCCGACTTTAGTCACGGCGCCTGCGCGGGAACCTGCCTGTAACCCGTTCAAGGAAGCATCTTTAATCTGTGCCACCCGAAGCGTATTATTCAGGAATCCGGCAATGTTCCCCACCGTCGGCCACGGACGGACCCCTTTCCCTGTTTTACGCTGCTGCTTTCTCAATGTCCGGTCTCTAGCGCACGGGCGCCGATGTCCCTGCGGTAGTGCGCCCCTTCGAAGGAAATAGCCTGAACCGCTTTGTAGGCATTGTCGATGGCTGCGGCAATGACCGGTCCGGTGCCCGTCACCCCCAGGACCCTCCCGCCGTCGGTGGCGATCGTATTGCCCTTGAACGCGCTCCCGGCGTGGAATACCGACACGTTGCTCAGTTTCGCCGCATTCTCCAATCCGTGGATCTCCTTGCCTTTTTCGTAGGCGCCGGGATATCCGCCCGACGCCATGACCACGCAGACCGCAGAATCCGGCTTCCACTTGATCTCTACCTTAGCCAGCGTGCCCGCGAGGATGGCCTCGATGATGTCGATAAGGTCCGTATCAAGCCGCATCATGATCGGCTGGGTCTCCGGGTCGCCGAACCGTGCGTTGAACTCAAGCACCCTGGCCTCTCCGTTCTGGATCATGAGCCCGGCGTACAGCACGCCCTTGAACAGACGGCCCTCTTTTTCCATGGCCCGCACGGTCGGCACCATGATCGTCTCCATGACCTTCTTCTCAAGCTGCCGCGTCACGATCGGCGCCGGGGAATAAGCCCCCATGCCTCCCGTATTCGGCCCCTTGTCGGCATCGAAGATGCGTTTGTGGTCCTGCGACGATGCCATGGGCACGACGGTCTTGCCGTCGGAAAAAGCCATGAACGACGCTTCCTCGCCCCTGAGGCATTCCTCGATCACTACGCGGTCGCCTGCAGTGCCGAAGGCCTTTTCGGTCATGATCTGGTCCAGCGCCTTGAGCGCCTCTTCCACGGTCTCAGCGACGACAACGCCTTTGCCTGCTGCAAGGCCGTCCGCCTTGACCACGATGGGGGCTCCCTTCCGGCTCACATAGTCCGCTGCCGCAGCCTTGTCGGTAAAGACCCCGTACTCCGCCGTGGGGATGTTGTATTTCTTCATCAGGTCCTTGGAGAACCGTTTACTTGCCTCGATCTCCGCCGCCCGCCCGCTCGGTCCGAAGGCGCGGAGCCCCTGCTTCGTAAACTCGTCCACAATGCCCATGGACAACGGTCCTTCGGGCCCGATCACGGCGAGGTCGATCGCCTTGGCTTTTGAGAAGGCCAGGAGCCCGGTAATGTCATCGGCCTTGATCTGCACGCACTCGGCGAGCTGCGCGATGCCTGCGTTGCCCGGAGCCGCGTAGATCTTCGTGACTTTCGGACTCTGCGCTATCTTCCATACCAGCGCGTGCTCCCTGCCGCCGCCCCCTACTACCAGTACCTTCATTCCTGTTCTCCTTGCATTCTCAGATCCCCGAAGGCTGATGTCTCCGTCAGTCAGGGTTTCACATTCCGCATTTCACATTCCGCATTCCGCATTCGCCTCATTGCCTCATTCATACTCCCGCTCCGGTAGCCGTCAAGGTCGAGGCATACGTAGGTGTACCCCAGTTCCTTCAGCGAAGCCGAGATCCGGTCCGCCATGTCCCCTTCCATCAGTTTCGCAAAATCCGCGCGGTCTATCTCGATCCTCGCAATTTCTCCGTGGTGCCTCACACGCACCTGCCTGAATCCGAATGCATGGAGATGATCTTCCGCAGCCTGGACGAGACTGAGTATTTCGGGAGTAATCCTGGTCCCATAGGGAATGCGTGAGGAGAGGCAGGCAAGGGAGGGTTTGTCCCACACGGGAAGGCCCAGCATACGGGCAAGCCGGCGGACGTCCTTTTTGGAGAGTCCTGCTTCCACCAGCGGGCTCCGGACGGAATATTCCTGCGCTGCTTTTCTGCCCGGGCGGTAATCCTTGAGGTCGTCGGTGTTCGATCCCTCGATGACTGCGGCAATTCCCTCGGATGCGGCGATCGCGGAGAGCTTTTCGAAAAGTTCCTTCTTGCAGTGGTAGCAGCGGTCCGGCGTGTTGCTGACGAAGGCTTCGGACGCAAGCTCCTCCGTATGCAGGACCTTGTGCGTCACGCCGAGGGAGCGGGCGAAGTCCTTCGCGGCACGCAGTTCACCGGCGGGATAGGTCTCGGAAACTGCGGTAACGGCAATGCAATGCGGCCCCATGACTTCGGCAGCGGCCTTCAGGAGAAGCGAGCTGTCCACTCCGCCTGAGTAGGCAAGAACTGCAAGCTGCATATCATGGAGCAACGCCTTAAGTTGATCCCATTTTTGATCAATCACCATCTGGGCGATAATAACACAGCTTGAACAGAAGTGTCAACAATTCTCGCACGTTACCGGATAAAGTGCACGCCGGAACGTGAAGAGGCGGGCTATTTTGTTCCTGCTCCGGCCGTGAACCCGAGCTTCATGGAAAGCGCCTGCCCCGCCTCCTGCAGAGTGCTGATGAGACCGCCCTTTTCAAGCCGCTCATTGGTCAGTCTGCCGGCCGGGGCGATGATGCCGATCGCGGCGATCACGTTCCCGGAAAAATCTTTCACCGCTACAGCGAGGCCGCCCACGTCTTCCTCGGCCTCCTCCTGTTCAAGGGCATATCCTTTCTGCACGATCGCGGCCATCTGATCAAGCAGCGCTTTGCGGGTCTTGACGCACCGGTCCGTGACTGCGACCAGATCGGGTTCGGGATAGAGCCGCTCTATTTCGACGGGTGAAAGGCGCGCGAGCTGGATCTTTCCGACTGCCGTGCAGTAGGCGGGATACATCGCGCCGACTCTCGACACCGCCCGCACGATCCGGTCCGGTTCGACGCTGTCCATGTAGATCACCTTGTTCCCGCGAAGCACCCCCACGACTGCCGTCTCGCCGGCAGCGGCGGAAAGCTTCTCGAGGATCGGCCGCGCCTGACGGCGGCACTCGCGCTGCTCGATGAAGATCGCCCCGATCTGAAGCGTCTTCGCGCCGAGCCGGTAATTTTCCGTGGCCCTGTTCTGCTCGATATACCCGCGATGTTCCAGCGTCGCAAGCAGTCGAAACACGTTGTTCTTGTGAAGACCCAGCCGTTTCGAAAGCTCCGTTACGCCGAGCTCGTCCTCTGTTTTCGTGAACGACTCGAGGATGTCGAGGGCATGGGATACGGACTGGATCGTATAGTTGGACTTTTCTCTTTTCGTGATCATTCTTTCCTAATTCATTCCTTTCCTGTTGTTTTACTTCCGGCCGATTCCTCAAAGCTCAGTTCGCCCTACGAAGATGCAAGGAGACCCACAATAATAATCAACAAAAACAAAGGTATCTTCCGGGGCCGCTGATACCGGGTCATGTATCAAAATTATAAAACAGGTGTTTAATATTAAAAGGGCAGAACGTCTTTGTCAAGCAGAAAGGGCAAAAGTGGCAGGAATTTCAGTCCGTCGTTCGTCCGAATTGAACTAATACTCTTGGGACGGCAGGGAAGCAAGCTGCGGGGCAGCGTTTACTCCGGAATTCACGCAGAAGAACGAGCAGCGCCGCTGAAAAAAAGCGCACTAATGAGGCCCCACAATCCGAAGATGATGAAGATCACAGCGGCGACCCACTTGATCTGCTTCTCCGGTATTTTTTTGTGAAGGACGATTCCGGCAATGATGCCGATCGCGTCGGCTATGAGCATGCCGGTCGTAGTGCCGATCCAGACGGGAATGATCGTATTGAAGTCTGCAGCCAGGGCGACCGTGGCGAGCTGGGTCTTGTCGCCCATCTCGGCGATGAAGAAGGCGACCGTGACGGTCCAGAAGGGGCTGAAATTGAACCTTCTGTCCTCGCCTTCCAGTTTGTCGCCGCGGATGGTCCAGAGACCGAAGATGATGAAGGAGGCCGAAGCCGCGATCTTGATGTAATTCAGCGGAACGAGGTTCGTGAGGTAGTTGCCGACCGCCACGGCAAAGAGATGGTTCGCTGCCGTGGCCGCAAACACACCCCACATCACGGTCTGCCACCTGAAGCGGGTCGCAAATGCCATGGCGAGAAGCTGGGTCTTGTCGCCCATCTCGGCCAGGACCACGATCGCGAGCGACGTGAGGAACGCCGTCACTTGAGAACTTCCTTCTGCTTCCTGATCAGCGTCTTGACGCCCTTCTCTGCCAGGGCAAGAAGTCTGCTTAAATCCGCTTTGGAGAACGGTTTTCCTTCCGCAGTCCCCTGCACCTCGACGATCGCTCCTGTGCCCGTCATCACGAGGTTCATGTCCACCTCTGCCGACGAATCCTCGACGTAGCAGAGGTCGAGCAGCGCTTTTCCCTCCACGATCCCGACGCTGACGGCCGCCAGATGATCCGTGACCGGTATGCAGTCGATGAGTCCCTGTTTCTTCATGTGTCTGAGCGCATCGACGAGGGCGACAAAAGCGCCTGTGATGGAGGCTGTACGCGTGCCGCCATCGGCCTGGACCACGTCGCAGTCGATCAGCACCGATCTCTCACCGAGGGTCTTCATGTCAACAACGGAGCGGAGGGACCGTCCGATGAGCCGCTGAATCTCGTGAGTGCGGCCGCCTACCTTGTTCCGCTCGCGCTGAATCCGCTGCGCCGACGACCGAGGCAGCATGGCGTACTCGGCAGTGACCCAGCCGGTGCCCTTTCCCCGCAGAAAGGGCGGAACCGAATTCTCGACCGTGGCCGTGCAGATGACCTTGGTGTCGCCCATCTCGATCAGCGCCGACCCCTCGGCGGACTTTATGTAGTTCCTCGTGATCTTCACCCTGCGGAGCTCGTCCGCTTTCCTGTCGTCTGTACGCATGAACCCTCCTGGTGGTTTTAATTGCCGATCAACACGGTTAAACCTGAACCGGGCAGGTTGCTGAAAAACTCCTGGTAATCTGCGCCTGCATCAAAATTGGAAGTATTTTGTTTTTCCTTTGCCCACGGGCTTCGCGGTTTTCAACATGCTGTCCACAAGTTCTTTGGCTTTTTCCACGGACTTTTCCACAGGCAATCCCCGTGCTATGAACACGGCGATTGCTGAGGAAAGCACGCACCCGGTGCCGTGAAAATCCCCTGATCTTCGCGCTGTGGAAAACTGAAACACGGTCTTGCCGCCGTAGAACGTGTCGGTTGCGGCACCGGACCGATGGCCGCCTTTGATCAGAACATAGGCAGGCCCTGTGTCCAGGATCTTTCCCGCGGCATAGTCCATGTCCCGGTCCGATGCTATGAGCAGGCCGGACAATAGCTCCGCTTCAGGGATATTGGGAGTGACCAGCAGGGCGAGCGGAAAGAGCTTTTTCCGGAGTGTTACGATGCCGTCCTCCTCCAGGAGGCAGGCGCCGGAACTGGAGCGTATCACCGGGTCGACAACAAGGTTCCTGATCCGTGATGCTTTGATCGCCCCGGCTACGACGGACACATTTTCCTTCGTGAGGAGCATACCCGTCTTGATCGCGTCCGGCCTGATATCGGACAGCAGGCTGCGGAGCTGCTGTTCGAGGATGCGGCCCTTGACCGACTCCGCGGTGGAGACTCCCCGGCTGTTCTGGGCTGTAAGGGCGGCGGGAATTGCCATGCCGAAAACGCCAAGCTTCTGAAAGGTCTTGAGGTCAACCTGGATGCCCGCGCCGCCTGAGGGGTCGGAGCCTGCTATGGAAAGAACTTTTATCATTGAACCACCGTGAGGAGTGAGGGGTTAGGTGTAAGGAGAAAACGACAGCACTCCGGCTCGGCACCCTTTCTTTTTCTACTCGCTCCTCACTCCTTCCTCCTCACAGGTGCATCATTCCAGCTTCAAATGGATCAGTTCCAGAGGGTCCACCCGGGCGCCCTGAACGCGCGCGCCCCAGTGCAGGCACGAGCCGGTAACGCGGCCGGTTGCCCCGACCAGCCCGATAATGTCGCCTTTCATGACTGCCTGGCCGTTCCTGACATTAATTTTGGAAAGATGAAAGAACATCGTGTAGATGCCCTGGCCGTGATCGAGCACGACGCTGTTGCCGGAATAGAACTGTTCCTCCGCCAGCACCACCACGCCGCTGTTCGGGGCACGAACCGGCTCTCCTTCCTCGGCCGAGAGGTCCACGCCGGTATGAGAATTTTTCGGAATGTTATTGATGATCCTCCTCATTCCGAACAGCGTCGTAATTTCTTTTCCCGGCAAAGGATCGCTGAAGCCGCCGTCCCACAGGCGCATGGAGTCAACGGGCCATATCCTCGACAATTTTTTCTGCTCCTGCTCTACCCTCGCCTCATTCTCCGGAGAAAGGACCACTTTGTCCTCGGGCAGCGTGAGCCGCTGGAGCGGGTAAAATTTCTTTGACACCCTGATTATGCGATGAATTGTCCTGCCTTTGCTTGTCAGGACAAGAGGATATTTCCCCGGTTCCTTCACGAGGTCGATGCCGATAATGGCCTTATAAGCTCCTTGGATAAAATTGAAGTGTATTGCCCTGTTGTCAAAGCTTCCCTCCACGGGGCCGTCAGCATTTTTCACCATGACCTGCAGGATGTCTCCGGGGCCCACCTTGTTCGGGGAGAGAAGCACCTTCAACGAAGCAGCATTTGCGATCGTTCCTGTTCCCAGCGACGCTGCCAGTGCAATGAGGAAGATAACAAAAAATCTTTTCATATCAATTTAACCTTCCGGTCAATCCTTTCGCGTTCCTTCGTTCTTCTTCAGGTATTTCGAAACGCCTTTCATGGAGCAGAACTCGCCGCACATGGTGCAGACGTCGGATTCTTTCGGCATGCTCGATTCGCGCAGTTTGCGCGCCCGCTCGGGATTGATCGACAGCTCGATCTGGCCCTTCCAGTCAAGCGCCTTGCGCCGCTTCGCCATTTCCTTGTCCCAGTCCATGGCGCCCTTCACGCCCTTGGCAATGTCGGCCGCGTGGGCCGCGATCCTCGAGGCGATCACGCCCTCGCGCACGTCGTCAAGATCGGGAAGACGCAGGTGCTCCGACGGCGTCACATAACAGAGAAAGTCCGCCCCCGCGGCGCCGGCGATCGCGCCGCCGATGGCCGAGGTGATGTGATCATAGCCCGGCGCGACATCGGTCACCAGCGGCCCGAGCACATAGAAGGGCGCCCCTTTGCAGAGCTCCTTCTGGATCCGGATGTTCGTTTCGACCTGGTTGATCGGCACGTGGCCCGGACCTTCGATCATGACCTGCACTCCGGCCTCATGGGCGAGGTCCCGCAGTTCTCCCAGGATGATCAACTCCTCGATCTGGGCGCGGTCCGTGGCATCGGCCAAGCAGCCCGGCCGCATCCCGTCTCCGAGCGACAGCGTCACGTCGTATTTTTTTGCGATCCCGATGAGCCGGTCGTACTGCGTGAACAAGGGATTCTCGGCCTCGTTCTGGAGGATCCATTCCAGATGGAACGCGCCGCCCCGGCTCACGACGTCCATGATCCTGCCCTGTCGTTTGAGCCGCTCCACGCTCGCCATGGTCACACCGCAGTGCACGGTCACGAAATCCACGCCTTCCTCAGCCTGTTCCTCGATCACCCGGAACAGAAGATCGGGGTCCATCTGGACGATCGATTTCCCCTGCTCCACCGTCTCGACCGCTGCCTGGTAGATCGGCACCGTTCCGATGGCCACGGTGGACTGCCGAAGGATCTCCTTGCGGATCTCGACGATCGGGCCGCCGGTCGAAAGGTCCATGACCGCATCCGCGCCTGCGGCAACGGCTGTCTTGAGCTTCTCGATCTCTCCCTCGATGGACATCCGGTCCTTTGAGGTGCCGATGTTGGCGTTGATCTTCGTGCGAAGGCCTTTTCCTACGCCCAGCGGAGTGATGGACGTATGGCCGCTGTTCCGCGTGATGACGATCGTGCCGTTCGCCACTCCCTCCATAACCTGTTCGAGCCGGACGCCCTCCGCCCTTGCGACCGCCTGCATCTCGGAAGTGCTGTTGCCTTTTCGCGCCTCAAGTATCTGCGTCATAATCACCTCATTATTTTCCGGACACGCTGTTCACCAGGTCCGAAACTTCCTGTGCTTTACGCTCGATATCTTGAGCGCTGAATATTTCAGATATCAGAGCTATACCTGCAACTCCCGTCCCGATCACTTGACCAGCATTCCCACTTTTTATGCCACCAAGCCCAAATATTGGAATTGACACTCCACTCACTGCCGCTCTAAGTGATTCAACACCCACCGGTGCGCCGAAATTAACTTTAGATGAAGTCTCGTAAACCGGTCCGTAGGTAATAAAATCAGCGCCGCCCTGTTCAGCTGCCCTCGCCTCTTCGAGATTGTGAGTCGATGCGCCGATCATGAGCCGGCTGCCGGCCACCTTCCTGGCCGCGTCCACGGGCATGCTGTCATGACCCAGGTGAACACCGTCGGCATCAACAATCATCGCCACATCGAGGCGGTCATTGATGAACAATCGCGCCCCGAATTCCCTTGTCAGCGCCCGCATCTCCCGCGCCAGGGCCAGAAGTTCCCTCACCGGCAGGTCCTTCTCCCGCAGCTGGATCGCACGGACCCCGCCTTTCAGCGCAAGGCGAGCAGCGTCGGAAAGCGGCTGTTTGATCTGCTTCCGGTCGGTGATGAGGTAGAGGTTGAAGTCGATAGCCATCAGTGAGGAGTGAAACGTAAGGAGTAAGGAGAAAAACTTACTTCTCCCCTCACGCCTCACTCCTGACTCCTTACGGGTTAGTGCTCAGCTTCCGATAACCCCCTCGATCGGACTGCTGGCCGTTGCGTAGAGCTTTTTCGGAATCCGCCCTGCCCGGTATGCCAGCCTGCCTGCGAGCACGCCGAATTTCATCGCTTCGGCCATGGCGATCGGGTCCCGCGCGCCGGCAATGGCCGTGTTGAGAAGCACGGCATCGCACCCAAGCTCCATGGCAAGCGCTACATCCGATGCCGTGCCGACGCCGGCATCCACGACCACGGGGACCTTCACGGTTTCCATGATGATCAGGATGTTGTAGGGGTTCCTGATGCCGAGGCCTGATCCGATAGGCGCGGCAAGCGGCATTACGGCCGGGCAGCCGATGTCCACGAGCTTCTTTGCCATAATGGGGTCGTCGCTCGTGTACGGCAGCACGATCAACCCCTCCTTGACGAGCACCTTTGCCGCCTCAAGGGTCGCCTCGTTGTCCGGGAACAATGTTTTCTGATCGCCGATGACTTCGAGCTTCACGAGCTTCGTAATGCCCGCTTCCGCAGCGAGCATGGCGGTTCGGATCGCGTCCTTCGCAGTGAAGCAGCCTGCCGTGTTCGGAAGGATCTTGTACTTTTTCGGATCGATATAATCGAGCAGGTTTTCCTTGCTCTTGTCGATGATGTTCACCCGCCGCACCGACACGGTCACGACATCGGTGCCCGAGACCTCGATGGCCCTCTTCGTTTCGGCGAAATCCTTGTATTTGCCCGTACCGACCCAGAGGCGGGACTGAAATTCGATGCCGGCTATCGTAAGTTTGTTATCTGTCATCGGCTTTGCTCCTTTGGTTAAAAGCAGCTGTCAGCGGTCAGCTGTCAGCAACATTCCGCAATCCAATTGCATTCCTGGCCCCTTGTTACTGGCTACTGGCCCCTCACTTTAATGATTCCGCATTCCGAATTCCGCATTCCAAGGCCGCCCCCCATGAAAGCCACGACTTCGAGGGAATCATTTTCCTTAAGAGCTGTCTGCGGATAGTGGTCTTTTTTCACAATCGACTCGTTCAGCTCAACCGCAACGCGCTGGTGCTGAATCTGCAAGAGTTCCAGCAGACCGAGGATTGTAATATCGTCGGGGACTTTTTTTTTCTCGCCGTTCAACGTAATGTTCATACTCTTCCGTCATAAACGCAAAAAGCCGTATCCGGAGATACGGCTCGAAAGGTTGCCAACCACATGTTCCTGCTCGCCTTCCCTACGCCGGCACTACCCGGATCAGGTTCCAAGGGTCGTCCTATAAGGACTCTCAGCCTTGCGGCTCCCCCGGCACTGTTGTCCTACAATACGGCATGACCGATCTAAAAGTCAACGGTTTTGTTGAGTGATGTTGAGTGACTTCCGCTGCAAGAGGTGCCGCAGGACGCCGATTGAGCACAGTTATTTTGGTATTTACAAAACAAAAAATGAAAATCATCTTGACAAAGAGTCAGGTAGTGCACTATGATTACATTGATTCCGCCATACAAACCCATCAAGAATTTCTTCTCGCGGGCCAAAAAGTCTTTTTTTCAATAAACGGAAAGGACCGCCCATGAAAAACGTTCTTGTTTCCCTCGTCCTTCTCACTGTACCTCTTTTTTCCTTCCATTCGGCAACCGCAAAAGACAAACAAGACTGTGTGACGGCATCAAAGCTCTCCCGCGAGGCCGCCGAGATTTCGGCATCCAACCCCGGCTTCGCTGAGCTGAAAAGAAGCTCCGCCAGGCCATCGAACTGTGCGATGCCAGCGCTTCCCTCCATTACAACCTTGCCCTCGCAGCGTACCAGCTGACGCAGTATGGGACAGCGGAGACGGAGCTCGAACGCGCAATCGAATTGAACCCCTCCTTTGCCAGGGCGTACAATGCGCTCGCATCCCTCTACCCCCTTAAACCGGACGGGGATCTCAGCCGTGCCAAGGAACTTGCTGACAAGGCGATTGCCATCGAACCCGGAAACAAACAGTACCGGCAGACCCTTGAGATGCTGAACGCGAGCGTGGATTTTCCTCCCCGCACGACGGCCAGCAAACCTGATGCGGTCGCAGTCGTGATCGGAAACAGGAGCTACCACAACGGGACCATCCCTTCCGTCTCCTATGCGGTCCAGGACGCTGTCGCCGTCAAAAAATATCTTACCGAGTCTCTGGGCTTCAAAGAGAACAACATCCTGTTCCTCACGAATGCATCCTACGTGGATTTCATCAAGCTTTTCGGCGACGCCAATGACTACAAGGGCATCCTGTACAACCGGACGCGAAAGGACCGCTCGGACATCTTCATTTACTATTCCGGCCACGGCGTGCCCGATACCAACACGAAAAAACCCTATCTTGTTCCCTCGGACGCAGATCCTTCCATCATCAAAATTACCGGATATCCTCTCGAAACGTTCTACGGGAACCTTGCAAAGCTCGAGAACGACAAAAAACCCAGGAGCATAACCATTGTGCTCGACGCCTGCTTCAGCGGCGGCTACAACAACGGCATGCTCATATCCAATGCAAGCCCTCTTTTTATCGAAGCGTCCAACCCGGCGCTCACGCTCAAGGACGCGGTGGTCTTTTCCAGTTCGAAAGGCAACCAGATCAGTTCCTGGTACATTGAACAGAACCACGGACTGTTCACGTACAACTTCCTCAAAACGCTCAAAAGCGACATCGAGCAGGGCAAACGGGGAATCACGGCAAAGGACATTGAAAAGGCTCTCCTGGATGCGGACGGCGTGAATGACCAGGCCTGGAGACTGTATAACCGCGAACAGGAACCTCAGGTCGTCGGCAATAAGAACATAATCCTGCTTCCTTGACGTTTTCCGCGCCCACGCGCATGGAATACAATGTTTGGTAGAAAGGAGATCTTTCCATGAAACACCTGCTTGCGGTGATTATCCTCCTGTCATTCGCTGCACCCGTGCACGCGCAAATGCCTTCCGGGTTCGAACCTGTGGAAAAACCGCTCATCGAAAAGCAGCAGCTCGAGGAAGACCTGTCCAGGGACATGCAAAAACAACAGAGTGAAACGGCGAAACCCGAAGAAAAGAAAGGCTCCAACTGGTGGAAGTGGGGCCTCGGTGTCCTGCTTGTCGGCGGGATCGCCGCGGCCGCCGGCGGCGGAGGCGGTGGCGGAGGAAGCAGCAGCGGAGGCGGCAATGGGACAATCAATGTCGGCTGGTAGCGGACACGATGATAAACGTGAAACGACTGTAATACTGTGCGAGGGAATATTCCAAATGATTAAAAAAATATTTCTTATCACCGCGCCGCTACTCCTGATTCTTTCGGGATGTGGCGGCAATCAATCAACACAGTCTGCGGATACGGGATCTATCGCATTCAGCGTCGAGTGGCGGGGAACCGCGGCTGCTTCCTCATCCCCGGGAATCTCAAAAGCTCAGCTCGACTGCAACGCAAGCGGAATAGCCACGGTTGAAGCGGCTGTATATGACGGCCCCACCCTCGCCGCCTCAGGCGGCCCCTGGAGCTGCTCAGCGCATGCCGGGAGCATAACGAACGTCCCCCCTGCAAATAATTACAAGGTCACCATCACAGGCAAAGACGCGAGTGGAAACATGGCAGCCTACGGAGAATTGTCCGGCCTGTCCGTTCTGGGCGGACAGACAACGAACGCCGGGGCCATTTCCGTCTCTGCTATTGCCACGATTGCTACAGGTCAGAATAAACCTTATCACATAACCACAGACGGAACCAATGTGTATTGGACCGAGTATGACAATGGCAACGGAGCCGTAAAAAAAACGGGGATTAATGGAGGCACCGTAACACCCTTTGCATCGGGGCTGAATACTCCCAACGGCATTGCAGTCGATGCATCTAATGTTTATTGGACTGAACAGGGCGGCTCGAAAGTCAGTATGGTGTCGCTAAACGGAGGCACCCCGACGACCCTTGCCTCCTATCCCACCTATCCCACGATGTACAATCCAATGGGAATTGCCGTAGACTCCACAGATGTCTATTGGATAACCAGCATCCAGCCTACAGGCGCTTTATGGAAGGTGCCGATTAGCGGCGGCACCGCGACAACCATCGTCACGGGGCTGAATAATCCCTACAGCATTGCCGTCGATTCCACGAGTGTATATTGGACAGAGCAGAATGGCGGCACGGTAAAGAAGGCCTCAAAAGACGGTATGACCGTGACCACCCTTGCATCAGGACAGAGCGCTCCCTACGAACTTGCCATAGATACAACCAATGTCTATTGGGGCCTGTTTTCCGGCGGGGGCGTGGCAAAGGTAGGAATAGGCGGTACCGGAGGTACGGTGACGACCCTTGCAGCAGGAGGGACTCCCAATATTTATGGCGCTGGAATTGCCGTCGATGCAACGAATGTTTACTGGGTTGAGAGCACAGCAAGTACCGGAACGATAAAAAAGGTGGGGATAAACGGGGGCACAGTGACGACCCTTGCTCCGAATATGAATTTTTCCTTTGGACTTGCTGCGGATGCCACCAGCGTCTATTGGACCGAGCAGAATGTAGGAAACATAAAGAAGGTGTTTAAGTAGAACGCGTGGATTTGCGCGCGTCAGTTCATTTTCTCCGAACCAGTCGAAACGGCGTAACATCGTGCACCCTCCAAAAGGAACTAAAACGACCGCAGGATAAAATCCTGCGGTCGTTTTTTTTGCCCAGCCTCAAACACTTCCCTCGCACCGGCCGTTCAGGCGCTTCGGATCACCCGTTCAGCAGCCTCACCACGGCCATTCCGTCATCGTAATAATCGACGATATTGAGCGCGCCGAAGGATTGGTCGATCCGAAACAGGTTCATCAGGTCCATGCCGAGAGCGTCCGCGAGGATGACCCTGTTCACTCCTCCGTGCAGCAGCATGGCGACTTCCCGGTCGTTATGGGAGTCTACCAGGCGCTTGACCACGGGCAGTATCCGGTCCTGCACATCCATCAGGTTCTCGCCTCCCGGCGGGCGAAAATTGAGGAGGTCCGCGCGCCATAATGCGTAGTCCCGCGGGAACCGGTCCTTTATCTCGTCGGCAGTAAGGCCCTCCCAGCTGCCTACACTCCGCTCCCGGAGCTCGCGCAGGGACGTTACAGGCGCACTGCATTTCTCAGCGATAATCCGTGCGCCTTTTACTGAACGGATAAGATCGCTGGAGTAAACGGCGGCGATTTTTTTGCCCGAGAGGAGGTCTGCAAGGCGGTGCATCTGGTGAAGGCCGTTCTCGGTGATGTCGACATCGATGTGGCCGTTATACCGTCTTTCCGGACCGTTGGCTACTTCACCATGCCGCATCAGGTAGACGGTGGTCGGCATGCGCTACGCCCCGTTCGCGAGAGTGACAAAAACGAGGAAGACCAGCACTTCATTGAGCTCGTTCATCGCCCCGATAGCATCGCCGGTTACGCCGCCCAGTTTGCGGATCAGATACCGTTTTCCGGTGTAGGTCATCAGCGCGACGCTGCACAGCAGGACCGCGAAAAGGACCACGGTCCGGATGTCGATCCGCAGGATCACAAAGGCTGATAGCCCCGCGGCCAGAAGGGAAACCGCGACCAGTCCGCTGGAACGCAGATGCCCGACGAAGGCCTTGCCCATGCCGTTGTCGCGGCCGTAGTCGGCATTGAACACCATGAATGCCTGGGACCACCTGCCCAGCACCGGAGCAGTCAAAAGCGCAGGTACCCGGTCGCCTTCGAACAGATTATTGAGGCAGAGATATTTCATGAACAGGACGCAGACGATGCCGACTGCTCCGGCAGTGCCGATCCTGCTGTCCTTCATAATGGCGAGACGCGTCTCGTGGCTGCGCCCGCCCATGAGTCCGTCAAGCGTGTCGGCCAGGCCGTCGATATGCAGTGCCCGCGTGATCACCAGCGAAAGAATAACGAGCAGGAATGTGGCGACCGTCTGGGGCAGCGCGATCAGGGCAAAAAGTTTGTCTGCATTGACCAGAAGAAACCCTATCAAAAAACCGACGAAGGGGAAGTAGACAATAGATTTGGCCATGTCGCCTTCCTCGATTATATGCTTCTTATTCACGGTAAAGATAGTTAAAAACTGCAAGGCGGTCGTAAAATTTTTAATCATTCTTCCTCGTCCTTCACTCTTTCCAGCATGCGCTGTTTTCTTATTTGATCTTCACCGGGATGCCTGATGCCGTAAAGTAGACCTCATCGGCGGCCTGCGCCACCTTCTGGTTCACCGTACCGGCGGCATCGCGGAATTTCCTGGCCAAGGGGTTGTCGGGCACGATGCCGAGTCCGACCTCATTGGAAACGACGATGCAGACGCCCCGGAACTCCCGGATGGCCTTCACCAGCGCCTCGGTGCGGCCAAGGAGGGGACCGTCGCCGTCGGTGTGCGCCATGACATTGCTCAACCAGAGCGTCAGGCAGTCGAGGAGGACGACCTCGTATCTGCCGCTCAGCTTTTGCAGCAGTTCATCTACGGCCAGGGGCTCTTCATAGGTGTCCCAGGCAGCGCCGCGGTCCTTGCGGTGCTTGTCGATCCGCGCCGCCATCTCGGCGTCGAGGGCCTGCGCGGTGGCGAGATAGGCCCGCTTCCCGGGGATGCCCGTTGCCAGTTTCTCTGCAAAGGCTGACTTTCCGGACCGGGCCCCGCCCGTAATGAAATAAATTTTTTCTGCCATCATTCACTTTCACGCAAGACAAAAAACCCCACCACAATAAAACGGGCAGGGGTCAAACGCCGGAGTTTCAGCATCAAATTGAGCGGGCAAGGGGTCTTGGACCCGCAGTCCCCCTCGACCCAATCGGATAATAAAACAAAGAGTTCGGCAAAGTCAAGCGTTCATTTTCGGACGCTCGGCGAAGCCTTCCGGCAAATGGCGTCATGATTTCCCCATCTCTGTGTTCAAGCTCATCGAGCATCTTCCCAAGCCGTTTTTCACGAGTTGTATTCATTTTCACGCGCTGACCCGGCAATAAACCAACTTGACCTATTCATCCAAATAAGATATTATTTCTCGGTTCTTTCAGCATGATCTTCCCTGGTCCCTGATCATCCTTGCCGTTCAACTTCTGCCGTTGCAGAGACTGACATTCCCCCTCCAATGAGGACACCATGACCGTGCCACGAGACATCGACTCTTTAAAGGTCAGCATCATCATTCCCTGTTTTAACGAGAAACAGACCATCGAATCCCTGATTTCCGCCGTTCGATCGTCTCCTGTCAAGCGCCAGGAAATCATTATCGTTGATGATTGCTCGACAGATGGAACGCAGGACGTTCTCAAAAACACGATACTCCCCTTGGTCCATACCATCATCTACCACGATAAAAATCAGGGGAAAGGGGCTGCCCTGCGAACAGGCATCGCCGCGGCCACAGGTGATATCGTGATCATTCAAGACGCCGACCTTGAATATGATCCGAATGAATATCACCTTTTGCTCGAGCCCTTTCTTCAGGGAAAGGCGGATGTGGTATTCGGTTCGCGCTTCATGGGCGGCAGACCCCACCGCGTGGTTTATTACTGGCATTCCCTGGGGAACTGGCTGCTTACGACGCTCTCGAATATGTTCACCAACATCAATCTTACGGATATGGAGACATGCTATAAGGCCTTTCGACGGGAAATCATACAGTCGATTCGCATCGAAGAGGACCGCTTCGGCTTTGAGCCGGAAATAACCGCGAAAGTGGCAAAAATGAATTGCAGAATCTATGAGGTCGGTATTTCCTACTATGGGCGCACGTACGCTGAAGGGAAGAAGACCGGCTGGAAGGACGGCTTTCGGGCACTGTACGGAATTCTGAAATATAATCTATTCAGATAGTGTTGACAACCCGGCGAGGGAACACCCTCTACTCCCCCCGGGTTAAGGGTAGTTCTTCTTAAATCGTCAAGCGGTTCGTCTTTCGTGACCAATTGATCCCTCCGTTGTGGTCGGGTATTCACTCTTGCCGCTTACACAAATTATTCTGCAAACATATACGGAGTTTGGCAACCCTTCAACAAACGCTTGTCAGGAAATACTACCCGAATAAAGCCTCGGCACTCGTTGTTCTAAATATTTTTGACAGAAAAGGGACAAGGATTGCGTCAGTGATGCAGCGAAATGACCGAAAAGAGACAAGGGAGTTGGTTCCCGTAATGCGATTACTTGAACAGTTTCTTAGCTTCCTTTGACTGCAGAAAGTCGATGATCTTCTTAAGGCTCTCCGTCGGCTCGTTTTTAGTGATGATGCAGAGTTGACGCTTGAGCGGCGGTGTGCTCACCACCTTCAGCCCCTTGACGTTCTTCACGAATCCTTCCGACAACAGCGCGATGGCAATGGGAGAAGTGGCCACGAGGTCGACTGCCTCGCGGTCGGTCACCGTGACATAGGCGTTCGCTGCAAAGGCGGCGCCTTCCATGAGAGAATCCTGGATCACCGAGCGCGTACCCGAGCTCTGCGGCGGTATGATGACTACGATGCGGTCGTCCGGACCGCCCACATCCTTCCAGTTCGTTATCATCCCGCTATGGATGTTCGCAAGCTGCTCCCTGGTCAGTTTTTTCACTTTGTTGCGCGCATTCACGATTGCAACGATCTGGTCCTGGGCGATCACGTGTTCCCGATACGTGCCTTCGGTGGGGACCCCGGTCTCCTGGAAGGCAAGTGCGAGCGGGCAGTCGGAGGTTGCTGCGCCGGCAGTTCCCGCCATCAGGTCTTTCATGCCCCGAATCGTTTCGGCTCCTATCACATCGATCGCAACGCCGGCCTTCTTTTCCATTGCCTTCTTTGCCGGATCAAGGATGCGCTTCTGCATCGTTGACGAGCCTGACAAGACCAGCGGTTCTGCGTGTGCGTTGCCGGTGATGGCGAGGACAAGCACTATGGTCGCTGCGACGTTCCTTATTAATAATCGTTTTCCCGGCCAGCAGATCATTTCGACAGCTCCGATTTCAGACTTGCCATGAGGTCCGCCGTTGCCTCATCGACCAGTGCGGTAAAAGCGTGCGGTACCTTCTTCTTCGGGTCGGAAAGATCGATGTTCTTTGCTGAGACCGCCTCCTTGCCCGAGCCGCTGTAGAGGGGGAGCAGGTCGCGCGACGGCGAACTTCCGATGATGGGACGGTCGCCTGTGTCCACGACGATCCTTCCGCTCTTGTCCACGACCACGAGAGAAGCCGACAGGGCCAGCAGGCCGTCGGTCCGCTCATCAGTTACGATAAAGGCGTTCGGCCGGGGATGAGTGATGGTGCACCGCACCTGGACAAAGACAACGGCATCGACCTGCAGAGCAGTGCAAAGCTTTCCAGCCTGATCAAGGAGCAGGGTGCGGATTGCCGGGTCCACCCGGGATTGCCGCTCATCAGATGCCAGGACTTCACGGGGAATGACCGGCAGCCCCTCCGCTCCGATGAACCGCTCTTGCCACGTCGAAATTGTCGCGCGAACCGCTTCCCGTACCCGCTTCTGCTCGTTTATCTCAGGGAACAGGCCGGAAAGGTCCATGAGTGATACATTCCCCAGGAACAGAGCCGCTTTTCCGCCGTCTATGGCAGCGGAGTCAATCATCTTCCAGGGCCGCAGACCAGCCAGTCCTGTCCGTATCTGCGCAGCAGCATGGTCGACCGCTGCCTGCAGGACCTTTCGGTTTGCCTCATGCGCTGTGTCGGCAACACGCGGCATCACCGTGCTCACCAAGGCGATGCTGCCTGTCGCATCCAGAACGTCGCGGCGCACGAGCCTGCCGCTGCAGCCGCTTGCAAGCAGGGCCGCAACGATCAGTAGCAGAATTGAATAGCGTACTCTTTTTGGGAACATAATATTTCCTTTCCGTATGGAAGGAGTATAGATTATTATCCCAGGGAGGTAAAGAAAAAAAATGGGGTATTTTTGGGGTATGCAGGAAAAAATGGTTATTCGTAATTTTTGGCGGAGCTTTTTATAAAGTACAAAATATCAAGAACTTATCAGGATTTCAGTCTTCAAGACTGGGGCCTCGAAGAGGACAAATTTATGCCCCTCCTAGAGAGTTTTCGGTCGAAATCGGGAGAATTGAACGTGAAGTGTCGGGCGGATCGGAGAACAGTCGAAAAAAAATCCGTGAGATAAGGCCCACGGATCTTTATCATAAAAAATGGAGCGGGCGACGGGTTTCGAACGTGTAGCACCTTCTCCGAAAGACTCAAACATACGAACCCCAAAAGATAATAAATCAAAAGGTTAGCTTTGTCAATCTTGCTGTAGTGTTGCAAAAATTCATCGGACAAGAGTCGGACAGACGGCCAGGAAAGGTAATTATGCCTGCAGACGATATCAGGGTAAAGCTATCGTTTTTCAATAACATCAAAACCCGACGGATCGTAGCAATATACGGGATCGAGGGCGCCGTTTCCATTATTAAGCTTTGGATCTATTCTGCACAGTTTGCGCAAAAGGGCGACCTTACCGACTTCGATGAAGTAGAATGGAAAGCTGCTACCGGTCGTGATAGCGATTGTATGGCGTTTGTAAACGACTTGTATAAGCCTGGTATGAATTTTCTCGATAAGGACAAAAAGGGGCGCACTTTACTGCATGATTGGAAGGAGCATCAGGGTTTTGTTTTTCACTCTGATGTGAGGTCGAGGATAGCAAGAAAGAACATAGAAAAACGATGGAAGTCCGTAAAAACAAAAAAGAAAAAAGATAATACGGATAGGATACCATCCGTATCAGAATCGAATACCATGGGTAATTCTCCTTCTCCTCTTCCTCTTCCTCTTCCTCTTCCTTCTCCAAAAGGTAGGGGGCAACGCGCATCGAAACCTGAACGCATATCGTTTGAAAAAGCGGAAACCGCCTGGAAGCAATTCGAAAAAGTGCTCACGTCGGACAACGTGAGGGTCGTGATCAAAGACGATCTGTCGCGTAAGATATTCTTCGACCTGGGCGGGAAGGATCGGATCATGGAGCTTCTCAGTCAGAATGGGGATCGTTTGAAAGCAGAGTTCGTCACGCGGTATTCGGTCTTGGAAGTTGCTCAATTCAGGGCAGCAGTTTAATTTTATGCGGGCAGTACTTCACAAAAAACAGATTCTAAGAATATATTTTTTTATTCTCTGTTTATCGTTTTCGTCTGCGTCAGCGTTGTTCAAGGTTATTATTCTGTCGATGGTCTGTATTGGGTGGGTCGTCTCGTGAGGGGATTTCAGTCGGAATTCAGTCGGAAGTGTACCGCATTTAATTATTAAATTGTGCGGTATCTCGTTTGAGGCGTTCACAACTTCAATGAGTTACATGGGTTGTTTGCTCAGTATTGTGCGGTTATTTTTTATTTTGATGAGGGTGGGGCGATCCCCAGGCCCACCCCCCTTGAAAAATATTTGATCTGTTCGCGGGAATGCCCCTCACTGTTGGTTATAAATTGGGGTGTATTCTAAAACCCCTTTCGTTATTGGTCTAAATTGTTTTTTTTGATTCTCAGTCTTGGAAAAGTGGGGGGCCGGGGGGAGCGCAAATCATGATCAACATTGACTTGAAACTGGTTGAGAAACACATGATGGACCTGAGGAGACTGACAGCAGCCTCATGCAAACGGTATCTCGCCTGCATCGCGGAGTTCGTCGATTATCGCCGCCAGAATGCGCAGGACGGCGATATGAGCAAAATAACGGGGCAGGACATTACGGACTACCTGGCATGGTGTGCGAGCCGTGGAAATGGAAACCAGCGGCGCCGTTTCAAGCTCAGCGCTCTTCAGGCTTTTTTTTTCGTCCTGACTCATGTCGGGATCATCGCAAGCGATCCAACCGCCGATATCCGCAGGCCGAAACCCAACAATGACCTGACGCACTTTTTCACGCGCGGAGAGATCTTGAAAATGTTCACCGGTTTCCATGTCTCCATCGAGAAAGATATCCGGGACGCGGTTTTTCTAATCATGGGGGCCATGGCGGGATTGCGCGTCAGTGAGATCACCGGGTTCAACATCGATCATGCCGCGGACGACGGAAAGTGCATCGTCCTTCGTATCGTAAATACACGCGACGGGGGGGACCGCTCTGTTTCGCTCTGGCAGGATCCGAGCTCCGTCGTACGAATGCTGCTTCGCGCGCGCCTGGCCCAGGTCGCCGGGAAAGGCGATCCGCTCCTGACGAGTTACAGGAAAGACGGCCGCCCTCGAGGCAACCGTCGCTTGACGCACGTCGCCTGCGAGAGGCTCCTGAAAAATCTTGCGAACCATGCAGGGATCCGGAAGCCCGTGATCACACCCACCGCGCTCCGCACTACCCATATCCGGGACCTGCAGCAGATCGTCGGCTACGACACACCGGAGATCAAGAAGCGTCTCGGCTGGGTTCAACTCAACTCCGCGGCCCGTTACTTTGAGCTGGGAAATAAAGTTCGCCGGCGGTACATCGGGCTCCGGGAGTACTGGGCCGATTTCAAATCGGTACCGATCGTCGAGAGCTGTAGATCAAGGAGGATATCCCGTTGAAGATAGATAGCCAGCGGCGCAACCGCGAGGCAGTAACGCGGATGTTTCAGGGGCTCGTCGCCGACTTCGGAGACGATGCAGGCGAAGGAATCATTCGACATCTCGTCTCACAAGCCGGCCGGATCAGGATGTACATCCCCGGGCCCGGCCCGGACCCGCTCTTCCGCTGCGGTCCCTGCTTCCGTCAGCTCTGGAGAAGCACGTGTGAAAAGTTCGGGCGTGAATACGGGCACACGATCATGAATAAAATAATGGCAGAACTCGGCAACCGCCGCGTACGATTTCCTGATCATGAATTTCTTTATCGGGCGGAGCGAAACAGAAGGATACGGGATCTTCACGATGGGAATAACCGCAGCGAACTCGCCTTTCGATTTAAACTCTGTCTGCCGCAAATCCGCAACATCGTGAACGGTAATACATAACTTCCATGTCGATCGATCCAGAAGACAGCATGCTGCTTGAAAAGTTTGAGAAGCATATACGCATACTCAAAGGGCTCGTTCCATCTTCGGTTCATGCCTATATCAGGCACGTAAAAGAATTTCTTGCATGGCGTGACGGTAACGCTTTGACGGGGCCAGTCACACGCCAGGACATTGAGAATTTTCTTGAGTGGTGCTATCGACGCGGCAACGGCAATGCCACGCGGATTTCGAAGCTGACGGCCCTGCAGAATTATTTTCGTTATCTGGCCTACTCCGGGAAGCTGCCCGACGACCCAACGGCAAACCTCCCGCGCCCGCGATCGAGCCGGCCGTTCATGCTGACGTTCTCGCACGAAGAGATATTGCGGCTGTTCGGAGCGGTCGACCTGGCGTCCGACAAAGGCCTCCGGGACGCCGTATTCCTGATCCTTGGATCCTTGGCAGGGTTCCGGGTGAGCGAGATCGTAAATTTCAAGATCGAGCAGGTCCAGGACGACGGCAAGGAGATGGATCTTGTCATACCGAAAACCAAGCGCGGCGCCGGCAGGGTTGTCTATCTCTGGAAGATGCCTGCCGATTATGTCCGCGCACTGCTTCTTACTCGTCTCAACCAGGGCGCAAAGATCGGGGATCCCCTGCTGACGGGTTATTACAAAGGCGGCCGCCCGCGCGGAAATCGACCCATGAGCACAAAGGGGCTCGACACCCTGCTTAAAACGCTCGCCAGGCGGGCAAAGATCCGCAAACCCGCTGTCAAATGCCACATGTTGCGAGGCACGCATGCAAACGACCTGCAGCACGTGAGAGGGTACACCCTTCCCGCAATAATGGAGCGCATGGGCTGGCAGAACCTCGAGACCGCGGCCCGATACCTCGTTCGGCGAGAGCGCATCCACCGTGAGTGCCGCAGTCTGCACGAATACTGGATCGACCTCGGCCGGGTATGGAGAAAGGAAGATGCTGCCGCCGATAGCAACCAAGCCGCGTGAGCACATCACGCCACGTCACGACGGTCACGCTGTGTCACGGTCCAAGGTTAAAACATCTCATCACGATAGACTAGCAATTCACAAATTCTGATAATTTGTAAATTCGTCGGTTCAGGCTGGATACCCGGTCCACGAGCGATACAGCAGACACTCCGACGCCGCCCGCAACTCCCCTTACTTTTCTCTTGACAATTAGTCTTAATTTTGACTATAATTCCGATTATAGAAAGGAGGAGCCATGTCGCCATTGAAGTTTGTCACCATTTCCGAATTTAAAGCCAAGGCAACGGCGATCGTAGCCGAAATCGAGAAAACCAAAAGACAGGTAGTCATCACGAAGAACGGCCTGCCGGTGGTCGTGCTCTCGCCGGCGCTGGAAGATCAATTCGAGTATCTGGAAAAGCCAAAGAAAAAATCAAAGTAAGGCCCAAGGGCCGGAAAAGGAGAAGAGACCATGAAGATACACAAGCTCAAAGAATTGGTGGAAGAACGTAAGAAGGAAAAGAATGCAGTCGCCGAATTGCTTCACGGGGTTAAAAAGACTAACACAGATCCTGATCTGGTGAATGCTATTCAACTGAGAATGCACGAAATGGATTCCTTCATCCAGGTTATGCATGCGGCCATGGAAAGCGATAACTACGACGAGAGTTTTTATAGGGAGCACGTGAGCGGTATGACATGTTTGCTCGAGGAACGATTTAACGATATCCAAATCTTGGTCGACGCGCTCATCCAGGAAAGGACCGAGAAAACGAGAGCACTGAAACTTGCGTAGCTATGACCGTAACGAGGGGCAATTCTTCGAAACCATAATGAGAACAATTTCTATAGGAGACTAAATCACATGAAAAAGGAAATAATCAGCGCAAAGACCATCTCGATAACCATTGCTGGAAAAAACGAGCATGACATCGATGAAACCATGGAAAGCTTTTTCGAGATAGTTCGCAGGAAAGTCAAACGCGGCCATCATATGATGAAGCCGAAGAAGATCGGGGCAGCAAGGGGCTATTTCGATGTCGTGGAATACGCAAGACACGTTTGAAGAGACGGCAACTCTTCATATTAGTACTGCCGGCGACGAATCGCGTAAGGACAGGGAGGTCATGCCATGAATATCGTGCTCGCGAATTACGGAATGCCGAAGACGGAATTTAAAGGCCTGTATGGCCCGGACAACCGACCGCTGCCGTCGATCGCAGCGGAAAAGCCGAAGCCGGTCAAGAGGGTGTACGTGGTTCGGTTTTTCTCATACGAAGCCGAGAACAGGCTGCTTAGACTCCTGGACAGTCTCAAAGGCGATCATCCGGCGCGAGATCTGATGATCATGGAACTGGGCTTCGGCACCGGGCTGCGCATTGCGGAGGTCGGCAGGCTTACCGTGGGCCACGTCCGCAACCAGGAGGACCTGACGGTTGTCTGCAAGGGCAGCAAGGAGCGCGTGCTCCCCATCAGCAAGCACCTGCAGCGCAGGATCAAGGATTTCATCAAGCGAAAGCTGATCTGGGGCGAGAGCATCCGGGACGATGCCCCGCTTTTCGTATCGCAGATGGACGGGCCATTGTCACGGCGCAGCATGCAGGAGATGTTCGAGAAATGGTGCAAGCGGGCCGGGCTCACGGCCGCGAACGGCAAGGCGGCCTACACGTTCCACTGCATGAGGCACACTTTCGCCATGCGGCTCAGGGAGCGCGGCTACACGATCGAGAAGGTGGCCGAGATGCTCGGGCACTCGTCAATCGAATCCACGCGGAAGTATTTCCGGATGACCATGGAAGAAATGCGCGAGGCGGTGAATTCGTTGTAAAACATGCCCGTGAAGTTCATCAAGCTGTTGCAGATGCAGACGCATAACCCGTCGGGCAAGGCAGAAGGAGGGTAACATGAAAAGCGAGCTTACGATATCGGAGACCGAGCTAGAGGAGTGTCGTGTTTGGAAGCGTAAAACCGTGACTCGAATTTTTGAGATGGAACAGTTGGGCTGTCTTCGAGGATTTCATAAAACGTATGCTCAAGGATGTCCGAACGCCGGCAATGTACAAAGGGAATGCGCTGGATATTAGCGCCCTTTTAAGTCTAACCTCCTGGTATAGAGAACTTGCCCCTTATGCGCTGCCTAACGGAGAAGCGCTTGACTTCACACGCGCTGAGATCGAAGAATATTTCGGAGAGCCCGTCGACTGGCTTTGGTTTTGCGGCATGAAAGAGGATCAAAGGGGCACCCTACCGCCAATCTATTTTTTCAGAAACTATGACAAAGCGGCAGCCATTCATAAAATCGATCTACAAGCCACTACTGACTGAACCACGTCAATTATCGCAGCACGAGAATTCATAAGTTCAAGTCGCCGGTTCCCAGGGACAAATAAATCGCTTGACACATGTAACCATAAAGGTTACACTATGAATAGATGATAAAATCCTTCATCCACAAGGGACTAGAAAACTTCTTTTTCGACGGTACGAAGAAAGGGATTCTGGCCGCCCATGCTCAGAAGCTCGCGGACATTCTGGATAGACTCGATGCCTCGCAAGCCGTGGAAGACATGAGATACCCCGGTTCGGACCTGCATCCATTGAAAGGCCAACTGAAAGGTTCTTGGGCGGTAAAGGTTTCCGGGAACTGGCGGGTTGTCTTCACCTTCAAAGAAGGCAACGCCTATGACGTGAATTATCTTGATTATCATTAAGAGGTGAAAACATGAGAACGCGAAAGAGAATACCCACTCATCCGGGTGGAATTTTGAAAAGGCAGTATCTGGATCCGTTGTCCCTGACGGTTTCTGATCTCGCCGGGACGCTGGGCGTGTCTCGCAAGACTCTTTCAAAAATCGTGAACGAACGCGGCGCCGTAACCCCCGACATGGCGCTTCGTCTCTCCAAGGCGTTCAACACGACCCCAGAGCTGTGGCTCACCCTCCAGCGCAATTTCGATTTATGGGAAGCCGCGCATAAGTCGAACGACTGGAAGATGATAGAGGCGATAGCAGTTTAACCGGCATAACGCAATCGATGCCGAACCAGGTTCACTCTTTACCGCACCTCTAAAAACCAAAGTACGGAGGTTGAGCATGAGCAAGAATCTTAGAATTGCCCTGATCGTTTTCGTTTTATTGGTGTTCTGCATGGGTTTCTATTTTTCCCCGTACCTGGCAGTCCATAACATGAGGAACGCGGCCGCCGGCAACGATGGGGAGGCATTATCCGGGTATGTTGATTTTCCGCTGCTGCGGGAAAGTCTGAAAGCGAACTTCAACGCCAAGTTGGTGAGCGAGGCGGCAAAGAATAAGAATCCGTTCGAAACATTTGGATCCGCCCTGGCCATGGCCATGATCGGCCCGATGGTCGACGCGATGGTCACGCCGGAAAGCGTGGCCATGATGATGAAAGGGAAAAAGCCGAAACTGTCCCCACCGGGCGATAAACCGGCGGTCCAGGAGAAACCGGAAGCGGATAATACCGAAACGTCCATGGCGTACCGCGGATTGAACAAATTCGTCTTGAGCATCAGACAAAAAGACAAGACAGATGAACCGATCGAACTCATATTTCGGAGGAACACGCTATTTTTCTGGAAGCTGTCCAGCTTGAGAATGTAAACTGGGCCCGGGCGCCCGCACGGAGGGCGAAGAGATGAAAAAAAGCAAAAAATGGAGCACTAAGAATCATGATAATGATAGATTCTTCCTTTCCGAACGGGAAGATGAGATACTTCTCCAAGAGAAACGCCTCAATGAAATTGGAGGATATGGTTCTGACAATCATGATTGGATAGCTGAGTACGAAGAAGAACTTCGTAAAAAGAAGGAGCACTTAAAAAATGAATGCCCCTATCTAAGAAAGTTATCCCCAAAACTTTTACCCCATGGTGGAACTTATGAGGTAGACTCGTTTGACGAACGGTACCGGTTGTCGTTTGCGCGCTTTGGTCGAGGAGAAAAAGAATGGTCAGCAGGAAATCCTCGTTTCATGTTTTTTTATTTTATCGATAAGCAGAAGACAAAATATGAAGAGTGGTTAAGCTTTGAGGAAGTACTGGCACAGGTCAACCAAGATATTCTTAAAGGGGTCTATGATAAACCGCACCCCCAAGACTACCTGGCTATGCGCGCATTAAACCTATATGAGGATTGTAGCTACCTTGGTGGACGAGCATCTGCTGCTTGGCTGAAACATTATAACGAAAAAATGGATGAGCTGGTCATTCACGCTTTTTATTCACTACCTTCACTCAGCCAATCGCAAAAACCAGGCATCAAGTTATTAATACAGCACTATGACAAACGCCGCGGGCAAATGTTTGACAGTAATCCTGCAGTGAGACACGATGCTGCACTTTTTTGGGAAGGGCTTTTACATTGGAATGATAGATACAATAAAAGCATATTCCCCAAGCGTCTGTTTATAACAGGTCTCGTGCATTTTTTATTGCCGATTGCCTGGAACCTGAAAGACAAATATTTGCAGCAATTCCCCAAGGACAAGAAAACGATCAATCGACCCGTGAAGCCCGTTGAGCTGAGGTGCTGGAGAACCAAAGTTAAGACCCTGGACCCTCGCCTAATTCAGCTAGAAGATGCAGACCAGTTGAAGCATCTCGTGCCGGAAGAGCCAAAATACTATATCGAACAGCATCTCCTCCCTGCGTTTTTCAAACTCTTCGAATTTAAAAAGACCTCAGCAGGATTCAGCGACGAACAGCTGATTGCGAAGGCAAGACGGGCTATCAAAGACAGAATAATCGCTGAAAAAAGGATCTAAACGATCCTTCCTACCCCCCCTACAGGTGAGCAGATGTAAACTCCTCACCAAGCACCCCCTACCATTTTCGGATGAGTTCGTTTATGCTCATGGCAGATAATTTATCGCCATGAGAGAGACCACGGCACAACAACAATTTACGATCGGCCTACTGTTCAACCCGTCACGGGGACCTGAGCAATGCCGTTAATCATCGAGCCGAAGGGACCGCCCGGCAACCGTCACACGACGGAGCTGCTGGGTCACCCTTCGGCTTTTTTGTGTGGATGATCGAGGGGCTGGTGGTTGGCCAAAAGCTCTCGCGCCCAATTCCATTGCGAGTGTCCTCCTCCGGCTGTCAGCCTCTCGATGATTCATTGAGTCGCTAATCGAAAGGAGAATCGAACGATGATGAAAGAACTCAGAGAACTCATGAGTAAATTCCTGGAACTGCAAGTACGTTTCGCCGAAACATCTGCTGTGAATGATCATAAGGTCGCTCAGTTGGAGGCGCGAATTGCCGAACTCACCCCCCTGGCATCTTACGGGCGGCAGTTTCACGGCCATTTGGTCGAAAAATTCATACAGAGCAAGAAGTTATTGGACGAAGTTGCATCCGGGCTGGAGGAGACCTTAAAAAAGACGGTCGCAGAATGGCCGATCTACATTTTGCAAAAGGAGGTTGAGCTTCTCGAGAAGCGCGTATCCGAGAAAGTCATTGTACGTGCAGGGGCCAGCCTTTTACGCCCCAAAACCACGATCGAAAGGCAACTTGTGCGAACGAAGCGAAAAAATCCCCTTCGTTCGAAGCGCTGAGACAAATAATTCGTAAAGGAGTTCCGTTATGAATGACCGGAAAGTCGTCGCGGCTCTGCCCGCCATTACAGACTCACATCTCATGACGTATCTTGAGAGCCAAGGCGTCCCGTTCAAGGCACAGATACTGGAAATCGAATGTCCAGGCAAGGTAACGGTGGGCTTCATAGTTCCTGATGAT
Source organism: Nitrospirota bacterium (assembly GCA_963749655.1). Classification (GTDB taxonomy): domain Bacteria; phylum Nitrospirota; class UBA9217; order UBA9217; family UBA9217; genus JAJYKN01. Next base: position 61,676 of record CAVVOB010000018.1, read on the forward strand.
GCAAGGACAATGAAGCTCATCACTCAATATGAATCGAACTGCTTGACGCCTGTCATGGATTATGTTGCGGCAGAAAAGCGTATTAAAGATGTCATCATGCCGTTGGTTCGGTCGGCCAAAATGGGCAGATGCGTCCCCGTAAGAAATTTATGAATTGGAGGGGGCGAGTGATGTTCTGTGGCTCCTAACCATAGCGAGCCTCACAGGGGCTTGCCGAGCCTAAAAGCTACCTCCTGTTCCTCCGTCGGCCGCCAATCCTAAACGGAGGTTGGTTCGGCCGGCTCCTGTGACGCTCGACGGTCAAGACGAACGTATGATAAAAGACTGGCTGAAAGATATCTGTTTCGACGGTGAAAGCATCCTGGTCCAGGGCACAGCAGCCGAGGTCCCGGCCGGTAAAACGCTGACTTTATATAAAAGCGACGGAGTATCCGTGCTCCAGACCTTCAACCTCAGCGAAGCCACCAGAACCGCACGCGCATTCATTGGAAGGACTCCGGCATGAGCCTTATAGGGGAAGGCCTCGGCGGCCGCCAGCTCATTCTTCAAGGCCTCGGCGAATCAGTGCAATCCACGTCCGGATCGATCCAATCCCGCCAGCAGTCCAGCGGAACCGGCTACGTCGGCGACCAGATCGTTATTCCCCAGGGCGGCTTCGGCACTTTCCGTGGCGCATTCGGCGGCCGGTCGATATCGGTTCCAAAGCCCGTCATCATCGGAGTCGGTCATTCCATACAGAACCGCCAGCTATCCGACGCTGATGGAACATTCCAGGGGATGGGTTTAGGGGTAGGCGACTTCACCGAAGACGAAGTGATCGCGATGCTAATGATGGCGGCAGCAGAAGACCACGCTTTATTTTAGGAGAGAAAAATGAACAATCCAAAATTCGAACAAGCAGTCAAGTCATTCCGCCAGGCCGTAGAAGCCGAGGGTGTGCGCCAGGGCATGAAAAAGAAGAGCCTTGACAGATTGGCTGAACTCCAACGTAAAGAAGCCGAGCAACGTGACATCTTCGCCTCGGTCGAAAAAGAGACTGTTGTAATCGCGGGACGATGTGCGCTTGGGGATTACCCAGAAAGAGAGCTCGACTCCGCAGTTTCACGAAGGAGAGACGCGGCGGACGCCTTGGCGTCCACGCAAATGATGATCAAATGCATTGAGCAAGACCTTCCCAAGTTGGAACCCGATCCAAGAAAAGATCCGCCGCTTGAGGAGGCTCGGTCTTCTTTTTTTAAGGAGGTGTTCGAGATCACACGCGCTGAATTACTCAGCACGCTCCCGCAACTGCATTTCGCTTTCGTTGCACGATGCATGGCTACCGGCATACTGAACCCCACCAGCGATATTGACTGGCACCTCTTTTTGAGGACGCTCTGAGTTCCCGGCTCCGACCCGCGAAGAACGCGAGCGCATCGCTGCACAAATCCAGAATCTTATTCGTTGATGGAGGGCCCTTAATGCTGATGCCAAAGCTATCTGTGCGTGAGCGTCTTCTGTACAAGCTAAAAAAGTATTCACACCTTCGTTCTGCCATGCACCAGACAGCGGATGGCGCTGCACGATTCAACCGTCTTGTTGAGCACGACGTTAACTTGCAGGCATGGCTGAGCGCCGAGCAACATTCCATTGCTCAAGAGATCATTCGCAATACGCAGTTTTACTACTTCATGAAACAGAGGTCATCAGCGTCAATCTTCGAAATGTATGAGCATCTGGGCAGAAATGGCTTTGTCACGCTAGAACAAGCTGCCACGGCTTTCAATGTGCCGCGCAATGAAATGCGAGAACGGATAAAAGAGTATCCAGCGCTTTTTGTAGGCTTCAACATCACTGTGACTGACGATTGAAAAAGGGATGTCATGCTTGATATTAAAGTTTCCATAAACGGAGACAGGGTTGTACTGGAAAATCTTCAAGGGATCGCAGAGAGACTTCCCGAAGCCGTGGAACGCGGACTCACGCGATCCGCTGTAGGGATCCACGAGGCGGCCAAACGCTGGCTGTCCGGCGCCGGAGGGCAGACGCGCTCTTATAGCCGCAAGTGGAGCGCTGGCGGAGAGGTCCGCCAGAAGAAAACATACGGCGCCGCAGCTGGAGGATATCCAGTTCCGGTCCGCACCGGGCACCTTCGGCAAGCGCTTGATTGGCTCGCACCGGGACAATCCAAAACCGGCGACACAGGCACGTTTGTTGCCGGCAGCGGCGAGGTCGTCATATTCGATTCCGCGTCCTATGCCGACGCTGTCTTTCACGGTAAAGGTTCGTCAGCTTCATACGGTCCCCGCGACGCGCTCCAGGACGCCTTTGAGCTCTTCAATCACGGAGACAATATTCGCCGGTTGATTTCTGAGGAAATCCAGAAGGAGATCAATTCCCATGGGAAATAAAATACAGATCAGCATAGAAGCTTATGAAAAATTCAAGGCTATGTTTTCCGAGCTCGATAAAGAGCTGAAGGGCGTGACAGAAGGCCACAAGAAAGTCGCTTCTGACAGCAGCTCCTCGTTCGGGAAAATCAAGGAAAACTGGCTGGCCATCACCGCAGCCGTGGCGGCAGCCACCGTCGCTGTCAACAAGTCCCTGGATTACATGGCCGAAGGGGCCAAGGCGCAGCAGGCCGAAGCCTCGTTTCGCCAGGTCGCCACGGCAGCAGGCGAGAGCGCCGACGAGATCCTTGAGGCGATGAAACGCGCTTCCAACGGTACCGTCGACGATTCTGACATCATGCAAAAAGCGGTAAAGGGTATGCTTCAAGGACTATCGGGCGAACAGATGGTGAACATAATGGAGGCCGCGAGAGTGGCTGCACGGACGTCTGGCGAGGACGTGGGCACAGCATTCGAAAAGATCACCGACGCGATCGCAAACCAGATGCCTCGGGCACTGCAGCAGATGGGGCTCATCACGAAGGAACAACTGCAAACGCTCAACGAAGAGATTGCCTCGGGCCAGACGAACGTGGACTTGTATTCGCTCGCCATGGCCAACGCCTCGGAACAACTTTCGAAATTTGGAGAATTACAGACGAATAATGCAGAAAGGATGCAAAAATGGAAAGCAATGTTCAGTGAGCTGAAAGAGACGATCGGGACGGGTCTCTTGTGGCTCGGGGATAATGTCATCGAGCCGTTCGTCGTGGTCGTAGAAAAAGCAGGGGCCAAGCTTGCACAGATTCTTACCAATATCGGCTCTATATGGAGCTGGGTAAAAAGTGGTTTCTCCGGAGGTATGAGCAGTCTCTTTTCCCAACTGGACGAGAATCAAAAACTCTATGATGAACAGGCCAGTGAGATAGATTCAAAACACAGCACCACATCAACGGCGGGATCTTCGTCGCTCTCTCAATTCAACGCAACAACACCTACAACAAGCGGCAGCACCGCCGATCCGAAAAAAGAGCTTGCCGCGTGGAAGGCTGCTCGCGAGGCAGAGATCAACTATGAACTCGGACTCGTTAAATTGGCCGAAAAGGAAGGCTCCATGTCCAAGGCCGAAGCGGCCGAGAAAAGCATTGCACTCTATGAAGAGTTACTCGAAACACAGAAAAAATACCTCGCCAACATCAATCTTCTGACCGATCCGACTGGATGGAACAAACAGCAACAGGAAATACTGAAAACAAAAGAAACCCTCTTGGAATTGAATAACGAAATGAAAGAACAAACCGGCACATTGGGAGAGGGCTTCAGCCAGGGGATTGCGGAATACTTAAAAAACGTGAAGACCGCTTTCCAGCAGGGCAAAACCCTCGCCGATGACACCGCCAAGGCGATGGAACAGTCGTTCTCAGATTTATTCTTCGACGCCATGACCGGTGACATGAAGGACCTCAGTAGCTATCTCACATCTTTCCTGAATTCCATCGCCCGATCCCTGTCAAACAGAATCGGAGAGAACATAACCGACGGTATCCTCGGATCCATATTTGGCGGCTCCTCGACAACTAGCGGCGCATCTCTCACGAATGCAACTACAGGGGCGTACGACATGGTCCCTACGGCTCACTCTGGGGGCTTGATCCTGCACAGCGGCGGGTATGTCCCCCGGTTTCACGTCGGCGGGCTCAGCTCCGATGAGCGGCCGGCCATTCTGCAGACCGGAGAGGGCGTGCTGTCCCGAAGAGGAATGGCGGCCTTCGACGCCATGAACAACGGCCAGGCGGGCGGCGGGAACGTGAACGTTGCCGTAAATATCGACAACAAGTCAAGCCAACAGGTAAACGCGCGTCAGACCGGATCTCAATTCGACGGGAAAAAGTGGGTTGTTTCGATGGTTCTTGAAGACTTGAATAATTATGGTCCGCTTCATCATGCGTTGAAAGCAAAATAAAAAACTAATCGAAAGGCCACATAGGAGGGATCCATCCATGGCGGGCGATTTTAACAAACCAACGGGCAGTTCACTGCGGACAATGTTCATGCAGGAGATCAGGGACATAATCAAAGACGTCGCGCTTATGGTCTACGTCGGCACGTCGAACATTCCCGACGGGCTCATCCGGTATAATGCATCGACCAAGATGTTTGAAAAATATACCGCCGGCACGACATCGTGGGCCGCGCTCGATCTCTCAGCCATGAATGCCGGACAGGTGGATGGGTTCGACGCAAATGTAACGCCGGGCAACAATCTCGTGGCCGTGGCGAGCGCCAGCGGCAAGCTCGCGGCCGGATGGGGCGGGGCTGCTTCCTCGCTCGCGACGCTCAACGCGAGCGCGAAGGTTGTGCAGGATCCGGCGAGTGCTGGGTCCGGCAATGGACTTGATTCCGATAAACTCGATGGAAAACATTGGGTTCAAGTTCTAAGCGGGTCACAGATTATATCCGCCGGAGGTACTGCTGCTTTTGGGTTGAGCTATGGTTCTGGAGATCACACTTTTTATAGGTTTTCTACATACTGTAGTGGAAACTATCCAACTGTGATGGGATACGACCCTACCGTTTCTTATGCCTATGTCAAAAAAGGATATACGGGACAGCAAGACAATTTCTTAATTAAAAACAACACTGGCTCACAGCAGACATTTTATTATCAAGTCTTTATTTGGATGTAGTCTGACACTACTGAAACTCAGAACGATCATGGTCTGCATCTCGGCGGGACGGCGATCTGCTCACCCTGGATGAGGCCGCGGGACCGCTGGGAGTAAAAGACCATTGGGGAGTGCGCTGAATCACGGGCTCGCTATGCATACAGATTCTGCCTTGACTTCCATAACTGACATATCCTACAATCTCCCTAAACGGGGGAGCCTGTGCATGTCAGGTAAAGTACGGACACGAGAAAAGTGTCCACGCTGCAGCGGGGCGTTTAAGATCATCGAGGAAGTGGACATCTTCTGCCCGCCGTGCGGGACCAAGCCGGAATCTTTCTTCATTCGCCTCTACTGGCAGGGGAAAGAACACCGCATTGCGAAGGATCGGGACAATCATACCCTTGATAGCTACCGTCGTGCTCATCGGATGCTTGAAAAAATCCGCAGCGAGATAGACGGGCGGACCTTCGACCTCTCCGATTACCTGCCGAAAGAAATAGATCAATTCCGCGGTCATACCCTTCTCGCCAAAATGGTATGACTCGAAGGTTGCCCTGAACCGGGCGCCCTCTCACCTGCGCGAAGTCAAGCGATACGTCGATAAGTTGTTCATCCCCTTCTTCGGTGCCCTGGACTGCCGGGAGATCCGGACCTTTCACATCGAGGATTTTTTCAACACGCTCACCGGGAGCGACAAGACGAAAAAGAACGTCATGGTCATGCTTAAAAACTTCTGTCACTGGCTTCAGGACCGGGACATCCTGCTTCGCTTGCCGAAGTTCCCCGAGATATCGCCGGCGCTGCCGGTCATCATCTGGACCACAAAGGAAGTGCAGCTCAAGGTCTTGGCGGCCGTTCCCGAGAAGGACCGGGCTATATTCCAGTTTGCCATCTATCACCCGATCCGGCCGGGCGAACTCCGGGCGCTCCGGGTCAAGGATTTTCTGATGGATCAGGGTATGGTGCAGATCAGCCGGGCTTTCTCTCTCAAAGAGGAGCGATCGAGGAAGAACAAGAAGCCCTATTACCTTCCCCTGTCCGCGACGTTCGACCACTCAGTGCTCAAGGGGAAGCTGCCGGAGGCTTTTGTGTTCCTGAACGCAATAGGAAGGCCCTACACGGCGTCAGGACTGCGGAAGATATGGCAGAGGGCCTGCAAGAACGCCAAGGTGCCGTATATCAATTTCTACAACGCTACGCGCCATTCTATCGCTTCGCAGGCACTCAATGCAGGGGTATCACTGGACAGGATATCCGCAGCGCTCGGGCATAGCACTCTTGAGATAACGCGCCGGTATGCGAGCTTGAATGTGCAAAGATTCCGTGACGTGGTGGATGGACTCGGACAAGTCTCGGACAAACAAAAAATCCGTGAGATAAACTCCACGGATTTCTGAAGGTAAAAATGGAGCGGGCGACGGGTTTCGAACCCGCGACCCCAAGCTTGGGAAGCTTGTACTCTACCAGCTGAGCTACGCCCGCTTTTCGTGGACCATTATAACGACGGCCGGCGGCCTTGTCAATCACGAAAAAAGAAAACCGCCTCTGGCTATGCACCTACCATCGCTTGCACGAAGACACGAGGCGACGGGATATTCGATACAAGAGCCTTTTTCCGCGTCCTTCGAAGACTTGATCGGACCGCGAGAGATCATTGGCTATCCGTCCACGGATGACCGGCGGGTTACAAAATGGACTTTATGTCCTGCTCAAGTTCCTCATCGCTCCCGAGGCCGATATACCGCTTCGCGATATTGCCGCTCTTGTCCAGAACGAGCAGCATGGGAATGGAGCGCACCTGGTATTGATTTGCTACTTCCTCATCACCCTTGAGCACGATATAGGTCATACCTCTGTCGGAGACGAAGGCCTTTACCGAGTCCCATCCCCCCTGATCGAGTGAAACCGCAAGGATCACGAGCCCCTTGTCCTTGTAGGCTTTGTGGATCTTTTCGAGGCCCGTGATCGAATCACGGCACGGCGGACACCACGTGGCCCAGAACTCCAGTACAACGACCTTTCCCTTGAAATCAGAAAGCTTCACGCTTTTGCCGTTCAGGTCCTGGAGGGTGAAATCGGGGGCCTTGGCGGAGTCCTTTGCGCTTCGCTGCGTGCAACCGGCCGCGAAGGCCAGCACGATAACGAAGGCTGCGAGATATTTTCTCATGATTAAGTGCATCTCCTCATCCTGTCGACGGTCAGATAAAACAAAAACTGCCCGTTAAAAACGGGCAGCCGAAAAAAGAAATTCATTCATGCTGCGAAAGGCTTTACTTTGCGAGCAAAGCGTCCACCTTCGTTTTGAGCTGCGCTTTCGGAACGGCGCCGACCACCTGGTCCACGGTCTGCCCGTTCTTGAAGAACATAAGCGTCGGGATTCCCATGATCCGGTATTTGCCGGCAACGTCGGGATTCTCATCGGTGTTGAGCTTCATAACTTTGAGTTTCCCTTCGTATTCCTTCGAGATTTCATCCACGATCGGCGCCACCATCCTGCACGGCCCGCACCAGACCGCCCAGAAGTCCACGAGGACCAGACCCGGCGCCTTTAAAACCTCCTGCTCCCATGTTGCACTCGTAACCGCTTCAGCCATGACAGCCTCCTCAAATTATTTTGCAGTTGATAGTGGTGCGGATGATTTCTGCATCTTGATCGCGCCTTCTGGACAGACGCGCGGACAGGCCCCGCAATCGATGCACTCCAGGCCTATTGCAGCTTTCCCCTGCTCGATCGTTATCGCTTCTGTGGGGCAGACGTCCGGACACGCCCCGCACCCGGTGCATCTCTCTGTTGTGATCTTGTAATGCATATAACAACTGTTTGGGATTATAAATCATGCCCTCACCCTTGTCAATATTTTTCCCCTCCGAGACCGAACAAAGCCGGGCAAAAACCGACGAGAAGGCATCTCCGGCCCCGGCAAGCCCTCCTGTGCGGGGTTCCATCGCAAATTCAGAACGCTGTTTGGCATGCGGCGCTGTTGTCACGATACGCCTGCACCTCATGCTTAACTCCGCATCCTCATCCGGACCGTGACATCCGGACCGGGAACCTGTTGTCTCTTTGCGTCAGTTGTGGCATAATCTCTCCACGATGAACGCAAGCCTTCTTCCTTACGGAAACGCCGGATGGAGCAGGAAGCTCCGCATGGTCGAGGACATTCTCACCGCACGTCCGGCCCCTCCCTGCATCTATAATGATGTGTTAATACTCGTCCCGTCAAGCCGGATGAAGCGCGTCTACAGCAGGCTCTTTCTCGATGCCGTAGAACGGCTGTTCGGCAGGACTGCGCTCGTCCAACCGGAAATCCACACCCTTCATCAGTTCCTTCAGCGTCTCTACGAACAAATCGGCGGCCCCCCGCTCATAGATGAAAACAGCAGGCTCATCGTGCTCGAAGGCATCGTCAAGGAACGGCTGTCCGCGTCATTTCCGTTCAAGCTCAGCCCCGACCTGCTCGCCCCGTCGCTTTCTTCGGCCCTGGCACAGATGATCGAGCAGCTTTCCGGCGCAGGCATCGGCCCTGGCGACCTCGCCCGCAAAATAGAAGGCTCGGAATTTTCCGGCAAACCGCAGGTGGATCTGCTCGTAACCGTCTACGGGCTGTACGAACAGCGGCTCCATGAGACCGGTCTCATCGACCCCGCGGGCATGCGCGTCTCGCTCCATGAGCGCTTCGATCCCGCCTGGTTCCGGCGGTTCCGCACGATCGTCATCGACAGCATCCAGGAGATCGGCGCACTCGATGCGGAGATTCTCAGGAAGGTCACGTCCTGCACGGATTGCATATATCTCCTGGAGGCGTCGTCGTCGGACATGGTGATGCATGCTCCCGAAGGCCATCCCCTGAAGATCGTAAAAGACACCTTGGAAAAGATCGGACTCCCTCTTCCGGACGACGCTTCCTCTGCCGATGAAGAGCAGCTGTTCCTGGCGGGAGCGCTCTTCTCTGACCGGTCCTTTGCGGACTCGGCAGCGTCGGCGCCTGCATCGTTTGCGAAACAGATCAACGCCCTCTCGGCAATCAACACCCGAGAGGAAGTGACGCTCATCGCCGCAGAGGTCAAGAAGTCGCTCGGGAGCCGGACGCCGGCTGACTCGATCCTGGTTGCCTTTCCCTCCCTCGACGACTACGGGCCCCTCGTGGAAGAGATCTTCACCGATTATGGCATCCCCTACAACCGCGCTCTCGGCCGGCAGCTCAGTTCCTCCGCTGTCGCCACCGCCGTGGTCTCGCTCCTGCGCGCCTGCCAGGAGGACTTCTCCGGCCCGTCGCTTCTCCGGATATTCAGCTCGCCGTTCCTGAAATTTTCCGAAGACCGCGCGATCGCCCCGGCCCTCGACCGTCTGCTGCGGCACAAGAGGATCATCGGCGGCAGGCAGAAAGTTCTCACGGCATTGAGGTCCCGCAGGTCCGACGAAACAGGCGCTGACGTTCTCACCGGGCCGGTCAACGATCTCTTCGCCGCGCTTGAGCCTTTTGCAATGAAGGAAACCCTGCCGCTCCGTGTCTGGATGACGCGGCTGAGCGAGCTTCTCGCCTGGTCGGGCCTCGGCAAAAAAGTCGCCGAGGTCCACGGCCCTCTCAACATCAATCTCCAGGCCTACAAGAAGATCATTGAAACACTGGGTTCTCTTGACCGGGCCGGCCTCCTTTTTCCTGGATATACCTATACCTTTCATGAATGGCTCTTTCTGCTGAAAAAAACCTTCATGCACATACGGTTCCAGGTTCCGCCCGAGGACGAGGGAGGGGTCCAGATCCTGGGTCTGGAAGAAAGTCTGGGACACCCCTGGCAGGAGATTTATCTCGGCGGGCTCGTGGACGGAAAATTCCCCCAGAGACTGCCCCAGAACATCTTTCTTCCCGAACAGATGCTCGAGGCCATGGGTGTGCGCACCCTCGAACGGGCGCGGCTGAGTGCGGCCCATCATTTTTACCGGCTTCTGCTCTCAGCGGACAGGGTCACTCTCACGTGGCCGGAGAACGAAGGAGACCGGCCCGCGGTACCGTCGCCGTTTTTGGAGGAGCTCACGCCTCTCAGAAAAGCCGGATTCATGAATCGAGGGCTGAAGAAGACCTCGGGAATTCAATTCAGCCTGAAAATCGAGGAAAGCCGCAGCATTCCCGAATTGGCAAAGGCGATCAGTCTCGCCGGAAACACTCCGGGGCTTGCCCCCCTGTGGACGTCTGACATCCCGGGCATATCAGGGATCAGGTCCGCCCTCGGCTCCGGGCCCGGGCCCGATTCCCCTTTCATCCCGCACCAAAAACACGAGTTCTGGGTCACCGAGCTCGATGCCTATCTCAATTGCCCCTACGACTATTATGTCACCCATGTTCTTGGCCTCGAACCGCTCGACGAAGTGACGGAAGATATATCCCCCCGGGAGCGGGGGAGCAAGGTGCACGCAATCCTCCGGGACTTTTACCTCTCCTGGAACAGGCCCGTCACGCGGCATACCAGGGACGAAGCTTCTGCGCTGCTGCAAAGGCTCGCCGACTCGGCTTTTGACAAAGAGGCCGATACCTTCCGGAATCGACGTGAAAAAGATCTGTTTCTCACCATCATGGCCGAGCGTTTCCTCGATGCCGAGGAGATGTTCTCTGAGCAGGGCATGCGTCCGGTCTATCTGGAGCAGAAGATCGAGCGCTTCCCCCTTGTTCTTGCGAACGGAGCGCAGGTAGAACTATCGGCCAAGATCGACCGCATCGACGTTGACGATCAGGGCAACTTCATCATTGTCGATTACAAGACCGGCAAGTATCCCCTGCCGAAAATGAACACTCGAACAGGAGATTTTCCAGCTCCCGGTCTATGCCGTCATGGCACTGGCGCCGGGAGCGCTCGCGGCCAAAGGTCCTGCTCTCAGAAAAGCAATCGGCCTGGCATACTATGACCTCTCCGGCAAAACAGGGGCAGGAGCCCGTGACGTCGTGCTCTACAACAACGATACACGGAATGACCATCCTTCATCGAAACCAAGGGCAAGCGCAAAGAGTGCCGAGGAATTCGAGACAATCCTGATGCAGAGCATGGACAAGGCGCGCGGGGCCGTCGAATCCATCCTGGCGGGGAATTTTACTTCCCGGCCCCGTGATGAGAATGCGTGTCGCTTTTGTGCGAATGAGATGATGTGCGAAAAGGAGTTCCAGCGGGAATAGTGATGTACCCGTAGCACCCATGGAAAAGGAACAACCAATAACCGCCAAATCCGTCCATCTCTCGGCCTCGGCCGGGTCGGGAAAGACCCGCGCGCTGAGAGACCGTTATCTCGCGCTGCTCGACGAGCTCGAACGCCGGGGGCTGGGCCTCGACCAGGCCGTTGCCATCACGTTTACGGACAAAGCCGCGGCCGAGATCAAGGAGCGCGTGCTTCGCGGCCTGCCCGAATCTGTGCTGAAAAAGATCATTCGCGGCAGCCAGGACCTCCGCATCTCGACCATCCACTCCTTCTGTATGAATCTCCTGAAGCGCTATCCGCTGGAAGCGGGATTGCCTCCCGACTTCGGCGTTCTCGACGCCCGGGACCAGGTCTCGAAAGTGCAGCGGGCCATTGAGGACGCCCTCGAAGAATCGGACCGCGACCCGTCCATCATGGGTTCGCTCAGGGATTTCACCGTTGATGATCTTCTTGCATCCATCGGCTTTCTGCTCTCGATACGGAGCAGGCTCAAACGCATGGAGATCGACGCGGGCGGCCCCGACAGGCTTCTTGCGTCCCTGCACAGGGGAATGGCGGTTGAAGAAACTCTTGCCGACCTCCGGTCGCTGCTGGCCGGTCCCATCTGGAAGGACTCCTTCCGCAAAATGGAGCTCATTCTCCGGTCTCAGGTCGATCTCTACGACGAAAACAAAGGCAGGGAGCATCTTCTTCTCGCCGACGTGACGGAGCCTGGCAAGGCCCTTAAACATGCGAGCGCTCTTGTCCCCCTCTATTTCACGGTCGAAGGGAATCCCCGCAAAAAACCTTCGATCCCGAAAAAGGCTTTTGCCGGGAAAAACCGGTCCGAGTATGAAACGGTTTTTTTCGCGGTCCAGGAACTGCTCGAACAGGTCCGTTCTTTTTCCGATCGGGCGCGCGCCGGCGCCGAGGCCGCAAGCATGCTCCGGCTCTTTCAGCGCGCCGAGGACAAATACCAGAATGCGAAGCTCCGCGAGGGGCTGGTAGACTTCGACGATCTTGAGGTTTATGCCTATCGGCTGCTCCAGGACGCTGAATCGCCCGACATTCTCTACTGGCTCGACCGGAAAATCCTTCACTTTCTGGTCGATGAGTTCCAGGATACGAGCGACATCCAGTGGGCCATCCTGAACAAGCTCACGGAGGAGCTCTTCGCGGGACAGGGGGCGTCCAGACCCATGGCCGCCACGCTCTTTGTCGTCGGAGACGAAAAACAGTCCATTTACCGCTTCCGCGAAGCGAACTACCGCCTGATCGAAGACATGCGGAAAAAAATGGAAACGAACCTTCCGCCCGGCTCGCGCGAGATCCTGACGCTCGACAAGAACTACCGTTCAGCGCGCGCTGTCGTTGACACTGTTAACAGGGTCTTCTCGACGCTCTGGGGACAGGGGTATGCAAAATCCGATGCAGAGCGGAAAGAGCACGAGGGCAGCGTGCGGTTGATTGAGCTGCTTCCCGTCGACGCGGCGACGGCGGGCGCGGGTGCATCGGAGGCCGAGGTCCTCGCTCGTGAGATCGGATCGCTCATAGCGCGGGGAACGAAGATTTATGAAAAGGCGCCACCCACGCCCGGTGACGGCTCAAAGGACAGCGACTGGACGGAGCGTACGGCGGACTACGGCGATTGCGCCGTCCTTATCCAGTCGCGGACCAAACTCAAGGAGTACGAAGCGGCCCTCCAGAACGTCAACATCCCCTACCGCGTGATCGGAGGCATAGGTTTTTACGAAGAAGACGAGGTACAGGCGCTTATGAACGTACTCTTCTTCCTCTGGAACCGCGACGACCGGTTCGCCCTTGCTGCAGCGCTCAAGTCGCCGCTCTTCGGCCTGAGCGACAGGGATTTGTTCGAACTCCACGGCGAAAATGCCGATATTACCGCCGCCCTTGCCAGGAGACATCCCGCTGCTGCGAAGCAACTTGCCCGCTGGGGCGGACTCGCGGGATTCGCTCCCCTCGCCGTTCTCATCCATGAGATCGTGGAAGAGAGCGGCGCCTACGTGCGTTTCGGAAGAACGAAGCCGCAGGCGATTTTCAACATCGACAAGCTTCTCGACACCGCCCGTGAATTCGACCGTCGGGGCTACGCAACGCTGCAGGATTTCGTCGAGTGGGTGCGGAACATCCGTGAAACCGAGCAGCGGGAAGCCACGGCGGACATGAACCTTCCCGGCTTCCGGGGCTCGATCAGCATCCTGACGGTGCACAAGGCAAAAGGACTTGAGTTTCCCATCCTGTTCCTGCCGGGCATGAACCAGCAGCCCAAATCGCTTTTCACCGGCCCCCGCGTGGTAATCGAGGACAAGGCAGGCCGGGTCTGCATGGCGGCCAAAAGCGACGCAAGCCCGATTTACGATGAGTTGTGGGAGCGCGAGCGCGAAGAGCTTCTCAGTGAACATCAACGGCTCCTGTACGTGGCCATGACGCGCGCCAGGGACCACCTGGTTATGCTCGGTTCCTGGAATGACGGAAAAGCCCCGGTCAAAACCGACACGTGGCTCGAATTCCTGCACAGATCCGTCCCGATTGCAGAACAGGGAAGCAGGAGAATCGAAGACGGGGATCATCGTTTCGTCCTGCCCCGACTGGGAGGCTGGGACGTATTCCCCGCAGGGAGAAGCGAGTCCTCATCCCGCGGCTGGGGCCGGGGACAAGGCCCTTTCCCTCGATGTGACTGTGATCAGGGAGAATCTCCGGCCGATACCGCGGTCGGAAACGCCGGAGTGGAAAAGGGCTACCGATTTCATCGATTATGAGAAAGAAGGTTTGGCAGAACTCATCCAGAGCGCGCAAAAAACCAGCGCAGTGTCCCCGCTCACACGCGGAAGCATGCTCCACCGCTGCCTTGAGATGTTGACCACCACCGGGGCTTACGACGTCGACCGCATCATGGCGGAATTCCCCGATCTCCTGAAGCTGGATCCGGCAACAGTCGCCTTGCTCGTGTACGACATGAAAACCGTTCTCGATCAGGTCCTCGCCGACAGCAGTCTTGCATGGATATTCGCTCAATCGCAGCAGGCCTATTCGGAGCTGCCCTTTCTGTACAAACGGGGCAACTCGCTCGTGAGCGGCATGATCGACCGTCTTGTCATCAGAGGGGGACAGGCGGACGTCATAGACTACAAGGCCATTCACATCACTGATGACAGCTCTCTCGCGGCCTGGATCGACCATTATCGACCCCAGATCCAGGTCTACTGCGAGGCAGTTCAGCAGCTCTTCGGACTGAGCGAAGTGAGAGGTCATCTTCTTTTCCTGGACAGTGCCCTTCTGAAACTGACAACCAAAGTATGATCAAGATCGACCCCACCGCCCTGTCCCCCCAAAAATATTGTATAGTTATTAGCAGAAGGAAAGCGGCCGCGATATCGGAGAAGCTTTCCGTCCTTATGAAGGTTTTCAGCAGTCATTGACAGGAAAGAGAATTTTCGGTATAACAAATGCCGGCAAAAAGGTACTACCATTTCATTATTATCGCGAAGGAGGGCATCCATGAAGATGCAGCAGAAGCACGCAGTATCCAGGCAGTCAATCGTCGTACTCATAGCGGCACTGATCACGGCGATCTTGTCCGGAGGGGGCGTTGTCCTCGCCAAGGATAAGAGTATCTCGTCGGAATCGTCAAAATTGCTCGGCAGGTTGAGCGATGCGCTTGCCGAAGTTGCTGAAGCGGCCCGTCCTGCAGTGGTGAACATTTCGACAACCTCGACCGTGACCACGGAAGACAATCCCATGGGGGATCTTTTCAACGATCCTTTTTTCAGAAAATTCTTCGGAGACCAGTTCGGTCACCCGGGTGCAGAAGCACAAATACAAATCGTCGGCTTGGGTTCCGGCGTGATCGTCTCCGAGAACGGCTACATCCTGACGAACAACCACGTGGTCAAAGGCGCCGATGAGATCAAGGTCGTTCTCTTCGACAAGCGGGAGTTCACGGGAAAGGTCGTGGGCACCGATTCGAGGACCGATCTCGCCGTCATCAAGATCAACGCCAAGGACCTTCCGACGATCAGATTCGGCGATTCGGCCAAACTGAAGATCGGCGATATCGTGCTGGCCATCGGCAACCCGTTCGGGCTCAACCAGACCATTACCATGGGCATCGTGAGCGCTGTGGGACGATCGAACATCGGCCTCGCTGATTTCGAAGATTTCATCCAGACCGATGCGGCAATCAACCCCGGCAACTCGGGCGGCGCACTGGTGAACAGCAACGGGGAGTTCGTCGGCATCAATACGGCGATCTTCTCGACCAGCGGCGGTTACATGGGGATCGGATTCGCCATCCCTTCCGATATGGCCAAAACCGTGATGGACAGCATCATCAAGCACGGCAAAGTGATTCGCGGATGGATGGGCGTGAGCATCCAGAACGTGACCCCGGAGCTCGCAAAATCACTGGGCTTCAAGCAGACCGAAGGAGCGCTGATCGCCGGCGTGGAAAATGGAAGTCCCGCTGAAAAGGCGGGCCTCAAGCGGGGCGACCTCGTGACCGCCCTGAACGGCAAGAAGGTCGAGGATTCGACAAACCTCCGGAACATGGTCGCTGCGTCGGCGCCGGGCACGAAGATCGAGGTAACGATCATCCGTGACGGCAAGGAAAAAACGATCTCCTTGACGCTCGGCGAGTACAAGGAGAAAAAAGTCGTTAAAAAGACGGAGTACAGCAACGTCCTGAAGGGACTTACGATCCAGGAGCTTACTCCGAGCGTGCGCGACAAGATGAATCTTCCCGAGGATCTGAACGGCGTCGTCATCACCGGCAGCGACTCCGACAGTCCGGCACAGGGCCTGCTGCAGCCGGGCGACGTGATCCAGGAAGTGAACAAACAGGCGATTCAAAGCGCCCAGGACTACGAAGAGACCGTTTCCAAGATCGGGGAAAACGACACGGTCCTGCTGTTGATCTACCGCGACGGAGGATCGATCTACCTTACGATCAAGCCCTGAACGCGGAAAGGGGTGATCAGAATGCGATTACGTATATCTCCTGACATGGACTTCTATCTCGATATGGATCTGCAGGGAGTGACAGAACGAACCCGTGACCAGGACATTCAGGAATTCGAGCATGTGGTCCACGAGGAATTCGTGAACAGGCTCAAGAAAGCCTTCCCCGAGGGCGACTTCCGCTGTACACCTTCGAATTCAACGTTGCGCGGGAATCGAATCCCAAGGCCGCATAGCGTCGAGAGGAGGTTCTGCACCATTGAACGTGAAACGTCCTGAGGTTCAGTCCGGCCTCTGGCGCTCTGAAACAGAAATTCCCCGCAGCGCACTGTTGCGGGGAATTTTTTTCGGTCGTTCCCTGCCTGGTTTTTTAGATGACCGCGCTGCACTCCCCTCGCACCGCTTCCGCAAACAGCCGCAGACAACGCGTCTTATTTGACTCCTCGCGGAAACATGCTACAATTCATGGAGGAGAAAATAATGAAAGAATACGACGTCATCATCGTCGGATCAGGCAGCGGCGCGAACCTCATCGAAGATGCCTTGTCCCACAACAAAACCGTTGCGCTCGTGGACAAGGGTCCGGTGGGAGGCACCTGCCTGAACGTCGGCTGCATCCCCACGAAGCTGATCGTCTATCCTGCGGACCGCATCATGGAGATCCGCGAATCGAAGAAGCTGGGGATCACCGCGGAGGTCACGGGCATAGATTTTTCCGCGATCATGGAACGGATGAGGATGTCGGTCAAAAGCAGCCATGATCGCATCCAGGAAGCCCTGGACAACGCCGAGGACTTCGACTTCTATTTCGGTGAGGCGCACTTTACCGGAGATTACACTCTCTCGGTGAACGACAAGACCATCAAGGGCAAAATGATTTTCCTCGTGTCAGGCGCCCGGCCGCGCATTCCCTCGATCAAAGGCATTGAGAGCATCGAATACCTCACGAATGAGACGGCGTTGCAACTCACAAAGAAGCCGGAAAGCATGGTCATCATCGGCGGCGGATACATCGCCGTGGAGTTCGCCCATTTTTTCGAAGCAGTCGGGACCCGGGTGACGATCATCCAGCGCAACACCCGCCTGGTCCCCGAAGAGGAACCGGAAATATCGAGCCTGCTCCAAACCGCGCTTGCCCGTCGCATGACTATCCACGCCAATACCGAAGCTGTGGACGTACGGCAGACAGGCAAGGTCACCACCGTCACGGCAAGGGAGCTCCACAGCGGCCGGCAGATCGAGGTCACGGCAGAGCAGATCCTGATCGCTGCGGGCAGGAAGTCCAACGCCGATGTGCTCATGGTGAAAAATTCAGGGATCAAAACTGATGAACGGGGATATATTTCCGTTGACGATTACTTCGAGACATCAAAGAAGGGCATATGGGCATTCGGGGACGCTATCGGCAAGAAGATGTTCCGCCACGCAGCGAACCATGAAGCGGAGCTGGTGTGGCACAACGCTGTCCATGGGAAAAAAGAACGGATGAACTATCTGACCGTGCCCCATGCCGTATTCTCATGGCCCGAGATCGCCTCGGTGGGCCTCACCGAGGAACAGGCCGTCAAGGTCATCGGCAGGGAGCATCTCTTGGTCGGTAGGGCACAGTACACAGACGTGGCCCGCGGGGAAGCGATGATCGAGAGGGAGGGATTTGCCAAGGCGATCGTGCACCGCAAAACCGGAAAGATCATCGGTTACCACATCATCGGGCCCCAGGCGTCCATCCTGATCCAGGAGGTCGTGAATGCCATGGCTGCTGACGGAAATCTCTGGTCCGTGGCAAAGGGCATTCATATCCATCCGGCACTGTCCGAAGTCGTGCTGAAACCCTTTGCAAAGCTCAAGGAGCCGGGTTAAAAAATAACGCCGACATTCAGCCCGACCAGCTCCAGCGACGATTTCGGTTGATAATAGTAGAAATTCTGCGATCCCTGTACGTTGTCGGAGCGGGGAAAACGAAAGTCCTCATAGAACAAACCCGCACGAAGCCGCCGGTACTTTACCCCGATCTCAGCGAAATAGGAAACCTGCTTGCCGGGTTCCAGTGATACGTTTGATCCTGCTCCGATATCGCTCAGGTACACGTAATTTTCATTATAGAGTGGAATTTTTGCTCCTGCCTCACCATAGAAACGCATAATCGCTGATTGTCTTATTGTCGTCCTCATGCCAAGGAGAACGTGTACCGTTCTCCACCGTTCCGTATATCCTTGCACCGCGCCTCCGGTTGCGGTAACTCCGTTGTTGATGTCCCGTTGCCAGGCTCGAATGCCGAGGCCGGTAAACGGTTCGATCAACCATGGGTCCGTCAGGTTCCTTTCGACGCCGAGCTCGCCCCTGACATCGATTCCTAAATAATCCGTCGTGGTTGTTACCGGAACGCCGGACTGGGTTTGGCCGTCATAGTCTATCCTTCCGCGGAATAGTTCCGTCCTCTGCCGGAATATTATTTGACTCTCGAATTTTGTATCGCATGAAAATCCGATACCGGGCACCCAACCCGACTCTTCGAGCAAACGCTCATTATTGGGCCCGAACTCCTTCCACAGCCAGTGGGAGGCCGTACCGTACACATCGAGTTCCCCTGCAACGGCCTGCCGGGCATATACACTCGAAAATACAACGAACGCCGTAAGGGCAAGCACTATTATTTTTCGTCCACCGATCAGGTGTACTGTTTTCATAGGAGATACTCCCTTTTCCGCGACGACATCTGCCTTTCAGGCACTGCCCGCAGCCCGTTCATGTGTTTCCTTGCGAGCATAGTTCACTTTCCCGGTTTCGGTACATGTATCGCGGTCCCATGGACGTCCTCTGCCGCCTCCATGATCGCCTCTGAAAGCGTAGGATGAGCATGGATAAGGCTTCCCAGCTCTTTTGCCGTGGTCCCCGCCCGGACGGCCAGCGCGCCTTCATGGATCATGTCCGTTGCATGGGCGCCGCAGATGTGCACGCCGAGCACCTTGTCGGTCGCTTCATCCGCAACGATCTTTACCATGCCCGTGATGGCCCCCATGGCGTGCGCTTTCCCGAGCGCACGGTACTGGAACCGCCCCACGCGGTACTTGATGCCCTGCTTGACGACCTCATGCTCCCGGAGTCCTACACTGCCGATCTCGGGCATCGTAAAAATGCCCGAGGGCACGGCGGAATAATCCATGACCGCAGCTCCGCCGAGAGCGTTTTCAACGGCAACAAGACCCTGGTGCGAAGCCACATGGGCAAGCAGGATCTTGCCGGTTACATCGCCGATGGCGAATACACCGGGGACGCCGGTCTCCATTTTCTCGTTGACGATTATCTCTCCCCGTTTGCCCCGTTCAACACCCACATCGTCACAGCCGAGATTCTCCGAGTTCAGACTGCGGCCTATGGACACCAGGATCCTTTCGGACCTGATCTCCTGCCCGTTCGAAAGCCGCGCGATCATCATCCCATCGTCCTTCTCTACCTTCTCGACCTTTACGTTCGCAATAAGCTTGATCTTCGCTTTTTTCAGCTCCCGCTCCAGAAGTTCCGACATTTCCTCGTCCTCGGTCGAGATGGCGCGGGGCAGCATTTCCACCATCGTTACCTCGCATCCGAAAGACCGGTAGATGAAAGCGAATTCGCACCCGATCACTCCGGCGCCGACGATCAGCAGGCTCTTGGGGATGGACTCGAGCCGGACCGCCTCATCGCTCGTGAACACGCTCTCGCCGTCAAAAGGGAAGCCCGGCAGTATGGCCGGCCGTGAGCCCGTCGCGATGATGATCCTGTCGGATTTGACGTCCATGGTCGTGCCGTCCTTCTGCACGACGCGGACGATGTCCGGAGCAAGCAGTGAGCCGCGGCCGGGGATCAGGCTGACATTCCAGCTCTTGAATAGATTCAGGATGCCTTTGACCTGCGTGGCAACGACTTTATCCTTGCGCTCGCGGATTTTGGCAAGATTGAAGGCCGTTGTGCCGGGGACCTCTATGCCGAAATCCCCTGCACGCCGCACCGATTCGAGAACCTCTGCAGAAGCGATAAGGGTTTTCGTAGGGATACAGCCCACATTCAGGCACGTGCCCCCCACTTCCGCGTTTTCCACAATAGTGACCAGCGCTCCCTTTTGGGACGCCCGGATCGCGGCGACATACCCGCCCGGCCCCGCACCGATGATCGTCAATTTGATAGCCATGTCCTGCTCCTCTTTCTGGTGAGTGGATAACCGCTGCTGCCCGCCCGTTGACGGCAAACAACGGTTTCGGAAATGTCCGGAGTGTTCCATGCCGGCCGGGTATAATCAGAGCCGCGCTTCCCGGTGATGCGATCGGGAAAATAGCGCGAAAAAAAGGGAGAGTATTCACTCTCCCTGTCATAATGCGTTCATTAGTGTTCGACGATCGAGGGCTATTTCCCCTCCTCTTCCTTCAGGAACTTTTCGTACTCGGCCTTGCTCATAAGGTCGTTCAGCTCCGAGGCATCGCTCATGTCGAGCACGACAAGCCATCCGTTGCCGTAGGGGTCTTCATTGATGATCTCCGGAGAATCGGCGAGGTCCTCATTCACCTCGACGACCATGCCTGAAACGGGGCTGACAACCGGAGAAGTGGCTTTCGTGGATTCTATTTCCGAAAGCTCTGAATCCGCGTCGATCTCCGTGTCGGCTTCGGGAAGATCGACATAGACGATGTCGCCCATCTGCTGCTGCGCATAGTCCGTGATGCCGACGGTTGCCCGCTTCCCTTCCGCCCGCACCCAGGCATGTTCTCTATGGTATTTGATGTCGTCGGGATTCATTTACTACCTCCAAAAATACACAACGTGACAGTGAGTCTGTTTTTAGCCCATGCGCGGTTTTTTGTCAAGCAAAAAAAAGACAGAATCATGTTTCTGACCTCTATTGTCGGACCTTGGAGCAGTCTCCAAAACTTTGTTTGAGCTATTATAGCATGATTTGTCAAGAGGGGTGATGACCGGCGTCTCACGGGTGCGCCAGTCGCTTGTGCGGGATAAAAAAAGGGATGCGCGTCAGCGCATCCCTTTGCCGGGTTCATTTCAAAGATGATCGATTATACTGCGACGGGTTCCTTTGCCGCTCCCGCGCGTTTTGCTGTTGCAGACGGTGCGGCTTCCACCATCGTGATGGCTTTCTTGGGGCACCGGCTTTCGCACATCCTGCAGCCGATGCACTTGCTCTGGTCGACAACATGAAGCACACGAATATCGCCGGATATCGCATTGACGGGACAGACCTTGGCACAGACGTCGATGCCTGCGCACTTTGCAGGATCGATGAAAGCCTTCGGCCTCACGGGGATATAGTCGTGGATCGCATTGGTGGGGCACTTCTTCGTGCACAGGCCGCATACGATGCACTTGCTGTGATCGATGCGTGCGAGATTATTGTCGATCTTGATGGCATCGACCGGGCAGGTCCTGACACAGATGCCGCAGGCAATGCAGCCTACCTGGCATTTTTTCTTTACATCGATACCCTTGTCCCTGCTGTGGCAGCTGATCACGACTGCCTTCGAGGCCTGGGCCAGTTCGATCACTTGCTTGGGGCAGGCCGCGACGCACTTCCCGCAGGCCGTGCATTTTTCCTGATTGATAAGCGGCAAATTGTCTGCGCTCATGGTAATCGCGCCAAAGGGACAGGCGCGCATGCAGGTGCCGTAACCCATGCATCCGAATTCGCAGGATTTGTCGCCGCCGGCCGCAAGCACCGCTGCCGTGCAGTCCTGCACGCCGGTATAAATGAACTTCCGCTGGCTGAGCGACTTCCCGCCCTGACAGAAGACGCGGGCGATCTTGGGATCCAGCTTCTCGGCCTTCTTCCCGGTGATTGTGGCGATCTTCTCGGCAACGGGAGCTTTGCCGGGCGCGCACATGCTGGCTGCGACGTCGGGATTGCCTACGACCGCCTCGGCATATCCCATGCAGCCCGCAAAACCGCAGGCGCCGCAGTTCGCTCCGGGCAGAGTCTCGCGCACCTGTTCCACCTTCGGGTCGACCTTTACCACGAACCGCGCTGCAACGATGGCGAGCGCGATGCCGAAAATGACGCCCAGCACGGCCAGGACGACGAGGCCGGACACGACGAGTTGGGACGGAACGAACTCCAAAGCCTCGGCCGATTCGCCGACACCGACGAGGGGCACTAATTTGTTGGCAAAGATGTTCAGGGCATGGGAGAGTGTGTGTACCAGGATAGAGATCAGTTGTTCATACATGGGTTTGTACCTTCAGAAAATTTATTTTTGGAACCACCTAACGACCCGGCCATGAGGCTCTTTCATTCCCGTGGAGATCAGTCCCGACCTCGTCGGGAACCTCGCATTCGTTACAGCGTTATCATTCCCGAGAATCCCAGGAACGCCAGCGCGATCAATCCTGTCAGGACAAAGGATATCGGAAGCCCCTGGAAGGACTTCGGCACGTCGGCCAGCTCCAGCTTCTCGCGGATGCTCGCCATGATGATCAGCGCAAGGCTGAAGCCCAGCCCCGACCCCACGGCAAGCGCCATGCTTTCAAAGAGGCTGTAGTTTTCCTCGGCATTGATGATGGGAACAGCCAGGATGATGCAGTTCGTGACGATCAGCGCGAGGTAAATGCCGAGCTTGTAGTACAGCGCGGGAGCCACTTTCTTCATGATCGTATCCGCCGCCTGCACGAACGCGGCGACAACTCCGATGAAGATGACGATCTTCAGGAATCCCAGCTGATAGGGAACCATCACGTAGGTGTAAATCAGCCAGTTCAGGACCGCGCCGATCAGCATTACCGCCGTGAAGGTAAAGCTCATGCCGACCGCCGTTTCCATCCTTTTCGTCACGCCGAAAAAGATGCACAGCCCGAGGTAGCGCGAAAATACGAAGTTATTAATGAGCGCCGATGCGATAAAGATTGTCAGAACATGCTGCCACATGAAACCTCCGGGTGAAACAATTTCGGATTTCGAATTGTAAATTGCGAATTATGAAGCCCTGAGTTCCCAATCCGCAATCCGAAATCCACAATTCGAAATTATCAATGTCCTCCGCTGCTCGCTCCGGAGCCGCCGAAGAACTTGCGGTCTATCCAGTTGAGCCAGCCCATCATAAGGCCCATGGCGAAGAAGCCGCCCGCCGGCATGATCATGATCAAGACCGGTTTTCCCGGCAGGATCTGATTGCCCCAGAGTGCCCCTTTGCCGAGGAATTCCCTGAAGATGCCGAGCAGCACAAGGGCCAGCATGAACCCGAGCCCCATGGCTGCGCCGTCGACCAGAGACGGAAGAAGTTTGTTCTTGCTCGCGAACATTTCCGCACGGGAAAGAACGATGGCAAAGGCCACGATGAGTACGATATAAAGGCCCATTTCTTTATAGACCGCCCGCTGTGTCGCCGCCATCACCTGATCGGTGACCGTGACCCAGGTGGCAATGATGAACATGTACGAGGGGATCCTGACTTTGGGGTTAATGAAATTGCGCAGGAGCGAGACGGTGCCGTTCACCATGGTCATGACGAAGAGCACCGCGACGCCCATGAGGAAGCCGTTCTTCACTCCGCCCGTGACCGCCACTGCCGGACAGAGGGAAAGAGCAAGCCTGAAGACCGGGTTTTCCCCGAATACGCCGTTCTTGAAGATGGTCCAGTAATTGACGTTATTACTCATGATTCACCTCGTGGGCAGCCGTCTTGAAGCCCGCTCCGTATTTGTCGACGAGCGTCTGCACGGCGTCCTTGATCCCGTTGGTCACGCCGCGGCTCGAAATCGTCGCGCCTGAAATGGCCTGGATATTTTCCTTGGTTTCCCCTTTGATCAAAACGATCTGTGAAAGGTCCTTGCCCTTGAACTGATCGAGGAAACTCTTTTCCAGGACCTGGTCGCCCAGGCCGGGGGTTTCATTCATGCTCAGGACCTTCACGTCCTTGATTTTCAAGTCGGGATTGAGAGACACGAGCATCTGGATGAAGCTTGAATATCCCTTGCCCGCCGTGCTCGCGATATAGGCCACCGGTTTGCCTGATGCCGTCGCCGCGTAATACTCGAAGTTCTTGCTGTGGACGGACCATTTCCCCGAGGGCTGGATGGGATCGGTCGCATCAGGCGCCATTTCCTTGAGTGCTTCTTCTTTTTCCTTCTTCTCAGCTTTGTATTTGATGGGGGAAGTATATTTGTAGGTTATCCCCATGATCAGTCCTGCCCCGATGAAGATCGCCACGAGGCTCAGGGTTATTTTCAGCATTTCCTTCATTTCTTCACCCCCTTGGCCTCGGCTTTGCCGAAGACGGGACTCCTCATGCCGCGGTCAAGAAGCGGCGCAAAGCAGTTCATGAGAAGGATCGCGAACATCACGCCCTCCGGGTAGCCGCCCTTCAAACGGATCAGGACCGTAAGCGCGCCGGCGCAGACGCCGAAAACGATCTGGGCATTGCGGACCGAAGGTCCGGTCACGTAGTCCGTCGCCATGAAGAAGGCGCCCAGGATCAGGCCGCCGGACATCATATGAAAGATCGGGTCGCCGCGTCATAAGGCCTTCCTTGCCGCCGAACATCCAGGTAAGAATCCCCACAGTCGCAATGAACGGCACGGGAATATGCCAGGTGATGTAGCGTTTCATCATGAGAAAAGCAGCGCCGAGAAGAAGTGCTATGACCGACGTCTCGCCCAGGGATCCGGCCCGGTTCCCGATAAAGAGGTCCTGGTAAAGGGCGGCCTTGGTATGATAGATCTCGAGGAGCTTCGCCATGCCCTCTTCCTTCAAGAGAACCAGGGGCGTCGCCGTTGTTTTGGCGTCCACGGCCATAAAGGAGGTAACCGGAGCGACGAAGGTCGTCATGATCTTGGCGAAACTGATCAGGACAAAGGCCCGGCCGACGAGGGCAGGGTTGAAGATATTGAAGCCGAGGCCGCCGAACAGGTGCTTGGCGATCATGATGGCCACGATGGACCCGACGAAAGGAATGTAAAGCGGCGCGTTGGCCGGCAGGTTCATGGCCAGAAGAAGGCCGGTCAGAAAGGCGCTGCCGTCGGCGAGCGTTATGGGCTTCTTCAGCAGCCACTGCATCCCGGCTTCGGCAAGGAGCGAAGTCACGATGCAGACGAGGATGACCATGATGGCAGGCATGCCGAAATAGTACACCGACATCAGCGTCGCCGGAAGGAGCGCACCGCTCACGGTCCACATGATCTTCGCCGTGCTTTCCGTGTCATGCATGTGGGGACCGATCGAGACGATCAGTTTTGGCTGTTCTTTCACTGCTTCTTTTACCGGTGCTTCCATGAGAGTCCTTTCTTCAAGGCGCATGGGGCATCGAGCACGGCGACGTACTCGACGGCATTTACCCTCTGCGCTCCGCGCTCTGTTCTATGCGTTCTAGTTTTTCTTCTTCGCCAGCTCCCGCTTGGCCTTCTTCACCCACTGAACGATCGGCCGGTTCGCAGGGCAGACAAAGGTGCAGGAGCCGCATTCGAAGCAATCCATGAGGTTGTAGTCCTTGGCATCCTGGTAGTGTCCCTTTTCGATGAAGACGCCGATGACGGAGGGCTGCAGTTTCATGGGGCAGGCATCGATGCAGCGCGCACAGCGGATGCAGGGTCCGTAGGGTTTCGTGCTCACTTCGCTCTTCGGCAGGACCGTGATGCCCGAAGTGCCTTTGATCACCGGCACGTCGAGGGTATACTGGCTCATGCCCATCATGGGGCCGCCGGAGATCACCTTGCCTGCGTCTTCGGTCAGGCCGCCCGCTTCTTCAATGAGCTGGGTAAACGGCGTTCCGATGCGGGCCAGGAAGTTCTTCGGCTCCTTCACGCCCCGGCCGGTCACGGTCACGTAACGCTCGATGAGCGGCTTGCCGAAGCGCACTGCGCTGTAGATCGCCTCGGCGGTGCCGACATTCTGCACCACCACACCGACATCCATGGGAAGGCCGCCAGCGGGAACCGTCCTGCCGGCGATGGCCTTGATAAGCATTTTTTCTGCGCCCTGGGGGTACTTTACCTTGACCGGCCAGACCTTGACGTCCGATCCGGCCGCCGCCTTCGTCATGGCCTCGATCGCATCGGGCTTGTTGGCTTCGATGCCGATGTAGCCCTTGCTCACATTCAGGATCCGCATCAGGATCTTGAGGCCTTCAACGATTTCCCGGGATTTTTCGAGCATGAGCCGATGGTCCGAGGTGAGGTACGGCTCGCATTCGGCGCCGTTCAGGATCACGACGTCGATCGGCTTTTCCTTGGGCGGGGAAAGCTTCACATGGGTGGGGAACGTGGCGCCGCCCATGCCCACGATCCCGGCGTCGGCAACCATCTTCTTCAGTTCCTCGGGGCTCAGGGTCAGATAATCGGAAGTTTCCTTCAGACCCCCGACCCACTCATCCTTGCCGTCGCTCTCGATCACGATCGACGGAATGTCCATGCCGAGGATGTGCGGGAAGCTGCCGAGGGCGACCACCTTGCCGGATACCGACGCATGGACGGGCGCGGAAACAAAGCCGGTGGTCTCACCGATCTTTTCTCCTTTTTTTACTTCCTGTCCGATGACGACAAGTGCCTTGGTGGGTGCTCCGATGTGCTGGCTTAACGGGATGACTGCTCTTTTGGGGATCGCTGCGGAAACGGTGGGTTTGTGTGCTGTGAGCTGCTTGTTATCAGCAGGATGCACACCTCCGCTGAACGTGTCGTGTGCTTTTACGGTTGAGGCTTCCATTCTGTCTCACCTGCCATTTTATATGTTATATGTAATGAACTATGAAATTACAGTTTGAGAATTTCTAAAAAGCCGCACCGTTTATAGCAGAATGATCCGGATGTGTCAAGTTAATTTTTCCCCGATGACACCGTCGTTCACGCTGTTTGTTACAATTCGAAACACCGGGGAGGTCGTTTGCCGGGTGCGGATAAAACCGCGGGAACCATAAGCTGGCGAGCACCAACTTCGGCGCAAAAATTTCCTTGTACGCAGAGATGAGAGGCCTTCGGGGTGAGATCGCCGACTGAACAGTCGGACGGAAATTTTGGCTGCCGCCGATGACGTAAAGCAAGGGACCGCCGGGTTCTGCCTCCAAGAGCGGGTGCAGGACCCGGCGATCCTCATAAACAACAATCCTGATGCAGAAAAATCCTTATGCCACCTGAACGACTTCCTTGACGCTGGGGACTTCCTGTTTCAGCATCTTCTCGATGCCCATCTTGAGCGTCATGGTCGACATGGGGCATGACCCGCATGCGCCTTTGAGCCGGACCTTTACGGTTCCGGCGTCGTCAACGCTTACCAGCTCCACATCGCCGCCGTCCCGCTGGAGCATGGGCCGCACCTTCTTGAGCGCCTCTTCAACTTGTTCCTTCATCATCGTCTCCTTTTTCCACCGGTGAATGCGATAACAGCATTATTATACACTTTTGTACCTCCCTTGAACAGGATTTTCTATGATCTGGATCATCCTGCCGGCCCACCATTTCGGTTGACTTACCCGCCTCCTTCTGCTAAGAATACATCGTTGTGCGGAACACGCAAGCCTGATGATGAACTTACTGCTTATAGGCATGGGCGGCTTCATAGGCGCTATCGCGCGGTACGGGGTCGCCGTCTGGATCGGCCAGAGATGGGGACGGAGTTTCCCCCTTGGGACCTTCGTTATCAACGTCTCCGGCAGTTTTTTAATCGGCCTCCTGATGACGCTCATGACCGAACGGATAATCGAAAACCCGCAATGGCGACTGCTGCTCGTGGTCGGGTTTCTCGGCGCCTATACCACGTTCTCGACCTTTGAATATGAAACGGGAGCTCTGCTCAGGGACGGAGAATGGCTGCTATGCGCTCCTCAATGTGGTCGGAAGCGTGGTTGTCGGTTTCAGCGCGTTGAAGCTGGGAGAAGTGATCGCGAAGAGCATATAATTCTATCTCGGAGACGGAAAAGAAAGGACACGGTGAGCATCCGCAGATTTCGCAGATGACGCAAATTGAGGGACGCTGGATCCCCGCTTTCGCGGGGACGACCTCTGTGAAATCTGTGCAATCTGCGGATAAAAAGATTCCAGCTTTACCGTGTTCACCTGTGGTTAAGAAGAAGGAGAGCTCCATGGTCAAGAGCGGACCTGCAAAAAAACTGACAATCTATATAGACGAGTCCGACAAACTGCACGGCAGGCCTGTCTATGAGGTCCTGCTGGATATCTTCTATAAAAGGAAGATCGCCGGTGCGAGCGTGTTTCGCGGTATCGAGGGATACGGGAGCGACGGAGTGTTTCATACGGCGAAGATTCTCGAGCTGTCCACGTCCCTTCCGGTAAAAATTGAAGTCGTGGACTCCGAAGAGATGATCAACGGTGTCCTGGACGATGTCGCCTCGATCGTCGAAAAAGGTCTCATCGAAGTCAGCGATACAAACGTCATCAAGTGCTGCGAACGGAAGAAGTAGCGTAGAATCCGGAAATGCCCATCCAATCTCTCGACGCCCAGCTGCTCCTTTTCATCAACCATAAGACGGTGAACGCCCTTTTCGACGTGGTCATGCCCGCGCTGTCGCTCAATGGGTATCTGCTCGTTGCACCGTTCCTGGTCGGTCTGCTTGTGTGGGGTTACGCGGAAAAAAATGAACCGGGAAAGAACCGTCTTCCGGACGCGATCGCCTCAATGGTTATCGCCTGTCTTGCGGTGTACCTTGCGGGGCATATCGAACACTGGCTGAAAGATCTGATCGCACGCGTCCGGCCCTGCCGGGCGCTCGAAGGATGTCCGGCTCATCCTTGCCTGTCCGCGGTCCTATTCCATGCCGTCGGGCCACGCATTCAGTTCCTTTGCCTTTGCCTCGCCCCTCTTTTTTCTGAGCCGGAAATTTGTCCCGATCCGATGGCGCATCTATCCTCTTGTCCTTGCCGCGCTGATCGCTTTCTCGCGGCTCTACCTGGGAGTGCACTATCCGACCGATGTCCTTGCGGGCACAACGTTGGGAGTTGTCGTCGGGCTGGGGCTGTCGTTTCTCTATGAGATGATGGCGGTGAGGAGTACTCCGGGCAGAAATCTAAATCCGCAAGGTCAAATTTCGGAATTTCTTTCGCTCGCATTCCGTATTCCGCATTCCGCATTCGTACTCACTCCTTCCACCCATGGTTCCCGATGAGCGGAACGAATACGCAGGGGATGCTTTTTGTCGTGGACACGCCTTCTGCCGTCTTGACGATCTTTGCGAGCGTCTGGGAGTAGCGTTCGCCCACGGGGATCACCATCCTGCCGCCCTCTTTCAGCTGGTCCACCAGAGGTTGAGGCACATCTGGCGATGCTGCGGTTACGATGATTGCGTCGAAGGGCGCCATCTCCTTCCACCCGTATGTGCCGTCGTAGACCTTGATCGCCACGCTCCGGTACCCGAGCCGGTCGAGATTCAGCCTGGCGCGGTCCGCAAGGGTCTTGATGCGCTCCACCGTATAGACCTTTTCGCACAGTTCGGCAAGCACCGCTGCCTGGTATCCCGATCCGGTGCCGATCTCGAGCACCCGCTCCGGACCGCTGAGCGCCAGGAGTTCGGTCATCGCCGCAACCATGTAAGGCTGCGACATGGTTTGGGACTCGCCGAGGGGCAGCGCGCTGTCCTGGTATGCCATGCCGCGGATGGCCTCAGGAAGAAATTCGTGCCTCGGCACCTTGCGCATGGCATCGAGGACCCGCGGGTTCCGGATACCCCGCGCCACGATTTGCTCCTCCACCATGCGACCACGTTCCTTCTCGTAGTTGATCAACAGGCTTTTCTCCACAGACCATTTTCTCCGACAAGAGCGGAATCACGTATTCCGCGCAACGGGCGCCGCCCGATACGTCTCATCATCGTTCGGCGGTGCGTCCTTCCCGACTCAATTCTCAATCCCCGCTCCGCTGTTTCACCGGCTCCTCATAAGTCGTCTTTTCCAGTGACCGTAGGCGGTCAAAAGACGCGTAATCGGTCATGTCGAGATGCAGCGGCGTGATGGAGACATACTTCCGGTCAACAGCGTCGAGGTCGGTCCCTTCCTCCCGTTCCCAGTCCGGCTCCCCTCCACCGATCCAGTAGTACTTTTTGCCCCGCGGATCCACGCGCTCCACGGTCATCTGATGATAGATCCGCTTGCCCAGCCTGGTGATCACGGTGCCCTGCAGCTCGGAAACCGGAAGGTTCGGAACATTGACATTGAGCAGCGTGCCGCTGGGAAGCCCCTCTTTCAGGACCTGCGCTGCGATGCGCGCCGCGATCTCGGCAGCCTCGGCGAAACGAAAATCCTCGCGCGCGGAGAGCGACACGGCAAAGGACGGGATTCCGAGCAGGATGCCTTCGATCGCTCCGGCAACGGTGCCCGAATAGGTCACATCGTCGCCGAGGTTCGGGCCCTTGTTGATGCCCGAAACAACGAGACGGGGTGTCTCCTTCAGGAGCCCCTTCACGGCGATGTTCACGCAGTCCGTAGGCGTGCCGTTCACGCTGTACATCGAGTCCTTGAGCTCCTCGATGAGAAGCGGCCGGTGGAGCGTCATGGAATGGCCCGTAGCGCTGCGCTCGCGGTCCGGAGCGACGATTACCACCTTGTCGAGCTCGCGAAGCCGCTTCGCAAGGATCTGGATGCCCGGCGAATAAACGCCGTCATCGTTCGTCACAAGAATCATGATTCAAACCTCTGAATGGGGTTAAGATAAGGTTTCCATGAGGGTTATACAATAAAAGCGCCGGGAAAGTAAAGGGGAAAGAAAACGTCACAACGCCGTTCACGGGCGACAAAAGCGCGCATGCAGATCGACACGACGCAGAGTCGGCTTGTCAGGACACTGCCGATTTCCGCCTGTCCAGGACGTCCCTGACCTTCCTGAGGAGGTCGCGCGGCGATACCGGTTTCAGCAGGAGATCCGCACCCCGTGCGAGGAAGCCTTCAGTGAATATTCTATCGGCCGTATACCCGGTCATGAAGACGGCCTTCACGTCGCCCCTGACCTTCTTGATTTCCTCATAGACCTCCCTGCCGCTTTTTCTGGGCATGACCATGTCCAGGAGAAGGAGTCCAACGCTGTTCCGGTTCTGCGCGAACTTATCGAGCGCCTCCTGGCCGTCCGCCGATTCGATGACCCGGTAGCCGAACTCGCTCAGAACGGACGAGGTCAGTTTCCGCAGCGCCTCGTCGTCCTCTGCCACCAGGATGGTTTCAGTCCCCCGGGGGATTTCCTCTTCGTGAACTTGCGCGAAAGCCGCTCGTTCCTTGTCCGGAGGAGCAACGAGCGGCAGATAGATCCTGAATGTCGTGCCCTTCCCGGGCTCGCTGTACACGTTCACATAGCCGTTGTGCTGTTTCACGATCCCGTAGACCATGGCGAGGCCGAGGCCGGTCCCCTTGCCCGGCTCTTTTGTCGTAAAGAACGGTTCGAAGATCCTTTTTTGCGTCGCTTCATCCATTCCCCTTCCCGTGTCCGCCACGACGATAAGGGCATACCAGCCTTCCTTCCCGTATCCGTGCGCCCTGATGTAGGACTCATCCAGCCGGATGACATCGGCCTCGATCGTGAATCTGCCGCCGCACTCCATGGCGTCGCGCGCATTGGTGGCCAGATTCATGAAAACCTGCTCCAGCTGGCTGCTGTCGGCGTGAACGATGAGATGTTCCTTCCTGAGGATCGACTGCAGCTCGATGTCCTCGCTGATGATCCTTCGCAGAAAATTTTCCATGCGGTGAATGATCTCCACCACGTTGACATCCATGGGGTTGATGATCTGTTTCCGACTGAACGCAAGGAGGCTGTGGGTCAGGTGGGCCGCCCGGTCCGCAGCTTCGAGCATATGCTGCACATTCATCCTGAGGGGATCGTCGTCCTTCATTTTCATGTGGAGGATATGTCCGTATCCTATGATCGCGGACAGAATATTGTTGAAGTCATGGGCTATCCCTCCCGCGAGATGGCCGATGGCCTCCATTTTCTGGGCCTGCCGGAGCTGGTCCTCGAGCTTCTTCCTCTCCGTAATGTCCGAGATCAGCCCGTCGTAGGAAATGAGAGCTCCGTTTTCATCATACCGCGGCACCGGCGTATTTTTCACCCACCGGAGGTCTCCGGTTTTATGAATGATCCTGTGCTCAAGGGGGGGGGCCGTTTTTTGCGTAAGAATTTTCTTCGATTGCTCTATGACCGCCTGGCGATCGTCATCATAGACCATCCGGTTCCAGAGATAGGGGTCCACCTGATAATCCTCGGCCCGATAGCCCGTGACCGCAACGCAGCCGGGACCGTGCGTCGTGGCAACAGGTCTGCCATTCTCGACAGTTACTGTGTAGATATAGTCGGTCACCGATTCGACAAGGTGTTTGAATCGCTGTTCGTTTTCCAGAACCGCTTTTTCCGCTTTCCGCCGTTCAGTGATGTCCCGAAAGATCCCGAGCAGGTACATGCGCCCGCCGATCGTGACCGGTCGTAGAGTTTACATCTGCGTAGAACATCGATCCGTCTTTTCGTTTAACCGGAAGTTCCGATGCTATATCGATTTCCCCGCGAGACTGCTTTTCGAATTGCGAAAAAACGTAAGTCTGCGACTCCGGAGGGTGTATGTCGTTCACGCCGAGATGCATCAACTCTTCAAAGCTGTATCCCAGCATGTGACAGATTCGTTTATTGCCCGTAAAAAACCTCTTGCTCATGATGTCTGCCAGTAAAATGCCGTCAAGGGCGCTGTCGAATATGGCGCGCAGCTGCTCCTCCGAATTTCTGAGGGACTCCTCGGCTTGCTTGCGCTCGGTGACATCGCGCGCAGCGGCAAAGACGCCGATGACCGCTCCGGTCTCGTCCCGGTAAACGGTGGCATTATACAGCACCGATGCGATCGATCCGTCCTTGTGCCGCAGGTCCAGGGGATAATCGCGAACCGCTCCCTTGCTGAAGGCCTGCAGGTATCCGGCCCGGGCCTTTTCCGGTTCGGTGAAATACTCCGAAAAATCGGTGCCCACGAGCTCTTTCCTCGACCGGCCCGTCGCCTTTTCGGTGGCCCTGTTCACGTCGGTGATCTTCCCGTCAGGACCGATCGTCACCAGGGGATCGAGGCTTGCTTCGATCAGACTGCGGTGATAAACACCAGCCAGGCGCAGTTTTTCCTCCGCCCGTTTTCGCCTGATGATATCCCACATGCCCTCGAGCAGCACGGACACCCGGTATTGATCCGATTCGGTGTAATCCTCCCGTTTGTTGGCCACGCCCGCGACGGCCACGACACGGCCCTTATCCACGACCGGCACTCCCATGAAGCGCGTAAGGTCGAGATGTCCTTTGGGATAGCCCTTCTTAAAGGGATTCGGCGCACTATAATCATTGATCATCATCACCTTCTGCTGCCTGATCGGTTCCGCCCAAACGCCGGCCTCTGTAAGCGGGAAGTTCAACGGTTTGCCGATGGAGCAGGACTCCATGGCCTTTTCGGACCAGAGATGGGCTTCCATATGTCGGTCATCGTCGCTGATGAGCCCGACAAAACCGTTGGCGCTTCCGGTCAGATTCACGCATTTGTCGACAACGAAGGAAATGATATCGCGGACCGGTGCGATGGACAGTTTCTGGTACAAGTCCAGCATGGCTTTTTGACGGATCAGGTTGAGCCGGGTCTCCTCCTCGGACTTGAGCCGGTCTGTAATGTCCCGTGCAGCCGCAAAGACGCCCGAGATATTTCCCGTCTCGTCCCGGTACACGGAGGCATTGTAGAGCACCGGCGTGATCCGTCCGTCCACGTGTTTTATTTCCAGGGGATAATCGCGCACCTGTCCTGTCTGAAACACCCGCTGGTAGCCCTCTTTCGCCTTTTCCGGCGCCGTGAAGTAGTCGCAGAAATCGCTCCCGATCAGATCGCCTCGCGGATATCCGGTAACCTTCTCCGTTGCTGCGTTGACGTCGGTGATCTTGCCGTCCGGCCCGATCGTCACCAGGGGATCGAGACTTGCTTCGATCAGGCTCCGGTTATAGGCGTTGGCAAAGTGCAGGGACTTCTCGGCCTTTGTCCGTTCTGCGATTTCCTTCTTCAGCTGTTCGTTCGAACGGGAAAGTTCGCCGGTCCGTTCCGTCACCCGGTGCTCCAGTTCCTCGGCCGCCCGCTGAAGCTCTTCCTGCCCCTGCTTCAGGCTCCTGAAGATGACGTCATAGGGAGTGCGAAGACCGGTCTGTATGATGGCGACGTACATGGCATAGAAAGCCGCAATCTTAAACAGGTGCCCCACCATGTTCGAAAGGTCGTATACGCCCACATAGAAGGTAAAGGCAAGTTCGGAAACAATGGTTGCAGTGATGGACAGGAGTATGAGCCGCAGCACTTTGCGGTCGAACATCGCTTTCTTGCGGAAAACCAGAAGTACCGGACGCAACAAGCACGGCGCTGATGACATATTCGCTGTTCTTCTTGAACGGTGTGAGGCCTGTGCCTTCGCGGTAGCATTCGGGGAAAAAATTCGTGTACAAAATCGACCATAGCAGAAGGAAAGCCGCTGCTGCATAAGCGACCAGAAGGGCGCGGTGGTTCACTCTGCGTCCTATGAAGTAGGGCGCCACGAACAGGGAAAACGCCTGGAGAGAGCGTGCAGCGATCCAGAGCTGCGTCGGATGGTTGGCGTTAAAGGTCTTGAAGACGCCCATGCCTTTATAAGCAAGGGTGTGCACGAGATCGATACCGCCGACAACCAGATAGGCGATCCCGATAATGAGGAGGAAGTTGTTTTCAAGAAAGGCCCGCGCGTTCCAGGATATCGCGAAAATGCTGAGGGCGATCACGATGCTGAACAGTTCGGCAAGGCTGTGAAAGAGCGGATAACTGTAAAAACTGGTCAGATAAACGCCGGCGAGGAGCGCAAAGATGGTCAGACCGGACAAGCGTATATCCTGCTCGCCTGCTTTGGGAGGAAAATGAAAGCCCCCTGCGGCAGCATGCAGGGCGCCTCGATATTCACGATCAGAACATGATTGTAGTTGTTCGCTTTCCGGGCGGTGAGCAGAAGGATCAGGGCTCTTTCCAGAACTCACCTGCCCGTGCTTGTCACCTGCCGAGTGCACAGTTGTCCTCCGGAAGTTTGCCGAACATCCCTGTTGATGATCACAGGAGCAGAGATCTCGTCATTTTGCTCCTGGCCAGAAGAGCATCGAAGTGCATTTAAATGCTCACGACTGTTTTGCGTCTGCACTATCCTCTAGTATAGCAAATCGGGCAGCAGGGAGAACGGTTGACACAGGGATGATGAGCGGTCACGAATGCACCGGCAGGCAGCGAGGCGAAGGGAGATGATGCGGGAAGAGAGCCGTCAGTTTCAGAAAAAAAAGAAGCCATAACTCGAAGAAGAGTTATGGCTTAATATTGGTCGGGGCGAGCCGATTTGAACGGCCGACCACTCGCACCCCAAGCGAGTACGCTACCAGGCTGCGCCACGCCCCGATTTTCTGATATTTGTTATTTCAAGAGCTCCAGAATCTCTCTCAACTCAAGCTTTGCAGTTTCGAGGGCCGCCGCAACCTTGTCCTCGTCTTCTTTTCCGTTCAGTTTTTTTCTGGCCCCGGCGATCGTGTAGCCGTCTTTGTACAACAGCTGCTTGATGCGAAGGATGTTGTCGAGGTCTTTTTTGGTGTAGAGGCGCTGACCCGTACGTCCCTTATCGGGCCGGATCTGGGAAAATTCCGTCTCCCAATAACGAAGCACATACTGTTCCAGCCCGGTGAGGCGGCTCACT
Source organism: Nitrospirota bacterium (assembly GCA_963749655.1). GTDB lineage: Bacteria > Nitrospirota > UBA9217 > UBA9217 > UBA9217 > JAJYKN01. Next base: position 97,513 of record CAVVOB010000018.1, read on the forward strand.
TCACCGATACGGTAAAACAGCTTACTCGGTGCTTGCGGTGGTTGCAGGGGTTTCGATGACATGCTCTTTGAAAATCATGCTCGGTCTGAAACTGACAACCCTTCTCGGAGTAATCTCGATCTCCTGACCGGTCTTGGGGTTGCGGCCTTTCCGGGCATTCTTTTTCCGGACGACGAAGTTCCCGAAACCGGAAAGCTTGACGGTTTCTCCTTCTTTGAGCGTCTGCTTGACCATGTCCAGAATCATCTCGACCAGCTCCTCAGCGTCCTGCTTCGGCAAGCCGACTTTGTCAAAAACCTCAGAGATGATGTCTGCTTTTGTCATAGCCCCCCTCCTCTACGGTGCATACTATAGAGCATAAGAGCTTCAAAGTCAAGGCAAAATTGCTGCGCTTCAGCTCTGGTTCTCCCTTGTTGATGCGGCTCATAACGGTTCTCTTCCTTTTCTCTATAACGAACCCCGCTAAGCCGAATCCATAATCGCTTAGTATCCGTCTTCTTTGTGCTACACTCGAACTATATTATGAAGCCCACGCACGATTTGGACACGCACATATTCTTTTTCATGGGGAGGCGAAATAATGGTTTCCTGCAGCATTAAGTGATATCGCTGTAAAAGAACGCTCCATAATGCAATCATCGTCAACATCATCACGATTAAGGAGGTCAATATGGCGAAAAAACTTTTTGCAGTTGTCGTATTGTTTTCCCTGCTGCTTTTTGCGGGCCTGTGGATGAAGAATGCGAATGCGCAGTACCAGGGTGCGGTCACAAAAAAAACAGCAGAAAAAGCCGTATCAGTCAATACCTGTTACTCGTGCCACGACCCGGTTAAACAGCTTCACACCATGGGCAAACACGCCAAAGTCAATTGTGTAAGCTGCCATGCAGGGCTCCAGAAACACCTGGCGAATCCAGGGCCGGAAACGCGGCCGATAACGAACACTTCGTGGGAAGCTTGCGGGCAATGCCACAAGGATGAATACGACAGCTTCATGCAGGTCGCTTATCATCGGCCTGCGCGGGACGAAAAATCGCAGCTTACCAACCGCTCTCCCAACCCCTTCTGGGACAAGCTCATGGCAGGCCATGGCTTCACCAAGGAGCACAACCTGACGCGGAGCCACGTGAACATGCTGCCCGATCACCTCGTGGTCGACCGCGCTTACGGCGGACGGTTCCAGCCCAGGAACGGCTGGACCTATGTGCTTGAGAAAGGCAAGTCATGGGACATTCTCGCTGACCGGGAGCCGGCGACTTCGGACCAGAAGATCTTCATGCCCCAAAGCGTCACAGCCGCGAACCCTGTCTGCCTGCAGTGCAAATCCCAGGATCAAATCCTCAAGTGGTCCTATATGGGTGAACCGGTCGAGGGCGCCCAATGGTCGCGGACGTCGAAACCCGTGGAGCTCGTCCGGGACCTCCAGCACGGCTTGAACTGTTTCTATTGCCACGATCCCCATGCGGCCAAGCCGCGCATCGTCCGTGACGGCCTGATCCAGGCGCTGACGCGCCCCGAGGCGGACACGCTCTGGCACAAGGACCCGAATCACACGAACATCAAGGTGATCGACATGGGCGTGCGCGGGTTCACCAGGAAGATCGCGCTCCTTGAAAAATATGACACCCGCCTTTTGTGCGGCCAATGTCATGTAGAGTACAACTGCAATCCGGGATACGATCCGCGGAACCAGGACACGTCGAAGTACAGCGTAACCATGGCCGACGTGCGCACGAATCATTTCCCGTATAAGGACGTGCTCGGCCTCTACGATCACTATGTGAAGCAGGTCAACTTCCTTGACTTCAAGCACACCCTGACCGGCGGGCTCCTGTGGAAGGCCCAGCATCCCGAATCGGAAACGTACTACAACTCCAAGCACGCGAAGGCCGGCGTGGGCTGCGCGGACTGCCATACCCCGAAGGTGAAGAACAAGAAGACCGGCAAGACCTGGACTTCGCATTTCGCCGTGACCCCGCGGGTCCAGCTCAAGGAGACCTGCCTCAAGTGTCATCCCCAGTGGACCGAGGAACAGGCGAAATACACGATCGATTCGATCAAGGCATACGGAAAAGGAAAGATGAGAAAGGCGGAGTTCTGGCTCATCGAGCCTGATCGACAAGATCGTGGAGGCCAGGAAGGCCGGACTCGATCCCGAAATCATCAAGCAGGCCCAGGACCAGCACCTCAGGGCGCACATTCTCTGGGAATACTGGACTGCCGAGAATTCCGACGGGTTCCACAATCCCGAGCTCGCCCGCGAGTCGCTCACGAGGTCCGTGGACGAATCACAGAAAGGAATCAAGCTCATCAACGACGCCCTGTCTCCGAAGGCCGCGTCTTCCTCAGCAGCTCATTGAACCATCCTGCATGAGCAGCGGGGCGCAAATGCCCCGCTGTTCTCTTGTTCATCGACGCTCCCTTCTTGACTTTCCCTCCCGCTATGTTATTCTTTTAGCATGCTTCCCAATGCTTTAGAAGATGTCGTTCTCTGGCCCCTGGGCGTCTACTTTGCCGCCGTCGTCGGTCTTGTTATCTTTATGATCACGTTCTCCTATCTTCTCGGAGAGCGCCACCGGGAAAAACAGACAGCGGAACCCTATGAATCGGGCATCGTATCCACGGGGACGGCGCGCGTCCGCTTCGACATAAAATTCTATCTCGTCGCCATGTTTTTCGTCATCTTCGACCTGGAGGCCGTATTCATTTTTTCCTGGGCCGTTTCCATCCGGGAGACGGGATGGACCGGGTACGGCGAAATGCTCATCTTCATCGCGGTGCTGACTGCGGCTCTCGTATATATATGGAAGCTCGGAGCGCTCGAATGGGGCTCCTTTGTAAAGCATAGTTCAAGGTTCAAAGTTCCAGGTTCAAAGTAAAGGCATCAACTCAAAACTAATAACTCAAAACTATAAACTCCGCGCTTTGGGAACTCTGAACTATGAACTATAAACTCACCAAGCCCGGCCTCGATTCCCTCGAGGACGCTGTCCGGAAAAGCCTTTTACTGACGCGGCTGCAGGACATGCTCGCCTGGGGACGGAAGAACTCCATCTGGCCCTTCAATTTCGGCCTTTCCTGCTGCTACGTGGAAATGGCCACGAGCCTCACGAGCAAATACGATATCGCGCGGTTCGGCGCCGAAGTAATGCGCGGCACGCCCCGCGAAGCGGATATGATGATCATCGCCGGGACCGTCTTCATCAAGATGGCGCCGGTTATCAAGCGGCTCTACGAGCAGATGATGGAGCCCCGGTGGGTCATCTCCATGGGCTCGTGCGCCAATTCCGGCGGCATGTACGACATCTACAGCGTGGTGCAGGGCGTGGACAAATTCCTGCCGGTGGACGTCTACGTTCCCGGCTGTCCGCCGCGGCCGGACGCGTTCATGGAAGGCCTTCTGATGCTGCGCGAAAAGGTCGGCAAGGAACGGCGGCCCTTGAGCTGGGTCGCCGGGCCGCAGAACGTGATACGGCCCGAAATGCCGTGCATGCGCGATCTGAAACGGGAGGAACGCAGAAAGGCGTCGTTCCTGAGGTCGCCGGATGAAGTGTAAGACTGCAGTTTTTAGTTTTTAGTTCTTAGTTCTTAAGACGATACTGCACTTCCAACTTAAAACTCAAAACTAAAAACTCAAAACTGAAACAACTCTTTCCCTTATGGTTCCTATCACCGACAATCTGAAGACGGCCTTCCCCGATGCACTCCTTGCCATCCAGGAAACCCGCGACGCCATTCCCACGTTCTGGGTGAAGCCGGAACGGGCAGCCGATGTTCTCCGCCATCTCAAGACCGGCATAACGAGCCCCTATCGCACCCTCTACGATCTCACCGCCATCGACGAACGGATGAGAAACAACCGGCCGGACCAGCCGGCGAGCGATTTCACGGTCGTGTATCATCTTCTTTCCTATGACCGGAACGACGATGTCCGTATCAAAGTGCCGCTCAAGGGAACGGAGCCGTCGCTTCCCACGATCACGGGGCTCTGGCAGTCCGCTGACTGGTACGAACGGGAAGTCTGGGACATGTTCGGGATCAGGTTCGACGGCCACCCGCATCTGAAAAGGATCCTGATGCCGCCGACGTGGAAAGGTCATCCTTTGCGCAAGGACCATCCGGCGCGGGCAACCGAGATGGGCCAATTCCGTCTGCCTGATGAGAAGGAGGAAGCGGAACAGACGGCGCTCCTGTTCAAACCGGAAGATTGGGGTATGGAGCGGGAGTCCGAAGACACGGACTTCATGTTCCTGAACCTCGGACCGCAGCATCCCGGCACGCACGGTCTCATCCGCTTCGTATTGCAACTCGACGGAGAAACGATCAAGAATGCCGTACTGGATATCGGCTACCATCACCGGGGCGCGGAAAAGATGGCTGAGCGGCAGTCCTGGCACACGTACATCCCCTATACCGACCGCGTCGACTATCTCGGCGGGGTAATGAACAACATGGCCTACTGCCTTGCCGTTGAGAAGCTTGCAGGCATCGAGGTCCCGGACCGCGCCAAGACCATCCGGGTCATGCTCGCCGAGCTCTTCCGCATCGCAAGCCACCTCGTCTGGTACGGCACCTTTGCACAGGATGTGGGCTCCCTCTCGCCCGTGTTCTACATGTTCACGGACCGCGAACGGGTCTTCGACATCATCGAGGCCGTGTGCGGCGGCCGCATGCATCCCGAATGGTTCCGGATCGGGGGCGTGGCCCAGGACCTGCCCAAGGGCTGGGACGACCTGGTCAGGAACTTCCTTAAATACCTGCCGCCGCGGCTCAAGGAATACGATTCCATCGTGATGCGGAACAGCATCTTCAAGGCGCGCACCAAGGGCGTCGGCAAATACTCCCTTGACGATGCCATCGATTGGGGCGTGACCGGACCGGGCCTCCGCGCCTGCGGTTTTGAATGGGACTTCCGCAAGAAGCGCCCCTATTCAGGGTACGAAAACTTCGAATTCGACATCCCGACGGCAACAAACGGCGACTGCTACGACCGCGGCGTGGTCCGTATCGAAGAGATCCGCCAGAGCCTGCGCATCGTCGAGCAGTGCATGAAAAACATGCCCGCGGGGCCGTACAAGTCCGATCATCCGCTCGCGACGCCGCCGCGCAAGGAACGCACCATGCACGATATCGAAACGCTCATCAACCATTTCCTGAGCGTAAGCTGGGGACCGGTCATCCCTGCCGGCGAAGCCTTCATGGGCATCGAAGCCACGAAGGGAAACAACGGCTATTACCTGATCAGCGACGGGAGCACGGTGTCGTACCGCACGCGGATACGCACGCCTTCCTTTGCGCACCTGCAGATGGTGCCGAAGATCAGCAGGGGCCTGATGATCGCCGACCTCCTGGCGATCCTGGGGAGCATTGATTTTATTTTGGCGGATCTGGACAGATAGGGGCAGTTTTGAGTTCAGAGTTTTTAGTTTTGAGTTGAAAGCACTGAGTTTACATTGCAGACTATTTCATGCTATCGAAAGAAGAGATAAACAAGATTAACGCCGAGCTGGTCCATGCCGTCACCAAGGCCTCGGCATCCGTTGACGCGCTCAATATCCTCCAGCGCAGCCGCGGCTGGGTGTCCGACGATGCAGTAAAGGACGTTGCCGCGCTCCTGGAGATGACTGCCGACGAAGTGGACGCGGTGGCCACGTTCTACAGCTTCATTTTTAGAAAGCCCGTCGGCAAACACGTCATCCTCATCTGCGACAGCATCTCCTGCTGGGTCATGGGATACAATCCCCTGCTGGATCTGATGAAGAACAAACTCGGCATCGCATTCGGCGAGACAACGGCAGACAAACGGTTCACCCTTCTCCCCATCTCCTGCCTTGGCGCTTGTGACCGTGCACCGGCAATGATGGTCGACGACGATCTCCACGGTCCGGTAACTCCAGAGATGATGGAAGGGCTACTGGAAAAGTACAAGTAATAGCTTTGCCACGAATTATCACGAATTAACACGAATAAAACATTAGACTTGAGAACAAAATTTTAAAATCTCTTTAAATTCGTGAAAATTCGTGTCAATTCGTGGCTGAAAAGGTTTTATGGAACGACCTCTCACAAAAAACATACGCGCCGGCCAGGAGCCCCTTTCGCTTCAGGAATATGAGAAAGCCGGCGGCTACCAGGCCCTGCGCAAGGCCCTCACGATGACGCCCCAGCAGGTGCAGGACGTGGTCAAGACTTCAAACCTCCGCGGCCGCGGGGGCGCTGGGTTCCCCACGGGGATGAAGTGGAGCTTTGTGCCCATGGGCGACAAAGCGCCCCGTCCCAAGTACTTCGTGGTCAATGCCGACGAAATGGAACCCGGCACGTTCAAGGACCGGCTCCTCCTCGAAGGCGATCCCCACCAGATCATCGAAGGAGTCATCATCAGCTCCTTTGCCATCGAGGCGGAGCAAGCCTTCATCTTTGTGAGGTGGGCTTATAAGCTTGCGGTAAAGCGGCTGGAGAAGGCCATTGCCGAAGCCTATGAGAAAGGCTATCTGGGAAAGAATATCCTCGGTTCCGGCTTCAGCCTCGAGCTTCGCATCCACGGGAGCGCGGGCCGCTATATTTGCGGCGAGGAAACAGCTCTCCTGAACGCTCTTGAAGGAAAGCGCGCAACACCCCGGGCCAAGCCGCCGTTCCCGCAGGTCTGCGGTCTTTTCGGCAAGCCCACGATCGTGAACAATGCCGAGACCGTTGCGAACATCCCCCATATCATCGGCAACGGGCCTGACTGGTTCAAGTCCTTGAGCACAAGCCCTGACGCGGGGACCAAGCTCTTCGGCGTCAGCGGCCGGGTCAAAAAACCCGCCATCTGGGAGCTGCCCATGGGAGTGACGGTGCGCGAGCTTCTGGAAGAGCACGCCGGCGGCATGCAGGACGGCTACTCCTTCCGCGGCGTGATCCCCGGCGGCGCATCGACCGACTTTCTCGTGCAAGAGCATCTCGATGTAAAAATGGACTTCGACTCGGTCATGAAAGCCGGCAGCCGTCTCGGTACAGGAACCATGATAGTGCTCGATGATAAGACCTGCCCCGTGGGCTTCGTGCATAATATGGAAGTCTTCTTTGCCCGCGAGTCCTGCGGCTGGTGCACGCCCTGCCGCGAGGGCCTCCCGTGGATCGAGAAGATGCTCCGGGCCATCGAGAACGGGCAGGGAGAAATGGACGATATCGACATCCTTGCACAGCAATGCAGGCTTCTCGGACCGGGAAACACCTACTGCGCACTGGCCCCCGGCGCGGTCGAGCCGCTCCAGAGCGCGATAAAGTACTTCCGGGAAGACTTTGAGAAGCATATTCATGGGAAGAAGTGCCCGTGGAAATGATCGCCACGAATAAGAGGAGTAAAAAAACCTTGCTAGCCACGAATTGACACGAATTTTCACGAATTTAAAAGACTTCCAGAAATCTCTTTCTAATTTTAATTCGTGTTAATTCGTGAAATTCGTGGCAAAAAAAGCTTATGATTACGATTTTTATCGACAATAAGCAGTATCAAGTGAAGGAAGGCCGGAACCTCCTTCAAACCTGCTTGTCCCTGGGGTTCGACCTGCCCTACTTCTGCTGGCACCCTGCCATGCATTCCGTGGGCGCGTGCCGTCAGTGCGCGGTCAAGGTATTCAAGGACGAGAAGGACACCCGCGGCAGGATCATGATGTCCTGCATGACGCCGGCAACGGAGGGGATGCGTTTGTCTATCGATGATGCGGACGCAAAGGCCTTCCGCAGAAGCGTGGTCGAATGGCTTATGCTCAACCATCCCCATGACTGCCCGGTCTGCGACGAAGGCGGCGAGTGCCACCTCCAGGACATGACGGTCATGACCGGCCATACGTACCGCAGGACGCGGTTCAAGAAACGCACCCACCGCAACCAGGACCTGGGGCCTTTCATCAATCATGAAATGAACCGCTGCATCCAGTGCTACCGCTGCGTCCGGTTCTACCGGGACTATGCGGGGGGAAAGGACTTTGACGTCTTTGCGGCCCACGACAGCGTCTATTTCGGACGACACGAGGACGGCACGCTCGAAAACGAGTTCAGCGGCAACCTCGTCGAGGTCTGCCCCACCGGCGTATTTACGGACAAAACGCTGAAACATCATTACACCCGCAAGTGGGACCTTCAGACAGCTCCGTCAATCTGCGTTCACTGCGGTCTCGGCTGCAACACCATCCCCGGTGAGCGCTATGGAGCGCTCAGGAGAATATTGAATCGCTACAACCATGAGGTGAACGGATACTTTCTCTGCGACCGCGGCCGGTTCGGCTACGAGTTCGTGAACAGCGGGAAGAGGATCAGAAAGGCACTCTTCAATTCCCCCTCTCCCCGTGCGGGAGAGGGCCGGGGTGAGGGGGGACCGAAGCCTGCGGACAAGACAGAAGCGCTCAAACAGATTGTCGATATACTCTCCACCAGCAACGGCATAATCGGCATCGGATCACCCCGCGCCTCCCTGGAATCGAACTTTGCGCTTCGAACGCTGGTCGGTCCCGAGAACTTTTACGCAGGGATGTCCACAGAGGATCAAAGGCTGGTCTCGCTCATCATTGACATTCTGAGGAACGGTCCGGCATATACGCCGTCGCTGCATGACGTAGAAATGGCCGATGCAGTCCTTGTACTCGGAGAGGACGTGACGAACACGGCGCCCCTTCTCGACCTGGCTCTGCGCCGCTCGGTGCGTAATCAGCCGGTAGATGCAGTGGAAAAGAAGCGGATACCGCGATGGGACGATAACGCGGTCCGGAACATGATCCAGGACGAAAGAGGCCCGCTCTATATTGCCGCTGCAGGAGAGACCAGGCTGGACAATGCTGCTGCAAAGACCTATCACGCGGCACCTGACGCTCTGGCAAGACTCGGATTTGCTGTCGCACACGAGTTGAGTCCTGATGCACCTGCTGTTGAAGATCTTTCCGTTGACACAGCCTTTCTTGCGCGGGAGATTGCCCAGGCGCTTAAAAACGCCCAGCACCCGGTCGTCATCTCCGGTACCAGCCTCGGCAATGAGTCCTTGATAAAGGCTGCTGCAAATGTGGCCTGGGCTTTATGCCAAAGCGGGAAGCCGGCGGGGCTTTTCTATACCGTGCCCGAGTGCAACAGCTTGGGGATGGGGCTCATGGGCGGGAAGGGCCTCGATCAAGCGTTCAAGGCTGTCCACGAAGGCAAAGCAGCTACCGTAATTATTCTGGAGAATGACCTTTATCGCAGGGCCGATGAGAAGTCTGTTAATGATTTTCTGAGCACAGCGCGCTGCGTGATCGCTCTCGACCATCTGATAAATCCGACCTCCTCGAAGGCGCAGATCACTCTCCCGGCAGCCACCTTTGCCGAGGCAGACGGCACGCTCGTGAACAACGAGGGAAGGGCCCAACGATTTTATCAAGTGTTTACGCCCAATCTTGACATCCAGGATAGCTGGAAATGGCTTCGTGATATACTCCCAGCATCGGACCGGAAAGAAGCCGGTGAGTGGTTGTCATTCGACGATATCGGGAAAGACCTGGCGGCGTCGCTCGACATTTTCAAGCTCCTGCCGGACCTGGCTCCCCCTGCCGACTTCCGCGTTGCCGGGGCGAAGATCCCCCGACAGCCCCATCGCTACAGCGGCAGAACAGCGATGCTCGCGAACATCAGCGTCCACGAACCCAAGCCCGTTGACGACCCGGACACGCCCCTTTCCTTCTCAATGGAAGGCTACGAAGGGAAGCCTCCTGCAGCGCTTATCTCGCGCTACTGGTCGCCGCGATGGAACTCGGTCTCGGCGTTGAACAAGTTCCAGCAGGAAGTGGGCGGTCCGCTTAAAGGGGGAGATCCGGGAAAGAGATTGATAGAACCGATACGCGACGGGAAGCAGGCGTATTTTACCGACGTTCCATCGAAAGCGATGCCGGGGCAACAGGAAGCTCCGCAATATGATATTTTCAGATCAGAGGAATTAAGCGCTCAGGCTCCGGCAATAATCGAGCGGGCGAGAACGAGAAAGCGACAATAAACGGGGTGCGTCATTCCTGCGAAAGCAGGAATCCAGGGTCTTCAGGAAGAGTCGCTGGATTCCCCCTGCCTCAAGCATGCAGGGGCAGGCTTGCAAGCCCGGAATGACGGCATTGGCTACGGCAGTTTGAACAGGTTAACTTTTTCGTATCATGGCGTCAACGTCTTAGCGGCAACAAATATAAATCATTAATGATAGACATGCCAGTCATTCAAAAACTTGCCATCCTCTTCGGCATTCTTTTCGTGGTGCTCACGATCGGCGGAATGCTGATCTGGCTCGAGCGTCGCCTGCTCGGCCTATGGCAGGACCGCTACGGACCGAACCGCGTCGGTCCCTTCGGCCTCCTGCAGGTGCTGGCGGATATGATCAAAGTGTTCACCAAGGAGGACTGGATCCCGCCTTTCGCAGACAAGGCGGTCTTCATCATCGCGCCTGCCGTGATCGTCGTGGTCGTGCTCATGTCCTTTGCCATCATCCCCTTCGCGCCGGGGATCGAAATCGTGGACCTGAACATTGGGCTCCTATTCTTTCTTGCCATGTCTTCCCTGGGAGTATACAGTGTCGCCCTGGCAGGCTGGGCGTCGAGCAGCAAGTATTCGCTCCTCGGCGGGCTCCGCGCCTCGGCCCAGATGCTTGCATACGAGGTCTTCATGGGCCTGTCGCTCATGGGAGTGGTGATGCTCGCGGGGTCGTTCAATCTTCGCGAGATCGTCGAGGCCCAGCGCCATCTGTGGTTCGTCGTGCCCCAGTTCATCGGGTTCGTGATTTTCTTCATCGCCGGAATCGCTGAAACCCACCGCCTCCCCTTTGACCTGCCCGAGGCGGAGAGCGAGCTCGTGGCCGGCTATCATTCGGAATACTCGGGCATGAAGTTCGGCATGTTCTTCGTGGGCGAGTATCTCGGGATCACGCTCATCTCGGCGCTCACGACGGCCCTGTTCTTCGGCGGGTGGCTGGGCCCCTGGCTTCCGCCCGTGGTCTGGTTTATGATCAAGACGTTTTTTTTCATCTGCTTTTTCATCCTGCTCCGGGCTGCGCTCCCCCGGCCGCGGTATGATCAGCTCATGGCTTTTGGATGGAAAGTGATGCTGCCCTTGTCGCTGGCAAATCTGCTCGTGACGGGGGCGGTTGTTTTGATAAAAGCAAACCAATAAACCGGGGTCGGTACACGGGTTTTCACTATGGCGTCATTCCTGCGAAAGCAGGAATCCAGGGATTTTCAGTTTGAAGAAAAGACTAAGCCGCTGGATTCCGGGTCAAGCCCGGAATGACGAATAAAGGATAAAAATGTAATGTTCAGCCTTCTTAAAACAATCTGGACGGTCTTCATGACCATGTTCCGCAAACGGGCGACGATCCTGTACCCCGAAGAGCGGCCCTACATCCCTCCCCGGTGGCGCGGCAGGATCATACTCTCGCGCGACCCCGATGGAGAGGAACGCTGCGTTGCCTGCTACCTCTGCGCCGTCGCCTGCCCCGTGGACTGTATTTCGCTCCAGGCGACCGAGGACGCGCACGGAAGGCGATCTCCCGAATTTTTCAGGATCAATTTTTCACGATGTATTTTCTGCGGCTATTGCGAAGAAGCATGCCCGACCTATGCGATCCAGTTGACGACTGATTTCGAAATGAGTGAATACAAACGGCAGAACCTTGTCTACGAAAAGGAAGACCTGCTCATCAGCGGGCCGGGCAAATACCATGACTACAATTTCTACCGCGAAGCGGGACTGTCGATCAAAGGCAAGGACAAGGGCGAAGCAAAGAACGAAGAAAAACCGGTGGACGTGAAGGACTTAATGCCATAAACAATTTTGACAGGATAACAGGATCGGCGGTAAGAAAATTTCACCCGATCTTTATCCCGTTATCCAATCCAAACTCTTTATGAATTTACTTTTTTATATATCAGCAGTTGTCGCCGCGGTCTCGACCTTCATGGTTATAACCAGAAAGAGCGCTGTCCATGCTCTTCTGTACCTGATCGTGTCGCTTCTTGCCGTGGCGCTCATATTCTTTGCCCTCGGCGCGCCCTTTGTTGCCGCCCTGGAGGTCATCATTTACGCAGGGGCCATCATGGTGCTTTTCGTATTCGTGATCATGATGCTGAACCTCGGCTCGCAGGCTGCGGAGCAGGAATCGCTCTGGCTTTCGCCGGGAATCTGGAGCGGCCCGTCCCTGCTCGCCTCAGTTCTCGCCGGGGAGCTCCTGTACGCCTTCACAGCAGGACAGGCTAGGACTGTCACGGCCGGGCTGATCGGTCCCAAGCAGGTCGGCATTGCCCTCTTCGGCCCTTATGTAGTCGGCGTGGAGCTGGCGTCGATGCTGCTTTTGGCAGGTTTGATCGGGGCCTATCACCTCGGCAGGCCGCACAAGCACTGAAAGATATTTATTCGACAGGATAACAGGAGCGACAGGATTTTAAAGATTCTATCAGATCCTTATCCCGTTATCCTGTCCAAAAGGAGTTGCCTTTGATCTCAAACATCCCCATGGAACACGGCCTCATCCTCGCCGCCATTCTCTTCGCGCTCGGGCTTGTCGGCGTTCTTGTGCGGCGGAACATCGTCTTCATGCTCATGTCCATCGAGATCATGCTGAACGCCGTGGGCCTGGCCTTCGTAGTCGCCGGAGCGCGGTGGGGCCAGGTTGACGGCCAGGTGATGTTCATTTTCATCCTCACGATGGCGGCTGCCGAGGTTTCCGTGGGGCTGGCTCTCGTTCTGCAGATGTATCACAGCTTCAAAACGCTCGATGCCGACGCAGCGAGCAGGATGAAAGGATAACTTGGCCATCAACTCGAAACTCGAAATTTAGAACTATGAACGCCTTTCTTTTTTTAATACCCGCTCTCCCCTTTGCCGGATTTATCATCCTGGCGCTCGCGGGCCGTCGCTTATCTAAACCCACGACGGCTGTCATCGGCGCAGGCTCCGTGGGGCTGTCCGCTCTTCTCGCGGTCCTGACCGCCATACAATTCGTGGTCTCGCCTCCGCAGGGCCGGGCTATCACCCAGACGCTCTGGACGTGGATGCAGTTCGACGGCTATGAACCGGCGATTGCCCTCGTGCTCGATCCGCTCTCGCTCATCATGGTGCTCGTCGTGACTATCGTGGGCTTCCTGATCCACATCTATTCCGCGGAGCATATGGAACATGAGGAAGGCTACAGCCGTTTCTTTGCCTACATGAATCTTTTCGTAGGCGCCATGCTGACGCTGGTGCTTGCCGACAATCTGTTGTTCCTCTATCTCGGGTGGGAAGGCGTCGGCCTCTGCAGCTACCTTCTGATCGGTTTCTGGTACAAGGACCCGCTGAACGGACAGGCGGCGCGCAAAGCCTTCATCGTCACGCGCATCGGCGATACGGCCATGGCCCTCGGTCTTTTTCTGCTGTTTACGAGCTTCAACACGCTCAATATCCAGGAGCTTATGCAGGCTGTATCGAAGCAGTGGCCTGCGGGCTCATCGACTGCAATTCTCGCGGCAGCGCTCCTGCTCGGCGGCGCCGTGGGCAAGTCCGCCCAGCTTCCGCTTCAGACCTGGTTGCCTGATGCCATGGCGGGCCCCACGCCCGTGAGCGCACTGATCCACGCGGCGACCATGGTAACCGCCGGCGTCTACCTCATCGCCCGGACCCACGTGCTCTTTGCCCTCGCCCCTGCAGTGCAGACCGCGGTGGCTGTTATCGGAGCGCTGACCCTGCTCCTGGCCGGGTTCAGCGCGCTCACGCAGAAGGATATCAAGCGCGTTCTCGCCTATTCGACGATCAGCCAGATCGGCTACATGTTCCTGGCCCTGGGCGTAGGCGCCTGGTCAGCGGCCCTGTTCCATTTCATGACCCATGCCTTCTTCAAGGCCCTCCTGTTCCTCGCCGCCGGCGTCGTGATCATGGCCCAGCACGAGGAGCATGATATGTTCAAGATGGGAGGCCTCCGCACCAGGCTCCCGATCACGTTCTGGACTTTCCTGATCGGCGCCTGCTCGCTCTCGGCCCTGCCGCTCGTGACCGCGGGCTTTTACAGCAAGGACCTGATCCTCTGGCAGGCATGGTCCTCTCCCACCGGAGGCGCCTGGCTCTGGCTCGCCGGACTCATAGGCGCTTTCATCACATCGATCTATACCTTCCGCATGGTATTTCTCACGTTCTTTGGTGAGGCGAAAATGGAGCTTAGCTGGAAACCCGGTGCACGAACTGTCGTTCCGCTCGCGATTCTCGCGTTCTTCTCGGTGATCGGCGGTTTCGTCGATCTGCCGGAGAATCTGGGAAACCTGCCGCTCCTCTCGGACTTCCTGCAGCCGGTCTTTCATGAGAGCCTTGCAGGATCGGGTACGAAAGGAAATGAAACCCTTTTTCAGGCAATCTCCGGGCTGGTATCGCTGGCGGGAATTTTTATCGCTTTTATGATTTACGTACGGAGACCGCATTATGCCGACGAAGTCGTTCGAAACTCTGCGGCATCGGCGCTCCACCGTTTCTGGTTCTCGGGCTGGGGTTTCGACCGTTTGTATGACGCGCTTTTCGTACGGCCTTTCCTCTGGCTGGCGCAGGTAAACAGGAACGATTTCATCGATTCGGTTTATACGGCGAATCGCCGGGATCAACCGGGCGGCCAACAGGGTATTAAGCTTGTCACAGACAGGAAGCATCCGCTGGTATGCAATGGGCATGGGGATCGGAGCAGTGGTAATTTTGGGAATTATCGTGGCCTTTCGTTAGGAAGTAGCACCTCCATTCGGGGGGAACTCAAGCGCACCCTAAAGGGTGCGGCTACCTTAAAAGGACCTTTTTGTAGCCGCAGGCTTTAGCCTGCGCAAGCAGGAAATAATAAAATATGATCCTTCTTTGGTTCATCATCATACCGCTCCTCGGCGGACTGGGGGCCTGGGTTTTCGGCAGGAAGAGCGCTTTGGCAGCGCGCTGGATATCGCTCGCGGCCCTCGCCCTCGACAGCGTGCTGCTGGCCCTGTTCTGGTCCGGTTCCTCGTCTCGGATCGCGATCAGCTACGGCACCTGGCTCCTGGAGCTCCAGAGGCCCTGGATACCGCAGCTCGGCATCAGCCTCCATCTGGCCGTGGACGGCCTGAGCCTGCTGCTGGTCGCGCTCACCTTGTTTCTCGGCGTCATCTCCGTGGTCTGCTCCTGGACCGAGATCCGCGAGCGCGTGGGGTTCTTTCATTTCAATCTGATGGCGATCCTCGGCGGCATTCTGGGAGTGTTCCTGTCCCTGGACCTGTTCCTGTTTTATTTCTTCTGGGAGCTGATGCTCGTGCCCATGTATTTCCTGATCAGCATCTGGGGCCACGAGAACCGGACCTATGCCTCGCTCAAGTTCTTCATCTTCACCCAGGCAGGCGGCCTCCTCATGCTGCTTTCTATTCTCGGCCTGTACTTCATCCACGGCCGGGCACACGGCTTCTACACCTTCGACTATGTCCTGCTTCTCGGAACACAGCTCGCGCCCGGGACTGCCCTCTGGCTCATGCTCGGGTTCTTCATCGCCTTTCTCGTAAAGCTGCCGGCCATGCCCTTCCACCCCTGGCTCCCGGACGCCCATACCGAAGCTCCCACCGCCGGAAGCGTTATTCTCGCGGGCCTGCTCTTGAAGACCGGTGCCTACGGTCTCCTGCGCTTCGTCCTGCCGCTCTTTCCCGATGCGGTCATGGCTGTCACTCCACTGGTCATGACCATGGCCGTCGCAGGCATTATCTACGGCGCTGTGCTCGCCTTTGCCCAGACCGACCTCAAGCGGCTCGTGGCCTACACCAGCGTGAGCCATATGGGCTTCGTGCTGCTCGGCATTTTCGCCTGGAACCAGACAGCGCAGCAGGGTGCGGTTATGCAGATGCTGGCCCACGGCGTGAGCACCGGCGCCCTGTTCATCGTCGTCGGCATGATCCAGGAGCGCATTCATACCCGCGATCTGGACCGCATGGGAGGTTTCTGGACCGCTGCCCCGCGCCTGAGCGGAGTCGCCCTCGTCTTCGGACTCGCATCGCTCGGTTTGCCTGGATTCGGAAATTTCGTGGCCGAGTTCATGGTGCTCCTCGGCACGTTCCGGGTAAACGTCTTTGCCGCTGTCTATCGCGGCCCTGGGGCTCGTATTCGCTGCTGTCTATTCCCTCTGGATGATCCAGCGCGCTTTTCACGGCGAGCAGAAGGGACCATCCGGCATGGCCGACCTTTCCCTCCGTGAAGCAGGTATGATGGCGGTGCTGATCATCGCGATCTTCTGGCTCGGTCTTTTCCCCAAGCCGATATTGAACACCTCCGGCCCTGTTTTGAACACGCTCCAGTGCTGCTCCCCGACATCGCATCAGTCAACGGATGCCGGGGAAAAGACATCGTTGCAGGTCCGATGAGAGAGGAGGCGCAAAGTGACGAGCACGGAGCTCACTGCCATCCTTCCGCTTATCATCATTGCTGCTGCGTCAGTGGCGGTCATGGTTGTCATAGCCATTTACCGAAGCCACCTTCTCACGGTCCTGATCACGCTCGCAGGGCTTGCGCTGGCAGCCGCATCGCTTCCGACAATATCGTTACTGGCGCCTCGTCCGGTCACCCAGCTTCTCATGATCGACTGGTATGCGCTCTTCTACATGGGCCTGATATTTCTCGCAGCCTTCGCTGTGGCTGCAATCTCCTACTCTTATTTGGAAAAGCATGCCGGCCATCGTGAAGAGTTCTACCTGCTCCTGCTCCTGGCTACACTGGGAACCGCCGTGCTCGTTGCGAGCACCCACTTTGCCGCGCTCTTCCTCGGGATCGAAACCCTGAGCGTGTCGCTCTATGCTTTGGCCGCCTATCTCAGGCACAGCGACCGCGGCATCGAGGCCGGCGTCAAGTACCTGATCCTTGCCGCCGTCTCCTCCGCCTTCATGCTCTTCGGCATGGCACTCGTGTACGCGGAGACCGGAAGCATGGAATTTGGACAGATCGCCTCACGGCCGGCAGCGGGCGTCACCGGTCTGCCTTTCACGGTCGGGATGGGACTGATCATCGTGGGGCTGGGTTTCAAACTCGCCGTAGTGCCTTTCCACCTCTGGACGCCTGATGTGTACGAAGGCGCGCCGGCGCCGGTCACGGCCTTTATCGCCACGGTATCCAAGGGCGCCGTGTTCGCGCTCATCATGCGTTTCTTTTCCAGCATCGACATCCATGCCGACCAATCGCTCTTTATGATCTTCGCGCTCATAGCAGCGGCCTCCATGTTCACGGGCAATCTGCTGGCCCTGTTCCAGAACAACGTCAAACGCATTCTGGCCTACTCTTCGATATCCCATCTCGGCTACCTGCTCGTCACCCTGCTGGCAGGCGGCCCTGTCGCCGCAGGCGCCGCGGCCTTTTATCTCGTTGCTTACTTCATCACGACCCTCGGCGCTTTCGGCGTCGTGACCGTGCTCTCCGGCAGCGAGCGCGACGCTGACCTCATGGAGGACTACGCGGGCCTGGCCTGGCGCAGTCCCTGGACTTGCAGGCGTGTTCACGCGCCATGCTGTTCTCGCTGGCCGGCATCCCGCTGACCGCCGGATTCGTGGGGAAATTTTACGTCGTTGCCGCCGGCGCAGACTCAGCGCTCTGGCTTCTGCTCGTCGTCCTCGTGATCAACAGCGTCATCGGACTGTTCTACTATCTGCGCATCATCGTGACGCTCTTCGGCCGACCTGACCGGGAAACCCTTGCCGAACCCGCGCTCTCCCGGTCAGGCAGTGCGGTACTTGCCGCACTCACGCTTCTCCTTGTCTGGGTTGGCGTGTATCCGGGGCCGGTGATTCAATTGATACAGAAAATGGCGCACAGTCTGACATATAATCATCTCATCCGTAGCCGGAGGTCCTCATGAACAACCTTGAAAGCATTGCCAAAGCTCATCCGCTACTACAGCCTCGTCATGTCGACCGAAGCCGGCTCGGGACATCCCACGTCCTCGCTGTCTGCAGCGGACCTGATGACCGGGCTCCTGTTCGGCGGCACGTTCAGGTTCGACCTGGACAACCCACTCATGCCGAACAACGACCGCCTCATCTTTTCCAAAGGCCATGCGTCTCCGCTCTTTTATTCGATCTGGGCAGCTGCCGGAAAGGTCACGGAAAAGGAACTCCTGACCTTCAGAAAGTTCAACAGCCCCTTTGAAGGACATCCCACGCCGGCCTTCCGGTATACCGAGGCGGCAACAGGCTCGCTCGGGCCAGGGTCTCTCGATCGGACTGGGCATGGCGCTGAACGCGAAATATATCGACAAGCTGCCCTACCGCACCTATGTGCTGCTCGGCGACAGCGAGATGGCCGAGGGTTCGCAGTGGGAAGCCATGGAACTCGCCGCTTATTACAAGCTGGACAACCTCGTCGGCATCATGGACGTGAACCGGCTGGGCCAGCGCGGGGAGACCATGTACGGCCATGATCTCTCGGTGTACAAGAACCGGGTGGCAGCCTTCGGATGGGAGCCCATCGTCATCGACGGCCATCATCTGCCGCAGATCCTTACGGCATTCAAACAGGCAACAGAAGCCAAGGACAAACCGGTCATGATCATCGCGAAAACGCTGAAGGGCAAGGGGGTCTCCTTTATCGAGGACAAGAACGGCTGGCACGGCAAACCGCTGAACAAAGAGGAACTTGTCCGCGCGCTCGCGGAGCTGGGTCCGGTTGACAGGACCGCTGATCGGGCAGATCGCAGCACCCGATGAGCTGACACCGGCGGTGCAAAAGTCCGGCAACGTACAGCCCCTGTCCTTACGCGCCGGACAAACCAGTTGCCACGAGACATGCCTATGGCACGGCGCTGGAACGGATCTTCCCCCGAATTCCCCGACATGGTCGTACTCGATGCCGAAGTGAGCAACTCAACCTATGCGGAGCTGTTCAAGACAAAATACCCGGAGCGGTTCTTCGAGATGTTCATTGCGGAGCAGAACATGGTCGGCACGGCGCTCGGCCTGTCGCATCCGCGGCAAGATCCCTTTCGTATCCACCTTTGCCGCCTTCCTGACCCGCGCCTTCGACCAGATACGCATGAGCCAGTATTCGCTCGCCAACATCAAGTTCTGCGGCTCCCATGCCGGAGTTTCCATCGGCGAGGACGGGTCGTCCCAGATGGGCCTTGAAGACATCGCGATGTTCAGAACGCTGCAAAACAGCGTGGTGCTCTATCCTTCCGATGCCGTGTCAACGGAAAAGCTCGTCGAAGAGATGGCAGGCACACACAGGCATTGCCTATTTGCGCACCACGAGACAGGCCACGCCCGTTATCTACCGCAATGACGAAGCCTTCTGGATCGGCGGAAGCAAGATATTGCGGTCGAACAAGAAGGATGTTGCCACCGTTGTCGCTGCGGGCATAACGCTTCACGAGGCGCTCAAGGCATATGAAGAACTTAAAGCAGGAAGGGATCCTGGTGCGCGTCATCGACCTGTACAGCATCAAAACCGATCGATGCGGCAACCCTGGCGCGGGCCGCCGAAGAGACCGGGGCGATCATTACCGTCGAGGACCACTTCGCTGAAGGCGGGATCGGCGAAGCGGTCAGAAGCGCGCTTGCCGAACATCCGGTGACGGTCCATTCGCTGGCAGTACGAAAGATGCCGAAGAGCGGCAAACCCGAAGAATTGCTGAACTATGAGGAAATTTCGAAGAAGCTCGATAATCAGGAAAGGTGAAAGAGGTCGGAAAGCCGCTGAACAAGAAATAGTGACGGGAAAATCTGAAGTCACGAGCTGCGCGAAATGCTTATCGTTTGATCCGGGACACCTGTTCCTGCCCGCCTGTTTTGATGCATACATGGCGTCATCAGCGCGTTTTATGAAAGAGTCCAGGGTATCACTCCCCAGTTCAACACAGGCAACGCCGATGCTCACCGACAACCGCATGGGCTGACCGTTCCGGGACCGAAGGTCGGTGTCCCGTGCTGCGGAAAGCAGTTTGCCTGCCAGGCCTTCCGCCCCGCTCTCAGTTGTTTCCGGCAGAATGAGCATGAACTCATCGCCTCCATACCGGCCGACGATATCCGCGTTCCGCAGAATGGTCTTGAGCGTCGCGGCAATGCTCTGCAAGAGACCGATCGCCCGTGTCATGCCCCCAGGTATCGTTGATCTCCTTGAAATTGTCGATATCGCAGAGGATGAGGGACAGCTCCGTAGCGTAGCGTTTTGCCCGGTCGAGCTCGTAGACAAGACTGTCGGTCAGCGCCCTTCTGTTCATCAGCCCGGTGAGTTCGTCCGTGCGGGACAGGTGCTCCAGTTTTTCGATCAGCCGCCGCTTGTCCTCCTCCGACTTTTTCCGGCCCGTAATGTCGCGGGTATACTCGATGACATGCGATACGCTGCCGTCTTCATCCAGAATGGGATAGGTATAGATCTCAAACCAGACCGCCTGACCATTCGGCATCGTGACGAGTTTGTCCTTGGCGAAGGGGTCTGCCGACTGAAGCGATTTCTGCACAATGCAGCCTTCGCAGACCGTGGTCGCTGTCATACAGCACGTCGATAGCATTTTTTGCCGAGCAGTTCATCTGAGCGGGCGGTGCTTCATCTGCGCATAGGCATCATTGATGCGGATGATCTGGTAATTCGCGGTCGACGATGCAGAAGGGATCGCGGATGCTGTTGAAGATCGTGTTCAGAAACCGTTCCGAGCGCTGCAGCCGCGCCTCGCTCCGCTTGCGCCAGGAGATATCGCGGACGATGCAGATGCGGCCGTTGTCCTCGAGCATGGTGACCGATGCTTCCTGGACATAGGTGCTCCCGTTCTTTCTTGTGGCGACCAGTTCGCCGCGCCATTTTCTGCTTTTCAGGAGCGGACGGCATGCAGGTCTGGTCCATGCGTGCGCGCTCCCGCTCGCCATACATGAGGCGATAGGTCTTCCCGATGATCTCGGCGGGGCTGTCGTAGCCGTTGAGTTTGGCATAGGCTTCGTTGACGAAGACGTATTGATTGTCCGCTGTTGTAGATCGCTATCCCGTCCATGGAGGACTCGATGGCCGCTGCTTGCTTTCGGGCAGTCTCTTCCGCATCTGTTGCGCTTCGCAACGAGCCGGGCAGAGGACAAAGCCGAATACGAGGAAGACTCACGGTCAGAAAAACGACCGGAGATAGATCTCGTGCGAACCGGTCAACAGTACGTGAGAAACAGGCCCTCATGCGATGAAGGGTCGTAGGCGGCATCGCCGTCCAGATGACAACGGCAATGACCGTAAACGAAGCACTTTTATTCGTTTATCCTGATCATGGCCGCCATCATGAGCACCCACCGGGCAGCGACTTGACGTGAGGTCTAGTATAGCACAGGATACCGAAACGCCGCGAAT
The DNA here is from genome assembly GCA_963749655.1 of Nitrospirota bacterium. Lineage (GTDB taxonomy): Bacteria > Nitrospirota > UBA9217 > UBA9217 > UBA9217 > JAJYKN01. The sequence continues at coordinate 118,816 of CAVVOB010000018.1, forward strand.
ACAAGTATTTTTTTCATTCTAAACAAGTTTTTACTGTCTGCAGATCGACTTCTACTCTCGGCGACGCTGTGTTCCTTGAATGCTGCGAACGCGCCTGCTCAGACGTTCGTCTTGCTGCTCTCTTCCTGGATTCCCAGGACGCTCTCGACGATATCGGCAAGGTGCCGGTCATGATCGTGGTTCAGCGTGAACACCCGGCACTGGACCACACGGGCGGGGATGTAGTCGAAGAAATCCTTGAGCGGTTCCTTTTCCACTTTTCGGGTCGAGGGATTGAAAACGTAGATCTGCCGTTCGCCCATCATGAGCGGGTTGATGGGCCGCGGGTCCTGGCTCGCCATGTCCACGGCGAACTGCAGGTCTTTCAAATGCGGGGGAAGGTTCTTTTTGATCCGTTTGACCAGTTCGGCCTTGTCGATGATGGTCTTTCCTTTTTCAAACGCGCGCATCGAGAGCGTCACATCGTAGGCCATCTTCCATTTGACCTCGCGCGAGAGGATGGCGGCCCATTCCCGGCCCAGTGCGGACAGTGGGCCCCTGTTCGTCCTTGCCCCACTGTCTCACCGCTTCGAGCAGCGTCCAGTCCGTAAGCTCCAGGTACTCCGGAAGGTTCTCCACGGGATTGTAGGGGAAGAGCGCAGCCATGGTGTCCTTGAACAGTTCCTTCAGATGTTCGTCAATGGCCCTCGTGGTCCGGTGGTAATACACATTGGTGTACATGTACAGCCGCGCGTTCAGGAACATGTTGAGCGCCGTCAGGCCGGACTTGTGCAGCGTCAGGCCCTTTGTCGGTAAAAAAGGTATAGTACATGAGGCGGTCGATGTCCACGGCGCCGACGGCAACGCCGCACATGTAGGCATCGCGCAGCACATAATCGAGATTGTCCACCGTGTAGATGCCCGAGAGCAGCGGCTGGAGAAATACGAGCCATTTGGGCTGCTTGGCCGCGGGCGCAGTGGCGCCTTTGCCGATGAGGAACGCGACCTGGTCGGGATTCAGGCTTTTCCCTTTTCGCAAAATCGCCTGAGGGCTGCGGCGGATCGACCTGATGATCTCGGCAAGTTCGGTCCTGATGATATGCTGGCCGAGTTTCTCATGGGTCAATCCGAACTGCTCGAGATAGTTGTCGTCGAAGAAATGGCCGAAGGGGCCGTGGCCGACATCGTGCAGCAGCGCGGTCACGCGAAGGAGCTCTTCTATATAGTTGGCCGACGGGCAGTCGGGGACCGCGGCCTTGAGCGAAGGATAGAGATGGCGGGCGAACCGGCCGGCCAGGTGCATGGCACCCAGCGAATGCTGGAAGCGGCTGTGCTCCGCCGAGGGGTAGACCCAGCGGGCGCTCTGGAGCTGGTAGATCTGGCGCAGCCGCTGCATCCAGGGCGTGTCGATCAGGTCTTTTTCGGTCTTTTCTCCCGCTGTGCTCGGCGTGGTGAACGAAATGTAGCCGTGCACCGGATCGCCCAGCAGTGCCGTCCCGTCGTAAAAATCTTCGCCCTTCATGAGTTCGCGCATGGCTCATTATACCGTGAAATCACCGCGAGTCAAACCGAAAGTGCCTGCTGCGGAGCGTGCACCCTTCCGGCCCGGAACATGCCTGGAGAATGAGAAAAAGCAAGGTGAAATGGATTATAATATCAAAAAGAGCACAAACATCAGGGAGTGTGTGATATGCACGGGATCATCGCGTACCTGCAGCGATGGAAGAAATGGCAGATCTTTCTTTTCGCAATTGTTCTGGACATCCTGTTCGGACTTCTCGACTACCTCACGGGACCCGACCTGTCCCTCTTCATTTTATATCTTATCCCCGTCTTTCTCGGCACCTGGTTCATCGGGACGGGTACCGGGCTCCTGCTGTCCAGCCTCGGGGCGCTGGCATGGTCCCTTGCCGACCGGATCTACGGCAGCCTGATCATCCCGTACTGGAACCTGGCTGTTGAAGTGGGGACTTTTTTCATCATCACCTACATCATCGCCGCGCTGAAGCAAACACTCGAAACCGAAAAGCAGCTGGCGCGAATTGATCATCTGACGGGGGCCGTCAACCGGCGCCATTTCATCGAATTGGCCGAGGCGGAGATCCACAGAACGCAGCGCTATGAGCACCCGTTCAGCGTGGCATTTCTGGACGTGGACGATTTCAAAATGATCAACGACTCGGGAGGACATCACGCGGGTGACGACCTGCTGAAGACCGTCGTCAGGACGATCCGAAACGACACCCGCTCTTCGGACGTCATTGCTCGGCTCGGGGGCGATGAATTCATCGTATTGTTTCCGGAAACGGGCTTCGCGACGGCACAGGCGGTCGTCGAAAAAATCAAGGTCCGGCTGGGTGATGCCATGGCCGCGCACCATTGGCCGGTCACCTTCAGCCTCGGCGTGATGACCTTCCACGAACCGCCGGCGTCGGTTGACCAGATGATCAAGCTGGTGGACGGCCTGATGTATGAAGTGAAGAAAAACGGCAAGAACAGCGTGCGGTGCAAGGTTTACAGCACGTAACGAACGGGATGGATCGTCTACGGTTCGATGTAGGCCATCGATCCCGCCTCCAGGGCATAGAAGATCGACACCAGGTCCTTCTGGGGAATCGAAATAACCGGTGTTGCCTCCGCATCAGGGGGCGCTGCCGTCCGTTTCCCCTGCACGATCAGCGATTTTCCGAACACCAGGGTGTATCGGCCCCCCTTGCCTTCCGTTTTATTCGTCAGCACCAGCGGCCCCGGGCGGAAAGCATCTCCGCGGAACTTTCCTGCGGCCTTGAAGCGGACGTCCTTAAGTACCCTGTTTTTATACTTAAGAAAAACCTGTTTCTTCTCCGTGCTGAAGACGAGATATTTTGAATCGGACCCGTACATCGCATTCTGGAACAGGAGATACTCCTGTTCGGCCCTGAAGGCACTGATGCGTTCATGAAGCTGCTGCTGCATATCGGTAAGCGCGGCCCGCTCGTCCAGCCCCCCGCCTTCCTCTTCGGCGCCCATGAGAAAGACGGCGAGTGCGATCATCAACCAGGCCGTTTTACCGCTTCCATTCCGCTCGGACACTTCGGATCCCCTCCATAAACGCTGATAAGTCTGATAAGCTGAAAAAACGTTTGCCACAGAGGACAGAGAGAAAAACATCACAAGGTAAAATACTTATACTATTTTTTCTGTTCTCTGTGCACTCTGTGAACTCTGTGGCAGATATTTCTATTCTACGTAACTTTTTTCGATACTAATAAATATAAACCTTCGTTCCGAGTACAGCCGCTTTGTACACGACCTCGAGATCGTCATCTCCCAGGGAGATGCAGCCGTGGGTGAAGTGCGTTCCCAGCAGATTCGTGTACTTCGTTCCGTGGATCTTGTATCCGTTCCCGAGGAGCAGGGCATACTTTCCCATGACGCCCCGTACGAACCGGTCGGGGTCGTTCGGCGCCGGTATAGGCATGTTCTCCTCCACGTAGGACCAGTCCGGCCTTATCCAGACCGGGTTCCGTTCCTTCCCCAGGACGCTCAAAGACCCAAGGGGCGATTCGAAAAACCATGAACCTCCCGTTTCCGACTCGACGAATTCGCGGCTGCCGGTCCCGCACACGGCCGTGTGAAGGACGGCGTCCCCCTGCCGTAGGGTCAAACGGTTGTTTTCCGTGTCCACGACAATATACAGCTCGCCATCGTCCTGCCCTTCCAGGATCTTGCGCAGGCCGCTGTTCTCCTCTTGCAGGCGCGTCACCTCCTGCTGCAATGCCTGCACGCTGCTGCGGAGTTCCTCGATGGAAGGCTCGGCAGATGCCGTTTCCGCCCGCGATGTCGAGGAAAACAGAAGAAAGCAGGCAAGAACCAGCACGAAGGCCGCAACACCTGAGTGATAGCGCATTTTTTCCGCATTCCGCATTCCGCATTTCGCATTCATATAAAGCGTCCTCTGAGCCTGTTTTCTGGTTCGATGGAGCCCTGTCCCGACCTACTCGGGAGTTCGGGATTCAGCATTCAAAAATATCTTCCCCGGGTTGAGGATGTTGTTGGGATCAAGGGCCTTTTTGATGCTGATCATGGCATTGATAGCGCCGGCGCCGAGCTCCATCGGAAGATAGGCCGCCTTGGACAGGCCGATGCCGTGCTCTCCCGAGATGCTGCCTCCCATCCTGAGCGTTGCGCTGAAGATCTCCCTGACCGCCTTCTCGGCGCGCGGCAGGTCCTCATCATCGATCAGGATGTTCGTGTGGATGTTGCCGTCGCCGGCATGGCCGAAATTCACGATCAAGAGGCCGTGCCGTTCGGCGATTCCGCTGATCTCGCGAAGGATGTCGGCTATCCTGCTCCGCGGGACCACGATGTCTTCGTTCACTTTTTTCGGCTTGATGGTGTACAGGGCGGGAGAGATCGAACGCCGCGCTTTCCAGAGCTGGTCGCGCTCCGCAGGCTCGTCGGCGCGCGTTACCCGGAGCGCACCCCCGCGGGTCATGACCTCGGCGATCCGGTCGCTCTCGCGCGCGGTCGTTTCAGCCGGGCCGTCGGTTTCCACGATCAGCATGGCCCCGGCTCCGCCCGACAGGTCGCTCTTGAGGTAGGATTCCACGGCGCGAAGCGCCGCGGCGTCGACGAGTTCCAGCGCCCGCGGCAGGATGCGGGAGGCCAGGATCTGCGATGCGGCCCGCGCCGCGTCGTCAACAGTGCCGAAATATGCCGCCAGGGTCCGCACGGTCTCGGGCAGCGGAAGGAGCTTGAGCGTGATCTTCGTGACGACGCCGAGGGTGCCTTCGGAACCGATGACGAGCCGCGTGAGGTCGTAGCCCGCCACGCTCTTGACCGTTCTCGCGCCGGTCGAGATGAGCGCTCCCGTCGGAAGGACCAGTTCGAGGCCGAGCACGTAATCCCGGGTGACGCCGTACTTTACGGCCCGGAGTCCTCCGGCGCACTCTGCCACATTCCCTCCCAGGGTGCAGAACCGATTGCTCGCCGGGTCGGGCGGATAGAACAGCCCCCGCTCCTCCACGGCGCGCTGGAGGTCGTTCGTGACGACCCCCGGCTCGACCACGGCGAGAAAATCCTCGTCGTTGATCTCGATGATCCTGTTCATGCGTTCCAGCGACAGGACGACGCCCCCCGCTACGGGCACGGAACCGCCGGACATCCCCGTACCTGCGCCCCGCGGCACGACGGGGATGCGCTCGGCATTGGCGAGCAGGAGGATCTCCGACACCTCCGCTGCCGCTGCAGGCCGCACCACGGCCCAGGGCAGCGCCTCGCGCCGTGTCGCATCATAGGAATAGGCAACAAGCTCTTCGGGAGATGCGGCCACATGCGCGGCGCCGACGATTGCGTTCAGTTTTTTTATAACGGACGGCTTCAGCATGATGGATACGACGCGAGCAAGACGCGTCAGGCTGGTCTTTTTTCCCGGTCCCCCGCTTCCGCATCGGCGAGTCCTTCGGGGATCGCTGCAGCATACACCCGGTAATCTATCCCGGGGAACAGGTTGTCACGCCATTCTATATCGTTCAGCCAGGATTCGTCAAGAACGTTCGTCTTGATGCTCTCGTACAGCCGGGTGAATCTCACGATATGCTCCTTCGTCCTGCGGACCGCGTACTCCGCATGGCTGCCGGCCTTCATCATGAATGCCCAGTCGGAGCTCTGGGCCAGCAGAAGCTCACGCGCTGCCTGGTTCAGTGCCCTGCGCAGCAGACCGTCCGACCGGGGAAAGGTCTTAGCAAGCTCGACCATACGGTCAGCAGCCTCGTGCAGATGAGGGTAGATCCAGTCATTGGCGCCGTCGAGCCAGACCTCGGCAAATCCTTTCAATACCCCAGCTGGAAGGCGATGGCTCGGCCACCTGGCACCGCGGGTTCTCGGCCAGGTACTCCGTGGGCGTGATCATGCGAATCGTGTCATGCTCAAGGGCGGTCTTCCGGATCACCAGGTTGAGCCAGTCCGGGCCCTCGAACCACCAATGGCCGAACAGCTCCGCGTCATAGGGTGCGACGATGATCGGCTTGCGGTCCTGGAACATGCTTCCGAGCCATTCGACCTGCTTCTCCCGGTTGGTGATGTAATTGTCCGCGTGGTCGGCGGCTCGTTCGAGCGCCCGCTGCGGAATATAAGGCTCCTTCTGGTTCGACGATCCCGTGATCCGGTGATATTTAATGCCCAGGTTCACGCGCATTCCGTCAGGGTGGAGATAGGGCTTGATATAGTCGTAATCGAGGTCGAACCCCGCATCGCGATAGAAGTCGCGGTAGTTGTAATCACCCGGATACCCCTCGACGGAGCTCCAGACCTGTTTAGAAGACTCGACGTCCCTGCCGAAGGCGGCCACGCCCGAGCGGCAGTAAATCGGCGCGTACACGCCGTATTTCGGACGGGGCGTTGCATGAAACAGGCCGTGGGAATCCGTAAAAAAATAACGTATGCCCGCTTGTTTTACGATCTCGTCAAGGCCGGGATAATACCCGCATTCGGGCAGCCAGATTCCTTTCGGGGACCTCCCGAAATGCGATTCGTAGTGCTCCACGGCGATCAGCACCTGGGCGAGAACGGCCCGATTGTTCTCCAGAAGAGGAAGAAAACCATGGGTCGCTGCGCAGGTGATGATCTCGAGCTTGCCCAGATCCTGGAATTTCCGAAATGCGGCGACGAGGTCTCCCCGGTATGTTCCTTCGAACTCGGCGCGGGCCTTCGTGAACATCTTCCAGTACATGTGCGCGAGGGGATTGAACCGGGGATCGTTTCGCGTCCGGTCGATTTCCTTGCCGGCGAGCTCGATCAGCCTGGTAATATGGAGAAGGTAGCGCTGCTGCAGCAGAGGGTCGGACAGCATGGAGACCAAGGTCGGCGTGAGGCTCATGGTGAGCCGGAAGTCAACGCCGTCTTTCACGAGGCCTTCAAACATCGTGATCAGGGGAAGATAGGTTTCGGTGATCGCCTCGTACAGCCAGTCTTCTTCGAGAAAGCGATCATGCTCCGGATGGCGCACAAAGGGGAGATGACCGTGCAGCACCAGCGCGAGATAGCCTTTATCCGTTCCGCTTCCCGCAGCCTTCACCAATGCTTTCCCGTTACCGCGGCCGACCTGAGTCGTTTTTCCTTTTTTCATCCCCGAAACCTTGTGATGAGATGCAAAACAAAAGTCCATCCCTGAACGGATGGACTTTGACGTGAAGAACAAACATCACTCTGCCGCCGGACCGAGAAACCGGGGCATCGGATGCTATTTCCGTTTCGCCTTTGCCCGCTCGCGCGGGAACATGCCCGGCGACGTAATGTCCTGCATGCGCCGCCGGCGCATCATCTCCAGGAGCTCGGGCGAGGACACGCCGCCCCTGAATCCCTCCGGATAGCCATACAACTTCCAGAACTCCTCGTCCACGAGCATCCACTCTTCGTCGATCACGTCGGCTACTCCGTCGCGGGGCGTGGTCACAAAGTTCGACCGCGCCAGCGTCAGGAAGCGTCCCTCCGGCGAGAGCAGTCCGAGGTCCGCGCAGAATGAATGGCTCGGCCTGCCGAGGTCGAAATACCAGTTCCCGGCCCGCTCGAACACTTCCTGGTCGAAATACCCGAGGGCGTTCCGCCCGTCGAACTGTATGCCCGTAATGTCGTAGATCCGGACGCAGAGCTTGCTGCCCCAGCCGAACCACGCTTTCTCCCGCTCCAGCCGGCCGGGTGTCGCTTCCCAGTAGGCATGGACAACGAAGGGATCGCGCGTCATCAGTACGATGCGGTCATGACCGTACTCACGGGCAAGTTCGCCGTGCTCGGCCACGGTCATCTGCGGCGCCGACCCGGTATAGTATTTGGACTCCGAAATGCGCTCCTGCGCCAGGAGCGGCTCCTCTACCTTGGGCGGGTTCTTCCAGTCATGGACCGGCGGAACGACCGCACCGCGGACCTTCTGCATTCCCGCCCGGTCGGCGGCCGGCTTGCGGGCCGCTCCGGGATTGGCGGAACCAGCGGTTGCTTTTTCCGCCAGCGGCGCACGCTTCACGGCGGATTTCGCTCCTGCCGGTCGTTTCCCGGCAGGTGCAGTTTTTTTCACCGCGGCCGCAGCCGGCTTTTTTGTGCTCTTTTCCGCAGCCATCAGCGCGGCGACGATGTCACTCTTTTTATCTTGTGCAGACAGGGACACTTTCTTCTTCTTGGCCAGGGCTTTGAGTTCAGCCACAGTCATTGCTGTCAATTCGGTTCTTTTCATCTCAAATCCCCCTTCCTGAATAATTGAGTGCCTGCGTACTTCTCAACTATAGCACAATTGCCTCTGTTGTCAAACTGAATTCGTCCTGTTTTCAAAGGACTTTTGACAAAAAACCCAAAAGACCTTATACTGCGACGCATGAAACCGCGCGTCGTTATAACGGGCATCGGCATGGTCACGCCCCTGGGCAATTCCGCTGAAGAAACCTGGCGCGGCCTGGCCAGGGGCGCCTCGGGCTCAGGAACTATCTCGAAATTCGACGCATCGGCATATTCAAGCCGCATTTCCTGCGAACTCAAGGGCTTCGATGCCGCCCGGTTTCTGACTCCCAAGGAAACGCACCGGACAGACCCTTTCATCCAGTACGCCGTAGCTGCGGCGTCCATGGCCCTGGAGAATGCCCGCTTCGCTCCTGCTTCGGACTCCCGGCTCAGAACCGGCGTCCTCATAGGATCGGGCCGGGGCGGAGTGACCACCGTGGAAAAGAACATGGCCAGCCTCGCTGCCCGGGGGCCGAAAGCTGTTTCCCCTTTTTTCACCCCCCTGTCGCTGCCGAACATGGCAGCGGCCTTCGTTGCCATAAAGTTTGGCGCACAGGGACCGTGCCTCGACGTCTCGACGGCCTGCTCCACCGGGACCCATGCCCTGGGCGAAGCAATGAAGATCATCCAGCGCGGGGACGCTGACGTCATGATCGCCGGCGGAAGCGAGGCGCCGATCACTCCGCTCATTCTCGCCGGCTTCTGCCAGGCAAAAGCCTTGTCCCGCCGCAACAGCGAGCCGGAGCGGGCAAGCAGACCCTTTGACCTGCACCGCGACGGGTTTGTCCTGTCCGAAGGAGCCGCTGTTCTCGTCCTGGAGACGCTGCATCATGCAGAGCGGCGAGGCGCCCCGATTCTTGCGGAAATGGCGGGATACGGCCTTTCGTCGGATGCATACCACCTTACCCGGCCCGATCCGGAAGGAGAAGGCTCCTCCCGCGCCATGTCGCTGGCCCTCTCCGATGCCGGCCTCGTTGCCGCAGAAGTGGATTATGTAAATGCTCACGGAACATCAACACAGCCGAACGACAGGATCGAGACGCTGGCGCTGAAGAGGACCTTTGGAGATCATGCACGAAAGCTCGTTCTGTCCTCGACCAAATCCATGCTCGGTCACGCCCTCGGCGCCGCCGGCGCCATTGAAGCCGCGGTCACGGTCCTGGCGATCCGCGACGGAATCGTCCCGCCCACGATCAATCTCGACCACCCCGATCCCGAATGCGACCTCGACTATGTTCCCAACAGTGCCCGGCCGCTGCGGATCGGGACAGCCCTTTCAAACTCCCTCGGTTTCGGCGGGATGAACGCCGCCCTTGTACTGAAAAAATTTTCCGGCTGACGACTTCGTCCCTCGGCTATTTTGCATGTGCCGACGCGGCGGGATATGAATCGTACTTCATCCGCGTCCGGAACAACAACCTCGCAATCCCGCGCCTTGGCATCCCCCGGCTCCTGCCGGAGGGGGCTCCACTTGCCGCCCAGAAGCTCTCCTGGCGCCCCTTTCCCGGCACAGGCAAGCCCTCCGGAACAGCGAAAAAAACAACCCGATGCAAAAAATTAATGATAGAGCGTCTCAATAAATCCGGCATCGACAAAAAGTAATTTAGTTTGGCAATAAATAACAGTCGCCGCAATGGCTGACATAAATCTGCTATTGACTACGCATACCAAAGTATGTAATAATCGCGACCGCAAAAATCAATATTCATCATTTTAAATACCAGAATCGTAAGGAGGAGCAATGAAACGGAACACCTGTCGTAAAATGCTGCTGTGGTTGCTGTCTATCGTGATTTTGTCTCTCTCACTCGCTGCACTGGCGAACGCCGATGAGCCCAAAAAGCCCAACGGCTTGAGCTCGAACGATTGTTCGAAGTGCCATGCCAGCCAACCGGCCGATATTGATGCAAACGGCGGGAAACACAAGTCGAAGATATCCTGCCAGGACTGCCATGCAGGCCATCGTCCGACATCAAAAAACAACATTCCTGTTTGCAGCCAGTGCCATCAGGGGAAGCCGCATTTCGACAGCCTCAAGGGGAAATGCCTGACATGCCACACCAATCCGCATACGCCCTTGAAGATAACCTTCACGCAACCCCAGACCGACGCCTGCCTCACCTGCCATACCGCGCAGATCAAGCAGCTGCGTGAAAACAAGAGCAAACACTCCACCCAGAACTGTACGAACTGCCACGGCGTTCACCGCGTGAAGCCGGCGTGCACGCAGTGCCACAAGCCGCACTCGTCCGACATCACGGCGGCTGACTGCACGAAGTGCCATAAGGCCCACATGCCCAAGGTCGTGGCCTACGCTTCCGACACCGATTCGAAGTTCTGCGCTGCCTGCCACCGGAACCAGTATAATATGCTGGTCGCTTCCAAGGTCAAGCACAGCACATTCAACTGCGCCTTCTGTCATCAGGACAAGCACAAGATGATCCCCAAGTGCCAGGACTGCCACGGCGCCAAGCATCCGGCTTCCATTATGGCCAAGTTCACAAGGTGCGGAGACTGCCATAAGATCGCCCACGACCTCAACAACTGGACGTCGGCGCCTGCTGCGGCAACCGGCGCTCCGAAAGCAAAAAAGAAGACACGTTAGTACTGAACAGCCATAGATTTTGACCTCGAAAGCAGAAGGGGCCTCAAGCCCCTTCTGCTTTTTTCTTTTTTCAGGACCTACAGGAGAAAAACGATAAGCCGGGAGGGGTGGGCAGCTGAAGCCCCGGTGCAGAGGGTCGCTCCCGCATACGTCCCCTGTTGATATTAAAGCTCTATTTATCAATGAGTAACCTGTTCCGATTCGAAATATCCCTCTTCAGGTACGATCTTTTATAATTTAGCAACTTGTAAATAGCTCAAATTAAATAAAATTGCTTGACATATAAAATTATAGCTACTACACTACATGAACCTGCGATTAACGATCACCCGGGCATTGATAAAACCAAGAGGAGGCAAGACCGTGAAAACGACTACTCCGACTCCCGAATCCCTATCGTCAGCATCAGCCAGACAGCCTGTTTTATCAGCCCAACTTTCCAGCCAGAAAATAGTCGCCAAAGCGGCAGCCGCCCTTAATCATCTCACTCAGCAATTCCAGCTGAAAAAGGCCCGCAGCCCGAAAAAGACAGGTCATGCCTAACAAATTATAGGCATTCCCTTGTGTGACCCAGACCCCGGTTGTCAGACCTGTGCCGGATCAATCGGGCCGCATCCATACTCCTTCGACCAGCCTGAAAAGCATCTCGTTTCTTCGTATCGCAGCAGATCAATGCGTTCGTCCTGACAATTATTCACACCATGATGTTTCCTGCATTTCCTTCATTTTAAACCTCCGTTTTCTCTGCTGAGTAAAAGGACGGAGTACTCTGAAATATCCTTGCGCTGTATTTCGGAATACCGCTGGTTCGGAGGATCGACTGAAGATTCCCTTGCATCTCTTGGTAGAATCGGTCGCTCCTTGAGGAAAACCGGGCGTTTGGATATGTCATCCGGCGTGTTCATTTATAAAAATCACGAGGTCAATTTAAAAAAACCGGAGACAGGTTCCTGATGTAGCGGCGTACGTCTGGTTCGGTGATCGGCTGTGTGGGATTCTGCATAGTGCCCTCTTGGAACGGACAGGTTTTTCTTATCGGCACAAGGGGGGAAACTTTAGGACGGATAAAGACCCGGCAACGATCCTTTTTGTAGTGGTTCAGGAATGCAAGCCCTTCAGAGGGGAAACAGAAGCGGATACCTCTTCCAGACGGCCTCTCATCGGCCCGTCACTTCTGCCGCGTCTGCAAGTTCGTACTTACCCTCGAGAAACGACCGGACGTAGCGCTCCACGGCCCTGTCGTCGTTCAGTACGGCGTCCAGCTGCCGGGTGTAGGAAAAGAGCCGGCCGAGCTGGTCGAGGACCTTTACGGCGTCCTCCTGCTGAATGTTCGCAAGCCGGGCAAGGATGAGGTCCCCTTTGGTTTTGATGTTGAATCCGTACTCCTCCAGGATCGCGGCGATGAGCTGCAGCCGCCGCGAGCGCTTGGTCATGTCGGTTGCGCCGCCGGCGAAGCGGAAATAGATGTGGTTGTTCCTTGCCTGTTCGCTGCAGAAGCAGTCCATGACTATGAAGTGATATCCGAACTTGAGACTGATATTGGCATATTCCCGGGAGATGACCGCCATGTTCTGCTCCACACGGCCTGCCGGGCCCGCTGTAATGTCCGGCACGCGGAGCATACTCGTCATGAAATCGTTCATCCCGAGGGGAACTGCGTCGGAACGCCAGAGCCCCGGGAGCGTCATGCCGTTGATAACGGCACGGAGCGGAATGGAGGAGATCTGCCCGGCGGTTACCTGGTCGTGGTTTTCAGGATTGTCAACCCCTCCGCCGATGTCGATCAGCATGATGCCTGCGGGGACGGACAGGTCGAGTCTGACGGCTCCGGACCGGACGCCCCGGCGCGCCCCGTCGATCAGCGCCGCTACGGACTTTTCGTGGATGAAGCGAAGGACGTCGTGCAGAGTCCTGCAGGCCTTGGGTGTAAATTCATCCCGCAGGGGATCGACAAGGTTCAGCGGCGTGATGGAGCGAAGCAGATACCGCTTCCTGCGGAACTCGTAGACGTTTTCCATCCTGCGCGCGTTCCGGTCGGCCCGGGCGACCAGGTCGGGGACGATCCCGCCGTAGATCGCCGACCTGTTGTCGTCTCCGGCAACAACGGTGACGGGCTGCCCGTGCTTCAGGCTCTCGGTGGCCCCGGACAGACCCACGATGGTCGGGATTCTCAGCTCCCGGCACAGCGCGGCCATGTGGCTTGTCTGCGACCCCCGCTCGGTGATGATGGCCGAAACGTAGGGCATGGTGGATGCAAAGAGGGATGAGTCGCTGGGCGCCACGAGGACGACGCCTTTGGGCAGGTTCAGGATGTCCGCCGGCTTTCTGACAATGAAGACCTTGCCTGCCCCGGTGCCGCGCTGCACCACGGTACCGCGGTCCTGCAGGAGGACGGGATGGGCGCCGGCTGGATCGAGGTTCGCGGTCCCATTGGCTGACGCAGGCGGGTCGCTTCTGTCTTGCACGGCCAGCGGCCGCGCCTGGAGTACGAAGAACTTCCCCCTGGAGTCAATGGCCCATTCGATGTCGCGCGCCGATCCAAAATACCGCTCGATTGCCATGGCATGGCGGGCGACGGCCGCCGCCGTTTCCGGGGACAGACAGGTCCGGTCCCGGAGCTCCTCGGGAGTCCTGATCTCCTCCGTCTCCCCCTTCCCGGCCATGCGTATCATGGATTCCTTCCTGCCGGGGGTCACCCACTTGAGCACCGGTTCCTTCCTCTTGCTCACGACATAGAGGTCCGCTTCCGCCCGGCCCTCGACAACGGCCTCGCCCAGTCCCCAGACAGCATTGATGATCAGGGTGTTCGCATCGCCCTCCGGTGTCGTCGTATAGATGACGCCGCTCGATGCGGCATCGACCATGACCATGCAGGCCACTGCCATTCTCATGTCCCGGATGCCGTAGCCCAGGCGCGCCTGATAGGCCGCCGCCGGTTCCGAAAAAAGACTGGCGATCACTTTGCGGTAAGCCTTTTCGATCTCGCCGGGATCGAGGGGAACGTTCAGGACGGTCTCGAACTGTCCGGCAAAGGAGAAGTCTCCATCCTCTTCCCCGGCGCTGCTCCTGACGGCAAGGGAGCAGCCCTCGCCGCAGCGAGCACGAAGCTTCTTCACGGTCTTCTCGATGGCGCGGCTGACCGGGGCGGGCATCGTTCCGTGCAGCATCAGCTCGCGGATCTCGTGCAGTACGGACGGGAGGATCGGAGCGCCGGGCCCGGGAAGCGCGATCTTTTCGAAAATGCGGTTCTCCTGCAGAAAGGCATCGAAAGCGGCCGTGGTAACGGCAAAGGCATCGGGAACCGCGAGACCGATCGCATTGCGGACCTCTGCCAGGCTCGCGTTTTTCCCCCCGACAACGCGCGTCATGTCGGCGGTTATCCTGTCGTAGGTCAAGATAAAGGGTTCTGAAGCCGAGGGGGTCTCGTCAATGACCGTCCGGATCCTTTCATCGATCTCCCGAAACCGGCCCTCCAGGCCGCTGAAGCGGCGGCCGGTCAGGTCGGCGAAGAGCCGGAGCGAATTCTCCATCTCCGCCCGGAGACGGGAATAGGAGCCGTTGACATAGACAATGTCGAACAGGTAGTCACCGCCCAGTTTCTCGCCCATGTCCGTGATGGTTTCGAGCGCCCTGTTGTTGCTGTCGAGTACGCTCCGGAAGCGGTCGAAGAGGGCCCGGAACTCGGCCGGATCCGCCGACGCCTTCCCGCGGAAGAGCGTCCGGGACAGTGACGAGTAGAGTGTCTGTATGATCATCGAATGTTTCATGGCACTCATAACTCAAAAGTTAGAATTCAGAAGTCAGAAACCAGAATGCACATCGCAAAACCGAGAACTCGAAGCTGATTATTTTCCTCAGCCCTCTGCCCGGGGCCCCATGCTTCTCAACTCAAAACTCGAAACTAAAAACTCAAAACTGCCGTTATTTCGCCAGCGCCCGCTTGATTGATTCTTTCAATTCCTTGATCCTGACGGGTTTTGGGAAAAAATCATGCACGTCGCCGCGCAGCGCCTCGATGGCCGCGTCGAGGTTCGCAAAGGCGGTGATCATGATCACCGTCGTCCCCGGGTATTCCCGTTTGACGGTCCGGAGAACCTCCATGCCGTCGATGCCTTTCATCTTGTAGTCGGTGACCACGACCTGAAATTTTTTTTCCTTCAGCCTGGCCAGGGCCGGTTCGGCGTTCAGGAAGGTCTCGACATCGTACCCTTCCTGTTCGAGCGACAGCTTCGCCATGTCGCCCACGATCTTTTCGTCGTCAATGACCATGATGCTGTATTTATCCATCATTCCTCTCCTCGTGGTGATATTTCGGCAGCTCGACGGTAAAGGTCGTGCCGACGCCCACCTTGCTCTCCACCCTGATCTCTCCTTTATGATTCTTAATGATACCATAGCTGACCGACAGCCCCAGACCCGTTCCGCCCTCGCCCTTGGTGCTGAAGAAAGGATCGAAAATGTGGGGCAAATACTCCGGTGGGATGCCCTTGCCCGTATCCTTGACCGTGACCTCGACGGTTTCGCCGCTCTTCCCCGGCCGCGACGCAATATAAAGCCTTCCGCCTGCGTTCATGGCCTGGACGGCGTTGGTGATGAGATTGACGAAGACCTGCTGGATCTGGTGTTCGTCGAGGGAGAGATGGGGCAGACCCTCTTCGAGATTCACCGTCGTCTCGATGTTCTGCACGTCGATCATGTTCTGGACCAGCGTGAGGGTCTTCTGGATGACGGCGTTGATATCCGCCTCCCTCGGATTCGCGTCCTTGGGTTTGGAAAAATCCAGGAGGTTCTTGACGATCTTGCGGATCCTTTCCGTTTCAGCGTCGACCTTCAGCATGAACCCGCGCCGGTCCGTTTCGTCCAGGTTCCCGTACAGCTCGTCGTAGGTCTGCGCGATCATGGAGATGTTGTTCAGGGGATTTGTGATCTCATGCGCAACGCCCGCCGTAAGAATGCCGAGGGAGGCCAGCTTCTTGGACTGGATGATCTCCTCTTCGCGGTGGGCAAGCTCCTCGGACATGGAATTGACGGCCGTGATGACCGAACCGAGCTCGTCGTTCGACCGGAACCCTTCGATGTGGTGGAAATTTCCTTCCGAAATGGACCGCGTCATCCGCTCGATCTCCCGCAGGGACCGCACGATCTTCTGCGAGATGAAATGGCTGATCAGGAGCGCGGAAGCCAGGATCGCCCAGAAGGAAAAAATAAGGATGCGCTTCGAACTCAGGATGATGTCGTTCACGCGCCGCCGTTCGAGCTGGGTGATCGAGTCAGAATATTCTTTCAGCTTCCTGCCGTCAAGGCGGATCCTTGCCTCGAGATCCAGGCCCGGAGCATTTCCCCTCCCCGTTGCCCTGACGGCGTCCGCATAGGACCGGAGCAGGGCTTCCAGCTTCCGGAGGTCCGTTTCTCCGATCGCCGGGATGATGTCCCCTTTCGCCGATTCAAGGGTAGCCTGGGCTGAGGCGATTTTCCCCTGGATCTCCGCGAGCGCCTTTCTGTCGTGGTAGAGAAAATAGTTCTTTTCCGACAGGCGCATCTCGAGGAACGACGCGTTCAGATCGTCGGCGATCTCCACGAACCGCAGCTTCGTCAGGACCAGGTTCATGTTCTGAAAGGCGAAAAAGCCGATCAGGATGATGAAGGCCCCGTTGATGACATTCGAGAGGATAAGCTTGTTTTCGATCTTCATGAACAATTTAGCATAGTGCACGGCGCATGGTAACTTCCGCAAAGAGCATAGGGCATGGCGCATGAAGAGAGGTATCCCTCTGCCCTCTGCCCTAACTCAAAACTAAAAACTAAGAACCAGAAACTGCTTTTATTCCGGGTACGCGATCCCCCGCGGGATCTCGGCCTGCTCCTTGCGCACGGGCCAGTACCAGAACATGCCGTCCGCCAGCATCAGGACCCCGGCCGCCATGAGCCATAAGTTGAAGGACGTGAGCAGTCCAAACCCGAAATAGCTGATGATGCCGATGCCGATGCTCAGGAAAGAAATGCCGGTCCGGATGAATGCGAGTCCGGTCCGTGCCCGGGAGTAAATCGTGCGGTAACAGGCTGCGATCGTACGCTGGGCCGCCAGAACGTTTCGCTCCCGCGCGAACATGGTCCGCGTCTTGCTGGACGGCGTCGGATTCAAATACGTGCTGTAGTCCGCCAGCAGGTCTCCCATCCGGGCAAGCATGGTTCCCTGGATCCGCCGTTCAAGCGCCGTATCTTCCGGCGAATGGTAATTCTCGAGAAACTGGATCGTGGCCGCGGTCACCTCCGCAAGAGTCTGGTTGCCCGGCGGCGTCATCCGGGATTTTCGCACATTGAGATAACCGGGAAGACCGTACAGGGCGATGATGATGCCGATCGCAAGAACTGAAAAATAGAGATAGGGATTCGTGCTCGTGTTCTTTGACTGCAGCAAAGCATTCGAAAGGGCGATCGTACCCAGGCCCCACCGAAGAAAAGCGAGCCCGGTCCTGGCCTTCGCCAGATCGGTCCGGTAGCAGGCCATTCTCGTGCGCCATTGGGCCATGGTGTTTCTCCAGAATGCAAGGCCCGTCCGCTCGGTCCCGATCAGAAGACCCGGCCGTGCATGGAGATAGTCCTGGATGTACCCTTGAATGTCCGAATCGAGGGCGACACGAAACTCATAGCGTTCCGCCTTGATGAACTTTCTTACGTCCTCCCGCATCGCCGGGCTCTCGGGATTGCGCGCCGCGATCGTAACCAGACCCGACCGGTCCCTCATGACGGGCATCCACTGGTACGACGAAAGGGAGTCCTGGCTGACGGCGGAGAGCAGTTCCGGAGGGATCGGCAGCCGTTCGTCGTACTCGATGGAGGCGCAGTGATAGTACTCGGCAAGCGCCTCGAGCAGGTCCTGCTTGAACACGCCGAACTCCCGAATCAGCACCTTCTCGAGTTCTACTCCACGGGCCTGTGCCATTCCCCCCGCGTCTTCCAGTTCCGCCCGGCTCAGAATACCCCGGTCAACCAGAAGCGAGAACTCCGACTGCGGTCGGACGGGAGTGTTGACCACGTTTTCGATATCATTCTTCATTGTGATTAAAAATAATCGTCCCCCAGGACAGGGCAGGCCTGCCGTAGTCCGGGACGGTTATCTCCATGTCTCCGTAGCAATAGGGGTACTCTTTTCTCATACGCTCGACCGGCACCATCCAGCGGTATCCGTCGACGATGAGAACAAGCCCGCCGACGATCAGCAGACCGTTGAAAATGGTCCAGCCCACGGAGGCCACGCCGAAATAAACCAGGAGGCCCGCTCCCACCGACGTAATGCTCATGCCCGTCCTGATGTAGGCCAGTCCCGTCCGAGCAACGGCCATGATCGTGCGAAGCCTGGCCATGACGCCCCGGCGGTCGGCCAGCACGGTCCGCTCCAGTGCAACACCCGTCGTGCCCCAGATGCCGGGCATCTGGCTTGCAGTGACCGGCGGTCCGGCCTTGTCTTTCTTTGAACCCAAGCGTTTGTGGCCGGGAGGGAATACAAGATCCCAGATGGTCTCCTTGTTGAGCACGTCAAGAACGGACCGGTAGCCTTCAAGGCCTGCCTTGCGGCCCCCAAAGTACCAGTGGAACCCCTCCGCGGACATGAGAATGCCGGCGATGATCAGGGAAACGTCGAAGAACGTCCACCCGCTCGCTGAAAACTGTCTCAGGAGCCCGATGCCGAGGCCGGTGAAGGCAATGCCGGTCCTGGTAAAGGCCAGTCCCGTCCTGGCCCGGGCGAGCTTTGTCCGGTGGCCGGCAAGGGACGTCCGTTCCTCCGCCATATCGGTCCGGTCGCTGGCCAGAAATCTCCTTCTCATGACCGGGGAAAGGTTCTCCCATCCCGCCCTGAGTTCCGTTGCGCCCTCCATCTCTCCCGTGCGGCTGAAGGACGGATGTCCATTGATCAGATCATCGCGGAGAACGCAGCTGCCCCAGGTGGGATTCGTCCGCGCGCCGTCGATCGGTTTGCCGGCTATTCTTCTCGCAGGCAGGTACCACTTGATCCCGTCATAGACCATGATGATCCCCGCTACGAGGAGCGGCGCTTCCAGGGCCGCGTACCATCCCGCGCCGAGCACGCGCAGGAACAGGAGGGCGATCACGATGAACGAGACGCCGGTCCGGATAAAGGCGAGCCCGGTCCTGCCCTTCGCGAACAGGGTGCGGTAATGGGCATAGGTCGAGCGGCGGTAGGCAAAGAGCGTCCGCACGCGCGCAAGCGGCGTCCGTCCGCCGGAAATGCAGAAGTTGGGGTTTACGTCGAAATTGTGCTCTATGATGCGGATGAGGTCCGAGGGAAGAGCTACGCGGAAATCGATCTGTTCAACGCCGAGTGTCCGCTTGATGTCTTCAGCCACACGAGGGTCATCAGGACGACAGGCGACGACTTCGGCCCGCCTCTCCCTGACCGAAAGAGGGAACCACAGGGCTTTCTTTTGATGTTCCAGGTCGAGCCTCAGAACGATAAAATAGGACGCGACGACGCCTTCGTCGAATTCAACGAAGGGAAGGCCGTAGTAGGCCGCCAGGCTTAAGAGGATCTCGTGCTTTGGTATGCCCTTGTTCACGAGGAGCTCTTCGATCGCTGCGCCGGACCCCTTCGCATCCTGCTCCAGCTTTGTCAGGTCCTCAAGCGGGAGCAATCCCCGCTTAACCAGCCTATGATATCTCATCACTTTCATCTTTTTCAGGATCGAATGATCACGCAACTGAGTGGGGGCAGGGCCTCGCTTCGGCCGGTCGGCAACGGTCGGAAAGAATGGGAAGAGGCGCAAAGGCCTCTTCCCCATGCACATAACGGGGGATGTCTGCTGCCCGTACTCGGCAGCCGTGCAAAGAACAAAACCTCGTATTATTCCAGTCGAGAAACCGGAACAGTCCGGGTCACACCTTCTTCGTTGTCGCGGTCCGAGCGAGCACCTCAGGCCTGTTTGCCGTCCTTGCGCTCGCTTGCCGACGGTCCGTCCTGGCCGTCCTTCATGGCCTTTTTGAATTCCCTGATGCCCCTGCCAAGGCCCTCTCCGAGCTCGGGGAGCTTTCCCGGACCGAATATGATCAGTACGATAAAAAGGATCAGCAGCAGATGCATCGGTTGAAACATTCCTTCAAACATGATTCATACCCGCTTTTCTTCGCTGCAGAACGGCGCGCGGCCGGACTGCGGCGATCGATGGTGAACGGAAACCCTGTTCCCGCCCGCTACACTCCCACAACAAACACGGGGCACGTTGCCCGGTCGATGACCTTCTCCACCACATGGTCCCCGAAGAGGCGGCTCAGAATGCCCTTTTTCTTCTTGGAGCCCATGATGATGAGGTCGCACCGCTCTTCCCGGGCGACTTCCACGATCCGGTCCGGGACATCGCCGGTCTCCAGGCGTGTTTTTACCATGGCGTTCTCGGCGGCAGCAATCTCGCTGATGTCCGCAACGGCCTTGGCTGCACCGTCGTCCAGGACGTCGTGCAGGTTCTTGATGCCCGTAAGATTGAGCTCGCCGTCAAAGGGCCGGAGCACCTTGACGACGGTGATCCATGTTCTTTCGTCTTTTGCGAGCTTGATGCCCTGCTTCAGGACCTCCCGGGAGCCGTTCAAAGCGATCAATACTTTTCTATAGCCTTTCATGTTCTAACTCCTCTGGAGCATAGTGCATGAGAACACTAGCCTGCATAGAGCATGGTGCATGGAGCATTAAAATACAGTTTTTAGTCGTGAGTCGTGAGTTTTTAGTTATTCCCGCTGTTATCTTCCGACTCGAAACTAAAAACTACAAACTCAAAACTAAGCACTCATAACTGCCCTTGGTCTCTCTGCTCTCTGCCCTCACTTCACGATCAATATCGGACAGGAGGCATGAGCAATGACCCGCTCCGCCGTACTGCCCATGAGCGCCTTGTTGACCCCGCGCCAGCCGTGCGTTCCGACGACGATCAGGTCGTGATCCTTTGTCTCGGCCGCTTCGACGATCTTGTCTCCCGAGTGGCCTTCCATGACCGAGGTCGTTACCTCGACGCCCAGCCCCGAGGCGATGCCCCGGGCGACGGCGACGATCTTATCCGCTTCCTGCATCAGGCTTTTCCTGACAGCGTCGGTCTTGAAAAAGTCCATCATCTCTTCGTAGCGAGGGATCACATAGAGGACCGATACTTTTGCTCCGTCCACCTTTGACAGGGCACAGGCCCGGGTCAGCGCTTTCCTGCTCGATTCCGAGCCGTCGAAGGGCACGAGCAGGGAGCGGTAGTTGCCGCTGCATTTCGAGCAGGGCCGCTTCACTACGAGCACGTCGCAGGGCGCGCTGAGGATGACCTGCGAGGTCACGCTGCCCATGAGCAGCCGCTTCAGGCCCTTCCTGCCGTAGGTGCCGAGGGCGATCAGGTCCGCATGATTCGTCTCCGCTGTTTCCACGAGCACCTGGGGAGGCTCTCCCTGGCAGACGAACGAATCGACATTGCCGTTCAAACCGAATTCATCATGGATCCCGGTTTTTGCCCGCCGGCAGATCTGCGTGCCGATCTCGAAGCGTTGTTCCATCTGAGAGGGCAGGATTGCGAACTCCTCCTGGTCGAAATAGACCGCATGGACCAGGAAAAGCTTCCCTCCGTGTTGTTTTATCCAGAGCGACGATTCTTTGACCGCCGCTTTGCTCGATTCCGACTCGTCGAATCCGACCACGATGGTGTTATACATCAGTGAGAACCTCCGCCTTTCCTGAACACCAGCCCCACGCCGAAACCTGCTACCAGGGCGATGCCGATGGAGAGGACACCGTAGAGAGCCGCGCTGTTCTTGGCCATGTTCGCCAGGGCCTTGACCATGCCGACCTGCTCCACATTCACCTTGGACTCGGCCTGCTCGATGACCTTGCCGTTCTTGACCGCGTAGACCGTGACAAGGTAATCGCCGGGCGCGGCCTGGTAGGGCCAGTCGGTCACGATGGAATACTCCTGCCTGCCTTTGTCGTTCCGGTCGTCGTGATCTTGCCGTAGGACGTGACGTAGACCTTCGAGTCCTCCTTGAACTTCACGAACTCGTTGAACCACGTCGCTTTGTCCGCTTCGTTCGAAAGCGGATTGATCTCGACATGCTTCTGGAGAGAAGGATACCCGATCACGAATCTGTCCCTCTCTTCAGGGCTGAGGATATCCTCCACCTTCTTAGTGCTGAAGACTTCGTAAAAATTCGGCGTGTTCTCGAACTTCAGCTGCCCCACGTTCATCCAGAGCGCACCCGCCACCTTGCCCTTCTGTTTCAGAACCTGGTGCCCCTCGGGCGATGCGATCTTGATGACCAGGTCCATGTTGGGGTCCGATTCTCCCCTGACGGACACGGTGCTGCCGTGATAGAAGAAGTCGACGGTGATGTGGTCATGGTTCGCCTTGGCCGTCAGCATGGCCGAAGCAGTGTTCGCCATTCCAAAAGTAATGATAAGCGCCAATACGGCGATCATCATAATTCCGCATTCCGCATTCCGAATTCCGAATTTCATCAGTGTCCTCCTACCTGTGAGAGAAGTAATGACGGTGTCAGCGTCAGTTCGAACACGATCTTTACGGTCACCACGAGAACGATGACGGCGAGGAGGATCTTGAGCTGCTCGCCCTTCAGCTTCCTGCCCAGCACGGTGCCGACCTGCGCGCCGAACGTCGAGCCCACGAGAAGCAGCACGGCAAGCGTGAAGTCCACGCTGTGGTTCGTGTAGGCCTGGAGGAAGGTCACTTCAATGCAGGTGAAAAGGATCTGGAACAGGCTGGTCCCCACCACCACGTGCATGGGCATCCGGAGCATGTAGACCATGACCGGGACCATCAGGAAGCCGCCTCCCACGCCCATGATCGCCGCCAGAATGCCGACGAAGGTGCCCAGGACGATCGGTACCAGGGCCGAATGGGTCACGCCGGATTTCTCGAAGCGGGTCTGGAGCGGAAGGGACTTGAGGAAACGGCCCACGCCGGACTCCTTTTCCGCTTTGTCCGTGTTGTCCTGCACCGCGGTCTTGCTCTTCCGCATGCTCTGCAGGCTCTCAATGAACATGTAGATGCCCACGATCCCGAGCATCAGCACGTAGGTCATCTTGATGACGAAATCGGCGTTGCCCATGGCGTGCAGGACCTTGATGGCCTGGACGCCGACGATGCCGCCGAGAAATCCGCCCACGAGGAGATAGAGACCCATCTTGAAGTCCACGTTGCCCACCTTCCAGTGAGCATAGGTGCCCGAGGTGGACGCAGCCACGATCTGGTTGGAATCTGTTGCCGCGGCAACGGTCGACGGAATGCCGAACATGATGAGAAGAGGCGTCAGCAGGAAGCCGCCGCCCACGCCGAACAGGCCGGACAGCAGCCCCACTACCAGCCCGAGCCCCACGGGGATCAGGATGTTGATGCTTGTCAATGCTACGGGTAGGTACAGGTACATTCTCCACTCCTTATAGATGAGATTAAATGCTGTAATGCTTGCTGCGCTTGGTTTGCACTGTTTCGGTTCATGCGCCCGCTTTACGCCACGGCGTCGGCATGTTTGACCATGGTGACGATCGGCCGCGATGCGGTCTTGACCAGCCGCTTGAGCTCTTTCGACGAGATGTCGCCGTTCTCGGTGATGCTCGGGCTCAGGAGCACCATGTCGATGGAGTTGTTCTGCTTCAAAAACTCCTTCAGGGACGATACGGCGTCGTGGACTGCCGTATACACAGCTGTGGCCATTCCCGACTGTCGGCACTTCTCCTCCAGCATGCGGGGCAGGTCGTCCTCCGCTTCCGATGCCTCCATGATCTGCCGCGCCGTGTCCTGTTCTCCGGCTTCGGCAAAGGTCACAGCGGTCATAATGTTCTCGAACTTGTCGGCAAGCCGTTTCTTGTTGACCAGCAAGATGGCCATGCCTTTGTCGGTCATTTTCGCCAGGTCAAGAGCATAGGACAGGTCCTGGCCAAAATCACCATCACGATAGGTCACAAATAAGAGATTCCGTTTCATCGCACCCTCCTGCAAAGTTATTTGATATAGTAGAGAGCACGAATGATGCCTGAATGTAATTATTTGATTTATAAGGATTTATCAGACAGAGGGAGCAGGCGTGTTTAGAATATGAACATATCCTTTTGTAGGATATAGTTGGAGGAGTCTGCTGATGCTGTTATTAAGTTATTGTTATAAGAAGAGAAATGCTTTATGCGGAATGACTGTGCGGAAAAAAAACATGACGTTTATAATATGAACACGGTGAACAATTAATCCTCCTTAAGCAGTTTCCAGAGGCTGGTTCTGGAAATTCCGAGCATCTCGGCAGCCTTTGATCTGTTTCCATTGACCATCTTCACGACCTTTTCCGCGTAGTCCTTGATGAGCTCGTCCACGGTCTGAATGCGTCCGGGATCAAAGGTCTCGATCTGAAGCACCCGGATTCCCTGCGGCAGACTCTCGGGCGTGATGAGAGGACTTTTTTCGATGATGATGGCGCGTTCGATGATATTTTCCAGCTCCCGCACATTGCCCGGGAAACTGTAGTGCTGCAGGATGTCCATTGCATCGTCGGAAAAACCGGTAATCTTCTTGCGGGACTTGGGCAGATGCTTCTGGAGAAAGTAGTCGCTCAGGGGCTTGATGTCGTCCTGCCGGTCGCGCAGCGGCGAAATGAACATTTCGATGATGTTCATGCGGTAGTAGAGGTCCTCGCGGAACCTGTTCTCCGCAATGAGGCTCTTCACGTTCTGGTTCGTGGCCGCAATGAACCGCACGTCTACGGACTGCTGCTTTGTACCCCCCACGCGGTAGAACTCCCCTTCTTCGACGACCTTGAGCAGCTTAGCCTGGAGGTTCGGCGACAGCTCCGCTATCTCGTCAAGGAACAGCGTTCCGGTGTCGGCAATCTCGACCAGCCCCTGCTTGGTGGAAACGGCGCCGGTGAATGCGCCCTTCTCATGGCCGAACAGTTCGCTGGCAAGCAGGTCCTCTGTCAGCGTCGCGCAGTTGATCGAAAGAAAAGGCATGTTCTTCCGCCTGCTCGTAAAATGGATGATCTTGGCCACGAGGCTCTTGCCGACGCCCGTCTCTCCGGTCAGGAAGAGGTTGACGTCCGAGTCCTTGATCCCTTCGATCGTGTCCAGGATGTGTTTCATCTTCGCGCTCTTGGCAATTATGCGGACCTCCTTGTCCATGCCGTAGTAGGTCCGGAGCGCGATGTTCTCTCGACGAAGGATCTTCTGGTCGTGGATCTTCTTCACCCGGAGCGCCAGCTCATCGAGGTCAAAGGGTTTGGTGATATAATCGATCGCGCCCTTCCGCATGGCGTCAACGGCGGAGCCGATGCTGCCGAAACCCGTAATGATGATCACGTCCGTGGAAGGGCTTTTTTCCTTCATCGTGTCAAGCAGCTCGATGCCGCCGAGGCCCGGCATCTTGATGTCCGTGATCAGGACCTCGAACTGCTCCTTTTCAAGCCGCTGGACCGCCTCGATGCCGTTCCGCACTCCGGCAACGGCATACCCCTCGTCCCTGAGGGTTTCCACGAGATTGTTCAGGGTGATCTCTTCGTCTTCCGCTATGAGGACTTTAAAGGCCATACAGTGTTTCCCCAAAAAATCGAGTATCAGATAACCGCAGAGGCGCTGAGGCGCGGAGAACGACTTACATCATATCGTGATCCCTCGCGAGAACGGACTCTCACGCCTGCAGATTTTTTTCTCTGCGTCTCGGCGCCTCCGCGGTAAGACTTCGGATGTCATGCATTCATCAGATTTTATCCTGATCCGATTTCGGCAGCGTGATCGTAAACTTCGTCCCCCTGCCTTCTTCGCTTTCGACCTCGATCTTGCCGTGGTGCTTCTGGACGATGTTGAACACGATGGCGAGGCCGAGCCCCGTGCCCCTGTTCTTGGTCGTATAGAACGGCTCGAACACCTTGTCCAGGGTCTCGCGAGACATGCCCGCGCCGGTATCGGCCACGGTGATCCGCACCTGGTGGTCCTCTTCCAGGGCGATGACGCTCAGGTCGCCCTTCCCGGGGATGGCATCCACGGCGTTCGTAAAAAGGTTGATGAACACCTGCTCCAGCTGTTCCTGGTCTGCGGAGAAGACGATCTCTTCAGGACGAAGCTCTACGAGGAACCGGACGCGGCCGGTGTCCACTTGGTCGCCGAGGTGCTTGTACACGCCGGCCACGAGGCTGCGCAGTTCCACCGGCCTCAGGTGCGGCTCCCGTCCCCGGGCAAACTCGAGAAGGTCGCCGACGATCCGTTTGACCCGGATGGCCTGGCCCAGGATGTCGTCCAGCCCTTTTATGATGAAAGGCGGAGCGTCGCCGCCGGTCTTCTTCGTCATCCGCTGGGCGGTGGTGTAGATATTGTTCAGCGGGTTGTTGAGCTCGTGCGCGACGCCCGCGGCGAGCGTCCCGATCGCCGCAAGCTTTTTGCTCTGGAGCAGCTCCTTCTCCCGCTGGACCAAGTGTTCTTCCATGATGTTGAACTTCCGGATCAGCGTTTCCACTTCGTCGTGGCCGGCCCAGGCCCCCGGAAAGACCGGGATGGTGGAGAACGTGCCCTCCCCGGTCCGCTCCACGACGTCGGTCAGGCGCTGCAGGCGCCGCACGACGTTGCCGATGATGAAAAGAAACGTTCCGAAGCCGACGATCAGAAAGAGCGGGAAGAAGATGAGAATGGCGTTCCGGGACCGGTGATTGAAGCTGTCGACCTTTTCCCGCGCCGTCCTGTCGAGCTCCTTGGACACAACCAGAATGTTCTCGCCCGTTTTCCTGAGCGAGGTTATTTCCGATTCGAGCCGCGTCAGCGACACGATGAACGGATGGTTCGCTCCAAGCGCAAAATTGTCCTGGAGATACTTCACATCCTCAAGAGGTTTGTCGAGAAAATTCGCCTCGACCAGCCGGCTGACCTTTTGATAGGCCGGCGACCGCTTCGTGAGTTTTTCCGATTCCTGTGATACGGCGTGGACGAGTTCCTCGATGGCATTGAACTGCACGCGATACTCCCGGATAAGCTGCTGCATCGCCGTGGTCCGGTTCGATGTCCTGAGCTGCGCGTCCGCCAGGGTGTTGTCCAGATCGTCGAGGTAGACGAAGATCGACTTCGTTTCCCCGCCCCCTTCCTGGGGGGCGTAGAGAAAGTAGTTCTTTTCGTGCCGCCTGAGCTGGAGGGATTTGCTCCTGATCGTATCGGTCAGTTCGAGGAAGACGGTCTCGTTCCGTATCTCGACGAAATTGAGATACAGGAAGACCGAGAGCAGCCCGATGATGCTCGCGCTCAGAACGAAGCTGAGGATGATTTTTTTCTGTAACGACATGGCCGGACCCGCTCACTCACTGTATCACAGTCCAACCTTGCCGCGCAACCGAAAATAAAAACGGCTGAAAGCGCAGCAGCGGCGCCTTCAGCCGTTCGTCGGACAATGAATACTCAGGTTTTCACCACCAGAACAGGGCAGGGTGCGTAGCCGATGACCCTCTCCGCAACACTGCCCATGAGCAGTCTGCGAAGCCCTGTCCGGCCGTGCGAGCCGATCACGATCAGGTCCGCATTCTGGTCTTTCGCAAGGGTGATGACGGCCTCGTGGGCTTCGGCCTCTCCGACAAAGGTCTCAGCCTCAACACCGGCCGACGCGGCCTTCGTCTTCACTTCGGCCACATATTCCCTGGCTTTGCGCACAAGATCTTCCACCGCCTGAGGGGCCTCGGCATAGAACTCGGGCGGCACATCCGCCGCGGAAAGGACTTTCAGCGCGCCGCCATAGGATTGTGCAAAGGCAATGGCGCGATCCGCAGCCGCAGCGCTGTACCGCGAGCCGTCCGTCGCGACCACGATCGTTTTCCACCCCAGCGAGGTGCCTTCGGGAACGACCAGCACATCGCGCTGGGAATGGCCGATGACGCGGGCAGCCACACTGCCCACCAGCGATCGCTCGATGAACCGCTGGCCGCGCCTTCCCATGACCGTCACGTCGCAGTTCTCCGCATCGGCCAGGTCGACGATGCGCATATAGATCTCGCCTTCGATGCAGACCGTCTTGACGAGCATCCGTTCGGCGTCAGCGGCCTTTTGCGCGGCGGCGAGGGCGTCCTCGCAGGGCTTCCTGAGCGCCGCGCGGATGTCCTTGATCCCCACGGTCTCGATCTCGCCGTCATAGGCCGGCACAACCGACGTGACTGTTATCCAGCATTTTTCCTGGTTCGCCAGCCTGAACGCCTGGTGAAGGGCGTTCAGGCTGGATTCCGAACCGTCAACAGCAACAAGGGATCTTTTTATACTTTCCCATGCTCCAGGGCTCCGGAGGCCTGCTGCAGTCTCTCGGCCTGGCGTCCCTGCCACATGGCACGAAGAACGATGAAAGCACCGAGCAGCAATGCGAAGATCATTATAGCAAAGCTGCCGTTTTTCAGCAACGTGACCGTCGTGTCGCCCATTTTGTCGATGAGGCCGAGCTGGGCAAGATACACGGGGACCATGAGGCCGCGGCTGAAGAGCACGATCACCATGATCACGCCCATTACGACCTTGATCATGAAGGGCTTTACATAGGTCGTCCCGATGGCGCCGAGCTGGATGCCGAACAGCGATCCTCCGAGGATGATCATGGCCAGCCGGATGTCGACCATTCCGTGCATCGCGTACTTGAACGATCCGCCGAGGCCCATCACGAAGGCAATCACCAGCTCCGTGGCGGAAGCCATGAGGCTCGGCGCGCCGAGCACGTAGATCATGGCGGGAACGCCGACGAAACCGCCCACTGCAATCGTGGCCGCCATCATGCCCGTTGCAAAACCAAGGGGGATGGTGAAGAGGATGGAAACGCGGGCATTGATGCTTTTGAAATAGACCATGGTTCCGGGGATATTGATGGACTGGACCCATTTCGCCAGCTTGCCGGTCTTTTCCTCTGCCTGGGAATTTCCGGACCGGTAGGTTTTCCAGGCATCATAGAGGACGAAGCCGCCGACTGTGGCGAGAATCACCACGAAGGCCACGCTGACGTAGAGGTTCGAACCCGCATCGCCGAAAGCAGCTTTGATCCGCTCCTGGATCGTAGCGCCGTAGAGGACGCCCGCTTCGGCCGAGACGCCGAGGATCACGCCCAGCTTGACGTCGACCTGACCGTACTTGAAACGCTTCATCGCGCCTACGAGCGCCTTGGGGAACTTGTGGCACATATTGCTTGCCACGGCCATGAGACCGGGGACGCCCAGGCTCATCATGCCCGGCGTAAGAACGAATGCGCCGCCTGAGCCGATGAATCCGCTGACGAGACCGCCGACAAAACCAACTCCAAAAAGGTACAGCACCGTGATGGCATCGAGATTGATGAAACCCGTCGCAATATCGTGCATGTTATTTTACCTCCGTTTTCTTTTTCGAAGCCTCGACGCCGAGCACGGTCCAGAAATGACCGGTGAATGATCCATGAAAAAATGAAAAAACAAATGCCGTTATGATCGGCAGGAATGCAAACCATCCTCCCTTTGCAAAACTGCCGTTCACCATGTCCTGGTTGGACATGAGGTACACGTACAGGCCGACTGAGATGATTCCCATTGCCACCATTTTCCCTACGGGCTTCTTCTTGGTGATGCTTTGTGCCATTTGATTCCTCCTTGAAAATGAAATATGGTTCTCCTGTTCACGATCAACCGGTTGGGAACCGGTGACGCTTATGAGTGCTGCAGTCCGTCATCGATCCCGCATTGTGCCTGCGCGGCTCGAAGGCAGAAGGAACCGGCGTGCATGCTGAAGGTAACGCCGGATGCTGCCTGCTGCTTACGCTGCACAGCAGGCCTGCCGGGTCATGGTAACGATCGGCCGGGAAGCGGTGCGGACGAGCGAATTCAGCTCCTTGGCGGAAACATAGCCGTCGCTCGTCACCGCCGGGCTGAGCACGACCTTGTCGATGCCCGTATGGGTCTTGAGGAACGTCTTGATCCCCGCAACGGCGTCGAGCTTCGAGTCCTCGACCTTTACGTCGATCCCTTCTTTTCTGCACAGGGTCGTAAGATCTGCCAGCTTTTCTTCGAAGCTCTTGCGGAGATCAGTGGAACTCTGCCCCACAATACCGCGCGCGGTGTCGAACTCCCCTTCCTCGGCATAGGCCGCGGCGGTCAGGATGTTCTCGACCGCGTTGACCTCGAAGTTCTCGCGCACTGCGCCCTGCATCATGATCTCCCGCGCCGTGTCCTGCTCTCCCTCTTCGGCAAAAGACGCTGCGGCCATCATATTGCCGAGCCTGTTGATGACACTGCCCTTCTTCTGGACCAGCAAAAGCGTGATGTCTTCGTACATGGCTTTTGCCAGCTCGATGGCATAGGCGCCGCCCTCTTCGATGTTCTCGTCCCGGTAGGTGACGAATAGAAGTTGTCTTTTTCCCATGGTAGTATCCTCCTTACGGTTAATTTGTCTGCGCTCTACAGCGTTTTCACTTATGTATATTGCACCACACGTGCCAAAACCTAATTGATTGTTTTTGCGCGATAAAATAGAAATACGGATAAAGTCTATCGTTTCATATTTAAACGGTGCTGAACGGTGGTGACAGCGGAGTCAAGGGATGGATATGTATTCTTTCCTTATAATAGGGGCTAAAAACGATGTTTTGCAGGTGAGCAGGACAGACCGGATGGAGCTCTGAGGGGAAATTATTGTTTCGATTTGGAACACCTGGCTTGAGGGGTCCTTCAGTTCAAGAGGAAAGGTAGCCGAGGACTTCTCTCTCGCGCTAAGCCGCCAAGACGCTAAAAAACGATGGAGCCACAGATCAACACAGATTGCCACAGATGATTCGCATGAGTCTGCTTCAACTCAGCTTGAGGAAAGAAGAGGGCGCGATGCAGGATGCACAGTATGATGAGGAGTTTTAGAAGGATGTATAAAAGAATCGTATATCAAATAACGTATTGATTTCACGATGAGCAGTTCAGAAAGACTTACTTTACTTTGCGCCTTTGCGTCTTTGCGCGAAACAGTCTTTTTTTATAAAAATTAATCTAGCTCTCCCCTGCATCGCCGTCCTCTTTCAATATTCTCCAGAGGCTGGTGCGGGATATGCCGAGCACTTCGGAAGCGCGGGTCCGGTTCCCGCCGTACATTTCGAGGACCTTTTCCGCGTACTCCCTGTTCAATTCGTCGATGGTCTTGATCTTGTCGGGCTCGATGGTCTCGATCTGGAACATCTTGATCGTCTGGGGCAGGCTGTCGGCCGAGATGACCGGCCCCTTTTCAAGAATGATGGCCCGCTCGATGATGTTCTCCAGCTCACGGACGTTGCCGGGGAAGCTGTAGTGTTTGAACACGGCCATCGCTTCCTTCGTGAATCCGGTTATCTTCTTGCGCGACTTCGGCAGGTGCTTTTCGAGAAAATAGGCGGAAAGCGGCTGGATGTCCTCGCGCCGGTCGCGCAGGGGGGCGATGAAGATCTCCATGATGTTCAGGCGGTAGTAGAGGTCTTCGCGGAACCTGCCCTCGGCAATGACCGCGCGCACGTTTTGGTTGGTCGCAGCGATGAACCGCACGTCGACCTTGATGGGCCGGGTGCCGCCGACGCGGTAGAACTCGCCTTCCTCAATCACCTTGAGCAGTTTGGCCTGGAGGTTCGGCGTCATTTCCGCGATCTCGTCGAGGAACAGCGTGCCCGTGTCGGCGATCTCCACGAGGCCCTGCTTGGTCTTGACCGCGCCGGTGAAGGCCCCCTTTTCATGCCCGAAGAGCTCGCTGGCGAGGAGCTCCTCGGTGAGGGTGGCGCAGTTGATGGACAGGAACGGCATGGTCTGGCGCCTGCCGGTGTAATGGATGATCTTGGCCAGGAGGCTCTTGCCCACACCGGTCTCGCCCGTGAGGAGCACGTTGCAGTCGGAGTCCTTCATCCCCTCGATGATGCCGAGGATGTTGAGCATGCTTTCGCTCTTCGCGATGATGGAGACCTTCTTGTCCGAGCTTGCAAAGGCCCTGAGCGCGACGTTCTCGCGTTTGAGGCTGGCCTGTTCGCTGATTTTTTTCACCTTGTGCAGGAGTTCGTCGAGGTCGAAGGGCTTGGTCACGTAGTCGTTGGCGCCCTTTTTCATGGCGTCGACGACGGAGCTGATGCTGCCGAACCCGGTGACGATGATCACCTCGGTCTCGATCTGCTTCTCACGGACCATCTCGAGGAGCTCGATCCCCGTATGGCCCGGCATCTTGATGTCTGCTATCAGCAGGTCGAAATGATCCGACTCGAGCTTGTGCATCGCATCCAGCCCGTTCGGCACGCCGGTGACGAGATAGGATTCCTTGCTCAGAGCGTTGACCAGGTGCTTCAAGGTGATCTCTTCGTCTTCTGCTACCAGTATTTTAAATGCCATGAAATTCCCTGTCCGTCAATGTGGATAAATTCGTAAAAAGGCTTTTCACCGAAGAGAACGCCGGGGTCGCAGAGAAATTTAGTCGGAATCTATAAGGATTTCCTCTGCGTTCTCTGCGCGCTCTCGGTAAAATTTGCTTTTACGATTTCATCAATGTTGCTTCAGGGGAAGGGCGATCGTGAAAGTCGTACCCCGCCCCTCCTCGCTCTCGGCGACGATTTCGCCGTTGTGTTTCTTGACGATATTATACACGATCGCGAGTCCCAGGCCGGTTCCCTTGTCCCTGGTCGTAAAAAAAGGTTCGAAGACCTTGTCCAGGTTGTCCCGCGGGATGCCCTTTCCCGTATCGGCGACGACGACAACGGCCGATTCCTCGGTCTTCCTGATCGTGACTGCAATGCTGCCGGTTCCTTCGACTGCGTCCGCAGCGTTTGCGAACAGATTGGTGAATACCTGCTCGAGCTGCCCCCGGTCCGCGGGCACAGAGATCTGCGGGGGTATGGAATCGAGGGTGAAGCTGATAGTGACCATGTCGCGGGCGCCGGCCAGATGGCGGTAAGAACCCGTGATCAGGTCCGCCAGCTCCACGTCCTGGTACCGGGGCTCCCTGCCGCGGGCGAACTCAAGAAGGTCTCCCACAATCCGCTTGACGCGGGCCGTCTGGCCCACGATGTCGGTGACCGCCTCCTTGATCGCCGGCGGGCACTGGTCCCCCGCCTCCCGCGACAGCACCTGGGCGCTCAGGTAAATGTTGTTCAGGGGGTTGTTCAGCTCATGCGCCACGCCCGAGGCCAGGGTGCCGATGGCGGCGAGCTTCTTTGCCTGCATCAGCTCCTTGTTCTTGCGCTCGAGCTCGGACTCGTGCGCCGCAAGCTGGTCCTCCATCTCGTTGAACTTTCCGATCAGCACCCCCACCTCGTCGAGGGCCCCGCTCCGGGGGGGCGGCACTGAAAGCTGCGGATAGGAACCGCTGCCCGTTTTTTCGACGACCCTGATCAGCAGAATGAGCCGTTTAACCACGCTGGTGCTGATGAAAAAAAGCGTCCCGATGCCCACGGCGAAGAAGAGGGGAAAGAAGATCAGGATGGCGACCTGGGAGACGCGGATCACGGTCTCCACCTTCTCCCGAGCGACCTTGTCCAGGTCCTTGGAAACGACGACGATGGATTCGCCCGTTTTCCTGAGCGCCGTGATCTCGGAGGACAGTTCCTTGAGCCTTTTGATCAGGGGGTGCTGCGGAGGCAGGTGAAAGGCCTCCCTGAGTGACGCAGCAGACCGCAGGGGCTGTTCCAGGAACGTCGCCTCCACGAGGGGCAGGTACCGGGCGGAACCGCCGAGCGACCTTCTGGTCATTTCGAATTCGTGGATCAGCCGCCTCGACGATGACTCAATTGAGAGAAACAGGCGCTCGTATTCCGAAATGCTGTCCCGGAAACTCTGGGTGTCCTGCCGCTCCATGTCCGGGCTGTCGAGGAGCTCCCGGAGCTGATCGATATACTGATGGACTGCGGACGACTCTTCCTCCGCCTGTTGAGGGCTGTACAGGAAATAGTTCTTCTCGTGCCTGCGGAGCTGGAGTGACTTGCGGCTGATCGTGTCCGTGACCTCGAGATACCGTATCTGCTGCTTGATCTCGATGAAGTTGATGTACTCGAAGGCCGCGAGAATCGCGATAATAAAGGCGCTGATGAAGAAGCTGAGGGCTATTTTTTTCTTGAGTGACATGGTCTCCTGGCAAGGACTGTATCATATTCCCCGTGCCCCTGGCAATCTGAAAAAACGGCCGGGCCGGCGCACGCCCGCAGTCAATCTAATTGTTGAACAAAACAACCGGGTGTTGTACAATGCAACACGAACAGAAAAGGACGGACCAGAGGGCTCCGCCCGCGAGGTCGTTTCCTCAATTCCGAGAGGATCCCCGGAACAAACCGCACCGATGGCATTCTCACTCTCCCATTACCGGCCGAGCATCAGATGGAAGATCACGCTGGGCTACTACGCCATCGTGGCTATGGTCATCGGACTGTCCGTCATCACCCTGTTCGAGATCGAGTTCGTGGAAAAAAGGATGACCTTCGGCGAGGTCACGAACGAGTTCTTCGACGACACGCTGGAGATCAGGCGCTTCGAAAAGAACTATTTCCTCTTCGAGGACGAGGAGGATTTCCGGGCCATCATAAAGTATGTCGACCTTGCGGAAGCCCTGCTGGTCAGCAAGAGCAGGAACATGGACGCTTTTGCCATCCCCGAACAGATCGAGATGCTCACCGGCCTGTTCGACCGTTACAAGGACCTCGTTGAGCGCCATTTCGAGCTGGTCATCAACAAAAAGGGACTCGATGGGTCGACGAATGATGCGCGCAGGACCATGTTCGAGAACCGGATCCGGGACGCCGGAGACCGGATCACGACCATCGCCCGGACCATCCAGAAGAACGAGCGCCGGGGGATCATCGATGCAAGCGAGATGACACGCCGCGTCGTCGTTGCTTCGATCGCCGTACTCTGCGTTCTCGTTATCGTAGCAGGCCAGATCCTTTCGCGGATCGTGCTCAAACCGCTCCAGCTCATCGAGAACAACATGACCATGATCGCCAACGGCGGCTTTGAGAAGATCCAGATCGATTCGCGGGACCGGGAGATTGTGTCCCTCACCGCGGCCTTCAACAAGATGCTGCGCGAACTGGAGCTCCAGCAAAGGCACCTGGTGCAGTCCGAGAAGCTCGCGTCCCTGGGCACCCTTCTTTCAGGTGTGGCGCACGAACTGAACAATCCGCTGTCCAACATCTCTTCATCGAACCAGATACTGTCGGAAGAGATGAAGGAGTGCATCGCGTCGTGGGAGGCCGACAAATCGGCTGACCAGGCAGGACAGCAGGACGCTCCCGCCCGGGCCGGCCACCCCGTTCCCCACGACCCCGCATTTCTCCTGGAACTCGTCGCTCAGATCAACGAGCAGACCGACCGCGCGCGGAACATCGTCCGCTCGCTCCTCGACTTCTCCCGCTCCCGGGAATTCAGGAAAGAGACCCTTTCCCTCCACGGCCTCATCGAAGAGACCATCCGATTCGTCAGGGGGCAGGTGCCGACGCACGCGTCGATCGCGGTCTCGGTTCCCGAAGACATCGAGATCTTCGCCGACAAGCAGCGGGTCCAGCAGGCCTTCCTTAACCTGATCAAAAACGCCGTGGAGGCGGTCTCCGACCACGGGGGCACGGTCACCATCAGGGCGAGGACGCGGCGAGCTGTGGACGTCATGGACGAAACGGAGCCGGAGATTTTCAATTATCCGAAATACCGCGGCAAATGCACGCTCGAAGACGACACCGTCGACATCGAGATCGCGGACACGGGACACGGGATCCCCCCGTCATTCTGCCGAAGATCTTCGATCCGTTCTTCACCACCAAGGACGTAGGCAAGGGATCAGGGCTCGGGCTCTTCATCGTCCACGAGATCATCGAGGAGCACGACGGCTGCATCGCCGTGGACAGCGCGCCCGGTACGGGGACGACGTTCCTCATCAGGCTGCCGGTCAAACTCAAGCAGAAGAACGAGAAGCGTCTCGCGGAACCGACCCGGACGCCGCATGTCGAAAGACACTGGACGTGAGAAATGCTTTTCTTCGTTTATTTTGACTGATATCCCGTTCGTGCAGAGCCGCAGCATGAACGGATACAAAGTATGATTTCATAAGGAGCAGGGAAATGCAGGCCACAGCTAAAATACTCATTGTCGACGACGAGCGGGTCGCGCTCAGAAACCTCGAATACGTCACGAAAAAAGCGGGCTACGACGTGACCGGAACGCAGAGCGGATCGAACGCGCTGAGACTGCTGCAGGAAAACAGCTACGACGTCGTTCTCACGGATCTGCGCATGGAAAAAGTCGACGGCATGCAGATCCTGAAGAAGACCCGCGAGCTCCACCCGGACGCCGAGGTCATCATGATTACCGGATACGCGACGCTCGACTCCGCCGTCGAAACCATGAAGCACGGGGCGTTCTACTACATCGCCAAGCCCTATAAGCTGGAGGAAGTGCGCAAGGTGGTCAAGGAAGCTGCCGACAAGGTCCGTCTCAAGGTCGAGAACCGGCAGCTGCGCGACCAGCTGGAAAGCTACCAGGGAAAGATCAATATCCTGACCGAGGACATCGGCATGCAGAAGCTCCTCGAGACCGCGCGCCAGATAGCGCTCACGGACTGCAATGTGCTCATCTCGGCCGAGCGCGGCACCGGCAAGGAGCTCCTTGCGCGGTACATTCACCTGAACAGCACCCGCGCCGAGGGCGCGTTCTCCACGCTCAGCTGCGGTGCTTTGACGGAGGAGCTGCTTTCCTACGAGCTCTTTGGACACGAAAAGGGAGCGTTCAAGGGCGCGGCTTCCGTGAAAAAAGGGGTCGTAGAGGCGACGTCGGGAGGCACGCTGTTCCTTGACGAGATCACCGAGCTGCCGCCGTCGATCCAGGTGAAGCTCCTTCATGTGATCCAGGAAAAGGAAAGCATTCGTTACGGGGGCACGGAACCGATCCCCGTCGACGTGCGGTTTGTGGCCGCTACGGACCGGGACATCAACGCCTCGATCCAGAACGGCTCGTTCCGCCAGGACCTCTACTTCCGGCTGAACGTTGTCTCGCTCCGCATCCCGCCGCTCGTGGACCGCAAGGACGACATCCCCCTGCTGTCGTTCCATTTCCTGAAGAAATATGCCGCCCTTATGAAAAAAGGAGTGACCGAGATTTCTCCGGACGTGCTCAGCCTGCTCCTCAACTATGACTTCCCGGGAAACGTGCGGGAGCTCGAAAACGTCATCGAACGCGGCGTTGCACTTGCGAACGACAGGATGATCGAGGCGGCCCACCTGCCGGAGCATCTTCGGGAGCTCAGCATCAAGACGTTCAGGAAAAAGGAGGGCAAAATCCCCTCTCTGGACGACCAGGAAATGGTCTACATCAAGTGGGTGCTGAACGAAGTCGGAGGCAACAAAACCCTTGCCTCGCAGATCCTCGGCATCGACCGCGTCTCGCTCTGGAGAAAACTGAAAAAGTACGGCCTGGAGAGCGACTGACTGATGCGGGCCGGTCTCATGCCATGAATATTTCCAAAACAGCATTGATCATAGGCCTCGTCATCGTCGCCCTGCTGTCGCTCAAGGTGCTCAAGCAGTTCATCAAGCTGGCCTTTACACTCCTGTCTCTGAAAATCGTATGGCTGGGGCTGATCGTCCTTTTTCTCCTTGTGTGGGCAAAAAAATTCACGCAGCCGCCTTCATAGACAGACAATCACTGCAAAAGACTGTTCTCGCGCAAAGCCGCAAAGAGCGCAAAGGAAAGCAGGACGGGGGCTGGAGCATGCCATTCCGGCTATTCTTTCCCCGCGCCTCCGCATCTCTGCGCAAAGCAGAATTTAATCATGAAAAGGACGTGATCTTTTTTTCATGAACGACAAGATGCAGTCGCAACGCGAACAGACGAAAAGGCTTTTAAAAAACTATGCTCTATTCCTCGGCATTATCGGAGAACTATTCAGGTCAGCGACGAAAAAGAACAGAGCCGGCTGCATGCGGGGTGTTATGGGTGTTGCTCGGGATTTTTCAGCATATCGATGCTCGATGCGCTGCATCTCAGGGCGAGTATCAAAAAGACTCCTGCCGCGATCAGAAAGCGAGTCATCGGGCAGGCGATGGAACGGCTTGAACTTCTCGAAGAACAGGGCATCTTCTCGCTCATCGACCCGATTCTCAAATCTGCTTCCGCAATCGACACCCTCGCCCGGAAATCATCAGGCATGCGCTGTCCTGCCCTTGATGACAAGAACCGTTGCATGATCTACGAGCACCGGCCCCTGCTCTGCCGGATCTTCGGACCCACGATCCGGGGCAACCGAAGGTCGATCGTGATCAAAGGCTGCGGTCACTTTTCCAGGGACATTCCCGAAACGGACTTTCCCATACTGAGCATCTACAAGGACGAAGATGTGCTTCTCAAGGCCCTCTTCAAGCAGCTCGGCATCGACCCGCGCCGGAAAATCGAGACCATCATTCCCGCGGCCATGGTCCTGGACCTGGAAAAGTTCCTGTAACAACTGCGCGTACATCTAATTTTCAACAGCCAGTCGTATATACCCCAAAAATACCCTTTCGAGTCTCTTGCAATCTCCAATAAAAAATAGTATCGTACTTTCGTTTGACCCTCCCAGCTCGCACACCATTCTGCAACTTTCCGTCATAAGGAGCCCGTCATGTATCTTCGTCGAAGGGTAGCAGTACTTCTTGTTCTCTGCACTGCCATGCTAGTCTCCTGCGGTACCAATCCCAGCACGAATAAATCCGGAGCCCCGCTCACCAGCATCGAGGTAATGCCCACAACACCTTCCATAGCCAAGGGCACGACCCAGACATTCACAGCAACCGGCCGGTACTCAGACAATACCAGCGCGGACATAACCGGCAAGGTCCAATGGAATTCGTCCGATACTACCGTCGCCGCCGTCGACAGCAACGGCACTGCGCTGGGATCGAATCCCGGCGCTGCAAGCATCCAGGCGCAGGTCGGGGAGATCACCGGAACCACGGTCCTGACCGTGACGGATGCGGCGCTCCGGTCCATTGAGGTAACGCCGACCAACCCGAGCATTGTAGCAGGAACCACCCGGCAATTTACTGCATCCGGAGTGTTCTCGGATAATTCCACCCAGGATGTGACAGCATCAGTGACCTGGAGTTCTTCGTCACGGTCAATCGCGACAATCAGCAATACGGCTGGATCGAATGGCATGGCAACATCGCTTGATTCAGGGACAACGATGGTAACGGCCAACTCAGGAAATATTTCAGGCTCTACCACGTTGACAGTAACATCAGCAGCACTCGTTTCAGTGGCAGTCGCGCCGACAAATCCCAGCATTGTCGCGGGGACCGATCAGCAGTTCAGCGCTACCGGCACCTTTTCCAACAATGCGACCCAGGACCTGACCTCAGCAGCATCCTGGGAATCGTCGGCCACGTCGATAGCCACCATCGGCAATAGTGCAGGATCAAAGGGCAAGGCATCCGCTCTTGCTGCAGGCACAGCATCGATAACGGCCGTCTTCAGCGCGATATCGGGTTCTACTACCTTGACCGTCACTCCCGCGACACTCGAATCTATAGAAATAACGCCGAAGGGTCCCGATATCGCCATAGGTACGACCCAGCAATTCACGGCAAAAGGGCGTTATTCCGACAACACGACCCAGGACCTTACCGCACCAGTGGTCTGGGATTCATCAGACTCCCTTGTCGCTACGATCAGCAATGCCGATGGAACGAAAGGCAAGGCCTATTCCGTCACTACGGGGACGACAATGATTACGGCAATATCGGGTACGGTTTCCGACTCAACAACCCTGACCATCTCTCCAGTAAGGCTTTCTTCGATCGACATTGCGCCTGCTGATCCTAGCATTGCCCTGGGAACGACTCAGCAGTTCACTGCAACCGGCACCTACACCAATGCCTCGACGCAAGACCTAACTACGTCCGTCACCTGGAGTTCTTCGTCCATGACTGTTGCAGCCATCAGCAATGCCGCCGGTTCACGAGGTCTGGCAACCCCTATTGGTACCGGCACAACGACCATAACGGCAATATCCGACATCGTATCCCGCTCCACGACATTAACGGTAACGCCTGCAACGCTGATATCAATCGACATCTCTCCGGCCGACACGACCATTGCCCCGGGAAAGACCCGGCAGTTTATTGCTACCGGAACATATTCAAATGCAACAGCTCAGGATATTTCATCACTGGTAACCTGGAGTTCTTCCGCTTCTGCGATCGCTACTATCAGCAATGCAGATGGCTCGCGAGGCCTTGCAACACCTGTTTCCGCCGGGACAACGACGATTTCGGCTATATCAGGAGGCATATCAAAATCGACCACGCTGACCGTTCTTCACTTAATAGGAGGGTCACTGCAAGGCAACGATCTGAGCCTTACCGGGGAGGTCACTACAGTTGCGGGAATAAGACAATGGGCGGACGGCCTTGGCTCTGCCGCGATTTTCAATCATCCTGTTGGGATCACCTCCGACGGCACATATCTCTATGTTGCCGATACCAACAACAGCGCAATCCGGAAGGTCTACATTACCACAGGAAATGTTACGACGCTCGCGGGCAATGCTGGGATCAGCGGTTCTACTGACGGCACCGGAACTGCCGCGACATTCAGATATCCCCGCGGAATCACAACAGACGGGACCTATCTGTACGTTGCCGACACAGAAGCGTTGACCATACGCAAAATAGCAATTACAACAGGCGCTGTCACAAAAATTGCTGGAATGCCGGGCACAATAGCTCCATTTTTCCGGCCCGGCAGTGTCACTCTAACCGGCGGATATCTCTATGTTGCCGACACGAATAACAACGTCATCCGGAAGCTGGACACGTCCGGCGGTTATTATCCTACCTTGGACGGCCTATTTGCCGGAGCAACACTCATGGCTGGATTGTCTGATGGGACTGCGGCTGATGCACGGTTCAACGGACCGTCAGGCATTACTACTGATGGCACGTATCTCTTCGCCTCAGATACGGGCAACAATACAATCCGCAAAATCAGGATTGACACAGGAGATGTCACCACCATCGCCGGTACTGCAGGCAGCTCCGGATCAATCGATGCAACAGGTTCTGCAGCGCGATTCAACGGACCGACAGGTATTGCTACCGACGGCACTAATCTCTATGTCACGGATACGGGCAACAACATCATCCGAAAAATCGTAATAGCTACCGGGGCTGTTACAACGATCGCCGGTACCACAGGCTCATCAGGTTCAACAGATGCCTCCGGAGTTGATGCCAGGTTCACCGCGCAGGCAGTCCGGGACTCTCCGGTTCGCTTGACGGTACAGGATCCGCAGCCCGATTCAACGGTCCACGGGGCATTACAACGGACGGTGTGAACATCTATGTATCCGATATGGGCAACTATACTGTCCGTAAAATCGTCATTTCCACAGGAGAGGTAACGACACTGGCAGGAACAGCAGGCACCCAGGGTTCGGTTGACGGCACTGGTTCCGAAGCACAGTTCAAATCACCAACTGCCATAACGACAAATGGCACGTCGCTTTTCCTGACCGATTCGGACAATCATACCATCAGGAAGATCGTTATCTCCACCGCCGCTGTGACAACTTTTGCCGGAACCGCGGGAGTAATGGGAACAGCTGACGGCATAGGAACGGCAGCTTCTTTTTACTGTCCCCAGGGGATCACGACAGATGGCACGAACCTTTACGTTGTGGATTCCTACAACAATTCAATTCGCAAGATCGTCATTTCCACCGGCGACGTAACGACGCTCGCAGGAACATCTTGCTTTTATTGCTACGGATCAGCTGACGGCTTCGGCTCTGCAGCAGGCTTCAGCTGGCCCTATGGCGTCACCACGGATGGATCAAACCTTTACGTCACCGATTCCACCTATGCCATTCGCAAAATCGTTTTATCTACCAGAGAAGTCACGACACTCGCGAGCCTGGCCGGTACCGTCGGACAGATTGACGGCGTTGGTTCAAACGCAAGGTTCCAGCGGCCCTATGGCATCACCACCGATGGAGTAAGCGTTTACGTAGCGGATACGTATAACAACACTATTCGGAGAATTCAGTAATTCGATATTCTAAGGAGCCTATCATGCATATTTGCCGAAGCTTGACAGTTTTGTTCATTCTTTTTGCGGTCACTCTCGTTTCCTGCGGCAACGGCGCGGGTACGAAACCGGAAGGCGGACCCGGCTCGAACGCCAGTATCATGATAACGCCGACCACCCCTTCACTGGAAAAAGGGACAACTCAGCAGTTCACAGCAACAGCCATCTACTCGGACAACACGACCCAGGACGTAACGACCCTCGTGACATGGAGCTCTTCATCCACCGCTGTTGCCACGATCAGTAATGACGCGGATACGAAGGGAAGGGTATCCGCCGTTGCTGTGGGAACGACGACGATATCGGCAACCTCGGACTCCATTTCAGGTTCGGCTGTCATTTCAAATGCGACTGTTCTTACTGTTGCGCCGAATCAAATGGGAGGATCGCTGCAAGGAAAGAATCTAGAGCTGACCACTGCTGTGACAACATTAGCCGGCGTTGCCCCGGGCTCTACTGACGGGACAGGAACAGCGGCGCGCTTCTTCTATCCCTCAGGCGTCACGAGTGACGGGACCAATCTGTATTCAATAGATGCAAATGGTTCCATTAGAAAGATCGTCATTGCAACAGGCGAGGTCACGACATTGGGCGGAACACCGGTGACCCCGGGATTGAACCAGGGAGGAAATCTTAGCTGGTATTATATCCCTCCTCATGGGATCACTACCATCGGCACGAACCTGTATGTTGCAAGCTTTTTCAATATCATTCAAAAAGTCGATTTGACAACAGGAATGACCACAACTCTGGCAGGCTCGATGGGTATGCAGGGAACTGCTGACGGCACCGGCCCGGACGCCCGATTCTGGTATCCTACAGGGATCACAAACGATGGTACGAATCTGTATGTTACCGATAAAGGCAATAACAGACTGCGGAAGATCGTCATCGCCACAGGAGAGGTGACAACACTTGCAAATGATGGCACGTGGGGCTCTTCCGGCACCCTAACTGCTGCCACGTTAGGTTCACCGACGGGCATAACTATTAATACGGATAAAACGAATCTTTTTGTCGTCGAATACGATAAAAACATAATTAGCAGGGTTGTTATTTCTACAGGAGCTGTATCGACAGTAGCCGGGACATCCTGGATGTCGGGAGCCACTGATGGCACAGGCTCGGACGCGAGATTCATGTGGCCGACCGGCATAA
Source organism: Nitrospirota bacterium (assembly GCA_963749655.1). Taxonomy (GTDB): domain Bacteria; phylum Nitrospirota; class UBA9217; order UBA9217; family UBA9217; genus JAJYKN01. The sequence continues at coordinate 161,846 of CAVVOB010000018.1, forward strand.
CCGCAGACAACGCCAACCTCTACGTTGCCGACAGCGGCAACAGAACCATCCGCAAGATCGTCATTTCGACAGGAGAGGTTACGACGCTGGCAGGGACGGTCGGGACAATCGGATCGCTTGACGGAATAGGGACACAAGCCCAATTTGCCAATCCCTTCGGCATGTACAGCGACGGCACGAATTTGTATGTATCCGACAAAGGAAACTGTACTATCAGAAAGATTGTGATCTCTACCGGTGAGGTATCGACCGTAGCCGGCACATCCACTCAGGGGTCCTCCGATGGCGTCGGCGCGGCAGCAAGGTTCTTCGAACCGGAGGGTATCACGACCGACGGGTCCAGTCTTTACGTCGCAGATTATAAGAACCACATCATCAGGGAAATTATAACTGCAACTGGGCAGGTCATAACCCTGGCAGGTTCTGCAGGACAATCCGGCTCATCTGACGCCATCGGAGCATCTGCACGCTTCAACAATCCCGTTGGGATCACCACGGATGGTGCCAACCTTTACGTTGCCGACACGGGGAACAATACCATCCGCAAGATCGTCATAGCTTCTGGCGACGTCACGACCCTTGCAGGGACTGCGCTATCTTCCGGATCAACGGACAGCACGGGGACGAATGCCCGTTTCAATTCACCGGCAGGCATTACCACTGATGGAATCAATCTTTATATCTCGGATATGGGGAACCACACGATCCGCAAAGTCGTAATTGCGACAGCAGAGGTCACGACTTTAGCCGGATCCGCAAGTTTTTCCGGTACCATTGACGCAACGGGAGCAGACGCCAGATTCAACTACCCTTACGGCATCACTACCGACGGTACAAATTTGTACATCGCAGACTGGGGGAACCACTCCATCCGGAAAATCGTCATTGCATCGGGTGATGTAAGTACTCTGGCGGGGGTGACGGGTACACTCGGCTATGCAGAAGGTGTGGGAAGTTCTGCACGGTTCAGCAGCCCTTCGGGGATAACGACGGACGGGTCAAGCCTCTACATTGCCGACAGCGGGAATGCGCTTGTCAGAAAACTCACTCTTTCAACAAATGAAGTCACGACCCTGGCCGGCACGCTATATTACGAAGGCGCACAGGACGGGACCGGCGCCTCAGCCATGTTCAATGTCCCCAGAGGCATAACTACTGACGGGATCAGCCTCTATATCGCAGACTCTTACAACAACACAATCCGCAAAATCCAGTAGGCTCTGAAAAAGAGCAGGCGAATCAGCCTGCTCTCCTTTTTCCCCTTCACTTCCCTGTCGTTTCTGTTATAATGCCCCCGAGGTAAAACCTATGCGCCTATCCAGGGAAATGATCAAACATCTCGCCGACACCATCGCCTCGAACCTTGAGACCAAGGGGCTGGTCGAGTACGACGTGCCGAAGACCGCCATCAGCGACAAGATCGTCGAGGTGATCACCGCGGACATGGCGGCCGAGGAAAAGTTGAACAAGGACGTGGAGAAGATCCTTTCGGCCCACGAGGCCGAGATCGCCAAGGAAAACATGGATTACCGCAAGGTGTTCGAGCTGACGAAACAGAAGCTGGCGAAGGAGCGGGGGATCGTTCTCTGAAATGCGGAATCGAAAAGCAAGGGTCCAGTAGCCGGTAGTAAGGGGCCAGGAGTGCAATTGCGGAAGACTGACCTAGCTGATAGCTGACCGCTGATTTTTTTAAAGGAAATTAACCACCATGCGCTTAAGCGAAGACCGGATATCCCATATTTCCCACCTGATCCTGGACAAGATCGTCCAGGACCGGCATGTCGACGTCATCCAGGCGGAAGAGCGGCTGCTGCGCGAGATCAAAAAGACCATCACCGACGAATTCAAGTTCGAAGACGAGGCGGACGAGGCGGCGCGCCGCACCATCCAGTCCCTGTCTCGCAGGGTGCCCGAAGGCAGCCGGGAGTGGGATGTTCTGTATCGCAAGTATTTCGAGGAAGAGATGAACAGGAGAAGAAAGGTTTGAAAAGAATCATCGTCTCCGGCCTTCTCGTTCTGTACTGCGTGATCGCCGGCTTGGGATGGTTTCTCAGGCCGAACCCGACCAACCTTCTTCTGTTCTCCTGGCTGACGGGATACCTCATCCTCGCCTTCAGCACAGGCTACTCCGCTTACCTTTCGAAAACCCCTTTCGACTCCTTTCCCTTCATCGTCCTCGGCATTATTCTGATGAATTTTTTTGTGCAGACCACGGGCGGCGTCCATTCCTTCCTGTGGCCGGCCTACTTCCCCGTCGCCGCGGTCATCGCCATCCTTTCGCCGCTCTGGAGGACGCTGTCGGCGACGGCCCTCATCCTGGCCATTGAGGCGGCAAACCTGTTTCTGTCCGGCCAGGCGGATCCGGACAAGACGCTCCTCTATGCCGGCTCCGCCCTTTCCCTGGTGATTGTCCCGGCGGTCATCTCCCGCAGCATCCGCCGCACGAGGGGAGAGAAGGAGCAGGTTAAGCAGGAGCTGGAGAAGCTCATCGAACATGCCGATGCCATCGACCCCCTGGCGCAGGGCGACACGATCGACGCGTTGAACGAAAAGAACCAGCTCGCCTCGAATGTGAAAGCAGCCCGGAACCGCGAAGAGGCCTTTGACGGGCTCCTGGAAATGATCTACGGGTTCGTGCCCGCCCATACCTACGCGCTGTTCCTCAAGGAGCGCATCGGAGCGAAGAAGCCTTCGTCCTCAGGGCGCGCCGGAGCGACGCCGACGCCCGGTTTCTGGCGCCCGTCGGCGAAATCCTCCGGCCGGACAAGGACAACGGGATCATTAGCGGGCTGCACAAAGTACACTCAGCCCCAGTGCCTGTCCAACATGGACCACGCCGGCGGCACTCTCGGGCTACTACACGAAGACCATGCCTGTCAAATCCATTCTTGCCATTCCCATCGTGCAGAACAGTGAAAATATCGGCGTGCTCGTGGTCGACAGCCTCGAAGGCGGCGCCTTTTCCCTCGATACCCAGGACATGCTCGTGCGGTTTTCGCCCTTCTTCATCCAGATCATCGAAAAGATCCGGGTGTCCCAGGAGCTCAATTTCCGGGCAATGACCTTTGCCGCAATGCACGAAATGAGCGCTGTTCTGAACAGCAGCCTGGAACTCAACGACATTCTGGAGCGTCTGGCGAGGGAGATCAACGTCATTGTGCCCCACGATTTCTGCGTCTTCGCGCTTTACGAGGAAAAGACCGGTCCGTGGCGGTCGTCCACCAGAGCGGCGCCGTGACCTTCGCGATGCCGACCCGTCCCTGTTCAAAGGATCACGTCGCCTTCCTCGCAGGCCGGCGAAGAAAAGAACGGGGACGGAGACAAGACACTTCCCCCTCGAAGCAGGGCACGCTCATCAACCAGATGCTGCATCAGTGGGAGCAGCGGCAATCCGCGCCTTATCACTTCTTCGATCTCGGCGAACGCAAGGTGATCGGACTGCTGGACACGACCACCGGACTCACCCGGCAGCTCCGGTCGCTCTCCTGCTGGCCCCTTGCCACGGGCGAGAAATTCATCGGCGCTTTTTTCCTGGGATCCCTGCAGGCCAACGCCTTCTCGGAATTCCACCGCAATTTTCTCGACACCCTGATGAACCAGGTCGCCCTGGTCATGGACAATGCCATCCTGCACAAGCAGATCAGCAACCTGGCCCGGACCGACGGCCTGACCGGCCTTCTGAACCACCGGACCTTCATGGAAAAGCTTGACGAGGAATACAAGCGGCTCGACCGCGAACCCCGGCCTTTCTCCATCCTGCTCATGGACATCGACAACTTCAAGAGGGTGAACGACAAGTACGGCCATCCCGTGGGGGACGTGGCGATCAAGACCATCGCAAAGGTGCTCCACGAAACAGGCGCGCAGCATCGACTTTGTGGCGCGCTACGGAGGCGAAGAGTTCGCCGTGGGCATGGTGGACACCGACAGCGGAAGGCGCCCGGGTGATGGCGGAGCGCATCCGATCAAGTCGTGGAGAAAACCATCGTTACCGCGTATCGGACGGCAGCTCCGGATCACCGTCAGCATCGGCATCAGCTCGTCTTCCGGGGGTGGAGACAGAAGGACACCGCCGATCTCGTCACCCTGGCGGACAAGGCGCTCTACCAGGCAAAGCACGACGGAAGGAACCGCGTCTGCCGGTACAGGGACATCAAGGACCGGGAAGCGGCCCCGGCTTCGTAAAACAGCCGGACCCCGCGTCCCCGGCGGAAAATACTTTTTTCGAACACTCAGACGTCAAACCTTGCAGAAAAGGGAAATCCGGAAAAACGGAGAAACGACATTGTTCGTCAGAAGTATCGAATTCTCTATTTCGCGAAGTTCCCCCATTTCTCCGCAGTGATTCGTTTCGACCCTGTGTAGATACCTCTTTTCAATTCAACCTTTTACCCCGGCAGGTGTCTTATTAACCAGCACACGGCGCCTGTATGGATGAAGACCTCGACCTGATCAACAGAACCACGGCAGGCGAGCGGGAAGCATTCGACGAACTGGTGATAAAGTACCAGAAACCGCTCTATTCCTTGCTCTACCGCATGGTGAGCAACCATGACGACGCCGCGGATATCCTCCAGAAGACCTTTATCAGGGCCTTCACCGGGCTCGGTTCGTTCGAGCGGCGGTCGTCCTTCAAGACCTGGCTGTACCAGATCGCGATCAACCTTGCCAAGAACGTATACCGCGACCGGTCCCGGGTCGAGCAGGTGCCGATAGACGATGTCGTCATCAGGAGAGAGCCCCGCACCCTCGAAACGATGATCCACAAGGAGAACAGGATGCTCCTGAGGGCCGCCCTGGACTGCCTTCCGGAAAAACAGCGGATCACGCTTCTGCTGCGGGTGCAGGAGGAAAAAAAGTTCGAAGAGATCGCAGGCATCATGCAATGCTCCGTGGGCACGGCAAAGGCGAATTATCACCACGCCGTCCAGAAGTTGAAGGCAAAGATCCAGGACACGGGCGCGAATACGGCGAAAGAGAAAGAACACTGCGGATCGTCATGATCCTGTTCGCGCTGCCTGCGGAGTACCGGCGGAAGTAAGCCGGTCATACGGAGAGAAACAGATGAAATCGTGCACAGACAAGGACATGAAAGCACTCCTCCCCGATTATCGGGAAAAGGGAAACGACCATCCTGAACGGGAACGGATCGAAAAACATCTGGAAGCGTGCGAAGACTGCCGCACAGAGCTTGTCCTGCTCCGTGCCATGGCTGAGGAGCCGGTGCCTGATCCCGGAGATGCTTTCTGGGCTGCGATGCCGGACCGGATACACCGGCAGGTCCTGCAGCAGAAAGAGACGGGACAGCACCGCGCAATTACATCGGTTCTTCACGGTTTTCTGGTTGCCCGCTGGGCATGGGCTTCGGCTGCAGCGGTAATGCTCGCAGTCGTAAGCGTGCTCGTTCTGCGGCCTGCGCCGCTGGAGAAAACCCCGCGCATGGCGACGTCGGGAGATGCCTCTATCGAGGACACCTTTCCCGAAGGACCGATTGACGTTGACGATTTCGGAAGACGGGAGCTGAGCGCTGCCGACGCCTGGACCGCGGCGCAACTGTCCGCCCTGGACGCTGAAATGAATGACTCCGTTTTCGTCCGGAACAACGATACTCTTGACGATGAGCTCGACAGACTCGATGCCGCACAGCTGGACCGTCTGTCGAAAATGCTGAATAAACAGAAACGGGAGGTATGAACTAATGAAAAACACCGGAATCTTGGCTTGCTTCGCCCTGATTGCGCTGATCGCGGGAACGGCTGCGGCACAAGAGTATCCTCTTTTCGCCGCCGGGGAGAAACCTGACCAGGCGGGCGATATCGGCGATCCGGGCCGTAACGACGGTCGACCTTCGGAAGAGCAGCGCGAGGAGATCAGAAGGAAAATGCAGGCTGTCCGGATCATGCGCCTGACCGAGGAGCTGAACCTCGATGAAAAAACCGCGGCAAAGTTCATCCCCGCCATCACGTCCCTGGAACAAAAGCAGAGAAACCTGATGCGCGACAACGAACAGCTGATGCGCGACCTGAGACAGACGCTTGCCGCAAAAACGCCTGATCAGGGAAAGATCAGGGCAGCCCTGGACAAGATGTTCCGGAACCACCAGGAAAGAAACAAGCTCCGGGACAAGGAGTTTGAAGCCGCGCGGGAGAGCCTGAGCGTGGAGCAGCAGGCGCGATACGTCATTTTTCAGCATGACTTCATGCAGGAAATGCGCGGCATGCTGGCGGGCGCCCGCGGCCGGGGCGCAGGACGGGGCGGGATGGGTCCCGGCGGCCGGGGGATGACGGGCGGACCGCTGCCCGGAGAACCGGGCCAGGATTAACGGAGAACAAGAATCCCGAACCTGCACCGTGAGCCTGAAGGCGCCTATCCTTCAGGCTTTTTGTTTTCCTCCGATGAAGCCCCTACCCTGCTCTTCATGTTGACAAACAGCCTGCCCAGCCCGTATAATCCGTGACACTGTTACGAGAAAGGTATCCCTTCATGAACCGCATTATAAAGAAATACGCTCAATTCCTCGAACGCTCCAACACCGTCTTTGCAAAAGCAGCATCGAAGTATGGAGTGGGTTGTAAACGGGGTTGTCATGAGTGCTGTTCCGTCGGCTTTTTCGACATCACCCTGCTGGACGCCATCTACCTGCGCAATGCCCTGAAGCAGGTCCCTGCTCCGGTCAGGGAAAAGGTAATTGCGCGAGCCAATGAACAGCTCGATATCCTCGAAAAGAAGAAAGCCTTTTCCCGCAAGGACCCCCTTCTCAAATCGCTGCCCGCTATCGATTCCATTTCGCGCCGCTCGGCCAAGATGCGCTGCCCCGCGCTGGACGACAACGGAGCGTGCCTGATCTACAACCAGCGACCGCATATCTGCCGCATCTTCGGGCCGACGATCCGCGGTCCGCGGCGCGCTGTAAGGCTCGAAGGCTGCGGCTATTTTTCGAAGGACATCCCGGAGTCCGATTTCCCGATCTTCGATCATTACGACGAGGAGAGGGAGCTGCAGAAAGCCATGTTCAAAAAGGCGGGAAGGAAGCGCACCCGTGCAGTCGATACGATCATCCCGGCTGCTTTGACCCTTGACCTGAAAAAATGGCTGTAAGAAACTACAGCAGAGACCGCGGATAAACCCGGAAATAATGTTAACCACGGATGAACACTGATAAACACGGATACGTCTGATATGTAAATATGGTTATTAATCCGCCAGCGTGAATTGATTTGGATTAATGGGCATTTTCGATTCTGATCTTCTCCGGGTTGATCCGTAGTTCTTACTGCCGTGTACCCTTATGGAAATCATCAGTAAAAAGACCGTCTGGAAGGGCAATTTCATGAGCGCCGTGGAGATCACCTACCGCGATGCCAAGGGGGTCGTCCGCACCTGGGAAGCGCTCGAGCGCGTCGGGATCAAGGGCATCGTCATCATGGTCGCCGTCACGCCGTCGGGGAACGTTATTCTTGAGAAACAGTTTCGTCCTCCCATGGGAAGAGACGTGCTGGAGCTGCCGGCCGGACTCGTCGAGGCGGATGAGTCCATGGATACGGCCGCCACACGCGAATTGATCGAGGAAACGGGCTGGTCCGCCGGAAAGGTAGAATTTCTTGCCGAAGGCCCCATTTCCACGGGGGCCTCGACAGAGGCGCTCAAGGCATATCTGTGTACGGACCTGACCTTTGTGGGAAAGAACGGCGGCGACGACAACGAGATCATCGAGGTGATTGAAGTGCCCCTGTCGCAGGCGCAGGAGTATCTCAGGAATGCGCAGCTGAAGGGAATGCTCGTGGACCTCAAGGTCTTCGGACTGGTGGAAATGGCGAGAAAAGCGCTGGAAAAATAATTCAGCAGTTTTGAGTTTTGAGTTTCTAGTTTTTAGTTGGGAAGAACTAAGACCATCCTAAACAGTGTAATCTCCGGTTAACAATGTCCTAACGTGCGCTTTCCCCGGCCCATCGCAACCAACTCAAAATTCAAAACTCACAACTCAAAACTGCATTTATGAAACCAGCTTCTTCCCCGCCTCATAGGCGTCCTGCAGCGCCGTGGGATGCGATTTGATCGCTCCCTTTTCGTCAACGGAATCATAGGCCAGCAGCGCATGCTCCCGGACATTCACGGTCCTGAAAAAAGCCCGGACGGTCGCTTCAGCGCAATCGAATCCTACGTTCTTTTCATTCCGCCTCATGCCGCCGATGAGCAGCAGCAGGCCCTTGCGGCCGAAGGGGCCCGCGGGAACCGGATTGCTGTGCACGTATTTTTCGGCCCAGAAGGACTGGCACCGGTCGATCATGATCTTGGTCTGGGCGCTGACGCTGAAAAAGAAAATAGGGGACGCCACGACGATCCTGTCCGCCTGACGGATGTCGTCATGGATGCGCTGCATATCGTCCTTGATCACGCAGCGGGCCGTGTCGTCGCATTTTCCGCAGTTCAGACACGGCCGGAGGTCCATTGACGCGAGAGGATGCAGCGTTACGGATCCCCCGTTCGCCTCGATGCCCCGCAGTGTTTCCGCCAGCAGGATCTCGGTGTTTCCGTTTTTCCGGGGGCTTCCGTTAAAAGCGATCACCTTCATTGCAGTTCTGCCTTCCCTTCAACAACAGCGTGGACACGCCGAGTTCCGCTTCCCGAAATTTCGTCACGGGAGCAGTGTCGCCAAGCGGCATTTAAAATCACCGATTCCCGTAAAATGGATCGTTTGCAGTCCGCGGCTCCGCGCCCGCTCAATGTGTTTGCCATTATCGTCGACGAAGAGCGCGTGCCGGGGCTCTACGCCGAGTTCCCTGCAAACGTCCGTGAAAACCGAGGCATCGCGCTTGCTCTTGCCGGTTCTGAAGGAATTAAAAACGCGGTCAAAGTGCCGGTACAATCCTGCAGTCCGGTCCAACTCCTCGAGCCAGTCCGTCTGGTCGCTCAGCATCGCCACCGTGATCCCCCGGCACCTCAGGCGGTCCACGATCGACAGCATCTCCGGCCTGGGCGTAAACCGGTCGAGAATTTCGCGCCTGAGAGCTTCGTCGTCGTCGCTGATTCCGGTCCGTGACCTGACGGCATTCCAGAATGCTGCTTCATCCGCCGTGCCAAGAAGATATCCTGTTTCGAATATGAGCCCATCGACGGTTTTGAAAAAAACTTCGGGATCGAGGCCGCTCCTGCTTCCGATGGCCCTCAGCCCGTCCCGGAAGCCTTCTTCGGCGATAACGCCCCCAAAATCGATGAGTATCGTTGTGATTGCAGAGAAAGCGTCCGGAGCAGACTTCGGGTCGCCTTTGATTCTCCAGGAAGAAAACAAAGCATCCTCCTCGTATTTTGAATCGTAACGTCCTCGTCGGTAAATAGCTTTTTTTCATCGCGACCGCAAAAACGGTTTCACCGCAGAGCACGCTAAGAACGCAAAGAATATCCCGGCAAATCATTACTGGATCTTTTATGCTCTGCACAGCTTAGACTTACATCTCATGCTGAAATTGTTCACCGCAGAAGACGCAGAACACACAGATAAAGTCCGGCAAAAGATTCAAAGAAAGGCATTCTCCATTTCTGCGTTCTTCTGCGCTTTCTGCGGTAAAAACGGTTTCACCGAAGAGCACGCTGAGAGCGCAGAGAATAGCCCGGCAAATCATTACTGGATCTTTTATGCTCTGTGCAGCTTAGACTTAAATCTCATGCTGAAATTGTTCACCGCAGAAGACGCAGAACACGCAGACAAAGTCCGGCAAAAGATTCAAAAAAAGGCATTCTCCATTTCTGCGTTCTTCTGCGCTTTCTGCGGTAAAAAAGGTTTCACCGAAGAGCAGGCTGAGAGCGCAGAGAATAGCCCGGCAAATCATTACTGGATCTTTTATGCTCTGTGCAGCTTAGACTTAAATCTCATGCTGAAATTGTTCACCGCAGAAGACGCAGAACACGCAGACAAAGTCCGGTAAAAGATTCAAAGAAAGGCATTCTCCATTTCTGCGTTCTTCTGCGCTTTCTGTGGTAAAAAAGGTTCTTATGTGTTTGGGTATTAATAATGTTTCCGTTCTACGCTCGTTGATTAACGCGGCCGACTGTGTTTATTTCGGTCACGAAGGATTTTTCACGTCGCAAACCGCAGGCGCAGCAGCCGGAAACGCAAGCACGAGGCACGGAATTCCGGAGTGCATTCATGCACATACCATAACACATCAGGAGCATGACTGCAAAAAAAACTTGACTATCTCCCTCTACTCTGTATAATTTCTAACCTTGAGTGCAAAAAAAACCGCGGTACGGTCGGCCTGATGCAGAATGCCACGGATCCTCTTCTCTCCTGGATAGGGCTCAGCAGCGTTCCCGGAGTGGGAAGAACAACATTCAGAAAGCTCGTTGCACGATTCGGCTCTCCGGAACGGGCGCTGTTCGCTTCACAGCGCGAGCTTGCTTCCGTCGACGGCGTCCCGCAAAAGACCATCGACGCACTGAGCTCTTTTGCATGGCGGACGTTTGCCGGGGAAGAACTGGCCAGGGCTGCGGCATCAGGGGTCCGCATCATAACTACGGACGACCCGGCCTATCCCGTCAATCTGAAAAATATCGCCGACTCGCCCCTCTATCTCTATGTCAGGGGCAATCTCGTTGCCGGTGATGAAAATGCCGTAGCAATCGTGGGTACCCGCAGGCCGTCCCACTTCGGCAGGATGGTGACAAACCGTCTGTCCTCCGGTCTCGCCTCCGCGGGACTGACCATCGTAAGCGGCCTGGCGCGCGGCATCGACACGGAAGCCCACCGTGGAGCGCTCGCGGCGCAGGGCAGGACCATAGCCGTGCTGGGATGCGGCATCGACGTCGCGTACCCGCCGGAGAACAAAGCGCTCATAGAACAGATCTGCAGGTCAGGGGCCGTGATCGCGGAAAACGCCTTCGGCACGATGCCGGAAGCCGGCTACTTCCCGGCCCGGAACAGAATCATAAGCGGCCTGTCCCGGGGGACCGTGATCATTGAAGCAACCAGCGACAGCGGCTCCCTCATAACAGCGAAGTATGCAACGGAGCAAGGCAGAAAGCTCTTCGCCGTCCCGGGAAACGCCGGCGCCCCGACCAGCAAGGGAACAAACAGCCTGATCAAAAACGGAACGCTGCTGGTTGAATGCGCCGAGGACCTTCTGAAAGAACTCGGCGGCGGCCGCGCCGGTTCGGGGAAGACGCAAGCACGCGATCTTCCGATCCTGTCACCGGTCGAATCTGCGGTACTGCAGTTCGTGACCGGAGAACCCAAGCATATTGATGTGCTGATGCGTGAAAGCCGGCTCACGGCCGGACCGCTGAGCGGCGCCTTGATAAACCTGGAATTAAAGGGACTGGTCAGGCAACTCACGGGAAAATATTTTGTCAGGCACGAAGAGTGACGCCTCTCCGCCGGCTGCCGGTTTGCCGGAGGAAAACCGTGATTTTTTAATTGGCTATCGTTTCCGGACGGCTTCGTGGTATAATCAGTGGTTGGAGGATCTATTGGACGAACGAATGATGACCCTGTTCTCGCTCATCGCGGACCAGGTTCAAAAAAAACAGGAGCTGTTCGAAGAGGAAGGCAAGATCATGCAGACGCTGCTGAACAGCGGCTATCGGCTGAACGAGGCCGACGCGGCGCTGACGCTCATGCAGACGCTGGTAAACAAACAATCGGAGGAGCTGTTCACGAACATGCCCTCCGCCGCTTCAGGGATGCGCGCGATGAACCGGGAGGAGCGTGAGCGGTTCAGTGTCGACGCATTCGGCTTCGTAACGAAGCTTGCAAACCTGGGGATCATCTCCGATGACCAGCGCGAAGAACTGCTGGAGCGGGCTATGTCGGTTTATACCGAACGCATCGAGGTGGACCATATCAAAAGCCTGGTGGCTTTTACCCTGTTCGTTCACCCCCATGAACAGGAGGGGCATGCGCCCACGGTCAACCGGCGCACGAAGAAGACCTCCTGGAACTAGCTGATCGAAAGTGTCATGACTGCGGGAGCGGATGCTCGGCGCGTCGACCATGTGCCCGAAGCTCGACGATGCCCGGCCCGGCGCGCTCCCCGGCCTTGATGAAGGTTTGAACAATTATGAAATCACTGGTCATAGTCGAATCTCCTGCAAAAGCGAAGACCATTGCCAAGTACCTGGGCAAAGACTACACGGTCAAGGCGTCGGTGGGTCACATCATGGACCTCCCGAAGAGCAAACTCGGCGTTGATGTCGAAAACGACTTCGAGCCCAAGTACATCCAGATCAAGGGCAAGGCTCCGGTGGTCAGGGAGCTGAAATCAGCCGCAAAAAAAGCCGACCGCATCCTGATCGCAACCGACCCCGACCGCGAGGGCGAAGCCATCGCCCACCATGTCGCGGAGACCATCGCGGGCAGCGCGAAGACGCAGGAGATCTACCGCGTCCTGTTCAACGAGATCACGAAGAAAGCCATCCTCCTGGCCATCGAGCATCCCGGCAAGATCGACGCGAACAAGGTCGACGCGCAGCAGGCTCGGCGCGTGCTCGACCGTCTCGTAGGCTACCAGATCAGCCCCATCCTGTGGCAGAAAGTCCGCCGCGGTCTTTCCGCCGGCCGCGTCCAGTCCGTTGCGCTCCGTCTGATCTGCGAGCGCGAAGAGGAGATCAAGGCCTTCGTTCCCGAGGAATTCTGGTCGCTCACGGCCCTCCTTGAAGGGAAGCTGCCGCCCCAGTTCGAAGCCAAGCTCCTCAAGAAGGACGAGGAAAAGCTCAAGGTCAAGAACAACGACGAGGTCCAGAAAATCCTCGCGGACCTTCAAAATGCGACCTACACGGTCTCCCGGGTGGAAAAGAAGGAACGACGACGCAACCCCGTTCCCCCGTTCACCACGAGCAAGCTGCAGCAGGAAGGCGTCCGGAAGCTCGGATTTACCGCAAAACGAACCATGGGCATCGCCCAGTCTTTGTATGAAGGCGTCGACATCGGCGAGGAAGGTACGGTCGGCCTCATCACCTATATGAGGACCGACTCGACCCGCGTCGGCAAGGAAGCGCAGGACGAAGCCCGCGAGTTCATCGCGTCCAAATACGGCAAGGACTATCTGCCTGAAAAGGCCCCGGTGTATGCCAGCGCCAAATCAGCGCAGGAAGCCCACGAGGCCATTCGCCCCACGTCGGTCCTGAGGGAGCCGGACGCCATCAAGAAGCACCTTGCGCCGGAGCAGTACAAGCTGTACAAGCTCATCTGGAACCGCTTCGTTGCGAGCCAGATGAATCCGGCGATCATAGACCAGACTTCCATCGACGTCACGGCAGCCGGCTACGTGTTCCGGGCTACGGGATCGATCGTGAAGTTTCCCGGATTCATGGCCGTCTACCTGGAGGAAAAATCCGAAGACCAGGCGCCGTCTGAAGAGGATAACAGCGAAGCGGTTCTGCCGCCCCTTGCCGAGGGAGATAGCCTGACGCTCATCAAGCTCGACCCCAAACAGCACTTCACCCAGCCCCCGCCCCGTTTTTCCGAGGCCTTGCTTGTGAAAACGCTGGAGGAAAAAGGCATCGGCAGGCCGAGCACCTATGCCGCCATCATCTCGACCATTCAGGACCGCGATTATGTGAACAAGGTCGAGAACAAATTCCGCCCCACGGAGCTGGGCGTGCTCGTGAATACGCTTCTGGTGAGCCATTTCCCGGTGGTCATGGACGTGGCGTTCACCGCAAAGATGGAAGACGAACTCGACAAGATCGAAGAAGGCCAGATGCCCTGGGTTGACGCTGTCCGGGATTTTTATCGGCCCTTCAGCGAAAGCCTGGAAAAGGCCCAGGCCGAGATGAAGGATTTCAAGGCCGAGCAGACGCCCACCGACATCAACTGCGAAAAATGCGGCAAGCCCATGATCATCAAGTGGGGCAGGAACGGCCAGTTCCTCGCCTGCAGCGGCTACCCGGACTGCAAAAACACGAAGCCCTTCGTCCGCACCGAGAACGGCGGCGTCGAGGCGGCGCCCGAAGAGACGACCGACGAGAAATGTCCCAAATGCGGCTCCGACATGGTCGTCAAACGCGGCCGGTTCGGAAAGTTTCTGGCCTGCTCGCGCTATCCCGAATGCAACCATACCCAGGGGATGTCCACCGGCGTCATCTGTCCCGAGGACGGCGGCAAGATCGTCGAACGCCGCTCGCGCTTCGGCAAGGTCTTCTATTCCTGCGCCAATTATCCGGACTGCAAGTACGCCATCTGGTACAAGCCTGTAACACGCGCCTGCCCGCAGTGCGCCGCGCCTTTCCTTGTAGAAAAGTATTCGAAAAAAACGGGCGCCTATATTGCCTGCCAGAACAAGGAATGCGGATACAAGGAAGAACCGAAAACGGAAACGGCAGCGCAGGACAGCGAACAGAAACAGGACGTTCCCGTCGGCTCGTAGTCCCCGCTTCCTCCCGTCCTCCGGAGACCGGATGATCCTTGCAAAACCCGACCTGATACGCTAAAGTATCTGTATGCGGAAGCACATCTTCGACTTCATCGCCTATCTGAAAAATCGCAAAAACGTCTCACCCCATACCGAACGCAGCTATCTCTCGGACCTCGATCAGTTTGCCGATTTCCTCGGCAAAACGGAGCTTGCCGCAGTCGACCATCTGAAACTCCGGGACTTCATCGCCCATCTCATGAAGAACGGGGTCAAGAAGTCGTCGATCAGCCGCAAGCTCTCCGCCATCCGTTCGTTCTTCAAGTACCTGAACCGGGAAGGCATTCTGGAACACAATCCTACCCGGCTCGTTGCTTCGCCGCGCAGGGAAAAACGTCTGCCTGCTGTTTTGACCGTCGATGATGCCCTGCGTCTCATGCAGGCGCCGGGGAATACGAACGATGCCGCGCCGCGTGACCGAGCTGTGCTCGAAACGCTGTATTCCAGCGGCATACGCGCAAGCGAGCTCATCGGCATGAATCGCGAGGACGTCGATCGCAGGGAACGGCTCATCCGCATCCGCGGCAAGGGGAAAAAGGAACGGATCGTACCGATCGGGAGCACGGCGCTGCAGGCCATCGAGACGTACCTCAACGGGAAAAAATCGGGAGCGGACAACCCCGCAGTCTTCACGGGCCCTTCCGGAAAACGCTTGACAGCCCGGACGGTTCAGCGTATTTTAGAAAACTGCAGAAAAGAGCTGGGGTTGGCGCAAAAAGCAAGCCCACACACGCTCCGCCACAGTTTTGCAACGCACCTGCTCGAATCGGGCGCGGACCTTCGTGCGATCCAGGAGCTGCTCGGTCATGCAAGCCTTTCGACGACCCAGCGCTACACGCATCTTAATCTCGATTCGCTCATGGATGTCTACGACAAAGCCCATCCCAGGGCGAGACGCCGCAAAGCATAGTGACTGAATCAAGCAATCCTGAAGCAGGAGGTATCATGGGAGAAATAACCCCGCTGTACGGAACGACTATCCTGGCCGTCCGGCGGAACGGCAAGACCGCCATCGGGGGAGATGGTCAGGTCACGGTGGGAACTACCGTGATGAAACACAACGCCAAAAAAGTGCGGAAGCTCTACAACGAGAAGATCCTTGCCGGGTTTGCCGGGGCAACAGCCGATGCATTCACGCTGTTCGAAAAATTCGAGGCCAAACTCGAACAGTACCGCGGCAACCTGACACGAGCCGCCGTTGAGCTTGCGAAGGACTGGCGCACCGACAGGGTGCTGCGCAGGCTCGAGGCGCTGATGATCGTTGCGGACCAGGAGCGGTCGTTCATTCTCTCGGGAAACGGCGACGTCATCGAGCCGGAGAATGGAATCGCGGCAATCGGTTCCGGCGGACCCTACGCCCTGTCGGCCGCCCGAGCGCTTGCGGACCATACACAGCTTGATGCCCGCACGATCGTTGCGGAGTCGATGAAGATCGCGGGAGAAATCTGCATCTATACGAACAAGGAAATCACGATCGAGGAGCTTTAACAATTGCGGATTGCGTAACACAGAGCACAAAAATCGGGTCTTTCGCTTTGGCTTGTATCCTGAACATGGCATTGAAACCACGGATGGAACCGGATAAAAGCTTAACAAGGCAAGCCTCAAACCAATGAAATTTGTAACCACAGATGAACATGGATAAACACGGATAGAAGCAAGTTTCTTAAATTTGTGTAAAGCTTTTCACCTGTGTTCATCTGTGTGTCCGGCGAAGCCGGACTTGTGGTTGCAAAACTTGACTCAAAATTCAAGATGTTGGTTCGTAAAGTACTTTAAAACAATAACAATTTTAACGAGGGCTTCTCCCGTAGAGCTTTACGGTTTTTATCCGTGTTTATCTGTGTTAATCCGTGGTTAAATGTTTTTTAGTTTCATCAAGTTCGAAATTTTGTAATGGTAGGGAGGCTTTTTGAAGAACGACCTGACACCGCGACAGACTGTTGAGGAGTTGGACCGCTATATCATCGGCCAGCACCGGGCCAAGCGCGCCGTTGCCATAGCGCTCCGGAACCGCTGGAGACGCCAACACCTCCCGGAAGCGCTCCGCGACGAAGTCATGCCGAAAAACATCATCATGATCGGACCGACGGGCGTTGGCAAGACCGAAATTGCGCGAAGACTCGCCAAGCTGGTCCAGGCTCCCTTTCTCAAAATCGAAGCATCGAAATTTACCGAAGTAGGGTACGTCGGTCGGGACGTGGATTCGATCATACGCGATCTCACCGAGATCGGCATCAACATGGTCAAAAGCGATATGGAGGAGCAGGTCAGGGAAAAGGCCGCCGCCATGGCCGAGGAACGGCTTGTCGATGTCTTGCTTCCGCCCCTCAGGAACTCTCCCGGCTTCGAGGCCCCTACCAGCGAGCAGCAGGAGCAGCACACATCGACGCGGGAGAAACTCAGGCAGCAGCTTCGCGAGGGCAAACTTGACAGCCGGACCGTCGAGATAGAGACCCGGGAAAAGGTCATGCCTTTCGGCATTGTCTCGAACGTGGGCCTGGAAGAGATCGAGATGAACCTCAAGGACATGCTCGGCGGGCTCCTGCCGGATAAAACCAAAAAACGCAAGCTCAAGGTGCCCGACGCGCTCAGGCTCCTGGTTCAGGAAGAAGCGTCCAAGCTCATCGATATGGAAAAAGTCACCCGCGACGCCCTCCAGCGCGTCGAACAGTCGGGAATCGTGTTCCTGGACGAGATCGACAAGATCGCCGGCCGCGAGTCCCATGGCCCCGATGTTTCCCGCGAGGGGGTGCAGCGGGACCTTCTGCCGATCGTGGAAGGATCGACGGTCGCGACGAAACACGGACCGGTCAAGACCGACCATATCCTCTTCATCGCCGCAGGCGCTTTTCATGTGTCGAAGCCGTCCGACCTCATTCCCGAGCTGCAGGGACGATTTCCAATCCGCGTAGAGCTGGAATCCCTCGGCAAAGAAGATTTCGTGCGCATTTTAACGGAGCCGCAGAATGCGCTGATCAAGCAGCAGGTCGCTCTGCTCGCAACAGAGGACATCACTCTGGACTTTACGAAGGAAGCAATCGAGGAAATAGCCGCCATCGCGGCGCAGGTCAATGAACGAACGGAGAATATCGGCGCCCGCAGGCTGCATACTATCGTGGAGCGGCTGCTCGATGAAATATCTTTTGACGCACCCGAGAAAAAAGGCGCCAGTTTCAACATCACCGCAGACTACGTACGCGAACGCATGACCGATGTTCTGAAGAGCGAGGACCTGAGCAGGTACATCTTGTAAAACAAGTTTCGGGTTTCGAGTCTAGCTCGAAACAGAAAACTCGGGACGCGAGACATTATTCCTGGGGTTGTTATGCAAAAACTTATCGAAAAAGCGAAAACCCTCATCGAGGCCATGCCTTACATCCAGACCTTCCGGGGGAAGACCTTCGTGATCAAATACGGCGGCAACGCCATGATCGATGAAGGGCTGAAGCAGGGATTTGCCCAGGACGTGGTCCTTCTGCGCTACATCGGCATAAATCCCGTGATCATCCACGGGGGCGGACCGCAGATCGGCAAGACCATGGAGCGGATGGGAAAGAAGCCTGCCTTCGTATCGGGCCAGCGGGTTACGGACGAAGAGACCATGGATATCGTCGAGATGGTGCTCGGCGGAAAAGTGAACAAGGAAATCGTCAACTTGATCAGCCAGGCGGGCGGCAAAGCCGTGGGTCTCACCGGCAAGGATGGCGGTCTCATCCAGGCGACAAAGCTGAAATTGACCAAACAGTCCGAAATCACGGGCGAGACCGAGATCATCGACATCGGGCTCGTCGGCCAGGTGACCGAGGTCCGGCCGGGCGCCCTTGTCGCGCTTGATCAGGGCGGCTTCATTCCCGTCATCGCGCCGGTCGGCGCGGGACCGCAGGGCGAAACCTACAACATCAACGCCGATCTCGTGGCCGGCGCCGTGGCTGGCGCCTTAAAGGCCGAAAAGCTCATACTTCTCACCGACCAGGCCGGTATTCTGGACAAGGACAAGAAGCTGATCCCGACACTGAATAAGAAAAAGATCGAGGACCTGATCCAGTCCGGGACCGTCGGCGGAGGCATGCTGCCGAAGACGCGGTCGTGCTTCGATGCGCTTGAAGCGGGCTGCGTCAAGGTCCATATCATCGACGGCCGGGTCCCCCACGCTCTCCTGCTTGAGAATCTTTACGAAGGAAGGAATCGGAACGGAGATTACGCTTTAAGGGGATCGTGACCTGCCGCCTAATCGAAAAGAAAATCATCACGCGCAGCGTAAAATAAAGAAAGCCCGGAGGCCAGCGCCTCCGGGCTTTTTCATTCTTCTTGCCGTTGTTATAATACTGCTCCTCATTGCTGTCCAAGATAATCTGATTTCCTGAAGCTCACCCCTACCAATCAAGGCTTTTAGACAGGTAATTCCATCATCTCGGATTCAGGTTCTTTGTTCTGCTGTCCAATTACCGATAGCTCATTACCAGTTGTTCTGCCGACGGTACAATCGGCGGTGTTTCAAACGGATTATCCAGCCATGTCCATAAATCTCGATACGTGAACAGGTTATACCGGAGCATGGCAACCAAATTCGACAACGACCAGCCGAGTGTGGAACGGAACTTCAAGTACTTCAACACCAGGATTGCGATTAATGCTGTCCAAATCTGGGTCAGCAAAGCATTCCGGCTCGTTCCCACAAACGTCTTGATCTTCAGATTCTGCTTGATCGTCTTGAAAAATATCTCAATCTGCCAACGGTCTTTATATATGCTCGCGATGGTCGTAGCGCCAAAAGTGAGATGATTTGTCCACAGAACAATCACCCGCTCATTGTCTGCGTCCCATACTTCTACCCGCCGCAGGATATATGGGCATTTCCTGATTGAGTAATGGCCTGTCAGCTCAATGAGCTGGTCTTTAATGATGTTTCTGTTGTCGGGTACCGCTCTCTTTTCGATCACCTTGAAAGCGGCGTTATCCTTCTCTCTCGTTACAAAAAAAATTCCGGCCTCGGTCCATCGGGCAAACTGCTCATAGTCCACATAACCCCGATCAATTGCCAGGATGGAGCCTTTGGGGAACGTGAGCGTATGCGCGATGTTCACTTCATGCACATTCCCCTCGGTCATACTGCAGAAGACCGGAAGATAGCCGTCGTGGTCCAACAGCAGGTGAAGCTTGATAGCTCCTTTTTTCTGCCGATACTTTGCCCAGTCAAACAAAGTGATGCAAAGTTCTATCAGCGTGGCATCGAGGCTGAACAGCTTGTTCTTGAACCGAAACGGCTTCTTGCCGTGTGCCAGAACCCGGCACTTGGCCAGGAGCTGATAAAAGACCTTCTGGTACAGCTGCCACGGCCGATGCTCGTTGGCATAGGCCAGTGTGGAACGTTTGGGCGCTACATCTATCCCGAGGTGCTTAAGCTTGCCTAGGCATGTCGCCAATCCGCCGCAAATCTCCCGCAGCGAGTGTGCTTGTCCCAACTGACAGAACACCATTGCAACGAACTGACCCCAGCAACTGAACCCTTTTACGCCTCTTTCTGCCCGTGTTTCCCGCACCGCTCTCACAAAATCCTGCTGCGAAAATATATCTAGAATCTGTCCGAAAATGCTGTTAAACTTGTTCACGGGGATGTCCTCCTTCGGATATTTTGGTCTTCGACAAACCTACTTTATCCGATTGAGGCTTCCCCTGCAATTACTCAAATCCTATCTTGGACGGGTCTGACTGCTCCTAAAACCACGATCTGGTCCCGGGGTGGCAGTTTGCGTTGCAAGTCGCACCATTGTAATTCACGTCCGTGAGTATCGTTGCAGACGCGGGCCCTTCCATCGTTGTCGTATTCAAGGTCGAAAAATGATTGCCTGCGAGCTTGAACGGATCGTGACACTTGAGGCAGCTGAAGTGCTCGGTATTCACGTGGAAATCATGCTGACCGGACACGTAGCTGTTGTACTCAGTAGTGCCAAAGGCGTGACAGGATGCGCACTGGTCGGTGAACAGGTCGATCGTTGCACCCGAGAGCCAGGCAGGAGTAGTCTGTCCGCCGTGACAGCTTACCGATGAACAGGTTCCGTCGGCGTTCGCAACCGCTGTTCCGCTCTTCGCGCTGTAGACGCTCAAGAACTGCAGTTCGACCGTATTGTCAAAGTGCTTGATGGTGGTCGATCCCGCGCCATTGTGGCAGGTATTGCATACCGATTTGACATTCGGCAAGGCATTGTGCGCTGCATGAGCCCCGCTCCTGTCAGGAGCGGCGGTGCCGGAAGGAGGATTACCATGGCAGGACGTGCACCCCGTGAATGTGAGGGGGGAGCCTTTGAGATGACAGCTGGTGCATGCAGGACCGCTCCCTGACACTCCGGCGAGCGTTGTCCCGTGGCATGCCGCATTCGCACAGGACGTTGCCCCGTTGGCATTGACATACGCCGCGTGGTTTATCTGCGGATACTGGCCCCAGTCCAGAGGATGCACGGAGCTGGCTCCGTCCAGATGACAGCTTGAGCATGCCGGACCGCTGCCGCTGACGCCGCCGAGCGCCGCTCCATGGCATGCTGCAGTAGCGCAGCCCGCTGTGCCGTTTGTGTTGACGTAGGCGCCGTGCAAAAGATCGATGTTCTGGCCCCACTCGACCGGGTGGAACGAGTTCACGCCTCCCAGGTGGCAGCTCGTGCACGACGGTCCGCTGTTCGTGACCCCGTCGAGCGCCGTTCCATGACAAGCGGCGTTTGCGCAGGATGTAGTGCCGAGAGCATCGGCATAGTTTCCGTGCTTGGACAATATGTCCTGACCCCAGTCGGTCGGATGGATCACCGTGGGTCCGCCGAGATGGCAACCCGTGCACGATATGCCGGAAACTCCGCCGAGGTAATCGATTCCGTGGCATTCCTTGCAGACCGAAGTGCCTTCCTGCGCCGCGGTCATGTGGCCCGCCGGGAGCCAGTTCGCCTGATGGCCGGTGTCCGCATCGAACGGCGCTTTCGAATTCTTACTCGAGCTACCGCACGCGGTAATGAACATCAACCCCGCGATGAGGAACATACTGATGATCGTCGGTTTGGTTACCTGTGGCATGCCTTGCACCTCTCATTGTTCTGACGGCCATGGCACGGGAAGCACGAAGCCGGGTTGATCCTGCCGTCGATCTTGTGCTGGTTCAGGTAGTCTCCCCGATGGGGCATCGCAATAGCGGGGGAATCCTTGTATTTATCGCTCGGTTTCAATTCTTCCTTGTGAGCATGGCAATCCGAACAGAATGCATCGCTATGGCATACGCCGCAGGTCTGCCTGTTCTGCGATGCGTAGTACTTGTGCCGCGAGCTGTAAAAATCGGGGGTGTGGTTCAGTACGCCCCGATCATCGGTATGACAGTCGCTGCAGATGGGCGGCGTCGGCACCTCGGTCGGATGCTTTGCGACCATGCTGGTCGTCTGCGCGCAGGCAAACAGCACGGCAGCGGCCGCCGGCAGGAGCAGCAAAAAAGCCATTTTTATCATTCTCTTGTTCATGCTATACGCCCTCCTTCCGTTTGCCGGTGATTTCAAAACTGTAGATCAGTTTCAGGAATGTCCGGATGTCCTGGTCGAAATCGGGATTCTTCGAATACTCCACGTCGGCGCCCAGTTTCAGGTTCTCAGCAAGCTCATAGTCGGCGGCAAGGGTCACGGAATAAGCATCCTTGACATCATTGATCGCGGTGTCATAGGCGACATCCAGCACGTCCAGAGTCACGCCGGCATGTCCGAATTTCCGCGTGCAATAGACGCGATATTCAGAGTATTTCAACCGGTCTTCCTTGCCGTCCATACGATGTATCGACACTCCGGATCCGCCGGCCTCCGAATAGGAAAAACGAACGTTGCCGCCGTAGTAGTTCGCGTCGCCCGCAACGCTGTATCGGAAGGCCTTGTAATTCACGGAAACGTTGAGCTTGTCGGTGATATCATAGGACACTTCTTCGCCCAGGATGTTGACCTTTTCCTTCTCATCGATGACGGTGGGATCAAATTTGAAGACCGAGGTCAACGAACCCGTGAAGTAATCCTTGTAATTGATCATCGACGCTTCCGTATTCAATCGTACCTTCGCAAAAGGTCCGAGGACGAGAAAATAGGTATGGTTCGCCCAATCGTTCGTGATGGAATTGTACTTGGAGTTGCCCATGAGTTCCACCTTATTGATCGGCCGGACCCAGAGATCCACGCCTTCTTCCTTGCGGAAGTCCGCGCTGTCCTTCTCTTCCTTGAGGGCCGAGATGCCGATGCGGTACAGCCCCGGCATCTGATGGGACAACCTGCCGCCGTAGATGGTATCGCTCACGTCCCCCGAAAAGTTTGCGACATCGGAATCAACGGAGCGGCCGGCAAAAGCGGACACGCCGAAATTGCCCGCAAGGTCGGTCCTGCCATAGATGCCGTCAACCCTCTCCGCGGCAACGCCTTCAGACACCAGAACGCGCCCCAGGTTGACAACGGCATTGCCCTTTGAGCTGCGGTAACTCAGGTAGCCGTAGGACAGATCATTGTCCTCCCGAGTTCCCAGCCTGCTGTGGGGCGCATCGGGTTCCATTGATCCCAGATTGTACCGGAGCCAGCCGCCCATGTGAAACGTAAAGCTTTCCTTTTCCGGATTCAGAACGGAAAAATTGAGATATTCATAGGCGCCGAGAATATTTCTCTTTTCTGTGTCCTCACGGGACTGCAAATAGGTCGTAGAACTGCCGACAACACTCACCTCCGCCGATGCAGCCGGCGAGAATATCGGCGCCGCGGACAGAAACAGGACCGCTGCTCCAAACATTCGCATGACCCGTGGACAGCTTAACATCCTTGACAACATCTTCTTCATCCTCAAGATGCTTCCTCCTTTCCGAAATATGAATCAGTTATCGAGAAAAACCTTATTGAGCGCTGATAAACAGGTGCCGGTATAACCGCCTGCGAATGCACGGGAGAGGTTTCTCCGGAAATAAGCAGTAATGCAAAAAACCTCATGGTAATTGCAGGCAGACTGACCCACGGAACCATTGTGCACTTTTTGCTATAAAAATCGATCATACTATACGTGAAAAAACGCGGGAAATCAAGATGAAAGGGATTTCATGGAAGAAAATATCCCGGACGTTGTGTTGACAGTCCAAAGAGAAAAAGTGTATAATTTTTCGTGCGCCGAAATTCGAATTCTCCATATGCCTGTTCCGTGGTGGTCCTGCTTCTTGGTGCCGTCACGGCATTGTTTGCCCTTCTGCAGGTCCATGACGCTTTTGCCCAGCCGGGACCGGTTGCTGATTCAGGAAGCCTTTCAGCCTACCGCCTCATCGGCACTATCGGCGGCAACGCGCTTGCCGGGGCCGTACTGAGCGACGGGAAAGGCGAGCAGACCTTCATCCGGCTCAACGACAGACTGCCCGACGGATCGCAGCTCGTAGGCGTTCATTTAGACAGGATTTCAATAAAAGGGACTGACGGCACGCGCTACGACATGTACATCTCCCACGAGACAAAACCCTCTTCCCCTACTCCTATCAAGCCTGTTGCCGAGGCCAGGCCTGCGCCGCCTGTTGATCCTTACACGGGAAACGTTGCACCCACTGCACCGGCCGGGCATCCCGTCACAATGCCGGGCAAACGGGGCCGCGTGGGCCGCACAGGATCAAACGCCGAATAACTGCAACCTACTGTTTTCTCTCGAAAAATTTCATGCAAACCGGGCACTTATAACCTATACCAGCGGCAAATACAATCCACCAGCTGTCCCATTTTACTCTTTTTCTAGGAACGGCACAGAGACCACGCTCAAAACCTGTATGCCGCTAGTTGCGAGGTGCATGGTACATTATGCGTAGTAAAATTATGAAGAGGACATGCCTCAGATTAAGACATGTCCTCTTAGAGCACAAAACTCATAAGCCAGGGTAATGATTGCTGAAGGCACTATAGCAAAATGTCAGTTTACCAATAAATATAAAAACCCGAATAGGTCAATTCCCTAAAATCGCTTTCCAGCCTTCGCGTCCTGTTTTATCTTTTACTTTGTAAATTTTAAATGGAGTGATATTTTCCTTCGGCTCGGATATTTTGCCATCCGGCATCAGCATGGTAAGCGTCATTTTCACTCTGACTGGCCAGGACCCGTCTGCATTCCGTTTGCCCCGCTCCACGATGACGAGGGGAGATGTGACCGTGAACCCCTTGCCCTTCAGTGCCCCGGAACCGTCTATCGCCTTAATCACTTCCTCGTCCTTCGGCTTTGAGAATCCTGAACAGCCTACTGCATTCAATACAAAAACGCCCGCAAGTATTAATACAATAAATAGAATAGATCTGTTTCTCATTTGAGTGAATCTCCTCACGCATGAAATGATTGAAGTGCTACAGTACACGATCTGTCCCTCTTTGTCAAATCAACGCGTCTATTCGTAACTCGCGAACCACAATCGGACTCAAAAAAAGGCGGACCCCGCAGGGTCCGCCTCAATGGTGTTCGTATGCGCTTTTGAATCCGCGCCTTGCTGGACTACGTTACCTGCTGATACTACTTGGTAACGACGCTGCGTTTCTCGTAGAGCGAGCCGCCGTTCGCCTTCATGTGCGCCGTTGCTGCGGAGCTGTCATGGCAGGAGAAGCATGCGGCAGCGATCGGCGAGGACACGAGGTTGTCGCCGGAACCGCCACTGCCGTAGTTCACGTCCATCGTGATATACGGCGAGAAGTCGAATTTCGACGCGTCGGTCGACGACAGCGTACCCGTTGCGGTGGTGCTGAGAAGCATGTTGTTCATCACCGTATCGGTATATACCGTCGTATTGGTGTTGCCTACCCGTGTTACGCAGGAGAAATCAAATGCGCTGCCCGTGTAGCAGTCCTTGCCGTTGTTGAGGCCCGTGTTGGCGCCGACATGGCAG
Organism: Nitrospirota bacterium; assembly: GCA_963749655.1. Lineage (GTDB taxonomy): Bacteria > Nitrospirota > UBA9217 > UBA9217 > UBA9217 > JAJYKN01. Next base: position 187,142 of record CAVVOB010000018.1, read on the forward strand.
GCGTCGCACTTGTTCAGCTCGTTCGGATAGGTAATAAGGAAGAACCCTGCATCTGCCTCATCGCCCGCGACCGAGGTAGCATCCCAGGTGAAATTCACCGTCCGCTTCGAGGCCCCATGGATGGCGTGAACAAAGGTGCTGGCGTTCACGGCCCAACCCTGGCTGGCTCTACCCGGATTGTGGCAGAACGAACAGGTCGGCGCGTCATTGCGCTGACCGACATGGAACGTGGGAGCTGCACCGAGCGCGACGTGGCAAGCATTACACTTGTCCGTATCCACTGCAGCGCGGCGGCCGGTGTATCCGGTTGCGACCTTCCACGCGTTCGGCGAAGGAACGGCGAGACCGCCCGTTCCGCTTGCAGCAGTATACAGATAGCCGGACACGTTCGTCTGAACAAGCGGCGGGGTGCCCGATCCGTAGCTGTAGCCGATGCCGCCGGTAAGCATTACCGCGGTGGAGGGCAGCGTCGTACCGGTCCGGACGATTGTGTAGTAACCGCTTCCGTCAGGTCCGATCATCGTGGCCGTGGTGCCGCTGATGACGCCGTTCCAGACGTTCCTGATGTAGACGCTGGCGCTCTTGTTGAAGTCAGACGGCGTGGTTCTGCCGTCCTGCGGCTCGGCCCATACGAAGTATGCGCTCGGCGAGCCCGCGACGTTGGCAAACAGTTCTGAAGTCGTATCCGTCGGTGCCGTGAATACAACATCCGCGGCGGCCGTGTCATCATGGAACTTGAACGTGATGGCCGGATGGTTGTTCGACACGGTCACGCTGCTGATCAGCCATGAGAAACGATGTGCGCCGGTCGGCAATGCGTTTGCTGCGGCAATGTACTCAGCATTGGTATGGGTGTTGGTGCCGCCCAGGCCCATCCGAGGATCGGTCGTATCGGGCGGCACGATCGGAATGTGCTTGTCGGTAATGCCCGCCAGACCGCCGGATGCAGGATGGCAGCCCGAGCAGGTGGTATCATCGTCATTCGATCCGCCTGAGTGAGCGGTAAGGTTCCCTATTGACGTTGCGAAGCTTATATTGTCGTGGCAGGAACCGCAGGCCTTGCGGCTGGGTTTGGTCTTCCAGTTATTGCTGTCGGTCCCCTGGTGACACATGGTGCAGTTGCGGATGTCCTGGGGATAGGTGACGTCGTTCGCCAGCACGCCAACCGGTCTTTCATTGGCCAGTTTCAGGTTTTCGCCCATGTGGATCTTATGGACCATGGTGTTCATTTCACCCTGCGAGAATCCGGTCGATGATGCTGTAGGATCGGTGGCAAGATTGATCTGGTCGCCAACGATATAGGTGGTGCTTGCGGGAAGTGCACCCGTCGCATCCACGGTCTGTACAGAACGACCGATCGCCCGCTGATAGGTATGGCATACCACGCAGTACTTCGTGTCAACACGGCCACCGTGCGGGGTGGTGGTGCCGATCTTGTAATGGCAATTATTGCAGGCTGCGGCCGTTACGATGTCATGCGATGCCGTACCGGTGAAGGCCGGCAGGTTTGCAGGCACGAAGTCCTGGATAACGTTGATTGCCCTGTCGTTCAGCGAGCCGCCAGCTACGGTACCGGAGACCTGGATCGTCAGACGGTGCGTGTTGTTGGCGTTATACGTAACCCCGGATACGGCCGTGATGTCCTTGGCAAACGTGTAGCTGTAGGTGCCGTCGCCGTTGTCCGTCATGTTGGCTGCCGTACCTTCGCTGGTGGGACGGGAGGTGGCGGTAACCATGTAGCTCTGCCAATAGGTGCCCGATGCTGATGACTGCAACTGGGCCATCGCAAACTTGACCTGTGTTGCCGTCAGGCCGATAATCCCGTTGCCTGCTGAATCCTGCACCGTGAAATCAACAACCGGCGTACCTGCAGAAACATCGATGACCTGGACCGAGCCCGTCATATTGAGCCCGGCAAGCTGCCTGGCACTCTGCTGGTTGATATCAACAAGGCCGCCTTGCACCGTGATGGGATCCGCGGTTGCGGAAAGCGGCGAGACGGTGTGCATGTCCTGGATAGCTGCCAGTCCGCCTGAAGCATGGCAGACGAGGCACTGCTCGACCGTGCTGGCCGTCGTGTCCGTGCCGTTGCAGACATAATCAGTGGACGTCACCGAATCAGGTGCGCCGTCGCCGTTCGTGTCCGGACCCACTTCGATCTTGAAGCCGCCGTTCGCGCAGTTGGCGCCGGCAGGCTCAGTCGTGATCGATATGCCTACGGACGCGCCGCTTGATCCGGACGAACCGTTGCACACATACTGCGTGCTCGTGATCTCGGTCGTATCGAGAACGCCATTGCTGTTCAGGTCGATGCCGGCATTTACAGTGATGCCGTAGCTGCCGTCAATCAAAGCCGAGCCGGTGCACTGGCCGGCCGGGACGGAATTCTCTTTCGACACAACTACTGAGTTCGTCCCCTGTGCCGTCGTACCGCCGCCGCCGCTGGAGCTGCAGCCCGCGGCGATCAGCACTGCGAACAGACCCACTGCAAGTACTACGTGCAATGCTTTTTTCATTTTTTTTCTCCCTTTCTTCGGTTTTATACAACAAAAAAACTCTTTTTTTCTTCCCTTGATGCAAATGATGCAAAAACACCTCGCAAAAACAAAATACTAAAAATCTAGAAGGATTACCGGTGGATACCTGCTAGGACCACCTCCTTTCGGATCAGACTGAACATCGTATGATAATCAATACTATTTCCCCAATTTGACAGGCGGGTCCTGATTACGGGCAGTACGCAATCAAACGCACGCAGTTCACACTATATGTTTTCGCTGATGTATTATCAATGAATGAAGAAAAACGTATATGACAATTCGATTTTGAGAAATCGAATTTGTGCATTGAATAATGCCCGGGAAATGATGAATGAGCACTTGCAGGACAACGAAGGGGCGAAAAATTACATGGTGCCGGCGACTTATGCCTCAATTCTTCCCCCCTCCGGGAAAGCCGATTTGCCTGGATTTGCGCGGCAGGCAAACATGGGGAAAATATAGCAACGGGTTTACAGTATGTCAAGCTGGATGCCATATATCTTTTAATGCTTTAGTTTTAAATTATATATTGACTGTTATTAGCAAAAAATACCATTTCATATCATCTTCCTTTTAACTGCAACTCATATGCCACAACAATTCACTATTATATTTGGTAGTTGCAAAATAACGCAACCTAAAATCAACAGCTAAATGGTGAAATGACCACTTCTCACATGGGAATTTAACCGTCAAACTTTTTTCCCTTTCCGGTCCCGGGCTTCGCAAACGACATTATTATCGTGATGACGGTCAGCCGCGACTAAGCAGGCAAGGGAGGATGCACTGTTCCGAAAGCCTCTAAAATTACTGTTCAGAATTTTGTTTGCGGAGATGGCATGAAGAGCGGGAAGAAATGATGAGTGGCAGAACGACAGCCTATGGGTCTTGAAAATGCCGTCTTGCCGTGATGCCGCGGATCAGGGGTTATTCCAATCCGAACTTTTTCACCTGATAGCGCATAGTATCGTAGCTTATCTGGAGCAGTTTGGCTGCCTGGGTCTTGTTATGATTGGAACGTTCGAGGGCCTGCTGGATAAGGTCCTTCTCCAGCTTCTCAAGTGAGACCCCCTCATCAGGAAGAATGAACGTCCGGGTGTGCCGGTGGTACGCGACGCCTGCCCGTCCGATCAGCCACTCAGGAAGATGCTCGGGACCTATTTCCAGGTCGCTTTCAAGCACGACAATGCGTTCGACGAGGTTCCGGAGTTCCCTGATATTGCCGGGCCAGTCGTAGGAAGCCAGAATGTCTTCGGCCTCGTTGGACAGATATTTTACGTTCTTCTTGCTGTGGTCCGGAACTGAAGAGAACAAAAAATTTTCTCGCCAGGAGAGGGATGTCCTCTTTTCGCTCCCTGAGCGGCGGCACGTGCAGATGGAAGGTGTTCAGCCTGAAAAACAGGTCTCTCCGGAATTCTCCCGTCTCGACCGCCTCTGCCAGATTTTTATTCGTCGTTGCGATCACCGTTATGTCGATCGGTATCTCTTCCGTGCCTCCCACATGCCGGATGGTCCTTTCCTCAAGCACCCGCAGCAATTTTGCCTGCAGGTTCAGCTGCATGTCCCCGATCTCATCAAGGAGCAGCGCTCCTCCCTGCGCCAGCTCGAACAGCCCCTTCTTGGCCGACGTCGCATCGGTAAAGGCCCCTTTTTCATGGCCGAACAGCTCGCTCTCCAGCAAGGCGTCCGGGCAGCGAAGCGCAGTTGATCTGGATGAAGGGGGAGAATCCCGAACCGGACGCAGGGCACATCAGCCGGTGCGCATAACGGGCGAACAGCTCCTTGCCGGTCCCGCTCTCCCCCGTGAGAAGAAGGCTGGAAACAGAGGCGTGGGCGATCTTCTCGATCTGGACCATGAGGTCGCGGACAAGCTTCGAGGAGCCGATAATCTCCGGCTCCTCCAGCAGCCCGGAGCTGACTTTTCGAAGATAGGTGACCTCCTGCTTCAACTGTTCCTTTTCCAGGATATTGCGGAGGACGATCTTTACTTCCTCGATATTGAATGGTTTGGTGAGATAATCGGCGGCCCCGAGCTTCATCGCCTTCACCGCTGTTTCGGCGGAGTCGTCGGCGGTCAGCATAACGACCTGCGTGGAAGTCCCCTGCGCCATCAGGTCCTGTAAAATGTCGATACCGCTTTTCTCAGGGAGCCTGTTGTCCAGCAGCACGACATGGGGGGACCATGAGCTGATCTTGTTCAGGATGCCTGTTGAACTCGTCGCCGAGCGCACCTCGTACCCGCTGTTCTTCAGCACCCGCGAGAGCATGGATACGATAAGCTCATCGTCGTCGACGAGAAATATTCGACCGCCGCTCTTCATGCTGTCAACGCCCCCTCCAGCTTCTTAACCGGCAGGCTGACGCTGCAGGTGACTCCGCCGTTCCCGTTGTTTTCGAGCCTGATCCGGCCGCCGTGCTCCTCAACGAGGCGCCTGGTGATCGAAAGCCCGAGTCCGGTCCCCTTCGACTTCGTGGTGAAGAAAGGATTAAAAATCTTGCCCAAGGTTGCGGGGTCGATCCCCGATCCCGTATCGGACAGCTCGATCTTCAGGTACTTTGCTTCGGCAAAGTACCTGCGTCCTTATCGTCACGGTCCCCCCGTCGGGCATGGCGTCGACGGCATTCATCATCAGGTTCAGGAAAATCTGCTGCAGCTGCATCGGGTCGGCCATGATCTCCGGCAAGATCGTCCGCCAGATCGCGTTTCAGGCGGACTGCGTGTGCCCCGTCCCGGGAACGGGCATGTTCCTTCAGCACCAGGGTAGTGACGTTCTCGAGTATGACATGCACATTCGTGCTGGCAAGCTGCGGCTTCGGCGGATGGGCGAAATTCAACAGCCCTTTCATCAGGTACTCGATCCGTTTGATCTCTCCGATGACCCTCTTCAGCACATCGCGGTCCTCGTCCGACAGGTAAGACTCCTCGGAGAGGGCTTCCATGGACACCTTGATGCCCGCGAGCGGGTTCTTGATTTCATGGGCGAGACCGGTCGCGAGTTCTCCCGCCACTCTGATCCGCTCCGTTCGCTGCAGTTCTCTTTCGGCCCGCTTCCGCTCGGTTATGTCCCGGTCCATGGCGAGGATGAAGGTCTGGCCGCCCACCTCGAACGGGCCCGCGCTGACCTCCACGGGGAAGACCGATCCGTCCTTTCTTCGATGCTCCATTTCGGCCTTGATCCACTCTCCCTTGAGGATCCGTTCGATCCGGGAACCTGCATAGGCGGCATAGTCCGGCGTATCGAGGTCCTGGATCTTCATGCCTCTGAGCTCATCAACGGTGAAGTTGTGCATTCTCGCAGCCGCATGGTTGGCCTGAACGATCCTTCCCGCCTGGCTCGCCTTCAGCTTCCAGGATAAAAATGGCATCCGCGGCGTTTTCAAAGAGGAGGCGATAGCGTTTTTCGCTCTCTTCGATGGCGCGCATATTCGTGCGAAGGGACTCCGCCATATCGTTGAATGCCACGGCCAGTTCCCCGAACTCGTCCTTCAAGCCTTTAATACGGTGGTCCAGATCGCCCCCCTTCAGTTTTCTCGTGGCCTGCAGGAGGACCAGGACCGGTCCGGTGACCCCCTTGATCACGGACATGGCGAAAATGATCATCAGCAGGGGGCCGGCGGCAATGACGATGAGCATGACGATCTTCATTTTGTGCGCGTAGCGAAGGGAATCTTCGGTCTGGTAATACAGCTTTTTATTCGTCAGAATGACCATGGTTTCCACTTTTCCAATGAGCGAGTCGCCGATGATATGGGCGTTCTCCATCTGTTCCCTGCTGACCGAACGCCTTTCCCTTACCCTGGACAGGATCTCGGTAATGGAATCGTCGTATTGTCTGATCTGCTGATTGAGATCCTCCAGCCGTTCCTGCACGTAGGCGGAATGATGACAACCAAGGCAATTGCTGATGGAATTGTCTACTGAACGAAGATGCTCCATGACCGAATCAGAACTCTGAGGACGAAGAGTGCCCTGTGAATACAGGTCCGTCTCCACTTTCTGTATGTTCATCAGCAGATGCTCCCGCAGGTTTTCGATCTGATGCAGCATGATGATATTGTCGAATTCGGACACATTGCGTTCGATGGCGATTACGAGATAAATGCCGCCGGCCAGCGTCACGAGCGAAAAAATGCTGAGGAGCAGTATGATCTTCTTTTTCATGTGTGAAGTTCCCGCGAAGCCTCTTCGGATCCGTTCACCTGTTCTTAAAAAACAGCCCGTGCAACGTTGGTTAGGGAGGGCTGGGAAAACTGTCGGGAATGTCGTTCAGGAAAGCATTCTGGATGAGTCTCTTTGATGCAACATCCCATGACGCTGCGATTCAGGCAATGCCGGGCCGGTAGCCCGTGAAACCGATCAAATCGCACCATCCATAATAAATCAGAACATGCATTGAGTCAATGCCGCGCTTGCAGAAAGGGACCAAGGGGAATCCGTACGTCTTCCCTCAGGGGCGACGCGCAGCTGCTGATACCGACGTACCATTGAACTGTAGATCGACGCTCACACCGCAAATTCCGCGAACGGGTCCGGACGGACTCACGACGGCAATCCGAAAAAATCGCGGATTTTGGACAGCATCCTGCCTGAGACATCCTTTTTGCGGCGTTCGAGGGCGGCGGCATCCAGCCGTTCCCGCCCCGCATCGAGTCCTGCCTGCCGTTCCGAGAGAATATGGCTCAAAGCTTCCGCGATGGAAGGGTTGTTGGCCAGGGTGGCTCTGAAGCTGTCTTTATCGATAACGATAAATTCCGCATCCTCTTTGACGTGGATGCTCGCGGTCCGGGCCGCCCCGGTGAGCAGGCTCATCTCTCCGAAAATGTCGCCTGCGCCGAGCGTGGCTACCACCGTACGCTCGCCGGGAGACTTCTCCACGACGACGACGACCCTCCCGCTTCTGATGATGTAGAAGGAATTACCCGCTTCTCCCTGCCGGATAGGCACTTCGCCGGCGGCATAGGTCCTGACGTGCACCTGGCCGACCAGCTCTTTCAGCTCCGCTTTGCTCAAGGGGGAAAATATTTCCACCTTCGCCATCATGCCCATGATCTCCTGGACAATGCGGTCCTGGTCGGCGCGCTGCGTCTCCGGCGTTACCTGCTTCACCTGAACATTTCTCACCGGGAACGGGATCTCGATGCCGCTGCGCCTGAACTGGTACCAGAGCAGGTTCATGATTTCCGCTTCGATTCCGATGCGCCCGGCGAAATCGGTGATCGCATAGCGGATCTCGAATTGAACGGAATAATCCCCATAGGCGTAAACGCGCACGACGGGCTCCGGAACCTTCAGTACGCCGGGGATAGACGCCAGCACAGCGAGAATCGCGGTTCGGGCCTTATTGGGAGGGATGGTATAGCCCACGCCGATATTCAACTTTCTCACCGAGACTGCGTCCGGAAGGCTGAAGTTGACGACGGCCTCGCTCAAGACCTTGCCGTTCGGAATAAAAACCTCGTTGTGTTCCACCGTCATGATTCTCGTTGATCGAAGTGTGATGTCGACTACGCGGCCCTCGTGACCTCCTGCAGAAATCCAGTCCCCCTGCTTGAGCGGTTTTTCGAGATGGATGGTCAACCCCGCAAGCATGTTGGCGAGAGTGCTCTGGAACGCCAGACCGATCGTCGCGGTAAGCACGGTCGTTGTGGCAATTAGAGACGTAACGTTGACATTGAGAATCTCCTTCAGCAGGATCAGCGCCACGACGATGATTACGGACGCAGTGATGATGTTCTTGAACGCGGCGGGAAAACTCCCCCGCTTCCAGCGGACCACGAACAGATCGCCGTAAACATAGAGGCCGAGCTTGAGCGCCGCGAAGGTGAATATCAGCCAGGAAAAAAAATTCAACTGCATCGCCATGCGGGGATAATAATCGGTGGCGCCGAAATGAAGAAAGACCTGAACGGAAAAAAAGAGCGCAACAAGGTGCAGCGCTGCGCCGATGGGTTTGAGGAGGGCGGATTGACGGGAGAGGAACTGGATCGCGATGCGACATGCGGCATAGATCACGATACTCAGCGCCGTGGTCCAGAGCAGTGAACCGGTGAAGTCCTTCAGGAATTCCATGGCAGCCCCCCAGAGGAATTATGATCGCTCATTGCGGGCGAATGCAGCCTCTCTCGTTTCCCGCTATTGCCGGATATGCTTGCCGATTTCACCCCAGAGCTCTTTCAAGCCGATGCCGCTCTTGACCGAAGTGACGAGCAGGGGTCCCGGCAGATTGAGTGCGGCCGTTATCGCGCGGCGGGCCTGTTCCGTTTCCTGACGGTTCAGCTTGTCCGCCTTGGTCAGCGCGCATATCATGGGGATATCATTGTCGCGCAGCCACTGCGCCAGCCTCGCGTCGCGGTCGTCCGGCGTCCGCCTGATGTCCAGAAGCATGACAACGGCCGACAGCCGGTCGTTGTCTTTCAGATACCCTTCGATCATGGGAGCCCAGGCGTCGGTCACCGAATACGGGACCTGGGCATAACCATACCCCGGCAGGTCGACGAAATAATAGGATTGGTTGATGACGAAAAAATTGATGAGCTGGGTCTTGCCGGGCGTCTGGCTCGTTTTCACCAGGTTCTTCCGGTGAAGCAGGGCGTTGATGATCGACGATTTTCCCACATTGGACCGGCCGGCAAAAGCGACCTGCGGTTTCTTGTCCCGGGGGAACTGGCTGGGCCCCGGCGCGCTCACTACGAATTCAGCGGAAAGAATCTTCATGTCCCCCGATCAAACGGCATGTGCTCCGGCGAAAAAAAAGAGATTAAGCAAGGCAAACGCCTTAACCGCCTTAATCTCTCGTGCATTCATGATCCTGACGCCGCCGTTATGCGATTTTCTCGTAGATCAGCAGCGGTTCCGCCCCTTCGGTGATTACCTCTACATTGATCACGCATTCCCTGATGCCGGGCTGCGAAGGAACATCATACATCACATTGAGCATGACGTCTTCGAGAATGGCGCGCAGTCCCCGAGCTCCCGTTTTTCGCTGGATGGCTTTCTTCGAGATCGCTATGAGCGCATCGTCGGTAAACCGCAGCTTGCAGCCCTCGAGCGCCAGCAGCTTCTGATACTGTTTTATGAGCGCGTTCTTCGGCCGTGTCAGAATGTCGATGAGCGCGTGTTCGTCAAGCTCTTCGAGCGTGGCGACGACCGGCATGCGTCCGATGAACTCGGGGATGAGTCCGTATTTGAGGAGGTCGCCGGGCTGGAGGTTGGCCAGCGTTTCGCTCAGTTTCCTCTCCTTTTTGCTCTGGATATCGGCGCCGAACCCCATGGTCTTCTGGCCGATCCGCTGATCGATGATCGTATCCAGGCCCACGAATGCTCCGCCGCAGACGAAGAGGATGTTCTTCGTATCCACCTGGATGAACTCCTGGTGCGGATGTTTGCGCCCCCCCTGGGGCGGCACGCTCGCAACGGTGCCTTCGATCAGCTTCAGGAGCGCCTGCTGTACGCCTTCTCCGGAAACATCGCGCGTAATGGACGGGCTCTCGGATTTGCGGCTTATCTTGTCGATTTCATCGATATACACGATCCCGCGCTGGGCGCGCTCCACGTCATAGTTGGCGTTCTGAAGGAGCTTGAGGATGATATTTTCAACGTCCTCGCCAACGTAGCCCGCTTCGGTAAGGGTCGTCGCATCGGCGATGGTGAAGGGCACATCGAGGATGCGCGCCAGGGTCTGGGCGAGAAGGGTCTTGCCGACGCCGGTGGGGCCGATCAGCAGGATATTGCTTTTCTGAAGTTCGACCTCGTCGCCGATCTCCTGCTGGATGCCGATGCGTTTGTAATGATTGTGGACCGCCACGGACAGGATCTTCTTGGCCCGTTCCTGGCCGATCACGTATTCATCGAGCGTGCGCTTGATCTCCGCCGGTTTCGGCAGGCGGGGAATCTTAGCTTCCTTTGTTTCCTCCCACTCCTCGGCAATGATCTCGTTGCACAGGTCCACGCATTCGTTGCAGATGAACACCGACGGCCCTGCGATGAGCTTCTTTACCTCATCCTGGCCCTTGCCGCAGAACGAGCATTTGAGGGGCGTTGCATGGTCTTTCTTCTCAGTCATACGTTACTTCTCCTTGAGCGGCCGGGAAACTTTTTTCGCGATAACCTCGTCAACGAGCCCGTAGGCCTTCGCGTCAGCTCCGGACATGAAAAAATCCCGCTCCGTGTCCGAATGGATTTTGTCCACCGGCTGGCCGGTATGATTCGCGAGGATCGTGTTCAACGTTTCCTTCATGTGGAGGATCTCTTTTGCATGAATCTCGATGTCGGTGGCCTGGCCCTGGAACCCTCCCAGGGGCTGATGAATCATGATGCGGGCGTGGGGCAGCGAGAACCGCTTTCCCTTCGTGCCCGAAGCCAGGAGCAGCGCCCCCATGCTTGCAGCCTGACCGATGCAGATGGTCGATACGGGCGACTTGATGTAATTCATGGTGTCGTAGATCGCAAGTCCTGCCGTCACGATGCCGCCCGGCGAGTTGATATAAAGGTAAATGTCCTTGTCGGGGTCGTCAGCTTCGAGAAAAAGCAGCTGCGCGATAACGGTGTTGGCGACAATGTCGTCGATCGCCGTGCCGAGAAATATGATGCGGTCTTTCAGCAGGCGGGAATATATATCGTAAGCCCGCTCGCCGCGGCTCGTCTGTTCAACAACAATGGGGATCAAGGACATATTCATTCCTTTCTTTCTTTGTTTCAATTATAACTCTTCTTTGCCTTTGAAAGCAAGAGACCGAGCACCTTTTCACGCTTCAGCGATCCCCGCAGGTTGTCGAGACCGCCTTCCTGAGACTCGTAGTACTTCCTCACCGCATCGGGAGTCTGTCCCGCGCTCCGCGCCATGACGGAGATCGACGCGTCGATTTCCTTGTCGGCAACCTCGATATTTTCCTTATCGCCGATCGCGTCGAGCAAAAGGATTCCCTTGACCCGCTTTTCGGCCATTTGCTTGTTCTCCTCCGAGAATTTCGCAAAATCGAAGGTCTTCACATCGACGCCGCGCCGTGCCATGCGAGTTGCATGGGACCTTGCCATGGATTGCAGCTCCCGTTCCACCATCCCCGGCGGGACATCGAAGGTATGACCATCCACGAGCTTTGACAGGATCGCTTCCCGCTGGTCTGAGGACTGCTCGTCCCGCTTTCGCGCTTCCAGGTCTTTCCTGATGCCTGACTTCAATTCCTCCGCAGTTGTATAATTGCCGATGTCCTTGGCGAACTCGTCGTTCATCTCGGGCAGGACCTTCTTTTTGATCTCTTTCAGGGTGACCGTGAATGTCGCGTCCTTTCCGGCAAGGTTCTTGTTGTCGTAGTCCTCCGGGAAATTCAGCTTGATCTCACGCGTATCTCCCTTTGCCATCCCTACCAGCTGGTCCTCGAAGCCGGGAATCAGGGAATTCGAACCCAGGTGCAGGAGATAATCGGATGCTTTGGCGCCTTCTATGGACTTGCCCTCGCGAAACCCTTCAAAATCAATGATCGCGGAATCGTTCTTCTCGAGCGGCCGCCCCTCCACGACCTCAAGCTGGGCGTACATCTCCCGAAGCCGGTCCACGGTCTCGTTGAGCTCTGCATCGCTCACCGTCAAGGGCGCTTCCTTCACCTCAATGCCTTCGTAGGCGCCGAGGGTGATATCCGGCCGCACTTCAACAACGGCCGTGAAGTTCAGGGGTGAATTCTTGTCGAGAGGAGAAATATTCGTGATGCTCGGCAGCTCCACGGGGCTCAGTTTATGCTCCTCCAAGGCCTGAAGATAGGAGGTGGTGATAAGTTTGTTCATCACCTCGGTTTCGATTTCCTGGGCATAGTGGCGCTCGACTATGGACCTGGGCGCCTTGCCGGGGCGGAATCCCGGGATCTTGGCTTTCTTTGCCACGTCGGCAACGGCTTTTGTCATTTCCTGTGCAATCGCATCAGGGGTGACCTGGATGTGCAGCTTTTTTTTGACTGTGCTGATGTCTTCGATCGTTGACTTCATTTTGCTACCGCCTTCTCGTACGAATTTATAAAATTGCCAAGTAAAACCGGAGCTGAGATGAAAAAATCGCGCCTGATTTCATCCCGCTGAACAATGGCCTGAACTTCCATAATATATAATTGGTGCGAGAGGGGGGACTTGAACCCCCACGGTCACCCACCAGATCCTAAGTCTGGCGCGTCTGCCAGTTCCGCCACTCTCGCCAGAGATATAACTGGAGATATAATAAGGAAGGCAGTGAAGGACGGCCTCTCCTCGCCCTTGTTCAGGAAAATCAGCGAAAACATCAAACGACATTTCGGCTTGCGCCGCGAGAGGCCTTCTGCGGCCATGGTGATCGGAACCGATAACAGACCTAGCCGGCTATTTCCGCCTTCCATACTTTTTTACCGGTGCCGTCTTCAACCTTGGACAGCTTAAAGATAAGCGTTTTTTCTTCCGTCACTTCAACCGGCTTGGCGTTATTCGGATGAGATTTGAACGAAAGAGCCTTGTTCGACTTATAAGAAAGGGTGATCTTCACCTTGACAGGCCATTTCCCGTCGCTTCCCCGGCTCATTTTTTCCACGATGGTTACCGGAGACTGCAGTGTAATGAACCCTCCCATGAACAGGCTGCTGTTCTGAACGGCTTTGATTATTTCTTCGTCCTTAGGTGCAAAAAATTTGGAGCAACCGAACACGGTCAATGCACTCAACGTCACGATCATAATTACCGACAACTGTCTTGAACAGCGAAACATAAGCTCCTCTCCTCAATAAATAGAATTTGAGCCGACAACGAGTTCCCTTATCATTTGGATCTATAACCGATCATTTCGGGGCACGCCGGTCCTTCTCTCTCGTCCGGCCCGTGCCGAAAGCAATGATAAATTTACCGGAAATAGCGCTGTTTGTCAAAAAAAAATTAAGGAATTCCGCCTTATGAACGGGCTTCCGGTTTGCGTCGTTCCTGATTAAAAAAACGAGCCCGGCAAGAGAAAACTATTGCCGGGCTTCCCTGAATTTCTGGTGAGCCGTGAAGGAGTCGAACCTTCGACCCGCTGATTAAGAGTCAGCTGCTCTACCAACTGAGCTAACGGCCCATAGCAAAAAATGATGAGAGTACCAGATGCAAAGCGGCTACATTATACTTATCTTGCCGTGCAGATGCAACAAGAAAATCAAATCAGGAAGGTTTTTTCGGCCTCTTTTTTAGTGGAGCCCCCTCGGCAGGTGCCGGAGGCTCCCTCGAACAACGCGACCTCCCGGAACTGCGAACTCACGCATGCGTGACACGTTTGTGTCACGCGCGAGTGAGCGTTTTCCACCCCCGGCCGGAGCCGGGGGATGCCAAGGCGCGGGATTGCGGATTACTCACCCGATTCGTATGATTTTCATTCCCCATTGACTATGGTGCGCCCGGCAGGAGTCGAACCGTGCAGCCGTCGCCCGTGAAGGGCTCCCCAGAGGGGGCCCGCCCCCTCTGGCATCTCCCCCGAATCGCAGGGGAGCGTCTCCCCTGCACCCCTCAGGCCGCAGGAGAACATTTGCATCGGTCATTGCCGGATTTTTTGCAATCAGCAAGTTCTTGGTGCGCCCGGCAGGAGTCGAACCTGCGGCCTGCGGATTCGAAGTCCGACGCTCTATCCAGCTGAGCTACGGGCGCCTAACAAATGCTGAATTCGGTCGGAATGAAGAATTCGAATTTACGATTGGCTTTTCATTCCGCATTCGACATTCTGAATTAAAAAATGGTGCGCCCGGCGGGAGTCGGACCCACGACCTTTGGCTTCGGAGGCCAACGCTCTATCCAGCTGAGCTACGGGCGCAAACAAATTGCGGATTGTCGACTGCGGATTGCCGATTTTCAGGCTGTGCCTTCAATCCGCAATCCGAAATTCGCAATCCGCAACTAAAAATTGGGGTGAGCGACGGGGCTTGAACCCGCGGCCACAAGGGCCACAACCTTGTGCTCTACCAGCTGAGCTACGCCCACCATAAAAATATATTTACCCTAACCCTTAATTGAATGGTGCCTATTTTATAGTTTCGTATGCAGTTTGTCAACAAACAATCAGCAATCCAATCCGCAATTCACAATCCGAACTTGTAAACTGGCGCGCCTGAAGGGATTCGAACCCCTGACCGTCGCCCGTAAAGGGCTCCCCAGAGGGGGTCTGCCCCCTCTGGTATCTCCCCCGAAGCTCAGGGGAATCTTTCCCCTGAAACCCCTGGGGTCAAGGGACTGCATTTTTCAATTCGCAATCAGCGATTCGCAATCCGAAATTACAAACTGGCGCGCCTGAAGGGATTCGAACCCCTGACCCACAGCTTAGAAGGCTGTTGCTCTATCCACCTGAGCTACAGGCGCAAGATTCGTGAGTTTTAAGTTGTTAGTTTTGAGTTTTAAATTGTCGGTGCTGAGTCGATCAGAAAACCCATCCGACAGGAGCTCAAAACTAATAACTACAAACTAAAAACCGTCGTAAACTGGTCGGGGCGAGAGGATTTGAACCTCCGGCTTTCTGCTCCCAAAGCAGACGCGCTACCGGGCTGCGCCACGCCCCGAGTTCTGTCGCAACTGCTTACCCCTGTTTCGTGTAGGGCATATAATACTCACACTCCTCTGCCTTGTCAAGCCCCGAAAGACCATAAAACCGCAATATTTCACTCATGTGGCGGCATTAACAAATTCCTCGTGACCGACATCCGGAATTGCCGGGGCCGTATCCACCGAATTCGATTATGCACGCCTTTCCTCTGAATATAGCAAAAATTTGTCCAAAGGCCGCAGCCCGGCAGGCCGCCATATCCGCCGCGCACTAACAAGGTTTTGCCTTGAAATATCACCTGTTTTATACTATGATTACGGCTATGGAAGAGCGGATCGGATCGGTGATAAAATTTTTCGACAAGGCGTCCATCGCCGCGGTGAAGCTCGACTTCGGCGATCTTGCGGTCGGCGACACCATCCGCGTCAAAGGCCCTTCAACCGACTTTACCCAGAAGATAGAAGCCATGGAGTTCGACCATAAATCAGTGGACAAGGCCCTCAGGGGCCAGTTCACCGGCATCAAGCTCTCCCAGGCGGCAAAACCCTTCGACCTTGTGTACAGGATCACCGGATAGCATCTGACATGCTCGCCTACGTCATAAAACGCGCCCTCCTGATGATTCCCATCCTTCTCGGCATCACGATACTGAGCTTCGGCGTCATGCGGCTCGCCCCCGGCGGCCCTGCCGAGGCGCAGATGGAATTCTCGGCCAAGGCGTCAGCGGAGGCCCGGGAGCGGCTCAGGAAACTCTACGGCGCCGACCAGCCCTTCTACAAGCAGTACGGTACGTGGCTCCGGAAATTCATGACCCTCGATTTCGGCGAAGCTTTTGCCGACGGCCGCAAGGTCAAGGACAAGATCCTCGAGCGCCTGCCCATCACACTCACGATCAATGCGCTGTCGCTCGGTCTGGTCCTTGTGATCGCCATTCCCATCGGCATCATGTCGGCCGTGCGACAATACTCGCTGCTCGACCGGTTCACTACGATTTTTGTTTTCATAGGATTTTCCACGCCTTCGTTCTGGCTTGCGCTCCTGCTGATCTACCTCCTGGGAGTCCAGTGGGGCGTGCTTCCCATTTCGGGTATTCAGAGCCTCGATCTCACGGGATTAACGTTCTGGGAGAGACTGGGAGACCGCGCCCGACACCTGATCCTTCCGGTCCTTGTTTCAGCATTCGGCGGCCTTGCAGGCTTTTCCCGGTATATCAGAAACAACATGCTCGAAGTCCTGCGCCAGGACTATATCAGGACGGCCCGGGCGAAAGGGCTCGTCGAGAGAACGGTGATCTACAAGCATGCGCTCAGAAACGCGCTGATGCCGGTCATCACGATCCTCGGGCTTGCCCTTCCCGGCATCATCGGCGGCAGCGTGATCATGGAAACCGTATTCGGCATTCCCGGCATGGGCCAGCTCCTCTACCAGTCGGTTTTTTCGCGCGACTACAACCTGGCCATGGGAATTCTCGTTCCTGCTGCATTTCTTACGATGCTCGGCAACTTCCTGGCGGACATAGCCTACGCGTTCACGGACCCAAGAGTGAGATTGCGTTAATGCGGATTTCGGAATTCGGAATGCGGAATTTAAAACATGCCGAAAAAAAATAGCACCAACACTGAGTCGTTCGCAGCTCAAACATTTCACTACCTGATGAAGAACAAGCTCGCCGTCAGCGGCGGAGTGCTGGTTCTGCTCGTGTTTGCGCTGTCCATCCTTGCACCGTTGGTGGCTCCTTACAACCCCAGCACCATCGACATCAAGAACATTCTTGTCGGTCCAAGCTGTTCCCACCTCCTCGGAACGGACGATCTCGGCAGGGACGTGCTTTCCCGCATGCTCTGGGGAGGCAGGATATCCCTTGAGGTCGGTTTCGTCGCCGTAGGAATAGCCACGATCATCGGCGTCATTCTCGGCTCGATCGCGGGATATTACGGCGGCTGGATCGACAGCGCGATCATGCGGGCCGTGGACATCATGCTGAGCATCCCCACCATTTTCCTCGTGCTTGCCGTTATCGCCATCCTCGAACCGAACATCATAAACATCATGATCGTGATCGGGCTCACAAGCTGGATGGAGCCCGCACGGCTCATTCGCGCCGAGTTCATCTCGTTGAAGGAGCGGGACTTCGTGATCGCGGCCCGCGCCATCGGAGCCACGGACGGACGCATCATCATCAGGCACGTTCTGCCGAACGGCATCTCCCCCATCCTGGTGTCAGCCACCATGGGCATAGGCGGTGCGATCCTCGTGGAATCGGCGCTGAGCTTCCTCGGACTCGGCGTTCAGCCTCCGACGCCGTCCTGGGGAAGCCTGCTCTCCTCGGGCAAGGACAATATTGAGATTGCCTGGTGGCTCTCCGCTTTTCCGGGCCTCGCGATACTGGTTACCGTGCTGGGCTACAACCTGCTGGGTGAAGGAATCCGTGACGCCCTCGATCCGAGGCAGCGGGAGTAGGGGCTCACAAGAATCTTACTGTGAATCCGGGGCATGGTGGGAGTACTGCTGCATCGAAGGAACTTCTGTCCTGAAGGATATTTGCCGGGGCAGACGAATGAAGCTGGATCGAAAGACAGGCTGAGATAAAAAACTCAGCCGCAGGGTAGTTCAGGCTCCAGCATAGACTTCCCGCACGAAAAACACCGCCCCTTGATCATTTGTTTCCCGCCGACTCCTGCCTCGCCTTCCTCTTGTTCTGGCGGTACCTGCCCACGGCTTTTTCGTGCGAGCTGAAGTCCTTGGAAAAATAATGGCTGCCGTCGCCCTGGGCGACGAAGAACAGATAGTCCGCGTTCTCGGGATAGAGCGCAGCGAGGATGGAGCCTTCGCCGGGGTTCGCGATCGGCCCGGGCGGCAGGCCTTTGTGGAGGTAGGTATTGTAGGGCGACCGGCGCTTCAGGTCGTCTTTCGTCACCCGGGTGATCCAGGCCTTGGTGCCGTACACGGCCGTGGGGTCCGCCTGCAGTCTCATGCCCATCTTGAGACGGTTGTAGTATACCGCGGCAATGAGCTTGCGCTCCGCAGGCACCTTCGCTTCCTTCTCGACGATCGATGCGAGCGTCAGGATCTGATGTTCGGTGAAACCGAGCTCACCGGCGCGGTTGCGAAAGTTGTCGCCGAACACCGCCTTGTATCGCAGGACCATCTTCCGCGGGATGTCTTCCAGCTTGATGCCTTTGGGCAGGTAATAAGTATCAGGGTAGAGATATCCTTCGAGCGTATCTGCCTCGATCCCCAGCGAATGCACATACTCCTTGTTCTTCACCAGCGTGATAAACTCCTGCGGATCGGAGATGAGCGGCGTACCGGAGAGCGTCCATCCGATCTGGTACAGGTTGTACCCTTCCGGGATAACCACCTCATACTCGATGATCCGCCCCTTGCGCAGGGCATCGAGGACTTCCCAAAGGCTCATGTTCGTGTTCAAGCCGTAGTAGCCGGTGCGCACTTTGCGGCTGATGCCCTGGATCCTGCCGATGATCTCGAAGTAGCCCCGGTAGCGGATCAGTCCTTCCCTCTGGAGCGCGCCCGCGATGGCCTTGAAACTCATGCCTTCGGTCACCTGGATTTCCTTCCAGGCCTTTTCCTTGGAGGGAGGGACGATCAAAGCGATGTAAAAATGGATGAGGATGGTAAGGGCCGCGGTGGCCGCAAGGAACGACAGCCAGAAATTGTGCTTGATCCACGTCCGTAAACGACCCCGGCCCGGACGCCCCCCCTGCTCAGAACCTTTTCCCATCTGCGACCTCGCAACGATTAGAAAATTTGTCGGATTAGCGGGATTTAGAGGAGCAGCCGATCAGTGGTGTCGCGACACGAAAGAAAGCGACCTGCTCCCATACTGGTCTTCCGCCTTCGTGCCTTCATGGTGTAGAGGCCGCCCCATGCCCGGCGACCTCAAAGCTGTCCCGATCTCAGGATGCCGACCAGGATCCATAACCCAAGCAACGCAGCTATAACATACCCTATCAGACCGAACACTGGCAAGTCAAAAAGCGTCGGCCCCTGACCTGAATGAATGATGATCGATGACGCGACGATGATGGACGCGGTAATAACGCTGAAGGCCAGCCGGTTGCTCGACTTGTCGATGTCCCGTATCAGGTGATGGAGTTCCTCGTGGTGGATGTTGACACGGATGTCGCCGTGCATGAATTTTCTGAAGGACGCCTTCACCTGGCGCGGCAGGAGGGCGAAGGCATCGGCAAATTCTGCAGCGTTCCTTCTGATGCTCCGGACGGCCCTGAGGGGATTTCGTCTCCTGCTGATGAGCTCCGCAACATAAGGCTTTGCAGCCTCGAAATAATTGAACTCCGGGTCCAACTGTTTCAGAATGCCTTCGAGGGTGATGAGCGCCTTGTCCATGAGGTACAGGTTCGAGGGAAGCTTCATGCGGTGCCGGAGAAGGATCTGGGTGACCCGGTCCACATAGGCGCCGAAGTCGATCTGTTTGACCTGCATGACATAATAGGGTTCAAGGAGATCGACCATGTCCGCTTTCATGTCCCGCTGGAATTTTTCGATGTCGATGGTTTCCTCGGACAGAAATCCCAGATCCACGTACTGCCGGACGAGGGAATCGTAGTCGTGCTCGGCCAGCGCGAGAAAGATGGACGCGAAGGTCTCCATGTTCTCCTCGGTGACCCTGCCCATGATGCCGAAATCCACGAGTCCGATCCTGCCGTCGGGAAGCACGAATATATTTCCGGGGTGGGGATCGGCGTGAAAAAAACCGTCCTGGAGGACCATCTTGAAATATGCGGCCGCCCCCTTCTTCGCGAGCTCCCTGCGGTCATGCCCTTCCCGGTCCAGGCGGTCGTACTCGTCGATCCGTATGCCCTGGATCGTTTCCATGACCAGCACCCGTTTGCTGGAAATATCGTTGTAGATCCGGGGTACGTACAGGACAGGGCTTCCCTCAAAACTTTTCCGCAGCTGGGTGGCATTGGAGGCCTCGATAAAGAAATCGAGCTCCCGCTTGATCGTGCGCGTGAACTCCTCAACGATCCCCGGAACGTTGTAGGGCGCCAGATCAGGTACACGGGCCTCGATGAGCTCAGCGAGCCAGCGCATGATGCTCACGTCCCGGTCGATGATCCGGACGATGTTCGGCCGCTGAACCTTGACCATCACCGGGCTGCCGTCGTGAAGCCGTGCGCGGTGGACCTGGGCAATGGAAGCTGCCGCAACAGGCGCCTCGTCAAAGAAGGAAAAGAGCTCTCCGACAGGCGCCTTCAGGTCCTCTTCGATTATTCGTTTCGCTTCGACGGCAGGGAATGGCGCGACAGAGTCCGTCAGCTTGAGAAATTCGCGGGAATATTCGATAGGCAGCATGTCCGGCCTGCAGGCCAGCACCTGCCCGAACTTGATAAAGGTAGGACCCAGCTCCTCGAACATCAGGCGCAGCCGTTCCGGCGCGCTTATGCGGTGCGCGAGGGCCGGGGGAGTTTTGAACGAAATAATTCGTCTGCCCACGGAAAAAAAACGCTGCAGGCCGACCTGCTCCACAAGGTGACCGAACCCGTGGCGGGACGCCACCGCGATGATCCGGCCGATCCGCGGAATGTCCCGAAAGTATCTTTTCCTGAAACCGAACAGAGGCATGGGCTTGCCGGGATCACGACCTACTCCCCGGTCTTCCCTTCGCCTCCTTCGAGTTTGGAGATCCGGGCGGAAAGGCCCTGGAACTTTTTATCCAGTTTCTCGAAGTCGTCACGGGTCGGGATATTGATTTTTTCAAAGGCGACGGAAATCGCGTCCTTGATCTTCAGGTCCATGTCTTTCGTGCTTTCTTCGGCTTTGGACATCCATTCCCTGACGAGCGTGGACCCTTCGCTTTTGGAAAGCTCGCCTGCTTTTACCAGTTCATCTACGAACTCCTTGGCTTTCTCCTGAGCACCCAACCCTGCAAGCATAGCTTTCTTGATGACCTCTGTTACAATCATGGCAGCCTCCTTTTCCGGATGTGGATGACAACGGTTGCGGATGTCCCTAGCTCTTCTGTAGTATAGTATACAACGCATCGAGCGCCGCGTCCAGCTTACCGGGATCTTTTCCGCCGGATTGGGCCAGGTCGGGTTTTCCGCCGCCGGTGCCTCCCAGAATAGGGGCCATCTCCTTGATTATATTACCGGCATGGAACCTGTTGGTCAGGTCCTTCGATACCATCACGATGAGGCTCACCTTGTCGTCTTTCACGGAACCTAGCGCCAGAATCCCCGACCCCAGCCTGTCCCGCAATTTATCGCCGAAATCCCGCAGATCCCTGGCATCCATGCCGTCGGCGCGTTTTGCCAGCACTTTGACGCCTTTGATATCACGGACGTCGGACATCACATCGCCGGCCTGGGAGGATTGGAGCTTGTGCTTCAGCCGGTCAAGTTCTTTTTCGGACTCCCGGAGCTGGTTCACGAGGCGCTCCACGCGGCCGGCCACATCAGGGTCCGATGCCTTCAGCATCCGGCCGATCTCCCGGAGCTGCTGCTCCTCCTTCCGAACCGCATCATAGGCCCTGCGTCCGGCCAGGATCTCGATCCGCCGCACCCCCGCTGCAATGCCCGACTCGGACACGATCTTGAACAGGCCGATGTCGCCGCTGGCCTGCGCATGGGTCCCGCCGCAAAGCTCCTTGCTCACGTCTTTGACCGTCACGACGCGGACCTTGTCTCCGTACTTTTCGTCAAAAAGCGCCATGGCGCCCGAAGCGATGGCCTGCTCGATGTCCATCTCGGCAATGTCGACCGGATGGTTCTCGATGATGCGTTCGTTCACGAGCTCCTCGACGCGCTCCTTTTCCCGCTCGGTCAGCGCCGTGTAGTGGGTGAAGTCGAACCGGCACCGGTCGGCCGCCACCAGCGAGCCTGCCTGCTTCACATGCTCGCCCAGCACCGACCGGAGCGCCGCGTGCAGGATGTGCGTCGCCGTGTGATGCCGGACGATGTCCATCCGTTCCGCGGCGTCAACCTTGGCCAGAACAGCGTCTCCGACCTTGAAGCCGCCCTTCTTCACCGCGCCCCTGTGCACGAATATTCCTTCCACCGGTTTGACCGTGTCGCTGACCGCAAACTTCGCTCCCTCGCCGAGCAGCTCGCCCCGGTCGCCCACCTGTCCGCCCGATTCCGCATAGAAGGGCGTCTGGTCGAGGATGATCTCAGCCTCATCGCCTTCCTTCACTTCGGCAACCTTCCGATCGCCCTTGATGAGCGCAACGATCTCTCCGGTCCCTTCGAGCATGCCGTAGCCGGTGAAGGTCGTCTTTCTGATGCCCGCAGAGATTTCCTTGTAGACCGGCTTGATCTTCTCCTCGCCCGACCCTGCCCAGGCTGCGCGGGCCTTATCGCGCTGCTCCTGCATGGCCTTGCGGTAGCCTTCCTCGTCCAGCTCCAGGTGCATGTCTCGCGCCATGTCGGCCACGAGGTCCAAGGGGAACCCGAACGTATCGTAGAGCTTGAACAGGAGATCGCCCGGGATCATCACCTGCTTCGCGGCTTTGAGTTTCTCCACAGCTTCGTTCAGAAGGGCCAGGCCGGACTCGAGGGTCGTGGCGAAGCGTTCCTCTTCGAGCAGGACCACCTTGGCCACGTGCTCGCGGCTGTCTGCGAGGTCAGGGTAGGCGCCCTTCATCTCGTCCACCACCGCGCCGGTGAGCTTGTACAGGAAGGGCTTGTTGATGCCGATGAGCCTGCCGTAGCGGCTTGCGCGCCGCAGGATGCGCCGGAGCACATACCCCCTGCCCTCGTTTGACGGCAGGACTCCGTCTGAAATGAGGAAGGTCATGGAGCGGAGATGGTCCGCGCAGACCTGGTAGGAGATGTCGGTCTGTTCGTCCTTGTGATAAGGAACGCCGGCCAGCGCTGCAATTTCCCTGATGATGGGCTGGAACAAATCGGTCTCGAAATTGCTCTTCACCTTCTGGGACACGGCGGACACGCGCTCGAGCCCCATACCCGTGTCAATGGACGGCTTCGGAAGCGGCGTCAGCTTGCCGGTCGCATCGCGGTTGTACTGCATGAAGACGAGGTTCCAGATCTCGAGGTAGCGATCGCAGTCGCAGCCCACGGAGCAGCCCGGCTTGCCGCAGGACATCTCGGGGCCCTGGTCGATGATGATCTCTGAGCAGGGACCGCAGGGACCGGTGTCTCCCATGGACCAGAAGTTGTCCTTCTCGCCGAGCCGCACGATGCGCTCGGCCGGGAGGCCTACCACGGTGCGCCAGAGCTCGAAGGCCTCATCGTCGTCCTTGTATACCGTCGCCCAAAGCTTGTCCGCCGGGAGCTTCACCTCTTTCGTCAGGAACTCCCAGGCGAACTGGATGGCCTCTTTTTTGAAATAATCGCCGAAGGAGAAGTTGCCGAGCATCTCGAAAAAGGTGTGGTGCCGGGCCGTATGACCCACGTTCTCGAGGTCGTTGTGCTTGCCGCCTGCCCGAACGCACTTCTGGGACGTTACCGCGCGTTTGTAGTCCCTCACGTCCTCGCCCAGGAAAACACTCTTGAACTGAACCATGCCCGCGTTCGTGAACAGGAGCGTGGGATCGTTCTTCGGAACAAGAGACGAACTCGGCACGATCTTGTGGCCACGCCGGGCGAAATAGTCGAGGAACAATTTGCGTAATTCGTTGGCTTTCAACGTTTGCTCCTTAAGAAAAAAATATTACCGCAGAGGACGCAGAGGTCGCAGAGAGGGACATCGGGTCGGGAAAAACAAAACCCCATTCGTCAACAGGGAAAATAGCAGAAATAACGGAAGAATTCAACTCTTTCGTGAGCGAATCCGGTGAAGTTTTCCGTATGAGGGACGGTGAATGTCGGAATAAAACCCTTCCCCCTTTGCCTACATCGCACCGACACGGCGAAGGACGTCGTAAATGGTCCCTGATGAAAACCCCCTGCGTTCCAGGTGACCGGCGAGGCGCCTGCGCCTTACCTCGGGAGCGAAGCGAGTAAGGCTCTTTAATTTCTTTTCCGCCTCCTGGTGTGCGATATCCGCTTCCGGTTCGGCCTCGAAAAGCTCTTCCAGGGCTTCCCGGACAAGCTCGCGGCTGAGCCGCTTGTTCTTCAGTTCCTGCTCGATTCTGCGCCTGCCGAAACCGCGGAGCCTCACCCTGCCCGCGGCCCACTGCCGGGCGAACTCGCGGTCATTGACGTAGCCCAGCCGGATCAGGTCGGCGATGACCGCCCCAATAACGGCCTCGCCGAACTCCCGGTCCCGGAGCTTCCCTTCAAGCTCCGCCCTGGTCCGGGGACGGTAGGTAAGCAGCCGGTACGCCGAATTTTTCGCCCTTACAAACTCTTTTCCCTCAAGAACGCCGGCAGACGCTCCGACGGTATTTTTTAGCTTCTCATTTTGCATTAGCCGGTGTCCCCGGCCCCTGGCCCCTGGACCCTGTTTTTTTAATTCCGCATTCCGCAATCCGCATTTGCGCTACTTGTCTCCAAACCGGTCGATCTTGAAATCCGAATCACCCGATCCGCCCTTATACTCCCGCGCCTCGCCCGTCTTCGGCTGGGGAGAGGACGGTGCGGCCGGCCGTGCGCCGGCGATGGTGCCTTTGATGGTCCCCGGCTTCCTTTTCTCGTCCTCTTCCGCCGCCATATCGCTTGTGGACTGAATGCCTTTAACCCGCAGGGCGAAGTCGTCGGGGTTGCTGGCCGTCATCAACGCTTCATCGTAGGTGATAAGCCCCTTCTTGTAAAGGAACAGGAGGGACTGGTCGAAAGTCTGCATGCCGTAATGGGTGATGCCTGAGGCAATAATGGTCGGGATCTGGCGTGTCTTGGCATCGTCAATGATCGCTTCGCGCACCGAAAGCGTGCCGAGCATCACTTCCACGGCAGGCACACGGCCCGTTCCGTCGGCCCGGGCCACCAGGCGCTGGGAGATGATGCCCTTGATCACCGAGGCAAGCTGCATCCGCACCTGTTTTTGCTGGTAGGGAGGAAACACCGTGATGATGCGGTTGATCGTTTCGGCGGCGTCCAGGGTGTGGAGGGTGGACAGCACGAGGTGGCCGGTCTCCGCAGCGGTCAGCGCAGTCGAGATCGTCTCGAAGTCGCGCATTTCACCGACGAGAATCACATCGGGGTCCTGGCGGAGCGAGCTCCGGAGCGCTTCGCTGAAGCTGAAGGTGTCCGAGCCGATCTCGCGCTGGTTCACGATGCTCTTCTTGTCCCGGTGGAGGAATTCGATGGGATCCTCGATCGTGATGATATTTGCGGTGCGGGTCGTGTTGATGTAGTCGATCATGGCCGCAAGGGTCGTGGATTTGCCGCTCCCCGTCGTGCCGGTCACGAGAATGAGGCCGCGCTGCTCGCCCGCCACCTTCTGAAGCACCGTCGGCATCATGAGGTCCTCGAAGTTCAGGATCTTGGCCGGGACCATGCGGAAGACCATGCCCACGCTCCCGCGCTGCTGGAAGACGTTTACACGGAACCTGCCGAGGCCCGGAACGGCATAGGCCATGTCGAGTTCGTTCTTTTCCTTGAACCGCGCCTTCTGTGTTGCGTTCATGATGCCGAGAGCGATGTTCAGGGCGTCTTCCTGCGTGGTGCGCTTTTCCGTCTCGATGGGGGCAAGCCTGCCGTCGATCCGGAGAATGGGAGGAACGCCGACCTTCACGTGAAGGTCGGACGCCCGTTTTTCAAAGGTCAGCTTGAGCAGATCATTGAGATTCATTTAAGCCTCCGCGTGTTTTTCCGATTTCTGTGCCCTTGATGTTTTTCCGGTCCGCTCGGAAGCGGTTTCCTTTTCCTTGACAAGCGCAGGGGCTGGCTCTTCCGTCGCCGTCGCCGCCGGCGCGGCCGTGCCGGGAAGTCCGCAGCCCTGCCGCACCTTGAGTTCGATCTCCCCGGCCATGTCGGGGTGCTCGTGAAGAAACTGCTTTACGTTCTCCCGGCCCTGGCCGATCCTGGTCCCGCCGTAGGAGAACCAGGCGCCGCTCTTCTCGATGATGTTTTTCTCGACCCCGATATCGATGATTTCGCCGATCTTCGAGATCCCCTCATTGAACATGATATCAAATTCCGAGGACCGGAAGGGGGGGGCGATCTTATTTTTTACGACCTTCACCTTCACTCTCCCGCCCGTGACGTCGTCCCCTTCCTTGATGGCGGAGATCCTGCGGATGTCGAGGCGGACGGAGGCATAGAATTTGAGGGCGTTGCCGCCCGTCGTAGTTTCAGGGTTCCCGAACATGACGCCGATCTTCATGCGGATCTGGTTGATGAAGATGAGCGTAGTGTTGGATTTGCTGATGGCGCCGGTCAGTTTCCTGAGCGCCTGGCTCATGAGCCGCGCCTGGAGCCCCATGTGCGCATCGCCCATCTCGCCCTCGATCTCGGCCCGGGGCGTGAGCGCCGCCACGGAGTCCACGATGATCACGTCGATCGCGCCGCTCCGCACCAGCGTTTCGGTGATCTCCAGGGCCTGTTCGCCGGTGTCCGGCTGGGAGATGAGAAGGTCGTCGGTCCGTACGCCGAGCTTGCGCGCGTAGATCACGTCGAGGGCGTGCTCGGCATCGATGAAGGCCGCCTGGCCGCCGGCCTTCTGGGCCTCGGCGATGACGTGGAGCGCCAGGGTGGTCTTGCCCGAGGATTCGGGTCCGTAGATCTCGATGATCCTTCCGCGCGGGATGCCTCCCACGCCCAGGGCGATATCCAGGCCGAGGGAGCCCGTTGAAATCGCGGGGATCCCGGC
Organism: Nitrospirota bacterium; assembly: GCA_963749655.1. Taxonomy (GTDB): domain Bacteria; phylum Nitrospirota; class UBA9217; order UBA9217; family UBA9217; genus JAJYKN01. Next base: position 213,888 of record CAVVOB010000018.1, read on the forward strand.
GGGGACCTCCTCCCTGCCGAGCCGCATGATGGAGCCTTTGCCGAACTGCTTTTCGATCTGGCCCACGGCCAGTTCCAATGCCTTTAATTTTTCCTTGTCCGCCATTCCCGTTCTCCTTTCGCCGCTGCGCGGCTGTCCGTTGTTTTTAAATATCAGGGTTCAGGGTCCGGTAGCCGGGGTCCGGGAAATAGGATCACGCCGTTCGAATTCCCTTGCCCCTTGCTACTTGCCCCTTGACCCATTTTTTTTTAATTCCACTCTGCCCATTTCCGTATACACCGCTCCCGACCGGTTCAACTCGCTTTTCATCAGGCTGACCGCGGTCACGTCGAATGCGCCGAGCGCCGCATCCTTGATCCCCTCGATCGCCCGCTGCCACGAGAACTCCGGCCGAAGATACTTGATCCGCGCCAGGGTCAGATGGGGAGAAAACTTTCGCGCCTCGGGCTCGAACCCGATGCCTTGCATCGCCCGCTCCACCGATGCCTGGAGCAGCGTCAATGCGTCAAGGTCGCCCTTCACGCCGATCCAGAGCACCCGCGGGTTCCTGGCATGGGGAAAGGCGCCTGCCCCGGAAACCTCGATACGGAACCGGCCCCTGTCCTTCGCCGCGTCCATAAGGGCGGACGTGATCTCCGGGACCTTTTCACCGGCCGTCTCGCCCAGGAACGACAGCGTAAGGTGAATGCCTTCAGGCCGCGTCCAGCCTGCGTCGGCCCCCGACTTTCTCAGGCCTTCCTGGACCTTTGCGATCTCCTGCTTGATCGCATCGGGAAGCTCTATGGCGACGAAAAGGCGCATCTTTCAAATTCGGAATGCGGATTTCGGAATGCGGAATAAAACCGCGGTCACATTCCTTCTAATCCTCTTTTCCATTCCGCATTAACTGATAAGGTGCTTTCTCACCATGTCCAGGGCCATCTGCGTGGCCCGGACGCGAACCTGCTCCCGGTTTCCCAGGAAGCGGTGCTCGCTGCTCTTCGTCCCCTGGGGAGAATCGAGGGCGATGTACACGAGCCCGACCGGTTTCTGCTCCGTCCCCCCGTCGGGGCCGGCAATGCCCGTGACGGCAAGGCCCAGCGACGTCCCGGCCGCCCTGCGGATTCCCGCGGCCATAGCCGACGCGACCTCGCTGCTCACTGCTCCGTGGTTCGCTATCAGGTCCGCAGGCACGCCGAGCATGGCGGTCTTGGCCTCATTGCTGTATACTACGGCGCCGCGCTCGAAATACGCGGAGCTCCCCGGAACGTTCGTGATCCTGCCGCCGATCATCCCGCCGGTGCACGATTCGGCGACGGCAAGCGTAAGCCTGCGCTGCGTGAGAAGCGCGCCGACCACTTCTTCGAGTTCCACGCCGTCCACGCCGAACACGGCGTCTCCCAGCCTTTCCCGGATATCGAACTCGGTCCGGTTGATCGCCGCCTGCGCCTGTTCGGCATTTCCCCCGCGCGCAATGATCCGGACGTCCACACCCATCGATTTCACCGACATTCCGATGACGGGTTCGCCCCGCCCGATTATGTCCTGGATCGCCTGATTCACGGCAGACTCCCACAGGCCGCAGGTGTGCAGTATGCGGCGCCTGATAAAAACTTTCGAGCCGTACCGCCCGGCAAGAACCTGCCGAAGCCCTTCCAGATATATGGCGCGCATTTCCCGGGGCACCCCGGGAAGGACGACGAGAAGCCGCTCATTCTCTTCCAGGTAGAAGCCCGGCGCGGTGCCCGCCGGGTTCGGAAGAATCCGGGCGCCCGTGGGGACCAGCGCCTGCCGGTCGCCGGCAGCCGCAAATTCCCTTCCCCGCCCCCCAAGCCGCGCGTGAATAGCCGCGAGAACGTCTTCGTTCAGGACGAGCCGCTTCTTCATGATCTTTGCGACGACCTTGCGGGTGATGTCGTCCTCGGTCGGACCGAGCCCCCCGGTCACGATCACCACGTCCACCCGTGCCAGCGCGCGCCTGAGGGCTTCTTCCATGTCCTTCTCGTCGTCGCCCACGACCGTCTTGAAGGCCGTCTCGAGGCCCACGAGCAGCAGCTCTTCCGACAGGAAAAGGGAGTTGGTGTCAAGGGAGCCGCCGGTCAAAAGCTCGGTGCCTGTTGCTATGATTTCAGCGCGCATTGTTCCTCGGTTCTTATAATACAGTTTTGAGTTTTGAGTTGTTAGCTTATAGTTTTTCCCACTGTTATATTCCGACTCATAACTCAAAACTGCCCTTTGCACTTTCTACTCTTCCCGCAGTCCCCGACTCATAACTCAAAACTAAAAACTCACAACTCAAAACTGCCCTTTGCACTTTCTACTCCTCCCGCAGTCCCAACTCATAACTCAAAACTCACAACTCAAAACTGCCTTCTGCTCTCTGCAAGTTCAGGCTATTCTATCATCGCCGCGCAACTACAGTCAATGTCAAAGGCCTTCTACAGAAGCTCGTAGGCCCACACCTTCCCGTCCTTGCCCATTTCCTCGACGCGCCGTACGAGCCGCTTCTTGTACAGGTTCAAAAGACGGGTGCCGCTCGTGTTGGCCTCGATCTTTTTCGCATCGGAGAGGTCTTTTGACGTGGCCTTCTTCTTCTTGACGACGAACTCGAGCGTATCCTTAAGGTAGTTGTTCAGGCTCCCCAGAACCACCCTGCTGCCGTCCTGCATTTCGGCCAGGAGCGCGAGGTCCTTCCGCTCCACCGCGACCTCGATGTTCTCCTTCTGGTTTTCGTTCAGCCCCGCAAGGATCATGAACTTATCGCCGTATTCTCCGGCCAGAAGGCGCGAAACAAGCTTGGCAACGATCTCGTCGGCGCAGGAATAGTCGATCACCCCGATCTTCGAAAAATCCAGGGCAACAACGGCCCCCTCCGGCTCCTTTTCCAGGTCCTTCTCGATGCGCATCCGGACAGCCTGGCCCGAGGGCCGGGTCACGAGGTCCCTGGAGCCGTTGCCGAGCTCGTCTTTGAGCAGTTTATAAAGATCGTATTTAACCATTTCAGCTGCCGTATCCGCTCGCGTTCCGGCCTGAAGAATAAGCAGAGCTGCTTTCTTTGGCCAGAAACCCTATCTTTCTTTTATCTTCTTCAGGCGGGACCATCAACGTGCGGATGGCATCGAACACCGCTCTGAACTGAACGTCGTATTTTTTCTCAAGCTCTTCAAGCTTTTTTGCGAGGTCTTTATGCGTTGCGATCATTTCCCGAAGTTTGACGAACGCACGCATGATCTGAATGTTCACCTCGATTGCCCGCTCGCTGTTTAGAACGCTTGAGAGCATCGCAATACCCTGCTCCGAAAAAACATAAGGCAGATATTTGCGATGTTTTCCTCGCCCCGTCTTTAAGGTCACAATTTGTAACCTTAAAGATTTGTCCTCGTCTTCGGACAATTGAAACCGCAAGTTCAATTGTGAAGTGCAACACCTGGGATAGCAACAAGGAATCTGCTATCCTAGGTGACTATGTCAAAAACCTATGTTCATCTTACCGAAGCTGAGCGTGAGATCATAGCAAGTATGCACTGGGAGGGCAAAGGCCCCTCCGAAATTGCCCGGACGATCGGCCGCGACAAGGGAACGATCTCCCGCGAGCTTAGACGTAACGCCTCTCAGGGATATAGCTGTTACACCCCCTGTCAGGCGCAAAAACGATCGGTTCAGAGAAAACTGACAGCACGTCATAGCCGGCCGTTGCTTAAGAGCAAGAAGATCCAGCGCTACGTCAGGCAAAAGCTGAAACTAGGCTGGTCCCCGGAGATCATCGCCGGTCGCTTAAAGAAAAACGGTCAGTCGATAAGCCATGAAGCGATCTATCAGTTTATTTACCATCGGGACACTCCCGATGGTAATCAACTTATCTCCCAACTCTGTCGCGCCCATCGGAAACGGCGCATTAAGGGAAAAGGGAGAAAAGTACGAAAAACCAAGATTCCCAATAGGGTTCCGATTGCTGCTAGGCCAAAGGCCGTTGACCAGCGTAAGCAAGTCGGTCATTGGGAGAGCGATACAATAATCTCTCGCAAAAGCAAGGTAGCGCTTCACAGCATGACCGAACGTGTAACCCGGCTACTTCGGCTGACGAAGATAAAAAGTAAGTCAGCCGCCGAAACGAATAAGGCGGTCACAAAAGTACTCAAGAAGCTTCCGCCTAAGGCGAAAAGAACGCTCACCATGGACAATGGCACGGAGAACGCCAGTCACGAAGTGCTGACAGAAACACTTGGCATCAAGTGCTACTTCGCAGATCCCTATGCTGCATGGCAACGTGGTTCGAATGAGCAGGTAAATGGCCTCATCCGCCGCTACTTGCCAAAGGGAACCGACTTCAGTAAGATTGACAAAGATCAGATCAAAAAGATCGAGAAGCTAATTAACAATCGACCCAGAAAATGTCTGGGATTTAAAACACCAGTAGAAGTTGCTAGCTCATTTGTTGCACTTCAAAGTTGAATGTGGCAACATAAAATCTGCGGGAAACCGTTTGATATTGCGTTTGACGGCCTGCAGAAGGACTTTTGTCGGGACCCCGTAAAGTACGGCAAGATCGTTGTCGAGCAGGACTTTCTGTCCGCGGACCAGGAAGATTTTCCGTTCTATCGTTTCTGTTGTAAGCATAGGTTTCAGGAAGTCTCCGGCGGAATCGAGGTTCCCCCTTACGTTCAATTGAATCAATTGAACCATATTCGACGACTGTTGTCAAGGGGAAAAATTCACAGGGGAAAAGGATCCGGTAGTCAGTAGTCAGCTTTCAGCTAAATCCGCAATTGAGAACAATCCGAAAGTCGGCGCTGATCGCTGAATGCTGAAGTTACATTTCCGGCAGAAGAATGTTGATCTGGGCGCCCGGGAAATTCGTGAGGCCCCGCTCCTGTTCCTTTCCGCGGGCCCAGGGAGGAATTATGGAGAGTTTTGCGGTGCCGGAACGGATAGAGAGCTTGCCCTGCCACTGTGAAACGAACCGGCGAACTGCGGCAAGGCCGTGTCCCCTTCCCTCATCTTCATAGCGGGACGCTCCCTGCATCAGGGCCTTGTCGATGGCTTCGAGGTCCCCCCGCAATTTGAACCTGCCCGAAAGGGACTTCCGGAAGCCCACGCCCACATCCATGACCGCGATCTTGACCACATTCCTGTTCAGGCTCTGATACCGGTACTTCTGGATGCCCACGAAACCCTTGTTTTCGCTATGCTCGATGATATTCTGGCAGACTTCGGAAAGGGCCACGATGAAGCCGTTGATCGCCCGCTCGTCGTAGCGGAGATGGGTCGCGAGGATGGCCTGGGCGCGGTCCCGGACCTTCCCGACAATACCATGGATGTCGTTCGATTTTTCAATGGGCGTGATTTCAAGGAGCACGTCGGACTCCTGCGGGCGCAGGGACGTTCGGGAGGGTTCCTGAGCCGAGTCCACGAGGGAAAAGGAACGCTTTGCAAAGGTAAAAAAATCCATTCGGTCAAGGTACCGGCATACCTCGCCTGACCGCGGCAGGATGATCGTTTTCCGCACGTCTTCGAGCCGGCAAAGCTCTCCGATCTCAAGAAGCCCCACCATGCCGTAGGGGTCGATAAAAGAAACTGCGGTCAGGTCGATCTGTTCCGAATGAATAAAAGAACGGAGGGTCTGCTCGAAGGTGTCTTCGGTTATCTGGATCATCTCAATTGGTTCCCGACCGGCGGAAGCGGTGTGTCGTCCCGGTTTGTCGGGCACCGATCCGCCGCAATCGGGAAACGCGGCGCGCGCAGCATCGTCACTTTGTCGGCATCGACGAGACCGCGGCCTTGCAGCCGGCGGAAAGACTGCCGGAATTCTGGCTGAGACATTGCATCATCCTGCCCTCTCCGGGCTGGACGTTCTTGCACAATGAAGCGACATCATCCTTGCACGCCTCAAAGAACGGCGGCGGTTGCATGGCTCCTGAACCGGCTGCCGAAGCGGAGGTTCCCGCTGCCGGCCGGCGCTTTTGCAGCCTGCGCCGTCGAGGACGGGATCGCCGCCTTGCAGCCGGCGGAAAGGCTGCCGGAATTCTGGTTGAGGCATTGCTTCATCCTGCCCTCACCGGGCTGGACGTTCTTGCACAATGAGGAGATATCATCCTTGCACGCCTCAAAGAACGCCGGCGGTTGCTGGCGCCTGAACCGGCTGCCGGAGCGGAGGTTCCCGTGCCGGCCGGCGCTTTTGCAGCCTGCCCCGTCGAGGACGGGATCGCCGCCTTGCAGCCGGCGGAAAGGCTGTCGGAGTTCTGATTGAGGCATTGCAGCATCCTTCCCTCACCGGGCTGGGTGTCCTTGCAGAACGAGGTGATATCAGTCTTGCATGCTTCAAAAAAATGCGGGGTTTGAACACTGCCTGAACCGGCATCCTGGGCTGCGGCCCCGGCAGTTGAGACGACCCAAAGAAGCGCGGCGGCGATTAAAGCACTGGCACGACTTCTCCCTTTAACAGACCTTTTCATAGTTCGTTCTCCTTATCGATGGCTGTGGTGTACCTGGCCCACTTCTGCAGGATAGAAAGACCGCTTTCGTTGTCTGCGGTCAACAGCGTTTTACGATGGTCGAGGCTATCTGCAGCAGGATATTCGTGTAAATTCCGGCGCCGATGTCATCGAGCATCACTCCGAGGCCCCCCCGGACGTCCTGAAGCCCGTGGAGCGGCCAGGGCTTTATAACATCGAACACCCGGAAGAGCAGGAACCCGGCAACGAGAAAACCCCAGCCCGCGGGGACCATGAACATGGCGATGAAAAACCCGGCGATCTCGTCGATCACGATGGAGGAGCAGTCCTTGCATCCCAGCAGCAACTCCGCGCGGTCCGCGGCCCATGTCCCGACTGCACACAGCAGGACGCAGACGAGCCCGTACGCCGGGGGAGACAGTGCCCGCGCGCCGAGATAGAGCACGACGGCAACGAGCGTGCCCGCCGTGCCCGGCGCAAAAGGGGATTTCCCCGAATAGGCGCCCTGGGCGATAAAAAGAATGACTGCTCTCGAAAACCTGCTCATCGGCCCCTTCCGGCGAATTGCCGCTGCAACGGAATACGATTACTCAAGGGAAACGCCGCCGTCGGCGCCTTTTGGGATGCAGCATCGAATGGCATCGAAGGCGAGCAGGACCCGCTTTTCACGCTCATATTTTTCGGGCGCAAGAGGCTGGAGGACTTTCCCCGATGTCATAACGGCAAGCTGCGCTTTTGCCGGTATCGCGTCGAGTCCCTCGCCGACGACCTTTCCGGTCGCCGTGTCGAGCACCAGGGCGCTCATGGGGTCCATGACCACGGCAACGGGAACAGGCGTTGCGCCGAGCACCCGTGCAGCCGCAAGCACATGCCGCTCCCGCGACCCGATGGAGCCTTCCGCGCACTTGATCACCATGGCATTCATATTGTTCAGAACAATCAGAAAATCAACGGACGACTGAACGGTTTCCGTGCCCACCGTCACATCGAAGCCGACCTGTCTTTTAATGTCCCTGTCGGCGTAGCCCTTTTCATTGAGAAGCATTCTTTCCGCGATATGCCTGACGGCATCGGCCATCTCCTCCCCTTCCTCGATTTCCTGTTCGAGAATGGAAAGGATCTTTTTCTCCCTCTCGACAAACTCGTCTTCCATGGCAACCTTCTTCCCTAATCCGGACAAGCCGGAACCCCAAAGAACCGGAAAACGTCTCGCACAACGCCGCAAAGAAAATCGCGAGACCGGGGATGATCCGGCTTTCTTTGCGTCTTGGCGACTTTGCGCGAAAATATTTCTGCTGTTTTGTGCTGAATTGGTTTTTCAGTAACTACCGTCTCTGTCCGCTGAGGCGACCGGTCAGGACGCACCGATCATTTCCTGCCCGTTTTCTTCTTCGCTTTTTTCCGGACGACCGCGGATTTTGTCTTCTTGCCTGCGGCAGCCTTTTTCTTCAGGGTCTTCTTCTTTGTTGCCTGCTTCTTTTTGACGACGGCCTTCTTTGCCGCCTTTTTTACGGTCTTCTTCGCCGCCTTCTTCGCTGCTTTTTTCCGCGGCGCCGCCACGGGCAGCGAGGCAGGGACATGCTTGATGAGAGCCGTCAGTGCCTGCCCCGAGGTCGTAGCCGGGAGCTGCAGCGGCCGGGGCCGCGCGGCGATCCCCCCGGGCAGCGTGCCGAGAATGTCGCGCTCACGCACCAGGACCCGCTCCTCGCCGTCTACCTTGTACGTCCGGTCGGCATACTGCGCATAAACCACCACATCTCCCGGCTTGACCGTGGTCGGGATGAACTTGCGGTCCTTCTTCTCAATTTTTTTCTTGCCGTACTTTTCTTCCTCGAAAGCGCCCGGACCGATCGCCTCGACCACACCCTGCCGCGGCTTGTCCTTCGCGGACTCGGGAATATAAAGCCCTCCCGCGGTAACCTCCTCGGCCTCGGACGGCCGTATGACGGCCCAGTCGTGTAATGGTTTCAAACTCATATCGCCTCCCTCATGAACAACTTTAGTTGGAACCATGCTGAACCCTCTTGTTTTTTAACTCTATCAGTATACGCCAAAAGCGACTTCCCGTCAAAGACGGTTTGTTTTCGCCGCATCTGCGCTAAAACAGGATTCGGGATTCGACTGAGAACTCACTTACGGTCAAGGCCGGTCCGGGGTTGTTGCCGGCGTTTTCGATCCTGCCGTAACCGATTGTCGTCGCGATTTCCACGCGTTCCGTCAACCGTGTCCGGACCGACAGGACGGCTGTTTTCGACTTTTCCTGCACCGGTTGGGACAGATTGTGCGCTTCTTCATCGAACGACAAGGCCACCCGGGTATCCTTTTCCGGCACCAGGAGGGAAATTTCCAGGAAAAGATCACGGGCGTCCGTGCCCATGTGATGCCCCATGACAGAGCCGTTGTACGTATATCCCGCGGTATAGGTCCCGTGCGTGTACCAGAGATAGGCCTGCCTCTTCCAATAGTTGTTGGCAAATTCGGCCCGCAGGTCCAGGCGTTCGAAACCGAGCACTCCGGGCAGGTACAGGCCGAAGAGGTCCGCAAGTTTGTACGGCAGACCGCCGAAATACTGTCTGTTCTCCTCTCCGGCCCTTTCCCAATACAGCTGCACAGGCCGGCGTCCGAGCGGGAACGTCAGCTTCACGTCAAATCCTGCGAGCGAATCCGCGGTATCTGCGCCCGGAGTCCGGGTTTGCTGATGAATGCCGAGAATGTTGTCCACCCAGGTGTCCAGGTCTTCCGGCTTGCCGTGTCCACCCAGGATCGAGGTCTTCCCGAATCCTATCTCGATAAAGGGGCTGGGCTTGAAATCGAAGCGCAGACCCCAGAAAGCGGGATCTTTAAAATCGCTCCTGTTGTCATCGAGGAGCGCTGCAAAAAGCGCAAATTGGAAGGGGCCGAGATGGCTGAATACCCAGGGAAGGCGTATCGGCTCGGAAGCGGTAATCTTCAGCATCTTAACCGGCTCCGCGTTGTCGGTGAGAAGAAGGGCCCCGTGATAGCCGGGCCCCCACCATTGTGAAGCCTTGCCTGCGGCAAGATCCACCGATGAGATGCTGAGAACCCCGTAGCCGTTTCTTAGGGCGCCGCTTTTCTCGCGGTCTGAAGATCGAAATTCGGGATTCAGATAGACAGAGAGCGGACCGGCATCCTCAAGGCGGGAGATCAAACCGGTGCGGTAATTGGAGTATCGGCTATAACGGTCGCCTTCATTGTTGTAATTAAAGGCCTGTTCCTGTTGAGGAGAAGTTCCCGGATACTTGAGAGAAAGTACGTCGGCATTTGTATAGAGGTACTTCGCGTAAACCGAATCCAGCGCCTTCAGACTTCCCCTGCCGATATCCTCGCTCCCGAGGAGCTGCTTCAGATCAAAGACCAGCTCGTGAATGAACAGGCTGCGGCCTTCGGCGTTCTGTTCCGCTTCATGGAGGAGCCTGAATGCTTCTCTGCGGCTGATCGGTTTCGTGGAGAGCAGTCCGGAGCGGATGACCCCTTCCGCTTCCAGGCGCGAAAACGCCTGGTACGCGTCATCGCTGATGTCGAGATAGGTTGAGGCAAAGGCGGATGCCGCAGAAAATACCGCCAGGGCCATAAGAAGGACAATTACGGGACGGTTATGTGGGTAAATGGTGATCAAGACGATAAGGTGGATCCGGAGCGCATAGTATACGGAAAAACACTCTTTCTGTCAAAGCCGGCCGGGCTCACCAAACAGGCCTTCTCGAAAACTCACCGGCAAAACAGGTCTTGCGGAATCACTCGCTGCCAAGAGGGTTTAACGGCGCGGGCAGGAGGGTTTTCCGTCGCTCCGGCAGGCTCTCACCGTTCCCGGAAGACTCCTCCCGCAGGTAGGCACTATAAGCGTCTCTCAGCCGCAGAATATGCGCCCTGACGTAGGCATCGCTCAGGCGGTCGCGGTTGTAAAAAATATGGCCGAGATTGAAAGGCGGCTTCGGGTCGACGCCGACGGACGTGGCCACGGTGTTGGCCTCGCCGGCATTGACGATCTTTGTCTCCTGCGCATAGCTCCAGTCATTCGATCCCCGCAGCTGCAGGAGCCCCGGCTTCATGTCCCGGCGCGGCGTGAGGGGGAGCGAAATCATCATGCCCCCGATCTGCACGCGCTCCTGCGCCGGCGTCACGGAATTCACGTAGTACACCGAAAACGCCGTGTCGCCGATGAACCGCTTCATCTCGATCCGGAATCCCTTGTCGTTGTCGAAGAACCTGCCTGCCGTGCCCTCGAAGGAAAGATTGAGCGGATCGAAGTAATACCGGTACGATCCGAGGTACGCTTCGCGCACGTGCGGCTGGACCTGGTCGTCGGAGCTCTCCGCGCGCGCCTGCTTGAACGTGAACCGGTGGGCGCCGCTGCCGGGCGTCCACACCACCTCGTTCAGCGTGCCGTAGGAATCATGCAGGACCATCCCGCCGCCGAGATTGACCATGACCCCGGGCGCGGCCCGGAGAGCCTGGAACAGCATGAGCCGGTCGAGCTGGCTGTCCTGGCGGCTGGACTGAAAGGCCTTTCCGTCGTCGAAATTTTCGCTCCATGTGAGCGGGACGTCCCAGCGCGCGTTCACGACGGCGCCTTTCCAGGCATTCAGATAATAATCGAGCTTTGCGGAAAGCAGGTAATCGAAAGCGCCGACATCGGTGGCGACAAACGTCTTCAGTCCCGGGTACAGGACAAGAGAAGATGAGAGCCATGAGGGATTGCGGACGCTGGTGATGAAATTCACGCCCTTTTCATCGGCGCCATCGGCGGTGATCACGAGATGGGCCTGTAATTGCGCCTCCGCTCCGGGGTCATGCAGAAAAATACGAAAATCTTCGAGAGGAGCGCTCACCTGAAGTACAACGATGTCCTGCTTCCTGAGGACCAGCCTCAGCGTCTCGTTTCCCCCGCGAGGGACCGTGTCCGCGACGATCCCGACAACGACGCCGAGGCCGTCCAGCTCGTTATGATTGTACCGCTCGTTCTCGTATTCCACGACCAGGAGATTGGGCTCTCCTGTTCCCACCCTCACGTTCTGAAAGCCCTCTGCCGCCAGGCTTTCGGCGAGCAGTGCGAGCGGCGATGGAGCAACGGTTGCTCCATCCTTCTGCTCCCCGCTCGGAAAATGCGGAAGAGCGGGTTCGTCTGTTGTGGCCTTCGTTCCCTCATCAGGAACGGCCTGCTTTTCCGGAGGCACTGAACCTGTTTCTCCGGCCTTTTCAGGAATCGGCTGCCTGTTGAGACGTTCGTGACCGAGAGGCAGCTGGAGGCCGACAGCGACGGCAGTGCTGTCCCGGCGGTTGTCAACGGTCGTCTTGACGATCGCCTGCAGCGAGACGGGCAGGCCGAACAACTCCGGCGACACCAGCCGGGCGCCGATATTTGTTTCCTTCCCGTCGTTTTCACCGATGATCGTGAGCCAGTCAACGAGCCTGATCTCGACGCCGCCGAAAACCCCTTTCATGCGGTCCGGACCTGTGCCCGCGCCCAGGCTCAGCCGGAAGCGCTGCCAGGTTTCCGTGGCAACGAGGTAGCTCGTCTGCAGGCGCTTTGACCCTCCGCCGGGGTCCTGCATGCCGAAGGCGATATCGGGCAGAAAGGAGCCTTGAGGAATGCCCGGCACCCTGATCTTGAAGTTTGCCGACAGGTCACGGATGCCGGCGGCAGGCGCGTCAATGATCCTGCCGCCGAATTCCGCGAAAGGAAGGAGGCCGACGGAAAAAAGATAGTTGTCCTCGCGGGGCGCAAGGGCCCGCACCTGAGACTCTTTCTGATCGGTATAGAGCGCAGTAAGCTTCCCGTCATCCGCTGTTTCGGCGTTCGGCGTGTTCAGAAGCCCGGTATACCCCTGGAGGGAGAGCGCGTTGTAAAAATCACCGGCGCTGCAGGGTGCGGCTGCGAGGGACAGCCGGAAGATCACAAGAAGGATAAGGAAGGCCTGACGCATCTGCAGATGATTTCTCCTCAACGGACAATACGAAAACTTGAGACGGACGATGGGATCAATATTGATTTAAGAAGCTGGATTTAACCGCAGAGCCGCAGAGGCCGCGGAGAAGTTTTCATGAGGGTCTTCCTTCTCAGCGTCTCAGCGTCTCGGCGGTGGAGACTGGCTCCTTACGATTTCATCAGAGTATCGCAACCCACTGATAAATCATAATGCCGAAACAAGTTCAGCATGACCCCCTGCCCTTTCCCTGGAGAGGGCGGTACGGCGAGACTAACGGGCCTAATGCTGCAGTCCTGTAACATGATTCTGACTGTGGGAAGGACTCATCATCGGTAAATCCGCCGCCATAAATCAGAAACATAAAAAAAGGAGGAAGCGCGAAGCTTCCTCCTTGCATTCATAGGTCCGGGTGCAAAGGCTTAAATACCGGCCGCGCCGCCCGTGGTGCCCGAGCTTCCCGTCGCCGTGGTAACGGTCAGGTCGAAGGGGGGCAGGGAAACGGAAACCAGTCCGTCGCTCACCGAAATGACGATGCCGGTCGTGGTGCCGGCGTTCGACGAGGAGGGGGTGCCGTACAGTTTGCCGGTGCCCCGGTTGAACGATGCCCAGCTCGGCTTGTTCGTGATGGTAAACCGCAGGGTGTCCCCGTCGGCATCGCTCGCCGTGGGAGTGAAGCTGTACTTCGTGCCCGCGACAACAGTCGTTGCCGGCGTGCCGCTGATGACCGGCGGCGTGTTGGCGGGCGAGATGACCTGCACGGTAACGGAAACCGTGCCGACGACGCCGCTATGGGTCGTTTGTATGTTAGACACCGCTACGCTCGTGATGATGGTATTCTCGCCCACGACGGTCGTCGTGCTGAAGCTGAAGGACCCCGTCGACGTGGCGATGGAGCTCGAGATGGTGTTCACGATCGGCGGGACGATCAGCTGTGCGATCTGGGTCGTCGTGTAACCGGGAAAGGTTATGTTCGGATACTTCGTGGTTATCGTATTCAGCGCGTTCGTTACGGCATTGGTAAGTTTGCTCGTCAGCTTCGTCGTGTTGGTGAGCGAGGACGAGATCGAGGCTTTCATCACGGCTGAAGCCTGGGCTCCGTTGTCAAGTGCCGGCGCGGCCGTGGATGTGGTGGTCGCGACCTCGTTCGCTATCTCCGCCAGGACCGTCCGCTGAATGTCGAGGACATCCTGGGTCGGCAGGGTGTTGCCGCCGGGGTTCAGCGCATCGCTGGTGGAGGCAACGATCGATTCCACGCTTTTGACTAAAAGGGCCGCGGCAGGGGTGATCGTTTTCGAGAGGTCGGCGTCATAGGCGATGCCGAGCGATTCGATCGCCGCCCTGCTGTCGGGATTCAGGGCAACCAGGGTAGTCAGGGGCGTGATGTTCCGCGCGCCCTGCGGCGCCATCATGACCATCGCGGGCAGGTTGGTAAGCGAATCCGTCCCGCCTTCGGATACGAGTTTATATTGATACGTCGGAGAGACGGTAAGGGCAAAATTGCCGTTGTCGTCGGACATGGCCGAGGTTTCGCTTTCAACTTCATCCATGCTGTCGTCCGCCTCAGTTCCCGATGAATGGTCCGCATAGACCAGGGCTTCGATGACCGGGCCCTGCGTAACAACACCCGACGGCGGCGGCGCATCATTTCCCGGACCGCCGAAGCCGCAGCCAAGCACCGGGACGAGCGCCGCCAAAATGAGTAAACCTGTTCGCTGTATGATCCTCCGTAAACTGTTCTCCATGGTTTCGCTCCTTTTCCTTATATAAAATAATTCCAGCATCCGCGGTTTCCGGATGTCCTTGTCCGATGGCGTAACGAGGTATGCTTAAAAAAGCTCAGGACACTGATCCGTGCAATTTTCTTAACCTTGACTGGGTAAATGCCTCAGAAATGAACCGGGAATTCAAAAACGATTTCACGCAAAGCCGCAGAGGGCTCCCCAAAAACCGATGAAATGCTTTTCCTGTCCAAGCTATTGAACGATTATAGCACAGCTTTTTTACAGATTGCCGTCCATCCTGCGACAATAAAAAAATTTTCTCCGGAGACAGGAAGAACGGGAAGTCTGCCCCGACCCTGCGTACCGGATTCATCTACGCTCTCGCAGGCGAACCTCACCCTATCCGTCGCTCCAGTAAAACTTTGGGATTATAAAATGTTAACGAGGCAGGGCCTCAGAACAAGATCAAAAGCAAAGGCGTCTCGCGCCAAGACGCCAACCCCGCTCCGTATCATATAGGCCTATAGATGCGGGACGGAGGACGCAAAGGAAAGCAAACCCTGAATTCTTTTTTCATGTCTTTCTTTGCGACTTTGCGGCTTTGCGCGAAAATGTCGTTAGTTTTGGCTTCAAAGAATTTGACTCAAATTTCAAGATGTCACGAAGTAAAGTACCTTTAAAGGAAAGCCCAGGTAGCTCCAGGGGGAATATGATACCGTCTGTCTGTGGGTCGAAGTTGTCAGTCATGAAGTAATATCACAGAACTCCTGTCGAAACGCCCCCTGGAGCACATGGACTTTGCGACTTGCTGGTAAATATAGCAAAAGGGATACCAAAATAGTACTTTGTTCGTCGATTTGACCTTTCAATGGGTTACGGTGCAGCTTACCTGTGGATTGACGGGAAGGGGCCAAATTGGCTGGTTCAAATTTAATTCAAAGCCTAAAAAGAAAGGGTGGAAATACATGGAGAGGATTCAGCTTCGGTGGGAATCGGGGACACAATTCGCGGCTGTCAGTCGTTGTTTCCAGAAGATCGATCCGCAGCTTCCTTTTTTCGGGGTCTATTCTCAAGTAGAAAGGCGATAAATACTCCGCCGAAAAGGCTGAAAATTCCCGCAACGGTGACATTCAATCTGACACTGGGCCACGACTTTCTTTCCGCAGGCGCGGCAACATCGACGACCTGCACCGTCGTGTTTACGGACTTGTCCTTCATGAATTCAGCAAGAGCGGCGACATAATAGTTCGCAACAGCCGCGGCGAGCTTCGGATCTTTCCATTCCACGGTGATTGCAATAGTCCCTTCTTTGCTCTTTTTAAAGGAGGTAACATTCTTCGTGAGTTTCTTCACGGCATCTTCCATGAGCGGCGGCTTGCCGGGATCTTTCCATGCGCTTTTTTCAGCGTCCCATCTGTTCTCATTAAAGACCCGCAGGAGATCGAACCGTTTGATAACCATCTGGGCTATGGTCCTGCTTTTCAGGAACACCAGGATCTTGTCCGCGGGGGTCGTCAGCCCCGTGATGGACCCTGCGAGCGCCCCGGCAAGCGGGCTCGCGGACAAGGCGGCGCCGAGCCCCCGGACTCCGGGGCAATGCAAAGGATCAGGGTCTCGGACTTATAGTACTTGGGGAGCAGCAAGCTGACAATAGCGGCAGCGACAACCGACACCGTGAAGATGGAAATGATCATCACTTTCCGGCGCCACAAGATGCTTCCCAGGTCTCCGAGGGTGAGCTGATTTTGTTGAGTAGAATCGTTCATCAGTTTTTAGTTTTGAGTTTTTAGTTTAGTTCTTAGTTTTTAGTTTTGAGTTTTTAGTTGTGGTGGTTTTTGCTGTTGTTTTTACGATGGCAGTCAGCATACAAATTATTTCCTCTGATTCCTTAAGGGGCTCTGCCAAACATTTGCCATCAATTGTCTCGCTGTCCCGTAACAATCTCAGCCAGTAATTCGACTCCCTGGCCTCCTTCGAAGCAATGGACATTTTAGATAAAAAATCCGGACGGCTTTGACCTGCCAAGGCTTCTTCAATATTGGACCCTATGCTTGTACCTGACCTCAGCAGCTGTTTCGACATGACGTATTCGTTCTTTTGAATGAGTAATTTATAGAGACGAATCATCGTCAGGGCGAAGTTATATGATTTCTCCTGTATCAGACTCTTCCCCATGGGCCTCTCCAAAACTAAAAACTAAGAACTAAAAACTCAAAACTAACTCGCGACCTATCGTCGTCAACTCAAAACTAAGAACTAAAAACTCAAAACTGCATTAGAAGAGTATCGAAATCGCCGCGATCACCACGGCGGTCTTGAACAGGATGTCGACGATGTCCTTGGTGTTCCGCATCACGGCGTGGCGCTCCACCTTCTGCGGCACGATGATCGAGTCTCCGGCCCGGAGCTTCACCCTCTCGACGTCGCCTACGGAGGGCGAGTCGGAGCTGTATGCGAAGCCGTCGGCCTGGAGCACATAGACCTGGTCCTTGTCCGCGTTCTTGGTTATGCCGCCGCTTCTGGCAATATAGTCCCCGACCATCATCCCTTCCAGATGGATCTGGGCGCCTGAGCTGTGCACTTCGCCGAGGACCAGGACCTCCTGCGGCCGCTTGGGGATGTCGAGCACGTCGCCGTCCTGGAGCAAAAGATCGTATTTCGACCCGGTCCACTCGTCGATGTTCGTCGTGATGGTGATCGCGACCCGTCCCTCGGACAGCGTCTGTATGGCCTTCATGCTCTCGAGAAGGCTCTGATTGAGTCCCTGCTCGGACTTGGCAAGCGATACCTCCTCGGAACTGATTGCCGTCGCGCTCTTGTCGGCGAGATTCTGCACGATGTCCGATTGGGTCTTGGCGATCACCAGTTTCATGTTCCTGTCTTCGGCGTTCTTCACCCCTCTGCGTTTGAACACCGCTCCGTAGGGGTAGGCTTCCGCTGTAAAGCCGCCGGCCCTGCGAACCAGGTCGCTGAGGTGCTCACCCTGCACAACATTGAATGAACCGGGTCTCAGAACAGCGCCGTTAATTGATACTGTTTCCGTGGACTTTAACAGAGTATAAATCTTGATCTCATCCTGGGGCTGCAGGAGAATGTTCTGCGCGGCATCCCCTTTCAACAGGCTGCTCACCTCCACCGGAATGATCTGCCGGTCGGTGAAGTCCTTGTTCAGGCGCACGATCTCGGCGCGGGTGAGGTCCGAGGTGGGGAGAAGCCCCCCCTGCTGGATAACCTCTTTTACGCTCAGGTCCGGCCGCCACTGGAATTCTCCGGGATGCTGCACGGCGCCGCTGATGGTGACCGTTTCCCAGACTTTGTCGTACACCGCCCTGATGTTGATCGCATCCATGTTCCGGACCTTTTCGCGGAACGCATCAACGGAAGCGGGTCCGCTGATCTGCTTCTCCTCCAGCTTGATGTCCTGAAAGACCTTTTTCTGATTATCTTCGTATCGCGTGAGCTGCAGCCTGCCTCCCAGCGCCATGGGCAGGATGCCGCCTGCGGTATTTATCACGTCGCCGATGGACTCCTGCCCCCTCAGCTCGTAGATCGCCGGACGATATACCGCTCCCCCGATTCCCGCGACCGGGCCGATGAGCGGCACGAAGACCGTGTCGTCGTTCTGGAGCTTGATGTCCTGGCTGCGGTCTCCCTTCAGCAGAAAATCGTACAGATCGAGCTCCTTGACGACCTTGCCCGCGCGCAGGACCCGGACCATGCGAAGAGTGCCGTTCTTCGTCGGCCCTCCGGCGACAAAAAGCGCCCCATACACCGTGGTGAGCGATGAGACGGAGTAGCTCCCCGGTTTTGCAACCTCGCCCACGACGTACACGGTGACGGTCTTAAGCGGCCCCATGGCCACGCTCAGGTTGAAATCGCTGTAATACTTCGCCAGGTGGCGCTTTAAGGTCTTTTCCAGTTCTCCGAATCTGACCCCGTTCACCGAGATCACGCCCACCTTGGGAAGGGTCACTGCTCCCTCTTTGGTGACTCGCAGGTTATAAATGCCTTCTGTCGTGCCCCAGAGGGTAAGGGTAAACTGGTCGCCCGGTCCGACGATATAATCAGGCCCCACGGGCATGGTCGAGGACGGGACGAACGTCGATACCGTCTTGTTGAAAAGGTCGTAGCCGAACTGTTTGAGATTGCCGGGAATGGTGAGTTCGAACAAAGAAGGCTTCGGAGGCTCGACGGGAACGGGCTGAACGGATGCGGCCGAGCTGCGTTCAGCCTGGCTTTTCTGGAGGCTCTTGTAGATCCTTTGCGCTCCCTGCGTATCGCCCTGCTGAATGGCGCTGGTGATGGCCTGGACAGCCCGGGGATCGACATTCTGCATTTCCTGGACAGGATTGGCTGCAGCAGCGTCCTGTGCTTGCTCTTGGGAATAAGACACACTCGATAAGAGGATGAGCGCAAGGGAAAGACAGGGGTACAGTATTTTTTTCATAGATACAGGATTCTCTTGATCATCAGGGATTTTTCCTTAAGTTGCCGTGGCAGGAGCGCTGACAACGGTTTCAGTATAACAAAGGACGTAGGGCAAAGCAACTGGAAATGGCTTGAGATAATGAAACTCCCCCATAACAACCGGGAGGTAAAAGCGGTCTCGCGCTGAGCTCGCGGAGGCGCGGAGATGAATGAGAACGGGATCAGCAGTTCCTGCTCTTTCCCTGCGTCATAGCGTCTCTGCGCGAAAAGAGGATTTTGATACATGTTCTCATCGGTCCCTTTGTCCCTGGACTCCAGGGACCGACGCTGCGGTCAATGACTTACTGTCACTGCATCACGGATGGGGAAGGTTACGGGAGATGCCCGCATCGCTTTTGCCGAGGGACTGCGTCGGTACTTTCGGCCCCCCGTTTTCAGGCTGGAATTCGGGAACGATGTCCTTGATCTTCTGGACCACATCGCGGGAGAATCCGCTCCGGAGCGATTCGAGCAGCATCTCCACCTGGATCAAGAGCGACGGCCATTCGATGTTTTCCGATTCCGCCACGTTGATCTTCTCGTGGAGCGTCGATTTGATCGCTTCACCGGCGGTCAGAAGCTCTTCATAGAGCTTTTCGCCCGGCCGCAGGCCGGAGAAGACGATCTTGATGTCCTTGTCAGGCGTCGAGGCCGGACAGGGTGATCATATCGCGCGCCAGATCCACGATCTTGACCGGCTCGCCCATGTCGAGGATGAAAAGCTCGCCGCCCTTGCCCATGGCGCCGGCCTGCATGATGAGCTGGACGGATTCGGGGATGGTCATGAAATACCGGTAGATCTCCGGGTGGGTCACGGTCACCGGGCCGCCCTTCTCGATCTGCTGCTTGAAGAGCGGGATCACGCTGCCCACGCTGTTCAGCACGTTGCCGAACCGGACCGTGACGAACTGGGTCTTGCTGATGCTGCCGATGCCCTGGCAGATGAGCTCGGCGATGCGTTTGCTCACGCCCATGATGTTCGTGGGCCTGACCGCCTTGTCCGTCGAGACCATGACGAACTTTCCGACGCCGTAGGTATGGGCGCATCGGGCCACGATCGAGGTGCCGAGGATGTTGTTCCGCAGCGCTTCGACGGGATTCATTTCCATGAGCGGCACATGCTTGTACGCCGCGGCGTGAAACACCACTTCGGGCATGAACCGGGAGAGGGTCTGCTCCACCCTGTTCTGGTTCAGTGATGTCGCCGATGATCGCGTGGACCTGCACCTCGGGGAACAGGTCCTGCAGGTTCATGTGTGATCTGGTAGAGATTGAATTCCGAGCGCTCGAACAGAACGATCCGCTTCGGAGAAAACTGCGCCACCTGGCGGCAGAGCTCCGAGCCGATGGAGCCGCCGGCGCCCGTGATCATGACGGTCTTGTCCCGCAGGATACTCCCTGATCGAGGCGGAGTCGAGGTGCGCCGGCTCCCTGCCGAGCAGGTCCTCGATCTGAAATTCGCGCAGCATGCTGACCCTTGCCGATCCGTCCAGGAGCGCGCCCACGGCCGGCAGGGTCTTGGACTTGATCCCGGCGCGTTTGCACGTGAGCATGATCCTGCGCTTGGCCGCGCCCGAAGCCCCGGGGATTGCCAGGAACACTTCGGTGACGCCGTACTTCTTCACGATGCGCGGGATCTCACGGGTGTTGCCCGAGCACCCGGCAGCCGTGGATGGTCATGTTCCGCTTTGTTCTGTTGTCGTCCACGAACCCTACGGGATTGTAGTTCAGCCGGTAGTTCCCGAGGATCTCGCGAAGGATCATCTCTCCTGCGCGGTCCGCGCCCACGATCAGAACGTTCGCTGCCGCATGGCTGGAAGCATGGCTATTCGCCTTGAACCAGCCCTCGCGGTAGAGACGGTAGCCGATACGGCTCCCGCCCACGAGGACCAGGACCACGAACCAGTCGATAACAAAGACCGACCGCGGATACTCCTCGAGGCGAAACGCCAGAAAGAGCACAGCCATCGCGAGCCCCGAGCTGACGGTCACGGCCTTGACCAGGGAAACAAGATCGCGCATGCCTGTGAAGCGCCACATGCCGCGATACAGACCGATGAGCCCGAACGCGCCGAGACGGAGTACCAGCATCAAAGGCAGAACAATCAGGATCTGCGACAGGTGCACTCCGATGTCCAGGGTGTTGAAGCGCAGGGCATAGGACAGGAACAAGGACAGGGAAACAAGGAAAGCATCGAAGAAAAATACAATAACTTGTTTCCACGACTTGCTGATAAAGTCAAAATTAAAATACATGGACCATCCTCGGGTGTGGAATATCACGGCTTGCTATCGATGATGTATCTGTTAAAGCAGGATTACATAGACCTATAGTATAGCAGACAATCCCTGATTTTCCTTTAGCCGTTGTTGAAAAAAGCCTCTGCAGTCCGGTGTCGATGAAATAATAAAACAAAAGCAGACAAGATGATAGTACTTTGCTGAAAGGCCGTCTCTCGTATGATCACTATGTTTCTTTAAAGCAATAGTAATACCAATCTGCAGAATCAATATCGGCCAACCATTTCAATAAGTTACAAGACTGATCCAAACAGGAACACTAATTCAGCTCAAATTGGACAGCCTATTTTACATAGAGACCGATCTTTTCAAGCCAGAAGCCGCCGGGTCTTTCAAACCTCTCCTGATCCTCATGAAAAATGGGTCCCGGTTGCCCCTATGACCTATGAATCCTGCACGACCCTTCTGAGCGCTGATTGTTCTCCTGTGCACACGATCAATGCGTAACGCCCTCTCTCCGAAGAACCTTGAAAAACGTCATGAAGAGGATCTTTACATCGAAAAGAAAAGAGCGATGTTCGAGATAATAGGCGTCGAACTCTACTTTGATAGGGATCGGAAGCTCGTCCCTCCCGTTGATCTGCGCCCATCCGGTGACTCCGGGAGTGAGGATGTGGACGCCCTTCTGCGTGCGCAGCGCAATGAGGTCGTCCTGATTGAACAAGGCAGGCCTGGGGCCGACAAAACTCATGTCGCCCTTCAGTATGCTCAAGAGCTGCGGTAGTTCGTCAAGGCTCGTCTTCCGGAGCATTCCGCCTGCAAGCGTCAGGTATCGGTCGGGATCAGCAAGGAGATGTGTTGCCACGGCCGGCGTATGGACCTGCATCGTTCGGAACTTCGGCATTTTGAAAAGGACGTTGTTCCTGCCGACGCGGTCCGACCAGTACAGCACCGGTCCCCGCGATGTCGCCTTCACCAGGAGTGCAATCATCAACAACGGCAGGCAAACAATGATCGCGCAGCAAAGCCCCATTAC
This sequence comes from Nitrospirota bacterium, assembly GCA_963749655.1. GTDB lineage: Bacteria > Nitrospirota > UBA9217 > UBA9217 > UBA9217 > JAJYKN01. Next base: position 235,732 of record CAVVOB010000018.1, read on the forward strand.
AATGTCAAAAAGACGTTTCATTGTCTACCGGATCCAGACCGCGAAAGCCGGGCCGATCGAAACCAGTCCGCTGTCTCCCGCAATCCTTCTTTCATTGTATAAAATGGTTTCCATCCTAGTTCGCGACGGATTTTCCCGATATCAACAACAAGGGACTCAAGTAGACGTTCCATGCTAGAGGATTTCCCGATCAGTCCGCCCGCTGCACGCAGTAAGCAGGGCGGACATGGCACAAGATACGTCGGGCGATCTAACGCCATCGCCACGAGGCGGATCAACTCTGGTGTGGACACGTCCTCTCCGTCGCTCACGATATAGGTTTGTCCTGCTGCCCGCGGGTGCATCATACAAGCGATGAGTACATCGACTAAATTTCCAAGGTAGATAAAACTTCTACGGTTGTTCACCGAAGCGAAAGGAAGGACCATGCCTCGATAGACGACACGCAACAAGTCGAGAAAATTACCTGGGTTCTCCGGTCCGTAGACAAGAGGTGCGCGGATGATGACGACCTCCATCGTGGAACCGCGCGCAACGTCCCGGAGTCTCTGTTCAGCCTCCCATTTTGATCGTGCATAATCATTCTGCGGATTCGATGTGTCGTCCTCCGTAATGGGCCGCGGTCCGCTCACAGTGCCATTTACACCGATAGAACTCAAGAAGACAAAACGCTTTATCCCCATCTTTGCAGCGAGAGTGGCAAACGCCTCAGTACCCGTTACATTTATCCTGCGGAACTCATCCAGAGGCTCAGCTGCCTGTTCGCGCAGTATGTGCACGCGAGCGGCAAGGTGGACAACAGTGTCTACACCAGCCAGAGCCAATAGAAGCGAAGCTTCATCATCCAAGCGTTCGAGCAGAACAGCTTCCGCTGCAGCTGGCAGCAACGCTCGTTTGTCTAAACTTCGGACTGTGCCTTTCACGATAAAGCCGTCACGGATAAGCCTTTTACAGAGAGCTTTCCCTATGAAACCGGTTGCTCCTGTTACTAATATAGTACTCATATTTTTATCTACACCGGTCGACGAAGAAACTGAAGCAGCCTATTCTGCAATTTATGGACAAGATAAAATAGAGACAGCGAAATCTCGTTCTTACGGGCAGCTCTGTAAATCTCATGGTTCTGCTTGATGATATTGGCAATGCTTTTATTCGTGGTTCCGCCAAGCCTCATTTTCACCGTGACATGAGGAATGTATTTTGTCGCGATCCGGTGTTTACCGATAAAGCGAAGCATTAATTCGGAATCGGATGCGATTTTGAAATTCAAATCAAACAAACCAAGGCGATCATAAACTGTTTTCCTAACATAGAATGTTGGGTGGGGCGGCATCCAGCCCTTCTTAAATAGGGTATCGTTATAAGCGCATGATTTCCAGTAACGTACGATTTTACCCGTATCAATCCGTTCAACATATACGAGATCGGAATAACAGCCATCTACGGCTGGGTTTGCAAACACGTCGCCAATCTTCTCAAGCACTCTATCGTCCACGTACACATCATCAGCATTCAGCAAGCCGATTATATCTCCCGTGGCCAAATGAATGCCCTTATTCATCGCATCATAAATTCCGTTGTCGCGCTCGGACACGACGCGGGCAACGTGGGGAAACTCGCTAACAATTTTCAGTGTATCGTCGGTGGACCCCCCATCGATGATAATGTGTTCAACGGGATAGCTCTGGGACGCAACAGATGCCAGACAGTCTCGTATGGTTGCGGAGCCGTTGTAGACTACGGTTATAATGGAGACAGTACTCTTCATGACCAGCAGCTAACCTCCGGCAACGCGTTCAATAAAAAAATCGTTCAAAACCAACACATCCATCTTCGTGCGCAGGAAGCAATCCAGCGCTTCTCCGGGTGTACAGACAACCGGTTCGTTCTCGTTGAACGACGTGTTGAGCACGGTGGGTACGCTGGTAATTTTTTCGAAGGCCTTAATTAACCGATAGTATCGCGGGTTCTGCGACTCGGTGACGCTCTGCAGTCGGCCGGATCCGTTCACATGGGTCACCGCGGGTATCAGCTTCCGTTTCTCCTCACGGATCTGGTAGACCTGCAGCATAAAAGGAACGTCATAATCAGTTTCGAACCATTCCCCCACTGCCTCCCGGACGATCGAGGGAGCAAAAGGGCGGAACGACTCGCGCCGCTTGATCTTCAGATTCAGAATGTCCTTCATGTCGGCACGGCGAGGATCGCAGACGATCGAGCGGTTGCCCAGTGCCCGGGGCCCCCACTCCATGCGCCCCTGAAACCAGCCGATCACATTTCCTTCCGCTATCCGGCGGGCCGTCCGGATGCAGAGCTCCGACTCATCCGTCATCCGGCAGACAGCACATCGTGCCTCGGCCAGTTCCCGCTCCTGTGTTTTAAGCAAGGCGCCGATTTCCTCGTTGCCGAACTCCGGGCCGTAATAGGCATCCTTCATTACAAAGGACCGACCGTTTCCCTGCACCTGGTTCCAGACATAAAATGCGGCGCCGATAGCCCCTCCGCCGTCGCCCGCCGCTGACTGAACATAGAGCTCTCTGAACGGGCTCCTGTTGAAGATCTTCCCGTTCGCCACTGAATTCATGGCGCACCCGCCTGCCAGGCAGAGGTTCGGCGACCTCGTTTCCTGGTGGACATGATCGAGAAGGTGAAACAAGGCTTCTTCGTACATTTCCTGCAGGGATGCGGCAAGGTTCTTGTGATAATCACTGAGCGGTTCGCCGGCAGCACGCGGAGGACCAAGCAACTCGATCATCCGGTCCGAAAAAACCCTACCAATGACCGGCTCTCCGTTGTCCCCGGTCATCGACATGCCCCCGGAATGATGCTGAAAATATTGAAGATCCAGCTCGAATGATCCGCGCGGCTTCAGGCGGACGATCCGGCGCATCTTGTACATCTCGGTAGATGTGCCGTAAGGGGCCAATCCCATGACCTTGTACTCGTCACCGTAACGGGGAAAACCAAGAAACTGCGTCATGGCAAGGTAGAACAGGCCGAGCGAATGGGGAAAGTACACTTCGTCCCCGATCGGATCCGACTGCCGTTTCCTCTGCCCCACATGGTGCTGACAAAATCACCGAAGCCGTCGACCGAAACCACGGCGGCCTCTTCAAAGGGAGAAACGAAAAAAGAGCTCCCCAGGTGCGCCCGGTGGTGCTCGACATTGTGCAGGGCGGCCTTGATCGTCGCTTTTTCAACCCGGAACTCACCGCATAGCAGATTCTTAATATCGGAGATTTTCCCGGTATTGGCCAGGCGGTCCCTGACAAGCGACAAACTGGGTCGCCGGGAAATAGCATACAGTACCTTCTTGAAAAAGTTCGCACGGGGGTCCCGATTCACAGCAATGTGGTCGACGTCAGCGAGCGTGATTCCTCCCGTCGTCAGGCAATATCGAACCGCCTCGGTCGGCAGCCCTGACCAGTGTTTGATGCGGCGGAAACGCTCTTCTTCTGCCGCCGCAATCAATTTTCCGTCAGCCAGAATGCAGGCGGATGAATCGCCGTGGAATGCATTAAGACCAAGAATGATCATATCAGACGACCTTACCTCAAAATTGTCTTCTTCAAACTAGTACTTTCACGGCGCTATTGGGGCTCCCGAAATGAGGATCGTCAATTTTATCGATGCGCCGTTTTCGGCCGTTTCGATAGAAAGGACATTGTCCCCAGTCTTAAGAATCGGTGCAACGGGCACGTTGACTTCGGAAAGCAGCGCGCCGTTCCGGTCGAATACGCGGGCCGGACCGCTACCGAAGAGCTCGACATAATCGCCCGTGTTCAGCGTTACCGGCAACGATACAGTTGCCGCGTTCAGCGAAATTATCGGCTTTTTCACAAGGATGTTCGATTCAGCCAGCGCTTCCACATTCAGAAGCGAACATTTCACCGCACCGGTCGGTGCACGCATCCAGCGGATATTCACCGCAACGATCTTGCGATAATTAAATCCGCGCATGGCTGATTTAAGATAATAGTTCGATTGCGTTGGCCGAAACTCCTGCAGCATTCGCTCGGTATTCGGCTCCGGAATAATGATCGTTCGTTCACCCGAAAAATCAAGAGTGACATAATGGTCACGGTAACTTCTGCTCTCATCCTCTAGCTGGATGTTCAGGACGGCAGCGGTCTCTTTTAAACCCGGCGGCACCCCTTCGACTTTCAGTTTCACTCCGAGCGCTCGGTGAGTCGAAAGATCGAGCATTTTGCTTATTCGTATATCGCTTGGCGTGGCGAGAGGCGCACTCATCTCGGATGAAGATGAATTAATCAGATCAATCCTGGCAGCAGAGATCCGGCGCTGAAGGTTTGAGGCGTAGGCGATGTGAACATCAGAGGGACACGCACCAGCCCCACATTGGACGGATCACCGATTTCCGCGAGTTGTGTAACTGCCTCCAATCGAAATCGCAAGTTCTGCGGGCCGTATTCATTGCTAAAATGAACCGTTCCAGGAACAGCGGTCCGCTTTACATCATAGTGTGACGGCTTGAAAACGGTTTTTCCGTTGCTTTTCTCAAGAAACCATTCTCCCGACCGCAATTTCGCGCGCAGGGCGGCATTCATTCCGTAGCCGAGCCGCAGTGTTTCGTATTCCCCAAGCAACCCCAGCATCTCCTCGGTCCTTCCGTTCGCCTTGAGCGCAGCAAGTGTGGTCTCCAGCGACACGGGGCTGTCCAGTGCAAACATCCTCGCGGCATAAAATCTGACTTCGTCGGGTATGGTGGCCGAATGATCCGGCGCGCTCGTTTGGAACCCCCACCACCCGAGTTCTGAGGGCAGAAAGTTCCGGAAATAATATTGCCACCTGTCAGGGATTTTATAGTAGTCAAGGTACTGTTTCGGCGCAACTGCCGCATAGTCATCGCAGTTTCCGCGCGAAAAAATATGCCACGTCCAGGGCGTAATTCCGGATCCTTGCACGAGGAGGTCACGCTTCACCCGATTCCATATGCTCATTTGCTGCTCCCCCCCCCAATACCAACAGGGGCCTGTGATGCAATTCACCTCACCACCATCGAAATAAATCATATCGAACCCGCACCGGTTGACCAGCCCTGCAATGCGTTCGGCTATCTCGTCTTTGAGGCGTCCACGCAAATTCGCTACGTACGAACCGTAGTATTCAGCAAGATGCCGGATTCGGGCTCCCGCAACGTGAGAGGCCGCATTCGTGCCCGCATAGCCGCGTGTGCATCGCAGGAGTCGGGTGGAACCGGAGCCACCGACCGCTTCATAGTGGACGATCTCATTATCGATCAGCACGTCGTGCCCCCGCTCAGGAAAGTGCGCCATGCCGCTTCGTGCGACGATTTCCTGTGTGTTTTCGTCGATGCCTGCAGCCAGTGTCTCCTCCGCATCATGAAGGAGTTGAGAGGGCGATGTCGCGATGATACGGTCATTCTTGCCGACAAAGCTGGTCATCATGTGCATGCCCACCTTGAGTCCGGCTGCATGACATTTATCGATCGCGACTTTGAGACTTGCCTCGCCGCGCGGAAAATTGATTGTATTGACCGGATAGGACCCGAGCGTGGTTGACCAGACGTGACTGTAGATCAGGATGTACTTGAAGCCTCCGAGTTTAGCATACCGGATCACTTCATCCGTATTTGCCTCGGTCAGATCGATGAACAGATAACTGCTGCGCACATCAAGAGATGTTTTTGCCCAGCGGCCGTCTATTCTCGGTAATGGGAGCTTCTGATCATTTTCTACTTTCTGAACAGTATCCATCAATCGCGGCGTGGGCACTGCAATGAGGGCAGCTTTTTCACCTTCCATACCATACTCTGGGTATGCTGAAACACGAAGCACACCATTCTGGAACCCTGATTCAATATTGCCGCTCAACCCCATGAGACTGACGGCTAACTTCTCGTCCCACTGGACAGGCAGTAATGTGCCCGCATTCGGCAGCCCCCCCAACCGGAGTTGGGCAAGCCGGATCTCCTCAACGCCAGCTCCTTTTATGTGGGACAGTTCGATGACCATGTAATCTGGAAATACGTTCACGCGATAATCCGCTGATATGCCAGACTCGCCGAACTCGACCTGGAGTACCTCTCCGTTGCGCTGTATGTTCGATGAGGGGAAATACCTTCCCCGCTTCAGGATCGTGGAAAAAGGCTCCGACCCGACGATGAACTCCCTTCCGGTCTCTTTATCCTGGAGGCTCCTGTTCACTCCGGTGTCGCTGATAACATAACGGACCGCGGAGGTCTCGTACACAAAATCCTCCGCAGTTGCAATTCCGGCAAATAACATGAGGACTGCAATTACGGCCGCCACTGTAATATTTGCCCGCCTATCCATGCAAAGCTCCGTTTCCGTTTTTCTGTGCAACCAACGGTCCGATTTCGTAGCTGTACGCGAAGTTAAGGAGTATCTCTTGTCTGCTGGATGGTTTCAGTATCCTTCGCTCTCAGCAATCCGTACTGCTTCACCCTGCCGCACATCGCCTGGAGCTCTTCATTTCCCATGTCAACACATTTCTGCAGGACCGCTGTAAAGGCTTCCGGTCGTTCGAGCGGCAGGTCCCACCCCACTCCCAGGGACTCAAGGTTCCGCCATGGCGTTCTGTCGCTTATGAGGATCGGACATCCTGCAGTCAGGGCTTCGAAAATGACATGACCGTAGTTTTCGGCGTGGGTCGGGAAAAAAAAGATGTCATGACTCGAAAATACGCCGGCCACGTCATCGTGACTGATCATCCCCCGGTACTGCACCTGTATACTCGGCGGCAGCGTATCGATGATTGCCTGGCACCTTTTCCAGTAGATGCTGTCTTCGAGTGGACCGTAGATGTTGAATTTGACCGATCCCCGCAAGCCTTGCAACATAGACAATGCACCATCGAGATTCTTAATGGGTGAAATCCTCGACAGAAATACGGCATTGAGACTGCCGGTTTTCTTCTCCTGCCGAGGAGCAACCTGCAGCGCAGGATTGGAAATATTCAATGCAACCACCACCGGCGGAGAGGACTCGCTGGCATTTACTGTCAGCGCATCGGTCTTCTGCCCGTCCCCAGCCTGCGATCTCGTGTGTTGCACGGGCAGAGCAATGTCCAGTACGGTAAGTACCGGCGACGACCTGTCCGGCGCTTCCGAAATACTCAAGGCAGCCCTTATATCAGGCACTTCACGGGCGCTCGAAGCGCGCAATACCACGTTCCGGTACAAACCTATGCTCTTTACGACCCACAGATACAGCTTTTTCTTGAGCGACTTCATCTTAAGACAGCTTGGCGCGAGTTCTCCCCGGGCCACCACGATCGTTGGCCTTCTCACGATAAACCCAGCCCATCGCAGGAATAATGGGAGGATCGTAAATCCGGGGGAAAAAAAACTGTTGAGATAGAGGATATCGTGCTGTGTTGAATTAATCAGCTGCCGCATAAAAAAAGGATTGATCTTTCGCGGAGAGGCATAAAAAACTTCGGCTTTACCGACTTTATGCCAGGTATTCGCTCTGATGCCCGCATACGGGCTGCGGCACCCCGAGATCCCTGT
>CAVVOB010000019.1:0-177642 GCA_963749655.1 Nitrospirota bacterium
TAGCCCGACAAGCATGTACTTTATAATTGAAATAACTGATAATTCTCCATCATGGGTGAACCGGCATGAACGTAACTCTCATTAATCCGCCATTAAATATGAGCAGTCGACGATGGTTTCCGCTTGGAATCGGATATATTGCAGCTGTTTTGCAGCAAAACGGCTTCCAGGTGGAAATTATAGACTGTATCGGAGACAACATCTCAAGAAAGAATTTTTTGGAAAGAATCCGAAAGGTCAAATCACACTGTTTCGGAATCGGAGGGATTGTCACTGCATTCTCCAGCGTTGTCGATATCGCGAAGTACATTAGAGAAGCTCATCCCGATGCATTTATCTTCGCCGGAAATACCGTTGCTTATACCATCCCTGAAATCCTGTTGCATCATACCTCTATCAATGCTGTTGTCTGCGGCGAAGGTGAACTTACCACTCTCGACCTGGTGACTGCGGTAAATGAAGGAAGACAACTAGCTTCTGTTCCTGGAATTATCTTCAAGGATGCGGGAGGGGGTATACGGACCAACCCATCGAGGGCCCCGATTCCAGATATAGACACGTTACCTTATCCTGCCTGGGAGCTCATGCCGATAAGTAACTATTTCAAGAATACACGTCACCGGTACTGCGTTATTTCGACTGTTCGAGGCTGCCCCTATCAATGCACATATTGCTGCAGAACTTTCCTGAATTACAAAGTAAGATACCGGAGCGCTCACTCAATATTTGAAGAACTTCTGGAATTCCACAAGCAATACGATATTTCCACTTTTTACTTTTTCGATGATCTATCGACGATCAATAAGAAAAGGATGATAGATTTTTGCGAGTTGAAAATGAAAAGCAAACTCGCTCACATGAACTGGACTATTTCTGCCCGAGTCAATCTTGTAGATGACGAGCTCATCCAGGCTCTTAAATATGCAAAATGCACTGACATAGCGTTTGGGATAGAGTCTTTCGATCAGGGGATACTCGATTCTATTAACAAGAACATTGATTTAGCACAAATTGAAGGTGCCTTGAAACTCTGTGAGAAATTCGGAATGAACTATAGCGGCAGTTCATTCATGATAGGAGCCGTTGATGAGACTTCAGAGACCGTCAGAAAAACTAGCGACTTTTGCAGGAAACATAATTTGCGATACGAACCGCACTTTATGACGCCTTTCCCCGGCACCCTGCTATACGAATACGCCCTTCGGAACGGGATAATCAAAAACGAGCTGGAATATCTGCAGGAATTGTCACTTCAGGGGAACACGAATTATTTATTAGTGAATCTTACAAAATTGCTGAGCGATGATGATTTGGTGAGGCTGAGAAATGAGAACTTGTTTTTCCCAAAGCGCCCCAAAAACGTACTCGAGAAAATAATGACATTAATTCAAAATCCGCAAAAAATAGGCGAATTCGCATTCCACATTCTCCATCTTATCAAATCCGGATCATTCTATTATCGAGGATCATTCGAACGATTCAGCAATATATGGGAGTAATTTATTGTTTCTTACAGAACGATGACGATAAAAATTGACGCAAATTTTTGTGTGGAATATTAAGCGATGAAATTGAGCCCTAAACGATATGTCGATCGCATAGCAGATCTGATTTTCACCGTCCCATATTCGGTGGATACTTACCTCTTTTTTTGCGATGCTTTTCGTATTTCCCCGATATATGATTCCTGCTGGCGACATCTTGACCAATGGTTGAAGGAACTGGACAAGTCGCTGGATGGAAAATCAGCATCGAGCGAGCGTGTTCTTTTTATCAGCACAGATCAATTCTGGACAAACTATCTCTGCGCTGTCGCAGTACTCATTGCAGGCCGGAATGCCAGCGTCGATTTCGCTTGGATTCATCGGAATGCTCCTTCAACGAACCAACCGTACAAGTCTTTTGACCACTGGCAGCGACTCTCCGTAAATGCGGTCCGTTCAACGAAACATCGCCTGATTTCTTTATATGATTTAACTGCCATCCCATATGCAGCTGCCGACGACAAAATGAACGAAATGGCAGAGCAACAGGCAATAATGGATGTGAGCTATCTTTTGCAAAAAGAACGAATTGACACCATTGCTGATAAGAAAGCTCGCCTGCTTCTCGAAGAACGGAAAAAAGAGAACCGTGATGCGATTTCAAGAGTTGCGACATTTATAAAAAATCGATCTTATGACCGGGTGGTATTGTCAAGCGGCGGCATCCTGGAACCGGGGGCAATCTATCGTTATTTAAGTTCGTGTGGCATTCCTGTTTCCACACTCGAAACATGCGATGTGAACGGAAAGATGTGGGCTTCCGACAATGGACCTGTTGTCGCGATGAACACATCGAACTTATGGGTCTCTGATGAACCTCATATTCTGTCTGAACAGCGTAAGCAGCGTGTCCAGAAGATTATCGAAGCCCGTCAAAGCCCGTCGAACAAGCAGCTGTTAGTCGAATATCAACGAACTGTTCTTGGAAAACCTGATGAGATCCGATCACAACTTGGGCTGGATGCGCGTAAGCCGGTCGTCCTGATGTGTCCGAATGTCCCGTTCGATGCCATTTTCTATATGGGCGGGAAAAATATTTTTACCGGTATGTGGGATTGGCTGATCAAAACGATCAGTTACATCAAGGAAAGAAAGGATTGCCAGTTTGTTATACGCTGTCATCCGGGAGAGCCGCATTATAAAACAGAAGAGACGACGGAGAGGCTTATTGCCGAGCATTTTAAGGAATTGCCTGCCCACATAAAAATCGTGCCTCCGCGCGCCGCGATAAACACTTACGCGATTATGCAGATTACCGATGTGGGAATCGTGTACGCATCAACAACAGGACTGGAAATGGCGATTCGCGGAATTCCCGTCGTTTGCGGCAATCCGGTTCAGCACTATAATAGAAAGGGTTTTACGATTGATCCGGGAACCAGGGAAGAATATGACAATCAGATTGACGGACTGCTCACTGATCCTCATGCAGGGCGCTTGACTGAACGCCAAGTTGAACTTGCCTGGTGTTATGCCGATTTATACTTTAATAAATGGTATCTGCCTTTTCCCTGGCACGTCATGTCACTTTGGAAAAACTTAAAGACATGGCCGATGAAACGCATGCTTGCAGAGGAGGGAAAAGCTTTGTACGGTGAACTTCTGGATAGACTGTCCGGAAAGGCCACATAAAATGATGGCTCTCATGACACGAATCGAGGCATTAAAATTTCTGGACGCGTGTGTGGGGCGTACACTTATATCAGTGCATTCTCCGCCCTATTATGATAGCAGTCATACCCGGAGAAATGCGGTTCTCCTTATCCGCCCAGGCGGAATCGGTGATGCGGTGCTATTGATTCCGGCAATTACGGCACTAAAAAGAAAATATCCTGAAGCAGTCATTGATCTCCTATCGGAAAAACGCAATGCGGCGGTTTTTTCACTATGCCCCGACATTAATACCGTTTATCACTACGACAGACCAAGGGAGCTTCTGTCGGTTCTTCGTCGCACTTACGACGTCGTCATCGATACCGAACAATGGCACCGGATGTCCGCCGTGGTTTCCCGGATGACTCGGACGCCCATGTCGATCGGTTTTTCAACCAACGAACGCAGAAAGATGTTCAGCCATCCGGTACCTTATGAACAGGACCAGTACGAGGTTGACAGTTTCTTTAACTTGATACGCGTCTTAAGGTGCGGATCTGAAGGTGCGACCGAGAAACCCTTCCTGTCGGTACCTGAGCGGTATCAGCAAAAAGTGTCGGAACAACTGTCAGACATTGTAAAAAAAGAATTCATAGCAATATTTCCCGGGAGCAGCATCTTGGAAAGACGCTGGGGAAACGAGCGCTTTCACGAAGCAGCCATTCGACTCGCTTCGCTCGGCTATCGCATCGTGGTTGTCGGCGGCGGAAACGATGTCAGGGCAGGGGAGGAAGTTATTCACGATGTTCCTAATGCCATTACGCTGTGCGGCCGTTTGTCGCTTCCCGAAACAGCGGCAGTGCTGCAGCAAACGTCGCTTCTCATCACGGGAGACTCCGGCATCATGCACATCGCCTGCGGATTGGGAGTCAAGCTTGTTGCATTATTCGGGCCCGGGAGAGAGAAAAAATGGGCGCCGCGAGGACAGAACTGCATCGTGATCAACAAGAACCTGCCCTGCAGCCCCTGCACGACCTTTGGCTATACGCGGAGATGCAGAAAAGATGCCGAATGCATGCGTGCCATAACAGTCGAAGAGGTGATTAAGGCGTCATTTGATCTGTTGAAGAGATAATCCTATTTGCTCCGCCGCTCCTCATGTCTGATATCGAGCTTCTTCAACTGCTCGATGCTTCTGTTCAATCGTTCGTTTTCCTTCCGGAGTTCCAGCAGCGTTTTCAGCGTAACGCGCCAATTTTCGGCATCCGGCGCATACACATGACCGGGATAGCGCTTAAGAAATTCCTCGAACAGGGAAAGCGCCTGTGCATAATCTTTCTGGGGGTTGTCATAAAACACCTGAAGACGGGCTGCTTCAAACAGTGCATCACCGGACTTCGGGGTCGAGGGTGTTAGAAGCGAAATTTTACGGAATGCCGCGATGGCTTCGGCATACTTCTTCTCTTTTGCCAGGGCCGTGGCGTTCTGATACTCAGCCTCCTGCTGCGTCGGGACGTTGATCGAAGACGCCGGATGAATGCACCCTGCAAGCAGCAGCACACTCAGCGCAATGACCCTCTTCATGCATTTCTCCTCTTATCGACGACATATACGCTCTTGGGGATGGTCTTGGCGTAATCCTTGAGTTCGGCCGCGATTTCGGAGGCTTCCAGCGCACTCGTCAGCCTCCGGCGCTCGTTCGTCACGATAGCGATCGTAATGGTCATGATGGGGAACTGCATTTCCACGCCCTGCCTCGTCTTTCCGAGGATGTAGCCCTGTTTCCGGTCGTGTTCATCATAAAACGAAGGGATGCGCCTATCGAATTGAGTGATGACTTCACTCGCGACCTCCCGCATACGGTCCGGAGTCGTGATCACGACGAAATCGTCACCGCCCACGTGACCGATGAAATCATCGAGTGCTCCCTTTGCTTTTACCGCCTGCTCTACAATCCGTGCGGATTCCTTGATGACCTCGCTGCCGTTCGCGTAACCGTAACGGTCGTTGAATGCTTTGAAATTGTCGAGATCGAGAACGCAGAAGGCAAGGGGATTGCCGGAATCGATGCGCTTTTTCAAAACATTTTCAATAGCGATGCCTCCCGGCAGACGCGTAAGAGGGCTGGCATCGAGATACATTTCCTCGAGTTTCCTGAGACGTCCGCCCATGGCGAGAAAGGATTCGGACAAGGCGCCGATTTCATCATTGGACTTGATATGAGGGTCGTAATCGAAATCGCCTTCGGCTATGTGCTCCGTGGCCTCTTTGAGTTTGTGGAGGGAAGATGCGATATGGTGCGTGACGACCAGGCCGGACAGCGCCCCGATAATGATACTGAAGAGGCAGAGCAATGCGGTCGTGAGGAACGCCGTGCCGCCCGTGTGGCTGATCTGGCGCATTTTCGAATCCTGGGCAGCCTTTGCGTTCAGGGAAAGTTCGCGGAGGGAATCGGCAAGCCTGTCCAGCGTCCGTTTCACTGCGCCATTCGAAAGAACTGCCGCTTTTTGCACATTTCCGGAACGGATCAGTTCTAACTCGCGCTTGACGACCTCCGAGTACTGTGCGCGCCGCGTCTCAATGTCCGAGATGGGAATGCCCGTTCCCTCCGGCAGTTTCTTGAGGCCCTCGAGCAAGGAATCGAATTCCGCACCGCGCTTTACGAACAGCTGATGCATATCGCGGCTTCTGAGAATCAGATACCTTTTTTCATACATGTCCTGCGCGAGCAGGGCATCAAGCATCTTGTCGCCGGCTTCTTCAACGGCGATGTCGACTTTGATGATGCTCCGGTTCAGCTTGTTGATCTTCTGCAGGCTGACCAGCGCATACACGACAACGACGACCGTGAGCACAACAAGGGCCGTATAACCCAGGAGCATTTTGCTGGCAATATTGAGCCGTGCAAAAAGCGAGGTGGGAACCAGCCGGTCCAGCAGCCGCGGCGTCGACGATACGTCAATGTTTAATTGCCGAAATCCCACAATGCAAGAGTAACAAACAATAGGGGGGTTGTCAATGAATTTGGGGGGTTGGAGGGGCTTCATCCGGTATCGGCTGCTCTTCAAAACCGGCCATGGTTTCATCGCACAAAGAGTGCGGTTCCGTCCCGGGCAAAAACGCTTCACGGATGGACACCCTGCATTGTTCCGAACTGAGCAGACCGGACCGGGGATCGACCTGTTTGAACACGATTCCATCGGGCGGCCTGAAATCCTCAGCCGGCACGTCGGTATGCGCTTTTTTCATGAATTCAAGCCAGATCGGCAGTGCCGATCGGCTGCCTGTTTCCCGCGGTCCTATACTCTGCTGGTTGTCGTAGCCGACCCAGACTCCGGCAACAAGATGAGGCGTGTAGCCGACGAACCATGCGTCTCGGTAGTCGTTCGTCGTCCCGGTCTTGCCTGCGACAGGCCTGCCCAGTTCCCGCGCGTGCCATGCCGTGCCGTCTTCAACGACGCCTTTCAGGAGGTACGTCGTGAGATAAGCTGTCTCGGGAGTGATGACCTGCACTGGGGCGCTGTCGTTCGTGTAGAGCACCCTGCCTGCGCTGTCGGTAATCGTGAGGATCGACACCGGTCCCAGCCGGACCCCATGGTTGTCGAAAACAGCGTACGCTGCCGTTAACTCGGATAGAGTAACATCCGAACTGCCCAGCGCCAGCGACAGATAGCGGGTAAGAGGACTGCGGATGCCCAGCTTCCGGGCGCATTGCGCCACCGCGTCGACACCGATTCTTTCGAGCAGCCTGACGCTCGGGACATTCAGCGATTGCGCCAGCGCCCTGCGAAGGGTGACCTGTCCCTGGTAGGTGCGGGTAAAATTTTCCGGGCTCCAGTTTTTGTTCTTGTCCACTTTGATAACGAGAGGGGAGTCGTCAAGGAGGTCCGAGGGCCCGATTCCCTTTGCGAGCGCAGCCGCGTAAACGATCGGCTTAAAAGCCGATCCTGGCTGGCGAAGAGCCTGCGACACCCGGTTGAACTGGCTTTTCCCGAAATCGCGGCCTCCGACCATGGCGCGAATACGGCCGGTGGCCGGATCAATGGCAATGAGCGCTCCCTGGAGAGGCCCCTTTTCTTTTGTCGTCCGGCGGGATTCGATCTTTTCCAGACCGGAGACGACGGCATACTCGGCAAATCCCTGGAGCTCGTCGTTGATGCTTGTATAGATATTAAGCCCGCCTGAATAAAGGATGCTCGATCCGAACCGTTCCTCGACCGTCTGCCGGACATATTCGACGAAATAGGGGGCGGGGCCGCCGATTTTTGCAGCAGGCTGGACCGGCAGGGGGGTTTTCTGGGCCTCTTCGGACTGGAGGGTGGTGATGACCCCCATGGCGACCATCCGTCCCAGGACGTAGTTCCTCCGTCGGCGTGCGCTTTCCGGAGACTTGAACGGAGAGTAGTACTTCGGCGATCTGGGCAGCCCGGCGAGAAGGGCACATTCGGCGACATTCAGGTCTCTCGCCTTTTTCCCAAAATAAATCTGGGCAGCCGCTTCCACGCCGTAGGCCCCGTTGCCGAAATATATCTGGTTCAGGTAGAGCGAAAGGATCTCATCTTTCGTGTAGCGCTGCTCTATCCTGAGCGCGAGGGCCATTTCTTTGAGCTTGCGGAGGTAGCTTTTTTCAGGCGTGAGAAAAAGCACTTTGGCGAGCTGCTGCGTCAGCGTGCTGCCGCCCTCCATGACTTTGCGTGCGCGGACGTTACGGTACAGCGCACGGGCAATGCCGTGGAAATCGATCCCGGGATGGCTGTAAAATCGGGTGTCCTCGGTTGCAATGAGGGCATTGATGAGATATTCCGGCACGTCGCTCAGAGGGACCGGCGTCCGGTTCTCCACGAAGAATTCAGCAAGCAGTCTGTTGTCGTCGGAATATACCCGGGAAGTAATGCTCGGCCGGTATTGTTCGAGCGTCTGGACTTCAGGCAGGTCCCATGCAACAAAGATGACATATCCCGACGTACCGCCGATCAGCACCGCGGTGACGATCAGAAAAAGCAGGAACAGGACAGAAAATTTTCTTTCCGGCATGGTGCTCATTATACATCGGACGATGCAGAAAAGTAAACTCCAACGACCCGCGAAAACCTCGAAAAATCGTTCCTTGAGTTTTCACCGTTGAGATGGTATGATCCGCCATTCCTGACGCAGGAGGGGAGTGGCATCTGGACAAGGGGCTGATACTGGTATTTACCGGCGAGGGAAAAGGGAAGACGACCGCCGCGCTCGGGATTGCGCTCCGGGCGGCAGGCCACCGGATGTACGTTTCTCTCATCCAGTTCATCAAGAACCGGACGGATGCCGGCGAGGCAAGGGCCGCAGAACGCCTGGCCCCTGAGATAGAGTTCATCTCTCTCGGCAGAGGCTTCGTCAACTGCTGCGGTGATGATCAGCCGCTGGACCTTCACCGCAAGGCCGCCCGTGAAGCCCTGGCCGTTTCCCGCCAGCGCATTCTCTCCGGGTCATGGGACGTCGTGATCCTCGATGAAATCAACACGGCGGTGGAGCTCGGATTGCTGGACGTCGAAGAGGTCCTCGAAATCATCGCTCACAAACCACGGAAGCTTCATCTCGTTCTCACCGGCCGCAATGCCCATCCCTCGATCATCGAAGCGGCCGATCTCGTGACGGACATGCGCAATCTCAAACATCCCTACGAAAACGGCATGCCCGCCAGGAAAGGCATAGATTATTGACTGAAAGGAAATTGACATCACTCGGTTAACATGCTAATATACAACGAAGTTTACGGCCGGCGCAAGGCAGCCGTATCCCAGCAATGAAAACATCCGCGGTAAGCCTGATCATAGAAAACGAACATTCACTGCCGAGTCTCTTCGGAGATGTGGATAAAAACCTCCGGCTCATCGAGCATACCTATGGTGTGACGCTCCACGCCCGGGGGAACCGGATAAAAATCGAAGGTACTGAGACCGCAGTTTCGCAGGTTGAACACCTTCTCAGACAGCTTGCCGACATGCTCGCGCAGGGTGTGCTCGTCGAGAAAGACGACGTGAACACCGCTATTCAGGCGTATTCCTCCAATCCCTCCGCTGCCTTAAAGGACATTTTCCAGAATTCCATCGCTGTCTCCGGCCGAAAGCGGCCCGTGTCGGCCAAGAACGAAACACAGCGCAAATATATTGAAGCGATCAGACGCTACGATGTCGTGTTCGGCATCGGACCGGCCGGGACGGGCAAAACATACCTGGCCATGGCCACGGCTGTTTCGGCGCTCCTCAAACGGGAAGTGAGCAGGATTATTCTCGTTCGCCCCGCGGTCGAAGCAGGAGAAAAACTGGGTTTCCTGCCCGGCGACCTGTACGAAAAGGTGAATCCCTACCTGCGCCCCCTCTATGACGCTCTCTACGATATGATCGAGACGGAAAAAGCGAACAAACTCGTGGAGCGGGGAGATATAGAAATCGCGCCGCTCGCGTTCATGCGCGGTCGGACGCTGAACGACTCTTTTATCATCCTCGACGAGGCCCAGAATACGACGACAGAGCAGATGAAGATGTTTCTCACCCGTCTCGGCTTCAATTCGAAGACGGTCATTACCGGAGACATCACCCAGATCGACCTCCCGAGCGGGCGCAATTCCGGCCTCATCGAAGTCCAGAAGATCCTGGAAAACATCGAAGGCATCCAATTCGTCTACTTTACGAACCGCGACGTGGTCAGGCACAAATTGGTCCAGCAGATCATCAAGGCGTACGAGCGGCACGAGGCTAGTGATGACAAGCAAAAATGAAACGGTCGTGAAGCTGCTGCCGAAGAACCGCGTTCCCGATCCCGACCCTGAAGGACCGTCGTCTTCGTCCGGCAGGAAGATAGCACTCTTGAACATCGCCATCGCCATCGTGACGGCGGCCCTGGTGGCCTATGCCCTTCTACCGCGGTCACCGCTGCTGATCAGGGGAGATCTGGCGCCGAAGACCGTCGTAGCTCCCTATACGCTGTACGTGGAATACCCGGGCCCGGATCAGGCCCTCCTCTTTGTCAAGGTGAGCAAGGGGGAGGTTATCGTCGAGGCAGGCCATCGCGTAACGGAGCGAGCCGAGAAGATCCTCGAGGAAATTGCACGACGCGAAGGCGTCAGCGACAGTATGCACGCTTACAGCGGCCTCGTAGCCCTCCTCCTGGTCTTTCTCTATCTGTTCTACCGTGACATCAAACGCTATCGTCCGGCACTCGTAGCGGACACGAAGAAAATGCTGCTGCTCGCGTCCCTGCTGCTTTTTGCCTTTTCTCTGTCCCAGTTCGCCAAATTCATGTTTTCTCCTTTATCGAACAAATTAGGCGTGGACCCGGCAACGGTCGGTTTTGCGCTTCCCGTCGCTGCAGGGGCCATGCTTACGAGCATGCTCCTTGATTTTCACCTGGCCTTGGGCTTTTCTTTTGTCGTCAGCATACTCCTCGGCCTCTCCTTTCAGGGAGACCCCCTGATCCCGGTCTATTATTTTCTTACCAGCATCGTCGCGGCACTCGGCGTAATCCAGTGCAAAAAACGAACAGCGGTCCTCAAGGCCGGCGCCTGGACCGGGTTGATCGGCGCCATTGTCATCATCTGTATCGACCTGTACCACGGAGAACTCGCCGCCCGGGGCAGCTACGACCTCGCCGCGGGTCTTCTGGGGACGGCGCTCGTGACGATGATTGTGTCCGTGACTTTGCCGTTCTTCGAAGCTGTTTTCGACATCGCCACCGACATCAAACTTCTTGAGCTTCTCGACCCGAATCACCCTCTGCTCAAAGAGCTGGTATATAAGAGTCCGGGGACATACCACCATAGCATCGTCATCGGGAATCTTGCCGAGGCTGCCGCCGAGACCATCGGTGAAAACCCGATTCTGGCGCGTGTCGGCGCTTACTATCACGACATCGGAAAGATCCATAAGCCGGAATACTTCATTGAGAATCAGCGCCCCTCGGAAAACAAACATGACCGCCTTATGCCTTCCATGAGCAGTCTGATCATCGCTTCCCATGTCAAGGAGGGCGTCGACGTCGCACGCGCGCACCGACTGCCGTCGGTCGTCATCGACATCATCCAGCAGCATCACGGAACATCGCTCATAACCTATTTTTACCAGAAAGCCAAGGAGCTGCAGCCTTATGCCGAGATCTCCGAGCAGGATTACCGGTATTCAGGGCCGCGTCCGCGCACCAAGGTTGCCGCCATCGTCATGTTGGCCGACGCCGTCGAGGCGGCGTCCCGTACACTGGAAAATCCGTCGCTCCAGCGGATCCAGGCTCTTACCAGCAGCGTCATCACACGCATATTTCTCGACGACCAGCTCAGCATGTGCGACCTCACCCTGAAAAATCTGCGGGAGATCTCCAAGAGTTTCAACCTCATCCTGACCGGCATCTTCCATCACCGCATCGACTACCCCGGCATGGACTTCCCCGGAGAAAAAAAACGCAATGAACATCAGGATAAGAAACACCCAGAAGAAAAGAAAACTGGCGGCGGCAAAAATAAGAACGCAGATCGCGATCCTCTTGCGGAGCTCAAATCTTCCTGACGCCGAGCTCGGCGTTCTGTTCATCGGCGACCGGGCGATGCGGACTTTGAACCGTCAGTACCGCGGCAAGGACGTCACCACCGACGTACTTTCTTTCTCTCTTCGTGAAGGCCCCTTTACACAGGTGCAGCCCCACCTGCTGGGCGACATTGTCGTTTCCGTTCCGCGCGCGGAGCGTCAGGCGGGGGAAGCCGGCATTTCACTTGCCGCCGAGATCGACCGTCTCCTGGTGCACGGTTTGGTCCACCTCCTCGGTTACGATCATGAGCGGGGAGCGGCCGAGGAAAGGCGAATGAAACGGAAGGAACGGCAGTTTCTCAAGAGGATCGCCCGATGAAGCCGAAAACGTGGTTCCAAAGCGCCAACCTGGCGATCGATGGTATCATCTATTCCGTCAAAACCCAGCGGCACATGCGATACCATCTCTTTGCCGCTCTTGCCGTGCTGGTTTCAGGCCTTCTGCTGAATATCTCCCGCGTGGAGTTCGTACTGCTGTGCATGGCCATCGTGCTCGTCCTGGTGACGGAACTGCTGAATACGGCCATTGAAACGACGGTGGACATGATTTCCGAAGAGTACCACCCTCTTGCCAAAAGGGCCAAGGACATCGCCGCAGGCGTCGTATTAACCGCATCGCTCGGCGCCCTGACCCTTGCGTATCTCATCCTGTATCCCGCTTTTCGATCTGCGGCGGAAAACAGAAGCTGGCATATCATGAAAGCGCCGCACGACGTCGTGGCGTTCGTCTCACTCGCCGTCGTGATCATTCTTGTCGTCATCATCAAGGCGTTCGTGGGCAAAGGGGAACCGCTGCGCGGCGGCATGCCGAGCGGTCACGCGGCGATCTCCTTCTCAATCTGGGCCGCGGCATATCATCTTGCCGATTCTCTTTCCGTCATCATCCTGACGCTCCTGCTCGCGATCATGGTCAGCTGGAGCCGATGGTCTATGGGCATCCACCGGCCCCTTGAGGTCATTGCAGGCGCTCTGATTGGAACCGGCGTCACGTTTCTTTTTTTTCTGGTTTTCAGCTGAGTTTTTGTGCAGGCCGATACAGCAACGGAGCGGCACCGGGTCTTCTGCGGAAATCGGCGTGGGATGGTTTTCCACGCGGCATCTTTACGGAAAGGCCGCGCGCACCCGACGGTCGGAGCTTCTTAAGATTCATCCCTGAGAACGGACAGAGCATCGTGGGAGAGCGCACCAGTGTTGAATAAGGTCCTTCAAGATACGATTACCAGAGTGCATGGGGCGAGGGCCGTCATTTTTCTAGACGGGGAAGGGGAGGAGATCGCCAAGGCGGGCGCTGTCGATGTGGACATGAAATTCGTCGGCGCCTGGAAGGAGATTCACCTCGACCACATCAGGGAAATCGCCACGCGTCTCAACCTGGGTTCCATTCATGCCGTGCTGTTCTCGCTCGATGAGGGGAATGAACTGATCGTTCCGGTGACGGAGGAGTATTGTCTTCTGGTGTTCCTGTCGTCTTATGCCCACGTTCAGGACGTGCTGTCCGGACTGCGGCCGGCCATCGAGCTGCTGAAAAAAGAGGTCGAGTGATCGCTCGATCGAGCTAGAGCTGGTCGAACATTCCCAGTATCCTGAATTTTTCATACCGCATTCTGACGAGATCGTCAGACAGTACGTTCCTGATCTCGGCCATATTCCTGGTTATTGCTTCCTTCAGCAGTTCCGCCGCCCTCCGGGGATCACGGTGCGCGCCGCCGATGGGTTCCTCCACGACTTCATCGATCACCTTCATCTGGAACAAATCCTGGGCCGTGAGCTTCAGAAGGTCGGCGGCCTCGCTTGCCTTGGCCCCGTTGTTCCAGAGGATTGCGGCACACCCTTCCGGCGATATGACGGAATAGGTAGAATGCTCGAGCATGAGCACCCGGTCGGCCACTCCCAGTGCAAGCGCGCCGCCGCTGCCCCCCTCTCCGATCACCACGGAGACGATCGGGACGGTGAGTGCTGACATCACGAACAGGTTACGGGCGATCGACTCCCCCTGTCCGCGCTCCTCGGCGCCGATTCCGGGATAGGCGCCCTGAGTATCGATAAAGGTGATGATCGGTCTCCGAAACTTCTCGGCAAATCGCATGAGCCGCAGGGCCTTCCGGTAACCCTCCGGATTCGGCTGGCCGAAATTCCGGAACACGCGTTCTTTCAGGGTCCTGCCTTTCTGATGCCCGATAACGACGACCGGCATGCCGTCGAGTTTCGCCATGCCGCAGACAATGGCGGGATCATCGGCGAACCCGCGGTCGCCGTGCATTTCGACGAAGTCGGTGAGCATTGCCTCTATATAATCGTGCGTGTAGGGGCGGTTCGCGTGGCGGGATATCTGGACCTTCTGCCAGGGCGTCAGTTTTGAGTAGATCTCGGCCAGCAGCTGGTCGGATTTTTTCTGTAATTTAAGGATTTCTTCTTCGAGATCGATTCCGCCGCTCGAGGTGAACAGGGTCAATTCCTCGATCTTTTTTTCCAGTTCAGCGATCGGCTTTTCGAATTCGAGATATTCCTGGGGCAAAGTATGCTCCTCTGCTGCGTCATACCGTCAAAACAGACATGCCGCTCATAATGACGCGGCAGAAAACGGCAAGATCGAAGTGGGTCATTATCTGATATTGGGGTCTTATTGTCAAGAATTTGTTCAGTCCCGATGGTCAAGTGGTGGAAAAATGACGGTCACGACCCTGAAAGGGCGGGGCAACTTTCGCAATAAGCATTACCGATGGTAACAGTGGGATTTGCAGCAAACGCCCCCGTGGAAATTGCAAACAGCCTGTCGCAGTCGGTTTTACTTTGGTCGTCATTATTTGCGCTTGTGGTCATCGTGACGATGCTGCAGCACGTCTCCGGTCGGGATGCCGCGTACCGTCGAAACTATCATGGGTCCACAAGTTGATGGAACAAACTCGATTCCCGCTTGTAAAACCCCTCTGTATGGAATGAATCGGGTAACTTGATCAATTCGTAATCTACATGATGACACAACTCATGCAGAAGGGTCCGCAGAAAAGAACGGAATGCCACGACACGTTTATGCTTAATTGTCCGCATCCAGAGCGTGATCTTGGCCGAAGCGCGGCCTTCTGGCGGTTCGTAAAGCCCATGCAGCTCTCCCCATGCGCCTGAAGGACGTACAGCCAAAACCTGAATTCTTATCTGAGGAATCGACAGCCGTGAAACGATACCGGAAGCTATGCTCCGGCAACATTCTTCTACAAGCGGCTGTTTGTCACCAGCCAGGGCCGCTTCCAGCTGAACAATGACCGGTCTGAGGTTT
Organism: Nitrospirota bacterium; assembly: GCA_963749655.1. GTDB lineage: Bacteria > Nitrospirota > UBA9217 > UBA9217 > UBA9217 > JAJYKN01. Next base: position 14,964 of record CAVVOB010000019.1, read on the forward strand.
TCAGCGTGGGACAGGGGGAGGGAAGTGATAGAATCGCTCCTGCGATAGATGCGCTTCTGCTCCGTACTCAGCTTTTTGTAGTATGAAAATGACATCCAAGTGCCTGCATACAAAAAAAGGGTCTTCCGGGTTTAGTGTGGGTCATTTATAGCATCTGGGAGAAAGGAAGTCAGCACCTTCAGCTGAAGATACTCTTTATCCTTTATGCCATAAGCCCGACGTTGAATTACCCGAATCTTGTTGTTTAATCCCTCCATGAACCCGAGGGAGACCTTGTTGTCGGGATGACAGTAACTGATGATTCCATCCCAGTGGCGTTCGATCATTGCAGCAAACTTTTGAAACGGTTCCAAGCGGCTCCAGCGAAGCTGTTCTTTCCAGTTCTCAAAGAACTTCCGTGCCCAGGTCGGATTGTTGTATGACCACAGCTGGCCGAAAGATTCCTTGAGTAAATAAGCCTTGTGAAGGCGGCTATTGGCCTTGAGTAGGAGTTTCAAAGCCCGCTTGCCATTCATATCCAGGTTGTCCCGGTTTGAAAGCAGCGTATAGCGCTGGCCCTTGATGAACCGTCGTTCTTTGTCATTGACACGTTTGTATTCGCTCCGCCTAACCTCATCCAAGGCGAACGACAGGTGCCGGAGTACATGGAACTTGTCGAAGACGAGCTGAGCGTCCGGTGCATGGTGTTTAGTAGCGTTTCTGAAAGGCTTCCACATATCCATGACCGCCAGCTTGATGCCCTTCGATATATCCGGTCCAATTTCATTGAAGAAGAGGTCTAAATCCTCTTCCTTGCGGCCGTTGCCGCCAAGCCATATCGGGCGCTGCTGATCCAGATCGGCAACAACGATTGCATAGGTATGGCCCTTACGGATGGATATTTCATCGATGCCGATCACGCGAAGGTCCTTGGACGGCGGGTGCTTCGCCAGCAAATCACGCATGTAGCTTTTCTCGATGCGCTGGACCTGGTCCCAGCTTAAGCGGTTCATCTCAGCTACTCGCGATATGGACATTTCACGACACTGACGCCCAATGGCCTGTTCGAACCGTCCGGTGAATCTCTTGGATGATGCCAGCCAGGCAAGGGTCTCTCGCTTCACGGCTTGGCACCTCCGGCAGAATATGCGGCGATACTCGAACTCAAGAGAGATCCGAATGCCGCCGGAGTCCAGATCTCTGACCCGATGGTTGACGCGATCGTAGAAGCCTCGTCGGCTACTGCCACAGGAACAGGTAGTTTTTTTTGCCGTCGTCGCAGGATGATAATACGACCACCGGGATCGTCCGGGTCATCCTTTAACCGTGACTGGGCTCGAAATCCCGGAAAGCTATAGAGCGAGCTAAGGGTGGTCTTCTTCATAAGGCAAGACGATACCCTTTGCACCGAAACGTGTCAAGTTATCAAAGAGCAATAAATCGTTAAAAGCAGCTTCAAATGGGCCTTATATCCATATATATGCTTCTTAGTGACCCACAGGAAAGTCAGAAGATCCCAAAAAAATAATTATAACTCGGCGCTGCTTTGAAGGCAAATGGCAACAAAAATCAACGTGAAGCCCGGAGCCCTGCAGGAAATGATGAAAGAGGGGGCTGCACTGCGATATTCTTGACAAGCACTGCTCCTCGGTTCTAGAATTTAATTATCAGGAAGTGTAGACTCTGGAAAGGGGGGAGGATCATGCCGGTACTGGAACGACTCGAAATACGCGGGAACCAACGCACCGTCGTCGTTGACGAAGAAGGTTATCTCGTAAATATCGGCGAATGGGACGAGAACGTTGCAGCAGTCCTGGCCGCACGGGAAGGCATTGGCGCGCTCACGGAGGACAAAATAGAAATCCTAAAATTCATCCGCGGCTATTACGGTAAATACGGATTTTTCCCGATCCTTCGCGCTGTATGTAAAAATGTCAACAAACCGAGAAACTGCATGAACGAAGACTTCCCCGATGCCCTCGTTGCATGGAAACTCGCGGGCCTGCCCCATCCCGAAGAGCCGGTGATCAGCCTGCTGAAAGCCGGACAATCGCCGGGATAAATAACAGCGGAAGAACCGAAATAATCGTCGTTTCTTCTCCCCCGGGAATAGGTTTGTATCCGAGTGTTGCGGAAGCTGTGGAGACATGGTTCCTTGCATTACTGCATGAAGCCTTGCTTAGTCCTTTCCGGAATGAGGGACAGGGTGGTCTCATGTCCCGGCGCCTTTTCCGGAGACACGTTTATCTAACTTCTTGCCTTTTCTGTCCATTTATAGTAATTTCTGAATGCATCTTTTTGCCAACTCTGCATCCGAAGTGTCATGATGACCGGTGAAGTCCGTTGCACGGACGAACGCGGGTCTGTCGTTCCTTCCTGGCATAAAGGAAAAAATAGCAGTGTAAAAACGCATCTCAGACAAGACGTCTGCAAAGAATCCTGAAATGCCTACATCAAAAGGATGAGCAATATCAATAAATTGTAAGGAGGAGATATCAGCCTTGGAACTAGACGTACGCCTGGACAAAGAATCGCTTTCGATCACTATTCCTGATCCTTTTCACCTTGATCTGGATTCGATTGAGGGGAAAATCAGCTCATTCCTTGCCTCCCGGGAAGCAGACCTGCAGGGTTTGGACATTCGGGGACTCCTGCCTCGCATGGTCAAGGGCATTGCCGGATGCGAAGCAGGCTGTCCATCCGATGCCATGAGCGTTGTCAAAAAAGGCTTCCAGAATTTCAAGCTCGCTTACATCGAAGGAGGAATTCTTACAGCCACCAGCGAGCTCGCTCAGGGAAGGACTTTTGCTCTGAAACTCTTTCCTGATTTCTGATATCGCACAAAGTTCGGTGACCGGACGAGTGCTCGGTCCGATACGCAGGCCTCCGCCTGATAGTTCAGCTCCGGAACGGGAGCTATTTGAACACCGAGGTTCCTCCCTCGCTCCTCTTGATTTTCATGGCGCCGGGAACTACCACAGTATTGCTGCCAGGTGAAAACTCATTTTCAATAAGTGAAGGGGTGCGCGTTTGGAGGAGGGAAACACATCTATGCAACGTTTGTTTACAGCCTTTATCCCTTTTTTTCTGCTTTTTTTCGCTGCACCGAACATCCCTGCTTCAGATACACGGCCTGCCTCTTCCATGGACAGGGATTTTTACACAATCGTCATCGTCCCTACCCTGCAGACGATTAAAAAGGCAATGAGTCCTGCACCCGAGGGATGGACCGTGACGGATGAAACCGTCATAGACCCGAACCCGCCTGCAGCGGTATCAGGCGATCCGGGCGAGCTCCGTGTCAGCTATTCAATTACCTATAAACGTGTTGCCGGAATAGAGCAGGAGAAGGAAAAGCTCAAGCAGGTTTCCGCAGACCTTGTCACGCGGATCACCGAATCAGCCAGAGCGGAGACCGACCAACTCGCACAGAAGAAGTCGGAACTCGGGAAAGCGCTGATCAAGGCTCAGAAACGCAAAGAAGTCGGCAGAGAACGGAAGATTAAAAATGAACTGGATGCAATCACCGACAGACTGAAGGCCATTGCCGGAGAGACCGAAAATAAGATCATTCGGGAAACAGAACCGTACCTTGTCAGGGACACAGCTGTCACGATCACCATCGCTCTGAATACAAACACCGCGGAATTTCCGCAAGCCGTCCCGTTCTCAAGGCACAAGGCCGCCTTTGCGCTTCGGAAGGAAGGGGAACACGTCGGCCCTACCGGCTGGAAAGACGGCCGTTCCATGATCCTGTACGGCGACTGGCAGGAAGTCAGGGGAAATACTTTCCGCGCGGACATTGAATCGAAGCCGTACTGGCTGAAACCGCAAACGATCGTCATCACTGCGGACGGCGACCGGAACCGCATCGATCAACTTCTCAAGAAGACCGATTTGAAGACAATTGTAGAGTTGATGAAATAGATACTGTCGCGTCCCGGATCTTCTTCACAAACCGCGCAAACCGATGTCAAGACAAGCCAATGGCGCTCGGAGAGAAGCGCGCCGGCTCTGATCTTAACTTGCATTTTATGGTGAACTATACTATTCTCTAGATTCATCAGAGGAGAACAGCGAACGATACAATGGTCTCCCGGCATCCCGGCGCACCAGAACGACTTGCCCGAGGCCGGCATAATAAGCATAATAATCTGTACACCCACTGCGGCAAGCGCGAACTGAAGAGCCGACCCCGGCTCAATACAACAGTCTTTTGTTAAGGAGGATGGAAAATCTATGCAACAAGCTTTGATGCTGTTCCTGGCAATCGTGATCACCGCCGGCACGGCCCTGGCCGGGAACAAAGCGCCGTCGGATTACGGGAAGGTGGTCCTGAACAGCGGCTCGCAAAAGGCGGGTCTCGCGCCCGTTGTTTTCGACCACTGGCTCCACCGGGCAAACTACACCTGCAGACTCTGCCATGTGGACATCGGATTTACCATGAAAGCGGGCGGAACGGGGATCAAGGCCGCTGACAATGCAAACGGCCTCTACTGCGGTGTCTGCCACAACGGAAAAATGCAGCACAACGGACGGAACATATTTTCCTCCTGTTCCGAAAACCGATCGGACAAGACGCGCTGTGAGCGTTGTCATTCCGAAGGCAAATCAGTCAAACGTGATTACGAATTCACAGCCTTTACCGCAAAGTTTCCCAAGGACAAGCTCGGCAACGGGGTCAATTGGGAAAAAGCCGCGGAAGACGGCCTGATCAAACCCGTCGATTACATCGAAGGAGTATCGATCAAGAAGCCTGCCCAGGCCATACAGCAGGACTTTACCATTCAGCCCAAATCCCAGGGTGTGAATGAGATCCTGTTCTCACACAAGAAGCATTCTACCTGGAACGGCTGCGAAAGTTGCCACCCCTCGATCTTTATCGGCGGTAAAAAAGGCACTACCAAGTACTCCATGAAGGAGATCAACGAAGGCAAATTCTGCGGCGCCTGTCATGCATCAGTGGCCTTCCCTCTGGCTGAGTGCGACCGTTGTCACTCAAAACCTGCGAAATAAGCGGCATACGGGGTTGTTAATGTCCTCTCCTTCAGCAGGCGTCCGTCACTTATTCTCTTGCATCGGACGCCCCGTACAACTGATATGCGCTGCTTTTCTCCTGGTTTTCCTTACCTCTGTGCCGGCAAAAGCCGAATGGCGGTTTGCATGGCACCTTGAGCCCTCGACCGGTGAATATTCCTGTTCGGCCTCATCGGATCCCCAGAGCGTACGGAGCGGCAGGATTGAAAGCGTTGTCCGGCTGGGCGTCCAGGGAGAGGGATTCATGACCATCCAGAGCGATCCGCTGCCCTTCGATGCCGAACGTCTCTACGAGACCTGGATCCGCGTTGATGCCAACCGGATGGTCGTACGGCTCAGCCAAAGCAGCAACGGCCGTACGCTCACGTTCACTGAAGATGACAGCATCACGCTTCACCGTCAGTTCGAGACCGGGTCGGTGATCACCGTTGCCATGATTTTTGCGTCCGGTGCCAGACCTGTGGAGGCGCGGTTTTCCCTCGACGGCTATCGCTCCGCTGCCGCCCGGTACAAAGGCTGCAGGGGGCTGCTCTTGAGCCCCGGATGGCTGGGCCTTTTCATGACTGAGGCTGCCCCAAAAGACCGTGATCTTCTCTCTTGGATCAAGAATAATACACCCTATCAGACGTCGGGCATCGAGATCGTCACCGTGGACCCGAGAAAGGAAGCATGCAAAAACGATCTCAGGCCAGGCGATCTTATCGTGGGACTGAATGGAAATGCGGCAGGAGAGGTCAAGGACCTCATCAGCGTGATGAAAAGCCTGGAGGTCGGGAAATCGATCGAACTGGCTGTTGTCAGGGACAGGACCTATCTCAAAAAAATCCTGACGAGGCCTGCAACCGCAGTTCCTGATCAGGAGTAGCGGCTGACCGATCCTTTTGTCTTGACCGGATTCCAGGCCGATGCGAATGACGTGAACGACGCGTCCGGCAGCCAGGATCGGGAAAACTCTCTTCGGGAAGGCCTGCGCGGGCGAACTTCCGGCTTCTGGTGGAATTCTCCCCACGAATGTTCTACTGCAGCAATGCCCTCAACATCTCATTACGATGAATAAATAAGATACCTTCCTCGAATCGCACTGCCGCGTAGAACCCGCACTGACGGCAGGTCTCCCGTTTCTGTTCAGGTGTATCCTGCACCTGACCGCGGCAATGGGTGCCCGGCACTACCCAGCAAGCCCTCCCGCCATTCCTTCCGCCATGGATTCCGTCGAGCCGCGACTCAAGGGCGGCGGGACAAACTCCCAGAGCGCCGCTTAATGATCCGTGCACCTGCTTGCAGCAGTCGCTGTATTCCCAGCAGTTTTTTTTGCCCGCTCGTGGTCCTGTCCAGGCGGCAGAGCAGAGAAGGGAATGCAGCCGAAAACCTTCCAGATATTCGGCAACCGCTCGGCCGAGGAAACGCGCCGTTCCTGCCGTCAGTTTTCTCATGCGCGGAGCGCGCTGCTCAATCGTGAAGAGTCCCCGGGCGATCGTGTATGTCATGACACCCATAATACGAGCCTTTCCATGCTCTTTTTCGATTATAGCATAGGACGAAACCAAGTCCTGTTGACCGATAATAGGCGCACAATATATCAAAAGGATGCGAACCGGCTTAATAAGACAGAGAGAACATGCCATACCAGGCGCCGCACCGTGAAATAATAGTGGAAGAAAAATACAAATGGTTTATAATTAGCCGTTGATCAGTCGTGCCTGGGGGCAGGCAACGATGGCACTATCAATCATCAGGAGGGAAGAAAGAGGAAACTCATGGATGCATCTTCACCGGCCGGGAAACATCGTCATCGTTCCATTCTTGTCGTAGGCAACAAGGCCCAGGATCTGCTGTTTATCTCCCTCGTTCTCCAGCGGTTCAACTATGAAGTATTCGTTGCTCATAATGTGGCACAGGCCTTGGAGCGGGTCGCCAAAGCGGTGCCGGCGCTCATTCTGAGCGATCTTGTCCTTCCGGGAATGAGCGGCATCGACCTCTTTCTTCTTCTCAAACAAGACAAACAAACCGCCTCTGTGCCCATGGTATTCATGATTCCCATGAGCGATGCAGCTGCAGAGCGGAGATGCACCGACATCGGCGCAATGGCCTGCGTCCCGAAGCCGGTCCAGGCCGAAGAACTCTACCGGACGGTCCAGGCGATCCTTGAGCCCATTCCGCGCGCTGATATCAGGATCGATACAAAATTACCGGTCTCAGTGAATAACGAACCGCTCGCTTGTGACGAAGGAGGCTGCCGGATCGACCTGTCGGAACACGGCATGTTCGTCCCGATGCATCCACCTTTTCCCAAAAACAAGCGGGTCAATGTAGAGATTCACATCAAAAAGGACCTCACGATCTCTGCAGAGGGATCTGTCCTGTACAGCCATACTTCTGCAATAATGCCTTACAAGCAGTCAGGCATAGGTCTTAAATTCACCAAGATCGCACCGCAGGACCAGGAATGCCTCAGAAAATTCATCCGCGAAGAAGTCACGCGGGATGTCAGAGCTGCATTGGCTCGCGCATCCAGCGGCCAGTTGTAAACGGATGCCGTAGGGGCGATGAACGGCCGGATTTTTCCTCTGGACTGTGTCGGCACGTGCGTGTACTATACTTCCGGTTCCGAGTGGATCAATCGAACACCGAAATGATCGCCGGAGCTGAGGCGGAATAAAAATACCCGTTATCCGCTGCAGCTCCTGCGGAAAGCCTGATAGATCGCGCCAAACCCAAAGGAGGAATATCAGATGGGGATTCCCCGGTTTCGAAAGAAGCTTTCCCTTGCGATTGCATCAATCCTGTGTTTGCTCATAACTGCGGCATTGGCGTGCCACAACGAACAACCCAAAATAACGATCGCAGATGCTCGAGCAGTGCCTTCATCTACCATGATGGACGAAGGGCTTGTTTACCTGACGGTCAGGAACGACGGCGGACCCGACGCCATCCGGAATGTCAGGACCAGCATTCCCGGCGCGACGGCTTCCCTCCATGTTATGGCGGACGGATTCATGAAAAAAGCCGACATGCTGACCATCCCGGGCCACCACAGTATCGAGCTCATACCAGGCGACTCCCATATCATGATTGAAAATATGCCCCAGGAAGCAAAAGAAGGTTACCGTTTTACCGTCACGCTCGTTTTCGAACGATCCGGCGAGAAGCAGCTTAATCTTACCTTTCTCAAGACCCCGAAGCCTGCCACGATGCACGATGACGGTAAAAAGATGACAGTAACCGACTGATACACATTATCCCTTTCTGAAACGATCTTTCGCTGATTCATGGAGGCGAGTACTGCTTGTTTTCAGAGCGTTGCTTTCAGAAAAAAGCATCCTCCTCCCGGGAATCCAGCCTATCGCAACAGATTCTTGGCCATGGACAACGTGTATTCTCGTCCCGATCGGACGGAGCTAGAAAAGGCGGGAAGATGCCTTATCCTCTCACCGCCGAATTGTTCTCCGGAAATCATCTTGATTTTATCCTTGCACTATACTATTCTTTATTCCATGGCAAATCATGCAGGTCATACAATCCAACAGGACCAGGAGGGTCGCGATGGGTAAAAAATCATGTCCCACGAAGGGATTCGAACGGCTGCTGGTAGCGACAGACGGCTCTGAGTTCAGCAGCGAAGCTGTCCGCGAGGCGATAGCCATAGCAGGCGCCTGTTCAGCAAAGCTTTACGCACTCCTCGTGATCGAAGCAAACACAGAGATTGAACTGTGGGATGCTGATGCAGCTGAGAAGATCGAACGGAACATGAGAAAACATCTCGACGGGATCATTGCCAGGGCGGCCCGGGCCGGCGTCGCCTGCGAATCTATCATGCACCTCGGCGATGAGCCGTATAAGTTGATCGTGGATGAGGCAAAAAAACGCAGAATCTCGACGATCGTCATGGGCAGCCACGGTCGTACGGGCCTGACGCGACTCATGATGGGAAGCACCGCATCCCGGGTCATCGGACATGCGCCGTGCAAGGTGCTTGTTGTGCCGCACAAGGCACGGCGGTAGGTCTACCGGAGAAGGTGCGAGGCCGGGTGACGGCAACGGATCCACGGTGACAGTTGTGTTTTCCGGACGTTCGCTGCTGACGGAGTCGATTCCGCATACCTCATTCCTGTCCTGTTCCGGATCAGAGCTTTCCGACTCAGAACGTGTACCAGCCGGCGCATTGGGCCCAGAGGGCCTATCTTATTTATAATGAATCTCGGGAACCTGTTCAAAATATTGTCCCCCAGCGGTCTGCAGCGTCCGAAAGTGGCTCTAGTACTTGGCGGCGGTGCGGCAAGAGGATTCGCGCACGTCGGCGTGATCCGGGTACTGGAGCAGGAGGAGATTCCCATTGACATGATCGTGGGAACAAGCGTCGGCAGTCTGATCGGCGCCATCTACGCCCACGATATAAACAGCTTCGAGCTCGAGTGGACCGCTTTCACGCTCGAAAAAGACGACATTTTCGACTATGGTCTTCTGACGGTGTTCACGGGTATGGGCGCGGCAAAAGGAGACCGCCTGGAAGAGTTCGTCCGGAGCAAAGTGCCGGTAGCGAACATCGAAGAGCTGAAAGTGCCCTTTGCAGCAGTCGCCACGGACCTGAAACAGGGTTCGCGTGTCGTTCTGGACCGGGGCCCTCTTGCCAGGGCGGTCAGGGCAAGCTGCTCGATTCCCGGCGTGTTCGAGCCGGTGGAACATCAGGGGGTCCTGCTCGTAGACGGCGGAGTGGTGGATAACCTTCCTGTCTCCGTGGCTCGTGAAAAAGGCGCGGACATCGTCATCGCCGTCGATGTAAGTGCTGACGTCGCCGTTGACGGGGTCACGAACCTGCTTGAGGTCATGCTCCAGTCCGTCAACATAATGGCGGCTGAAAACGTGAAGGCGAAAATGCGCAACGCCGATATCCTGATCTCGCCTGCAGTGAAGGATGTCGGCATGCTCGACTTCACACAAAAGAAACAATGCCTTCAGGCGGGTATGGAGGCTGCGCAGAAGGCTATACAGGAAATCAAAAAAAAGATAAAGGCCAGCGGCGGAAACCATGCTAGATTTCGGTTGTGAAAAGGAATGCATCTGCAGCCGTGATCGTGAAGGATCGCTCTGCACTGCAGCCATGCAAGCAATCGGCTACCCGACCCACAGGTTGACCCGGAGTCTCAGAGGGTCGGGACACGACAGGCTCACCGGGCAAAGGAGGTCCAATGTCAGAGTATAATCCGGGAAGGGGACAGGAAGCTCTTGATCGCAAGAACGGCTATATCCTCGTTGTGGAAAACGATACGAAGGATCTGGTCTGTACCTCCCTGCTTCTTCATCGCTTTGCCTATCCGGTCTGCACCGCCCGAACGGCCCAACAGGCCCTGGATATGGTCGCCGTAGCTCCTCCGATTCTCATGGTCACCGAACTCTTCCTTCCCGACATGAACGGGCTGGATTTAATGCGAGTACTCAGCCGCGATGTCCGAACTGTCTCCATTCCGGTCATTCTGATCGTGCCTCAAGGCGATACGATTGTGGAAAAGCAGTGCATCGAGATCGGGGGAAGCGTCGCCTGGCTTCCGAAACCGGTTCAGGTTGACGATCTCTACCGCGCCGTTCAAAGGTCCGTCGAACCGACGCCTCGTTCCAGCATCCGTATCGGGACCCGTCTTCCCGTGATCATAAACAAGGTGGCGCTCAAATACGGGGAGGGCGAATGTGCGACGCACCTCTCCGAACTCGGCGCGTACGTTCGAACGCTCAAACCCAGGCGAAAGAGTCAGCATATCTCACTTTCCATGATCATCGACGGCCGGACCGTTTCAACCAATGCAGAAGTACTCTACAGCCATCGCTTCAGCGATGGACCGGGCCAGGACCAGGGGATGGCTGTCAGGTTTCTCACTATTACCCCTGAAGACCGTGCACTTGTCAGGCAATATATTCAATGGGAAATCACCAGGGGAATCGTCGAAGCGCCGTAGCATCGTGTTCTCCAAAGAATGGCTGCACTATCCCGACGTGAGGGAGTCCCTCCATGACTGCTGCCGTTGCCCTTCTCGCTGCAGTAGCAGTTCTCGGGTTCTGGATATACGCGGACGCGGGCGTCTGCTGCTCCCGTCGACGAGGAGGCTGCTGCAAGAGCAGGACTTGCGCAACGTTATAAAATTCCAAACCTTCCATGCCTATCTATACATCCGCTGGACACGCCGGTACATCGGCATCGCTCTGAACCATTTGCTGCCCCGCTGCAACTCCCGATGCAGTGAAGCATGGACGCTGAAATGTCAGGTAAGGTGCTAACCCATGATCAGATGTGATCGATCATCACGCTGAATCATCCCATTTCTCTGAGCAATTTGGAACAGATCATACACTCGCAGGTATGCATTGTGCTCGGCCGGCCTTTTACCGATTTCATTGTGGAGCATCATCCTGCGATCAGCGGGCGTCTTCTCAGGCCGAAGCGTTGACGCTCCTGCAGCAGGAACACGAACGGGAACACCTGCACTCCCCATGGTTCAAGGATGTTATGCCTGACCGTTTCTACGCGATCTGTAATTGCTGCAAGTGTTGCTGCGGCGGTCTGGAGGGGATGGTCAAGTATGGAATGGGAAATATTGCATCGTCCGGGTACATTGCCCGGATTGACGGGAACTCATGCGACGGCTGCGGCGCCTGCGCTGCCTCTGGTCCCTTCGAAGCCCTTCATGTCGAGGGGAAGGCCGTCGTGGCCTGAAAACGATGCATGGGGTGCGGCGAATGCCAGGGTAGGTGCCTCCGGCAGGCCGTAGCGCTGGTCCGCGATGAACGAAAAGGGCAGCGTTTGATGTCCGGTTGATGTCCTGAAGCTGAGACAGCTGCCTGCCGGTTTACTTTCGCGGCCCGTCGACGGTTATCCGCTATTCCGCATCAGACACCGAAACGGCAAAGGCTACGTCTTTTACCGCATCACCGTTCGTCCATATGTTCTTTTCAATCTCGTCCTGTTTTTTCACGGTCATCCTGAGCCCTTCAGGCGGATAGGTCTCGTAAGGCTCCCATTTGCCGTTTTTATTCTGGGCCTGGCACCGGACCGTGTAAATTACACGGATGGATTTATCACGGTTCAAATTTTTAACCTTGAGCGTGATCGCACCGCCGGCCACTTTGTACGCCACCTCGCACAGTTCGGGCTTGTTCGTGGTGATCTTTTTCCATCCAACAGCGGTCTGTTTCCCCCCCGTCTTCTGTTCAGCGACAGCAGACGGCGAGGATTGTTTCGTCTTTTTTGCCGCTACAGCCTGGGGAATCAACGAAAGAGACACGAGAAAAGCAAGCGCCATAATCATGAGGGACCGGAGTTGCATGACATTTCCTCCTTTGACCGATCAAGCCGGATACCGATCAACGGCTCCAGCCGGCGGCGTCGGATACCGGAACATTTTATCTACGGTAATCACGTGGCCCGGAACGCCGGGTTGAAAGCTCACCACGGGCGACTTGAGCCTAGTATAAAACAATGGGGTTGTCAAGAAAAGATCCCGGATACTCAGAAGACAGGGAAGAGTAAGGCGTAACACATCGTCTCTTGCCATGAAACGCCAATTGCGGTATTATCTCTCTGAAGCTTAAAACCCATATTGCGCAACGCCTGTAAGGGGCTGCTACGGCGTTCTGAAATTGGAGGAGCTCCTATGACAATACTGCTGATCATTATCGTCGTTGCTGCTGTCTACCTATACTCGGCCTTTGCATTCCATTACAATTTCCGGAACTGGCATCCGATGTGCGGCTGCTCCCGAAAGGGGTCGACGACTCCACTGTGCGCACAAAGCACGCCGGCGGCAGGGGACAAAAGGTAAAAAAACCGCATCGCAAGCGGAGTTTGTCGCCTGCCGTCGGAATATCTGCGGTAAGGCGGACTACGCCGACGCCTCTCCCGGCGGCTTTCGTACGTGGTACACTTGAAACAGGAGGACTTTGGTCCTTGCAATCCCTGAAAACAAGGCTCGTTCGAATGGGCTTCAACATCTTTCCACCCTATTTCGGGTCCGGCGCGTCCATCCAGTATATTGCGTCCGACTTTCACGAGGTGCGTATCAAACTTCCGCTTTCCTGGCGTACGCGGAACATCGTCGGAACAACCTTCGGAGGGAGCATGTACGCAGCCGTGGACCCGGTCTACATGATGATGCTGATGAATATGCTCGGGCCCGATTATATAGTCTGGGACAAGGCAGCCTGCATCCGCTTCAAAAAACCCGGTACGGGAACGCTCTACGCCCGGTTCGTGGTCGATCGGGAAGAAATTGAATCCATAAAAAAAGGCCTTGAATCAGCCCCGTCGATGGACCGTATTTACCATGTAAATCTTGTAGACCGCGACGGCGTCGTGCATGCTGCCGTGGAAAAGACGATCTACGTCCGTCACAAGGAACCGTCAATCATGCTGAAAACGGCATAACCTCCCTGATTGCGGTCAGCTGTGTCGCCCCCTGCCGGCCCTCACGTATCACCGATGTCTCCGTGTTCAGAGTACTTCCTGTTGCTACCGAAAAATCCTTCGAGTTGTGATATCATATTCCTGTGGACGCTGCTGTCAGCACGCCTCGCATAAATCATGAACGACTACCTCATAAAAGTCTTTGACTCCGCAAACGAAGGCATATATGTCACCGACTCCGACCGCCGATTTCTGCTCTGGAACGAAGCCGCCGCACGGTTGTCGGGATACGACAAAAAAGAAATAATAGGCAGGTCCTGCTACGACAATATATTGCAGCACGTCGATCGGGAGGGAAGGCCGCTCTGCCAGGGAAAGTGTCCCCTCCAGGCAGCCATCGAGGACGGGATTCCCCGGGGGCCTGAAATCGTTTTTCTAAGACACAAGAGCGGCAAGCGTATTGCCGTGGAAGTCAACACAGCGGCCATCAGGAACGATGCGGGCGATATAATCGGCGGCGTAGAGGTGTTCCGGGACATTACGGAACGTCTTGAGAACGAGCGCCTTCTGCAGGAACGGAAAAAGAATCTCGAGACAGTCCTTGACAACATCGGCGAAGGAATTCTCTTCCTGGACAAAGAAGGCAACATTAGTATGATAAACCTCGCCTTCGGAAAAATTTTCGCGCCCACACTTGCTGAAGATGCCCCCTCCTCCGGATCTGTTTCGGACAATGTGCTGGCTCATCGGGCAATGTCGGCAATTGAAGAGCTCTACCGCCGCTCGGCCGATCCGGCGTGGGACAAACAGGATGAACGCTGTCCAGAGGGAAGGGGACTGTTCCGTTGCTGGACCGCTGTTCTTGACAAATCCCCGGTCGCACCACGCGCCCGGTGTTTTGAATGCGCTGTTTACCGCACGTGCAGGATGTTTCTGGAGAAGCCGCGGGAGCTGATTATCTCCAACCGCTCGATCTCCGTAGTGTCGTCGTTCCTTGAGTTTCCGGACTCGAATGAACTCCGGGAAATCATCGTGTGTCGCGACGTGACTGCGGATAAACTCGATGCAGCGCTGAAAGTTGCCGGCGCGGCAGCCCACGAGCTGCGTCAGCCACTGCAGGTGATCATTATCACCGCTGAGCTCCTGAAAAAGGAGATGCGCCGAAACAAGTCGATCCGAAAAAACATCGACACGCTGCTCACCAGTTGCGAACGCATGGATGACATCATCCGGAAAATGACTGCGATGACCGAATACCGGACCAAAGAGTATATCGGCGGACACACGATCCTGGATATCAGCCGGTCACAGGGAAACCGCTGACCCTCCGGTCGCATCTTACCTTTGAACAAAACCCGCTACTTAACCCACGTTCGACGGGCATTTTCATCAACGTTTCGTTGTCCAGCGCTTCAATAATATTCGCCAAATCATACATCCCCATCAGCGCCTATTGCTTGATAACTTTTTACCCCCATCCCAATCAAAAGACCCACTTTTCTAAAACTGTCCAACCCATGCTGCATGGCCGGCAACAGAAAGAGGAGCCGGGATGCAATCATACTCAATCAGTGAAATCGGTTTGCAGATAACCCATGGTTCTGCTATCATCTAAAAAGTCGGGAGCATGTGATGCAGCCATGCATCCTTCCCCTTGCAGAACAATGACCTCCGGTTCATTATGGCCTCACCGGGCCGACCGGTCATCGTTCGTCATTTTTGCCGGCGGCGCAGCATGACTTTTAGCGTTCAGCGACCGTCTCAGGGAGGCGCATGAAAGAACAATCTGCTCTATCGGGGCAGATCCGCTATGTCCTTGTCGTGGATTCGGACTGGAACGAGCGGTTCACGTTGAGCATGCTGCTGCAGCGCTTCGGATATGCCGTGGCGAGCACGAACAATGCCCAGGAAGGCGTGGAATTCCTGTGCGTCGCTCCGGCCGTCGCGGTCTTTGCAGAAGCAGGAAGCGTCGGCGGAGACATGATCACACGGCTTAAGGCGGACCTGCGGTTCCGGGACGTGCCTCTTGTCATGACAACCGATTCGCGCAATGCTGAACTTGAGCTGAAACTCCGCCAGGGAGAGATCTCAGGGCTGCTCCGAACGCCTCTGGATCCCAACGACGTTTTCCAAATATTGCAGGAAGTCATCGAGAACGGCACGCGCCGGAACATCCGCATTGCCACCGGTCTGCCTGCCGTGCTGCAGGACTCATCGGGAACGACCGAGGGATACGTAACGGTACTGTCCCAGTTCGGTCTGTTCTTCCGGTCCCTGGAAGCCCGTCCGGCAAACAGCCGAGTGACCGTAAGCATGAAAATCTGGGACCGGGCCGTGGATCTCGAAGCGGAAGTTCTCTATGTCGTTTCTTTTGAAGAAGGACCTTTCGCGGAACCGGGCATGGGAATGAAATTCATGAAAATCGAACCCCAGGACAACGCCATGATCACGCTGTTCATCTATGAGCAGCTCGGTTTAAGCATGATTCCGCCCGGCGAGGGCGAGGGCCCTGTAGCGGGAAGTGCGTAACGCCTGTATTACTAGCGGGTAATCGATATCTCCCCACGGCTCGGGCAACACAACCGTCCCGTGACGGCGGGGAAGGCCGCAGGCAGTTGAACAAGGCATCGTAAAAATATATTGACATCAGCCACAATGATGATCAATAATGTGCTGCTTCTTCATTTTGAAAGGGGGGATATCCGTGAAAAGAAGGACTCTTGCACTTGTAGCGCTCGCTTTGATCATCCTGAGCACTGCTTCCGCTTGCTGGTGGGACAGGGGGCATTATGGTGGCCCGGGACCCATGAGGCCAGGGCCAATGCGCAGATAATGAATATCGGCTAGTATCAAGGAAGATTCCTACCCGAGATACACCGCATTCACATTCCGTCCAGTCCAGTTATGAGGGCCTGTTATCTTCTCGGCGTTGCTGTCGACAGGATAAAGAGGCCCTTTTCTCTTCCTGCCCGCGAATTCCCGGCACCCGTCTCCCCTGATCTGGCCGGACCATACCTCAATTCCTTCAATTCCCTAAAACCTCCCGACCATACGTGAACATAAAGGGGCGTACAGGAGCGGACTACCCTAAAAATACCCCGATCGGGCGATTGCTACTATTTGCATATTCCGCTATAAATAAGCCATCAGTACAGTTCATTTGTTGAGCAGGTATTGAGCTTGTCGCCGCAACGGGGAGAACAATAGACTATGCAGGTATTTCGATCGAGTACAGGCCTCCACCAGCAGGGAGCCGATGTATCCACCTTTAAAAAAATCATGATCATCGATCTGGACCATGATCTCGTACACTCACTCCGGTATGCCATGGAATCTTCGGGGTACGAAATCACCCATTGCAGGACCTGTTTTGAAGCCCTGGCCTATTCCCTGAGCCAGCCTGTGCATTATTTCATCATCCATGACCGGGTTCCCGGTATGAACGGCCTTACTCTCACCAAAAGGCTTCGGAGCCAGTTTCCCTCGGCCGTCATCATCGGTATGAGTGATTCGGACAAAGGGGTAGAATATCTTCGCTCCGGGGCAAACGATTTCCTTCGGAAACCCTTTGCCCCCTACCGGTTATTCATGATGATCGACGGTGGAGACATCTCACCCTGAACCCTGACGGGTTTTGCCCGCAAAACGAAAACCTGTTTGTTCCACACGTGTTCGCTTGTCCAGATTGGGGCCCCTCCGAACATCCTTGCCGATTTTCAAACGTTCTGATCCCGCAGACCCTGATATCTTGTTCTCCTCATTTTTTCACCGTTCCCGTATTTTCCCAAACTGCAGCTCCACATGCTGCCGCCGCAAATCCAGACGCTAAGAATTCACACCTTGAAAAACGGTCGTGCACGCAAGTGACACCTTTGGCCCCTGCTTGCACAGAAAAAAAGCCCCCCGGGGATTTCCGGGGGCTCGGTGCCGTGTGCAATCAAGGAATACTACTTGTGCACGGGTGCAGCCGGTGCTGCCGGTGCCGTCGATGTCGGGGCCGACATCGTGCCGGTCGCTGTGGAGGTCACCGCCGACTGCTCAGCCGGCTTCGGTGCTTCCTGCTTCTGACAACCTGCGAACGCGAACAGTGCGGCGACTACGAATGCCGCCATAATAGCAGATATCTTCTTCATACTTTGTCACCTCCTTTCTTCTCGTCCTTCTTGCCCCAGCGCGCTTGCCGCAATAAAAATATGAATCTGATCAAGAGCACGCTGCAGCCTGGAGAGTCTGGTTGAAAATGATCGGTTGTTCACGCGACAAACATCATGAGTTGAAACTTCCTGCAGCAAGAGGAAACGGAACGATCCGGTTCATTCGCGAACCCGGCGGTCATTCCTTTGCGGGGCCGTCGAATGCTCAGCTCGGGCTTCCGATGTTGTCGCAAAATGACCGGATTATAAACCTTTTTTTTATAATTGCAAGGGAGATTTTATCGGCCTGACACTTACAAAAGCCGGCCCAATCCATATCGTGATGACAGATGGTATACTATAACTGTTTTACAGTGCCGGTAATTTACTGTCGACTGCAGACAGAGTTGCAGGGGGGGGGATTTGATGAGCTATTTTTTCTGCAAAACGATCATGATGCCGTTCGACAAAGCCGTCCAGCTGGTAACCGAAGCGCTGAAGAGAGAAGGTTTCGGCGTTCTTGCGGATATCGATGTGCAGGCTATTTTGAAAAAAAAGCTGAACGCAGATTTCAGGAAATATCGTATTCTCGGTGCTTGTAATCCTCCCTACGCCTACCAGGCGCTTCAAGCCGAAGCAAAAATCGGAATCATGCTTCCCTGCAATGTAGTTATTCAGGATCTGGGGGGAGGGACTGTCGAAATAGCGGCTGTGGATCCTGTGGCATCCATGGCGGCGGTGCACAACCCCAAACTCAACGTGATCGCCGGTCAGGTACGCGAAAAGCTCAAAAATGTTGTTGATGGCTTGTAAGCCCTTCTTGTCTTGCTTCTTCCAGATCAATACGCAATCAGCTTGAACTTGCCGGTACGGGAGGGCGCGGATTCCGTTTCAACCCAAGTATTTCAGCACTTAAACGGGAATTTCACTCATGCCTCCGGATAATACGAAACAGACGAAGGTGAATTTCAACCGAAGAGTATCTGACATGTATACCTGTGCTGTAGAGCATGCGAGCTGTCGAATCATGCCGGACCCGGCTCTGACCAGGCACCTTTTCCTTGCCACGACACACGAATTCAGTTAAAGTATCACCGGTTCCCGGTGCGAAAACTCTTGCCTGGAGCGTTTCTGCTGCAAACCGGCACAGGAGGGAGCGTTTTTAGCATGATCATAGAGACCCGGCACCTGATGCCGCGGGATATTTTATTCAAGGAGTGTGACGCAGGAACATGGAAAATGCCGCAGCACTGGCAAAAAAATACGGGTTGGAATCCTATCTGGAAAGGCCGGCCGAATTGAATGCAGCGATTCTCAACCTCTTGCTGCTGCAGGAGACAATGCAGCTCGAACAGGCGGGAAAAATGAAAATCGATGCGACGACCATATCGGTCAGACGCGACGTTCACGGGAAATTCGTCGCCGCCAGCCGCGGCGACAAGGCCTATCGCTATGCAGTGGAAACGGCGCTCGAAGCCGCCACTTTCACGGTTGCGGTCTTCCAGCGAGATCGCTTTGTCCGCATCCTGCAAAATATGGGGGTTCCTGAGGACAAGATTGCCGCGTTCTGCGATAGCGTGACAATCGATGATGACACTCATTGCAGCACCGCAGGGTGAACCGGCACCCGGGCACTATGTTTCTGCCCGCCGGAGTAACTTGACGCGATACCGCGGTACCGCGAAGGACGGATTGTAGAGCATCAGGTGCACGGCGGAGGGGCGGTCGGCCGGAAACCGGAACTCCTCCGAGAATCGAAAGGAGTGATCTCCGACATGGCCAATGTTGTCCGAAAAAGTCCGATCGTCGGCTTCATCATTTCCGCCCTGTTCGGCGCCTTCGGTCTGCTTCTTCTAGGAATCGACGGTGCGCCGGGGGCCGCCGGGGAAATTGTGCTTTGGATGTACAGGACAGTGGGTATATTCCTGTTTTTTGTTTCCCTCTGCGTTATTGCCGTGGCCGTGAACGCGATCGTAAAAGCAAAAAAATCAGGCAATGAGCGGCAATAACTTGCCCGGACCATCCTCCCTTCTCCCTGTTTGACCATAAATCATTGTTTAGCCCGTAAACGCACTTCACGCCGTGCCGGACTGCCTTGCCATCTTTCCATTTTTCTGCTACAGTTCAAGATAGTATGCCAATGCTGCACGGTTTCCACATGCCGGAACAACAATTCACCTACGAGTAAGGAGGCATCTATGAAAAGGGTAATTGCGGTTGTGGTTCTGCTCATGTTTGTAGCAGCTCCTGTTCTTGCTGAAGATTCGGTAACGGTAAAATCGAAAACAGGGAACGTGACCTTCAACCATAAGGCCCACGGCGGAACGGGGGACTGCGCTGTGTGCCACGGATCAGGTACGCCTGGAAAATTGACTCTGGGAGGAAAGGACGCGGCGCACAAATTGTGCCAGGGCTGCCACAAGGTAAAAAAGGCAGGACCTACCAAATGCTTCGATTGCCACAAGAAAAAGTAAGGGTCATCACCGGGGAATAGTCCCTGTGAACTATTCCCCGGAGCACCCGCAGCAGGTCGGCATCGATCCAGCGATGACTCTGCGGAAAATAACAACCCGTTGTGGAGGAAGCTTGAATAAACGGCCGTTCCCGTGATCAGCGACGTCGCAGTTCCCCTTACTCACCCAGATCCCCCCATCAAGAAGAACCGGATTCGACCGCAGCCTTTCCTATGCCGAGGTATCGGAGTATGCCGATTTCCTCATAATGATATTTACCCGACGGGTAGTGAATTCAAACCTGCCGATAAACAATCGACAGACCTTCCCCGGGACAAGGGACCATTAGGCATTTTAAATTAGTCAATTCAAAAATATATGGTTGACAGGCGGGGAAATCGGCGCTATAGATTTAAACAAGGGGTCTAGGAGGTCCTCTGATACCACTGAACGGCTTCTTGCCGCAATCATATCACCAATAAAATAGAGAAACTTTCGGAGAAGGGACAAAAGAAACATTACAACGTATTTATTCATCGGCAAGTAACGCTTTCGCAGGAGCAACCGTAAAAAATATACCTCAAAGGGGGGACATGAACTATGAAAAAGATAAGTTTGCTGGTGTTGTGTCTGTATCTTGCAGCAACCGTCACTGCCGCGTACGCAACGGTCGGAGGAGGGGATTTGACCTTCAATCCTCCCGGTGCCAAGCCGGTGCATTTCAGCCACGCGGCGCATGTTGACGGGAAACATAAAAAGTGCAGCGCCTGCCATTATCATCTTTTCCAGATGGAAAAAGGCTCCTACAAGATGGAGATGAGCAAGATCACAAAGGGTGAATTTTGCGGCTCCT
This sequence comes from Nitrospirota bacterium, assembly GCA_963749655.1. GTDB lineage: Bacteria > Nitrospirota > UBA9217 > UBA9217 > UBA9217 > JAJYKN01. The sequence goes on from CAVVOB010000019.1 coordinate 35,808, forward strand.
GCCACAACGGCGAGCGGTCCTTCGGAGTCAAAGGATCCGGCAAGCTGCTCGAAATGCCACAAATAGCCGGACCACGGGCATTGTGACGCCCTGCGGGCGGCATTGCCTGCAAGGAGACAAACTGCCCTGTTTCGGCACTCTGAAGACCATCACGGGCTCAGGGAAAGAGCGCTCTTTTCTGCTCGTCATGGTATAATTTCGTATATCCAGTCCGCCTCGATCGAAGAGCATTTGCACTCCGAGAAATCGTACTGTTCTTCGTATACACTGTCATGAAGGCGCTCGAAGAGCACCCCGGCTGTTTCCGGTGAAAAATTATTTCATTACCCGGGGACAGGAACTTTCCGCACGGATGCAAAGCCATGGGTTTCAAGTCGAAAGATCCGTCATCCGCCGTTGTCCATCACGCCTCGGGAATCCGCTGTCAGATGTATGAACCGATAGGTCGGATCGTCAGGCAAGAATGAAATCCCCTGGTCTGCGCAACCCTGTCTGTCCGCCGACAAAACCCCTGATTCTCCGCCCCGACAGCCAGCCAGAAATACTTACAGCCGCAGTGCCGTGTCTGCCGCTTCCCAATTGACAGGGACGTCCCGGTGTGCAATAATTACGTACCTGCGGGGAATGCGCTCGTGTCGTCATTTAGGCTGATGCCGGAAGCGCGTGCGATACCGCCGCCGTTGATCAGGAAAGTGAGGCATCCACCGGTGACCGATTCTTTAGAAAACGGGGACCACCTGCCGGACCGAAGAAAGAGTTACGCCCTGCTGGTGGATGGGTATGTAAGAGACCTGTTCGCAACAGGCATGATCCTGCAGCGACTTGACTACGATGTTTATATTTCCAATTCGGGCGAGGATGCGCTCCGGATCATCGCCGCTGCCCCTCCCGACCTTGTCATAACAGAGCTTTCGCTGCACCAGATGTCCGGACTCGAACTGCTCGTCAACCTGAAGAGAACGCCCGAGACAAAGAACATTCCCGTCATCATTCATACGGCAATCGGAGACCAACGGCGCGAAGAACATTGCCGCGCCTCGGGGTGCTCGGCCTTTCTTAAAAAACCTGCGGAAATCGACGCCCTCTACAGCGCCATCCAGCAGGCGACGGAGGATACCCCCCGCCAGCATGTCCGTCTGCGTACGCTCATGCCTGTCAGGGTGGGAGGACATGTCTCCACGGAAGCCGCCAACAGCGTTGAGTTCATCTCTGAAATATCGGAAAACGGCATATTTGTCCGGACATTGAACCCCCGTCCGGTTAATTCCGTGGTCCCGGTCAATATTATCATCAGTTCAATACCGGTCAAGGCCACGGCTCAAGTCGTACGCAAGGTGACCATGAATCCCGGGTTGTTCAAAGAGCCGGGGATGGGCATGAAATTCGTGGACATAACCGCTGCGCACCGGGAATTACTCAGAAACTTCATCAAGGGACAGATCATGAAGGACATCGTGACCTCGTGATCACCCGCTAAAGAACATCGTCCAATTGCTCATGCAAGGGACCGGAGGCGCGGGAAACAGCTTCCCTGCCAACGCAGTCCTGTTTGCTCCTGCCCGTTAATTTATCATGACATTCATTCTTCAAAAAATCATCTGGTTTCTCATCCTGCCGCCCTCCAGCCTTCTGATCATGATCGTCGCCGGCCTGCTGCTGATCAACCGGCTCCCCCGGCAGGCAAAAATTTTCATGAGCTCGGGCGCGGTGTTCCTCTATCTCCTCAGCCTCGGCCATGTTGCCGACCTGCTTCTGAGGCCGATTGAAGGCCGTTATCATCCGCTCACCCACCTCGACTCCCCGGTTGACGCCGTGGTCGTGCCCGGCGGTGGGTCCGTAGACCTCGACTGGCTCGGTGCCGATCCGGAACCAAACGCAGAAACCCTGTCCCGCCTCGTTCTGGGAATTAAAATCGCCGGGAAATTGCAAGTACCCCTCGTGCTGTGCGGCGGCAACGGCGAACCCTTTACGGTAAAAATCAACGATGCCGATGTCATGGCAGCGGCAACTGCGTCCTTCGGCATGCCGCTCCGTCAGGTGTTGACGGAGAATGTTTCCCGGAACACAGTCGAGAATTCCTATGCCGTTCGGAAGCTTGTAACCGGGGATCGCATCATTCTGGCCACTTCAGCGTACCACATGCCGCGTGCAGCAGCCATGTTCAGCCGCCGCGGCTTTACCGTGATCCCGGCTCCGACCTACTTTCTCGCCCAGACCAGGCTGTTTTCCTACGCATCGTTCATCCCCAAAGCCGGCGACCTTGCCCGCTCGACCACGGCCATCGCAGAATGGATGAGCATGGCCTGGTGGACCATCCGCGGGGAAATCTGAGTCGTCTGCATCGGGCCTGTCGATCCCGGTTCGCTTGTTGCGAAATAGGCAGGATTGCCGCCTGTACCGATGATGATCTCGTAAAAAGTCTTTTAGACACAGACAAAAGTTAAAAAAATATTATCGATTTTTTCAAAAACTCTCTTTGATTTTTTTATGCCTTTTGCGGCAAGTCTTGACTTCCTACGACGACATCCCCGTTGCGTCATAATAAAATGTTACCGGAAGTCAGTATAACCGGTATGGATTTGTATTAGGGTTTGAAGATCTTTTTAAGCTTCTCCTCCATTGCTTTTCTCAGATCAAAGGGGTTCAGTGTTTTATAGAGTTCTTTGAGTTTTCGTTTTGATTCTTCAGCAACTGCGGGAGATTCCAAGACCCGACGGTAAGGGGTTTTGGGCTTATCATAGCGTTTCACCGTCTTTGAGGCAACTCGTTTCTTCTCAAGCAGCTTTACCGAAGGGCAGAAGAAGTTCAGAAACAATCTCCATTCGGAAGTGTAGAGCTCATTCATAAGAGGAACGACCTCCGAAGAGTCCAGGCGATCGTAGCCGAGCCATTGCCGTACATGGGTCCAGTTTTTCTGCTCAATGTGGGCGTTATCGTCTTTTTTATACGCACGGCTCCGGGTAAACTGGATCGGCTGCTTCCTATCCGTCAGATACCGGAGGAGATGATGGTTCAAGAACTCACTGCCGTTGTCGGAATCAAAGCCCAGGATCGGGAACGGGAGGGATTGCTCGATATCCTTGATCTGATCGATGACATCCTGATAGTTTTTACCCCAAACGGCACGCTGCTCGGTCCAGCCGGTTGCGATGTCAACGCAGTCGACGGTATTGGCATAAATGCCTTCTGTAGAGCTTCCGCAGTGGGCAACGGTATCGGCTTCCAGAAAGCCCGGCCGGGATTCATCCCACTGGTTCGTTTTAACAGGGATGTGCTTTCTTAAAAGCGTTCCTGGTTTGGTCGTGGCCCTGCCGTGTTTGGTATACTTCGCGCGCACCGGTTTCAACATGCGGTCAATGCTTGAAGGCGATATCCGGAGCAGGGCAACAGCGGTCTTCTGGGAGATAGGGCCATAAGTCTTGATATAGCCCGGCAGCCACTCAGGGAGGATGGCCTTCAGGCGGGTCGAGCAAGGCAAGCTTGCCGCTATCCAGATGCGTTTTAAGGGAATCAGGATCGCCTCAGAGTCATACTCCGGCCTTCTGCCTCGCTTCGCCGGCGCCTTTTGCGTAAACCGCCGGAAGGTCCGCAGAAGTCTGAGGGCATGTTTTCTGTGATACCCGCAGGTAGAGCAGAACTCGCTCAGGATCGCTGTTTTTATCTTCCGGGAGGCGGCCCGGTACCGTTTGATGATAGCAGCCAGGTACTCCCGTTTGGATCGTGGACTCATCAGAACTAACCCTCCTTTTAGGGGTATAGTTCCGGTAACATGCATTATGAGTCAACGATACTTTTCAAAATGCGGTTGGGTAACATTTAATTTGAATCAATTCGCATCACCGATAGACACTTGCAGTTTATGGCAGACTCGTGCTACAATACTTCACCTTTTCGAAAAAAAAACTCGCGGGAAAGCCGCTGACATAGCCGAAATCAGTCCTCCGCGACAGCGCGAGGGCGGCGGCCAGGGGACACAACGCACGGGCTTTCAACGGGAGAATATCAATCACAGGAGGAGTCAAGGATGGAGACGGTCTCATGGAAAGACATCGGCCTGGTCAATACGCGGGAGATGTTCGCGAAGGCAATGAAAGGCAAGTATGCGATTCCCGCATACAATTTCAACAATATGGAGCAGTTGCAGGCGATCGTCATGGGCTGCGTCGAATCCCGTTCGCCCTTTATCCTGCAGGTCTCCAGCGGGGCGCGGAAATATGCGAACCAGACGCTGCTGCGTTTTCTGGCCATGGGCGCAGTCGCAATGATCAAGGACGCGGGATCGCCCGTAAAATTTTCTCTTCACCTGGACCATGGCGACACTTTTGAGCTGTGCAAGTCCTGCATCGACTCGGGATTCTCGTCCGTTATGATCGACGGGTCCCACCATTCCTATGAAGACAATATCAAAGTCACAAAACAGGTCGTAGAATACGCCCGTCGGTTCGACGTGACCGTTGAAGGCGAACTCGGCGTGCTTGCCGGCATCGAGGACGCGGTGTCGGCGGAAAAATCGACGTACACCAAGCCCGAACAGGTCGAGGACTTCGTCAAAAAAACCGGCGTCGATTCCCTGGCCATTTCCATCGGGACTTCCCACGGCGCCATGAAGTTCAAGCCAGAGCAGTGCACCCGCGACAGCCGCGGCGTTCTCGTGCCACCGCCGCTTCGCTTCGACATACTCGACGAGATCGAGAAGCGCATCCCCGGATTCCCGATCGTGCTCCACGGAGCTTCATCGGTCATCCCCGACTACGTGCAGATCATCAACTCGAACGGAGGCAAGCTCAAGGATGCCGTGGGCATCCCCGAGGACCAGCTTAGAAAAGCGGCGACGAGCGCGGTCTGCAAGGTGAACATCGACAGCGACGGGCGGCTGGCCATGACCGCTATGGTCCGGAAGACCCTGGCCGAGAAGCCGGCCGAGTTCGACCCCCGGAAGTATCTCGGCCCGGCCCGCGACGAGCTGATCAAGATGATCATCCATAAAAACAAGGAAGTTCTCGGTTCTGCAGGCCAGGCCTGAGATTCGAGAGCGATAAATACAAGCAGGGCCGGGTCATGTTCCAAAGGACAGCACGGGAATATGATGCGGCCCTGTTTTTCGTGTACTGATGTCTGATACCCGACCGCCCAGAAGGACCCCTTATGACCTCCGATTTTAAAATGACGTACCTCTATCGATTTGAGGACGGCGTTACCATAAAGTTCGACCTTCTCTTCGATGCCGAAACGCTCGCACTGATACCCGAGAAGCACGTCGACCTTCCTGAGTGGACGCTGCTCGGTTACTGTCAATGCGCAAATTGCCCGCTCGATGCGCGCACCCATGCACGGTGTCCCGTCGCGGCGAACTTCTCCGGTATCGTGGAAAAATTCAAGAACTTCATGTCTCACGACCGCGTGAACGTCGTCTGCATCGTTGAAGAGCGCGCCTACTCCAAATCGACGACAGTTCAGATGGGCGTCAGCCCGCTTCTCGGCGTCATCATGACCACCAGCGGATGCCCCGTCATGGAGCAGCTCAAACCAATGGTCCGTTTTCATCTGCCTTTCGCAAGTCTCGAAGACACGATCTTCCGCATGGTCTCCATGCACCTCGTGGCCCAATACCTCCGGCACCAGGCGGGAAAATCATCGGACTGGAGCCTCGACGGCCTGTCGAGGATATACGCGGAAGTGGGCGAAGTGAACAAGAACTTTGCTGATCGAATGGTCGGTGCCGCACGCAACGACGTCAACGTGAATGCGCTTGTGAACCTCGATGCTTTCGCCAAGATGGTGCCCCTGGCGGCCGACAAGCTGCTCAAAAAAATCTCGCCCTATTTTTCCGCGCTGCTGAAGTAACGGTTCTGCAACGATACAAACCGCAATTTTTTGATTGCCGCTCTTTGCGGTCCGTTCTCCGTGGAATCATATTGCGATTTTTCTCGGGATGATCTATAGTAAACTTCCTGCAGCGTGCTGCAGACCATTACTATCGTATCTAAGACCGCCTGCCGGGAGGACCTCCAGTGTTGCATGTCCCAGAGCGCATAGCGCGTTCCTTAACCATGATCGGCGTCGCCTTCGTTTTCTTCGTTTCAATCCCGGCGCCGCGGCCCTGCGCGGCCCAGGATCTTGACGGCATTAAAAAGGCCGGTGTTCTGCGCCACCTCGGCGTGCCCTATGCGAATTTCGTCTCCGGAGGCGGGGACGGCATGGATGTCGAAATCGTCAGGCTTTTCGCAGAACAGATCGGCGTCCGCTATGAATATGTCAAGACCGACTGGGACAACGCCATCGGCGACTTGACTGGCTCGAAAGTAAAACCGAAAGGCGAGACGGTCGAGGTTCTGGCCTCGGTACCGGTAAAAGGGGACCTGATCGCGAACGGCATGACCATCATCCGCTGGAGGCAGCTCGTGGTCGATTACTCGGCCCCCACCTTTCCCAATCAGGTCTGGCTCGTTGCACGGGCCGATTCTCCGATCAAGCCGATCAAGCCCTGCGGCAGCCTTGACCGGGACATTGAGGCCGTCAGAGCGCTGTTACGCAACAAATCGGTCCTCTGCAAAGCGAACACCTGCCTTGACCCCTCGCTGTATAATCTTGAAGCAACAGGCTCACGGGTGAAGCTTTTCACCGGGTCCCTGAACGAACTTGCTCCGGCGGTGATCAACCGCGAGGCCGAGGCGACGCTGCTGGACGTGCCGGACGCGCTCGTGGCCCTGCAGAAGTGGCCCGGCCAGATCAAGGTCATCGGTCCCGTGAGCGGCGTGCAGGATATGGCCGTGGCCTTTCGCAAGGACTCTCCGAAGCTGCGCGAAGCATTCGATCGCTTTCTCGATACGATCAGGAAGAACGGCACTCTGCGCCGCATAGCGCTTCGCTACTACCCCTTTGTGACGGACTACTACACGGATTTCTTCAAAAACCGGTGACCTGGGCGAAACGCCGCGCGATCGAACAATGCTGTTCCGGCCGCGGGCGTGCATGACGTGGTGAACAGACAGCAGGATCGGGACTCTTCGTGAAAATCGCAAAACCCCTCATTGCAGGCATTGTGGTCATCGCCGCCGTGCTTCTCTTCTACGTGGCCTTTCTCCTGACCACGAATTACACCTCCCAGACGGATCTGCAGAAGTCTCTTCTGGAACAATTTCGCCTCGAGAACAGCTGGCGGGCGGCATCGCTCTCCGTTTTTTTCAACGAACGTCGTGACGATATGGTGAGGCTCGCGTCGTCCCGCGAGATCGATGTCTTCTTCGAAAACGGCGCCCTCGGTATGAGCATGGAGTATGGCCTGAAACAAAGCCTGCCCCCCATCAGAAAAAAGTTTCTTTCTCTCATCAACAACGACCGCTTCGGCCCCGAGATGGCCTACCTGCAGATCGTGCTGATCGATGATAAAGGCGAGGTCCTTGTCAGCGCCTCTGCACCGGGCCGCGCGGCTTCCCTTCCAGCAGACATAACGAAACTGCTCGATCCCGCCTATCGTGAAGGGGCAGTCATTTCCCGCGACGGCGAACGGACCATCCTGATTTCCGCGGCCCACTTTTTCAAAAAAAGGTATGCCGGTCAGATCATCGCATGGATAAACCCCAGCATACATTGCAGATCACATTCTGATGCCTCAGGGGACCCCGTTTATCACAACCGGCCTGGTGACCGGTACCGGGGCGTCCTATGGCGTCTCCGGAGAATTCCCGAAGGTTCCTCTGAGCTATTACTCCGACGGCCTGCCGGCTGCCTTTCGGTTGGAAAGCCCCACCGGCACAACAGAAGAGATGATCGGGCTCAGAATCGCCGTGCAGAATACGCCTTTTTATCTCGTAACCATTGCTCCGGCGGGCGATGTGCTGGGCAAACTGGATCCCGGAGGTCTCCTTGTCGGCATGGGTGTCCTAGCGCTCTTCGTTATTATGGGCGTCATCGTGATAATCCGGACCATGACACGGTCGCTGGTGCTGAAAGCGAGTCTTGATGCTTCACTGCAGCACGAGCAGGACGTAAAAAGGAAGAACCTGCAGCTCGAAAAGGAGGTGACCGAACGCAAGCAGGCCGAAGACGCCCTGCGGCAGCGGGAGGAACAGTACCGCACCCTCGTCGAGACTTCTCCGGACGTCATTTATACGATCTCCTTCGAGGACAACACGTTCCGTTCGGTCAACACAACCTTCGAAGCGGTCACGGGATGGACCCGGGAAGAGTGGATCGGCAGATCCTTCCTCGAAATCGTACATCCCGACGACAGGCAGCTTGCTCTCACCCTCCACCGTGACGCCGAAAACGCCGGGGGCATTTACCGGTCCGAGCTGCGCTGGCTCACCCGCACCGGCGAGTACCGCGCAATGGAAGTAACCTCCGCGGCCCTGGGAAACAACGGCGACGTTGTCGGCAGGCTCGGCATTGCCCGGGATATTACGGAAAGAAACGCCATGGAGGAACAGCTGAGACACGCCGTGAAAATGCAGGCGGTCGGACAGCTTGCCGGCGGCATCGCCCATGACTTCAACAACATCCTTTCGATCATTATCAATGCCAGCGATCTGCTTCTCATGGATATCGAAGAGGGGAGCCCGCTCCGCACCCATGCCGAGATGGTCCTGGCCGCTGCCGAGCGGGGAGCCCGTCTGACCCAGAACCTTCTGACCTTCAGCAGAAAGCAGATTCTCTCCCTGCGGCCAGGGGACCTGAACGAGATCATCAGGAACGTCGAACCGCTCATTGCGCGGCTCATCCGTGAGGACCTTGCCTTTACTCTTGAGCTGGCCCCTGGCGCTCTTCCCTGTCTCGTGGATACGATCCAGATCGAGCAGGTGCTCATGAATCTTGCGGCGAACGCGAGCGATGCAATGCCACGGGGCGGATTGTTGACGCTCTCGACCGGCCGGCTCTCGATGAACGGAGAATTCAGGCGAATTCACGGGTTCGGACAGGACGGCGAATATGCGGTCCTGCGTGTGGAGGACACCGGCATCGGGATGGACGTGCGGACCAGGGAGCGCGTGTTCGAGCCCTTTTTCACCACAAAAGACGTAGGAAAGGGGACCGGCCTGGGGCTCGCAATGGTCTTCGGCACGGTGAAGCAGCATCGCGGCTACATTGAAGTGCGGAGCGAGCTCGGCAGGGGCACATCATTCGTCATCTATCTGCCGCTGATCGCGCGGACTGCCGACGCATCCCGGAGCACGGCAGGCGGCAGAAGGCCGGACGGAGGCACGGAGACCATCCTGATCGCTGAAGATGACGATGACCTCCGGACCATGATGAAAAACGTGCTCTCCGGGGCCGGCTACCGTGTTATCGAGGCCCGGGACGGGGAGGATGCTGTTGACGCCTTCCGCAAGCACCAGGACGGCGTCTCCCTGCTTCTCTTCGATGTCATCATGCCTCGAAAGAACGGAAAGCAGGCCTATGATGCGATCAGGGGGCTTCAATCCGATGTCAGGTGCCTGTTCCTGAGCGGCTACACTGCCGACATCATCAACAGAACGGGGATAGCGGAGGACGAAGGCGCCTTCCTTCAGAAGCCGGTCTCACCCGCAGTACTCCTCAAAAAAGTCAGGGACATCCTTGACGCCCGGGCCTGATCTGATTCCCGGCGGCCTGCTGCAAGTCCTGGTCAAAAGAGCGCACGAGGGGATCCGTGAACAGGGAACGCCGGGGTACCGTACCGTCGCTTCACCGGCTGCCGCGCTGAACCCCATTTTTTGTTCCTCCTCAGGCCGTTCTATGATATAGTACTGGCCATTCTGAACGTATTGCCGACCGCTGGTTCCGCATTGGTGCCGACCTTATGCGTTTTTGCATTCGACGGGAAATAAGTTTTGCGAACAGCGAGGAACGCCTCCGCAGAGTCGAGGGCGTGCCCATCGAGATCGCATTGCCTCCGAAAATCGAGGATTTTCTCGAACACCGGCAGCTGCTCATCAACGTAGCGAGACAGCTGAAGGAATTCGGCATTCCCGTCCGGTCGGTCCATGCGCCTCACGGCCCGATGGCCGATGACGCTTTTCGCAACTGGGCCCCCAGCGTCGCCGGCTTTGCCGAATCCGTAGGCGCTGAAATCGCGGTATTCCACCCCGAGAGGCGACACAACGGCAACGGGGCGGACGGGCAGTCCGCAGCCCTGACGAACATGCAGTATCTCCGGAACCGCACGAGTGTAACGGTCGCTCTCGAAACCTTCTGGGAGAACGACCGCGTCCTGACTCCCGACGACATCATGGAGCACCATCTTCCCATGGTCCTCGACACCTCGCTCGTCCCCAAGCCGGAGATCACCTGGATCCTCGAAAGCTACCACACCCACATCGTGAATGTTCATCTTTCGGCCGTCGCTCCGCCCGGTGAAATGCAGGTAGGGACGCGTCAGTTTCGCCCTGTGGACAGCGACCCGTTCTGTCTCGACATTCTCGACCGTTTTCAGGAACTGACCTGGAACGGCGTTGTCACCCTGGAATACATGCCGTGGCTGGCAAGCAAGTCCATGGAAGACCGTCTGCTCCTGGAGCGGATCTACCGACCTTATCAGTACCAGCAGGAATGATGCGAAGGGGCTGCACACCGCCCCACAGGAGGAGGCGCAGGAGCGTTGCTTTCCGGTTATGCAGCTGGTTTCCCCATTCGATCATCGAGCGGGATCTGCTGTCATAACCATCAAGACGCCGTCCGGCACGGCCCTCACTCATGAACGACAATTTTTCCCTCATAGTGGTCGATGATGACCCCTCAATTCTGCAGTTTCTGCAGAGCCTGAGCGCGATGGAAGAGCTGCATTGTGAAGTCTTTTCCGACGCCGAACAGGCGCTCGTTCGCCTCACCCAGCGTCCCTTCGACGTCATGCTCGCGGACATCATCATGCCCGGCATGCGGGACCTGGAGCTGACCGAACGGGCAAAACGGATCTGCCCGGAAATGAACGTCATTGTCATGACGGGATACATTGAGAACTTTTCCTTCGATGATGCGGCCGCCGCGGGCGCGGCGGATTTCATCAGAAAACCGTTCAGCCTGAACGAACTGATCCTGCGGATCAAACATGTCAGACTCCAGGAAAGGCTGCGAACCCTTACCATTACCGACGAGCTGACGGACCTGCCCAACCGGCGGGGTTTCTTCGCCCTCGCGGATCAGCAGCTGAGGGCCTCAAAACGCTCACAGCGACAGATGGTCCTCCTGTTTGCCGACATCGACGATTTCAAAAAGATCAACGACACCTGGGGGCACCAGACGGGAGATCGTGCGCTCCAGGCCATGGCCAACATCTTCCGCCGCAGCATCCGCGAGTCCGACATCGTCGCGCGCATGGGGGGAGATGAATTTGCGGTTCTGCTCATCGACATACCCGATGACGGCCTGCGGGCCTTTCGCGGCCGTTTTGAACGGAACATTGCGGACTTCAATGCCGGACAAAACGGTTCGTTCACCCTTTCGGCGAGCATCGGAACGGCATTTTTTGACAGCTCCAATCCTCGCTCGATCGATGATCTCATGCGCGAAGCCGATATGCTGATGTATCAGGAGAAACAGAAGAAGAAGGAACGTTCTGGAACTCTTTAACCGCACCAGGGAACGATTCCCGTTCACCGGGAAGGAAGGTCCGCGTCGTGACGCCGGGAAAAAATAGAAAAGGGAGACCGATGCAAGTCGATGCCGCAGCCGGTACGGTTGTGCGCGGGAGGCCGTTGGGCGGAGGGGTTCGCAGGAACATGCTGATGACTCCGCTCCCGACAGCGGATCCCCACGTTGCCGGGGAAAGCCGTACCGCGCACATTCCCCTGTACAAGGTCCTCCTCCATAACGACGATGTAAACACGATGGACCATGTGGTCCGGTCCCTGATGAAGGTGTTCCGGTTCGACCGTCAGGCCTGCGAGCTTATCATGATCGAAGCGCACCGCGAAGGCGCGGCCCTTTGCACGATTGAACCCCTCGAACAGGCGGAACTTCACCGGGACCAGCTCCGGACGCTGTCGCTGACAGCGACCATCGAGCCCGAGTAGACCGGCCGGGCGACGGAAACCGGACCGCTTCGACCGAAAACAGGAAAAGGACAGCGCAGCAGTCATGAGCAAAGGAAAACGTTTTTACCGTGAGGGGATCCGTTTCGAATGCCAGGGAGAAGGGAAATGCTGCGTTTCCCGCGGCATCTACGGCTACGTTTACCTGTCATTCAACGACCGGCGCCGCCTTGCCGCTCATTTCGGCATCTCCTTGACGGATTTTACTGCGCGCTATACGACAAAAGAGGACGGCCATTACCTGCTCACCTACTCGGACAAGGACTGTCCTTTTCTCAAAGAGAACCGGTGCCAGGTCTATGAAGCCCGGCCCTGGCAATGCCGCACCTGGCCTTTCTGGCCCGAAAACATGGAAACCGGCGTCTGGGAGCGGGAAGTGGCCGCTTACTGTCCGGGAGTGGGGAAGGGCAAACTCTTCACTGCCGAAGAGATCGACGACATTCTCCTGAAAAGAAAAGATACAGCAGCCTGCCTGAAAATAGATCCGTCCCGAATTCAGAAGTAATCGTCATTCACAAAGAAGCTATCCTCAGCAAGCATCCTTCCAAGCGCGCGCCGGCAAGGCCGTTAAAACAGCTGTTTCCGTGGCCTTCCCGCGGTTCCTGCCGGATTTTCGATTCTTAATTGAAGGAACCTGGCCGACATCCCCTAAAAATACCCTTATCAGGCGATTGCAGCTCACCAGTGCGCATCTGTATAGTCCTTTTTCACAAGGAATTTGACTCGGGCGGAGAACAGCCTGAAACCTGCGGCCGACTCATCCGAATCAGTGCGATTATGTGGGGCGTTTGAATTAAAGCAGTACAGCCTGAGAAAGGGAAATACAGCCATGAAAAGGGTTCACCTGCCGGGCGAGTTGCCCAATTCCTCTGTATACGAAGAGACAGGTGCGCACGGTGCCGGAGAGACTGCTCCTTGTGAGCCCTTCCTTACCGAATTCGACGTGGAAGGCGTCACGGGTCTTCGCCATATAAGGCATGAACTGAAACCCAACTCCCCAGCAGGGAACGAGTGCATTTTCCTGTACAGAAACACTCCTATCCTCATGGTCACGATTTCTCCGGCCATCCAGTACGAAACGTACAAGACGATGGTCCCGAAGAATGTCAAATCAATGTTCCACGGTCCGGGCGAGGAGGGGTTCATCGGACCCGATATAGCCGGACAAATGCCCTATCTGCTCGTCTTCCGGAGGAAGGGTTTTGCTGTTTCGCTGACGACGGTGACCACCGCCGACACGGGAAAGAACGTCCTGTCCATCGAACAACTTATCGCTGTCGGCACCATCATCGATCAGAACATGATCCGGCAGTATAATCCGCACGCTCCTGCTGATGACTCACCTGTGATGAGCGAATACGGCACAAACCAGTAGGACGAGGGCGATGCCCGCCCGCGGCATCGGCGCTCTACCGTTCGTTTTTCCAACCTGTCGCGCGTATCCGGCGCCTCAGCTGCAACCCTGTTAAAAATGGCCCTTTGGCAGATCTTCATCCCACCGCAATCCCGATATTCACTTTCCTTTCAGATGCAGCTGGTATAGAATCTCACGAGGAATTCCCATCACGTTTTTTATCCGCGGCAGGCTGAGGATAATGCGTATAGTTAATGCGTTTGCGATAACAGCGCTCATTGACCGCGCGAGGTAACCATGTTCCTGCTCAAGAAAATAGTATCGCCATTCCTTCTTCCGCCCGGATTGTTCATCATCGTACTGCTGGCTTCGGGCCTGTGGCTTTTCTCGAAGAAAAAGTGCCTGCTGGCAGGCCTGGTCAACATTGTGCTGGGAGCATCGCTCTGGCTGATGACCATACTCCCCGTTTCAGACGCCCTGGTGCACGGATTGTCATCCGACCTCGTGCTGCCCGACCATCCCCGGGGTGACGTAATCATACTGCTCGGGGGAGGCATGTATGAAAACGTGGAGGATCTTTCCGGGCAGGGGGCTCCTTCGGAGGAAACGACGGCCAGGATCATTACGGCCGTGAGACTGCAGAAAAAACTTAACGTACCGGTCATTGTCTCAACCGGCAAGGTCTATCCCTGGGAAGGATCGGAAGCGGCGATTGACGGGCGGATTCTGCGCGACCTCGGTGTCCCGTCGAGCAAGATCCTCCTTGAAGAAAAAAGCAGGGACACAATGGAAAATGCGCGGTATTCAAAAGAGCTGTGCGAGCGCCGTAATTTCCGTCGCCCCCTCCTGGTTACCTCGGCTTACCATATGAAGCGTTCGTTGCTCAGCTTCCAAAAGGTCCATCTCGACGTTACTCCCGTTCCTGTGAACCTCCGGAAGGAAAGAACCAGAAGTTATGTCTGGATGGACTATCTGCCCGGAGACCCCGAACATGCGTTGCAGGCCCTTCGGGAATATCTGGGATTGGTGTTTTATTCGATAGCCTATTGAAGCATGGGGGAATCCTTCCCCCATGGCCCCCTTGTTCGATCCCGCATCGTCAGCAAAATAAAAAAGACCGGTTAGTGCCCGGTCTTTTTTTCGTGGTGCCGCTGACCGGGAATCTCACGCGCTCCGCTTTCCGAGGGGGCAGGCCCCCTCGGATGCTCCCCCGAACCATGGGGGAATCCTTCCCCCATGGCCCCCTTGTTCGATCCCGCATCGTCAGCAAAATAAAAAAGACCGGTTAGTGCCCGGTCTTTTTTTCGTGGTGCCGCTGACCGGGATCGAACCGGTACGACAGTTGCCCGTCGAGAGATTTTAAGTCTCTTGCGTCTGCCAATTCCGCCACAGCGGCTGATTATTCGGTGATCTGAATATTATAGAAACCGCGTGGTTTGTCAAGGGGAAATATATTTCCGCAGGTTGAAACGGCGAAAGGGGCGACCGGCAGGGGAAACAGTGTTTCCCTGCCGGTCGTCATGCTCATTCCAGGGAAATAGCGGTGACGGGACAACTGTCCACTGCCTGCTGACAGTCGCAGGTGTCGCAGCCATTGGGATTGGTCACCCATGCCTTGTCATCCCTGAGTTCGAAAACTTTGGGGCAGAGCTCGGAACAAAGCCCGCAGCCGATGCAAAGATCCATATCCACCTTCGGTAGCGCCATCGTGATCACTCCTTTCTCGGTGTTTTTTCTCTTTAGTACGTGTAATCATGAAGTGCATGCACAGACAATCTATATCATACAACGGAAAACGTCCATGATGCATATCATACCTTCTGAGGTCCCTGTTGACTGCTCTTGATCATTTCACTGACCGCATCGGCGACATCCCGGGCAGCTATGGCTTCCATGCATGCATCAGTGGGAGTGCGTTTACAGGTCCGGCTTCTGCAGGGAACGCAGGGTATCATTCCTGCCTGCACGATGCGGTGGCCGTTTCCAACCGGGCCGGTTCGCGCAGGATCAGCGGCGCCGAAAAGCGCCACTACCCGTGTACCGACCGCCGTGGCAAGGTGCAGGGGGCCGGTATCGCCGCTTACCAGAACAGTGCATTTCCTGAGGATTGCACCGAGTTGGAGCAGCGTGGCCCTGCCGGTCAGGACGATGGGCTTGGAACGGGTAAGAGAAAGGATCTCTTCGGCAAGGCCCCCGTCTTCAGGCCCGCCGATGATAAGGATCTGACCTGCAAACCGGTCCTGCAGCAGGTCGGCCAGCGAGGCAAACCGGGAGGCTCCCCACCGGTTGACGGCATGACTCGCTCCGGGATTCAGTGCAATAACGGTTTTCCCGCCCCATCCGTTCTTTGTGAAGAGCTGATCAGCATACTGTTCATCTTCGATGCCCGGGAACAACTCAAGGGTGCGGTCCTGCCCGGCAATGCCGAGCGGGGAGAGCGTTTGCAGGTAGTTATCGACCACATGCCGCGACGGGTCCTTGTGGTACACGAGGACGCGACAGGGAAGTGCTGCGGTCGCCAGGAGCCACGTCCTGATGTTGCTTCGCTGAAAATTGACAACGAGATCGAACCGTTCGCGCCGCAGCTGTTGCCACAAGGCGTGCCTCGACGAACAGGACCGGTGCGCTCCCCGGCGATCGAACACCAGGGTCGCTCCCACATGAGGATTGTGCGAGAACAGGTCCGCCGTGGCGGTGGTGCCTACCAGCACGGTGATGTGCGCGCCGGGATACCGCCTTGCAAGCGCCCGGATGACGGGAGTCATTTGCAGGAGATCGCCGATGGCGCCCGGTTTGATGATGAGGATCTTCCTGAACGTGTTGTTGGCCATGAGTTCTGAAATGGGCGTTACCATCGCGGCTTATCGCGGAATGAGCGACTAAAAAATAATGCAGCACTGACGCCTGCAGCGGGACCGGGAACCTCCCTGAAGCCGGAACAAAAGGGGCGTTCTTTGCCGCTTCACCGGCGTTTTCGAATAGTAGTATAAATCGCCACACGACGCAAGATCAAAAAGAGTGGGGTGAATATGACGAAGATATTGTTTTTAAATAAAAGTCTTTACAAAAGGGATGCATTTCAATATTATAGGGAATCCCGACCGGTGAACAGCCATCCGGAGCGGGAAACGAAATGTATGAAACCAGCGATACTTCTTGTCTGCACATTGTTGCTCGCGACCCCTGCTGTTTCAGAAGAGCACCCTCAAAAGCTGACAAGCCATAACATAAAGACCGTCAACCGCGCTTTTGCTGCCGGCGAAAAGCTGGTTTACATGATCAGCTGGTCCAACATCGTCAACGCGGGAATCGCCACGATGGAGGTCACGGAGGAAACGACCTCTAATGCCCGGCGGGTCTATCTCCTCCATTCCCAGACCCGGTCTGTGGGCCTGGTCGAAACGTTCTATCCCGTCCGCGATTCCGTCAAGAGCACGGTCGACGCGGAGAGCCTCTGCAGCGATTCGTTCATATTGCACGAAAGCCACGGGGGAAGAAAACGGGACCGGGACATGATATTCGATCATGCGACCAACACGGTTAAGGTCTCTCTCCGGGGGGACTCGAAGACCTATCCTGTCCCGGAATGCGTTCAGGACGCCCTTTCCTCCCTCTACTATGTCCGGACACGGCAGGACTTTACGGCGGGCGCACCGATCGTGGTGGATGTTCATGACAGCGATAAAACATGGGCCGTAGAAGTACAAACAATCGGGAAGGAACATATTGTCACGCCGGCAGGGGCCTTTGATACCATTAAAATCAAGACCCATCCGAAATATGAAGGGGTTTTTATGAATAAAGGTGAAATTTACATCTGGCTGACCGACGACGTGCGGAAAATTCCCGTGCTCATGAAGAGCAAGCTTTCTATCGGGTCCATTGTCGCTACTCTCACTGAAATGCAAGAAGGTGTCCCGAAACCATGATTACAGCAAAAGAACGGAAAAAGTTATCATCCTACATCAGCCGGTTCCCGTCGGTCCGTATTCTGGTCGTCGGGGACATCGTCCTCGACCATTACATCTGGGGGAAGGTATCCCGCATTTCGCCGGAAGCGCCCGTGCCCGTGGTGAACGTCACCCGGGAAAGCCTGCTGCTCGGCGGCGCGACGAACGTCGTGCAGAACATCCATGCGCTGCGCGGATCGGTCGGCATCTGCGGCGTGATCGGCCGTGATGAGGCGGGCGGCAATGTGCTGCAACTGCTTCGCCGCCAGGGGATCCCCACCGACGGGCTCGTCATGGACGACAGCAGGCCGACGACCGTCAAAACGCGCGTCATCGCCCACAGCCAGCAGGTTGTCCGTTTCGACCGCGAAACCAAGGACCGCATCGGGAAAGACGTCCACCGCCGCATATTCGAGCACGTCAAGGAACGCATTGCTAACGGACTGGACGCCATCGTAATATCGGATTACTGCAAGGGAGTGGTGACCGCCGAGCTGGTCCGGGACATCGTCCGCCTTGCACGGAGAAACAAGATCATCGTTTCCGTGGATCCCAAGGTCAGCCACTTCGGCATGTACCGGGGAGTAACGGTCCTTACGCCGAACGCGAACGAAGCGTCCATCGGGTCCGACATCTCCATCGGGGATGAGGATTCGCTGCTTCGCGCAGGGGGCCTGCTCCTCAAACGCCTCCAGTGTCCCGCTGTTCTGATCACCCGCGGCGAGCAGGGAATGAGCCTGTTCGAACACGGGAGCAAGGTCACCCACATTCCGACGGTGGCCCGTCAGGTATTCGACGTGACCGGCGCCGGCGATACGGTCATCGGCACGCTCACGCTCGCCATGGCGGCAGGCGCCAGCATGGTCGATGCGGCCAGGATCTCGAACTACGCAGCCGGGATCGTTGTGGGGATCGTCGGCACGGCAACGGTCAAGCCCGATGAATTGAAGCAGCAGATAGAATCCGCATAGCCGTTTCCTCACGGAACTTGCGATTTCCGGCGCACCGGCCCGGTTCGACATCTCTTGCGCGGGGCCTGTCCGGTAAATCATCACGACAAGCAGGTCGCCACTTCCTTATTTAGGAGCACGATTGTGAAAGGCATTATCCTGGCAGGCGGCAGCGGAACCCGTCTCTACCCCATAACACGCGGTGTTTGCAAGCAGCTGCTGCCGATCTATGACAAGCCCATGATCTATTACCCGCTGTCGGTGCTCATGCTCTCCGGCATCCGGGACATCCTGATCATCTCCACGCCCATGGACCTTCCGCGGTTCAAGGACATCTTCGGCGACGGCTCCGACCTGGGACTTGCCTTTTCCTATTGCGAACAGCCGCACCCGCGCGGTCTTGCCGACGCCTTCATCATCGGACGCGATTTCATCGGGAACGATTCCGTCTGTCTCGTCCTGGGCGACAATATATTCTTCGGCCAGGGCTTGACCGGGCTGCTGAACAAGGCCGTCGGAGACATTGCCGCAGCGGGCGGCGCCACGGTCTTCGGCTATTACGTGAAGGACCCTGAGCGCTACGGCATTCTCGAGTTCGACGCGAAGGGAAATGTCCTCTCGGTGGAGGAAAAACCCCGCGCGCCGAAATCCAGGTACGCCGTCACCGGGCTCTATTTCTACGACAACAACGTGGTCGAGATCGCCCGAAGCATAAAGCCGTCGGCGCGGGGCGAACTGGAAATTACCGACGTGAACAATGCCTACCTGGCGAAGCGGCAGCTCCGCGTCGAGCTCATGGGCAGGGGCTATGCCTGGCTCGATACGGGGACCCATGAAAGCCTGCTCGAAGCGGGCGAATTCATCGCCACCATCGAGAAACGGCAGGGGCTCAAACTGGCGTGCATAGAAGAGATCGCCTACAAGCTCGGCTATATCGACCGGGAAAAACTGCTCAAGGCCGCCGTTTCCCACAGCAAGAACGCATACGGAGACTATTTGAAGATGGTTGCGGAGCAGGAGGTGCCGAGTGCCCTTTGAGTTCAGCACTCTTGAAATCCCCGGCCCCGTCCTGGTCCGTCCCCGGGTGTTCAACGACAGCCGGGGGTCTTTCCTCGAGCTGTACAAGCGTACGGACTTCGTGAACGCGGGGATCAGGGAACATCTTGTTCAGGACAACTACTCGAAGTCGTTCAAGGGCGTGCTGCGGGGGCTCCATTATCAGAAAGCCCCCCGGGCCCAGGGCAAGCTGGTCCTGTGCCTGAAGGGAGCCATTTACGATGTTGCCGTGGATATCCGCAAGGGCTCCCCCCATTTCGGGAAATGGGTCTCCCAGGAGCTCACCGAAGAGAACAGGCACATGCTCTACCTGCCTGCCGGGTTTCGCCCACGGCTTCCAGGTCCTGAGCGAGACGGCGGAAGTCCTGTACAAATGCACGGATGAATACTCTCCCGCTGAAGACCGGGGGATCATCTGGAACGATCCCGATATTGCGGTCACCTGGCCGCTATCGAAACCGGTCCTCTCGGACAAGGACGGGGCCCTTCCGCGGCTGAAGGATGCCGACAATAAACTTCACGATTGCGGACCTCCCATGAAGTTTCTCATAACAGGGAAAAACGGCCAGCTGGCTCAATCGTTCATCAGGCGGTTCGAGGAGCGCTCGTACGAGTTCAGCGCGCCCGGCGAAGACCGGCTCGACATTACGGACCCCGCTGCAGTCAATGAGGCCGTAAGCGCGTTGAAGCCCGATGTCATCATCAACTGCGCGGCCTACAACCTCGTGGACAAAGCGGAACAAGACCGCGATGCCGTCATCCGGGTAAACGCGACGGGCCCGAAAAACCTCGCGCAGGCTGCACTTGAACAAAAGGCGTTCCTCGTGCATTTCGGATCGGATTATGTGTTCGACGGGTCCAAGGAGAACGGCTTGTATACCGAAGACGACCCGACGAATCCGCTGAACGTCTACGGACGGAGCAAACTGGACGGAGAACAGCACGTCCTGGACAGCCTCGACCGGAGCCTGGTCTTCCGGCTGAGCTGGGTCTTCGGCAGGGGAAAACAAAATTTCATCCACAAGCTCATCGAATGGGCCGGGAGCAGCGAATACCTCAAGATCGCCTGCGATGAATTCTCGGTGCCGACGTCAACCGAAACGGTCGTTGACGTTGCGCTCCAGGCCCTGGACCAGGGCCTGACCGGACGGTACCATCTCACGAACAGCGGCTACTGCTCGCGGTACGAATGGGCAAAATTCATCCTTGCGGCGCTCGGCATCCGTAAATTCGTCAGGCCCGTGTCCATGGACTCCTTTCAGCTTCCGGCACGGCGGCCGAAATTCTCGGCCATGAGCAACGAAAGGATCCGCAGGACGCTGGGCATGCGCCGTTCCGGGGTGGGAAGAGGCCGTGGGATCATTCCTGCGGGAGGAAAACATCAGCGTATGAACACCGGGGGAAATGAAGCAACAGCAGGGGATCTCAGGAAGGCAAACATCCTGGTGACCGGCGGCGCCGGCTTTATCGGGTCCAATTTCATCCGGTACGCATTCAGCAAAAGCGGGTTCGCCGGCACGATCGTGAATTACGACAAGTTGACCTACGCCGGAAACCTGTTCAGCCTGGAGGATATCGAGCGGAAATATGGAAACGACCGCTACCTGTTCGAACGGGGCGACATCAAGGATTATGAACAGGTCGGCAGGGTCATTGCCGACAACGGCATCAGCATGATCGTCCACTTCGCCGCGGAAAGCCATGTCGACCGGTCGATCTTCGGCCCCAAGGAATTCATCGAGACCAACATCAACGGCACCTTCAGCCTGCTCGAAGCGGCGCGCAGGGCCTGGAACGGACGAACGGACGTGCGGTTCCATCACATCAGCACCGACGAGGTCTACGGATCTCTCGGCGACACCGGTTCGTTTCTTGAAACGACGCCCTATGACCCGCGCAGCCCCTACTCCGCGTCGAAGGCATCCTCGGACCATCTGGTTCGGGCCTATTTTCACACCTACGGGCTGCCGGTGACGATCTCCAATTGCTCGAACAATTACGGGCCCTATCAGTTCCCGGAAAAGCTGATCCCGCTTATCCTGCTGAACGCCCTGGAAGGCAAACCGCTGCCGGTTTACGGAGACGGAAAAAACGTCCGGGACTGGCTTTACGTCGACGACCATTGCGAAGCGATCTGGACGATCCTGGAAAAGGGGACGTCCGGGGAGACCTACAATATCGGCGGAGAGTGCGAAAAGCAGAATGTCGAGGTGGTGAACGAAATTTGCGACGTTCTGGAGGAGCTGTATCCTCTTGCCCGAAATTCCCTCATTCCGCAATCCGCAATCCGCAATCCGCAATTATAAAGATCTCATCACCTACGTCGGCGACCGGCCGGGTCATGACCGGCGGTATGCGATCAACTGCGACAAGATCAAACACGCGCTCGGCTGGACGCAGCGCCATGACTTCACCGGCGGGCTCAGGGAGACCGTTTCGTGGTACCTGAACAACGATGTCTGGGTGAAAAGCGTCAGGAGCGGAGAATACGCGAAGTGGATCGATAAAAACTACGCCGCGAGAGCGGCCGGCAAGAAGGAGACTGCATGAAAATATCAGTAATCGGAACCGGTTATGTCGGGCTGGTCACCGGCACCTGCCTTGCCGAGAGCGGCAACGACGTCATCTGTATGGACATCGACAGCGAGAAGATCGACAGGCTCAATTCCGGCATCGTGCCGATCTACGAGCCGGGGCTGGAGGAACTGATCAAACGGAACGTTTCCCACGGCCGTTTGTTCTTCACCACCGACATGGCAAAGGCCGTGAAGAGCGCCGACATCATCTTCATCGCCGTCGGGACGCCTCCGGGCGAGGACGGCTCGGCGGACCTCAAATACGTGCTCGGCGCGGCCCGCGAGATCGGCGCCTCGATGAACGGCTACAAGGTCATCATCAACAAGAGCACCGTCCCCGTGGGCACGGCGGACAAGGTACGAGCGGCCATCGCGGCGAAGACCCACATGTCTTTCGATGTCGTCTCCAATCCCGAGTTCCTGAAGGAAGGGGCCGCGATCGAGGACTTCATGAAACCCGACCGCGTGGTCATCGGCGCCGACAGCACCCGGGCCGCGGAGCTGATGCAGGACCTCTATGCGCCCTTTGTGCGCACGGGCAAACCGATCCTGCTCATGGACATCCGGAGCGCGGAAATGACCAAGTACGCATCCAATGCCATGCTCGCGACCAAGATCTCCTTCATCAACGAAATGGCGGTCATCTGCGCGGGGCTCGGCGCCGACATCGACCACGTCCGCAAGGGTATGGGCTTCGACCGACGCATCGGATTCGAGTTCCTCTTTCCGGGCGTCGGCTACGGCGGGTCCTGTTTTCCCAAGGACGTCAAGGCCCTCGTGCAGACCGCGAAGGAGCACGGCGTGGATGCCAGCGTGCTCAAGGCCGTGGAGGCGGTGAACGAACGCCAGAAAAACCTGCTGTCCCGGATGCTGCTTCGCCACTTCTCGGTCCACGGACCGAAGAAGAGCCCCGGCGCGAAAAAACCGCTCGCCGGCAAAACGATCGCCCTCTGGGGCCTTTCGTTCAAACCCCGCACCGACGACATGCGCGAGGCGCCGTCCGTCGTCATCATCAACAGCCTTCTTCGCGCGGGCGCTGCCGTCCGGGCGCACGATCCCGTCGCCATGGAAGAGGCCCGCAAGATTTTTAAAAACCGGATCGACTACGCCGAAGATTCGTATGAAGCGCTGGGGAGCCGATGCGCTTGCCGTCGTGACCGAGTGGAACGAGTTCCGCACGCCGGACTTCCAGAAAATGAAGAAGCTGATGAACAAACCGGTCATCTTCGACGGAAGAAACATCTACAACCAGGAAGAACTCAGGAAAATGGGATTCACGTATTACGGCATCGGGAGAAAATAACGGAAAGAGCATAGCGCGTGGGGCATAGAGCGCAGGGCATGGAGCATGGAGTTTGCCCTCTGCACTTTGCACTATGCGCTCTGCAGGTTCCAGCACTCGAGGAGACAACATGAGAATACTAGTTACCGGCGGCGCCGGTTTTTTGGGCTCGCACCTCTGCGAACGACTGCTCACCGAAGGACATGAAGTGATCTGCCTGGATAATTTTTTCACGGGCAGGAAGAACAACATTGCGCCATCCTGCTCGGCAACCCCGCGTTCGAACTGATGCGGCACGACATTACGCTTCCCATTCTGCTGGAAGTGGACAGGATCTATCACCTGGCCTGTCCCGCTTCGCCCATCCATTACCAGTACAACCCGGTAAAGACCATCAAGACGAACTTCCTGGGTACGCTCAACATGCTCGGCATCGCAAAACGGACGAAGGCCCGGATACTCCTCGCATCGACCTCCGAGGTGTACGGCGATCCCGACGTGCATCCGCAAACAGAGGACTATTGGGGCAACGTCAACCCCATCGGCATCCGAAGCTGCTATGACGAGGGAAAACGGGCCTCCGAGACCCTGATGATGGACTATCACCGCCAGAACCACGTGGACATCAAGATCGTCCGGATCTTCAACACCTACGGCCCGCGCATGCTGCACGATGACGGCACGGGTGGTGAGCAACTTCATCGTCCAGGCGCTCAAAGGCGAGGACATCACGGTCTACGGCGAGGGCTCCCAGACCCGTTCGTTCTGCTATGTCGACGACCTGGTCGACGGCATGGTCAGGATGATGGAAGCGAGAACTTTATCGGCCCCGTGAATCTGGGGAACCCCGAGGAGTACACCATCCTGGATTTCGCGAAAAAGATCGTCGCCATGACCGGGTCGAAGTCGAAGATCATTCACCAGCCGCTGCCCTCGGACGACCCCACGCAGCGCCAGCCCGATATCACGCTCGCCAAGGCCAAGCTCGGCTGGAAGCCCGCGGTATCGGTGGATGATGGTTTGAAAAGAACGATCGAGTTCTTCAAAAAAGAACTGTCCGCCTGACGAACCGGATCATTTTTATCCGCAGATTACGCAGATGGACGCAGATTGTACTACAAGAAAGAGAACCTTGACACTGATCAAGGCGGATTTAATTATGAAGAACCATGATATGTTCGTAGTAAGTCCTAAGCCGTCTTTGCGAGCGTAGCGAAGCAATCTCGTAGTTTCTCCTGGCTGATACATCGCGATTGCCGCATCGCTCCGCTCCTCGCAATGACGGCACTGGAGGCTTTTTACGAATGCATCAACCAGGATACTGTTTTGCTGTATCAGCTTTTATCATCGCCTTTGTCCGATGTTATCCGTGTCAAAGGTTTTTATAATTTAGCTGTTGTCAGAGTCAACCCTATGAAAACAAACCAAACATCATCGCCGTCATCCCGGCCCGCTACGGTTCGACCCGGTTTCCCGGAAAATCGCTTGCCCTGATCCAGGGACAAACCCATGATCCAGTGGGTCTACGAGCGCACGAAGCGATCGCAGCTGGTCGACCGGGTCCTGGTGGCCACCGACGACGACCGCATCATGCGGGCCGTGGCCGCCTTCGGCGGAGAGGCCGTCATGACCTCGACGGACCACCCCACGGGCACCGACCGCATCGCCGAGGTCGCCCGGGGGCTGGACTGCGGCATCGTCGTGAATGTGCAGGGCGATGAACCGCTGATCGAGCCCGCCATGATCGACGAGGCGATCGCTCCGCTGGCCGAGCGATCCCGCCATCCCCATGGGCACGGTCTGCAGGAGAATCGAGCGGCCGCGACGAGGCCTTCGATCCCAACGTGGTCAAGGTGGTTCTCGACGAACAGAGGGTTTGCGCTCTATGTTCTCCCGCGCGCCCATCCCCTGGGACCGCGACGCCTGGGCGGGCAAAGCGGTCTCTGTGACGAGCTGCCCCTGACGACGGCGCTGTACAAACATATCGGCCTCTATGTGTATCGCCGGGAGTTCCTGCTGCGCTATGCCGGGCCTGCCCCAGACGCCGCTCGAAGCGGCTGAAAAGCTGGAACAGCTCCGCGCGCTCGGAAACACGGGCATCGGATCAGGGTTAGTCGATCACCGAAGCACGAATCCTTTGGTGTTGACATCCCGGGGGATTTGAGGTAAAATACTGAATCGTCTGAGAAGAGAAGAGAGCTCAGGAATAATGGAAAAGAACAAAGCTGCGACAAAATACATCTTCGTCACGGGCGGCGTCGTTTCCTCGCTCGGCAAGGGGCTTGCCGCGGCTTCCATCGGGGCGCTGCTGGAGAGCAGGGGGCTGAAGGTGAACTTCCTCAAGCTCGACCCCTATATCAATGTCGACCCGGGGACCATGAGCCCCTTCCAGCACGGCGAGGTCTACGTGACCGACGACGGCGCCGAGACCGATCTCGACCTCGGCCATTACGAACGGTACAGCAACGTGACCGACGGGGCAGAAGAACAATTTCACCTCCGGCAGGATCTACAATAACGTCATCACCAAGGAGCGGCGCGGCGACTATCTCGGCGGCACGGTCCAGGTCGTGCCGCACATCACCGACGAGATCAAGCGCGCCATCACGGACCTCGCGGAAGACGAAGACGTGGTGATCGTCGAGATCGGCGGCACCATCGGCGACATCGAAAGCCTTCCCTTCCTCGAAGCCATCCGGCAGCTGCGGTACAACCTGGGCAGGCAGAACGTGCTCTATGTCCACCTGACGCTCGTGCCGTTCATCAAGGCCGCGGACGAGCTGAAGACCAAACCCACGCAGCACAGCGTCAAGGAGCTCCTGTCCATCGGTATCCAGCCGAACATCCTCGTCTGCCGCAGCGAACGGCCGATCCCCAAGGACATGAAGCGGAAGATCGCGCTCTACTGCAACGTGGAGGAGAACGCCGTCATCACGGCGCAGGATGTCGAGACGATCTACGAGGTCCCGCTCCATCTGCATGAAGAGGGGATCGACGACCGCATCGTCGAACTGCTGGAGCTCAAGGCTCGGCAGCCCGATCTGCAAAACGTGGGAAACGATCGTCGAGCGCATCAAGCACCCGACCAAGAACGTCACCATCGCGCTCGTCGGGAAATACATCGACCTGAAGGAAGCCTACAAGAGCCTGTGCGAGGCGCTGACCCACGGCGGCATTGCCAATGACGCACGGGTCAACATCAACTGGGTGGATTCCGAGGACATCGAAAGCAAGGGCGCCGCGAAGATGCTGACGGGCATGGACGGCATCCTCGTTCCGGGCGGGTTCGGCATCCGCGGCGTCGAAGGCAAGATCGCCACCGGTCAAATATGCCCGGGAGAAAAAGATCCCCTATTTCGGCATCTGCCTCGGCATGCAGTGCGCCGTCATCGAAGCGGCGCGGAACCTGGCCGGCATCTCAAGGACGCCAACAGTTCGGAGTTCGACCTGCAGACGCCCGCACCCGGTCATCTACCTCATCGAGCAGTGGTTCGACTACCGGACCCAGTCCGTTCAGAAGCGCGACCTGTCCTGCGACAAGGGCGGCAGCATGCGCCTCGGCTCCTACCCCTGCAAGATCGAGAAGGGCACCCTTGCCTACGAGGCCTACGGGAAAGAGCGAGATCGCCGAGCGCCATCGTCACCGGTATGAGTTCAACAACCGCTACAAGGAACGCGTCTGTTCAAGGCGGGACTCGTGATCAGCGGCACCTCTCCCGACGGAGAACTGGTCGAGATCGTGGAGCTGAAGGACCATCCCTGGTTCCTCGGCTGCCAGTTCCATCCGGAGTTCAAATCGAACCCGCGCAAACCGCATCCGCTGTTCACGGCGTTCATCAAGGCCGCGCTGAAGAATAAAGAACAGGGGACACAATCGTGATGCGCACAGGTCCAGGTATCAGGGACATCAACGATCGGCGGCAACAATCTTCCCTTCGTGCTGATCGCCGGGCCCTGCGTCATCGAGTCCGAAGGCGCCACCCTCGAAGCCGCGGCACGGCTCAAGCGAGATCACGACCGGACCTCGGCATCCCGTTCATCTTTAAGTCATCGTACGACAAGGCCAACCGCAGTTCGGCCCAGTCCTATCGGGGACCGGGGCTGAAGGAGGGACTGCGCATCCTCGGCCGCGTGGCGAAAGAACTCGATCTGCCCCTGCTCTCCGACGTGCACCGCTTCGAGGAGATCGGGCCGGCGGCCGAGGTCCTGGACATCCTGCAGATACCGGCATTTCTCTGCCGGCAGACCGACTTTCGTCATGGACGTTGCGCGGACCAACAGGGTCGTGAACATCAAGAAAGGGCAGTTCCTCGCGCCCTGGGACATCAAGAACGCCGTCGACAAAGTGGCCTCCGACGGGCAATGAAAAGATCCTCATCACCGAACGGGGAGTGTCGTTCGGGTACAATAATCTGTCGCCGACATGCGCGCCCTGCCGATCATGCGCGAGTCTCGGCTATCCGGTCGTATTCGACGCCACCCATTCGGTGCAGCTCCCCGGAGCCGGCGGAACGGCGTCATCAGGCGACCGGCAGTTCGTTCCGCATCTGACGCGGGCGGCCGTGGCCGTCGGCATCGACGCACTGTTCATGGAGGTGCACGCCTGCCCGGACAAGGCGCTCTGTGACGGACCGAACATGCTGAGCCTTGACGAGCTCCCGGCGCTTCTTGAAACAGGCGCAGCAGATAGACAGGATCGTAAAATGACGATCGAACAGGCAAAACGAGTGCTCAGGATCGAAGCAGATGCCGTGGCGGCGTTGATCGACCGGATCGATGCGACCTTCGAGCAGGCCGTTGATATGGTGCTGAACAGCAAAGGCCGCGTGGTCGTCACCGGCATGGGCAAGTCGGGCTGATCGGGAAGAAGATCGCCGCCACGCTGGCCTCCACGGGCACGCCGGCGCTGTTCCTGCATCCCGCCGAAGGCATCCACGGCGACCTCGGCATGGTCATGCGGGGCGATGTGGTGATCGCGCTGTCGAACAGCGGAGAGACCGAGGAAATCGCCCGCATGCTGCCGTCGCTCAAACGGCTCGGGATCCAGATCATCGCCCTGACCGGCAACAAGGACTCCACGCTTGCCAAGAACAGCGATGTGGTGCTCGATGTCGGGGTGAAGGAGGAAGCCTGCCCCCTGGGGCTTGCGCCGACGGCCAGCACCACCGCGACCCTGGCCATGGGGGACGCTCTGGCGGTGGCGCTGCTGGACAAGCGCGGATTCAGGCCCGAGGATTTCGCCTGTTTCCATCCCGGCGGCGCGCTCGGCAAAAGGCTGCTGCTGCGCGTTCGCGATCTCATGCATACGGGGAACGATATCCCGACGGTCACGAAGCAGACGCTGATCAAGGACGCCATCTACGAGATCTCGTCGAAAAAAATGGGCGTCACCGCCGTTCTCAATGCGGCCGGCAAACTGGTCGGCGTCATTTCCGACGGCGATCTTCGGCGCTGGATGGAAAAGACGGAAAAAACCGGCGAGAATCTGCTGACGAAGAGGGCCGTGGACATCATGACCAAGAATCCGAAAGTCGCCAACAAGGACTCCCTGGCAGCCGAAGCCGTGGCCATCATGGAAAAGAACTCCATCACCTGCCTGATCGTTGCTGATGCGCAAAAAAAACCGGAAGGCGTCATCCATCTCCATGACCTGCTGAAGGCCGGGGTGGTGTGAAACCGAAACCGCATAGGGCATAGTGCAGAGAGCAAAGGGGGAAGTGAACCGTAAAGCGCATAGTGCAGAGTGCATAGCGCAGAGGGCGTGAAACCTGCTTAAAGCATGGTATGGTGCCGAGCGCGGAGGGTTTAACACCATGCTCTATGCTCTATGCTCCATGCTCTATGCCCCATGCCCCATGCAACGTTATATGAAACCGAATCAGCGAACCATAAAGGCGAAAGCCAAAAAAATCAAACTGCTCCTCCTCGACGTTGACGGCGTACTGACCGACGGCACGATCATCCTGGACAACCAGGGGAACGAACTCAAGGCATTCCACGTGCGCGACGGCCACGGGATCAAGCTCGCGCAGCGGGCGGGCATCATCATCGGGATCATCACCGGCAGGAATTCCGCGGTCGTGAACGATCCGGGCGCGGGAACTGGGCATCCAGGAGGTCCACCAGGGCGCCACGAACAAGATCGAGGTTTACGAGGCCCTGCTCGCGAAATACGGACTCTCCGACGACGACGTCGCCTATATGGGCGACGACGTCGTGGACCTGGCCATCTTTAAGCGCGTCGGAATTGCCGTGACCGTTGCCGACGCCGATCCCGCGGTGCTTCCTGAAGTGGATATGATCACGAAAACGCAGGGGGGCAGGGGGGCTGTGCGCGAATTCATCAATCTCATCCTGCAGAGCCGGGACGCGGCAGCCGTCTCATGAACGAGCGGCTCACCCGGCTGAGAAAGCGCGTTTCACGCATTTCCCTGATCTGGATCATCAGGGCAGTCGAGCTGTTCTCCCGGATCGTGCCGTACCGGTGCGGAGTCTGGTCGGGAGGCGTACTCGGGTCCCTCGTGTACTACCTGCTCCCGCGGGAGCGCAAAAGAACGCTGGCGCATCTGACCCTGGTGTTCGGCGACCGGGGCCCGGCCTGGATACGCCGGACGGCGCGGCGATGCTTCTTCCATCTGGGCAAGGCCATGCTCGAAATCATGCTCATGACCCCGGAGCGCCTGGCGCGGGCCGTCGACCTCGTGGGTGAAGAGAATCTCAAGGCCGCGCTCAGCCTGAACAAGGGCGTCATCTACGTAACCGGTCATATCGGGAACTGGGAGATCATGGCCCACGCGGTCGGGCAGCGCTACCCGCTGAGCGTCGTTGCGGCGCCGATCGAGCCTGAACAGGTCAATGACATGATCGTCGCGCTGCGCGCACGGATGGGGGTCAGTACGATCCTGCGCAGCAGACCGGGTGCTTCCCGGGAATTGATACGGTCCTTCAGGGAAAACCGGATCCTGGGAATCCTGATCGACCAGGACACGGACGTGGACAGCGCCTTCGTGGACTTCATGGGCAGACCGGCCTGGACGCCCACGGCTGCGGCTTCCATGGCGATCAAGTTCGGCGCGCCCATCGTGTTCGGCTACATCCGCCGGGGCGACGACAACAGGCACACCATCACCTTGGAAGGGCCGCTGCCGCCGAGCGCAACCGGCGATGCGGAAAAGGACATCATCGCAAATACCGCCATGCTGACAAAAAAGATAGAAGATTGCATCATGCAGAGCCGGAACAGTGGGTCTGGATGCACCGAAGGTGGAGGAGACAGCCGTGAAGATCTTCAATGTCCCGAACCTGCTCTCTCTCAGCCGGATCCTGTCGGTGCCGGTGTTCATCGTCCTCATGCTCGAGCCGAGCCCGGCCCGGGCGCTCGCGGCAGGCGTCGTGTTTTCCCTGGCGTCGGCCACGGACTGGCTCGACGGCTACCTCGCCCGCAAATGGGGGCAGGTTACGAAGATGGGAAAGCTGCTCGATCCCATCGCCGACAAGATCCTGATCATGTCGGCCCTGGTCATTCTCGTCGAGATCCGGTCCGATGTGGTGCATTCGTGGATCGCCATCGTCATCATCGGCCGGGAATTCGCCGTTACCGGCCTCCGCGCGATCGCATCGAGCGAAGGCATCATCATCCCTGCGGAGAACGTGGGGAAATACAAGGTCGGCGCGCAGATCACGGCCGTTCTCTCCCTGCTTCTCGATTATTATCTCACCCAGGAATGGCTGCGCGATCTCGGCGCCGTGGCCCTCTGGGTGGCCATGGTGCTGGCCGTCTATTCGGCGGTGAACTATTTCAGGACCTACTGGAAGCAGCTGCATTAAGCCCTTCAAAAGGGCGTCTGAATTTTTGAATCTCGCTGTTGAAAAGGCCTGAGTACACCATTCACCGCAAGGGCGCAAAGAGCGCGAGGAAATCTTGAAGCCGGATCGCAGGACATCGTAGTACGCTTCCCTTCGCGCTCCTCGCGTTTTCGCGGTTCAAAGCTTCGGCTTGTTTCTTTGGTCTGAGGAGAAGCCTCGTTACCCATGAACTCCGTACTGCAGATACTTTCCATCGCTGCATCCTATCTTCTGGGTGCCATACCCTTTGGCCTCGTCTTCACCCGCCTGTTCGCGGGCATCGATGTCCGGACCATCGGCAGCGGAAACATCGGAGCAACGAACGTCCTGAGGGCAGGGGGCAAGAAGGCGGCGATCCTGACCCTCCTGGCCGACGCTTTAAAGGGCTGTCTTCCGGTCCTGGTCGTCCAGGCCCTCTTTCACAACGATCTGACTGCCGCACTTGCCGGAGTCGCTGCCGTGCTGGGGCACAATTTCCCCGTCTACCTGAAGTTCAAGGGAGGGAAGGGGGTGGCCACCAGCTTCGGCGTGGTGCTTGCCGCGGCCCCCTGGACAGGGCTTGCCTGTCTGCTCATATGGCTGCTTTCAGCTGCGATCTGGCGGTACTCATCACTCGCAGGGCTTGTTGCCTTTGCCTGTTATCCTCTCATAACCTTCACCGTTTCCCCGCCCCGGTCCCAGGCCTCCGGGGCGCTGTCCCTGTTCATCTTCGCCATGATCTATGTCCGCCATCGGGTGAATATCAAACGCCTCATCCAGGGCACGGAGCCGAAGATCGGGCAGAAATAAGGTCGCAGGCCGGTTCTTTGACCAGGACTTTCTCCCCTCCCTTGAAATGAAGGGAGGAGAACCCGCAAACTGCGGAGAATCGTAAGGTAAAGAAACCCATGTTCGGCTTATCCAGAAAAAACAGCAAGCACAAGAAAGCCGTCGTCATCGGAATCGACGGCGTTCCCTGCTCCCTGCTGGAGGAATACCGGAAGCGGGGCATCATGCCCGAACTCGCCCGGCTCTGCGAAGAGGGGCAATTGATGCCCATGAAGTCCTCCCTCCCGGAAATATCATCAGTTGCCTGGACGGGCTTCATGACGGGCGTGAACCCCGGACGCCATGGGATCTTCGGCTTCATGGAGATAAACCACGCAACCTACGACTATACGTTCCCGAACTTTTCCTCCCTGAAGGAGCGGCCTTTCTGGGAGCGGGAAAACATCCGCACCGTGGCGTTCAACATTCCCCAGACCTACCCGGCGGCGCCGATGAACGGCGCCATGGTGAGCGGCTTTGTGGCCCTCGACCTCAAAAAAGCGACCTATCCCGAAAAGGTGTACCAGTATCTTTCGAGCATCAACTATTCGATCGACGTCAATTCAAAGCTCGCCGCGGAAAATCCCGAGGCTTTTTTCGGAGACCTTTTCGCGACCTTCGAAAAGCGGAAGCAGGCGATCGAGCACCTATACAGCAGCGAGGACTGGCAGCTCTTCATCGGGACCGTGACGGAGACGGACCGCCTGCATCACTTCTTTTTCGATTCAGCACGCGAGGGGCGCTATTATCCCGTATTCGAGAAGTTCTACCGAAGCCTTGACCAGTTCATCGGGACCATGGCGAAAAAGGCGCGAAACGACGGCGCCCTGTTTCTCACGTGCTCCGACCACGGCTTTACCCCCATTAAAAGCGAAGTCTATGTGAATTCCTGGCTCAAGGAACAGGGCTATCTGAAGATCGACGGCAGCGGGGGACTGAAGGGAATAACACCGGACAGCAGGGTGTTCTGTCTCGATCCGTCGCGACTTTACCTTCACCGCGAAAAGAAATACGCCAGAGGAGGGGTCAGGGCGGAGGATTCCGAGGCCATTTTACGCGAAGTGCTGGAAAAGCTTGCCGCCCTTACGTTCGAGGGCGTCCCCGTGATCAAGCGCGTTTATCGCAATGACGAGATCTTTCAGGGCCCACTTGCCGGCAACGGTCCTGACCTCTATGTCCTGCCGAATCATGGGTTTGATCTCAAGGGCACGCTCGCCAAAGACCGCACCTTCGGGACAACCCATTTCAGGGGCATGCATACCTATAACGACGCCCATTTGTTCGTCATCGGCGCGTCAGTGAATAATAAGGATGTCCATATCGAGGACATTCCCGGCATCATTCTCGGCGCCGTCGAGCGATAAAAACGGATTGCCGCACAAGGCTTACGAGGCTTTCATCTTGAACCGGACGAACTTAAAGCGATACATCAGCCGCCTTTTCATTCTTAGCGCACTTGTTATCCTTGTGCCTCACGGGGCCTCGGCCGAGGACCTTGCGCTTATCAACCGGCCGGTGAATATCTCCGGTTTCACCGGATTGTTGTATACCACAGCCCCGTACACGCTGAGTTCCGGCACGGTTGAGATCGGCGCTTCCGTAGTGTCAGAGAACAGCACGGTGCCTGATTTTACGATCACCGAATATCCCATGAGCATATCAGTCGGAATGCCGCATAACACGGAGCTGGTCATCCGGGATTCCTACTATGAGATAAAGGAAGGCCCCACCGGCACGGCGGTGACCGAACGGGATCCCGGCGACCTTTCCGTATCAGTGAAATGGAACTTCCTGCCGCCGTCGGAAACGTCCATTCGACCGGCACTCGCCGTGTTTGCGGGAGGATTATTCTCAACAGACAGCCGGCTCGATAAAAAAGTGAACTCCGTACGCCACTGGGGCGCATTCCTCGGCTTTGTCAGCAGGCACCGAGATAAGCTGGCGGGATCATGTACTCGGAATTTACGCTGATGCACAGGTGGTGGGACATGATCCCACGGTAGAGAAAAATCGTAACATTTATGAGATCTACAACGCAGGCTTTCTCTATCCCGTGAGCAAACATCAGAACCTGCAGATGTTCCTGGAATACAATATTGTGACCGGACGGGAGCTTATAACACTCGACGGCGGCGATTATACCGCCTTTACCTACGGAATCCGGCTGGTCAGCGAACGGTTTAATTTGACGATCGGCTCGCAATTCCTGAAAAAAAGCCAGCTTGGATATGACAACTCAGGAAGAGTGATCGGGTTGCTGAGCATGAAGTTTTAGCTATAAAACAACGACTTAACCGATTAAAATCAACATATACTTGAATTCAGATAATGTCTGATAATGTATATTATGTCAAATCGTACATAAAACGCCTAAACTCCTGCTTTCAATTCCTCCTTAATACCGAAATACACCGATATACCCTGAATATACCCTGCTCCGGGTATTGAATTCCTAATCGATTAACTCTATCATCTGCGTGAGGTGAAATAATGAATGTTGCAGGATGGGGTTCGCTCGCGCTGGGAATTGTTAATACTTATCTGATCCGTATGATCGTCCGCTTCCGCAGCTTTGGCTTGAATCTAAAAAAGCTGAGTTCAATTTGGGCAATGCCGGTGCCAGCCTGGAAAATACCCGAAGAGGAACAGCCGTTATCCGAATAACGCGCAAAACGCCAGCGGTTCCGACGCCTTCAACTAATGCAAACGAAGTAACCATTGGTACATCCGGAAAAGTCCCCCCTCGCCCAACCCTCTCCCCTCTGGGGAGAGGACAAAGGTGAGGGGCAAAGCAGTAACGAATTTAAATGCGTTTGTATTAGATAATCCCCCCAGACTTTCAATTATCAAACATTCTCCAGACGAGGTCCAGATGCACAGTGCGATCTCGTCCTCACTGACGACCTGTTCTTGTACTGAATATCCTGCTTGAGATGGGCCACACTTTGCAGGCAAAAAATTCACCACGCCCGGGCATTGAGCGTTGACCAGGCTGACATCGATCATCGGCGCCGAGAATTTGAAAAGCAATCCTCGGAAGTCTACCGACGATTTCTCGATGTCCTGGACAACGGATGTAATGAAGGCCGCAAAGCGGCAATGCTTCAGATCCGCGCCGACCTCGGTCTATCTGCCGCAGACGCCAGGATTTACGTTACTCGAGGGCGAAGGATCGAAAAGGAAAAAAAGAAAGTCAAAGACCCCGCGAAAACTTTTCCGTTACAGCAGCAAAATCAAAAGTCGAGCCTTCGTGTAAAAAACTCAGGCACGCCTTTTGATGTATTTGCTGACGGCTGTAACGGAAAAGCCTTGGTGAATTTTCTTGGGAAATCTGCCTTTTCGCCCTTCCCTCTTGACGAGTGAAGGGAAGGTCGAAAAATTTCTACAATCTATAAACGGATATTTCCCTGCCGTTAAAAGTAAAAAAATCTGCCTCTTGAGCCTTACCCTTTATCCCTCATTCGGAAATTCGTTAAGGTATTGATAATATCTCCCAAATGTGATTAAATAAGCAGGTTATTACGCGGAGATATTTATGCCTTATTCAGATGAGACAATAAACACTGAATCAAACAACAACCTAGAAGAACCATCTAGCATTTCAAAAGAAGAAAAAATTTTTCGTGAAAGAAAGAAGGTTCTTTCAAATCTGTCAGCTTGTCGTCTCGGTGACTTACAATCTAAGGTTGCCTGGATACTTAACAACCATCCTGAGACCAGAAATTCAGATATAAAGCTTCAGATTAAATATTGGGAATACTTTGAGGACAAGTATGATCCATCACGATTAAAACCAGAAGATTTACTCCAACTTTCTAGATTAACCTCAATATCTCGGGCAAGAGCAAAAATTCAAAATGAATATAATCTTTTTCTCGCATCAGATGAAGTACGAAAAAGGCGAGGCACTCTAGCTGAAGAAGAACGCCTAAAGTCGGTTGAAAGTGCAAGCTTCACTCAAACGTTTTCTATATTTGCAGATGAAAGTGGAAAAAATTCTGAAAATCTGTTAGTAGGCAGTCTCTGGCTCGCAGATGGTAGCGATTCCTGGAAACTGGTTCAGTATATTTTAGAATGGAAACGAACAAATAATATCAATGAAGAAATTCACTTCACCAAAATCAATGAAGGCAAATTAAACAAGTATAAAGAATTGGTCAATATTGTTTTAACCAACTTCCCGACACTTAGTTTTAAAGCAGTCAGCGTTAAGTCTGCAGGCATTGCCGATAAACAAGCTGCCTTTTCAAAACTTTTTTATCATTTGATTATCAAAGGAATCGAGCATGAAAACAGTTCCAATCGTGCACCACTACCCCGTGGCTTGTCTTTCTTTAAAGATGCAGAAGAAGAAGGGTACGATCAATTACTAATAGCTGAAGTAACAAATCAACTGAAACAAGCAGCAAAAACTATATTCGCAAATAAACTCCATATAGATACACTGGAAGCTGTTGATTCAAAAGCCTCTCTTATACTTCAGATAGCTGATCTGTTTGTCAGCAGTATTAGCAGATCAATTAACCATAATGGTGATGGCAATCATCCAAAAGATAAATTTACCCAATATTTTTTAAACTCTGTCGGAATTGAAAAAACATTGCCCGATGAATATCAACAGGATGATATGGCTATTCATATGAAACTATAAACATAACGGTTGGTCCCCTTTTTAAGAGTCCCGATGCAAACGACCTATGACATATCTGCATTGACTGAAAAAAACATAAAACACATTGCTTAATTCGGATATTCTATGAGTACAACCAAAAAAGGAAACAAACTAGAATCAGAGATCCTCCGTTTTTTTCAAGAAGAAATAGCCAACAATCGACTTTATATTCGTAAAGACTGCTCAAGATTATACGCTAAAAAAGGGTATTACTCGAAAGATCGAGGTAAAGATATCATTTTCGATATCGCCATCGAAGTTTTCCTACCCGGTCAGAATCAATATTCTCATCTAATACTTATAGAATGTAAAAACTACAATCATGCCGTCCCGGTGGATGATATTGAAGAGTTTTTTCAAAAAACGCAGCAAATATCTGGTGGCAATATTAAGGGAATAATTGTTTCATCAGGTTCTTTTCAAGAGGGCGCAGTCACTTTTTCAAAATCCAAAGGATTAGGATTGCTCCGATATTTTAGCCGATCGAAACTTGCCTGGGAACTCTATCGTTCCCCCTCGACCCTAGCTTCATCTCGTTTTGCATCGAGCTATACTGCACGGGAAGGCCTAACGACCTCTTCCTTTACCAGCGATTACTTTGACTGTTACTGCTACGTGAATGACAACTATACAAACTCATTCAATCAGTTTTTCTCCGAACTTTTCAAATACAATCTTCCTGAGTCATTGTCTGGTCAATTATCGACGATCGAAAATAAAATTAGCCGCAACCCGAGAAGCATTCCTCGGAAAAGAAACCGTGAGATTGAATTACTATGTGATGAAATCCTTCAAAAAGTCAATTATAGAGGGGGACCTGTGCCTCTCGATAAGATATGTGCAATGCTCAAAAAAAGCAACGGCCTTCAGGTTGTTCATAAAAAAGAAAAAAGCTTTAAATTAGGAAAAGATGTATTAGGTAAAATATCGTTTGATCCTTTTCAGATAACCATTTTTAAAGATGAAAAAGGAAATAAAGCCCGAGACAAATACACACTTGCTCACGAACTTGGACATCACTTCCTTGGTCATTCAAAATATATACGTCGCGAATTGCTTCGGGAAAACAATATCGATATGGAAAAATTGCAGGAATTGCGGCAAATTGGGATCCACGATATCATTAGTATGGAATGGCAAGCTAATTTCTTTGCTTCATGTTTGCTCTTACCCGTTCGCACATTCATCTCAGATTTGATGATATTGGCTTATAACGAAGATTTAAGGAACAGGGGCTTTGGTCTTATATTTCTCGACCATCAGAATTGTAACAGAGCTCAGTTTTACAGAATCACAGATGAACTTAAAATAAAATATGAAGTTTCCCGGCGTGTAATTGAAATACGGTTAAAAAAGCTCGGATTGTTACGGGAATCGACCCAGTATTCTCCGAAAACTCAATTCTCGAATTTCACCATTCGCTAAATAGCTGGTGGAGGTTTAAAATGTGCTTAAATGAGCGGGTCACTAAACGACTAAGAACAGGAATGATCCAGTGAAAAACATCATATTCATCATAGCCAAAATCATATCCATAATGGCCCTCGTCATCGTCGCTCTCTGGTGTGCGGTACCCTTTGCGCTCTACTTTACCGACATGCGGGCATCACGCTACCTGCCTGCTTTCATCGCGCTCTTAACGCTGCTCCTGGCGATTCCCGCCTTCGTGCAATACACCAGGCAAAGAAAGCTCGAAGCTCTCCTTACGTGCTATGCCTGGCTTTGTGCGAGCGCAATTCTTTCAAGCGCCTCCTGGGCCGGCATTGGAGTGATGGAACTGAGCTATCCCATATCAGTAGCTCTCTTCGGCACCATATTCATATTGATCGCCGCTGTCCTGCTTGTTCTCTATACCCGGAACGTTCTCTTCTCCTTTGCCGCAGCCCCTCCTTCCAACCCTCTGCCGAAATTACGGGCGATTTTAACCACTCCCATAAAGCCCTTATATTTCCTTTCCGCTCTTCTGGCAATTCTCATAGTGCTTTACATAAAAGCTGACATTAAATATGTGCCCCAGCTTGTTTTAAGGCAGCCGCAGGCGCAGAACACTCCTGCCCCGCCTGTTGTCCTGACGGCCGTATCGCAAATGACAGCTGCCCTGCCGAATAGCAATGAAGTCCGGGCAAGGGAGAATCTTCCGAGCCGGGCTGAAATTTTAAATAAGATCGAATCAATTCAGATCGAAAAGGCCAAGTTAATAAGTATTTTTAAAAATACCAGGAGCCCGGAAGC
This sequence comes from Nitrospirota bacterium, assembly GCA_963749655.1. Taxonomy (GTDB): domain Bacteria; phylum Nitrospirota; class UBA9217; order UBA9217; family UBA9217; genus JAJYKN01. The sequence goes on from CAVVOB010000019.1 coordinate 74,537, forward strand.
AGATTCTGCTTTACGTGCATTTATTGCTTTTCATTCTCAGATAGTAGGAGATCTGCAGGCGGACTTTTCAAATCACCAGGAATACCAGACCGTATTAAACGAGACCGGCGGATTGAGCTCCGATCTTCCGGACGAGCTTCAGGGTCAATATGCCGATGCCTTGCAGCTGCTGCAAAAGTATAAAGACTGCGGAATAGGTTTCACAGGACTTTCGGAAGGCATGGGCTGGGCGTTGGAGCAAGACCCTGACTATATCATTCGCACGGCGCGAGAGTTCAAGAGCGATTACGGCGAATTTGTCGTCTTTTATTATAACGAAAACAGGGAGAGTCTCGGAATGGATGCGAATTTGAATCTGACCTGGGACGATCTCCGAAAGAAGATCATTCGGTTTGAAACTTTTGCAAAGCAGCATAAACAGCTGTCGGAAGTAGAATCGCACATAAAACCCATGACTCGAACCATGCTCTCTTTTTATATCGAGGGCATGGACAACACGCCTGCTTATGACGCATGGAAGAGCGGAACAGGAAAGATCGACGAGGAACTAAAGGCGAGCTATCTCACGTTCGTGAATGAAAACAGAAATTCCGATTATTACAGCCTCATTCAAGGTATCGTTAATAATTTAAGAAAGCATGATTTCAAACTAAGCAGCGACCTCGTTTCATTCGTCCGCAGCCAAAACATAGACGTGTTTCACTGGTCTTCTGTGCAGGAATACCTGAAAAAGACTTCATCTTAAGCGCAACAAAAAATATCACGCTGTTTTGATCACTCCATTCCGGCAAACCTTTTCCCTGTTCTCGATCCTTCGTTTCATGATTAATTTATCGTTGTCATAACGCGCGTCCGACAAATTCCAGATTCTCTGGTGCCAGACATGAAAAACGACCGCCAGTCCTCTGACGGATTTTACCTTTTTCCCCTGGTTCAGGACCCGTATCCCGAGATCATTGTCCTCGACCGCATACTGGAAATCCTCATCATAGCCGTTGACCTCCATGAACAGGGATTTATACAGGCTGCAATTGCACCCCCAAATGCCGTCGTCGGTAATCCTGTCGCGGTGAAAAAGTTTCCGCAACAAGGAATTGGTAATGATTATCCCCTCCTCGATTTTTCTTGAGCGGTGACGAATTGAATCTACGATCAACGCCGGGGTCAGGGACGCGGTAACTTTTTGTTTGCTCAGAAGCTGCTCGGAAAATTCTTTTCCCAGGTCCACGCGTTTTCCTCCCAGGATCGCCGCGGGATCGCTCTGGTTGACATGGTAGCGGACAAAATGTTTATGCGCCAGACAGTCCTGATCGGTAAAAATGAGGTACTCCCCTGAACATTCCCGTACCGCCTTGTTCAAGATGGCTCGATCGCCGGTACCCGATGTCTTCGTGCCACACATGTCTGATGGGTAACTGCTTCTTATATTGTTCCTGCATCTCCTGCACCAGCTTCCGCGTTTCTTCCTTGCTGCCGTCGTCGGCAATGACGACTTCCGAGGGAAGCACGCTTTGCGCTGCAAGACTCATCATGGCCAGTCTTAAATAGTCCGGTTTGTTGTATGTAGTAATGATGACCGAGGTTTTCATGGCAGAGGAATAAGTTCCTTTCTTTTCTTTATCATGATAATTTATTATGAGTGAATTCCGGGTGGAGCAACAAGGGACGCATCAGGAAAGCGAGCACTGTTCGGCGTGATAGGAGCTCCTGACCAGCGGTCCGGCAGCCACGGCGCTAAACCCCATGGACAATGCGCGTTCTCGCAGCAGGTGGAATTCTTCAGGTGTGTAATAGCGCTTAACAGAGAGATGCTTCTGCGATGGCCGAAGGTATTGTCCGAGCGTCAGGATATCGCAGCCCACGCTGCGCAGGTCTTCCATGACCGAGATGATTTCGTTCTCCCCTTCCCCCAGCCCGAGCATCAGTCCTGTCTTGGTAACGGCGCCGAGTTTTTTTGCCCTTTGAAGAAGTTTGAGCGACCGCGCATAGTCCGCCTGAGGACGAACGATCGGATAGAGCGACGGCACGGTTTCCACATTATGGTTCAGGACATCGGGACAGGCCGAGAGGACCATTGCAAGCGCTTCTTCAGACCCCTGAAGATCGGGAATCAGGACCTCGACCTTGCAGCCGGAGTTCCTGGCGCGGATCGCATTGATCGTGGCCGTGAACAGCGATGCGCCGCCGTCCTGCAGGTCGTCTCTCGTCACCGAGGTTATTACGGCATACCGCAGCCCGAGAGCTTCCACGGCAGCGGCCACGCGGTCAGGCTCGTCAAGATCGATGGCCGAGGGCTTTCCCTTCGGGACGTTGCAGAACCTGCACCCCCGGGAACAGGTATTGCCGAGGATCATGAAGGTGGCGGTTCCCCGGCTCCAGCACTCCGACTGGTTCGGACAGGCGGCGCTCTGGCAGACCGTGTGAAGCTTGCCCTTTCTGACGAGCTGTCCCACGGCCGCGGTGCGCTCGTTCACTGTCAGGCGTATTTTGAACCACGGCGGCAGCCTGTCGTGCCGTCCCCCCCTACGAAAGTCGCTCAACACCACTCCTTGTTAATTCCCGTTTTTCAAGGCGTTCTTGATCACCTGGTCGATGGTGTCCACGAAGATGAACTCCATCTCCTTGCGCAGGTCTTCCGGCACGTCTTCGAGGTCGTTCTTGTTCTTCTCCGGAAGGATGACGGTCTTGATGCCCGCCCGTTTGGCGGCAAGCACCTTTTCCTTCACCCCGCCGATGGGCATGACCTTGCCGCGGAGCGTGATCTCGCCGGTCATGGCCAGGTCGTGCTTCACCAGCCTGCCCGTGAGCATGGACACGATCGCCGTGGTCATGGTAACGCCGGCTGACGGCCCGTCCTTGGGGATCGCGCCTGCCGGCACATGAATGTGGATATCGGTCTTTTCGAAAAAATCCTTGTTTATCCCGAAGGACTCCGCCTGGGAGCGCACGTAGGAGAGCGCGGCCTGGGCCGATTCCTTCATCACGTCGCCGAGCTGGCCGGTGAGGGTCAGCTGCTTGTTTCCCGGCATCTGCGAGGCCTCGACAAAGAGGATGTCCCCTCCTGTCGGCGTCCAGGCCAGGCCCGTGACCACGCCCGGCCGGTCGATCATGATCGCCGTTTCGGCAAAGAATCTCGGTCTTCCCGAGGTAATCGTGCAGCTCTTCGGCTTTTATCGTGATCGGCGTCGGCTTTTCCTTCTGCAACGGCCTTTGCCACCTTGCGGCAGACGTTCGCGATCTCACGCTCGAGGTTCCTGACGCCGGCCTCGCGGGTGTAGTCCTTGATGATGCCCCGGAGCGTCTCTTCCTGGATCACGATCTCCTCGAGCTTGAGCGCATTGGCCTTGATCTCTTTGGGGATCAGATATTTCTGGGCGATGTTCAGCTTCTCATGCTCCGTGTATCCCGGCAGCTGGAGCACTTCCATGCGGTCCAGGAGCGGCGGCGGTATCGTCTCGAGCTGGTTCGCCGTGGTGATGAACATGACCTTCGAGAGGTCGAAGGGCACGTCGAGATAGTTGTCGCGGAAATCCTTGTTCTGCTCCGGATCGAGCACCTCGAGCAGCGCCGACGACGGGTCGCCGCGCCAGTCCGAGCCGATCTTGTCCACCTCGTCGAGCATGATCACCGGGTCCCTGGTCTCGACGCGCTTGAGCGCCTGGATGATGCGGCCCGGCATGGCGCCGATGTAGGTGCGGCGGTGGCCGCGGATCTCGGCCTCGTCATGCAGGCCGCCGAAGGACTGGCGCATGAACTTTCTGCCCAGAGCGCCGGGCGATGGACTGGCCGAGCGACGTTTTGCCCACGCCCGGGAGGGCCGACAAAGCACAGGATGGGCTCGCGCGTCTTGATCCCCTCCTGCGCTCCGCGTTCCTCGCCGAGCTTCTTTACGGACAGGTATTCCAGGATGCGGTTCTTGACCTTTTCGAGGTCATAGTGGTCTTCATCGAGGGTGGCCTTTGCCTTGGCGATATCGATGGCCGTGGCCGAGGTCTTGTTCCAGGGGAGGTTCGTCATCCATTCGAGATAGGTCCGGATGACCGAATATTCGGGAGATGCCGCGTGAAAGCTTTTCCATGCGGCCCAGTTCCCGCTTGGCCTCTTTTTCCGCCTCCGGCGGCAGCTTGGCCTCTTCGATCTTCTCGCGCAGGTTCTTGATCTCCGAACCGTCGTCCGACTCCTCGCCGAGTTCCTTGCGGATGGCCGAAAGCTGCTGCCGGAGCAGATATTCCCGCTCCGCCTTCTGCATCTGGTCCCTGGCCTGTCCCTGGATCTTCCTGCCGAGTTCGAGCACTTCGACCTCGCGGTTCAGGTACTGCATGAGCTTGGTGAGCTTGTCGTGCACCAGATCGGTCTCGAGGATCTCCTGCCGCTGCGGCAGGTCCAGCCGGATGTTCGTCGCGATGAGGTACGCGAGCTGGCGCGGATCCTCGATGTTGAGCGGCGGCCGCGGAAAGCTCTTCCGGCATGTTCGGCGTGAGCGATACCATCTTCTGAAACATCTCCGGACACGCCGCGCATGAGCGCTTCGAGCTCAACGGATCTTTCCGACTTGTCGGGCAAGGCCTTGACCCTGGCCTTGATGTAGGGGTCGGTCTGCGAGAATTCCGCAATGCTGATCCGCTCGATCCCCTGGACCAGCACCCTGAGCGTGCCGTCCGGGACCTTGACCATCTGGAGGATCCTGGCCATCGTCCCGACGGTGTAGATATCGGACAGTGCCGGTCACTTCGACGTCCACCTTTTTCTGCGCGGTCAGCCCGAGGATCTTGTCCCCCACGGTGACGTCATTGATGAGCTTGATCGACTTTTCCTTGCCGATCACCAGCGGATAGACCGTGAGCGGATATACGACCGTGTCCTTCAGCGGCAGCAACGGCAGTTCGGCGGGCACAGGTGGTATTTTTTCCTATCTCGGTGTCTATGATCTCCATGGATTTGCTCCTGGTCTGTTTATTGAGTAATTTTGTGAAAAAACCGTGCTTTTTCAACTTGCTATTCCTTATCTATTCAAGCTTTTGGAGCGTGATCTTCAGCAAGCCATTCTTATACTCCGCCTTAACCTGTCGTGGTCTACCGGAGCATGGATTGCAATTTCCGACCTGAAGTCACCGTATTTGATGCCCAGCTGGTGACAGGCGTTCATCTCCGTCGACCGGCTGTTCCCTCCTCCCCTCCACGACCAGAAGATCGCTGAACAGCGTGACGATCATATCGCTCTTCAGCCACCCCCGCCAGTTCAATGACGACGATGATCTCGTCGGGCGTTTCATATATGTCCGTCGGTGGACGCCAAGCGATCGTTGAATGCATGGGCCAGACCCGAATGATTCCCAGACCGCTCTGAAATGCCGCATCCGGATCGTACCTCGCCGGGTATATTTATAGGCAATGTATCGGTAACGCACGTGCAGCCTCCTCCTTTCAATGCAAAGCTCTGAACTCATGCTATTATAACTTGTTTAGACGCTGAAAGAAAAATACAAAAACCGTATCATTACATACTGAAATCTTTTCCCGGAAGCAACAAGACAGCTCGCTTCTCACCGTTGCACCGAAACCGCTTTCATCTGCTGTACAACGTTCATTTACTGAATCTGCAACAAGAATGACAAAATTTGCTCTCGACAAACCGATGAAATTCTTTGCTATATTCAAAAGTTAATCTAGATCATTAAAGTTCATTTATAACAGTTTCCAACCTCATGAACTATACCACACCTTATCTTAATTCCAGCTGATATCATGCGCCTATTCGCAGGCAGCAGACATCCTCGTCTTAATTGTACCATGCATACAGTATAAAAAACTTGCACAGAGCATAAACAATCTTAAGGAGGATTGACTATGGGAGTATCAAGACGCGATTTTCTGAAGATCTCAGGCAGCACCGTTCTGCTCGGTTCTCTCGGCGTCAACCTTGATCCTGCCAAGGCCTATGCGCAAGGCCTGAGGATCAAGGACGCGAAAGAGACGCAGCACGATCTGCCCGTTCTGCTTCGGTGGGCTGCGGCATCATCGTCCACACCAAGGACGGAAAGGTCATCAACACCGAGGGCGATCCCGATCATCCGATCAATGAAGGCACACTCTGCTCAAAAGGCTCATCGCTGTACCAGATCATCAACAATCCGCTCCGGATTGACCAAACCCAAGTATCGCGCACCGGGCGCAGCGGAATGCAAGGAAGTGGAATGGGACTGGGCGCTCGACGAGATCGCGAAACGGGTCAAGGACACCCGCGACAAGACCTTCAAGCTCACCTCGAAGTCCAAAGTCAAGGAAAAACAGCCGGACGGCACGGAAAAAGAGGTCGAAAAGGACTTCACGGTCAACCGGACCGACGGCATCGCCCATGTGGGGAGCGCGGCCCTGGACAATGAAGAGTGCTACATGCTCCAGAAGATGCTCCGGTCCTGGGGCCTGGTCTACATAGAACATCAGGCGCGTATCTGACACTCCGCAACTGTAGCGGCTCTGGGAGAGTCGTTCGGACGCGGTGCAATGACGAACCACTGGATCGATATTAAAAATGCCGATGTCATCCTCGTTATGGGGAGCAATCCAGCATCGAACCATCCCATTTCCATGAAATGGGTCATGAAGGCCAAGGAAAAAGGCGCGAAGCTGATCGTCGTGGACCCCCGCTTCACGCAGACCGCGGCCAAGGCCGATGTGTACGCATCCATGCGTTCCGGCACGGACATCGCCTTCCTCGGCGGGATGATCAAGTACATCCTCGATAACAATCTCATCTTCAAGGAATACGTCGTCAACTACACGAATGCCCCGTTCCTCGTGAATCCCGATTTCAAGGGGCCGGCCGATCTGAACGGCCTCTTCTCGGGCTATGACGAAAAGACCAGGAAATACGACAAGAAAACCTGGTCCTTCCAGATGGACGAGAACGGCATCCCGAAAAAGGACCCATCGCTCAAGGACCCGCACTGCGTGTACCAGCTCCTGAAGAAGCACTATTCCCGCTACACCCTCGACAAGGTCTCGAGCATCACCGGCACACCCAAGGAAAAACTGGTCGAGGTCTACAAGCTCTATGCTTCAACCGGCAAGCCGAACCGGGTCGGGCACCGAGCTCTACGCCATGGGCTGGACCCAGCACACCATCGGGACCCAGAACATCAGGGCCATGACCATCATCCAGCTGCTGCTCGGCAACATGGGCATGGCGGGCGGCGGCATCAACGCCCTGCGCGGCGAGAGCAATGTTCAGGGTTCGACGGACCACGGTCTGTTGTTCCATATCCTCCCGGGCTATCTGCCGACACCGACCGCGTCTGTCGATCGCCCTTCCGGCCTACATCGAGAAATACACGCCCAAGACCAAGGAACCGAAGAGCGTGAACTGGTGGTCCAACCGCGGCAAGTACATCACCAGCTACCTCAAGGCCATTTACGGGGACAAGGCGAACAAGGAAAACGATTTCGGCTATGCGCTGGCTGCCCAAGCTCGATGAAGGCATGAACGCCTCGTGGCTCATGATGTTCGACAAGATGCTCAAGGGCAAGTTCGAAGGCTTCTTTGCCTGGGGCCAGAACCCGGCCTGTTCCGGCGCCAATTCGAACAAGACCCGGCAGGCGCTCGCCAAGCTCAAATGGATGGTGAACGTCAACCTCTTCGACAACGAGACCGGCTCGTTCTGGAAGGGTCCGGGCATGAACCCGAAGGATATCCAGACCGAGGTCTTCCTGCTCCCTGCGCATCCTCCGTGGAAAAGGAAGGCAGCCTTTCGAACTCCGGACGGTGGGCGCAGTGGCGCTACAAGGCCATCGATCCGATCGGCGAGTCCAAGCCCGACTCGGAGATCATGAACGAGCTGTACTTCCGGGTAAAGAGCCTCTACCAGAAGGAGGGCGGAAAGTTCCCCGACCCCATCGTGAACCTGACCTGGAATTACGGGGAAAAGGACGCCCAGGGAAAGATCAAGGAAGTCAATATCCACAACGTGGCCAAGGAGATCAACGGCTACTACCTCGAGGATGTGTACGACAAGACCGTGACCCCGCCCAAGCTCCTCGGCAAAAAGGGCGAGCTCTGCGCTTCCTTTGTTCATCTGCAGGCGGACGGCACCACCTCATGCGGCTGCTGGATCTACTCGCAGAGCTACACCCAGAAGGAAGGCAAGATCATCAACATGATGGCGCGGCGCGGCAAGGACGATCCGACCGGCCTCGGCCTGTATCCGGAATGGGCCTGGGCCTGGCCGGTCAACCGGCAGGATCATCTACAACCGCGCCTCGGTCGACCCCAACGGCAAACCGTGGGACCCGAAGCGGCGGTCATCAAGTGGGACCCGGTCAAGGAAGATCCGGCGACCAAGAAACCCGGGTACTGGGTAGGAGATGTCCCCGACGGACCGGCGCCGCCCATGGCGACGGAAAAAGGAAAATTACCCTTCATCATGATGGCAACGGCGTTGGCGCACATTTTCGGCCCCGGTCTCGCTGACGGCCCCTTCCCCGAGCACTACGAGGCGCTTGAATGTCCGCTCGAGGAAAACTCGATGTCCAAACAGCGGATCAATCCGACGATCAAGCTCTTCGGCGACAAGGAGGACGCTTTCTTCTCCTGCGATATGCGGTTTCCCTTTGTTGCGACGACCTACCGGGTGTCGGAACACTGGCAGACCGGCGTCATGACGCGACACGAGCCGTGGCTGCTCGAGATGCAGCCCCAGATGTTCGTCGAAATGAGCGAAGAGCTGGCAAAGGAAAAATGCATCGAGAACGGCGAGAAGGTCATGGTGACATCCGGCCGCGGCGAGCTGTGGGCGATTGCCATCGTCACGAGCCGGTTCAAACCCTTCAAGATCGCCGGCTCGACCGTGCACCAGGTCGGCCTTCCCTGGCATTTCGGCTGGCAGTATCCCGAGGACGGCAGCGGCGGTGACAGCGCGAACCTGCTGACACCGACCGTCGGCGATGCCAATACCATGATACCCGAATCCAAGGCCTTTATGGTCAACGTCGTGAAGGCATAGGGGGAGAACCATGACGACAAATAACAAAAGAAAAGCAATGCTCGTCTACTCCGGAGCTCTGCATCGGGTGCAGGGGATGCCAGATCGCCTGCAAGTCCTGGAACCAGCTCCCGGGCACGAAGACGAAGAACACCGGGACCATCAGAATCCGCCGGACCTGTCGGCTACGGCATTCAACATCATCCGCTACAGCGAGGTCCCGTCGAAGACGAATCCCGTGCGCTGGCTCTTCGTCAGCCGGCGGTGCATGCACTGCGACGACGCGGGATGCATGAAGATCTGTCCGCTCCGGGCGCGCTCTTCAGGACGAAGGAAGGTGCCGTGGCCTTCGACAAGGACAAATGCATCGGCTGCAAGCTCTGCGTGGCGGGCTGCCCCTTCGATGTGCCCCGGTATGACGCGAAGGACAAGATCGGAAATGCCATCTCTGCGCCGACCGGATCGCCGAAGGCCTGCCACCGGCCTGCGCCAAGACCTGCCCGACCGGCGCACTCAAGTTCGGCGACCGGGACGCTCTGGTCGCATCGGCGCAAGAAGCGGGCTATGCCAAGAGTGTACGGAGAAGCGGACCTGGGCGGACTCGGCACGCTCTACGCCTTCAAGGACGCTCCGAAGCTCTACGGCATGAACGAGAAACCGGCCATCGCGGAAAGCGTCATCTTCTGGCACAAGGTGCTGAAACCGCTGTCAGTCATCGGACTGGGCGGCGTCGTTGCCGGCGCCCTGATCCACTACGCACTGATCGGTCCGCACAAGGATGAAGATGAGGAGGTGAAAAAATCATGAGCGAGATGGTAAGAAAAGCGAGTACCGAAGAGATCGTCAATCACTGGATCCTGGCCGTAAGCTGCCTCCTGCTGATGATCACCGGGTACGCATTCCTGTTCAAGCTGGAGCCGATCTATGCCGTGTTCGGCGGCAACGCTTCGATGAAGGTCGTGCACAACTGGGCAGGCGTGGTTTTCACGCTCTCCCTTGTCGGCACGATTTTCAACTATCTCGGAGAATCCCTGACCTATGACGCCGACGACTGGGCCTGGATCAAGATGGGCGGCGGCTATCTGTCCAAGCACGCGATAAAAGCTCCGCCCATGGGGAAGCTGAACACGGGCCAGAAGTTCTACTATCTCGTGATCCTGGCTGCGGGCATCGTGATCGCCGCGTCGGGATTTTCCATCTGGCTGGTCCAGGGCTCCCGGGCGCTGACCCTCGTGTCCCACCTGATGCACAACCTCGCCTTTATCCTGTTCGTGGTGGCCGTTCCGGCCCATGCCTATCTCGGCACGCTCGCGAATCCCGGCACGCTTCAGGATCATGCTTTCCGGCACGGTACCGATCGAATTCGCCCGGAAGAAATATCCCAAGTGGATGAAGGAGATCGGGAAGATGTAGTTCCAAGTTCCAAAAGTTCCGGGTTCCAAGTTCAAAATAAAAACCCCGTCTTTGATACCCAAAGACGGGGTTTCTTATCTTTCATTCTATATTCCGGATTTACTGCACTCCTGGCCCCTTACCCTGCCCCTTGCTACCGGACCCTTGCCCTACCTAATTCCGCACTCCGAATTATTCTATCCCCTTCCTCTTGCCATCTCGTTCAGCCGCTTCACCCGCTCTGCGATCGGCGGATGGGTGCTGAAGAGCTTCATCAGACCGCCTCCGGTCAGCGGGTTCACGATGAACATGTGGGCAGTGGCAGGCTTTGCGTCGGTCATCGGAACGACCTGGGACCCGCGCTCGAGTTTCAGGAGCGCATTGGCAAGGCCCGAGGGGCTGCCTGCGATACCTGCTCCGCCTTTGTCCGCTTCGAACTCCCGCGTGCGCGAGATGGCCATCTGGACAAGCATGGCCGCGATCGGCGCCACGATCATCATGACCAGCGCCGCGATCGGGCTGCCGTCCACGGTCGTCATCACGCCGGCCTCCGCCGAAGATCATGGCCCACTGGGCCATCTGGGCGAGCATGCTGATAGCGCCCGCGATCGTCGCCACAATGGTGCCTGTCAGCATGTCCCGGTGCTTGATATGCGCCAGCTCGTGGGCGATCACGCCGGACAGCTCCTCGCGGTTCAGGATCCGCATGATACCCTCCGTGACCGCTACGACCGCATGTTCCGGGTTCCTGCCCGTGGCAAAGGCGTTCGGCGTTTCATCAGGGATGATATAGACCTTCGGCATCGGCATGCCGGCCTTCTGGACCAGCGTGCGGACGATGGCATGAAGCTCCGGAGCCTGGGCCTCGGTCACCGGCTGGGCATTGTACATTCTGAGCACGATCTTGTCGCTGAACCAGTAGGACCCGAAATTCATGATCACCGCCAGCCCGAACGCGAAGATCATTCCGCTCCTGCCGCCGATAGCTGCTCCCGACGAATACCAGGAGCACCGTCATGAATACCATGAGCCCGATGGTTTTCACTGTATTCATTGCTGTTTATTCAACCTCCTCATGAAAAATTGTCCTTTTTTACTGCTCTGACAAAGTACCACAGTCACCTGCGGCAGTCAAGGAGAACGGACGAGGCGGATCAATTTTCTGTTGACAAGGATAGACCACTTTGTTATATTTGCAGGGCTTGAAGGGAACAAAACGAGTCTTCATGCGGGTGTAGCTCAGTTGGTAGAGCGCGACCTTGCCAAGGTTGAGGTCACGGGTTCGAGTCCCGCCACCCGCTCCATTAATTCAGTCCAAAGTTTTGAGTTCGGAGTTCGGAGTTGACCCCTTTTTCGTAACTTCGGCTCACATTTCCTGGTTTTTACTTCCGGCTCTCAACTCACAACTCTCAGCGCAAAACTCAGGGCTTAGGTATCGGCGGCGTAGCCAAGTGGCTAAGGCAGAGGTCTGCAAAACCTTCATTCATCGGTTCAAATCCGATCGCCGCCTCCATTTTTTCAACCACAGATGAACACGGATTAACACCAGATCATATAACACGAGAAGTTTATCTCTTCTTCCCGTTTTCTCGTTTTTCCCATCCGCGTTCATCTGTGATTCCAATTCTCATCAGGTCCTTGGTCTTAACCCTATGCATCACGCCGATTTCGTCCACCTTCACCTGCACACCGAATACAGCCTGCTGGACGGCGCCAACTCCCTTGATGCCCTGATCAAAAAAGCAATCGACCTGCACATGCCCGCCATCGCGGTCACCGACCACGGCAACCTCTTCGGCGCCCTCGACTTCTACCTCAAGGCCACGAAGGCCGGCATCAAGCCCATCATCGGCTGCGAAATGTACGTGGCGCCGGGCTCGCGCTTCGAAAAAACCGGCACTGCCAGCCAGCACGACGAGAGCTTCTACCACCTCATCCTCCTTGCCCGGAACCAGGCGGGCTACAAGAACCTCGTCAAGCTCGTAACCAAAGCCTATCTAGAAGGTTTCTATTACAAACCCCGGATAGACAAAGAGCTGCTCAGGCAACACAGCGAAGGCCTCATCGGCATGTCTGCCTGCCTGTCCGGCGAGGTCCCCCGGCTCCTGCTGCAGGGCAGGTATGATGATGCTAAAAAGGCTGCACTCACCTATCAAGAAATCCTCGGACCGGAAAACTTCTATTTCGAGCTCCAGGACAACGGCATTCCCGAACAGGAACTGGCAAACAAAGATCTGATCCGCCTCTCGAAGGACACGGGCATTCCCCTCGTTGCCACCAACGACTGCCACTATCTGAACAAGGAAGACCACAAGTCCCACGATGCCCTGCTCTGCATCCAGACCGGCAAGACCGTGAAGGACGAAAACCGCATGAGGTTCTCGTCCGAGACGTTCTACGTCAAGTCGCCGGAGGAGATGAAGAAGGCTTTTGCCCACGTGCCCGAGGCGATCTCGAACACCGTCGCCATTGCCGAGCGCTGCAATCTGCAGCTCGAACTGGGCAAGTACCATCTGCCCCACTTCCCCGTGCCTGAAGGCTATACCCGCGAGGCCTACATGTCCGAGCTGGCCAGGAAAGGGCTCGAAGAGAGGTTCGTCGAGATCGAGGCCGTGCGCGGCCAGGGCAGCATCGACCGCGAGGCCTACAAAAAGCGGCTGGAATCCGAGATCGCGATGCTCGAGAAGATGGGCTTTGCCGGATACTTCCTGATCGTCTGGGACTTCATCCGCTACGCCAAGGAGCACGGCATCCCCGTGGGCCCCGGCCGCGGATCTGCCGCCGGGAGCCTCGTGGCCTATTCGCTCAGGATCACGGACCTCGACCCGATCCCCTACAATCTCCTGTTCGAGCGCTTCCTGAACCCCGAACGCATCAGCATGCCTGATATCGACGTGGACTTCTGCATGGACCGGCGCGACGAGGTGTTCCGGTACGTCATCGAAAAATACGGCCAGGACCATGTGACCCAGATCATCACCTACGGCACCATGCTCGCCAAGGGCGTGATCCGCGACGTGGGCCGGGTGCTCGACATCCCCTACTCGGAAGTGGACAAGGTCGCCAAGCTCGTGCCGAACACCCTCGGCATCACCCTCGAAAAGGCCATGGAGCAGGAGCCGAAGTTCAAGGAGCTCCGGAAGGACCCCCGCATGGCCGAGCTGATCGAGATCGCCCTGCACCTCGAAGGCCAGGTGCGGCACGCGTCGAAGCATGCGGCCGGCGTGGTCATCTCCCAGGAGCCGCTCACCGAGTATCTTCCCCTGTTCAAGACGCCGAAGGACGAGATCACGACCCAGTTCGACATGAAGGGCGTGGAAAAGATCGGCCTGGTGAAGTTCGACTTCCTCGGCCTCCGCACCCTGACGGTCATCGACAAGGCCGTCAAGACGATCAACGAGCGCCTTGCAGCCGCGCCCCTGGCAAAGGACGAACGGTTCTCCATCAGCCGCATCTCGCTCGACGATCCGAAGACCTATGAGCTGCTGTCCCGCGGCGAGACCGCCGGCGTGTTCCAGCTCGAATCGTCGGGCATGCGCGATATCGTGATCAAGATGAAGCCCCAGTGCTTCGAGGACCTGATCGCCCTCGTGGCCCTCTACCGGCCGGGACCTCTCCAGAGCGGCATGGTCGACGACTTCATCAAGCGCAAGAAAGGCGCGACCAAGATCACCTACGAGCTGCCCGAGCTCGAGCCGATCCTGAAGGACACCTACGGCGTCATCGTGTACCAGGAGCAGGTGATGCAGATCTCCCGCACCCTGGCAGGCTATTCCCTGGGCGGGGCGGACCTGCTCCGCCGCGCCATGGGAAAGAAGGACCCCGAGGTCATGGCCAAGGAAAAGGTCCCCTTCCTGAAGGGGGCGGAAAAGCAGGGCATCAACCTGAAAAAGGCCGAAGCCATCTTCGACCTCATGGCGAAGTTCGCCGAGTACGGGTTCAACAAGTCCCACAGCGCGGCCTATGCCCTCGTTTCCTACCAGACGGCGTACCTCAAGGCCCACTACCCCGTCGACTACATGGCCTCCCTGCTCACGAGCGAAGTCCAGGACACGGACAAGATCGTTAAGTACATCTTTGAAATACGCCAGATGGGCATCGACATCCTTCCGCCTGACGTGAACCGGAGCATGTGGGACTTTACCGTGGTGGAGGCCCACGACCGCGCGGTTGTCGAACCGGGCAGCACGATCGGCTCGATCCGCTTCGGCCTGGCCGCGGTCAAGAACGTGGGCATATCGGCCATCGAGGCCATTGTGGAAGCGCGGGAGCAGAAAGGTCCCTTCACCTCCGTCTCGGATTTCTGCCGCAAGGTCGACCAGCGAAGGGTCAATCGCCGGGTGATCGAAGCCCTGATCAAGTGCGGGGCCATGGACTTCACGGGCTCGCGTCGGGCGCAGATGATGGAAGGCCTCGACATGGTCATCGACCAGGGGGGAAAACACCAGGAGCAGGAGGCCATCGGCCAGTTCAGCATTTTCGACTCCCTGGAAGGCCAGAAGGACATTACCCTGCCTGATGTGCCGGAATGGAAGGAGAGTCAGCTCCTTGCCTTTGAAAAAGAAAGCGTCGGCTTCTACATCAGCGGCCACCCGCTCGCGGCCTTCGAGGCGGACATCAAGCGCTACGCCACTGCCACGACGGAGACCCTCGAGAGCATCGCCGACGGCAAGGAAGTCACCATCTGCGGCATCATCGCCGGGCTCAAGCCCAAGATAACGAAAAAAGGCGACAAAATGGCGATCCTGAACCTCGAAGACCTCTACGGCACCGTGGAAACCATCGTCTTCCCCGATCTCTATAAAACGGCGCAGCACATGCTCCTCACCGACACGCCCCTGATCGTGGCGGGCCAGCTCGACAAGAGCGAACAGGGCAACAAGATCAAGGCCGTACGCCTTCACCTGCTGAGCGAGGTGAAGAAAAAGGGCACGACGCGCATGGACATCACGATGAGCGCGACCGGCCTTACCCAGGACGACCTGCTCAAGGTGAAGACCATCCTGCTGCGCTACCAGGGTGCCATCCCCGTCTATCTCCGGATCCAGAACCCGACGCGCAAGGACTCCGTCATTTCCGTGGGCCGGGACATCCGCGTCAATCCCAGCGAAACGCTCATCAGCGAGATCGAATCCGTCCTCGGCGCAGGATCCGTTTCCCTGACCTGACCGCTCGCCTCATCCCTTGCCGGTTCCTACGCTGATGCAAAACCCATCCCCGGCCTTTTCCGGCCTGCCCTGCCCTCCTGTGATAAACTTGAATCAGGAATTGCCGACAGAGGGAGGTAGTTTGCCATGAAGAAGAACGAACTTGAAGCCACGGCCAGCGCCCTTGTTTCAAAGGGCAAAGGTCTGCTTGCGGCTGATGAAAGTTTTCCCACCATCGAGAAACGTTTTAACGCACTCAACATAAAATCAACGGAAGAAAGCCGCAGGTCCTATCGCGGGCTGCTGTTTACGACCAACGGCATAGAGGCCGGCATCAGCGGCGTCATCCTGTTCGATGAAACCATTCGCCAAAAAGCCGATGACGGTACGCTGTTCGTCGATCTCCTGAAAAGAAAAGACATCATTCCGGGCATCAAGGTCGACAAGGGCACAGTGAACATGCCCGCCTTTCCCGGCGAAAAAATCACCGCAGGCCTTGACGGACTGCGCGAGCGGCTGGCTGAGTATCGCAGCCTCGGCGCACAATTCACGAAATGGCGGGCAGTCATCTCAATCGGCGACGGAATCCCGACGCGTGCCAACCTACGGGCCAATGCCCATGGACTGGCTGTCTTTGCCGCGCTGTCCCAGGAAGCGGGACTCGTGCCCGTGGTAGAGCCCGAAGTCTTGATGGACGGCAACCATGACATCAAGCGGTGCGAAGAGGTCACCCTGGCGGCGCTTGAAGAAGTTTTTTCCAGCCTCCATGAGTACCGTGTGGCCCTCGAAGGCATGCTGCTCAAGCCTGCGATGATCCTGCCGGGCAAAGGGGCGATGAAACAGGCCCGGCCGGAGGAGATTGCCGAGCGGACCATTACAACTCTGCGCAGGGTCGTGCCCGCTGCTGTTCCCGGCATCGTGTTCCTGTCAGGAGGACAAAGCCCGGAGCAGGCAACGAACAACCTGAATGCCATGAACATACTCGGCCCCCATCCCTGGGAAGTCAGCTTCTCCTTCGGACGGGCGCTGCAGGAGCCTGCGCTCAGCACCTGGAAAGGTTCGGAAGCCAATGGCGCGGCAGCACAGCGGCTGTTCAAGCATCGCGTACTATGCAACAGCAAGGCACGGTTCGGAGACTATACGGAAGAGTTGGAAAAGGCCGCTTAGAATGCCGACGGACGTGAACCGCGAAGGCGCGAAGGTCGCGAGGAAACCTAAAGGCAACGAAGAATTCCTCTGTTTTGAAACCCTTTGCGACCTTCGCGCCTTCGCGGAAAATTGCGCTTGATTTGGCATTGACCGCGCTGCTCGTTGTTTACGACGGGTATTTTTTTCTTGATACCCGGGCCTTGAGTGGTATAGTATCCGGGCTTCACATGACCGCAGGGAAGGGAAGACCGTGTACGTGAAAAAATTCCAGGACCTGGAAAACTTCACCTCCGACGACGTACGCGCGGCCCTGTTGCGGGATGATCCTGAAGAGCTCGTCCTGGTCGCCATCACGATCGCCCTGGCATCGCCGGATTTCCCCTTTGCCCAGGAGGTCTGCAGAAGGCTCAGCATGCACCCTGACGGCCTGATCCGCGGCAACGCACTCGCCAGTCTGGGGCATCTGGCCAGGCGTTTTCGGGACCTCGACGAAGAGGCAGTCAAGCCTCTTGTCGAGGCCGCCCTCCAGGACCCCGATGCCTACGTGCGCATGAATGCAAAGTCTGCGGCCGACGAGATCCACCAGTTCCTTCACTGGTCCATTGCCGGGCATGTCTACGGGTAAGAAACCGGCCCCTCATCTGCCCACTCCATCACAGCAGGAAAGGATCACTATGACGTTTTCAGACCAGCTTCGCAGCCGCCTCGAACAATATGCCCTCATCTCCCTTGAAAAGCAGGACCGGCTTGACCTGCTTCTGGGCGATCATCTGCACGAGCTCGATCTGGACAAGGGCGTGATCCGGTGCAACGACTACGAATTCACGATGCAGGTGATCGGGACCGAATCGGACAATACCCTCACCTGGCTCTGGGCTTGGGCCGACGAACAGACAGAGGAGCTCCCTCAGAACCTGCTGGATGCGTCGCTCCAGCTGCAGGACTGGGGCCGGAGCGAAACAGTGCCGGAATTCACGATCCCTTCCCTTGACCTTGACCGCGCCGACGGCCACACGGTTTCGCTGGTTGCCGCCCACGTCTGCAGCGCGAGCTGTTTTTACCGGGAAGTCTTCGAGGGGGGGGCCGTGTACATCCTGCTCTTCGACAACAGGATCGATGCGCAGTTTCCCTTTGATCGTGAGCGCCTGCTGCGCAGCCTTCGCGATCTCTTTTCCCGGTACGAACTCAATCACCGCCATGCGGTGATATCCTACCTTCAGCTGAAAGGGCTGCCCTTCTCAGAATCCGGTCCTTCCATCACCTTCTTCCTGCAGTCACGGGAGCAGCTCCGGCTCGAATTCGATCCCCAGGGGATATTGACATCCGTTGACGGCGCCCCGTTTTCGCTTGTTTGATTCATGACCGGAAAAAATCCAAGAGTAATTCACCACGGATGAACAGGGATAAATTCCGGAGTGAATGATGACCTTGCAGCTCAGTGCGGGGGGGGGGACCGAAGACGTTGTGATCTCAACAGACGATCGGGGCTTCTGCCGGACTGGGTTGGGAACCTTAACGGGGCTACGACGCTGATTCGACATGCTGCACAATCACAAACTGAAACATGCCTCTGAGTTTACATTTTTCCCGAATTCATCCCTGGTTCCAACCGTTGCCGCTCAAGGCAGGACATCGTTCACGGGACGGGTCTTGTTTAACTCCGGCAGCGGGGCTTGCTCGGCAGTCAGGGGCAGATAGATCTCGAACGTCGTTCCTTTTCCCACCGTGCTCTCCACTCTGATCTCGCCGCCATGGCCTTTCACGATGCCGTAGGCCGTTGCCAGCCCGAGTCCCGTGCCCTTGCCTGCCGGCTTTGTCGTGAAGAAGGGATCGAAGATCCTGTCCATGTTCTCGCGGGAAATACCGGCGCCGGTGTCGGCCACGGTGAGGACTGCGTAGTCCCCTGCCGGAAGGAACGGATACTGGGCATTCTCTCCCCCGCTGATCCGTCTCCGGTCCGTCGAGATCGTCAGGGTGCCTCCGTTCGGCATGGCGTCCATGGCATTCATCGCGAGATTGGCGATCACCTGTTCGATATGAATGCCGTCCCCCCGGATGTCGGGCATATCAGGGCGGAGCACGATAGGGGCTGTTATGTTCCGGTCGATGAAGGTCCGGCCGAGGAGCTCTGCGGCGTCCTTTACCACGTCGTTCAAATTGACCGGCACCAGCTCCAGCCGCTCCTTGCGGGCAAAGCTCAGCAGCTTCGACACCATCTGGTGAGAGCGACGGGCCGCGTTTTCGATGGTCGTTACCCGTTCCTTGCCGAACTCATCGCCTGAAAGGCGCCGGCGCAAAACTTCCGTATGGCTCAGGATCGCAGTGAGGACGTTGTTGAAGTCGTGGGCAATGCCTCCCGCGAGGACCCCCAGGGATTCCATTTTCTGGGACTGAAGCACCTGCTCGCGGAGTTTCATCTTCTCGGTGATGTCCCGGTAGAACGACTGGATGTGTGCCGTCCCGCCGATGTCGATCGCCCGGGAGCTGATCTCGAAACAGATGCGGCTGCCCTCCTTGCGATAATGTTCGGCCTCGTACACCAGCGATTCGCCGTTCATGATTTTCTGCAAACGTTCATCAACCTCGCCTTTGCGCTGTTCGATCTCGATCAGACGGATGTTCGTTCCGACGGCGGATTCGCGGTCAAAGCCGTGGAGTTCGCAGAAACGGTGGTTCACATCGGTTATGTTCCCGCTTCGGTCCAGGACGGCGATCCCGTCGTGGGCGTGGTCGAAGAGTGCACGGTATTTCTGCTCAGTAATCGCAAGCGCTCCCGCTTTCTCGGTGACGAGGGTCTCAAGCTCGCGCTTGTCGTCGGAAAGTTCGGCCCTGAGCTGCAATTCCGAAAGCAGCAGCTTCTGGTTGCTGTACCGGAGCAGGAGCCCGATGACGAACATGGAAATCAGGAAGGCATTGTTGCTGACGAACACGCCGCTCGTGACGTTCTCGGTCAGAAAGATGGGAACCGCATAGATGGTGTAGACGATGCCCACCAGGAGGAACGACAGCGCCATCCCCATGGGCGCGAAACCCAGGCAGCAGATCGTCAGGATCATCATGGCCGCGTAATAGACCGAGTTCTGGCCGCCGCTCTGCAGGACTGCGAGCTCGACCGTGACGGCGCTGAGCGTGGCGCCGATGGCGGCGATGCTGTACTGGTAAAGCTTGTTCCGGTGCAGTTTGTTCAGAAAATACAGCATGACCAGGATTACGGCGATGACCAGACGGTACATCATGAAACGCATGAACAAATGGGGGGAAACGAAATAGTCCATGAATTCCAGGACAGGGAACAGCACAGCGCCCATGAGAAGGATTGTCCCTATCCAGGTTTGCGTCAGGCGGCTCAAATGGTCTTCAGGCGAGAAATGCCGGTCCATGAGGGAATTATAGCACTGGAATTATTGCAGTATCAACTATTTTTTGGAGACCGTCCGAACATGGGCTGGTAAGTCTGCATAGGTCAGAGCGCATGGTGCATAGCGAACCTGCGTAAAGAAGAGGAAAGTGCAGAGGGTTATGCCCCATTCTCTATGCTCTATGCCCCATGCTCCATGCCCCATGCTTTATGCGCCATGCTCTCTGCCCCATGCCCCATGCTCCATGCCCTCTGCTCCCGAAACCCGCGGCTTGACACATGCGATGATTCGCGGTATGCTGGCGCACCTGGGAAGATGAAAAACTCTTCCGCGGAGAGAACAGCGTCACTGTCGGGAGAATATCATGTCTTTGTTGAACAACCTTGAGCGGAAATTCCGCCGCTATGCAATTACGAACGTAACCCTCTATCTCATTCTGGGCCAGGTGCTCTTTTTTGTGTTCGTCCTGTCAGGCCGTTTTATCCTCGATCGGGTCGTGCTGGTCCCCGACCGGGTCCTTGCCGGCGAGTGGTGGCGGCTCATCACGTTCCTGTTCATCCCGCCCATGACGAACCCTATATTCGCATTCTTCGCCTGGTACATGTTCTACCTCATGGGCGGAGCGCTTGAAGGCCACTGGGGGGCCTTCCGGTACAATCTCTTCCTGCTCGTCGGGTATATCGTGACCGTGGCGGTGACCTTTCTCTTTCCCTACTCCGCGGCCACGAACGTCTTCATCGGCGGTTCGGTGTTCCTGGCCTTTGCATATCTCTATCCCGAGTTCCAGCTTTATATCTTCTTCATTCTGCCCGTCAAGATCAAGTGGCTTGCGCTCCTTACCTGGCTCGGTTATGCCTATGAGATGTTCGTTGGAGACTGGCACACGCGCGTGCTCGTTCTTGCTTCGATCAGCAATTTTCTCCTGTTCTTCGGCAGTGACATTTACTGGAAAATGAAGACCGGAAAGCGTACCATGACCGCCCAGGCAAGCCGGTTCACGGAAAAGAAGCAGCCCTTCCATACCTGCGCTGTCTGCGGCAAGACCGACCTCTCGGACCCCCGGATGGAGTTTCGCTATTGCTCCGACTGCAACGGCCTCGGATACTGCAAGGACCATATTTTCAACCACGAACATGCCCGGAATAAAGCCAAGCAAGAAATCCGGACAAGCGGGGCCTTCATCTCCTAGCGCTGGACCGCGGTGCACTGGCGTCGACTGACGTCAGAGCGAAGCTCCTACGACACGCCGATTCAGAATGAACTCCCATTGCCACGCTGATCGCCGACGTTACGGCATCTTCATGGAGCCCGAAGCCGAAGTGGCTGCCGCAGTAATAGGTATTGTTCCTCCCGTTGAGCGATGGAAGTTCCCCGATGGTCCTGCAGGAATTGAAATCGAAGAGGGGCGTCCTGAACACCTTCTCGAACACGATGAGGTCTTTCGCGATCGGGAAATTCGGGTGCTGCGTGCTGATGAGATCGCATGATTTCGAAACGCCGGGGAGCACCCACAGGGAACCGCTGATCGACGTCTCGATATACCTGCCCTTCTCCTGATACAGGCAGGTGTACCCTTCCATTAAGCGCTTTGCAGGAAAACGCGAGTGGTCCCGGTGGACCACGATCCTTCCTTCCGTGTATCTCCAGGCTCCAAGCAGCCTTTGTTCGTCATCACTCGCCTCTTCCAAAAGCGCAAGCGCCTGGTCCGCATTACAGGCGAATACGACCTTGTCGAACCGCATCACCCTGCCGTCTTCCCTGCAGACCTGCACAGCGTCCCTGCGCCTCGCGATCGAGACGATCTTCGCATTCAGCATGATGCTGTCCCGGAACGGATCGGACAGGGCCTGCACGTAGCTGTTGGTGCCGTGCTTCGCGAACCGGACGGAAAAGAGGGCGCGGGGCGGCATCAGGTCGTTATAGTGGTTTAATTTTTCGATAAAGAAGGCGGCCGGCGCGGCAAGCACGTCGTCGCAGTGCATGGACGATATCAGGCAGAGACAGCTTATGAAAATCAGTTTCGCGTCTCCCCTGATAAGGGGGATTCTATCGAAGGTTTGTTCAACAGTCAGTCCTTTGAGACTTCCCTGCTGCAACAATGCCTGCGCCCTTTTCAAGCCTCCTGCGAGCTCCAGCAGGCTCTTGATGCGGCCGGGTTTCAGGATGTCCAGTTTCTGCGCAGCCAATCCCCTGATCCCCGGCGTAAGGAAGATCCCTCTATTCGTATCGAGGTTGCAGAAACCCGCGCCCAGCCCGGACAAATCGAGGGGATTCATCCGGAGAGAGCTCACCGATTCTACATGCAATTTTCTGAAAAGCCTGAAAAGGTTTTTGTAAGACCATCTCCCGAAGACCGCAGCCGCAATGTCGACATTCCCATAGGGCGTTGCCAGCGTATAGGCATTGCCGCCGAGCCTGTCGGACTTTTCGAATAACGTGACGTCGTACTTCCGGTGCAGCAGATAGGCCGCGGTCAGGCCCGCTACGCCGCCGCCGATGACGGCGATCTTTCCGTTCAAATTGTCTTTCATGGTGACCGGCTTCTGTTAAATGGTAAACGCGGATCGCAATGCCATCATGGCATGAGCGATGCAAGCATCAATAAACAAGGTACTGCTGCAGTCCCTGTTCCGTTCCTGGAAGATTTGCGATCACCAGCCCAACTGCAGCTTGGTGATTTTCATGTACCCCCTGATCTGCTCGATTGCGTTCGGTTCCATTTCCTGGAAGAGCACGCCAAAACCGGCGGGAAGATCCTTGCGCTGCCTTTTGCCGCTGTTGACCCAGTTGACCTGCGCTTCGCACTCGATGAGATTCGAACCGTTTCGAGGAAGGAAAAACTTCAAGAAAAGACGGTCTCCCGGCGCGACTTCCCGAACAGATCCAACAAACATCCCACTGATGCTGATATCCTCGATGGCTCCGTAAAAGGTCTCGGCGCCGATCGTGCACGCTACGACTGCGCGGCAGAGCATGCGTTCCGCTTCCAGTTCTGTTTCTGATATGAGCGAGAGCCCTGTTTCGAGAAATTCCCGTTTATCGACCGGTTTGCCGACGACAGCGTCGCATCCGGCGTCCCGGCTGAAGAGGGCCTCCTCGCTGGAAGTGTTGCAGACCATCACGACCGGGACCCCGCTCAGTTTGGGATCGGCTTTCAATGATTTGCAGCACGATATGCCGCCCATGCCGTGCAGGTTGTAAGACAGGTAGATAAGGTTGGGCAGGACTTTTCGGGCGATCTTCAGGGTCTCGTCGCTGTCTGAAGCGGTGAACAGAACGGCATCGGAGTCCTGCAGGTATCTCTTTTCGATCTGAAGAACGATACTGGAACTTTCGGCAAGGAGGATCTTCGGCTTGGACATCCCGGCTCCTGTAGACAGATGGAGAAATAACGGCTTCTGATCCTGTATTGTAGCAGACCCGGAGCAATTTCGAAATAGAATTCCTCAACAGGCGGGGTTCGGGGCATGCCCGTGGTGTCGATCTCACTTCTTCATCTTTAAATAGAATATGAGCCACAGCGGCCACAGCACTATCGCGACGAACGTTATAACCCTGTTGACATCGCCGAAAGTCACCAGAAGGTTTCGAGATTCAAGTTCGCTCGCCATTGATCTCGTATCCGTGAACGCGTATACGACAAGTCCGATGAACAAGTAGGCCGACACCAGTATGATCATCATGCCGAACGTATCCCCTTCCCATCAGGTTCTGGGTCTCATGACTTCTCTTGGTTCCCCGTCTGGATGCCGCTAGTCAAGCGCCCCATGTTCTTTTGCAGTCTTGATCCAGTGTTCGGCCAGTTCGGCAGGATTTGCGCCCAGACCACGGCCAAGGTGCAGCGCCAGTCCCATCAATAATTCCGATGCTTTGCGGAAATCGGCGACATTGTCCAGTGTGCCAAATGATTCTTGAGCTTTCAATAGGAGCAGATCGTGATGTTGGCGGGAAAAAGCTATGGGATCATGTCAAGTCATCCGTTAACTGCAGGGAGCATCAGCAGGTCGATCCACTCGGGACCAAGCCGGTCCTGCAATTGTTCGGGCTCTTCTCTTCCCATCTCCCGCCAGAGACGCAATGTCTGCCGGTCACCCGATTCGGCCAAACCGCTTTCCAGCAGAAGGGCGAAAGCGCTGTCAGCTAAATTTTGCATCAGTTCGAGATACTCATCCTGAGCAACTTCGAAGCGCTTCACGGCCTGTCCTTCAATGTAGGCGGCGACACTCAATTGAGGTAAATCTAAAACTTCCGGACAGCCTTCCATACAGGGGAAATCACTCCCCTGGTACAGGTAGTGCAGTTCCTCGCCCTGCCTTTGGCGGCCAAGAGGATATAACCGGCAGGCCAAGGGGCGCCCCACATGCACGCTGCATCCGAAATCAGGCACATACTGGCTGCACGCCGGCAGCTGTCTCCAGCCGGGTGCGCCGTCAAAACGCAGACTGGATGCCGCCAAAATCGCAGTATCGATCACGAAACGCCCTCGGGGTCAGTCCTTTTGCTTCAGCCAGACACGCCAGTTCCCACGGGTTCAGCCTGACAGTTTTGCCGTGACAGCAGGTGCCTGAACGTGAACAGGTAAGTGGCAGATTATCAGTAAGGGTGAGTTTGGTCGTGGCCGACATTATGGCTTTTCCTGCAGTTTTCGTTTGTTCACCTTCTCGCATAACGGCGCTCGGCTGAGGGGCGCGGTTTTTCTGCGGCCCTCTCGGGCCGAATGGGTAGAATCATATATTTCAAGCACTGTCTCCATTTCTTTTTTTGACTCCCTGGTCCCTTTGTTTCCCCGTGGGTGGATCGTCCCGATCCGTACTTTTTCCCGTTACGTCAGCATGGTCGCCGCCGGAGGCACGCTTAAAGCCGTATCGCAGCGAGGCTTCTATAGCTTTAACCAGTTCTTTCAGATCGAGCGCCTTCGCGGAGTCACGGCCCCGGGCGCGACCTAAAGCTTTTTCATAGGCTGATCGAATGTCCGCCGGCATCTCCTCGGTGGAAGAGTACTTCTTGCCGTTTATGTCATCGCGGTCGTTACGTGATCTAAAGATCACAACAGCGCCATATAAAAATGCCAGCCCCATCACGCTCATGCCGATTCCAATCTTGACCGCAGTGGAGCCGTAGGTCGCATATGTGATTCCATGACTTCGGGATACGAACTCCTGCTTAATGATCCCCCGGTAAATGCCGACAGAGAGCAGTAAAATTCCGAGGCCCAGGAGCAGCGGGCAGATAAAAACTTTCACGCAGAGTGTTGACAAGGATTTCTGTTGCCGATATTTTGATTTCATATGTAGTCGCCCTCGCGGTTATGCCCTTGCCCTTCTCCTCGCTTTCTGCTTCGCTTATACCTGTATACCTGGCCCGGGGACTTGCACCCCGGAGATTCTGTGCAATGTCCGGCACACGCGGGTCACGCGCCGGGCGGGCTTATCGCCCGGACGGTGTCGAGCCGTTTGTTGAATAGTACGTGCAATTAAATTAGAGATTCAAGGCAAAATTGATAGCATCGCGAATTTCGCTTAGCTTTTGTTTTGATAAGGAGGTAATCAGCGAGCCGACGTTCGATTTTGACACCGTCTGAATGTGGTCACAATTAATTGCACAGTCATTATGCATGCCGTCTAAGCGGGACAAAGGCACTTCGCTGGGGATATCTCTTATTGTTGAAGTTACAGGCGCTATAGTAACTTCACCTAAGTACTCTAATATAGAATTTCTCGTTAAGATAACTACAGGGCGTTTTTTATCAGGGGGCTTGAACTTATACCATCGCACCTCACCCCGCTTCATAAATCACCCCATTCTTGCTCTGACTCCCAGACGCTAAATTCAGCTTTGTCAGCAGGGTGCTGCCCGTATCCTTTTTTGTGCCTTTTTTCGAGCTGGCTGACATTGACCTGTTTGATCGCATTCCTTAATGCCTTGCGCGCAAAAGCCGACCGGGTTGTTTTTAGCTTTTTGACGACCTGGTCAACTGTTGCAACTAAGTCATCATCTAAGGTCATTTGTATGGTTCTCATAGCCCCTCCTTATGATGTGGATATCTATAGCTATAGTAAACCACATTTCAGGCCAAGTCAAGTGTGGGCGCGGGCTTTACAGTTTTGGCAACTTGGTGTCAATCCGACGTCTTCTGTTGATCAAATAAATGACTATGGCTGAGGCAAGCAGTCCAACAAAAAAAACCATGGCAGTCGCGTAGGTTGGGCTACGCTTCGCAGACCAACATCTTGATTCTTGATACGTTGGGCTTCAGTCAGACCCTTCAGCCCAATCTACTGGCCTCTCTTCCGAGATTATTTTCGTGCAGCTTTGCTCTTGCCGACTGAATTAATACTATTCCACCGAATACGAAGTACAGGCTTAGAATAACGGTAATTATTTTGACGACGTACTGATTAATAGGAATAACAAGAATTGCCAGGAATAAGGAGAAGACGTGGATAACAAGGTAAATGCCCATGGCCCAAAGGGCAAAAATTCTCCCTTTGATTACATAGTAAGAAACGATAGATAAAACGATCAATTCCGCTAGACGAACTTGAGATAAGTACCATGGCGCATTGACTGCAAATGAATAAATTGTTGCGATTGCCTTGAGAGTGATAAAGGTTCCAAGGATGGTAATATGTTCTTTGAGAGCCTGTATGATTCTGTTAGTTTTCATATGGTATAACGACGCGGGTCACGCGCCGCCTTCGGGCGCGTCGCTGTGGACCCGCCTCGCTAGAATTACATGTCTCGATACGCAGAAACGCGGCTAGGTATTTTATTAATACAAACGAAAACGACCGGATATTAATAAGAAAATCAAAATTAAAACTAGGATCAGGCCAAATAGTGGACCAAACCCGGCTTTGATTTTATTTCTTCTTTCTTCGGGTATGGTTTCTAAGGGGAACTCTCTGCCGGTTATGCGTTTGAAGCCAGGACAAAATGTATTTTCAAAATAATTAAAAAATAGAATCTGGAAAAGTATCGTGAATACTATAACTAATACAACAAAAACGAAGCCAATCGCGAGAATCAACCAAAATATTTCGGGTCCGAACTTGAGCCACAGAAGAAAACAAAGACCAAATGCAGCAATGTTTGCCAACGTTTTCTTTTCCATGATTTTATCTAATCAACTTTCAATATGAGTCGCGTAGGTTGGGCTACGCTTCGCAGCCCAACATCTTGATTCTTGATACGTTGGGCTTCAGTCAAACCCTTCAGCCCAACCTACTGGCCTGGGAAATAGCAGCGAACAGCATCAGCTGCCATAACAGTGATTGGAGACCATTCCGGATTTCCAACATCCCATAACTCAAGGAGCCAGCATCGTGGCCTCGGTTGGTAACCGGTCGGAACTCAATTGCTGAGAAAGATATACTGTTTCAACAGATCGACTTTTCCAAGGGTATAGTCAAAAGGCAGCACGCGGGGAATTTGATATATCGGATTGACCCTCTTTTGGAGTTCCGCGAGCACAGGCATCGGCAGGAGAAAATGGTTCAGGATAACCTTGGCCGGAACTACGAATATCCTGCTGTCACGGACCTCCAGGCGGAGCGCTGCATACCCTTCAAAACGATCGTTTACCATGAACTTTTCGACGAGCTTTCTGTCGTTCGGGGATATCGTACTGGCCGGAACGCTGAACTCCAATTCAATATACGGGGGGGTGAATTTGATCAGAAATTTGTCATAGTGAAAGTTCAGCCTCTTCGCCGTCCTTATGAATTCATTTTTTATCGTTTGCTCCGAAACCAATATCCTGACGGCAAAATCCGAATACGAAGTAATTTTAACGGTGTTTGCATTTCTTAATGCCTTGAAATCGATCTTCGGATTGGTATACTGCGCGGTGACGTAGTCGACCGGGACACCGTTTATCGGGAGCGATACGAATTTCATGAACAGGGACTTCAGGTCCCCGCCTTTGTCGTCGCCGGTGTTCGTTTTAATCTCTATTCGCTCACACTTCACCGTTCTTCTCAGTGCCTTCGCAAGCTCATTGTCAAGCGATTCCCGGGAATAGAGCGCGGACGCGCCGGATAAAAGTACGGTTACAGCCGCCAGGGCCGCAATCAAGCAAGAACGGACGGGATAATTGACAGATCTATTTTTGAAAAAGTCTGCCATCTTCAATATAGAGGTCCTTTGCGTTATAGAGTTTGGGATCCGGCACACTGATGCGATAGTGGTCGGCGCCGTTGGTCCTGGACAGGGTGTACACGTACGGTGTCCCGCTCGCGGGATCGTTGCCGATACGATCAAGAAACGCGGGCTGGAGTTGTTCTAATTTCCGGGGGTATTCCATGGTAACGACGAAGTAGGCCTCGACGGCTTTTGAAAGGTTCTGCAAATCCGTCAGTACCTGTTCTCGGGACGTAGCGTACGCCTGTTTCGGCGGTTCATAGTTGTTGACGCCCCCTTTCCAGTAAAGGACGGCAAGATAACCAAGGATAACCGCTGCAATCACGATCAGGATGGAAAAAAATACGATGAGTTTTTTCTTTCGCATAGGCGGATTTCCTATCTCATGGTGTCATCCCGGCAGCCGGTTCATGACCGGTACGTTGTGTGTGCTGGCATCACGATAGTGCGACGCAACATTCTTTGCCGGGGAATCCCATCAAATCGCCCTGACAACGTCTGCTCAGGAACAAACTTATGAATGCTTCATTTTACCTGATGCACAATCAATTATCCAGAACGTTTCTTCTCATGCCGTAGTCGTATCTAATTGGAAATCAGATGGTGCACTTGAGAGAATATCGGTGAGGCATTTTCTTTACAATCATATTCCGGTGATCTTCGAATTACCATAAATGGATTTTAACGCCGCCGTGAGGGGCGTGGTTCACAGACCCTCTCGACGGCGAGGTTGGTACTGTTTGTTAAATAGCCTTGATTGAGTATAGCCAGTTTATCGTCTAAGAAATATATAATTTCTTGTCAAAATTTCTAGCGCTACCGCAATCAGAAATGAAAGGCCTGAGGCAATAACGAATGATTTCTTCCGCGGTTCAATCAGATACGAAAAAGATAGTAATGCCACTAGCGATAAGGGAGCAGTGAGCCATGTAAGAATGAAGGGTAGATTCCAAAGAGCATCGATATTGTTGATCGTAAGAGTGCTGTAGTAGAGTAGCAGCACGAGATTAATAGTTCCTGCTCCAAACCCTACGAGTACAGCGACAATTTTCGTGGCTTTTTTCATTGATATGCTCCAGGAAACCGGATGCCGGTACAGCGTTTTTTATCCTGTTGTTTACAGATTTTCAATTTCATTTTGAACTTCTTTAACTAACCTAACTTGATGTTTGAGGTCGTCACTGGTAGGATTCAATGGCATCTTATAATGCAAAGCTGATTGAATATGGTCAAGTGCCTTGCATAGCTTCTGATAAGCCATTTTGTGTTCCCTGCTTCTGACGATTTCAAGCTCAATTTTGTCCTTGAGAGTATGGATTCTCGTTATTAATAACATTGCCTTATGCTTTATAAAATCAGTCGAATCTAAATCGTCGCAATCTTGACTAAGTACAGTAGCCAAGTCCGCTTTAATTCGGATTAGTTCCTCGTCGATCGTATTTTTATTCATCTCGCTATTTATTTTGGACCCAAACTTGCGCCTGACGCGTCGCTGTCGAGGCGCTCGTTAACAATCAGCTTTACTGATTTGTCTTTGGCGCGCTGTCATCTGCATATTCTTTGATAGCATCAGATAGAAACTGAGCGATCGAATTCTCAAAAGCGTCGAGAATGTAAGATTGTTTCGTCGAAGTAGGTGAGACGCCAATATCTATGGTAACTGCAGGCATTGAAGTATTTAGCAGAACATAGTCGAAACTGCGCAGTAACTGAATGCAGGTGAACAGATCTGATTCACTCAATTTCTTCGACATCGTGCCGGCAACAGTAAGGCTTTCCTCGTGCTTGTCGTCTGTTGCCAGGGCCGCAAATATTTCATTCAGCCCTTTGCTTGGGTCATCAGTTTTGTTGTTGGCCACTTGATGTTTCTTGATCGGCTTCGGTTCAGTAAAGATACTAATACAGTCCTTCTTTGCTTTGGTAACTTTAATTCCGATGTATAGGTCGGATTGTCTCGAATGAGCCTGAGTAGCGCGTGTGTCAGGAGGTACAGATCTATCTTCTGAACGAGAAAGGTAAACCGCAAATCCCTTCGTTTCGAGAATCGTCTTCATTTTTTGTGCAATTTCAAGTGTGATGTCCTTGCCTAGTTTATCCTTGGAAAGTCGTGGCCCACGTGCCTTCCCGCCATACGATGGATCGAGATAAATTGTGTGAATCTTTAGGCCAAGTTTCTTCGACAAACTCTCTGCGCCAATGGATGTCCCTTGGCAGATAAGAAGTGAGGAAAATATGATTGCGCTTGTAATTAGAAATCGTCTCATGGTCCTTCCGAAGTAACACGGAGTTCACACGCCAGCGAAGCGGTCGGCGTGGAACGACAAGTTATTACTCATTCTCGATTTCGTTGCGGATGCGTAAGAAAACTTTTGCGATAGCGTCAGAATCGCCTTTTGCATCTTTTATATCTGCGAGAAACTCTTTAGAATTGCCTATGTAATAATTGAGCAGCTGGCTGATCAACCGGAGACTGTAGTTCTTATAGCGGTTAAAGCTCAGAAAGTTGGTCACAAATATCTCTGCGCTAGAATAATCCGATAATGTGGCGCGATCCCCATTTTTAATTTTGGACAAATAGTCTTTTCTAATAGAAATTACAGGATCATTCTCCAATACGGAGAGTAGCCGTGCCACTCGCCTATCTTTGAAGTCATAGCAATTGTCCATCGACATCGTAGACCAGCGAAAAGCAAAGTGAGAGTGGTTTACAAGACAAGAAAGCAAATCGTATTTGTGTTTGCGACCAAGCCAGTTTATCTCAAAAATAACTTGTGGTGTTAGATAAGGATCTTTCTTTAGATAGTACTTATAGAAGGCTACTAACAGATTCTTTTGATATTTTTTGGTGCATAACTTGCCAATCGTGTAAATGCTATCCTTCCGCATTTGATAATTATTGGAGTAGAGCTTTTTATCCAATGCAGTATAAATTCCCTTTCTTTCGAGCAAGGACAACAACCTTTTTCTATCTTGTGCCACCATCGCAGGTGATGACCGGAGATCTCTTAAAACCAGAGTGCGTTACTGAACTTTTCTGGCCGACTTCTTGAAATTACCATTTCTATGTGAGAGACTATTTCATCTTGGGATGCAAGAGAAAAGAGTTCTCTGATAGCGTCGATGTTATGTAAAAAATCAGGCGCGTCACAGTATTTGTTTATGTAATTATCAATAAGATCGACGATTAAGGGATTCATTTTTATTCCGGGATAACAAGATGCTAGTTCTTCGGAATACAGTATCATAGACTTGACTGACCGGTCAATGAATTTAGGAAAAAATGTGATGTATGGTATGGAAATCATTAACCTTCCAGCAAAAGACTAATATGCAATAGGTGACACATTTATATTATCCTGACTAATATTCAAATTCGGAATAGTCAATTGCTTGAGAAAGGCATGTCGCCCATCTCGGAAGACATTTAAAACAGTTTGATGCGCATCTGGAGGAGGCGGTTCCCGTCGTGCTGTGCGTCGAAGATCTATTCCGCATTGCGTGCCAAGCAAGAACCACGGGGAACTGAAGTGCCTGCAGTATTTCTCAAACTCAAACCGATCGTTGTCGTATGCAGCCCTCTCTTCTGAATTCGCTCCTGCAAAAGCGAGTGCGCCAAGGTAAAATCAATGATACAATGCTTTAAAAGATAATGAGCTAGGCAGGAGTATAACGATGGAAAAACAACCGATCAAGCAGCCCATTGACGGCATTCTCGACCTGCACACCTTCCGGCCGGAAGAGGTGAAGGACCTGGTGCCGGAGTACCTTTTGGAATGCATGATGCGCGGCGTTTTCGAGGTCCGCGTCATTCATGGAAAAGGAATCGGCACGCTCAAAGCGACGGTGAGGTCCGTTCTGGAGAAACTGCCTTATGTGGAATCGATCAGAACTGCTGATGAAACAGAGGGCGGATGGGGGGCGACGATCGTAACATTGAGAAAGATGACGGCGGTCTGCAACTGCCCGTGCCACGCCTCGCCGCACATCATCCATCCTGTTCCATGCTGCATGACCTGTCCGCACTGCAAACAGAACATCTCGAAATACTTTTACGAAGCACACGTTAAGGCCTGCGCAAAAAAGAAAACGGCAGGGTAAATACCCTGCCGTTAATATTATTCCATTCCTGTTATTGCCCGATCAGGTCGTATTCCTCATCGGGATCTTCAGGCGCTGGCCCACGCGGAGCAGCTTCGTCGACCGGATGTTGTTCGCTTCGAGGATCCGCTGGATGCTCGTCCGGTAGCGCATTGCGATCAGGGACAGGGTCTCGCCTCTCCGGACGCGATGGACCACATATTCAACCTTGGGCGGAGACCACTTTGTCATCGTTTCAATTGCAGCGAGAAGGGTCTCCCCTTTTCCGACCGGGACCTTGAGGGCATAGGCCGTATTCGGCGTTGCTCCGTACCTGAGCTCGGGATTCAGCCCGGCCAGATCTTCGGTATCAACACCCAGTTTGTCAGCAATGCTCTTCAGATGGACCGGACGCTCGATCGTCACGGTATCGAAGCTCACAGGGCTGTCCGGCTGTTCAAGCGTGAACCCGTATTTTGCCGGGTCCTTCACGATAGCCAGCACCGCCAGGAAACGGGGGAAATAGCGGGCCGTCTCACGGGGGAGCCGTTCGTAGAAGTCCCAGAAATTGTCGAGGTAATTGATCTTCTGGTTCCTGATCACGCGCGCGACAGAGCCTTCGCCGCAGTTATAGGCCGCAAGAACGGTGGCCCAGTCGCCGAACATCGAGTGGAGCTCCTTCATATAGGCAATGGCGCCGTCGGTCGCCTTGTCCGGGTCCAGCCTTTCATCGATCCAGGCGTTCCTCTTCAAGCCGAACTTGTATCCTGTGGAAGGAATGAACTGCCAGAGCCCGAGCGCGCGCGAACGCGACAATGCCCGCACCTTGTACCCGCTTTCGATGAGCGGCAGCCACGAAAGCTCCTCGGGAAGGCCGGCTTCTTTCAACGCCTTTACCATGGCCCCGCGGTATCTGCCCGACCGTTTGTAGGATTCCACGAAGAAATCGTATTCCACCGTCTGGAAGGACTGGATCTCCCGCTGCACATGATCGTTCATGGTCATCGGGATTGCCGTGTAGGTTCCGTCGACCGACGTCTTTCGCGAAGCGTACATCTCCATGATGCGCTTGGAGATCACGAACCTGAGGTCTTCCTTCTGCTGGGCGATCTTGGGATTGCTCCCTTCGGTCTTGAGCAGCATGGCATAGGCTTCGTCGAGGGTCTCGATTGCCGAATCCATGTCGCTCTCTTCCCAGTACTCCTGCGCCGTTTCGGTCAGCTCAAGCGCCGAGTCCAGCAAAGCCTGCTGTTCGTCGTCGATCGATTCTTTCTTGCCGTTCTGGGGGGCTTTATTCGCGCGGGGCGCTGTCGCCGCTTCTGCTGAAGCCATTTCAGGCTCCTCGGGAGCCGCTGCAAGAGGAGCTGGAGCAGTCTCTTCATCGATGACTGCCGAGGCAGGGGTCGAGGCCTGCAGGCTTGAAGAGCCGTTTAGTGCGATCGAACCTGCCGGTACATGGGGATGACTGCAGCTGAACAGAAATACGAGGGAAGCAGGAAGAACAAGGGAACCGGATATGCGATAGAATAGTCTCATAAATTGGTCGCATAATAAACGATAGATGGAAAAAAAGCAAACCTAATTTCGCGAAGAGGCATAATTCTCCCTAGAGCGGGGTTGAGTGGAGCCCACTCCGGCATCCCGACCTGTCGGGACTAAAATTGACGCGACCTCCCGCCTGCACCCGGCGTTTACGAGCGCGGATGCACGGAGTGCCAGGTGGAACTGCGGGATAGCGATCATTTGACAAGCAGTTCCATGGCCCGCTATAGTATAGTATGTTTGCCGGCGTGTGCGCTGTATTCAAGGTCACATTCTTCGGGAGCGCTTACTCTGATGTTCGTATCTGAAACAATAAAGCCGATTCCCCCGGTCGCAAGAAGCGCTGCCGTGATCATTGCTGCCGCCTTATTCGTTCTGGCCTGCGCTGGACCCCGGCCTGAAGTCCGCATGGAAAGCAAAAGCAAACCGCACATCAGCGTTACGGCGCTTGAAAAAAGGGTCCATGAGCTGATCAACAAGGAACGCAGGAAACAGGGGCTTGTTCAGCTTCGCTGGGACGACGACCTCGCCGGCATCGCGAGAAGTCACAGCAGGGACATGGCTGCGCGGGGCTACTTCAGCCACAGCTCCCGGAAGGCCATGACATGACCTGGCGGTACAAGCAGGCCGGTTACGAATGCGGGATTACCGTGGGCAGGACGATCTATACCGGCGCCGAAAACATCGCCCTGAACAACCTCTATAATTCCGTAACCACGATCAACGGGAAGGCCTACTACGACTGGAACTCAATGGAGGGGATAGCCGTCAGCACGGTCGACGGCTGGATGAAAAGCCCCGGTCACCGGAAGAACATCCTTACCCCTCACTGGAGAAACGAAGGCATCGGGGTCTTCATCGCCCCCGACGACCGGGTTTATATTACCCAGAATTTCTGCTGAAAACGGCTAATTGGCCTTCAAACGTAGGGGCGAACGGCCGTTCGCCCCTGCATATATCACCCCTACGGATTGACACGATCGGGATGGTTCTCATCCATTTCCCATTGAATCGGATTGTTTCGGATGTATTCTCTGATCCGGTTCATTTCTTCCGCGTTTCTCACAATATGTTCATAATAATTGCGTTGCCATACGGGCGATCGCGGCGTCATCCGCATTTCATTGATCCGTTTTGTGACTGTAGATTTAAAGCCGGCCATGAACGATGACAACGATTTCGGTTTCATTCTCGGTAAGGGCGAACTGCCGTTCGCCCCTACGACGTCCGCATGAATCAATACGATCCCATGGACATGGTTCGGCATGACGATAAATTCGTCCAATTCCATTTCTTTCCGGATCATTGACGACCGGTTCCATTCCTCTGCCACAATCTTCCCGTGTTCATTCAAACTAATGCTGTTGTCAACGACCTTTCCGAACACACATTCCCGATTCCATGTGCAGAGGGTGAAAAAATAAGCTCCTGATTGGGAATAATCATACAATCCCAGGCGTATTGATCGTCTATTATGCCTTTCGTGGTTAAAGGTCATGGTATTAAACCATCCGCGGTAGGGGCGAACGGCCGTTCGCCCCTACGAAATTGGCGTAAATCAACACAATCACCAAAACATTGTTCGATACATCTATCATCCCTTCCACGCAATAAAATCCATCTCCACGGCAACGTCCTTCGGTAGACGCGCAACCCCGACCGTGGCTCGTGCCGGCGGCTCGGTCGGGAAGTAAGCGCCGTAGACCTCATTCACTGCCGCAAAATCCGCCATGTCCTTCAGATAGATCGTTGACTTAACGACCCTGGCGATGGTGCATCCGCTTGCCATCAGGATGGCCTTGGCATTTTCCATGACCCGCTTGGCCTGTACCTTGATGTCGCCTTCGACCACATTCCCCGTCTTCGGATCGATCGGTATCTGTCCTGATACGAACACGAAACCGCCTGCTTCCACTGCCTGTGAATAAGGACCGATTGCCTGCGGAGCGTCTGCTGTTTTAATGATTTTCCTGCCCATAAATACCTCCAGTTAATATTTAACTTAAACATTCAACTATTTGACATATATATATTATTTAAACTTAAAGTAAACCTTTATGATGGCGTGTCATTATTCTGTCATGCCGCCTTGCCATGGATTTGCTCAGAATCTGGACCCGGGTCTTTCGGGCTCCCTTTCCCTGCCTTTCTTATGAGTCCTTATTTCCTCCCGATATTCGGCTGCGACCAGAAACACCGTAACCAGGTATATAGCGATGAACGTAACGGTGACCAGCAGGCCTATGGCGAGGCAGACAAGGAAGGCATGATAAAACCCTATCCGCTTCCCGAAGAGGCAGCCTGTTACACCCAAGAGGATATAAACGAGCAAGAGTGCCCACAGGACTTGTTTGAGGTCGGAGAACAATGCGCGCAGGGGGCCGGTCATAGATTTAGAGAAAGGCGGGCGTCAGGGGGGGGCTCCCCTGCCCGGAAACAGACGACTGGGACTAACGACGGAAATCCTACCCCGTCTTCACCCTCTTGACGTCGAGAACGCCGTTGATCGTCTCGATATTCTTGATGATCTTGTTCAGGTGGTCGACATTCTTGATGTCGATGGTAAAGTTGAGCGTCGCCTCGCGGTCCTCGCCGGTGATCGCTTCGGCATGGGTGATGTTCGCTTCGGCCGCGCTGATGGACGAAGACACGCTGGCAAGGAGGCCGGGCTTGTCCTCGGTCCTGACGGATATCTTGACCGCATGGGCTGCTGTTTGCAGGTCGCCCCATGAGACGTCCACGAGCCGGTCCTTGTCAAAGGTGAGTTCGCCGACATTCGGACAGTCTGCGGTATGGATCGACACCCCCCGCCCGCGGGTGATGAATCCGATGACGTTGTCGCCGGGCACGGGATTACAGCACTTCGACAGGTGGATGAGCATGTTGTCCATACCGCTGATCTTCATGCTGCCGCCGGCGGGCTTCGCGGGTTTCTGCAGAGACGGCTTTTTGGGGACCGGCTCGACATGGGCCTTCTCGGGCGCCAGCTTGTTCGCCACCTGGTGGGCAGACACCTTGCCGTAACCGATGGCCGCCAGAAGATCGTCCAGGGAGTTGTGCGACATCTCCGTGGCTATCTGGAGCAG
Organism: Nitrospirota bacterium; assembly: GCA_963749655.1. Classification (GTDB taxonomy): domain Bacteria; phylum Nitrospirota; class UBA9217; order UBA9217; family UBA9217; genus JAJYKN01. Next base: position 111,409 of record CAVVOB010000019.1, read on the forward strand.
TTCTTCGGACTTTCAGGACCTTTGCGGGGCTGAGTTCGTGCTTCCGGAGGTCCTTTTCCAGGAGTTCCTTGCCGAGCAGGATGCTTCTTCTTCGCTCTTCGACCTTGAGCCATGCCTTGATCCGCGTTCGCGCTTTCGAGGTCTTGACGAACTTGAGCCAGTCACGGCTGGGCGTGTGGCCCGTCTGGGTCGTGACCTCGACCTTGTCGCCGTTCCTGAGCACGTGCTTGAGCGGCACGATCTTGCCGTTCACCTTGGCGCCGACGCACTGATGTCCGATGTCGGTGTGCACCGTATAGGCGAAGTCCACGGGAGTCGATCCCTGGGGCAGCTCCTTGACGTCCCCGCGGGGCGTGAAGACGTAGACCACGTCGGGAAAGAGATCGCCCTTGACCGTCTCCATGAACTCCTTGGCATCGGGCACGTCTTTCTGCCACTCCAGGAGCTGCCGGAGCCAGGCAAACTGCTGCTCTTCCCGCTGGCTCATCGCAGACCGCTCCTTGTAGCGCCAGTGCGCGGCGATGCCTTCCTCGGCAAGACGGTTCATTTCCTCGGTCCGGATCTGGAATTCAACGCGCTCCCCTTTCGGCCCGATGACCGTGGTATGGAGGGACTGGTAGAGGTTGGATTTGGGAACGCCGATGAAATCCTTGAACCGTCCCGGCACGGGCGTCCAGAGGGAATGGATGAGGCCGAGGATGGCGTAGCAGTTTACCTTCGTGTCGGTAATGATGCGGACCGCGATGAGGTCGTAAACGTCGTCGAAGGAGATCCCCTGCTTCTGCATTTTCTGGTAGATGCTGTAGAAATGCTTCGGCCTCCCCTTCACCTCTCCCGGGTAGCCGTGTTCGGCGAGCTGTCCCTTCACGATCACGATGAGCTCGTTGATATAGGTTTCCCGTTCGATGCGGCGCTGGGAGACCTTTTTCTCGAGATCGCGGTAGGCCTCGGGGTTGAGGTAGAGAAAGGACAGGTCTTCGAGCTCGGTCTTGATCTTCGAAATGCCCATGCGGTTCGCGAGCGGGGCGTAAATGTCGAGGGTTTCCTGGGCTATCCGTTTCTGCTTTTCAGGAGGAAGGTGTTTCAGAGTGCGCATGTTATGCAGCCGGTCGGCCAGTTTGATCAAGATGACCCTGATGTCCTTGGCCATGGCCACGATCATCTTCCGGAAATTCTCGGCCTCCCGCTGCTCGCGGCTCTGGAGCTCCATGCGGGACAGCTTGGTCATGCCGTCGACGAGAGCGGCGACCTCGTCTCCGAAGACGGACCGGATCTCCTCGTCGGTTGTTGCAGTGTCCTCGACCGTGTCGTGCAGCAGTGCGGCCGCTACAGACGCGGCGTCCAGTTTGAGACCGGCGATGATGGCCGCCACCTCGATGGGATGGTTCAGATAGGCTTCGCCCGAGAGGCGCGTCTGCCCCTGGTGGACCTTCGCCGAGAAGATATAGGCCCGGCGCAGCAGGTCCACGTCCGCATCGGGATTGTAGGATTGGATCCGCTCGACTATGTCTTCGAGGCGAACTACGGGCATAAGAAAAACCTCACACCTTTTTACCGCAGAGGTCGCTGAGGACGCAGAGAAAAACTGCAAAACGGTTGTGGAGCCCCCTCCGGCATCCCGACCTGTCGGGACTAAAATTGACGCGACCTCCCGGAACTGCGAACTCGCGCTTGCGTGACACGTTGGTGTCACGCGCGAGTGAGCGCTTTCCACCCCCGGCAGGAGCCGGGGAATGCCAAGGCGCGGGATTGCCCGGAACAGACTTCTTTCCTCCGCGTTCTCTGCGTTCTCTGCGTCGAAAAGTCTGCTCTGTTGTTCAACCGTCACCGATCTCAGGATGTCGAAATTATCTGTCGGGTTTGATGTCCTTGATGTCCAGTTCAAGCGTCGTCGACCCGTTCCAGACGTTCAACCGGGGCGTAAACACGGCCGCAAGGCGGGAGCCCTCCCGCACCGGGCCGCCGAGCAGGCTGCCGCGGTTAAAGGCTATGGCGCCCAGCACGGCTCCGTTGCCCTGGCGCACCCGGAACTTCAAATGGTTGTTGCCCACGATGCGGGCGCCGATCACTTCCAGACCCCGGGCGCCGAGCCTCGGCTCGGGATTGCCCTGGCCAAAGGGGGAGAGTTTGTCGAGCTCCTGCATCAGGTCCATGGTCAGTTCGTCCAGCGCCACGGGACCGTCCACGGACAGGGTCCGAACGAATCCCGCAGGGCCCATCCGCTCCTGCGCCACGGCATTCAAGCGTTCTCGAAAAGGGGTAATATTCTCCTCGGCGATGGTGAATCCGGCCGCGTACTTGTGGCCGCCGAATCCCAGCAGCAGGTCGGAACAGGCGTTCAGTCCTTCATAGAGGTCGAATCCGGGAACGCTGCGGGCCGATCCCTTGCCCACGCCGTTCTGTACGCTGATCAGCGCCGTGGGGCGAAAAAACTCATCAACCAGGCGTGAGGCAACGATGCCTATCACTCCCGGGTGCCAGGAACCCGAGGACAACACGATCGCACCCAGCGCCGCGGTATCTGCCTGACGGCATTGCTGCTTCGCATCAATGCTGATCGTTTCCTCGACGGACTGCCGCTCCCGGTTCACGGCGTCCAGGGCAGACGCCAGATTCATCGCTTCTTCCTTCGAATCGGTGGTGAGCAGCCGGAAGGCCATGTCCGCCCGCTCGAGCCTGCCGCTGGCATTGATCCGGGGAGCGATGGTGAAACCCACGGTGCCGACGCCGACCCTCTTGCCGGTCAAGCCAGCTACCTGCTTCAGGGCCACGATGCCCGGCCGCTGCGACGATGAATCCGACGACAGGAGCTCCAGCCCGTGCCTGACCAGTACCCGGTTCTCGCCGACGATCCTGCCCACGTCCGCAACAGTCCCCAGGGTGACCAGGTCGAGGAGGGACCGCATCATTTCGTCGTCCGCCCCCGCGCCGAGCATTGCCTGGGCAAGCTTGAATGCGATCCCCACGCCCGTCAGGCAGCTCACGGCATCGCGCTCCGTCGGAGATGCTGAGGGTACGGTGAGCGCCGGATGCAGGACGGCATAAGCGCGGGGCAGTTTGAGGTCCGGCGGGCAATTCAGACCGCCTGAACTCCGCGGTCCATGGCCTTCTATCTCATGGTGATCGGTGATGATAAGGTCGAGCCCGAGAGAGAGGGCCGCTTCGGCTTCGCGCAGGGCGGTCACGCCGCAATCCACGGTAATGACGAGGGTGATGCCTGAAGCCTTGAGCTTGTCCAGCGCCCCGGCGTTCAGCCCGTAGCCTTCAGAGAGCCGGTCGGGAATATAACTGGTTACGTTCCCGCCCAGACGCTTCAGCACCAGGTACAACAGAGCCGTTCCCGTCACGCCGTCCACGTCGTAATCGCCGTAGACCGCTATGGGCTCCCCTTTTTCGATTGCGGCCCTGATCCTCGCTGCGGCGCGGTCCATTTGAAGGAACAGCGAGGGTCCGGTCAATGACGCGAGATCGCAGGCGAGAAACGACGTTGCCGCTGCAGGGTCGGTGATCCCGCGATTGACCATCAGCCGGGCTACGAGGGGGTGCAGCCCGGCCCGGTCCGAGAGCGCGGCCGTAATGCCGGCATCAGGCTCTGCAAGGACCCATTTCATGCTCACTGCTTATCCCTTTTTTTCTTCGTTGTTCTGGTCCTTCTTGGCCGTCTGGTCCGCGTTTCCGTCCGAGAGGCCTTTTTTGAACCCTCGAATCGCCTTTCCGAGACCCTCACCGAGTTGGGGGAGCCGGCTGCCTCCGAAAATGACCAACGCAATGACAAGGATGATCGCCAACTCCGGCATTCCTAATCCGCACATGCTGCCTCCTCGTATTCTTTCATCGTATTAAGATTGGTGAACGATCGCCGCAAAGGGTCAAAACGATCGATTTCCTGCTCCGTTATATATCGCACACGCAGCCGGTCGTAAATCTCCCGGATGCGCTGGCCCTTCGTTTTGATCTGCGTTTCAATGACCGGAAGCGCCGTTCTGCGGTAGACCGCGTGAAGCGGCTCAAGGAACCCGTTGAATGAGGCGATAACGGCATCGTGGCCGTCGGACTGTCCCGCCATGAAGGCCAGGAGCTCCCGGTTAAGGCAGGGCATGTCGCAGGCCACGACGATATTGCAGTCGTCGGAAGACCGCAGAAGTCCTGAATAGATGCCCGTGAGCGGACCCCGCTGTTCGAATACGTCGGTCACCACCTCTGCGGAAAAGCCCGCATACCGGTGCGGCTCATTGGCCACAATCACAAGAGTGCCGCAGAGCGGCTTCAGCGACTGCAGCACCCGTTCGATGAGGGGAATGCCGGCAACCTTCAAAAACGCCTTGTCTGTGCCCATGCGCTTACTCGCGCCGCCTGCAAGCACGATACCCGTCATGATTAAAATTACAGTATTTACCGCAGGGTGTCAACTGCGAACTTGTAATCCCGGCGCACCGGTGCAGGAAAAGGTTCGTCGCGGAGACCGGAAGCAGGAGTCAAATGATCTCTTCTCGTTCCCATTCCGGCATCGGCTCATTGATTTTCACTTTCCCGGCCGTTATACTTAGACTAAGTCGGACGTTATTGTGCTCCAGGAGGTTGCAATGAGCATTTCCCATAACTTTTTCGCGAAAGCAGCCTGTCTTGTTCTGGTCACGGCACTGGCAATAACGCCGGCGACGTCCCTGGCTCACGGCATAGCGGGTCAGCGATTCTTTCCCACGACCTTCGCCGTGGACGACCCCTTTGTATCCGATGAATTCTCCCTGCTCTACGGTCGCATGAGAATGGTCGGCGATGCAGGCGGACCGGCGATCGACGCTGATTCGCTGTCAATAGAGCTGTCCAAACGCATCACCCCGCTCTTCGGGATCACCCTTGCTGAGACCTATCAAAATCTCCATACCCTCGGCGACGGAACAGCGCGCGGTTGGGGCAATCTCGAAGCCACGGCAAAATATCAATTCTTCACGAGCGAGGAGCATGAAACAATCCTTTCAGCGGGGGTAACCGGAGAGATCGGCCATACAGGAGAGCCGGCAGTATCGGAACCGATCTCGACGATCTCGCCTGTTCTCTATTTCGGCAAGGGATTCGGCGATCTTCCGGATGCAGTCGAAATACCTCAAGCCCCTGGCAATAACCGGCGTCATCGGCCCTAACTTACCTTCCCGGAGCTACACCGACGATGTCAAGAACCCTGCAACGCTCACCTGGGCCTTCTCGGTCCAGTACAGTCTCCTCTACCTTCAGTCTTTTGTAAGCGATGCGGGCTTCGGAGCTCCCTTCAACAGGATGGTGGCCATCGTCGAATTTCCCATGGAAACCTGTTTGAACGGGGACTGCAAGAACCAGACGACGGGGACCGTGAATCCGGGTTTTGCCTGGATCGGAAAACGCACTGAACTCGGCCTTGCAGCACAGATACCGGTCAATGACCGCTCGGGCTCGAATGTCGGCATTTTCGCCCTGTTCCATCTTTTCCTGGACGATCTGTTCCCGACCGGCATAGGAAGGCCGGTATTTCCATGAGCCAGGGATCAGGTCATGAAACTGCAAGGAAAGCGGTCCTTGTCATGCTGGCGCTGATCTGCTTCCTGCCCGGCCGATCATGGGGCCATGCTTTTCCCGACCACGCCGACCCCAAGGTGGGTTCAACAGTGGCCGCCCCGCCGGCGTTGGTCCGCATCTGGTTCGACAGCAGGCTCGAACCCCTGTTTTCAAGCCTCATGGTCCATGATGCAAAGGATGAAATGATAAGCAGGGGATCGGGACGGGTCGATGAAGCCGACCCCACCCTTCTGGAAGCGGACCTGCCTCCGCTGCGGCCGGGGACCTACCGGGTGATGTGGAGCGTGGTGTCGCGGGACGGACACCGGACATCGGGATCATACACCTTCACGATAAGATCGCCGTAACGCAGGGAGTAATCATCATGATATTCCTTCTTCACATCGTCCCCCAGTGGATAGAACTGACCGCTCTTGCGCTCGTTATGGGCGCTGTTTTCACAAGACTCTGGATCTACCCGCTCTCTGTCGACGGGCGCCCGATTGATCAAGGGAATAAGGTCCTGCGCAGGTTGTGCCTGATGCTCGGGACAGGCGCCGGTGTCATGCTTCCCGGCATCATCGCCGGCCTCCTGGCGAGGACCGCAGAGATGAGCGGCGACCCGATCCTTTCCGTCCTCCCGCTCCTGCCTTCCGTGGTGCTGAAAACGCACTACGGCAGGATATGGACGATCGGCGCTGCGGGCATCCTTCTCATGATCATCATTGTCGCAACAGGGGCTCCAAAACGCAATTCGAAGGCTGCGTGGTACGTCCTTCTTGCCTTCGGCGCCATAGTCGGCATGACGCAGAGCGCCACCGGCCATGCAGCCGATGCCGGCGATTTCAGCATGGCGGAAATCGCCGACTGGCTCCATCTCATGGCGGCCATGGTATGGGTCGGCGGCTTGTTCGCGCTCGCCTTCGCGATCCTGCCCTTGCCGGTCATTGGAGAGCCTGGGGCAGGAGCTGTCGCCGATGCCGTTGCCCGCTTTTCAGCCATAGCGGGACCGGCGGCGTGCATCATTGCAGTCACTGCTGCATACAATGCCTGGCTGGACATCGGCAGCGCCGCCGCTCTTGCGAAAACGGAATACGGCAGGACTGCGATCGTGAAGATCATCCTCTTTGGCCTCGTTCTCGCTATCGCCGTCTTCAACCGCTTTGTTGCCCTTCCCTGGCTGAGAAACAAAGCCGGAAAGCCGGCTGTGCCGGAGGAAACAGTGCTCCGGTTCGTTGTTCCTGTCCGGCTGCGCCTCTTTCAGGCTTTAAACAGGAACGGCCGTTTGTTCAACAGAGCGGTGAAGGCTGAAGCGCTCTTCATGCTCGCACTTCTCTTGTGTGCGGTCATGATGCGACATGAAGTTCCGGCAAAACACGCCGCCCACATGGGTACGACCGGCGAACACGTCCACGAACACAAATAATCGTGAGTCTCAAAATCCGCAATTCGCAATCCGCGATTTGGTACTCCGGACGTGCAACCGCTATCGACATATGCTACAATTTATCGAAACTCACAGTTACCCGGGAGGCGGTGTGCCAAGGACCATTTGGATCATTTTTGTTTTGTTCCTGCTGACAGACACGCAGCTATCAGCTGCAGGCCTTCCCAAAACCAGTAAGCCCGGTCCCGGAGACAAATGTCCTGTCTGCGGGATGTTCGTCGCCCGGTACGCCGATTTTCTGACAACCATCGTGTTCCGCGACAATTCAGCGGTCTTCTTTGATGGACCAAAAGACTTTTTCAAGTTCTATAATGACCCGGCAAGATATCTCCCGTCCCGGTCCGCACAGGATATTACGACGATCTTCGTCACGGACTATTACAGCCTTGCCGCGATCGACGGGCGTACGGCCTGGTTCGTGATCGGCAGCGATGTGCGCGGCCCCATGGGCCACGATCTGGTCCCCTTCAGCAGCGAGGGCGCTGCGCAGGAGTTCATGAAGGACCACCGGGCAAGGCGCATCGTGCGGTTCCGCGAGGCGACCATCGATCTACTGAAGGAGCTGGAATAATGCGCATCAGAAAGTCGAGCATGTTCTTCGTCTCCCTCGTTCTGCAGTGCCTGCTGCTTGCACTGATGGCGATCCATGCCGTGACCGTGCGTGCGGCCGCTGCCCCGGGCCTCGCGGAAAAACAGGCCCTGGTGCGGCTCTGCGGCCTGAGCGATCTCTGCCTTTTCACCGAGGCACGCTACACCCGCCACCCCGCCCTGGCTGATCTGCATTCGGCCTTTCAGGACGGACCCTTCTCCTTCGAACACTTCCCTTCCGGGTCCCTCGTTGATCCGCCGGCACATCTGCGAGGTGTCGGCGATGATTGAAAAACAGCGGAACATCCTTGATTTCACTCTCTCATCGCTTCTCCGGAGAAAAGGGAAGAACGCCGCGCTTCTTGTCTCGTACACGCTGGTCGTCGCCCTGCTGGCCTCGGTCATGTTCCTGACCCACGCCCTCCGCCGGGAGGCGGCGCAGAATCTGCGCGATGCGCCGGACATGGTCGTGCAGAAGCTCGTTGCCGGGCGGTACGACCTCGTTCCTCTTGCCTACCGGGACAGGATCGCCGGCATCCGGGGGATAAAGAATGTTGCGCCGCGCCTCTGGGGATACTATTTCGACGCCGGCATCGGCGCAAACTATACGGTCATGGTCCCCCTCGACGGAAGCGTTTCACCGGGATCAATAGTAGTCGGCGAGGGCGTTGCGCGAACGCGCAGGATCGGTGAGGGGGACGTCCTTCCCTTGCGCGGGTCCGACGGCAAAACACGGCTGTACGAAGTGGCCAAGCTCCTGTCTCCGGCGTCGTCCCTTGTGGCTTCGGACCTCATCCTCCTGTCGGAAGCCGACTTCCGCGATCTCTTCGCGATCCCGCGCAGTCATGCCACGGACCTTGTACTGACCGTGGGGAACCCGAAGGAACTTGCGACTATCGCCTACAAGATCACCCGCGCTCTTCCCGACACGCGGCCCGTGATCCGTGACGAGATCGTCAGGACCTACGATTCCCTCTTCAACTGGCGAAGCGGCGTCGTTGTCGTCATTCTCTTCTCTGTTGTCGTTGCCTTCCTGATTTTCGCCTGGGACAAGGCCTCGGGCCTGAGCGCCGAGGAAAAGTTCGAGATCGGGATCCTGAAAGCGCTGGGATGGGAGACGTCGGACGTGCTGCTCATGAAACTCTGGGAAGGAGCGGCATTGTCATTCTCGTCGTTCCTGAGCGGGATCGTGCTGGCCTATATCCACGTGTTCCTCACGTCTTCGGCGCTCTTTCAGCCGGTGCTCAAAGGCTGGTCTGTTCTCTATCCCGACTTCCGGCTCGTTCCTTCCGTCAATGCCTATCAGGTCGCGACCATCTTCTTTCTCACGGTCGTACCCTATACGGTCGCGACGATCATACCCGCATGGCGGGCGGCTACGATCGACCCCGATGCGGTCATGAGGTCCTGACCATGATCATCCTGCGAGAAGTGGCGAAAGTATTCAACACCGGGAAACCCAACGAGTTTGCGGCGCTCCGGGGCGTAAGCATCGATATAGAAGAGCGCCTCTTGACCGTGATCAAGGGGCCGAGCGGTTCGGGAAAAACAACGCTCCTCGGCATCGTGGGGTGCATGGCCCGTCCCACAGCCGGCAGGATCCGTTTCCGCGAACAGGAGATCACCAGCCTCCCCGAGCGCTTCCTGACCGGGATCAGACGCACGACCTTCGGGTTCATCTTCCAGCAGCTCAACCTGCTCAAGGGAATCACCGTCCTGGAGAACGTAATGCTGCCTGCCTTCCCGACGGACGAGAAGCGTTCGAGCCTGGAAAGACGGGCAGCGGCCCTTCTCGACTCCTTCAGCCTCGGCCATAAGGCCTCCGCCAGGATCGAGTGGCTTTCCGGCGGTGAAGCTCAGCGCGCGGCCATTGCGCGCGCCTTGATCAACAATCCGTCCGTGATCCTGGCTGATGAACCCACGGCCCATCTCGACACGGCGCTTTCCCGCGAATTTATGAACACCATGGTGAAATTGAAGAACGACGGGAGAACGGTCGTGATCGCAAGCCACGACCCCCTTGTATACGATTCGGGATACGTTGACCGCATCATCGAGATGCGGGACGGAAACGTGCTCGACCCGGGAAGGAAGACATGATCCTCCATCCCTCAATTCTTGCCCTGACCGTAGCTTCCGTCCTGACGACGTTCCTGGTCCTTTCTGCGGCATTATTCGGCGTCTCCATTGTGAGGCGCTGGGACCTTCAGAGCGGGAGCGAGGCTCAGCTCAACCTCGAACGACGGACCTACCTCATATCCACGCTCGTCGGTTATGCCCTCGGGTTTCAGCTCCTGTCTCTGTTCCTGTTCGTCTACACTGCCGACGATCTTTGCAGTCTTTTTACGGGCGCCATGTGCGCGGCAGGGACCCTCAAGGTAAACTCCTATGGCTATCCCACGCTCCTGTTCAAGATCATGAACTTTCTTCTGGCCGCGGCCTGGCTGGTGCTGAACTCTGCGGACAACCGCGCCCCTGACTACCCCCTCATCAGGAAGAAGTATCTCCTGCTTTTCCTGGCTGCTCCGTTCATGGCAACGGAAACCGTGCTGCAGCTCCGGTATTTCGCAGGGCTGCATCCCGATATAATCACCTCCTGCTGCGGCACCCTGTTCAGCGCCGAGGCCCGGGAAGCAGGGGCCGCCCTTTCGACGATAGCGGGGCTCCCGATGAAGGCGCCCTTTTTTGTCGTCATGGGGCTGACGATCGCGGCGGGTGTTTTCGTATATCGCCGCCGCGGTGCTGGAGGAGGGATGTTCTCTGTCATGGCCCTGGCCGCCTTTGTCGTCTCCCTTTTGGCGATCATTTCCACGATCTCTCCCTATGTGTACGAGCTGCCGACGCACCATTGCCCCTTCTGCCTTTTACAGGGAGAGTACGGTTACCGGGGATATCCCCTTTATCTGTTCCTTTTCAGCGGCGCCGCTGCCGGGGCGGGCACAGGGGTCCTCGCTCCTTTCAGAAACGTCGCAAGCCTCGCGGTCGTCATCCCGGCGATGCAGAGGCGGCTTGCCCTTCTTGCGATCGTCTGCTATAGTTTCTTTACAGCGATCGTGATCGCGAGCATGGCGGCTTCGAACCTTCGATTGGGTTGACCTTCGTTGCTGCCGGTCTGTTGATTCCACGCGCAGTTCAATGATCATCAGTTCTTTCACAAATCACTAAAATAATTGCAAACTCCTGTCTCACCCAAAGCAGCGGAGGATGTAAAAAACTGCAACATTTCTCCTCTGGCCGCGTCCTTCGTAAGAGAACCATACATACAGGAGTGACAGCGGTATCGACATCATGAGTCAACACATTAGGAGGTTATGAAATGATACGACAACGGGTAATCGTCCCCCTGATCGCAGTTCTGCTCCTGCTCGGCCTTGCTGATAAAGAACTGCGGGCGGAAACGCAGCCTGCCTACACCCGGACTGTCCTGCGTTATACCGTTCCCGACGTGACCCTCGTCAACCAGGACGGTGTCAGGGTCGGGCTCAAGAAACTGCTTTTGTCGAACAAGCCGGTGCTTGTGGACTTCGTCTATACGACCTGCACTACGATCTGCCCGGTCCTTTCCGCGAACTTCACAAACTTCCAGAGAAAACTTGGTCCGGACTCAGTCAAGGCTCAGCTCGTATCCATTTCGATCGACCCTGAGAACGACACTCCGAAAGCCATGAAAGCTTACCTGAAGCGTTACAACGCGAAGCCGGGCTGGGATTTCCTGACAGGATCAAAAAAAGACATCGAAAAAGTGGTCAGGGAGTTCAAAGCACTTGATGCTCTCACCCTGAACAAGATGGACCACTACCCGCTGATTCTGCTGAAATCGCCTGCAAGCGACCAGTGGGTGCGCGTCTTCGGGCTCATCGGCACGACGGAACTCATGAAAGAATATGAAAGGGCTCAACAATGATGACATCGATGATACGATCCCGGATGGGGCATCGGATGTACGGGGTTTTAATAATGATGACGGCGCTGCTCTGGGCATTGCCCCTCACCGCGGTCCCGGCGGAAAAAGGGCCGAATGCCGTTGCCGGACTGTCTCACGAAGAAGCCATGCGACTGGGGGCAATGATGTATGTGCAGGGTATCCTGCCGTCGGGCGCGCCGATGCAGGGCATGGTGCAGGGCGACATCCCGGTCGATGGGTCGAAATTCACCTGCGCGAACTGCCACCAGAGGAGCGGCTTCGGCAGCCTCGAAGGCACGATCAGAACGCCTCCGGTCGACGGGACGCGGCTCTACGCGCCCCTTTCGAAGTTCAAAGGCGTGCCCCTCTATGACCGGAGCAAGGCCGCGGCAACGGGAGCCATGGAGGTCTACCGCGAAGCCTACACCGATGAAACCCTTGCCCGAGTCATGCGGACCGGAGAAGATCCTGCGGGAAAACAGATCTTCAATACCATGCCGAAATATTTTCTCGACGACCGCGACATGGCCATCCTGGTTTACTATCTCAAGAACCTGTCAACGGGACTGGAGTCCGGCGTCACCGAAACGGAGCTCCGCTTCGCCACGGTCATCGCCGGTGAGGTGGCCGGGGAGGACCGCGAGGCCATGCTCGGACCGCTCAGGGCGTTCGTCAGCCGCTGGCGCATATCGCGAAACATGGAGCGCATGTCCAGACGGGACGCCTTTGTCCAGGAAGGCGAATCGCGGGGGTTGAGAAAGATAACCCTGTCCGTTTGGGAACTGAAGGGACCTGTCGACACCTGGCGCGCCCAGTTGGAGGAACAATACCGGAAAGCGCCGGTCTTTGCGCTCCTGGGCGGCATCAGCAGCGGCGACTGGGAGCCGATCCACCGTTTCTGTGAAGACCGTAAAATACCCGCGATCTTCCCCGTCACCGACTTTCCCGTCATATCCGATACCGACTGGTATACGTTGTATCTTTCGAGAGGATTGTATCAGGAAGGCGAGACAGCGGCAAGATACCTCAACAGCAGCAGCGACGCTGCTCCGGACCGGTCCGTAGTCCAGGTCTTCCGCAAGGACCGGGCAGGCCTCGCTCTTGCCAAAGCATTCCGGGAAACATGGAAGGACCTCGGACGAAGTGCGGTCGAGGACTTCGCCGTGGAAAAGGATCAGCAGCTGACGCCCCGGTTCTGGGAAAATATCCTGGACCGGAAAAAACCTGCGTCAATCGTGCTGTGGCTGAACCCGTCGGACATCCCCGATCTCGGACGTGTTGCGAAGCAGGGATCCCGGCCCGCCCTGATCATCCTCTCGTCCAGCCTTCTCAAAAAGGACCTGTATTCCCTGCCGGAAGAGGCGAGAGCTTTCGTCTATGTCACCTATCCCTATACCCTTCCCCGGGAGTCGCAGCCCTACAAGGCCTCGATCGAGACATCCCTGAAAATAAACAACATCCCCATGACCAACCTGGATATCGAGTACAAGATGTTTTCGCTCTTCTCAACACTGACCGGACCCTTTACCATGCTGAGAAACTTCGTGTACCGCGACTATTTTCTCGAACTGATCGAATCAACGCCCGACCAGGCGTCCATGCCGGTCGTGTACCCGCGCCTGAGCTTCGGCGCAGGCCAGCGCTATGCATCAAAGGGCTGCTACATTGTCCAGCTTTCGGAAGGCCGGAATCCCGAATTGATCAAGCGGAGCGACTGGGTCATTCATTGAAATACTCAAGGGGACCAGGACGATAAACATGCCGGATTACAGACAGTCTCAAATTAAAATTTTACATTGACATCGTCTTTCCTTGCCACTATGATGGCGTCATGAAATGGCAGGCTGTCATTGTTCTCCTGGCAATCGCCCTTACCGTACTTGCCCCCCCTGCGCTGCCGCTGATGATCGTCCATGACGGACATTCGCAGATCGGCGTCCTGGATGTCTGCCATTCGGCGGCGCCCGCGCTTTCAGCGTCCGGTGAAATGCCCTGCCTGAACAGCTTTCCCCTCGATCAGCAGCCGAAGCCTTTCATAACCTACTCAATTCAGCACAAACCTCTCTTTTCGCAGTACCTCTCTACCTTCGACACCGAGCAACCGCCCCAGTCCTAGCCTCACAATTCCTATTTCCGTAGCAAGAACCTGAGCGTATCACGTTCCTTTTTCGCGCGCCGCCCGAAGATCGCCGCGCGGCCAAAGGATGTTTCTCCCCCGTTCTACAGCTCGGCTCTGCGACGGAGATGTCCCTCATCTTCGTGACACACGATATTTCCGAAGCAGGGCCAATCTTCTTCTTATTGATTGTTCATGGACAGTATTCATGGAGCTTTACCGGGATCAAGCAATCCCTTCACCATACTTCAACATCTCAGGAGGATCACCTGTCATGGAAACGAAGAATAAGCTCGAATCGCCGTTCTCACGCAGAAATTTTCTGAAAGCCGGCGCGATTGCCGTCGGCGCGGCAGGCATGACCGCGGCCGTGCCGGGGTTCGTAACCCCTGCGGCGGCCCTGGGCGGCGCCACTGAGAAGTGGCCCTGGCCCTATGTGAAACTCGACCCCGACAAAACCGCGGAAATAGCCTACAACGAATGGTACCGCGTGTTCTGCGGCGCTGCGGTCATCAACAGTGTCTTCAGCCAGCTCCGGGAAAAGGTCGGCGAACCCTACAAGTCCTTCCCGATCGATTCCTTCGTGTTCCTCGAAGGCGGAATGGCGGGATGGGGCACGGTCTGCGGCTCCAACGCTGGCGCCAATATCGTCAGCAATGTGATCATCGGCCCCCGTATCGCCGGGCCGGAATGCGAGCATGGCCACACTATCGGCTCCGAAATGATGCAGTGGTATTCTGAAACGCCGCTTCCGACCTTTAATCCCAAGGAACCGAAACAGAAGACCGCGATCATGCAGACGAAAAGCGAATCGCCTCTTTGCCATGTGTCGGTCGGCAAGTGGATGAAGGCCTCAGGCTTCGCCCTTGCCAGCCCGGAGAGGAAGGACCGCTGCGCCCGCGTGGCCGCAAGCGTTGCCTATAAGCTCGTCCAGGATCTGAACGCATGGAAGGACGGCAAATATACCTCCAAAGCGAACTGGACCCCGGGCAAGAGCGTCGGGATCACGGCGCAGCAGAACTGCACCGAATGCCACGGCACGAACGTACCTTCGGCGCCTACCGCGAAGAAATGATCGAAATAAATTGACCTGCAGCGTTCCGGCGGCCGGCCCTGCCAAGGGCCGGCCGCACAGGAAACCGGGGTCGGAATAAATTCAACTTAAAGGGGAGTACAACATGAAAATCCGGCATTCAGCAGCATCGATTCTCTTTCTCATCGCAACGTTGATCGTTTCAGCATGCGGCAGCTCGAGCAGCAGCAACACCACCCCGTCGACGACCACGACGATTACCGGATCCGTGTACGCGGCTTCGGTTTCCGGCGCTTCGGTCGTTGTGAAGACCGCGACCGGAGCCTCGGTTGCAGGTCCGGTCACCACGTCGGGAAACGGCTCCTATACGGTAAACGTCCCGTCCGATGCCCTCGCCTCTGACCTCCGCATTGAATCAGTGTCCGGCTCCTACGCCGATGAAGCAACGGGCTCGAACACAACGGCCGGGACCCTTGCAGCGTATGTGACCGGCGGGACCCTGACCACCGGCGTGGTGAATCTCGATCCTTCATCGACGATCATTCATGCGCTCGTGACCCAGTACGGCATGTCCGCGGCAGACGCGACAGCCGCTTTTGCCGCTGCCTTCGGCTACACACCGGACACGTCCGTTGCGCCGAAGAATGCCGCCACGGACGGCTCCGATGACGCGGCCCAGCGCCTTGCCGGCCTGCATGCAGGGGTCTTCAGCCAGCTGACCGCATCCCTCGGCCTGACGCCCGACAAACAGTTCGATCTTCTCGCGGCGCTCGCACAGGACCTCAATGACGGCGCGCTGGATGGGAAAAATGGTGCGAACGTCATATCGATCGGAACAGGCACGTTGCCCGAGGATATCGGGAACGAATTCGAGAATGCGCTCGTGAGCTTCATGTCGAACACTTACTGCAATCTGACCGGCCTCGCGGAAGATGAGATCGGGACCCTGCCCTTTTCCAAGGTCGCATTGACGGACACCTACCGTATCGAGTATGTTCAGGTAGGGATGATGGGCCCGACGCAGGGAAAAACGGAATTCAAGCTGTCGATCACGAACCGGGCGACGGGATCCCCGGTCCCGGGCTGAACCCCGCGCTGATGCCCGTCATGCATATGGTCGGTATGGACCACTCGACTCCCGTGGATTCGATCACCGACAATGGGGACGGCACCTATACCTGCATTGTGTACTATCTTATGTCTTCCGTCATGAGCGGCAAGTCCAAAGGATATTGGGAGCTGGAGGTCGAAAGGCCGCAGGAGGAGAAACAGCCACATTCTATCCGAACGTCGGGATGAACATGACGATCTCCGGAGATGTAAGGTGTCGCTCACGAGCCAGGGTGCCGATCTGGTCAGCGGTATGTCAGGAACGTCGAAACGCAGCTACACTCTGTTCAATGACGGTCTGACCAGCGGAATGACCGGAACCGGAACGTTGAACCTCTTCATCGCAGCGTTGGACTACACGGACATGATGGCCATGGCGACCTTCCCTGCCCTGTCATCAGTATCGACGACAACACTGCATTACTATGACGGCGCCATGAGCATGTACGCCCCCCATGCGGCGACTCCCGTGACCGTTGAAGGCTGCCTGAGCGTTGTCGATTGCGCCAATGCGGCAAATTGGACCGCGGCGACCAACAGCTCAGGCGGACACTGGTCCATTGATTTTACCTCGGGCATCGCGTCCGGCATGACGAACACGATCTATGTCCGTCTCCTCGTGGGTAAGGACGGAAGCGCAGAGGAGCTGAAAACATGCGAACGGTATGACCTATGACGGCACTAACGGCTACCAGACCATAATAACCACGCCCGGTTCATCCATGTAAATGAGAACTATGTGCATGAATATTCTTCGTTCAATTATCATGACGGCGGCCCTCCTCGCGGGGGCCGCCTGCTTCTTTGTTCCCGATGCACGGGCCGGGTCCTGCTGCGGCGGGGGCTCGGCGGTGACCCTTGTACTCCCAAAAGGAGCCCAATCCATGATCGATATGTCGTTCGATCTGGAAAAATATGACGGCTACTGGACCCGAAACATGGAATACCATCATGATGGCGCTGGAACGGATATGCGTCAATACCGTCTGAATCTCGGTTACGCTGTCCGGCTTGCGGAACGCTGGCAGTTGAGCGCTTCTATCCCCTATGTATGGAATGCCAACAAATATCCGAACGGGATCACCTCACGGGTAGACGGCCTGGGCGACTCGGCATTCAGCGTCTGGTATGAAGCCTTCGACTCCCCAATGTGCAGGCTTGGATGGAGTGACCTCGAACTTAGAGACCTGGTCCCTGCTGCCACGTTCGGCCTTTCACTTACTGTACCGACCGGCATATCTCCCTATGACGGCGTAAAAAGCGACGACATCACCGGCAGGGGCTTTTACCGTCTTGATGGTAACGTACTCCTCGACAAGACCATTTACCCCTTGAACATGTCCTTGTTTCTGAGCTATGGGAAATACTTGGAGCGATCGGTTAACCGTGAAGACAAATATGTTGATCCCTATCATAAGCGATTGGGAGACAGGAAGGTCGGCACGTTATGGATTAGTTATCAGACCCTCATAGACATTTCTGAAACACGGAACCATTTGACCTATACAGCCGCTGTCTCAGAAATATGGGAGGACGACGGGACAAAGAACGGGGAACGAATATACAAGCTGCACCCGGCTTGAAAAAAACTTCCGTCGCAGGCACGATTGCCTGGGCAACGCTGGCACGGACCTGGACCGTAAAAACGACCTGGAACCATTCGATCAAGCTTGATGGCTTGGGAAGCGAAACCGTTGCGTCGGACATCTATTCTCTGGGGGTGACCCGTGTTTTCTATTAGATTTTTTCTGGTTCTCACCCTGTTTATATTAACAAGTTGCGGGGGCATGCAAAACGATCTTTTCCCGTCAGGAACAAACAAGGTGCCGCCGGCACCGACGACCCCTACCACTATCGGTTCGTCGGTTGGCGAGTTCGCTCCTGACTTCACCCTGTCCGACACTCTCAACAACTCGATCACGCTGTCCTCGGTCTTTCCGAATTACCGCGGCGTGGTCATGTACTTTACCATGTGGTGTCCGACTTGCGCGAGCCACATGGGCTACCTCAGGGACAATGTAATCCCTGCGAACCCCGATATCGTCTTCTATGCGGTTGATTACGTGTCCGCAACCGTTGCCGAGTCTGCAAACACTGCAAGCTCCGATGGCTGGGTTGGTACGGGCTTTATTGTCCTCGCTGACACCGTGCAGACAGTCTACAAATCTTATGACGCCACCATGGCCACCACAGTCGTGATCGACAGGAACGGCGTCATTCAGATGAACGAACAGTTCAAAACGGACAAGCTCCTGAGCGTTCTAGGGGCTCTTCAATAGCAAGAAAACAGCAAAGACCGCACAAGAAACTGTGCGGTCTTTAAAAAAGAAATTCTACCCGGGCGGCAGTTCTATTTTATCTTCCTGGCCGATTCGATGAAGTCCCTTGTCATCTTCTGGACCTCCGGCAGCACCGTCTGGATGCGGGTCTGCATCATGGTCATGATCTTCCCCATCATGACCGGCTCCTTGTTGAGGATACTCTGGCCGACAGGCAGTTTGTAAAAATCGAGAATGGCCTTGAGCTCGTCTTCCGTGTAGACGTTCACGAGGAACCCGACATACTCCGATTCCATCTTTTCCCAGTTGATGCTGTCGGTGACCTTCTTTCTTATTTTATTCTGGAACTCGACGGCTTCCGGCTGCCGCTCCTTCGGCAGGTCCAGCGTCTTGATCTGGGCGGATTGCATCTGCTGGACCTGGACAACCACCTGGTCCGTCATCTTCCGCACATCGGTGAGCTTGACCACTTCCTTTGCAAGTTCCTCTTTAGTCGCTGCCTGGGCGATCCAGGGCAGGGCGATCAGGGCCAGAACAACA
Organism: Nitrospirota bacterium; assembly: GCA_963749655.1. Lineage (GTDB taxonomy): Bacteria > Nitrospirota > UBA9217 > UBA9217 > UBA9217 > JAJYKN01. Next base: position 129,955 of record CAVVOB010000019.1, read on the forward strand.
ATAATCTTCTTCATGGGAACTCCTTTTTGAGGGAATCGACTAAGGCCGGACGGCCGTTGTATGGATTCAACTATATCACAACCGGATAGGCCTTTCCATCCCGGCGCAATAACGGTTCCCGGGAATATATATTGACACAATTGCGTGCAGCAATTATCATGCAGTCATGGTAAAGAGAGGTTCATTCCAGCCGTTGTTCATCATCACAGCCGCCCTGTTTCTGCTCGTTCAGACCTATTCCTGCACTCAGACGTCCTATCCGGCTGCCCCGCAGAACGGAACGGACATCGTGATAGACACGGCTAGCCTGGAGCCTGACATGCCGAAATTCTACAGTTATCATTACCAGGACAAGAGCATCAGTTATTTCGCACTCAAGCTGGACGGCAAAGTGCTCGCCTTTCTCGACGGCTGCGCGAGCTGCTATGCTCACAAAAAGGGCTACCGGTTCAGCGAGGGCGAAGTCGTCTGCAAATACTGCAATATCAGGTTCCCGATCTATAAATTGGAAAAGGGACTGGGCAACTGCTATCCTATCAAAATAGAAGGCAGGATGAAAAACGGCAGGTATGTTATTCCCGTCGCGCTGATCGAAGCTGAAGCGGCAAGATTCTGAATTGTCTGACAAGGCAGGAGGCCGCCTAAACAGTGTATTTCTGCTCTCTGGCGGACCCGCAGGCCCGCCAGAGAGCATTCCATCCAGGTTGCCGAAAAAAACACATTGGAGAAGGAGAGAGCGTCCGGTTTCTGCTGATATTCTTTCGCTCCCGCCGAGCACCAATACTGTTCCATCTTTCCTGTTACTGAATGACCACTCTTAATGTTGCACTGACTCCCGTGATCATTACTCCCGAAACATCCACCGCCTGAAAATTCTCCAGACTGAAGTCCCCTTCTGCCGGCGAACCCAAGTCAACGATACACGCCACGGTAGCAAACTCACCCACGCCGAATCCGGCCGCGGCGCTGCCGGCGAGAGCGATCGACACCTTCGCTTTCGTCGTCGTGGTTGCAGGCGTGTAGAGTGAAATGACCGTGGCCTGGCCTGCGGCAACGCCCGACGAAGCCACCACAGAGCCGTCCACGTTGCCTGCTGCATCGGTTTTGACCGTAACGCCAGGAGGCAAAACAACGGTTACACCCAATCCGCCCATGTTCGTTGAAGTCCCCTGGGTGCCTAGGGTGAGCACGGCGGATGTTGGATTGGAGGGGGATTGATTGTTCTTGCCGCCTCCACCGCCGCAGGAGTACACCAGGGATAGTGATACCAGAAGCACTGCTAAGATCGTTGTTTTCATAATAGTGGATCTCCTTGACATATCGGTCGTATTGGAAGTTGCCTTACCAATTCACGAGCCCCACGATTTTTCGCATCATAATGATAACATCTCCGATGTCGACCTTGCCGTCGGGTGCAGGTTTTCCGTCCGGCCCGAGCGGCGCCACATCGCAGCGCCTGAGCATTACGGGATCCGTGATCAGCTCCATGCCCAGGGCATGTTTCAGGGCAATAATGACATCCGATAGGTCAACGGTGCCCGAATCGTTTGTATCACCCAGCTTTGCGTATACGATGTTTCGCTGTGCTGAAGCACTGTTCCCGGCCTCGTCCGTGGCTGTCACGATGACCACATGAGTGCCTTCCGCGGCAAAAGAGATGGTACTGCTGAAAGACCCCGCAGTCAGAGTCAATGCTGAAATAACGCCGTCGACCGACATGACCGCCGTGGCGGGAGTCAAAGAATCAGTGACCGTGCCTGTGATCGTAATGGTCGGCTGGGATACGGCGATATCGTGGCCCGGCGACGTTATCGAGACGCTCGGGAGCGTCGGATCGAACGTGACCGTACGTTTTCCTGATGATGCATTGCCGGCCAGGTCCGTAGCCTTGACGTCAATCGTATTCATCCCGTTGACCAGGGTCACTGCAGTCGAGAACGTCGCGCCGCTCATGACGGCTGTCTGCGTTGCTCCGCTGTTCAGGGCCACGGTGACCGTCGCGGTCTCGTCCACGGTCCCGGTGACCGTTGAGACGGGCTGGTTCGTCGTGCTGTTGTCCGCCGGAGACAGTATCGTGAGCGTCGGCGCTTTCTGATCCAAGGTGATCTTCCGGACGTCCGTGCTCGTGTTCCCTGCGGCGTCGGTGGCAACGGCGGTGATTGTATTCGTGCCCGCGCTCAGGACCATGGCATAGCTGAAGGTCGAGTCGGGGTTCACGGTAACGGTAACCTCGCTGATCACGAGGCTCTGGACCGTCATGTTGTCCGTGACCGTTCCGCTGATGTTCAGGACCGGATCGTTCGTTGTGCTGCTGTCCGGGAGGGTCGAAAGAACGAGCGTCGGCAATGCAGTATCGTTAAACGTCGCCGATGCCGTTATCGGTGTTGCTGTCATGGTCACTGTACAGGCGCCCGTACCAGTGCACGCCCCGCCCCAGCCGGAGAAGACGGATCCGTTGGTCGCGGCGGGAGTAAGCGTAACCTGCGTGCCGGCCACGAAACCGCCGGAGCAGACCGTGCCGCAGTTTATGCCTGCCGGCGCGCTGGTGATCGTTCCCGTGCCGGTGCCGGATGTTGTCACGGAGAGGCTATAGACACTGACGCCGAAGCTCGCGCTGATCGAGTGGTTCGCGCTGACGTTCGTGAAAGGATACGTGCTCGGCGCTCCGACGGACGATCCGTCCACGATCACGCCCGTAATGCTGTATCCTGGTGACGGCGCAATAACGCAGGTACTTGTGTCACCCGGGGTAACCGGATTCGGCGTGCACGTTATTGTTCCGCTTCCGGCAGAAACTGCGGTTGATATCGAGTACGCGTTCGGATTGAATTCCGCAGTCACTGCCGCGTCCGCATTCATGATGATGGTGCAGGAGCCGGCGCCGCTGCACGCGCCTGACCAGCCGGTGAAGTCGGAATTCGCTCCCGCTGCCGCGGTCAGGGTCACCGTCGCGCCTTCGGCGTAGTACGCAGTGCCGGTGCTCCCGGTCCAGAGGATCGATCCGCTGTCCGGGGATACCGTGCCCGTGCCGGCCCCCGCTAGGGTCACCAGCAGGTTGCGAAGGTCGGCTTCCTTACTGAGATAGCCGCCGCTGTTGGTATAGTTCGCGCTCGAAGAAGTCCCGCCGTCAACTGATTGTCCGAAGGTCGCATAGTTGCTGTAGTTCGCGGAAGCCGAGTCCCCCCCGCCGCTCGAAATCACATCGTCATCAATACGGTAGCTCGCGCTGGACATACCGTATGCGTGGCCTGTGAGCAGAACGGCAACGCAGCAGGCAAGTATGGTTGATCTGATCTTTTTCATGGCAATACCCCCGTTCGTTGACACTGCTTTACCGCGCTGCGCATGCTTCTGTATGGAGACACGCCCCCTGCTCCTGCTTCAGGTTTATTCTGTTCAACAGGAATCCGGTGAGCCTCGGCATAAGCGTCCTTTCTTATGCCTGTCACCTGCCAGGAGACAATCGTCCTCGGAATACTGGTACGAATCATGAATGTGTTGCCCGCAATGCCTTTCACGACTTTGGCAAGTGCGAATTCCCCGCTGCCTGTTTCATCCACGATCGTGAGTTGATATCTGAAATCCTTGTTCAATGCCTCGAACCACTCGGGAAGCACAACGGTTGCGTACCCCTGATCATCTGTCGTTGCCAAACCGTTATAGATGTTCATCATGTCCGGCGATTCGACAAAGGAGTGGTAGAGATACTCTTGTTCTTCGGATCGAGCGGGTGGTCGATCTTGAACGAGCCCCCGCCCTTATTGAGCATGCCTTCCACCGTCATGTCCCCGGTGACGATCACTTGACTGCCGAATGCCCCGCCGAACCTTACCTGAGCAGCATTGATGCCGAGCGTGCCCCAGGTGCTGGTGTCATAATCGTATGCCTGTATGAGCCCGCTGTTATATAAGCTGTCGTAATTCATCTCGATCCCGCTTCCGGTCGAAGGCGAGGTCGGACTCGGAGTTCCGTGAACGCGGAAGGTGTTCGCGACATCGAGGGTCGCACCCGGTGTTGTGGTGCCGATGCCGACGTTGCCGCCGGAAACAACAAGCTGGTTCGTTCCGATTGCCAGTCCATTCGTCGGTAAATTGAGCGCGCCGGTCATGGTATCGCCCGCTTTACTGACCACGTTCATCCCTGACAGATTGATGTTGGTCAAGCCCGAGCCGTCGCCGCTAAACCCAGCTGCCCGTAATCACTCCGCTCGAAATTAGGCCGTTTACAGTCAGCGCGCCGGTCATGATGTCGCCGGCTTTGCTCACCACGCCGGAGAGATCCAATTTTGCCGCCGAGATCGGACCGGTTATCTTCGCGTCGGTCACTGCTCCGTCTGCTAACTGCGCAGTGCCTACGGCCCCGTCAACTAGCTGCTCGCTGCCCACGCTCTTAACACCAAGGATTGCCCCCGCGTTAGACAACTTCTGCACATTATTATCTAAAGAATTTATAACCCACATGTTTGTGCCGTCAAACGCGAGGGCTGAGGGTCCGCGTCCGACAGGAATCGAGCTGCTCGCGGCCCCGGTAGACGGATTGATCTTTTGCACGCTGTTGCCGGCATAATTCGCCACCCATATGCTCGTGCCGTCATACGCCAGCGCTGCGGGACTAGAGAAACCGTTGATGGTCAGCAAAACCACGCCTGTCACGATGTCGATTTTTTGAACACTGTTGCTGCCCGAATTCGCCACCCACATGCTCGTGCCGTCAGACGCGAGCGCGGAGGGATTAATGCCGACAGAGATGGTAGTGACCACTGTCTCGCTAATCACATCAATCTTTTGCACACTGTTACTGCCGGAATTCGCCACCCACATACCTTCGCCGCCGTCGTACGCCAGCGCGGAAGGATTAATGCCGACGAATATCGGGCCACCGAAAGATCCAGTAGCACAGCGACCGTAACCTGGTGGACACGCGCCGAGATTTCTCTGCACTGTATTGCTGCCATAGTTTGCCACCCACACGCCCCAAGCGTCACTGGCAAGAGCTTTAGGCCCTGATCCAACTGGAACTGTTTGCTGAACCTTTTCCTCTAAAAGATTCGTGGAAGGATTTCTTCGCGTGAAGATTTGCTGCACGGTATTGCTGCTATAATTTGCTACCCACTGAGCGTTGCCTTCAACGCTGCCGTCAAAAGCTAAAGCTGAGGGATGCGAGCTAACAGTAAATTGGCTTATTAGTGCACCAGTGGACGGATTGAGCTTCAGTACCGTATCGTCTCCCGAATTTGCAACCCACATACTGCCACCGTCAAACGCTAGGGCGACGGGCGTGGACCCTACAGCATAGGTGCTGCTTATGCTGTTTACCGCGCCCCACTGCAAAGTCGCAATTTGCATTGTTGTTGCCTTCGGAACGGTTGTGTTAAGGTACCGTGCATCGAGCGTCATTGTCAGCGAACTGCTGAGGTTGTCGACCTCTATTGCGCGAAAGGCATAAGGGGCTGTTGTCAACAGCTGCCGAGGCACCATCTCCTCGTCCGTGCCCACGGTCACGCCAAGGTAATACTGCGCGTCGAAAGACAGATTAATCGGCGTCACGCTGCCGAGCACCACGCTGTACTTTCCCGCGCTCACGGTCACGGTCGGATGCGTTTCTATCCAGAGCGCGGGGGTAAGCGTGTCCGTTTCTGAACTGTAGAGTTTGAACGTCATAGAGACCGCTCCGTTCACAGGCCCTCCCGCGGACTTAAGCATGCCCTGGTAGTTAATGGTCTGCGGCGGCGCAGGGTAAGCCGCAGTCGCGCACAACAGTACGATCATCAATCCGATCAACTTCGTATTCATAACGCCCTCCTCATCATTTTCACATCTTTTCGGAGCAGTTTCATACGCATCCCGATGAAGATAGGTCCCGCGCTCGCCCGCCGGCTTGTCCTCTTCCACCGGTATCCGGTGTTTTTCCGCATAGGGATCCTTGCGGATGCCGGTCACCTGCCAGGAGACCTTCATGTTCGGAACGTCCGTCTCAATGACGAACCTGTTATTCACTATCTCTTCTGCAATTCGCGCTCTTGCCCATGATCCGCTGCCGACAATCGTCAATTGATACCGGAAGTCCCGGTTCAATGCTTCGAACCATTCGGGCATGACCACCGTTGCGAAACCCCGGTCATCGGTCGTTACAACCCCGTCGTAGATGTTCTTCATGTCCGGCGACTCTACAAAGGAGTGGTAGAGATATTTGTTCTTCGGGTCGAGCGGATGGTCGATCTTGAACGAGCCGCCGCCTTTATTCAGCATCCCCTCCACCGTCATGTCTCCGGTAACGATCACTTGACTTCCGAATGCCCCCCCGAACCTTACCTGCGCTGCATTGATGCCGAGTGTGCCCCAGGTGCTGGTGTCATAATCGTATGCCTGTATGATCCCGTTGTTATATGAGCTGTCGTAGTTCATCTCGATCCCGCTTCCGGTTGCAGGCGAGGTCGGACCCGGGGTGCCGAGAACCCGGAACGTGTTCGCAACATCGAGGGTCGCACCCGGCGTAGTCGTGCCGATGCCGACCTTGACCGCATTTGCGCCTGTGCCGCCGAGCACCAGGCTGTTGCTCGCGCCGACGATGGCATTCGCGCCGATGGCCGTGGCATTGGTCAGGCTGCTTGAGGCGACATTTGCATTCGCTCCGATTGCGGTATTATTGAAACCTTCTACATTGGCTGTGAGAGCGCTGCTTCCGATGCCGGTATTATTGCTGCTGGTTACTGTAGAGGCGAGTGCATTAAAGCCGGCTGCAGTGTTGCCGAAACCCGAAGTGTTTGCCGACAACGCATGGGGACCGATGCTGGTGTTCTGTTGCCCTGATGTGTTGAAGAGGGCGCATGCGAGCCCACGCCTGTTCTCCCCACCGGTCAGGGACTGGTTCCCTGCGCCGATGCCGGCAAAAAAGTTATGCAATCCGAACGTATGGATCAGGGAGCCTGTTCCCTGCCGGATCAGTCCGCCGACCTCGGTTGTGGGATAGGTGAGCGTCAGCACCGGCACTGTGAGGTTCCCGGTCATCGTGTCGCCTGTTTTGCTCACCGCGTTCGTACCTGACAGGTTGATGTTGGTCAGGCCCGAGCCGTCGCCGCTGAACCCGGCTGCCGTGACCGTGCCGCTCGATGCCAGACCGCTCACGTTCACGGTTCCCGCGATATACGCCTGGGTCTGTCCGCTGCCGATCCTCGTGACATTCGATTCACCGGCCACGCCGAGAACGTTCGAGCCGATATATATATTGTTATATCCGGTTGTTTGATTGTATCCGGCATGATAGCCCAGAGCGACATTCCCACTTCCTGTCGTTTGTGAAAGAAGTGCCCATCGTCCTATTGCCGTATTATTCGAACCAGATTGGTTGTAATACATAGCGGACTCCCCGATCGCTGTATTTCGTGTGCCGGAATTAAAATACATCACGTTGTATCCAATTGCGGTAGTATCATCTGTATTGCCGAGAAAGAGCGCCATGGAGCCAACAGCAGTATTGTGTACACCGCTACCTCTTGAATGCGCCCGATACCCTATCGCTGTGTTATTACCCGAAGTAGGATCATTAGTTTCTTGCGTGAGAGCCTCGTAACCAATGGCGGTATTATTATTGCTTACCGTGTTCCTCATAAGGGCGCTGTCGCCTAATGCCGTGTTATAGGCTCCGGTCGTGTTATTCGTCAGTGCATTTAGACCTATAGCCGTATTGCTTCCATCGCCATGTGTCTCAGGTTGCCAGCTCCCGGACCTACAAAGAAATTATTATTTCCAAAACCATAAGTCTGGAAAGTATTTGTGGTATGGATAAGGGTCGTAGCTCCTGAATAGATTATCCCCATGGTACTTGTCCCAGAGGAAAGAATGAGGTTGCCGGGAATTGTCACGTTCGCATTGACGTCCCACATCAGCGCCGCTTGTTGGCCCCTTCCCCCTCCTGTTGTGCCGAGAACGCCGCCTGTATCCCCATAGAGAGCGGGACCGTTCACATTAGCACCAGCAAATAGCTTCCCCGTGCCATACCAGCCCAATCCGTGATTACGATCTGCCCGCAAGTAGACATCAGCATCGTTTATCCGGATGTTTCCATTGACATCAAGCCTTTCAATCGGCGTCGCGGTCCCGATTCCGACGTTGCCGCCCGAAGCAACAAGCTGGTTCGTCCCGATTGCCAGTCCATTTGCCGGCAAGGTGAGCGCGCCGGTCATGGTATCGCCGGATTTACTCACGACGCCTGTGAGGTCCAGTTTTGCAGCCGAAATCGGTCCGGTTATCTTTGCGTCGGTCACGGCACCGTCGGCCAACTCGGTGCTGCCCACAGCAGGTCGTGTCTAGCATGCCCACAGCCCCGCTCACAATATAGTCGCTGCCGACTGTCCGCGCCAACAGGCACGCCTGCGTTTGCCAATTTCTTCACCGTGTTGCTGAAGTGCTCGCCGCCGGACGTTGGTGCCGTCAAAGGCGATCACGCTCGGAGCAATCCCGGAAATGATTAGCTCGAAGACCATAGAGACATTGAGATTATAAATTCTTCATATTCAAATTCCCCAACCCACCAGTTTGTTCCGTCAAAAGCTAGTCCAACAGGGCCGATTTAATCCGTCAAATCCAGAGTCCATCGTGTCATCGTGACAGGATCAATCTTGTATAGCTTACCATATATCATTTGTGCCCCTGGTCCAGGTGCTGAGCCCACTCAGACTGAACCTATTGAACATATCCCCAGATGTTTGTTCCGTGGAACGAGTTACAGGAGTCTGGATCGTGGAGGATTAAAGAGAGTCATTGTTTTGCTCGCGTTGTTAGGTTGTCGATCATTGTTTGCATCCAGACCCGGATGTGTCCGTTCCATAGAAGACGAGGGCGTAGGATTTCGTGCTGCTGATCGTTCTCTCGACCGCGTTGGTAGAAATAGTGATCTTCTGCACGTTATTACCCCCGGTATTTGCCGCCCACATGCTCGTACCGTCAAATACAAGGGCCACGGGATTAGCACTAACCGTGGCTGTGCTTGACGATCCCGACGATTCAGAGGATTGATCTTCGTCGGCTGTTGCTGCCGTCATTCGCCGCCCAGATGCTTGTGCCGTCAAAGGCGGGGCTTCAGGATTGGCGCCAACAGCAATCGTACTTTCAACTGCACTCGTGGCTGCATTGATCTTCTGCACAGTATTATCGCCGCTATTGGCCACCCACATGCTCGTGCCATCAAAAGCAGTGCTGCGGCTGACTGCCAAATCCGGATTTATATACTTCCGCTGCTTACCACGCCCCATTGCAAAGTCGCAATCTGCAAGGTTGTTGCTTTCGGAACATTATGTTAAGGTACCGTGCGTCGAGCGTCATTGTCGGCCGGAACTGCTGAGGTTGTCGCCCTGCTGTTGCGCGGAAGGGCGTGGGCGGTGCGTCGGCCGCTGCCGAGGCACCATCTCCTCGTCCGTGCCCACGGCCACGCCGAGGTAATACTGCGCGTCGAAGGGCGGATTGATCGGCGTTACGCTGCCAGGACGACGCTGTACTTTCCCGCGCTCACGGTCACGGTCCGATCCGATACGATCCACAGCGCCGGTTTCGCGTGTCCGTTTCTGAACTGTGGAGTTTGAAGGTCATAGAGACCACTCCGTTACACACGCCCTCCCACGGACTTGAGCATGCCCTGGTAGTTAATGGTCTACGGCGCACAGGATAAGCCGCAGTCGCGCCGAACAGCGCGACCGTCGAACCCGATCAGCATCCTGTTCATAACGCCCTTCCTAATAGCTTTTACCACATCTTTTCGCCGAGAGCTGTTTAGTTTACGCATCCCGATGGAGATAGGTCCCGCGCTCGCTCCGGGGCTTACCGCTCCACCGGATGCCGCTGTTTTACGGCATAGGTCTTCATGGATGCCAGTTACCTGCCTGGAGACCTTCATGTTCGGAACGTCCGTCTCAATGACAGTAAGACAGCAGACCTCGCAGCTGAACCGAACGTCTGAAGTCCCGGCAATGCAATCAGAACTTAGCACCTTCGTCGTGAGCACCGGGTCCGCTGTCACCGATTCATCGAGGCCGATGCTGTTGGCATCGGAGCCCCATGCCGGAGCCCGTCCCGTCACTACTGACTGCGATCGAATGCGCTTCACCAGTGGAAGAACCCCCACGATCTGGTCGGCCCGAGCGCCTGGACCAGGTAGAGTTGCAGATACGACATGTCGGTTTACCAGTCGCAGTTCACGGTGCTGCCGGTCGTGCCGTCCCCGAGCACCCCGAAGTTGTTGCCCAGCCCCGGACCGTTCCATCGTTCTTGAGCGCCAGCGCATACACTTCCGAGGCGGTCCGATCCTGTCCGTCACGACGCTCACCCGCGCCTGAAAAGGTCGAGCAGCCTGGCAGCAGCGACACGAGCGCCGAGGTCGGGATCGAATGTGCTCGTGGCGCCGCAGGTGTGCCGTTGCCGAACACGCCCGAATTGTTCCAGCCCCAGCCAGCACGTTGCCGCTGTTGTTCACGGCCACACCGGAGGGCGTATCCTGCCGCGATGGAGGTGATGTTCGAGTCCATGGAGCTGAACAGCGTTGCCGCGTCGTCGAAGCACTCCGCACCGCAGGCGCCCGCCACGTTGTCGTCGGCAGGTTCATAATCCCGATCGCATCCCCAGCCCAGGACCGTGCCGTCGCTCTTGAGCGCCGAGGCCCCCCATCGAACCCTGATCGTCGTCTCCGGCCACAATAGCGATCACGTTTGTCTGACCCGACACTTTAACCGGGTGCGTACTGTCGGTTTCGTTTCCATCACCCAGCTCTCCCGACCACGTTATCCCCCCACGCATAAACCGTCCCGTCGCTTGCGAGGGCAAGGCTGTGATAGCTGCCTGCGGCGACAGCAGAGATGGTGACGCCGGTCGAGCGCCCAGCATACTCACGAGGACCGGCGTCATACTGGCCGTCGCGGTCCCGTCCCCCAGCTCACCGTAGAAATTCTGTCCCCAGGCATAGATCTTGTTGTCTGCATCAACAGCCAGCGTGTGTTCTTCGCCGGTTACGATCATTTTGATCACCGTGGATGCTGGTATGGAAACCATCGCCGGTATCGGGTCTGAACATGACGAGGCCGATGTCCCTGCCCATGCCCAGGTTCGTATTTTCTCCCAGGACCAGTACATGCCGTCGTTCTGCAGGGCTACGTTATGAGGCCTCCGGCCTTGATGTCCAGGTTCGTCTTTCCTTGTGAAGGTCCACGTATACGCCGAAGCGAGCGTTTCCTGCACTGTCCCTGGCTGCAGTCGTAATCGTGTGGCTGGTAGGAGTATCATAATCCAGGCGCGAGCTTTCGGCGTGTTCGTTGCGGAGGCCGCGGCTGCGTGCCGTCGGACACCGTGCCCATCATTGGCATGCCATTCTTCGTCACTACGAAGCTTGATGCTGATCGTGCCGCTGTCCATGCCCTCACTGAAGTTTCCGCCTTAATCAGCATGACTCACGCTGTTCTTTGCGAGCTGTGCGCGGGTGAAGTCGAAAGCACTGTCGGTCCCGTCTTGTCGGGAGTTGACGTGCTGCTCCCGCTGCAACCGTGAAAACAAGAGCGACGAGCTAAACACGGATGACATCAGATAGTACGATAAGCTTTTCATATCTCTTTCTCCTCTCTGCGTTCTGAATCGGATACCGGCGCCGCTGGGCGCCGGTGAGCTGTTTATTGATAGTTGCCTCAGGTAGTGATGGCAACAGATCTGGTCCCCGTCGCGACGGTAGGCGAAGTCATGGAGGTAAGCGCCCCGTTCGCATCAATCACATACTGCAAGACGCTGTTGCCGCTGTTCGTTACGTAGACGTACCTGCCCGAGGGGTCGATTACAACAGAGTTGGGATTCGTCCCTGCCGCGACCGTCGGGGTGGTCATTGGTGTGAGCGCCCCATCCGCGCCGATCAAGTACTGCGAAACGTCGTTGCTCATATAGTTCGCCACGTAGACGTGTTTGCCCACGGGGTCGACTGCGACTGAGTAAGGCCATGTCCCCGCCGCGACCGTTGAGGCGATCATGGGAATGAGCGCCCCATCAGCTCTGATCGTGTATTGCGAGACGTTGACACTGGCGTTCGCCACATAGGCGTATCTGCGAGGGGTCGATTGCAAGGGAAACGGGAAACGTTCCTGCCGCGGCCGTCGGAGTGGTCATGGAGGTCAATGAGCCGTCACCGTTGATCACGTACTGCGACGGTATTGTTGCCATAGTTCGTCACGTAGGCGGAACCTGCCAGGGGCCTAACGTGACTGACGAGGGGTTCGTTCCCGCTGCGACCGTAGCGGTGGCCATGGAGGTCAATGAGCCGTTCGCGTTGATCACGTACTGTGAGACGTCGTTGCTGAACCAGTTCGCCACGTAGGCGTACTTGCCCGAGGGGCTACGGTGACTGACGAGGGGCTTGTCCCCGCCGCGACCGTAGGCGTGGTCATAGATGTGAGCAACCCATCCGCGCCGATCGTATACTGCGACACGGTATTGCTTCCGGTCACCACATCGGCGTACCTGCCCGAGGGGTCAGCTGCGATGGAGGAAGACTTTTCGCCGTGACTGTGGGAGTGGTCATGGAAGCGAGCACGCCATTCGCGCCGATCATGTACTGCGAGACGCTGTTGTTGCCGTAGTTCGCGGCGTACGCGTACTTCGCCACCGCAGCAGCCGGACTCGCGCCATAACTGATCGCCAGAGAAACAGGCTCGGCGTGTGTGGCGACGGAGACCGGCGAATTCGCTGTGAGCGACCCATCCGCGCCTATCAAATACTGAGAAACGTCGTTGCTCGAAGAGTTCGCCGCGTAAACGTACTTGCCCGAAGGGTCGACCGTGAGAGCAAAGGGGGCATTCCCCGCTGCGATTGTAGGGGTGACCATAGAGGTGAGAGCCCCGTCTGCGCCGATCACATATTGCGAGACGCTGTTGCTGTTAACGTTCGTCACGTATGCGTACTTGCCCAAGGGATCGATTCTGACGTAGGAAGGGGCCGCTTCAGCTGCGACCGTGGGAGTCGTCATGGATATCAGCCCCCCGTTCGCACCGATCGTGTACTGCGAGACGGTCTTGCTTCCTCTGTTGGCCACGTAGGCGAACCTGCCCGAGGGGTCGATTGCGACGGAATAAGGAACCATATCCGCCGCGACCGTGGGGCTCGTCATGGATATGAGATTTCCGTTCGCTCCGATCAGGTACTGCGAAACGTCGTTGCTTCCGCTGTTCGCCGCGTAGACGAACTTTCCGGAAGGATCGACCGCAACTGACTCGGGAAACGTGCCCGTCGCGACCGTGGGGGTAGCCATGGAAATGAGCGCCCCATCTGCGCCGATCACGTACTGTGAGACGTCGTTGCTGCTGTTGTTTACTACATAGACATATCTGCCTGAGGGATCGACCGTAACTGACTCCGGATTCGTCCCGGCTGCGATCGTAGGAGCAGTCATGGAGGCGAGCGTCCCATCCGCGCCGATCGTGTACTGCGAGACGTTGTTGCTGTAGAAGTTAGCCACGTAAACGAATCTGCCCGAGGGGTCGATCGCGACGAAACTGGGGCCCGTCCCGGCGGCGACCTTGTTGATCCATTTGAGCCGGCCCGTTGCAGCATCAACTGCATAGGTGGAAACGCTGTCTTCAGCCTGATCCGCAACATAGGCGAAACGCGGATAATCCGTCGCGCAGGAGACAACCGTGCTGATATTTGCGCCTGAAACAGCGCCGGTGCCGCCGCTCACCGTACAGGTCTGCATGGGGCTTCTCGGCCGGACTTTAATGGTGACTGCGTAATTCGAGCCGTCTTGGAGCGAAACGGTAAAAACGAACGGCCCGTCTGCTGAAATTGCAAGGTCGTCGCCTCCGTTGTTCTGCAGGACGAGTCCGGAACCCGCCAGTCCGGTCACGCTGCCTCCTACGGTAAAGCTTGCCGGTCCAGCATTATTGCCGCCTCCTCCACTGCAGGCTGCGAGAATGCAGGACAGGAAAAACAACGCGCTTACCAGTGCGACGAATCTTTTCATGACAATCCTCCCATTCATGTCTTTACCGTCATTTTGTTTTGATCACGATGTTCAGATACCGACCGGGATCAATTCCAGATGGCACCATTTGTCGCTGCTCATATTCACTGTCGTACATGTTCCGGTCCCGCTGCACCCCCCTGTCCATTGCACGTAATAACCCTGCGCGGGCGTGGGTGGCTGCGTTTCACAAAGCGTGACCGAGGTCCCGTTTGCGAATTCCGCGGTGAATTTGTCCGGGGCACCGGCTACCCAGTCGAAGCCGAAATTGATTCCCGTTGGCGAACTCGTGATCCCCCCGCCCCACCCGCCGGTGCTCACATTAAGGTAATGCATGCCGTTGCCTCCGCCGACAATCACTCCGCTGCTCCCGCTGTTTGTCCCACTGCTCGCATCGCAGCTTCTTCCGCTGGTCCCTCCGCAGCTCCTGGTGGTGAAGACGACACCACAGCCGACCGTGCAACCGTCCACCCATACCGGGCTTGTGCCAACAGAGGCGAAGCTAAACGGAACGCCTACCCCGGCGCCGCCGGGCACGATCATACCGGTCACCGTGCCGGATGACGACAACATGCCTGACGCCGAGACCTGATAGGAAACAAGCTCATTGTTCGTATCAAGCACATAAACGAATTTGCCTTGCGGCTCAGCGACAAGGGCGATATGGCCGACCATTGCCCCGCTCCCGCTCAGTGCGGAATCTCCGAGAGTGAGAAGCCCGGTCGCTCCGTCGATCGTGTATACTTCCAGATTGACGTTGTTATAAGGATCCTGTTTGCCGACATAGAGGAACCGGCCTTCCGAATCCATGGCAAGGGAGGAGGGTTTTGCCGAAACGGTGACGGATTGCACGTAACTAAGAGAACCGGACGCTGCATTGGCGTCGTACACGAGCACTGCGTCATAGTTGGAGCTGTCGCCGATGCTTCCCACGTATACAGACTGCCCTGACGGGTCCACGACAATGGACCAGGGGGTGTCCGGAATCGCCACGCTGTCCGTGGGCGACGACGCGAACGCTCCCGTTGTCGCGTCTATGGAAAAAACCGTCACCGTACCTTGGTAGCCGTTGCCCACAGGCGTGCTCGTTCTCCATCCGTATGCCACGTATGCCCACGCGCCTGTCGGATCAATGGCAAGGGCCGTCGGCGGCGCGCCTCCAGAGTCTCCCGTGCTGACCGGTCCGGTCAGCGCCCCGGTGACGGGATCGATGGTGTAGACCGATATATCGGTGTCGGGGGAGCCGGATGGTCCGTAGTTCACGACATAGAGAAACTTTCCCGTGGGGTGAATGACTGCCGTGACCGGCTTTGCCCTGTTTGTCGATGTGGTCGACGATGCTATGGCAATTGGACCTGAAATCGCGCCGCTGAGCTCATCGAGGCTGTAGACTGAAACGCTGTACGGGTCCACGCCGTTAACCGTTGTGGTTCCCCCGCTCGTGACGTAGGCAAACCTGCCTGAAGGATGCGTCACAATGGAAAAGGGCTCGTCCCCGGTCAAGGCCGTACTCGTCGGACCTGAAAGCGCGCCCGTTGTGGTGTTGATCATGTACGATGCAATGCCGTTCGCGGTCAGCGCATAAATGTTCCATGGTCGAGTGGCCGCATATCCGGGAATTACCCAGGACAGGTTTGTTACGCTCGCCTCGAGCATGTTGCTGTTGAACGTTGACGGGATCTCCGCGAAAGCGCCGCCCAGTTCCGCTTTGTACATCTTCGGCGTTGCGTTGGGCGGCACCTGTGAGGAGTCGAAGGGAATGCGAATGGTAACCGGCACGGCAAATGAAGTGCCGTGCGGCGTGATCTCATATGCCGCGCCTGCTGCGTTGACATCAGCGGGCGGGAAATCAGGCGCCGCGCTGCTGTCGCGGGCCACTGCGATATCGACGTTTGCCGACAGCGCGCCGGCCGGAATTATAACTTCCGCGCCGATGGGTCCGCTGACCGTGCCGCCTTGCGGACCGATTCCGGTTGTGGCATTTGTCCCGCTGCTCGACTTGCTATTGCAGGAGCCGATGCTGAGACTGATGATAAGCACTGCTGCTATGGCAAATACTCTTTTCATGTTTGCCTCCTGTCTGTTCGCTATTTTGTAAGTCCATCAAATGTCCATTCCGGACATGTCGAATCGTCAAGCACATTAACGTTCCCATGTTGCATTAAAACGCAAAAACCCGTCCAATATGTCGTTTCCGACCATTGAACGGGCTTTAGTTGTCCCTGGAACGGGGGTAAAGGTGTCGTTCGCTTGTTATCGAATTATGTATGATGGAATGAAGAAACTTTACACAGCATGCGGTCAAATATCAAGGTACTATTCCCCTCGCATCAAATAAATTAAGGGTACTATTCACCAGCTCGTGATTACTTCAGCGTCTCGCTTTTCCGGATGAACATGACGCCGCCGTTATTGAGCCCCACGGTCACCTCGCCCGTGTAGGCTTCATCGATGAGACCGACCTGCTTCAATGTTTC
Source organism: Nitrospirota bacterium (assembly GCA_963749655.1). Classification (GTDB taxonomy): domain Bacteria; phylum Nitrospirota; class UBA9217; order UBA9217; family UBA9217; genus JAJYKN01. The sequence goes on from CAVVOB010000019.1 coordinate 146,412, forward strand.
GGCAATCACCCTTTTGGTTTCTTTCACATCGAGGGCATTGTTCTTTGTATCGCATTCACACATTGCACACCTCTTTTCAACAAATTCCTTATTTATATTTGCCATGTATGCTTTCTGTTCACGATGTATGAACCGTCTGACTTGCCGTTGTCTATTCCATTTCTTTCTCCGCTTTCCTCTCTGTCATCTTGTTCAATATCGCTCTCAGTTCCTCGAAATTGACGAAAAACTTCTTCTCCTGGGTCTCGACGATCTCGACCACGCCGACAAGACTCCGGGCGTCCCCGGACTCGCGGCGATAAACGCGGACTATGTAGCTTTCTGTTGACATGGTCTTGTGAGCGATCGGTAAACCGGCAATTTCCAGGTTTTATACGAGAAAATATATCATGCCGGGGGTCACAAATAGGTCACGGATGGGGGTGATAAATGGGCGAGGGAATATTTTTAACTGTTTGAATAATCTGGTGAAGCGAAGATAAGCCCTATTTCTGCCTTTGCAGCACGGATTGATATAAAGCTTCCATTGCCTCGGAGGGCGGCAGACCGAAGATGGTCATAAGGGTATGCTTGCACCGGCGGTACGTGGTAATCGCTTCGTCATATTTGCAGAGCCTGATCTGGCAGGACATGAGCCGTTGGAAGAGCTCTTCACTCAGGCTGTCCGTTTCCATGGCCCGCTGGTAACAGGCAATGGCGCGCTCCCACTGCCCGGATTGTTCGAAGAGTTCGCCGGCCGCGTTGACCATCTTGAGGAACCTGCTCCTGAGGCGCTCGCGCATCGATACGGTCCAGGGTCTGCTTGCATCTCCGGGCAAATAACTGCCGCGGTAAAGAACCATCGCCCTTTCCATTAATTCGATGTCCGCCGGCGTCGGCTGTTTCTTCCTGTCCTTTTTTGTCTGTCCGGAGACTGCGGAGGCAGTCCGGGAAGCTTTCTGCACGAGCCTCTCGAACGCCCAGAAATCCACCCAGCAGGAGCGCGGATCGAGGCTCGCCTTTCCGTCCTCGATCTGGACCGTTCTCTCGTTCCCCAAAAGCTGCCGCAGGCGGGAGAGCGTCGTTGTGAAGGAGCTGTGCGCGGCATCGCCTTCCGAGTCGGGCCAGAGTGACCTCGGTGAGCTGTTCTTCGGAAACCTCCCTGCCGCCGTGCGACAGAAGGACCTTCAAAAGGTCGAGCGGCTTCTTCTGCGCCTTGCCCGGGAAGGTAACGCGCTGATCGTTTACCTGCAGCTCAAAGCCTCCAAGGGTCCGTATCTTCACGGGCCAGGGCCAGGTTTCGATGTGAAGATGGTGTTCTCCGGGAATGAGCGAGCGCTTGCGTATCAGTCGCCTCGCATAATCCGTTTCGATACCTGCCTCAAGAGCCCTTGCGCAAAGATCCGTCATGATACCGGGCAACCAACCGGGGATATTCATGATTTCTTGTGCTCTGCCGATGGAGAACGCTTTTCGGAGACAGTCCATTCCGTAAGACGTGTGATCTTCATCGCTCCTTTGTCCGATCTTTTTCTCCGTATTGGTGAAAGCCATATGCGCTTCGAACAGGAGCGACGTATATTGGAACAGCTTGCTGCCGGTCCGGTCAGCCAGATTTTTCCCGAGTGCGAGATAGCGCGCGGCCTGTTCATGGTCACCGAGTTCATGATGGATCAGGGCGCGGGTTGTGTAACAAAACGCCGTTGCAAAAGGGAAACCGACCACGGCCGAGACTTCCGTCATACGGGTAATATGTTCAAGCGCCCGCGGAACGTCCTGCTCCATGAGCGACAGCCACGCCGCCAGGAAATAGAAATATTCGGCATCGAACGAACGCATGCGGGCGAGGTTCATCTTCATCCTGGCCAGGTATTCTCCTGCAAGCGCGGTATCGCCGATGCTCAGAGCCGCGGCGCAGCCGTGGCCGGCAATATGATTGTCCCAAATATGGATGCCGGTCTCTTCAGCCATGCGCAGACCGTCGGAGACAGAACCGAGTGACGATGCGAAGTCGGCGCTGGCCATGAAATCGTAGATCGCTTCAATGGTTTTGACGCTGATCGCCATCAGCGGGCTGATTTCACCTGATGCAACCTCTGTCCGAAGCTGATCGACAACACGGGCGGACATGGACATGTTTCCCATGTAGAAATGATAAAAGGTCAGACACACGCCGGTGTACATCCTCAGGTTTCTGTCATGTCCTTTTTGCAGAAGTTCGAGGGCCTTCTCCTCCCATGCGCCTTTCTCAACATTCCAGGGCTGTCTGCACGCGAGGGCATTGAACATGCTCATGGTAACGCGTTCCTTTACTTCGGGTCCCGGATACGTCGGGTCGTCGGCAAGGACGCTGTTCAGCAGCATGATCTGATCATCAAGATAGCTGAAATCGTTCGCTTCCTGAAGGGCGATATCGGATGCATTGGACCATGCGAGAAACATTCCGAACCGGTCGTTCAGCTGCCTGAACGCATAAAAAGTCCTATCAAATAATCTTCTGCTCTCTGCCGGCTGAAACGGTGCTATGCAGCATGCGCGCCAGAAGAGAAGATACGGAGTACCTTCGATTATTTCATCGGGTATGCTTGAGATCCAGCCCTCAAGGAGCGCGTATCTTCCCTGCGCTGTGAGCGACTGCGCACGTAAGAGGATCAACCGCACAAGGCTTTCCCAATCCCGCGCTTCCTGGAGCAATTTCACGGCGTCCTCGGCCCGGCCTGCGTTCTCCAGGAGCGAGGCCGCCGTGCGTCTTGTCTTCAAGAGTTCGTCCGGTGACAGCACGGTCCGCGCCCTCGACAGCAGGAAGTCCCTGAACATCGGGTGATACCGGTACACTGACTTCTCGCCCGACAACTTGTCGGTAAAAAAATTGTTTTTACTCAGACGATACAAACGCTGCCAGGACGTCGCGTCGCCTGTAAGCTTTTCTGCGGCTTCGGCGGTTATTTCCGGAAGGCAGGATGTCTTCAGGAGAAAATCCCTGGTCTCTGCATCCATCCCTGCAAAAAACTCGTTCGAAAAATACGTAAAGATCTCCTCGGAAGCAAGATTCTTCAGGGGTGGAAACCCTTCTTCTCCGTACTTTGTCCGCTCGAGCATGAGGACAAGGCCTGCAACCCACCCGCCTGTCATTGCATGAAGAGAATCGCTCATGCCCTCGTGAATGTTCTCACGAAGCTTCGTTCGGACAATATCGCGTGATTCGTCCAGCGTAAGACGGATCTCCTCCCATCCAAGAAAACCGATGCGTCCGTTGGCGGTCAGATGGGCAAATGAAGCGGCCGGTTCTTCGCGGCTCAGGATGATAACGTGTATGCCCTCTGGAACCACTTCAAGCCCCTGAGCGATCACTTCATGAAAGAGTGAATTCCTGGGCGCGTCCTGATAGTTATCCAGAACGATCATGAATCCCCTTTTGCTTCCTTCTTTGCCGACGCCGGGCAAAGCGGGATTCAAGCGGCTGTAAAAATCGTTGAACCAACGTTTCGTGAACACCGGCACGCCGCCCAGGTACTCAGGCGAAAAAGGGGGGAGTGGCCTTCTTTTCCCCCCATCCGACTTCACTGTTGTAAGCCCCATATAATAGAAGAAGGTCGCGATGTCGCCATCGTCTTCATCCACGGTATACCAGATGCTGGGCGGGTTGCGCGAAGCGATATAACTTGCGATCAAGGTGGTTTTGCCCGACCCCGCCGGGCCCGATATCCAAGTCACCGGACGCTCCCATCCCTGCTCGAGCGATTCGAAGAGTCTTGTTCTTAAAAGAATGCTGGAAGCGATCCCCGGAGGCGTTATCTTGGCAATTGATGTCCTGCGTTGCTCTGCGTCAAGCAGGTATGTAACCTGGGATGCAGCCGCGCCCAACAGGCTTCTGTCTTTGTTCGAATACGCCGTGCCGTTCCATTTGGGCAGAAGAACGGCAAGATAGGAAACATCGTCTCCGAACGAGATCGGAGCGAACAGGGAATTTTCAATGTCTGATTTCGAGAGCGGTTCTGCCGGGATAATGCTTTTGACGACCTCATACCCGTAGCTCGGAGACTGACAGCCGTTGAAGTATTTCCTCATTTCCCTTGATGTTCCGGCAATTACTGCGGCTGTCGAGTCGGCCTTGTCGCCGTCGAGAAAAAAGACCGTTGCTGCAGCGCCCTGGAACTTCATAATGCATATGCCCGAAGGCCCGAGCAACTCCTTTGCAAAAAAGGAGAACTTTTCCAGGGGAGAAACGCCGTCCCTCAGGCCGAGGCTGGTGATGAATCGTTGCGACTCAATTTCAACATCATAATCGCCTCGTTTAAATAACTTCTCAACGATGTTCTTGACTCTGTTCCGGAGCGGAACATAAAGAAATACGATCAGCAGAACGGCAGCCATGGAATCATAAGGAGCCTTTTGTCCGAAGGGTATGAACTTTGAGGCCAAACCGAGAAATACCAGTTCTATACCCTCCAGGATCGCGATGGTGAGACCGAAGATCACCGCCGCGTCGAAAATCCTGTCGATATCCATCAACCGGTATTTCGTCACGGCAAAGGCGAAACAAAGCGGATAGATTACCGTGGGCAGGACGGATATCTCTTCAGGAATGAACGAGAGTCCGAAGACGATGGGGATCGAGGTCAAACCGAGCCAGGCTGTAAGGCCCGCCAGCATGCCGAACACGACCCACTGGATCTGTCTCTTGTATACGATGTTCTTTTCTGCAAAAAAAACGTAGAGAAGATTCACAAAAAAAACAATGAGGCAGGTATCTGTGTAAAAATAGGTCGTTATATAGGTGCTCTCGAAAATTCCGGCAAGATGGACCGAAGCAAGGCCCGCATAGACGATATAAGGAGTGACTATGAGCCAGGGATAGCTGCTGAGGATTCTCTTTCTCCTCGGGAATATGAGCAGCATGTGGATAGCGGCGCTGGAGAACCCCTGCGAACCCAGGTTCCCGGTAACGAGCAATGCGTGAAATGATGATACTGAAAGAACTATGTCGCGATAGGCAAATGGAGCGAGACTGGCAAAACTTATACAAACAAAGAACCCTATCACGAAATTAGCCACGGCAATTTCGTGGTCGTTTCTTCTCAGCACAAGATAGGCGACTATCAGGAATGTCCAGCCTACGAGATAGAGCGGAAGGGTTCGTTTGAGCGCAACTCCCAGGGGGAAGTCTGCGGGGGTAAGCGTAACATCGAGAAGCGTTCCCGCTCTTTCCATGCGAAGGCGAACAGGCCGGTCTGCGGAGATCGCTTCTGCAAGTATTCTTTCTTCTTCCCAGAAGGCGCGCTGGGCCTTACGGGTACGGTTATAGGAGGGGTCGAGGTTGAAGGCAATCGCCGATATCACCCTGCCATCGACTTCGAGCAGACGGTCCCCGGCGCTGATCTGTCCGAAAGCCGGGCTTCCCGCATCGACACTTTTCACGATCGCGGCGTTGTCTTGGATGAACAGTCTTAAACCGGTATAGGGCGAACTGTGCAGGGAGGAAAAACCGAACAGGCTCAAGACTACATTCAAGCCGAAGAAAAGTCCTATAAGACTCTTTTTCAGATAGGGATTCATGCGGTCAATATTTCTTCTTCATCTGCGAATCTAACTGAAAACGATATATATTCGTGAGGAAGGGTCAAGAGAACTATGAGCATGCTTTCCATCAGAAGTGTATGCGCAAAGTATAGTAGCTCTGTTCACGATTTGCAATAGTTATTCAGGCGGAATAAAATCGGGGGTTTTATCGACGGAGGACATCGGTCCTGAGCACAAGGTGACCTACTCGTACCGCAGCGCCTGGATCGGGTCCTGAAGCGCGGCCTTGCGCGCGGGATAGACGCCGAAGAAGACTCCCACGGCCACGGAGAAGGTGAACGCCATGAGGATGGACCAGAGTGAGACGCTTGTGGGGAGCACGGTGATGAAGACGGGTATGAGGAGCGCCAGGCCCACGCCGAGAAGGATGCCGATGATGCCGCCGACGCCGGAGAGGGTCATCGCCTCGATCATGAACTGGGCCATGATGTCGCGGTTGCGGGCGCCGATGGCCTTGCGGACGCCGATCTCCCGGGTCCGTTCGCGGACCGAGACCAGCATGATGTTCATGATGCCGATGCCTCCTACGAGAAGCGATATGCCCGCTATGCCGCCCAGGGCCGCGGTCAGGACGTCAAGGATCGTATTCATGGTCTCAAGCATGGCTCCCTGCGTCTGGATGGTGAAGTCTTCCTTGCGGGCGTGCCGGCGTGTCAGGATGTCCTTGATCTGGGCCACTGCGCGGTCCGTGTCCTCCGCCCGGGGAGTCGAGGCGATGATCTCGAAAAGCGCGTCGGTGTCAAAGAGTTCCTGCCCGCTCGTCACCGGGACATAGACGATGTCATCCACATCCATACCCAGGCTCGTCCCCTTCTTTGCCATGATCCCGATGACGCGGTAGCGGGCGTCGCTTACGGTGACGACCTTGCCGAGGGGATTTTCCTGTCCGAAAAGCTCGTCCTTTACGGTCCTGCCGAGCACCACGACTTTTTCTTTGGAATCCACATCGCTTTGCCTGATGTAGGAGCCTGTCTCCACGAAGAGGTTCCGCACGCGTTGAAATTCAGGCACCGTGCCGATGATCATGTTGTCGCGGCTCTTGCTCTGGTATTTGATGGTCCCGGTGCCCAGGACAAGGGGCACCGCGTCGGTCAGGAGCCAGGCCCTGCGCTTCAGCGCCAGCGAGTCGTCATAGGTGAGCTTCCGCACCGTTCCGGCTGAAGGCGGATGAAATCCGCCTTTGGTCGAGGTCTTCCCGGGAGTGATAATGAGAAGGTTCGTGCCCAGGCCCGTCAGCTCCTTGGTGATGTAAACCTTGGCGCCCTGGCCGATGGACACGAGCAGGATCACGGAGAGCACACCGATGATCACTCCGAGCATGGTGAGGCTTGAACGGACTTTGTTCGAGAGGATCGCTTCGAGGGACACCCGAAAGGTTTCGAAAAAGTTCATATATCAGTCCTTACACATTTTAACCGCCAAGGCGTAGCCTGCTGTTGCCAAAACGCGACTATAAACGAAGTCGCGGAAGTATAATTTTCACCCTCTCTGGATGGGAGGGGATCAAAGGGAGGGGGAAGTATTTGCGTTTCTTGCACACACCCGGCGGAAATCCTTCACGGCATGCTCAATCGTCCTCAGTACATTCGAAAACTCGCAGCGGGCTCAGACAGTTCGAAATGCTTGACCTTCGGACTTCTATCGCGTGCCTAAATTGTCTTCGCTGGGCGGCATAAAATTTTTCAAGCCTATATCAGAGCCCCGTCACATCGTCCGATACGATCTGCCCGTCCTTCAGGTTGATGACCCGCTTGCACCGTGCAGCTACGCTCTGGTCGTGAGTGACGATGATGATCGTGACGCCCTGTTTGTTCAGGTCAACGATGATATTCAGGATCTCGGCGCCCGACCGGGAGTCCAGGTTCCCCGTGGGTTCGTCCGCCAGCAGGAGCGGCGGGTTATTCACCAGCGCCCGGGCTATCGCCACGCGCTGCTGCTGGCCTCCGGAGAGCTCCGTGGGACGGTGATACATACGGTCCTTGAGCCCCACCTGCTCCAGCACGGGTATGGCCCGCTCGGTCCGCTCCCGGGATGAGGCGCCGCTGTAGATGAGCGGCATCTCGACGTTCTTGAGCGCCGAAAGCCTCGGCAGAAGGTTAAAGGATTGGAACACGAAGCCGATCTTTGCATTGCGCACATGGGCGAGTTCGTCGTCGCTCAACGCGCTGATCTCCCGGGACTCGAAGGAGTAGGTGCCGCTCGTGGGCCGGTCCAGGCAGCCTATGATGTTCATGAGCGTGGACTTGCCCGAGCCCGAGGGCCCCATGACGGCGATGAGTTCGCCCGGCTTGACCGCGAGCGATACGCCGTTCAGGACCGTGAGGTCGACCTCGCCCAGGCGGTAGCTCTTGGTTATGTTGGAAAGAGAGATCATAGGTGGTGTTTCACAAAGACAATTAAGTAGCTATGACGGGGGAACAAGAACATTACGAACACGTTTCGGGCCACGCCTACTTCTCTGCCTCGATCTTCACTTTCACTCCGTCCTTCAGCCCCGCCGCCTCCGGTGTGGTTACGACATAATCTCCAGTTTTGATTCCGCTCTTTATCTCCGAGGCGATCCAGTTGCTCTCGCCGATCTCGACGGGCCTGAGCCTCGCCACGACCGTGTCCCCGGGACGCGCTGTCCTGCCTTCGACAATATAAACCTGCTTTTTTCCGTCCCGGTCGATGATCGCCTGTGAAGGCACGGAAAGGACGTTCTGCAGGGTCGCTATGAGTATTTCGATGTCGGCAGACATGCCGGGTTTCATGCGTGCATCCTTTTTATTGAAATAGATCCAGACGTCGGCAGTGCGCGTCTCGAGCTTTCCGCCGCTCACGATGGGAGATATCCTCCTGATCGCGCCTTCGAATTTTTCTCCGGGAAAGGCGTCCACGGTGATCGCAACCGGCTGACCGAGCTTCAGTCTTCCCACGTCCACCTCGTCGATCGTGGCGAGGACATAGATCCTGTCGGGATTTACGATCGTAACGATCTGTTTGCCCGGCATGAGAAGTTCGCCTACTTCCGTATACTTTTTAGACACCACGCCGCCAAAGGGGACCCGGACCACCGAATAGTCCTTTTTTACCTGAACATCCTCCCGCGCGGCTTCATACTGAGACTTGGCGACTTCGTAGGATCGTTTCGTGCCGTCGAGATCCTGTTGCGAAACCATACCCTTGGCGAACAGGTCTTCCATGCGCTGAAGATTCTTACCGGCTTCATCATAGGTCGCCTTGCTCTGCCCGAGCACGCTCTCGCTCTGCACCGATTCCTCGGTCAGGTCCAGCCTGGCGATGAGCGCGTCTTTCCTGACAACGTCCCCTTCCTTCACGGGGAGCATGACGACCCTCCCTGTCCGCTGGGCCGAGAGCGTAACCTCGGTCTCTGATTTTATCGTGGAGGTCGTTGTTGCGTTCACGATCACGCGAAGCTCCGCCGGTTTGACCGAAATGGCCTTTACCGACACCGGCTTCTTTCCACTCATGGCGATCAGCACCACGACAACGGCGATTCCTGCCGCGACCCAGAATATCGCGTTCCTGGTAATTTTTTTTATGGGAAGCATGTCCTTATCCTGTAAAAGAAAAGTGTTTTTTCGTCTCTCGGCGCCTTCGTGGAGGGGGTTATGGTGACCTTTTGTCCGGATCCGGGTATCGGGATTATTGTTGTCCGCTCTCAGCCGTCATTTCCAGGCGCTCTTTGATCGCCTTCATGAATCCGCGGGTGACTTCCCCCAGCTTTTCTGCGACAACCATGTCCTGGAGGAGCGAAAAATGGCCGTTCACATGGCCTTCGAGGTGGTAGGTGATCTCCGTTTCGTCATCCGATACTTTCCGAAACGTGACGATGCCCGACGTTATGAGATGTTCATGCGTGGCGGTCCAGCACAGCCGCTGTTGTTCGATCTGTTCCGTCGTATGCGCGAACATCTCGATGACGCGGCTGAAGGGCCCCAGCGACATTCTGATCGTCCAGATCGAATCGAGGTCGTTCAGGATTTTGACTCCTTTGCATCCCGGGAAAAGACAGCCTACCTCCTTCCGGTCGATCATGAACGACCAGACGCTCCTGATGGGCAATTTTACGGTAAAGGTAACTTCTCTGGTAGGCATGTCATCTCCTGTGCGCGAACGCGTCTGCGGGCGTCACTCCATCCCCGTTCCCGTTGCTTTTGCAAGTTTTGCCGCGGCAAGCTGATAGTCGTACAACGCCTGCACGTAATCCGTCTCCGCTTTGAGCGCGGCGACCTGCGCATCGGTTACTTCCAGCGAAGGACCGACGCCTGCCTGGTACCGCCCCTCGGCAAGGTCGAGGCTTTCGCGGGCGCTCTTGAGTGAGCTCTCCGTCACATCGATGCGCGCCGAGGCGCCTTCGAGGTCCGCATAGGCCTGGTTGACTTCCAGCAGGATGGCCTGCCGCTGGCTGCGCGCCTGTTCCTCGAGGCCGCGCAGATTGGCCCGCGCCTCGCCGACCTTCCCTTGCGTGATCCTCCCCTCGAAAAGGGGCAGCGACAGAGTGATGCCCGCGTTCCAGCTGTTCTGCAGGTCCCCTTTGTAAGGACCCATTTCAGCCGTGCCCTGGCTCCAGTTGTAGGCGCCCGAGGCCGCCAGTGTCGGCAAATAGTTCGCTTCCTGCGTCTTGACCGTGGCCCGCGCGGTTTCCCTATCAGCCTCGGCCTTGATCATCTCGGGACGGTTCCTGACGGCGTCGGCGAGCGCCTGGTCCAGGGGCGGTACGGCTGCGCGCGCCTCGGAAACATCCTCGATCGCGAGGTCACCGCCGGGGTCGAGGCCCATGGCGTTATAGAGGCCGATCGTCTTGAGACGGACATTATTCCTCGCCGTGATCACGCCGAGTTTTCCGTTGTTCACGTCCACATCCGCGCGTGTCACGTCGAATCGCGGTTTCGAACCGGCTCGAAAGAACGCTTCAGCCTGCTTCCAATGGCCTTCCGACTGGGCCAGCGTCTTCTGCGCAACCACTTCGAGCTTCTTCGCTGCAAGAAGGGCAAAATAAGCCTGTTTCACGTTCAAGACCACTTCCTGAACGACCCTGCTTACGTCGGATTCCGTAGCGCGGGCGCCCAGGCGGGCTGCATCGAAGGCGTTGCCCGTCTTGCCGAAATCGTAGATGTTCTGGGTCACCGAGAGGGAGGTCGTATACGCTTTCGTGATGCTGTCTCCAAAGGCCCCGCCCACGGAATGGTCCTCGGAGTAGCCTGTGCTCGCTGTTACCTGGGGCCAGTAGGGCGATGCCGCCTGGGTCACGCGTTCCTTCCCCGCGTTCAGGCTTTCCCTGGCCGATCCGATGGACGGATGATTCGCCAGTGCCTTGGCTATGCAGTCCCTGAGAGTCAGGACCTCGGCTCCAGCCTCCGGGACCGCGGTCATGAGCAATGCAGACAAAAGGAAGACAGGTGAGATGCGCATATACCCTTTTCTAGTATAACAATACCGCTTTCCTGAAATGTTCCCGCATGAACGCGGGGCATCTACCGTGCCCATGCCAGTGCCGCCTGCATGACTGCACCGGCCACGAGAGGTATGGACAAATTATCGTTCACCCGGATTGGAAGCAGCTCAACCCCCGCCGCGCACAGAGCGCCGAGAACCATGATCCAAAGCGGCATCGTCAGACCGAGCAGGGAAAGGGCGAGGCCCGCGGCAAGCGCCGCCGATACAAAAGCAGCGGTCCCTTCCAGACTCTTATTGCCGATCTTCCTTTTCCCGTACCGCTCACCGATCGTCGTGGCCGCAACGTCGCCGAAGGCGAGAAACAGACGGCCGCACAGGCGACCTGGAGTGAATAGAAGTAGAGTGAGAGAGCGATGCCGAAGACATAAGGCACAGTGCCGGTCAGCTTGCGCTCCTCGTTCTTCCGGATAAAGCTCCCGAAATGTTCATAGAGAAACCGGTTCCAGGCAGGTATCGTGAGGCGGGCGATCTCGAGCGCAAGAACGGCGGCCGCAAGAACTGCATAGACAAAAAAAACCCGGTCTCTGCCCAGAAGAAAGTACAAAGATAGAAGCCCGAGCCCGCCCAGAAGGTGAAACAGTTTACGTCCGATATGGCCCATAGGAGCCCTGCTTTCCGCCCGAGGGCGTCTTTCTGAGATCATGCTCCGGAATCTGCTCCGGACGTCACCGGCTCTTCCCTGTGGCGCTTGGCAGGCTGCATACCCCCGACTCGCACCGGTCGCATTCGAGCTGGATGGTGCTGTGGACCACGTTGAATTTTTCCGCCAGGACGTTCCGGATCTCTTTTATGATGTCCCTGCTTCCGCTCACGAGCTGGTCGTCGATGACGACATGCGCGCTCATTGCATAGACCCCGGACGTGATGGTCCAGACGTGGATATGGTACGCCTCGCGCACCCCCCGCACTTTTGCGATCTCGGAAGTCAGCCTGTCGATGCTGATATGGGACGGGACCGACTCCAGCAGGATGCTGACCGATTCCCGGACGAGCGACCAGGCGCCGTAGATGATCACGAGCGAGATCAGAATGCTCAGAATCGGGTCGATGAGCGACCACCCGGTATAGAGGATGACGAGTCCGCCGATCACCACGCCCACGGACGACAGCGCATCCCCGATGATATGGAGGTAGGCCCCGCGGATGTTGAGGTTCGTATGGCTGTGCTTGACCAGGAACAACGCGCCGATGATGTTGGCCACAAGGCCGACGATGGCCACGACGAGCATCAGCGTGCCTTTGACCGGCTGGGGATGGGTGAGGCGAAGATAGGCTTCATAAATGATATAGATGGAAAGGAGGACGAGCACAACGCCGTTCAAGAGGGCGGCGAGGATCTCCAGGCGGTAAAAGCCGAAGGTCCTCCGTTCCGTGGCCGGCATGGAAGCGAATTTCATGGCAAAAAAGGAAAGCAGGAGCGCCAGGTTGTCGGTCAGCATGTGGCCGGCGTCGGACAGCAGCGCGAGGCTGTTCGAGAGCAGGCCGCCGATAACCTCGACCACCATCATCAGAACGGTGATCGCAAGTGCGATCAGAAGGTCGCGCCGTCCGCCTTCGCCGGCATGGGCGCGGTTGTGATCATGGTCGTGACCGTGATCGTGGTCATGAGAGTGATGTTCGCTGTCTTTTTCGTTCTTTATATTTAATAATGACATGGCCATCGTCGACTCGCCTCACCGGTCAGGCTGCCAGAACCGCAGTTCCGTCACGGCCTTTACCGCGCCGATCTCCGCAGCATACCCGTAAAAAGTAAGCAGGCCTTTCTGCTCCGCCTCTCCGAAATCGTAGCTGAACAGCTTCCAGTACTCGAGGAGCACCGCCGGAGAAAGATTGAACCGGCCCTGCTCGGACTCCGCGAGTTTCGCGAGGTGCGCCTGACCGTACGCTTTCGACTCTTTAAGAATATCATACAACCGAACGAGGTCGTTGTGCAGGTTTTTTCGATAATTTACCTGCCAGTGGGCGAACACAAAAGGCAGCCCCGTAAAATCGTGCCACAACCGTCCCAGATCGTAGCGGTGCGGATAGGTCGAGGCCGCCGCTCTCCGGATCGCCAGATCACCGATCGTGAGCACGGCATCGCATCGGCCGGCCGGGTCTTCGGCGCCCTGCTCGTAGGTGATGTATCCCGCGTTGACGCCGTACCTCAATTCCAGCAGGATACGGAGCAACACGACCGATGTGGCCGATGCCGAGGTCAGGGCGACGGTCTTATTGCTCAGCTCCTCGATCGGGACAGCGCTTTCGAGCAGGATGCTCATGACTCTTGTTTTCGAGGTGATCGACAGGCCGGGCAACAGAAGATATCGGCCGGGATTGCCGGCGTACTCGATCGATGACGACGGCGAAACGTCGACTGAACCTTCGTACAGCATCCGGTTCAGCTGACTTGGGATTCCTTCCACCAGTTTGAAAGGAAAAGAGACCTTGCCCGTCACGATCCCGGCATGGGGCGGAAAGCAGTTGGAGAATACGATATGGCCTAGACTGAGCATTCCACGAGTATGGGAAGCGCAGATGAACAACGGGTCTATTCCTCTCAGGGGAAAAAGCTGCCCCTGAGGGTCAATCCATGCTCATCCGTGGTTCTTCATTTCCTTTCTTCTTTCTTTTTCCTTTGAAAAAGTTCTCGATATCATCGACGATCGTATACACCACAGGAATGACAACGAGCGTCAGCAAGGTCGACGTGATCAGGCCGCCGATGACGGCGATGGCCATGGGCGCTCGCTGTTCCGATCCTTCGCCGATTTTGAGAGCCGTCGGCAGCATGCCGAATACCATGGCAGCCGTGGTCATGATGATGGGCCGGAGACGTACCGGGCCGGCCTTCATCAGCGCTTCATCCCGGCTCATCCCCCGGCGGCGGAGGGTAATGGTATAGTCGACCAGCAGGATGGCGTTCTTGGTAACCAGTCCCATCAGCATAATGACGCCGATGAGGCTGAAAATGCTGATCCGCTCTCCGGTTATGAGCAGCAGGCCCATGGCGCCGATCAGGCTCACCGGCAGGGAGAACATAATGGTGAAGGGGTGCACGAAGCTCTCGAACTGCGCTGCCAGGATCATATAGACCATGATGACGGCAATGACCAGTGCGAAGGCGATGTTCTGGAACGCGTCCAGCATCACGTCCGCCATACCCACGTGTTTGAACGACATGTCCGGCGTCAGGTTCTTCTTTATGATCTGCTCCAGATCATTGACCGCCGTTGCCATGGGTTTCGTCTTGTCGATGTTCGAGAATACTGCCGCCCCCCGCTGCCGGTTCATATGCATGATCACCGTCGGGCCGGTACCGGTCGACTGCTCGGTCACATCCCGCAGCCTCACGAGCTCTCCGGTTGATGAACGGACCTGAAGAATGCCGATATCGTCGGGCTGGTCACGCTCCGTCTTGAGAAGACGCGCCGTGATGTCGTAGCGCTCCCCTTCCTTCTCGTCCTTGTACTTGCCGATGATCTCTCCGCCGATCATCGTATTCACCGTTCCGCCGATGGCCGCGGCGCTGACTCCGTAATTGGCCGCGCTGTCGCGATCGATTCTGAGTTTTACTTCCGGCTTGCCGATCTCGATGGACGTATCAGCATCCACGATCCCGGGGACCTTCGCAAACTGGTCTTTGATGGCCATGGTCCTTTGATTCAGTTCATCCAGATCGCGTCCCTGGATCATCACCTGGATGGGGACCGCCCGCAAACCGCCGCCTACCATCGCAATCTCCTCTACCGACGATTTGATCTCTTTTGCCGAGAACAAATCGTCGCGCACCTGCTTCATCGAGTCGAGCTGAATGAGATCGCGGTCCTTCCGTTTTTTCAAATTGACATAAATTTTGCTCTTGTTGCTGTCCGGAGAAAAATCCGAACCGGTGACGTAGAAGGTGCCTGCGATCTCCCTGCGTTTTCTGAGCTGTTCATCGACTTGCCGCATAGCGGCGTCGGCACGCGGCAATGAATAATCGATGGGTGTTTCCAGGCGGACCAGGTAGCGTCCCTGGTCCGCAGCAGGCATGAATTCCTTGTCAACGATCACAAAAAGGGCGAGTCCGGCGATTACGCTTGCCAGGGCGAGCAGGATGGTCTTCCAGCGATTACGGAGCGCCAGGGCCAGAAGGGGCCGGTATACGCTGAAGATCGCATCGAAGCCGCGCTCCAGGAACATGTAGACCTTACCATGTTTTTTCCGGTAGGACAAGAACCGCGACGTCAACATGGGCGTCAGGGTCAGCGACACGAACAGCGAGATCAGGACAGCCACGGTTACGGTGATCCCGAATTCGTAAAAGAACTTGCCCACGATGCCTTTCATGAACGCAACAGGCACGAATACGGCGACGATTGACATGGTGGTGGCCATGACCGCGAGCCCGATCTCCGATGCGCCCTCCCGCGCGGCCTGCATCGGCTCCTCACCCTCCTCCATCCGGCGATAGATGTTCTCGAGCACCACGATGGCGTCGTCGATCAGGATGCCGATGGAGAGTGACAGGCCGAGCATGGTCATCATGTTCAGGGTGAATCCGAAGGCCTGAATGAACGCAAAGGTCGCGATGACCGAGGTCGGAAGGGCCACCGCGCTGATCAGGGTGCTGCGCACGCTCCGGAGAAAGACAAAGATGATCAGAACAGCCAACACCGCGCCCAGCCAGAGCGACACCTGGACATCCTCGATGGATTGGCGGATATAGACGGACTGGTCGAAGGTGATGTCGAGCTTGATCCCGTCGGGAGGCTTCACTGCCGCGACCGCCGCTTTGACGCGTTCAGCCACGGCCACGGTATTCTCGCCGGACTGCCGTTTTACGGAAAGTCCGACGGCGGTCTTCCCGTTGAACCGTGTAAGGGAGCGCTCTTCTTCAAGACCGTCCTCGGCATAGCCGATGTCGCGCAGCTTGATGAGCCTTCCGTGACGATAGGAGACCACCAGATCGTTGAACGCTTCCGGCGTCTCATACTCGCCCTTGGTCTTCACGACATACTCGATCCTCTGATTCTCGATCTTTCCGCCGGGAACTTCCTTGTGCTCTGCCCCAAGTGCCTGCTTAACGTCGTTTGCCGTGAGCGCCAGCGCCTCCATCTTTACCCGGTCAAGCCAGATCCGGACCTGCCGCGTACGTCCGCCGCTCATCGTCACGGAACCGACGCCGGGGATCTTCTCGATGTTCCGCTTCAGCACCTTGTCGGCATAGTGCGTAAGGTCCCTGACGGTCCGGTCGCCCCATACCGCGATCCAGATGATCGGCTGGTCTTCGGGGCTTATCTTCTCGATCACCGGCGGTTCCGTGTCCTTCGGAAGCTGATTGCGGACGGCTGCCACCTTATCGCGTACGTCCTGGGCCGCCTGTTCCACATTGCGTTCGAGATAGAACTCCACGGTGACAATGGAGTATTCCTCCATGCTCCGCGAGGTGATGGTCTTGACGCCGCTGATCGTATTCACGGCCTCTTCGATGACGTCCGTGACATCGACCTCCATGACCTCCGGGCTCGCGCCAACGAGCTTCGTCGTGATGTTCACGATCGGAAAGTCGACCTTGGGAAACA
Organism: Nitrospirota bacterium; assembly: GCA_963749655.1. GTDB lineage: Bacteria > Nitrospirota > UBA9217 > UBA9217 > UBA9217 > JAJYKN01. Next base: position 162,980 of record CAVVOB010000019.1, read on the forward strand.
GGTCGAGGGCAAGCCGCGGGAATGATACGATGCCGAAAACGATCAGGGCGAGCGCAACCATGGTGATGAAGACGGGTCGTTTGATCGATATTTCCGGAAGACGCATGATTGAACCTCTTTGTGATAATACCTACGGATATACGGTTTGGAAGCAGTGAGACGGCATGACGCAAATAATTCCCGGCCGTGACTTCTTGAGCCGGCTTTTCACCGTCACTCCTTCCCCAGCATCCCGATCACCTTTTTCAGGGTCAGGATCGCCAGCTGACGGTCGTAGCCCGCATTGGCCAGCCCCTGCTCCGCCGATGTAAGGGCGCCCTCCGCGTCGATCAGCGACAGGCTCGCAAGCAGGCCTTCGGAGAACAGCCCTTCTACGGCATCGTAATTTCCCTGGGCATAATCCCTCTGGAGCTTTGCCGTATCGAGCACGGATGTTTCGGTCTGAAGGTTGATATACGCTTCGTGCACTTCTGATTCGATCGACTTGCGGAGGTAGTCAGTGGATAGTTCGGCCTGCCGAACCTTGGACTTCGCTTCCGATACCTGGGACTTCGCGAGTCCGCCCTCGAAGATCGGGATCTCGAGCTGAACGCCGCCGTAGAAGACGGTCGCATCGAGGGCCGTGGCCGGCTCGGATGTCTGGTAGGTCACACCGGCAACAGCATTCACCTGGGGGTAATGACCGCCTTTCACGATCGTGACGTTTTCTTCGGCGATTTTCCGGTCCATTCTGGACTTTGCGTAATCGTCGCGGTTTTCGAGCGCCAGCTTCTGAAGACTCTCCAGACTCCCGGCCGGCGCTTCCAGCTGCGTCGGCTCCGCGACTTCCATGTCCCGGGGGAGTTTCGTCAAGAGGGCAAGCTTTTCCCTTGCGATCGCAAGTCCGTCGCGGGACCGCACCAGGGCTATCCGTGCCTGACTTACCAGAGAATTCGCGCGCAGGAGGGCTGACTGGTTTGCCTTTGATCTTCGCGTCGCGGCCTCCTGCTCTGTAACAGTCTTGTGGTGCTCCATGCGCGCAAACGACCGCTCACTGATTTCAACCGCCTTCTTTGCCTTCAATACAGTATAGTAGGCCCCGGCAACCTGCAGCAGCAGATCCTGCCGCGAGGCTGACAGCGTAGTGATGCTGGTTTCTTTCAGTTGTTCGGCCGTCTTGAGTCCCGCAAGCGTCCTGCCGCCTGTGTAGAGGGGCTGAATCAGAGTCACAGACGCCTGAAGTGACTGCAGCGGTTGAAAAAGATAGGCTCCGCCGCCCGGCGGAAGGGTCTGATTGTATCGGGTATAGGCCCCCTGTCCGACAACGCGTGGATAGATATTCGACCACGCCTGGTCAATGCGGGCATCGGACTGAAAAACTTCTTCCTGGACGACTTTGATGTTCTCATTCCGGGTCAAGGCGGATTCATACGCGTCCTGGATCGAGTAGACGGAGCCGGCATGAGCTGCCGGCGGTATTATGAACGAGGCAGACACGAAAGCCGTCAACATGATCGATAAACAGCGGGTCATGGCATGCCTTTCTTCGAGCCTGAGGGCCCGCGGCGGGATGTCCGGCGCTTCGAGAGACCGTTGAACAAGAGCTCTGTGGCAAAGAGGCTGAATTTCTTCGGGTCCAAGCTCATGGCGCGTCCATGGAGATGCTTCGTCATGGGCTGCAGAATAAAATTGTGCACCACGATGCCGATGAGCGCTCCTGCTGCAAGAGGAGGATCGAACGTTTTCAGTTCGCCGGTCCGCATTCCTTCCCTGAAGAGGGCCGTAAGATGCGAAAAATTTTCCGCGAAGTACTGCTCACAGATCCTTGCGCAGCTGCCTCCGCTCGCGGCGAACTCCATGGCCATGATCCTGCGCAGCTCCTCGTTGCCTTTATGGAATCGGATGAAACCGGAGAGATACTTCTCGATCTTCGCCCGCACCGATGTCTTTTGTTTGAAAACAGGATCATTCCATATGTTCATCATTGCGGAAAAGGAGTCGGCAAGGACCGAACGGTAGAGATCGTCCTTATGTCTGAAGTGGTAGTAGATCATGGCGTTGTTGACCTTCGCCGCTTTTGCCACTTCCCGGACCGTAGTCCCGTTCAGGCCCCGCTGCGCAAAAACCCGCCGCGCGGCCGCAAGGATCTCCTTGCGGGTATCGTGTTCGGCCTTGCCGGTATTCGGCCGGCGGCCGGCAGTTCGTTTAAGAGAAGAGTTCATGTAAATTTAACTAATCGGTTAATTAATTTTAGGTCAGGATACAATGGACGGAATTGTTTGTCAAGGTCTTTTTCGTCCGCTTTACGAGAGCCGCCAGACGAGGGTTTGATGCGGCGGCATAAGGGAAAAAGGATGCGTGTCGGCAACCGTGAATGATACCTAGCTGTCTTCATCCATCATTCTTCTCTTCGGACGCTCTACGTCATCGAACTGTCCGGTTTTGACCGCCCAGAAAAAAATGAATAGCCCGGCGAGACCAACGGTGAACATGAGTATGATGAGCGCCAGAATGGTCCAGAGCATGTGAAATCTCCTGTGAACAGCGGCACCTGCGATGCTGTTGTCGCCGATTGGTTGCGCAATTCCAAGCAAGGTTTTAAGCAACGGGCAGGCGGAACAAAGCCAACGTCGGCAAGAACGAAACGGATACCGTGAAGGCTCCCTGTCGCACCTTGCCGGGAATGATGAATGTATCGCCGGAGCTCTGTACCCTTCGCTTCTCTACACTGCAGGTTACTTCAACCGCAGCGAGTTCAGTACGACCGTCACTGAGCTTAGTGCCATGGCGCCCGCAGCCACGATGGGATGCAGCGCTCCTGCTGCTGCGAGCGGGATTGCGGCGATGTTGTAAAAAAAGGCCCAGAACAGGTTCTGTCTGATGACCCGGAACGTCTTCTGCGAGATCTCGATCGTCTGGGGGATTGCAGCGAGACCGGGCTTCATCAAAACGACATCGGCGGCTTCAAGGGAAACGTCCGATCCCGTGGACATGGCGATTCCCACATCAGCCGCGGCCAGGGCCGGAGCATCATTGATCCCGTCGCCCACCACCACAACCGTATGGCCGATCACGGAGCGCAGGCGCGACACTTCCGCAGCCTTGCCGGAGGGGAAAACGCCCGACAGGAAGCGGTTGATACCTGTTTCCCGGGCAATAGCTTCTGCCGTGGTTTCGTTGTCGCCCGTGATCATCAGGACATCGATGCCCCTTTTCTGAAGGCTTTGTACCGTCTCCCGTGCATCATCTCTCATCTTGTCCCTCAATGCAATCAGTCCGGCTGACACGCCGTTTACTGCGACAAAGACCACCGTGTTCCCCTGTTCTTCAAGCCCGGCTGCATATTCCTCCGTCTCCTGAGAAAGAAATATCTGCTCCATCTGCATATGCGTCTTGCTGCCCACAAGCACCACACTGCCGTCCACCCGTGCACGGATCCCCTGCCCCGGCAGCGCCTGCGTTCCCGCTGATTCAAGCAGCGACACCCCCCGATCCCGTGCATAGTCCACGATAGCCTGCCCCAGAAGATGCTCCGATCCCACTTCAGCGGACGCTGCATATTTGATCAGCATATCTACGGAGCTGACCGGATCTTCCCGCTTTTCGCCGCTCTTTCCGGACTGGACGTCTGCAGCCCACGCTTCCCTTACTGTTATCTTACCGGCTGGTGAGCGTTCCGGTCTTATCCATGATCACGGTCTTGACGTTATGAAGACGTTCGAGGATGTCGCCGCCTTTGATGAGGATTCCCCTGCGTGCCGCGCTCATCGTTCCGGTCAGGATCGCGATGGGAGTGGCAAGTCCCAGAGCACAGGGACAGGCGACGACGAGCACGGCGACTGCGTTCAACATGGCCGTCTGCATGCCGCCTTCCTGTTGGCGGAGAAACCAGAAATACCACGTCACTCCGGCCAGAAGCAGTATCAAGGGAACGAAGAAAGACGAAACCCGGTCTGCGACCCGCTGGATCGGAGCAGTCTCGGCCTGCGCCTGCTCCACAAGACGCACGATCTGCGCGAGTATGCTGTCGTTGTCCGTCCTCATTACTTTGACGATCAGGCTGCCGAGGCCGTTGACCGTGCCGCCGATGACCAGGGCTCCGACCGTTTTTGCGACGGGACGAGACTCTCCGGTCACCAGCGATTCGTCGGCCTCCGACGTGCCGGTCATGACCATGCCGTCAAGCGGTATCTTTTCTCCTGGCCGCACTTCCATGATCTCACCAGGCTTCACCTTCTCGACAGGAACGATCCGGCGCTCCTGTCCAACGAGAACACGGGCATCCCGTGGCTGTACTGCAAGCAACCGCGTCACGGCCTGGGTCGCGGACCGTTTTGCCGTGCTCTCCAGGTACCTGCCGAGCAGGATCAGGGTAATGATCATGGCAGCTGTGTCGAAATAGACCTCTCCGCCTTTCGTCATGGCGACGATGCTGAAGAAATATGCAGACATGGCTCCGAGGGACACCAGCAGGTCCATGGAAATAACACCGTAGCGGACTCCCCGGACGGCGCCCCGAAGAAAAGGCCACCCTGCATAGAATATGACCGGTGTGCAGGCAAAGAGCGATGTGATCTGAAGCCAGCTTTTGAGTGACCGGTCCATGCCCTGGAAATACCCCGCGTAGAGACCGAAACTCAACAACATCAGCTGCATGGAAAAAAACGATGCCGTGCCGAATCGGATCAGGATGTCGCGATTCTGTTTCTGGATCAGGGTTTCCTGCTCAGAGCGGGTGTATGGCTTTTGCATCATACCCAACGGAACGTATGCGGTTGATGATCTCCGGCAGGCTGGTCCGTGCGTGTTCCATTCACCGTTGCCCGATGAGTTGCGAAGTTGACGCGGGCGAAGACGATGCCCGCTGTTCTTTCCAGGATCTTTTCGGTCAGCCATACGCAGGAAGCACAGCGTATGCCGTCGAGAATGAGTTCCGCGTTTTTGACAGCGCCTGTGCAGACCGACGCCGGCGGCTTCTCCCGGCTGGTGGGGCCTGCAGTCTGATCTGCTGTGCGGAGCTGATCCGGGATTCCCTGTTGTTTCCAGTCCCGCTGTCGATAGAAATCACCCAGACCTTCATCCACGATCATACGATAGATGGAGCGGCAGGCATGACAGCAGAATACCTTCCTGTTCGAAGCGGTTTTCTCGAATATGGCTTCGCTGTTCCTGACCGGCAGCAGACAGTGATCGCAGGCCAGCGCTGTATCCCGGGTCAATGCCACGTTAGATCTCCAGTCCCTTATCCGTCCGCTGCGGATAGATGAACGTCGCTTCCTGCTCGATCCGGATTTCCGGATTCGTGATATTCTCGAGGATGAATCGCAGTTGGGTGATTCGATAAACTAGGTTCTTCCTTGCGGCCCGTACATAGACCGTGATGTTCGCAGTCACATTGGACGGAAGAATGAAGGGATTGCGCGGAACGATGAGATCGGCTTCCTTTATTCCTGCGATGCTGATACGGAAGGACTGCGGATCAAGGCTGCGGTTCTCGACAATGAGCGAATAGGAGTTGATCACGCCGTTTCCGTCTACCGACTGCCGGTCCGGCTGCGTATCACTGCGAAAGACCCAGAAGTCGGCGGGTACCCGGACATAGAGCTGGTAGGCAAACAGCATGCTGATCGCGGCAAAGGCGAGCGACAGTCCTATGACGCGCGTCCGCGGGCCTTTTTCGGAACCGCTGCCGTTAGCGTAGCCGACCAGCGGATTGATGCCCTGTTCCGAGGTCATTGCCGAGCAGGCGTCAATGCATTCCGCGCAGTTTATACATTCCACCTGGAGACCGTTCCGGATGTCGATCCCCGAAGGGCAGTTCCTGACGCAGGACTCGCATCCTCCGCATTCGTCTGCGCGCGAGCTGGTCAAAGGCAATCGTGAGCGTCTTCTCGTCGAAAAAAGCGCTTTGAAAGCGGGCATAGGGGCAGACCGAGGCGCAGAACCTCTGGCGCACAAAGGCAAGATCGAGATAGATGAGCACGGTGAAAAAGATCCAGGAACCGGACGTCCACGGCCCAAGCCTGCGGCCGGCGATGTCTCCGGCCATGTCATAGGGAGAAACGAAATACCAGATCAGACTTGCCGCGACCAGGGTCGAGACTGCCAGGTGAAACGCATGGGACAGGACGAACCCAACAACCCGGTGGCCTGCGGACCAGCGTGCTAATCGGTCGAACATGCGGGAAAAATCGGAGAGGACCGTCTGGGGGCACATCCAGCCGCACCAGATGCGTCCGTAGAGGACCGTGGCGAGCATGACACCGATGAAGAACAGCAGGAACAGAAGCAGAAAGAAATACATCTCACTGATCCAGACAACAGATCCGAAGAAAAAGAGCTTCAGCGAAGGGACGTCGAATCGGAGGGCGCTCTCCTGATGAATACGCACAAAGGGAAGACCCAGCATGACTAGGGCCTGCAGCGCAGCCACGAGCCGGCGCCGGGCACGGAAGGAGTACGTCCTCATGGGCGGTTATTTTGTATGGCGGAAATACACATAATGGGCAACGGCGCGCACCTTCCGGGGGCCGAGCTGTTTCAGAAAGGCCGGCATTCCCTTCGGTGTGCCGTCGCTGATCACACGGACATGGTCGGCCAGGGTCCCGCCGTACAGGAATTTCGGACCTGTCAATGCCGGACCGATGCCGCCTTCAAGTTTGTCGCCGTGGCACATTGCGCAGTCCGCTTTGTAGATGGCGTTCCCGCCTTCCGCGCTTTCGCCTTCAGACACGCCGGACTCGATCTCTTTGACCTCATGGGTTATCACCTGCTGCTTGAAAGCTTCTGTCGATCGTTGATACTGGTCCGCCTGGTTCCAGCCCGTTGTCTGGGGTGAATACTGATAAAGGTAATACACTCCGAACACGATCAGACCGGCGAACAGGATTGTCATGCCCAGGGGCATCTTTTTTTTCCCTTCCTGCCGTTCCTCTATGCCGTCGTAGTCGCTCATAGGTCGTCTCCCGGTAAAACGCTCCGGCTGCGCAGCACGCTGTATCAGTCATCATCAAGCATGCGGTACTTCGGCGACTCCACGCCTTCCTTGCGGCCGGAGCGAAAATAATAATACATGATCCCGGCCAGAACCACGACCAGGACTGCCGTAAAACCGAAATAGAGCCACGCCTGGAATGACATATTTAGAGCTTCAACTCCCTGCCGAGGCGCTTGAGGTAGGCCACCAGGGCATCCATTTCCGTCTTTCCTTCCAGCGCTTTCAGGTCTTCAGCGCCATAGGGGTACCCGAGAACGGACATCTTTTTCTTCGTATACGATGAATCCAGACTCCTGTCCGCGAGCCACGCATAAGCCGGCATGTTCGATTGGGGAAACAGGCTCTGCGGGGACTTCATATGCAGATAGTGCCAGGTCGCAGGATACTTTCGTGCCGACGCGCGCAAGGTCGGGACCCGTTCGCTTCGATCCCCAGAGATGCGGCCGGTCGATAGCGGACTCCTCCAGCAACGAGGGCGGGCCGTAGCGTGCGGTCTCGAACGGCAGCGGCCGAACGGTCTGGGTATGGCAGTTGTTGCACCCTTCTCGTATATAGATGTCCCTGCCCTCCACTTCAAGCGGTTTATAGGGAATGACCTTCTCCAGGGACGGCGTAGCCGTTCCCATGAACAGGGGGATGAATGTAGTCAGAAGGGTCCCGATCAGGATGGTAAGAACCGCCAGAATGATGAAGGTAACCGGTCTTTTATCAACATCCATATTGATCTCCTTCGCAGTCAGGGCAGCCGCCGGCACGTGGCAGAAAACCGGCTTCGATCAGTGTGCCCGCTGATCAATTCTCCGAGGCGGCAGGAGCAGTCTGGATCGTCTTGTAAAGGTTGTACACGAATACGAGGAACCCTGCAAAGAATATGATCCCTCCTGCAGTTCGCATATTCCAGAAAGGATAATTGGGTGTCAGGGTCTGGATATAATTCGAATACACCAGACTTCCGTCCCTGTCCATAGCCTGCCACATGGCTCCCTGCCGGAGGCCGGTTATCCACATGGTGACGGAATAGATCAACTGTCCCATGAGCACGAGCCAGAAATGCACGTTAGCAAGTTTTATGCTGTACACTGAGGTGTTGTATATCCGGGGGATCATATAGTAGAAGCCTGCCGACAGGGTCATGGTGACCCATCCCATGGTTCCCATATGAACGTGACCGGGGACCCAGTCGGTATAGTGTACGAGTGCGCTGAATGCCCGGACCGCCTGGCTGGGACCCTGCAGTGTCTGGAGACCGTAGAAGGTGATTCCCAGGACGATGAATTTCACCAGATAGTTCGACCGCATCTGCTCCCATTGGCCGTTCATTGTCCCGTAGCCGTTGATGACCGAAGCCCAGGACGGGGCGATAAGAAAGATGCTGAAGGCAATGGCGACGGTCTGGATCCAGTCCGGCAGCGGCGTATAGATCAGGTGGTGTGCGCCGGTCCAGAGATAGGCGAAGACGAGAGACCAGAACCCGACGATGGAAAGACGGTGGCTGTAAAGGGGCGCCCCCGTCGTTTTGGGAAGAATATAATAGAATATCGCAAGCGGCAGCGTTGTGAACACGAATGCCACTGCATTATGGCCGAACCACCACTGGACATTGGCGTCATTCGCGCCCGCGTACGCGGAATAGGATTTGAACCAGGAGACGGGCACGGCAAGATTGTTGCCGATGTAAACGATGGCCACACCCACGACCGTGGCAAGGATGTACCACAGTGAAACATACATCTGCTCTTCTTTCCGCTTCATGATGGTCCCGATGATATTAATCGAGAACATCACCCAGAGGATCGTGACGCCGAGGTCCAGGGGCCATTCAAGCTCGGAATACTCCTTGCTCTGGCTCATGCCGGCGAACAGGGAAAGAGCCGCGAGCACGATGGCGATGTTGAAGAAATACAGCGTTGCTTTGGCGAGCCCGGGATAAGCAAGCCTCGTCCTGCCCAGACGCTGGACGAGGAAGAAAAAGAGACTGAAGGCGGCAGGAACGGTAAATCCGTAGATGAGCGCGTTCGTGTGGATGGGACGCAGCCTTCCATAGGTCAGCCAGGGAGCAAGGTTTAACTGCGGATAGACGAGCTGAAGCGAGATAAGGATTCCGACAAGAAGCCCCACGATACCCCAGAACAACGACGATAGCGCGAATCCCTTGACGGCGCGGTAATCGTACTGGCTATCCAGTGGCATGGCATGATCCCCCGTGATGTGGGTGATGAGACAGGATGAATCAGATTTTCTGACGGGCAAGCTCTTCGAAATTCGCTTTTTTAAGCGCTTCGGTCACTTTTGCCTGGACATTCACCCATAGGATGTGAGAAGGACAGTGCTTGGAAAAACTGCATTTCTTCTTGTCGCCGAGGCAGACATTCATGGTAAGTTTGCCTTCGATCGCTTCGAGCACATCGAGAACGGTGATCTCACGCGCGGGCTTCGCGAGTGAAAAGCCGCCCTTGACGCCGCGGTACGACCGGACGATCTTGCCTTTTACGAGTTTTTGAAGGATCTTTGCGAGGAAACTGCGCGGAATTTTATATTCCTCGGAAATTTCGTTGACGTAGCTGACTTTCTTAAAAGGTTGGCGGGCAAGATACAGGACGCTTCGAATCCCATAATCGCCTTCACGTGTCACTTGCATGGTATTAGTATATCGAACCCTCGGCCGTTGTCAAGCATGAGGGGTGGTTTTTCAGAATCGTGAACGGGCCTGGTGTTGTATGAAATAAAAAGACATTTTGTGATATAATGACCAAACGGAGGTCCCATGCCGATGAGAATCCAGCAGCTCTTCGTCCTTCTCTGCTTCTTTCTTCTTTCCTCCTCCTGCCGAACGCAGGAGACCGGTGTCATTGAAGGCTCCGTGGTACCGGCGGGCCCCGGCGTTCGGATCACCCTGAGCCGGGCGGGACAAGCTGTAAGAACCGCCGATGCCGGCAGCATTGACGGCAAGTTCAGTATCGTTCTGGCGCCCGGAACGTACGATGTTGCTGTGTATATTCCCACTTCCGCTTATCCGGTGACGTTCAGCGGAATAGATATCTACCCGGGCAAGACTACCACCCTGCCCCCCATTGAGACGGCCGGTAGAGCGGGAACTACCGTGCTCTCGGGGACGGTATCACCTGCGGTCACCGGGACAAAGGTATCGTTGAAATACGAGGGTCGGGAACGGGCGGCTGTCAATGCCGCCGGCGGGCGGTACGAATTTATGGGACTGCCCTCGGGCGCCTACACGATCCAGGCCTCTTCTCCGGGATATGCAGACGACGTTGCGGAGATCAACCTGTCCGATGGTCGTCCTGCTTCACAAAACATGAGACTTCTTTACGTTACGACCATCGACGGCATAGACTGGACCAGAAAGGTCGTACACGCCACGGGAAGAGGCCTTTACCCCGCAAACGCGCAGAATCCCACGGTGAAGCGCGAAATGGCCAGACGGGCGGCGCTGTCCGAAGCCGAACGCAATCTTCTGGGTATGATCGGGAGGATAAAAACCGACCCTGAGCACGACGTGGAGTCGAGGATGAAAAATGGCGCCCTCACGGTCCGCATCCAGGGATTTGTCAGAGGTTTCACCGTTGTCAACGAGCAGGAACTGAGCGATGGAATTAAGATCGACGTAGAACTGCCGCTGACCGGGCCGAACGGACTGACGAGATACCTTGCAGACTGAATGACTCCTCGGCGCTTGCAGTAGAGGCGCTTATCAAGGACGGGACAGAAGTGCAATCGCCTGCGGTGCGGAAAACGTGCGCTCAGGTCGTATCCTCCATCCCAGATGTATGAATCGTATAATCGTATGATGAACAAATATCCCATCACTCCCTGTTCTCAGGCGTTTCAGCGCTCAACCGCACCGCTGCAGCAGAAGGTGGCGTTATGGGGGTGATGCGCCCTCCTCTTCCCGTAAAGCTCTTCATCGGCATGCTTTCTCCGGAGCCGGCGCTCCTCGATGTTTTCACGCACGTCCTTCTCTCGGAATTCGGTCCCCTGGAGTTCGAAAGCGCGGTCATCCCCTGGGACAAAACTGATTATTACCGCGATGAAATGGGTCCCGGTATTATGCGCAAGTTCCTGTTCTTCGAACCCCTCCTTGATCCCGGTAGGCTGCCGGCTGTCAAAAGGTTCGTCGTCGGGCTCGAAAAGGAATACAGCATAATAACGGAAAATCGGACCCGGCGACGGATCAACCTGGATCCGGGATATGTCACGGAAGCCAAGGTTGTTCTTTCGACGACCAAAGATTTTGCACACCGTTTGTATATCGGTGACGAAATCTACGCCGAAGTAACACTGCGCTACAGCATAAAAGAGCGTCGATTCACGCCCCTTGAGCATACCTACCCGGATTACCGCTCGGAAGAATACCTTGCGATGTTCCAGAAAGCGCGACAAAACCTCCGTGCGGCGCTGGGGAAGCGGATTCATGGACGCGCTGGAGCCTAAATGTGTTATCGATTCGTTGCGGTTGCTGCGGGGGCAGACGCGCTGCGCTGAGGTGAATCGTCAGAGAGAAAGGTTTTTGCGGATTCGATGATCTCCCGGGACAGGAACTCATGAACGGGAAGATGAATGCGGTCGTAGGGTGTTATTTCCTTATCGTTAAAATTGAAATTGACCGGATCCCATGTCTGGAACTCCTTGACCGATTGGCGGATCTGCTCATGCACCATCATTTCCACGACTTCGAAGGTGACCCGTCCCATTTTCAGAAGGAGTCCGCCGAGCGGGGAATAGGCGTTCCGTTTCTGGATCTTGAGCGTCTCGATCAGCTCAGTATCGCTTATCAAGCCGTCTTCGACGAGCAGGTCTCCGATGGCCCGCGAATAGGGAGAAAAAGCCTGAAGGATTTTCCCCTGGTGCAGAAGCATCGTGCCGATATTGTTGCCGGATTCTATTACCAGTTCGCCTGTTCTGGTCTGTACGCCCAGCAAAAAAAGGATGTCCGCGAGAGAAAGACCGAGTGAATTATTTTTCATGATGTTTTATTTAATCACAAAAGCGCAGGCGTGTCAAACAAGATTTGCATCGGCGCAGGGGACCAGCACTGGCGGGATATCGTGGAATACAAGCAGCGTTGTGCGTCAGGCTGATTTGGTCTTCAGCGGATGCTGCAGCCCTGCAACTTCATTGGAGACGGCATTTCTGAGGGGCTGCGCCTGGCTTTCAAGAGCGGATTTTACAATTCTCCCCAATTCCTTGGCCTTCACCGGCTTGTTCACATATTCAAAAACGCCGAGGCTGAGAGACTTCAGATAGGTTTCAACGGCGCCATAGGCCGTGAGCATCACCACGGGCACCGACGGAAGCATCTGCTTCAGCGCTATGAGGAACTCCAGTCCGTCCATGCCGGGCATCCGGTAATCGGTGATTACCAAATCCACCTGTTCGCCTTCCCGAATGACAGAGAGCGCCGACTGCGCATCAGGCTTTGCAATCACTTTATACCCGAAGCGGTTCAGAATCTCTCCGAGACTTCTCAAATTCTCAAGTTCATCGTCGACCAGCATCAAAGTCTTCATGGTTTAGCTTCTCCGTTCGTGATGGTAAAAAAAACTCCCGATACCTGCGATGACCTTTGCCGAATTTAAGTAATGCAGTCGGATTCTGTCTGCCGGGATTTCAGTGCAACATCGTAATCTCAGCAGATGCAATTGTGCCCGCGCTTCAGGCGTTAACGCGCGTTAACGCAAGCCTACGATAAATGTATCCACGCTGGGAAAAAGCAAAAATAATGCCTTAATGAAGTCGCAACAAAACAGTACCTTACAAACTGATGTCTGTCAGATTTTGGACAGTTTTTGCAGAAAGACGCCGCAACATGCCGATTCCCTTGAATATCCTGACGGTCTAATTTCGGACAGCAAGACCTGCCGGGTCACTGTTTCTGGCCGGATCGGAAGAATCTACGTCCGATAAAGTCCAGGAATCAATTTGAATGCCGTGCTTCTGCAATTTGCTGTAAAGAGTCGACCGCGGAATCCTGAGCATTTTTGCGGTCAGATGCTTGTTGCCGCGGCAATCACGCAGCGTTTTTATGATCAGATCTTTCTCCGTGTCGCGGAGCGACAATGTCTCATGAGGGAGATGGGAATCCGTAATTCTTCCCTGAATATTTTCAGGAAGATCGGTCGGAAGAATCTGCGGTCCTCTGGCCATAACCATAGAGTACTCCACGGCATTCCACAGTTCCCTCACGTTTCCCGGCCACGAATAACGCAGGAGACTTTCGAGTGCTTCCGCGGATAAGGCCTGTGCCTTGCTCCTGTCCTTCAGGCGCTCCATGAAATGATTGACGAGCAGAGGAATATCGCTCACCCGCTCCCGAAGTTCCGGCAGCAGTATGGTAATCACATTCAGCCGGTAGAACAGATCGTCCCGGAAGGTCTTTTTCGTCACGGCCTCTTTTAAATTGACGTTCGTTGCGGCTATCAGCCTGAATTCGACATGAATGGTTTTCGTTCCGCCGATCCGCTGAAACGAGTGCTCTTCCAGGACCCGCAGCAATTTTACCTGGGAACTCAAAGGCATGGTGTCGATTTCGTCGAGAAAAAGCGTTCCTCCTGCCGCAGACTCGATCCTGCCGATGGCGCGTTGACTTGCGCCGGTATACGCTCCTTTTTCGTGACCGAACAGTTCATTTTCGATGAGCGTTTCCGCGAACACTCCGCAATTGACCGCCTGAAAAGGACCATCCGCCCTCGTTGACCGGTTATGGATCGCCCGGGCGACAAGTTCCTTGCCCGTTCCGCTCTTCCCTTCGATAAGCACGGTGCTGTCCGATGGCGCTATGTTCTCGATGACATCCCGTATGCGTTCGATGGTGGGATGGGTTCCGATGATGTCGTAATTTTTTTTCAATCGTCTGAGCTCGCCCCTCAGTTTCTTGTTCTCGGCAAGCGATTCATAGTATGCCCGTGCCCGGTCGACTATCTGAAGCAGGTGAGACGGAGCATAGGGCTTTGTTAAAAAATCAAAAGCACCCATTTTCATGGATTCGACGGCGAAATCTATAGTTCCCTTGCCGCTGACCATGATGACCTGGGTCTCGGGAGTCTTGGCTTTAAGGGACTTCAGAAGTTCGATGCCGTTTATGTCCTTGAGCATGAGATCGGTAATAATGACGCTGTATTCTTCCGTCAGAGTCTTGTTCAGGGCCACCGTGCCGTTTTCTGCAAGATCGATATCGTATTTGCCGTCTCGATCCAGAACTGCATAAAGGGCGTCCAGAACCATGGGCTCATCGTCTACCAGAAGCACTTTCGGTTTTGTTTTCATGAATACCCCCACACCGTACTCCCCTGCGCCGGCGCATCCGGACCGGCTGAGCATATGATGACAGCGGTCAAAACGATTCAGCTTTTCGTTGTAAGAAATTCAGAAAACGTACATAATGCCGGCCAGTGGGCCGGGCATTATTGCAGGTGTTCGAGATCGTGTTCAGTGACTCTACTTATCGGAATAAACGGGTAAAAACTTTAGGCTTTATAAATGGCGGGATAAGAGCAGATTGAGCCGAGGGGGGACTTGAAATTCACTATCGTATTGATTTTATTGTTATTCTTGAAAAAAATTTCAATAAGCTTCTGTATAATCTCCTTTGCTCAAGTTCCCAGCCAAAGCTCGAAAAATGACAGTGGAATAAACATCGCGATTGCGATTTCAACGCTCCGTGTTGTTTGTT
>CAVVOB010000020.1:0-164960 GCA_963749655.1 Nitrospirota bacterium
CTGGTGCTCCTCGCCGATGCGGTTGCCAGGACCATGATGTGTCGAACGCCGAGACGCGGCGCCTCGCTCCACGCGGCCGGGGTGCCAGGTGACGTAGAGGTCGAGCGGAAGCTCCACCCGCAGGATGGCCCGCACGGCCTCCAGGCCGGCCGGGACCGCCGTAGAGGAACAGCTCCATGCATCGAATGCCGACCAGCGCCAGCGCCTCGGCGATCCGTACCTTGTCGTCCACGGTGAACGCCACGTCGGCGCACTCCTCGCCGTCCCGCACGGTGATGGCGTGCAGGGCCACATCAGGGGCACCTGGAGGCTCGGGTCGAAGTTGTGCGGGCTACAGTGCCAGTCGGCCTTCCGCCAGGGCTCGTGAGAGTTCGATTCCATTCGTCACCTCGTGCGCGGCTGGTTACGGATATCGGTCGCAGGCGCCGGGGGTCCGGCCGGATGCCGGATCGCCGGCGCGCGGGGAGAGAGGTCGTGCCTCAGCAGTGCCCCTCCCGCGCAGCCTCCGAGCCAAGGGTGATGCGGCCGTGGAGGTAGTGCCACAGATCCCGGAGCGTGTACACCACCATCAAAGCGCCGGCGAGGGGCATGGCCAGGTACCAGAGGGCCTGCGGAAGCGCCAGGATCGGGGACGGGATGGCGGTCCGCAGCGTGAGCACCGCCCCCTCGTACGTGAAGATCAGCAGGAAGAGCAACGACACCAGGCTCAGGCCGATCTCCAGGAGCTGCCCGCCCGCGTGCCGGCCAGCATGCTCGGGATCAGGTCCACCCGGAAGTGGGTCCGACTCCTCCAAGAGGACCGCGGTGCCTAGGAAGGTCATCCAGGCGAAGGCCATCTCCACGATCTCGTCCGCCCAGCCCAGGGAGAAGAGCGGCATGAAGCGGATCAGGATCAGGCTCGTCACCAGGACGATGAGCAGGGCGAAGGCGGCCAGGCAGACACCTCGCATGGCGGCGGCCAGACGGCGATCCATCTGGGTACAGCAGGACGAGACCCCCGGCGGTGTCATTTCGCCACCCCCATGACCAGGTTCGGAACTCCGACGACGAGACCGGGCACGTAGGTCACCAGCCCGAGACAGACCGCCAGGGCCAGGATGTACGGCCCCAGCTCCTTGGCCAGCGTCGACATTGGGACCTTGCTGACGCTGGACACCGCGTATAGGACCATCCCCACGGGCGGGTAGGAGCTCGATCATTAGGTTCAGGGTGAGGAGAACGCCGAAGTGCACCGGATCCACCCCCACCCGCGTGATCATCGGCATGAAGATGGCGACGGTCCAGGAGCATGATCGCGATCGCCTCCATGAAGCAGCCCAGGATCAGCAGGATGACATTGATGACCAGGAGGATGACCCAGGGGGGTCGAGCTCACGGGACACTCACTCCCCTCGACCAGCGCCATCGGGACCCTGCTGCCGGACCAGAAGGAAGCCGAAAATGCTCGGCCGCCGCAACAATGAACAGGAACCTGGATGGTGTTTCTGGACCGTCCTCCCAGAGGATACCGGGGGAGATCCGCCGGCTTGATCTCGCCGTAGACCAGCATCCCCAGGATCCAGCGCATAGATGCTGGCGGCCACGGCCGCCTCGGGTGGGAGTGTTATTGCCTGCCAGGACCCCGCCGATGATGATGATCGGGCCCCCCAGGCCGGCATCAGCGCTGGAGGGGTGGCGCGATCGTCGACTCTCGACGGCTCGCCCGCTCCTCCCAGCAGTCCCGCCGCTTGGCGAGGATGGCCACCGTGATCACCATCCAGAAGATGCCCATCAGGTCGCCGGGGAGGAACCTTCCCCAGGAACAGCCGGCCGACCGAGGTGCCGGTGATGCTGCCGGAGAGCGCGAAGGGGATACAGGGGATGGATCGGGCACGATGGTGGGGAGGCGGCTACCACCACAGGCGGCCGAAGGACGGGGGATATCCGGCTCCTTTCTTCCATGGCGGGATCACCAGGATGGTGGCGTTACCGTCGAGTCCGCCACCGCCGACCCGGACATCCCCGCCATGATCATGTTGCGTGACCACCGTTGACATAGCCCAACCCCCCCCCGGATGCCCACCAGGCGCTGGGCGAAGTGGACCAGCTCGCTGCGTCGTCCCGCCGGTGTTTCATCAGGTTGCCAGCAGGAAATTGGAGGACGGGATTGCCAGGAGGGTGAAGCTTCGTGGTGCCCGAGTACATGTGGGCCGGGAGCATGGGCAGGACGTCCGCCTGTCCGAGCGCCACGAAGATCACCGCCGTCACCCCCATGCACAACGCGATCCAAGGCCCAACATGACGAACAGGAGCAACACCGCAAAGATGGCGGCCGTCATCATGGATTCGGTCTCCGTCTTCGGCTACTCTTTCCGGGCGTCCTCGACGAACTTCAGGAACGTCTTGACATTGTCCTCGCCATAGCGCTTGTAGATCTTTTCGTTGGCCGACCCGATGGCCCCGCGGAAGGCCTTGAGGTCCGGCCGCGTGACCTGGAGACCCGCCTGCTCGAATTTGCCGATCGAATCGGTCTCTTCGTCGTTCAACGCTTTCCAACCCGATCCCCGGACCGCTTGGCCTCTTCCTTCAGGATCTGCTTCTGCTCCGCGTTCAGCTTGGCCCACGTCTTGGTGCTCACAACCAGGATCAGGCAGGAATACGCATGGCGGGTGAGAGCCACCTGCTTCTGCACCTCGTAGAACTTGGCGTAGTAGATGGCGACTCGGCGGGTTTTCCTCGCCGTCCACTACGTTCTGGGCCGGGCCATGTCGTTCCTCCGGCCAGGCGATCTGCGTCACCACCGCGCCCAGCGATTCGAACAGCGCCTGGAGGTGGAACTCCGGGGGCACCCGGATCTTCGAATCCTTGACGTCCTCGGGCTTCATGACCGGCCGCTTGCTGTTGGTCAGGTTCCGGAATCCCCGTTCCAGTTGGCCAGGTAGATGGACCGCCTTCGAACTAGGGGAATCGACCGGCTGCATCGCCGGCCCGTCCATCAGTCCATGGGCGTGCTAGTAGTCATCAAAGATGAACAGGATCTGCGGCGTCAGCCAGGCCTTGACGTGGTTCTCGAGCTGCCCCTGGGTGTTGAGCGACGTGTCGGTTGAGTACACCAGCACGACCTGCTCGATCATCTCCAGCAGCGGGCCGAGGAATTGTTGGGGAAGAGCGTCATCTTCACCTGTCCCTTGGTCCGCTCCTCCACCTCGTAGCCATCTGCTTCGCGCCCAGATACACCGGGTGCTTCCATCAATGTGCAGGGCCACCCGCAACTGATCGTTTGCGCATTCGCCATGACAAGATTGATCTGACACAGGAGCGGAAGCACGGCGACGAGCATCACCACTGTCCATGACGCGATCCGACTTTCATTCCGGTCCTCCTTTCGACGGTGCAGAGACAGTTGGGTTTACAGGCCATTCGCAGATCGGTTTGCGACTTCTGGGCGATCAGCGCGAATGCGTCTTGTAACACGCCGTGCGGTCGGACAACGTTCTCTCGGCCGCACTCGATTATCAAGCGAATTTTCGCAAATGGTTCTTGAAAACATCCAGAAAACCGCGCCAGCGCTCCCCGCCTGGCTATCCCCCGGCCCCCAAAGCCATTGTCTCGCCAGACGTGGGCAGGACCCACCCCACTCGGCCACTGGAATTGGAGAGACTCGACTACCATGCGGCTTGATAGTGAGTGGGGAGGTCGTGTCAGTACCTGGGACCCGCAACCGCGGCCTCCACACAGGCCGTCCGGACCCGAACAAGTCGACGGAAACGCCGTCCTCAGGCTGCTCAAACGAGTCCAGATCCAAAGGCGGCACGCTCGAACCCCGGGGCCGAGCATACTGGAGGTACGCCGCAGCGAGTGGCGAGGCGTGCCAACGCCGCAGATGGGCCTGTTTCCGGCCGAGGCGGACATGGGATTCACTGGGAAGACAGCCATCGTGACCGGCACGGCAAGGGGTTCGCCGAGCGATCGCGCTGCGGATTGGCGCAGGACAGCGCGGGCATCGTGGCGGCGGACGTCCATGCGGTTGACGCAGAGGTACCGCGGCCCTGATTCGCACTGCGGGGGCGAAGCAACGCCTTGTGTGCATGGAACATGGCGTCGGCGGGTAGCTGAGGCGATCGTGATGCGCCCTCGCCCACGGTCATGGCCGGGTGGACATCCTCGTGAACAACGCCGGCATCCTGGAAATCCACGCCGACCAAGAGCACGGAAGAAGGACTGGGACCGGGTGCTGACCATGAACCTGAAGATCTTCCTGCTGCCGCGCCGTGATCCCCATCATGAAGACGCAGAGCGCCTTGGGGCATATCGTGAACATCGCCTCAATTGCGGCGCGCAACGGGGGAACGTTTTCCGGGATTCGTTCGTCGCGTCCAAAGGGGGCGTCGTGGCGATCGCCGAGAACTCGCCAAGGAATTCGGCGCTTTTGGCATCGTTGTCAACGGCGTCAACCCGGGCCATCGCGGCACCGGCATCATGGCTGCGACTGGACCTCACGACCGTCCGCGACGCGCTGGTCAAGAACACGCCCCTCGGCCGTCCCAGCGAGCAGAGCAAGATGCGGATGTCGTCGCGTTCCTCGCATCGGACGCGGCTGGTTTCGTCCACGGAGACCATCGAAGTAAACAGCGACCTCGTCTGCGACCTGATTCCAACACATGAACAGGCGCAGGACTACATGACGTATTACGTTGGCCGGCACGCGAGGTCCCCGGACCGACCCGAGACGCCGCGCCACACCCATGCTCCGCATCGGTACCCGGCGAGCCGCACCCCAGCCTGGGGTTGGGTACCCGCCGGCCCGGACCACTGATCTGTGGCGGCTGACCCCGGGTAAGGGCGGGCCGGCATCGGGTCCGCCCGCCTGCCAGGAAGGGTGCAGGCGCCAGGCGGCTGAGGGCATGCGGGGACCGACGTGCGTCACCGGAATCACGTTCGGCGGCACTTAGTACCCATAGTAACCCGTGATCCAGTTCCGGTCGCCGTACGCTTTCCGCCAGTTCGACGCGAACGCGTTCCAGCGCGCCAGGGTGTGCCCGTTCTGGAAGAAGAGCTTCCAGACGCCATAGGGCGCCGTGATCTCATCGGCGCCCGACGCCAGGCTCTGGACCAACTGTGACGCACTCCGCACCGCCGCCATGAGCTGGGTCGGCAGGCCGTGCTGGTCGTAGATCTCGCGGATCGTCGCGATCAACTGCTCGGTGGGGTTCTCATCCACCTCGCCCAGCAGGCCGATGAAGATCGCGGCGTGATCCGCCCCCGCCCGTGCCACGGCAATCGCTTCCAGCGTGGAGTGGATCGCCGTGGCGCAGGTCCGGATGCCGGCTTTCTTCAGGTGACCGATCGCCTGGACGCCGTCCGCGCTGGTCTGCACCTTCACGATCACCCGGGGGTGCAGGGCGGCCAAGGCCTTCGCCTCTTCCACCATCTTGCTCCGCCCGCTCGGCCACGACCTGGGCGAACACGTCCATGTCGGCGATCGCGCAGATCTCCTTCAGGTTCCGCACGTAATCCCGGTTGATGGCCGCCACCATGGTTGGGTTCATGGTGACGCCATCCAGGATCCCCCACTGGGCGATCTCTCGAATTTCAGCCGGCTCACAGGAGTTGAGATAGAGTTTCACGGCGTGCTCCTCGTTTGCGACAGCCCTTGTGAAGGGTTATGACGTCTGAGCCCGGAACCGTCCCGACTCCCCTGCGGACATCCAGGGCAGTCGGGACGGCTCCAAAGCGTGTGTGTGAATCCCTATCAGGCTGCTGAAAACTCGCCTTGCGTCAGGCTGCTCAAAAAGGTCCAGATGCAAGGCGGCACGCGATGGGCCGAGCGAGGCGTACTGCAGGTACGTCGCAGCGAGCGCCGAGGCGGGCCAACGCCGCAGATGGGCCTTTTTCAGCAGCCTGCTATATCTACTGCTGGTACTGCGCCAGGACCTTATTCCACTCCGCCGCCGCGTCGTCCAGCGCCTGCTTGGCGTTCTTCTTGCCCTGGAGGACGTTCTGGATCTCGACGGTCAAGGCCTTGTTCAATTGCACTGCGTTCGGCATCCCCAGGTTCGGCGACTTGGCGTTGGGGAGAAGCAGTTGCTGCACGAAGACCTGGAACAGCTTCTTCTCCTTGAACCACGCCTGCTCGGCAACGTCTTTCCGGCTCGGGAAACTGCCGGAGCCTTTGGACCACATCTCGATCCCGACCGGTCCGTGCAGCCAGCGCATGAACTTCCAGGCCGCTTCCTTGTTCTTGGCTTGCGTGGTCATGCAGTTCACGGCGCCGCGAACGACCGTCCCGGTGGTCGTCTCGCGCGGCATGGGCGCCACGTCGAATTGCAGGTTCGCATTCATCTGGCGCTGGATGGGGATCCCGAAGGAGCCCTCGAACATCATGGCAATGTTCCCGGCGGCAAAGTTGGCCCGCTTCTCCTTCTCGCCGCTGCTGAGAATGCCCGGCACCGAGACCTTGTGGACATTCATGAGGTCCACGTACCACTGGACGGCCTTCACGCCCGCCGGACTGTTGAAGACGGCCTTGTTCGTCTTCTCGTCGATCACGTCGCCGCCCGCCTGGTAGATCAGCGGGTAGAGGTCATACGTCAGGTTGGTCGGCGGCTCGGCCGACATGGTGCCCGTGGTCGCAAAGATCTTCTGTTCAGGGTTGGTCACCTTCTTCGCGATCTGGACGTACTCGTCCCAGGTCTTGGGCGGCCCGGCGATCCCGGCCTTCTTGAAGATCTCGGTGTTGTAGAAGAGCGCCACCGGGCCGGTCTCGATCGGAAGGTAGTACTGCTTCCCCCGCCACTTCTTGTGGAACGTGGGGAAGATGTTGTCCATGAACGGCTTGGGCTCCTTGGCGATGAAGGCGTCCAGGGGCTCCAGGATCCCGAGCTCGGCGTACTCCACCGGCCAGTCCACCTGGGCCATCACCACGTCCGCCAGCACGTTCGCCTGGAAGAGGTTGATCACCTTATCGTGGAATCCAAGGAAGGGGCTATCCACCAAGGTGAGCGTGACATCCGGATTGTCCTTTTCGAAGGCGGCCTTGACCTCGTTCATGAGCTTCTCGCCCACCTCCGTGGTCTTCCACTGGAACCATCGCACCTCCGTTTTGGCCTGGCCGGCCTGGACCGCGGCCTGGAAGGGCCAAGAACAACCCCAGAAATCCGACAAGCACGATCACGAGAAGCGTCTGAATCCTGTGCGACATACGTCCTCCTTTTCTTCGCTACTGCGACCTGTGGCCGGGTTTGCCTCACGAACGAAGCACGCTCGGCCTCGACGAGATGCGATTATCCTATGGTCTTGTACTCTGACACCCGGAACACCCCTGCCTCGCCGTCCCCAGCGCCGCCACGGGGCCCGCCTGCCGCGACAACAGCCCCCGCCGGTCCGCCACGACTTATGGGTGATTTGTGTGGCGGCGGATATATTCGACGAAACCGCGGACAGTGCGCTGGAGGTGCGCCACGATGTGGCGTCCGGCCGCCTCGGGGTCCTTACGCACGCACGCCTGAAAGATCCGGCGATGCTCCCGCCGTCCGTACTCGATCGTGCCCACCTTGGCCAGGTCCAGCCGCAGGTACGGCTCCATCTGCCGCCGCAGCGTCGAAATGGTCTTGCGGAGGTACTCCTGCTCTGCGCAGGCGCAGAGGCTGTCGTGAAACTCCCAATCCAGGCGTACCCAGTCGCTGGGTGACAGGTTCGGCCGCTCCATCCGCTCCAGGATGCGTCGCGTGCGTTCAGCCACCTGAGGCGTCATCCGATCGGCCGCACGCTGCACGGCGATGCGTTCCAAAGCCATGCGCACCTCGAAGATCTCTTCCAGCATCCGGCCGTCGAACGCCGCCACCCGGGCCCCGCGCTGCGGATCGAGCACCACAAAACCCTCCGCCGCCAACTGGTGGAGGGCCTCCCGAATGGGGATCACGCTGCACCCGTACTTCCCGGCCAGCTCTTGCTGCCGGAGCCGCTGGCCGGGGGCATACACCCCATCCACGATGGCTTCCCGCAGCGCCTCGACGGCGGCTTCCTGTCGCGTCTTCGCCGTGGTCATGGCGTCAAGGATTATATAATGTATAAATTCTGTCAAGTGAGAAAACTACACCACGGATCCTTCATACGGATTAACCTTCGTCATGAGGCGAAGCAACCAACTCCACCCGGAAGACGGAGCGCTTGCGCACTGCCGCGCGAATAGCCCTGCTCGCCTTGGCCCAAGACGCCCGTGCCCTCCCCGCGCTAACGCCGTCGGACCTGGAATCGCCCGCAAATCTCGACGCCCTGCCGGTTACCCAGCAGGGCGTCCATGTCTCGGACAGCGAGAGCGCTGACGAAGGGCCTTAACCCGCAGGATTCGTGAGCCGTGTTCGCGATCCTGCGGGTCGGCTGTCCGTCATCCCGGCCGGGTGCGCCCGATTACAGCAGGTCAACGCGCTCGTCGTGGAACTCGGCGGCGGCGAGGACGCGCTGGTAGTTCTGTCGGTTGAACCAGGTGAGGTTGTCCTCGGCCGGCCGGGTCGCAGCCTCGATGGCGTTCCAATCCTCCCGGGGCATGTCCCAGTCGGCCGCCTCCAGGTCTTCAAGCATCTGTGCGCGCGTGCTGATGCCCAGGACGACGGCGCTGACGAACTTCCGGCCCAGCGGCCAGGCGATGGCCAGTTTGGCCATGGAGATTCCTGTCCGTTCGGAAACGGCCTGGATGGCCTGCGCAGCCCGGTGCCCCTTCGGATGCCAGAAGCGCGCTCCGTCCATCTGCATCCGGAGCTGCATCCGGGTCCCCTTGGGCGGGTCGGCCATCCCCTTGTACTTCCCTGCCAGGAGTCCGGCGCCGAAGACGCCGTAGCAGGTGAGGCCGATTCCGCCTGCCACGGCGGCCGGGATCACCTCCTGCTCCAGCTCCCGGTGGATCGGGCTGTAGATGTACTGCCCTGCCACCAGGGGCGCGAGGCCCAGCCGGAGCGTGACGCCCGTCCCCGTGGCGATCTGCCAACCGAACAGGTTGCTCACGCCGACGTAGCGCACCTTCCCCTGCCGGACGAGATCGTCGTAGGCCCGGAACGTCTCCTCCAGGGGCGTGACCGGGTCGGGGCCGTGAAGGTAGTAGAGGTCCAGATAATCGGTCTGGAGGCGCCGCAGGCTGGCCTCGCAGGCGGCCAGGATGTGCTTTCGCGAGGCGCCGAAGAGGTTGGGTTGACTCCCCACCGGCATGCACGCCTTGGAGGCGAGGACGATCCGCTCCCGAGGCACCTCTCGCAGAAAACGACCCACGATCTCCTCGGCCGACCCGCCGGCGTAGACGTTGGCCGTGTCGATGAAGTTACCGCCGCCGTCGAAAAACGTTTGCAGGATGGCGCGGGCCTCCGCCTCGTCGCACCCCCACTGCGGCGCGCCGAAGTTGAGCGTGCCGAGCGCGATGCGCGAGACCAGCAGACCGGACGATCCAAGGAACCGATACTTCATTGTGCCTTCCTCCTGTCGGTGAGAAGTGACAACGCGAACATTCCGCGCCCGTCACGCAAATCGAGCACCACACCCAATCCGAAATTCTTGAACCGCCAAGTTCACCCAGAGCACCCAAAGCATACCCGCTGGGCAACCGAAATGCCAGGGTGTCGAAGGCTCAGAAGGCCAACACCGCATCCCACATCACCCTTGGCGTAACTGGACGTGAAGGCAAGCGATCAGAACGGCAGCAGATTCCCCAATCCATCAAAGCGGACCGGCGCCGGATCCGTGAGCGGCGTGAGGCGGTCGTGAACGGTCACCTCGGCCAGCAGCGCCTCCGAGCATTCCAGCTCGGTCAGGTGAAGCGTGTTCTTGATCCGGACGACGCGCGCCTGCGCCGGAGGCGTGAGGCCATTCATGTGCAGGGCGGTCTGGATCGCGTCCCGATCCGTGTCGAAGGCCATCGGGATCTTTGAATCGTGGGTATCGCTCGAAGTGATCCCATTCATGTACATGGCCGCATAGTTGATCTGCTTGACGAGCCGCCAGGTCGTCAGATCGGCGAACCCTATTCCAATCGCGTTCCCCTCGCTCTCTGGGGTAAGATCACGAACAAACAAATGGCGAATGGTCGGTTTTCCCGCCGGTTTTTGGATGGCGGGCCGCCCGATGACATAGGGATCCATCCCGGCACCGTTAATATTCTTCCCCATCTCGTCCACGATGAGGAGATCGATCGCTTCGAAGGGTAATCCGGCCATCCAGGCTTTGGCGTCTTTCAACAGGGCCTTCTCCCCGGATTCGAAGTCCCTCGGGAGCAGGGCCTTCACCGCGGCTGTTTCGCCATAGCCGTTCTGGACAATGCCCAACCCAAAGAGAATATGGCCGGTGTCCAGGACGGTTCTCCCCACCAGCGGGAAGATCTCGGCATAGCTGTAGTGTTGCCCGGCTCGATGGTAGTTCTCCGCCCCGTGCTGCTTCCCGAGCCCGATGGCCATCATCTTGAAGAGGCCGCTTTCGATCTCGCCGCTGAAATCCGGGTGGGCGTTGACCCAGCCCACCACGGCAATGTGGTCGGCCTCCCAGGCGTTCTTGTCGCAGTAGACCGTGGTGCCTTTCGTCTTGCCAACCTCCACCACCTCCATGCTGGACCTGACGGGACACCCCATCGTCGATTCGGTGACCCCGTAATGCCCCAGAACCTTGGACTGACCCTCGGCGGTGGCCCCCCCGTGGCTGCCCATAGCCGGGACAATAAAGGGCTTGAGCCCCAGGGATTTCGCTTGGTCCACCACGGCCCGGGTAATGCGATCGATGTTGGCGATGCCGCGGCTGCCTGCCGTAATGGCCACGGTCTGGCCCGACTTCACCAGATCCCGGAGGCGCAGCGACTCGATCGATGCTCGGACGGCTGCCGGGATGTCGGGGAGGCTGGGGCCTTCCAACTCTTGCCTCACGCGGAACATTTTTGGACACACCATGATGGAACCTCTATGTGATGTTGGACACAGCAAGCGCGTACGGCACCCACCATGGAGCTGCCCCAGGGCCTTCCGGACCTCGCCCGCCGGCAGCTCGAGTAGGTCGAACTCAACGGGAACCCGTGCCCCAACGACGAGCGCGCGACCTAGCGCCCTCGCAGCTTTGGGTCAAGCATGTCGCGAAGACCGTCGCCCAAGAGGTTGAACCCAAACACAGCGAGCATGATCGCCAATCCCGGGAAGATGCTCATCCATGGCGCGGTCTCGAGGTAGGTTCGCCCCTCGTTCAGCATCGTGCCCCAGGATGGATCCGGAGGCTGTGTCCCGAGGCCGACATAGCTTAGCGACGCTTCCGTCAGGATCGCAAACGCGAGCGCCACGGATGCTTGCACGATCAGGGGCGCCAAGACGTTCGGCAGGATATGGCGAACGATCACGCGGCCTGACCCGGCGCCGAGGGCGATCGCCGCCGACACGTGCTCGCGCGCCCGCTCGGCCATAACGGGGCCTCGGGCGACGCGGCAGAAGAGCGGGATATAGACCACCGCGATGGCTACCACCGCGTTGTCCAGCCCCGGACCGAGCATGGCCGAGATTGCGACGGCCAGCACCAGCGTCGGGAAGCTGAAGAGGACGTCCATCACCCGCCCGATCGCAAGGTCGGACCACCCGCCGACGAAGCCGGCCACGAGACCGAGAGCGGAGCCGATGACGAACGCCACGCTCATGCTCGACAGCGCCACACCAAGGGCAATCCGGCTCCCGTGGATGGTCCGGCTCAGGACGTCCCGTCCGTAACGATCTGTCCCGAACCAGTGCGCGCTCGACGGCCCCTTCAGCGCGTCCATCACCTTCATTTCGGTGGGGTCGTACGGCGCGATGGTACTCGCGAACACCGCGAGCACCACGAGGAGCAGGACGATCGCCATCCCACACAGGACGAGCCGATTTCTCAGCCCTGGACGGACGACGTTGCGCCAACCGAAGGCTGACTTGGCGGTCATGTCGTCAGCCATAGCGAATCCGCGGGTCGATGACCGCATAGACGAGATCCACGGCCAGGTTGACGAGCATGAAGAGTGCGCTGACGAACAGGATGGTGCCCTGAACCAAGGGGTAGTCGCGCTGAAACACCGCCCAGAGGATCAACCGCCCCACGCCCGGCAGGGTGAAGACTTCCTCGGTGACGATCGCGCCACCGAGCAGGTAGCCCACCTGAACGCCGACGACCGTGATGAGCGGGATCAGGCTGTTCCGCATCGCGTGGACCCAGACGACGGTTCGCTCCGACACGCCCTTCGCTCGCGCCGTGCGTACGTAATGCTCGCGCATGACCTCGAGCAGGGATGAGCGCGTCATCCGCATGAAGACCGCAGCCACGGCCGTGCCGAGCGCCAGGCTGGGTAGCGCCATGATGGCGAGATTGGCGCGCAGGTTGGTCCAGGGGCTCACAAACGCGACGGCAGGCGCCCAGTGGAGCCAGAGCGAGACGGCCAGGATCAGCATCGTGGCCTGCCAGAAGACGGGGATGGAGAGGCTGAAGAGACTCACCACTCGCGCGACGTGGTCGAGGTAGGTGTTCTCCCGCCGGGCGGAAAGGATCCCCAGCGGGATGCCGAAAATCAGCGCGACGACCATCGCGCCCAACGTCAGCTCGGCGGTCACCACGAACCGGCTCAGGATCATCTGAAGGACGGGGATCCCAGTGCGCCAGCTCGTCCCCAGATCGCCCTGCAGGACCGACAAGAGCCACCGACCGTACTGAACATGGATCGGAACATCCAGGCCGAAGAAGGCACGCAGCGCTCGAACCGTTTCCTCGCTGTAGCTCCCCTCGGTGCCGATCATTTGATCGACGATCGTGCCGGGGATGAGGCGGATCAGGAGGAACACCGCGAGCGTGACCCCAAGCAGCGTGGGGAGGAGAGACAGGGTGCGAATTATGGCGTAGCGGAGCATGGTTCGACCGACCGCGTCCGGGCCCCGGCATGCCGGGGCCCGGACGCCGCGGACGCTAAATGGACAAGTTATTCCGTAACGGCTCCTAAGCCGTTGTCAAAGAATAACTGGACCGGAGAAATTCCGGGAACGGCATAAGGAGCCGTAACGAAATCACAACAAATGGACACGTTATTTCGTAACGGCTCCTAACCGAGCGCGACCGTCCGGAAGTTATAGTAGAGGGAGGTGAAGTGTTGCTCGTACTGGACGCTGCTCTGCACGACCTCGATCAGATCGGGCGAGAAGGTCCAGATCGCCAAGGCGCGCTCGACCATCAGTCGCTGAGCCTTGTCGTAGGTCTCCTTGCGTTTGGTCCGGTCGATGGTAGCCCGCCCCTGGTCGAGCAGGGCGTCCACCTCGGGATCCCCGCCATTGGTCCACTGCTGCTCGCTCCCATGGAAGCGGCGGAAGAAGAGCGAGTCCGGATCCGCCTCGCCGTTCGTGAGCTGCATCGAGAGGTCGAAGTTGAAGTTGGGCTTGATGATGTTCTTGATCCACACACCGTACTCTTGCTGCACGATCTGCGCGTCGATCCCAACGCGCTTCAGGTGCGCCGAGATGACCTGGGCCCCCGCCACCATCGTCGGGAAGGTCGGGATCGCCAGGATCGAGGTCTTGAACCCGCTCGGAAACCCCGCGTCGGCGAGCAGCTTCTTGGCGCGCTCGATGTTCGGCGTGTACCACTCCTTGTACGCATCGAGCGGCAACGCCCAGGGCTTCATGGCGGGGGTGGCCGGGCCGGTAACCTGGCCAAGTCCCGAGGCCGCCACCTGGAGCACTTCGTTCCGGTCGATGGCTAGGCTGAGGGCCTGCCGGACGCGGACGTCGGTGAACGGTTTCCGCCCCATATTGATCATCAGACAGTCGAACCCGAGCCGCGAGGTCCGGAGTGTGGTGAGCCGCTTATCGTCCTTGACCAGGAGGTAGTTCTTGTTGTCCTCGAGCATGGCGTGGTGGATGTTGCCCGTGCGGAGCTGGGCGATGATGCTCGCCTCGTCGGGGATGATCCGGATCTCGATGGCGTCGACCACCGGCTTGCCCTTGTCCCAGTAATCGGGATTCCGCCGCGCCTTCAGATGACTCTGCGGGACCCACTCCTGCAGGATGAAAGGACCGGTCCCGATGGCGGTCCGTCGCAGATCCCCGCGCTTCTCGACCTCGTCCCGCGGGACGATCGCCGACCAGTTTCCGGCCAACCCCGCCAGCAGCGACGCGGTCGGCGCCTTGGTGTGGATCCGCACGGTATACTTGTCCGGGATCTCGATGCTTTCGACCGCCGCGAAGTAGCCACGGCCGCCCGATCCCACCTTGGCGTCCATGACCTTCTCGTAGGTGAACTTGACGTCGTCCGCCGCCAACTCGCGTCCGTTATGGAACTTCACGTCGCGGCGCAGCTTGAAGGTCCAGATCTTGCCGTCCGGAGACACCGTCCACGACTCGGCCAGGGCGGGATGGATGGCGCCGTCGGTGCCCCACTCCACCAGCCGATTGTAGAACAAGACGTCGATTCGTTGGCGCGAGGCCGCCTGCTCCAGAATCGTGTCCAGACTCGGGGCCTCCGTGGTCTTGGCGGAGATGAAGGTGCCACCGGTCTTGCGCGATTGCGTCGGTTGCTGTGCCCAGGCGCTAGCCGCGGGCGTAGCGGCGGCGGCGGCGGTCAACGCGAGAAACTGACGGCGAGTCACCCCAGAACGACGCGTGTTGCGCATGACGTCCTCCTCTCAAATTGCCAGCGAAAGCGAAACATCAAAACAGATCAGCGCTCAGGGCGTTCCCCTAGATGGTCAGCGCTGCGACCGCTCCAGATGAGGTCGCCGCATGGTTTCTATTTCGGTGACCACACGCGCTCCCTTATATACATTTGACGGAGTCAAATCAACCGCAAATCGGCGGTCGAAGGCGGCAGGCTCCGCCGGATTCAATGCCAGCGCCTGACGATTCGCCTAGAGATACCCGAGCATTCGTGGGATCCACAGCGTCAACGCAGGCACGTACGTAAGGATAAAAAGGACCACGATCTCTATGAGCAGGAAGGGAACGACGGCGCGAAACAGTCTCTCGATGGAAATATGTCCGATCGCGCTCAAGATGAAGAGATTGGTTCCGACTGGTGGCGTGATTTGGCCGATGAGGAGATTGACCGACATGATGATGCCGAAATGCAGGGGATGCACACCCAATTGCACCGCAAGCGGATGAAGGAGGGGTGCCAGAATCATGATGGCCGGGAACGTATCCATCAGCATTCCGACGACCAGAAGGAACAGATTGAGGATGAGGAGAAACACATAGACGTTGCCCGACACGGACAGGAAGAACCGCTCAACGGCCGGGCCCACGTTATTGATGGCGAGGACCCACACCAGAATATTGGTTGTCGCAAGCAAGAGCCAGATGATGCTGCTGATCTTGGCCGATTCAAAGAGAATGCCCGGCAAGGCCCGGAGCGGAAGCGTCCGCAGAATACACACGCATAAGAAGATGGCATACGCGGCACCAACCCCGGCAGCCTCCGTTGGTGTAAAGATCCCGCCGAGAATACCCCCTACAATAATGATCGGCAGCATCATCGAGAGCGCGCTGGTGCGCAAAATGGCACCGGTCTCTTTCCACGTGAGGGGTTCTGCCGCGCGAGGAAAATGATTTCGCCGGCTGATCACGTACGCCACAAGCATGAGCCCGAGCGCAATGAGAAGTCCCGGGATGATACCCGCCATGAACATCCCACCAATGGAGACGCCGGTGGCCATAGAGTAGATGACAAACGTGATACTCGGGGGGATGATGGGACCCAGCACGGCGGCGGAGGCGATCACTGCACAACTGAAGTCGTGGGGATACTTCTTGGCTTTCATGGCGGGGAGCATGACCGATCCAATGGCGGTCGCGTCTGCCGTGGACGACCCGGTAATGCCCGCAAAGATCGTGCAGGCAACGATGGCGGCTTGGGCCAAACCGCCCGAAATCCTTCCGACGAGGATTTCCGAGAACCGGACGAGTCGCTCGGTGACCTGCCCGCGCGCCATGACTTCGCCCGCGAGCACAAAGAACGGCACCGCCATGAGCGGAAAGGAATCGAGGGCCTTCAGCGTCCGGATCACTAACACGTTCAACTGAATCCCGCCGGTGGCCAGGATTCCCCCAACGGCGGCCAGTCCGGTACTGAAGGCAATGGGGATCCCGACCGCCGTGGTGAGGAAAAAGAGGGCGGCGATAATCGCAAAGACCATGAGGCCCCCTCCGGCTACTTCTCGGTCGACGCCTGTGGCTTGATAAGCAACTTGACAGAAATGAGGGCGAGCAACAGAAAACTGACCGGGACCGCGGCGTATATGATGTTCATCGGAATCCGTAGCGCCGTGGATTTGATCTCGCTGTAGGATTCAAGAGACTTGGCCCCCTGCCACGCGATCAGGGTGCACAGGGCGGCAATCAGCACGTGCGAGACGGCCTGAGTCACCCGGCGGAGCCTGGGTCCCATTCTGTCCAAGAGTAATCCGATCCCCACATGCTGCCCCTCATTGTGCGCGTACACGGCCGCGAGCAGCCCCGACCAAATCATGAAATACCGCGTGAGTTCTTCGGGCCAGCTCAGGGCCGCGTTGAGTACGTAACGCATGAACACCTGGAGGACGACAATGGCAACCATGGCCGCCGTGAGCAGCCAGATGACGAGCCTGAGCCCCCTATCGACCAGGGCAACCATCTCTGTCAGCACCCGCCCCATAGCAAGAGCTCCCCACGTACGTGCTGTGTCGCGAAGACGTCGGGAAGCGGGGGCAGCGAGCGCCTCCGCTTCCCGAGTCGAATCTCCTCATCCCGAAATCAGTTCGCCTGTCGGGCGATCTGCGCCTCGATCTCCTTCACGGTCTTGAGTGCGCCATCCACCACCTCCGCCCCGACCTTCTTCTTCAGGAAATCGACAACCGGGGGTTGGGCAGCCGCCCGGAACTTTTCCTTGAGGGACATGGGCGCCGCATACACCTGGACGCCCTTCTTTTCTAGCTCTTTCACGGCCCCCACCCGGTTCTCGTGCAGACGCACGCCGGTCTCCACTGTCGCGCCCAACCGTGCGCCGACCCAGAAGATCTGGCGGATGTTGGCCGGAAGCGACTTCCACCACTTCTCGTTGGCGTAATACAGATTCCAGGCGAGACCGTGCTCGTCCGTTGTGAAGTGTTTCTGGACTTCGTAGAACTTCGCGTCGAGGATGGTCGCGGGGGGATTCTCCTGGCCGTCCACCACGCCCTGTTGAAGGGCGCTATACAGTTCGCTCCACGCGATCGGGGTCGGCGAGGCGCCCAGCGCCTTGACCAACTCCATCATGACGGGCACGGGCTGCACCCGTATTTTGAGGCCCTTCATGTCCTCCATTGATTTGATGGGTCGCTTGCTGTTGGTAAACGACCGGAATCCGGAGACGCCGGCACCGATGATCCGAACGCCGGTCTTCTTGGCAAAATCGTCGTTCAGTTTCCGGAAGTAGTCGCTCTCGAAGAACTTCTGAACCACCAATTCGCTGGAGAACAGGTACGGAATGCTCAAGATGACCATCGGCTCGTAGAATCCGGTGATTGTCTCATCCCCCTGCGTGATCTGATAGAGACCCGACTTGACGCCCTCGTACAGCTCCGCCAGGTCCCCGAGCTGCCCGCCCGTATACAGATCTACTTTGATGTCGCCGCCGGCAGCGCCCTCCGTATACGACTTGAACACGTCCATGCCTCGGCAGAGGGCGGAGGTGGGGATCTCGACGCATCCGAGTTTCACGGTGTACTTGGGATCGGCCGCCAGCACGCCGGGCACCGGGAAAGCCCACAACAGGGACAACGTGATGACTAGCGCGCCCAACAACATCCTTCTCTTCATGACGTTCTCCTTTGAAAGAATGGCCACCTGCATTCACCGACTGCCACCGATGTCCCGCGGCTCACCCCCGTCTCGGTACGTAGCGCCGCTCTGTTTGAGGCATTCTCGGAATGCCTCGCGGAGCGCCCGCTCTGGCCCCCTGACTCCGGATCCCTCTGAACCTAAGCTTGTAGCATCTTCGACAACACCTCCTCCGCGATCGTCAGGGTGCGGTCTACGTCCTCATCAGTGTGAGCGGCAGAAATATAGAAACGTCCACGGCTTGGGTGGAAGCGGATCCCGCGTTCCAAGCTCAGGGTGCGGAACTGCCGATACCGCGCCTTGTCGACTTTGAGTGTGTCGCGATAATCAACCATGGGACCGGTGATGCCGAACTCCAGTTGCCAGACCGAGGCGATGCTCGCCGAATAGAGAACGATCCCTTTCCGCGAGCCAATCTCGGTGACCCCCTCAGCCAGGCGGCGCGTAATGCGCGCCATATGCTCGTAGACGCCTGGCTTCTCCAGCTCTGCGAGCGTGGCAAGGGCGGCGGCGACCACGATGGGATTCGCATTGAAAGTGCCCGCCGGCTGAACACCCGACTCCAGAATCTCGCGCTTCCCCGCCACCCCTGCCAGGGGGTAGCCGCCAGCGACCGCCTTGGCGAACGTACACAGGTCGGGCGTCACGCCGTAGAACTGCTGCGCACCACCCAGGGCCAGCCTGAAGCCGGTTATCACTTCATCGAAGATCAGTACGATTTCGCTTTCTTGTGTGATCGCCCGCAGCCCCTCGAGGTAGCCCGGTTTGGGCATGACCGGTTCCGCGTTGAACATCACGGGTTCGGTAATAATGGCTGCGATCTCGTGGCCGTGCCGCTTCACCACCTGTCGAACGAGATCTAAATCGTTCCACGGGAGCACGAGGACATCCTCGAGGGCAGCCGGCCGTTGTCCTGGGCTACTCAGGACCTTCCAGGGGTTGTTTCGAGGCCCGAGCATCTTCACCGAAAGAGGGTTATGGCTGATCCATTCCTCGTCGGACCATCCATGATAGTGCCCCTCGAACTTGAGAATCTTATCCTTGCCCGTGAAGGCCCTGGCCAACCGGAAGTTCAGCATGTTGGCCTCGGTGCCGGTGCATGCGTAACTCACGAGCTCTGCGCAGGGGATGATCTGGGTGAGCTTGTTCGACAACTGGTTCAGTTGCGCGAAGGGGGCTGCGAACTGGGTCCCTCGCCCAATCTGCTCGATGACGGCCTGGTCGACGGCCGTGGGGCAATAACCCAGGATCATGGGGCCATACCCACCCATGTAGTCGACGTATTCATTCCCATCTACATCGTAGATACGGGACCCCCGGGCTCGCTCGATGAAGATGGGATATTCCTCCCATTCGGCTTTATGGAGCGCGCTGGCAACGCCGCCAACGAGTTTGTGCCGGCCTTCCTCAAAGAGCTGCTTTGATTTCTCGGTTTTTTGTCGATCCTGCATCGCTTCCCCCGGAGGTTTCTGGTGCGTTCCTTTTCATATTAATACTCATAGTCGAACATCGATTGTATTCTGGTCGACTATCGACTATAACTTATAACGACTATAGTTGAGATGTCCAGAGAAATATGCTATTGGATAGTTATCGAAACTTGACTCAGGTGCGAGAGTGAATCAGATCCATATCTCTTTAGAATTAAAAGGTCAGGGATAATACACCAGTGGCCGGTGCGGATTTTTCCTGTTGAATTTCCAGCGAGGGACATTCGGCGTTCTTTGGGAAGTCTCATGATGCGCCCCTCGGGGCAGAGATCCCGGAACGCAACCTCGGCCATGGACGTGCCCAGCTTGAATCGCGTTCCGACTTAGTGGGGAGGATGCGGAACATGCTTAGCGAGAGACTCAAAGATTTGGAGTTCCGGACCGTCGGTATGGCGCAGGCCATCTCTGAGACGATCGTGCAAGCGATCATGAGCGGAAGCCTCAACGAGGGAGAACAGCTCGTCGAGGCCGAGCTCCAGAAACTATTTAGCGTCAGCAAGTCGCCCATCCGGGAGGCCTTGCGCGAGGTCGAGAAGATGGGCTTTGTCGTGATCAGGCCAAACCGGGCAACCAGGATGGGAACTGGATTCAGCCGGCCTGGGAGTACATGCACAGCCACACTTTTCTGGATAAAGCATCATTGGGAAAGATTGGCATCTGGGAAGATGCCGGGAAAATCGTCGCCGTTGTGACCTATGAATGGGCGTTGGGAGAGGCATACTTTCAATTTCATCCGGACTACCGGTTCTTAAGGGATGAGATGCTCCACTATGCCGAAGCGAACCTGTTTGTGCGGGCGGAAGATGGCAGCAAGACCTTGCAGGTTCTGATTGATGAAAACGATGAGGCGTTGATCTCCCTGGTGAGAAGGCGCGGTTACCAAAAGCTTGCCGAGGGGTCACGCCCAATGTACCGTTACGATATTCCCGACCCGTTTCCCGCCATCTGCCTGCCAGCCGGATTTCGCTTAAAAAGCCTGGCGGAGGATTGCGATTGGGTTAAGATCAACCGGGTTTTGTGGCGCGGGTTCAACCATCCGGGTGAGCCTCCCGTGGAGGAGATTGAAGGATGAACTGAAAAAGCTGAGAGGCTTGATCGTTCCGGAATTAAGGAACAATGCGGTTCAGCGGTCAAATTTGCTGCGAGCTCTTATCCCAGCGAACGTACTTTCATTTCCACGGGCTGCTTCTTCGGTCCGCTGCCGACTCTCGATGGCCGGCCCACGGGCACCACAGCCATGAATTCGCCCTCAGGTTCGCCGAGGAAGCGAAGGACTTCATCCTTGATCAGATAGAGCACGCCGAGCCAGACCGTTCCGAGGCCGAGGGACGTTGCGGCGATGCAGGATGTTCTCGACCGCGGCAGCGGAGCTCTGGATCTCCATGGTCCGGAAGAAGTCGTGGGCCGTGTCTTTCTCGACCTTGAAGAGCTCGGTCCCGTGGCGGATAAGATCGCCGGTGTTTGCCACGGCGATTACGACCGGCGCCGAGATGATGCTCTTGGCGCCCATCCGGAGCAGCGCAGCCGCGGGGCGGGGAAAATTTGCGGATTGCGCATTCACCAGCTGTGCCAGCTCCTGCTTCTTCTCGCCCCGGAGAATGATGAACCGCCATGCCTGCTGATTATGGGCCGATGGCGCGGCATTGGCGGCATGGAGCAGAACGGCGATCTCCTCTTCACTCACGTCATCCTTGAGAAAGCTCCTCACACTGTGGCGGTTGCTGATGGTTTTCAGGGTGTCGTTCTTGTTCTGCAGGGACGAATCAGGCAGCATGGCGGTCTCCTCACGGGCGTGGATGGCTTCGATGATGTCGGGGAAACCATACCAGAGGCGGCAGACTAAGTCAAGCAGGAGCGGCGATGCGGGCATCTGAGCGACGTGTATAAAAGAATAGGCCGGGCTGCGATCAGTCCATCCTTCGGCGGTAAGTGCGGTGATTTGCGCTTTCCCCGTTGGATGATGACCGTCCACCCAGCCTATTTTTTCAAGTCAACAGCAGAGTCAGTTTGCCTTGTCCTGATCGGTCTTATTTGTTTGACTGTCGGGACCACCCGCCTCGATTGCCGAGAGACCTCCCGGTCGAGCGTCCACTGCCCGGCATGTCAAAAGACCTCTGCCGCGGGCTTGGCGCTGAATAAGACCAGTCATCACCCCTTGACAACGGGCTGAATGATCTGCTGGACCGATCAGGCGTCATGGATCTTTCACTACGGCTCAAGGGTAATCCTTCGGAGAAGAAGGACTGCCGTGAAGTTCTTGCAGTTCCATTAGATCTCGAGTAGCCGGTGCCGTTGTACTCTCCGTTCGACTGCGGTCGCGTGAATGTGCTTCCGGCGCCGCGCTTCATGCTGTTCGGAGCCACGGTGCTGCTGGTGGAAAGCCCCTGGAGGACCGCGTGTTACCGGGCGTGAATCGGGGCGTTTCTCCGATCTGTCTTCTCGGTCCCATTGCCTGGTTCCGGCTAGTCAGCAGCTCTGAATCCCGCGCGGCACTCCGCGAATAGATGGATGATGCGCTGTTTCGCGCAGCGGCTGACGCAAAACCCCCACTCTGGAAACCTCTGACGGTTTCACCACGTGTCCGCATGCCTCCTTCACGAGCATCGGGACCGTTTCGCATGTCATGAACAGTCCGGAACAGCGAGCCACCTTCCGTCCTGAGCATGGTTACCGGCCGTATCCTTCCGTCGCCGGCTCTCGTGACAGGCGTAACGACAGCCACCCGTCCGCTGACCCGGTCAATGAAATGGTTGCTCACGATCGCCCTTCTCGGCACGAACGGTCCGTGTATGAACGGTCCGTTGGTCACCACGATGGTTGTCGTGAAGTTGTGGCAGATGTAGAAACCCGGGAACCAGAAGCCGGCCCACCACGCCGGGTAAGGCACCCAGTCATAAAGGTACAGATAATCAGAGGGCGGCGGATAGTACGTAACGATCGGGGGTCCTGCGTCATAATAGTACTCGTTCACGATCGTCGGGTTGGGCGCCTCGGTCGGCAGTTGTACTGCAGAGCTCCCCGCCTCCTGCGACGGAGACACGGCGTTTGCGGGCACGGGCAGGTTCATCTGCACGGCGAGATAGTACAATCCCTTGATCGCTTCCTCGGCGGTCAGAGGGATCTTTTTTTCACTCGCCGATCTGGCTATTGCGGTCTGGAGCTGCCCCATGATTTGCGGCGTCACGGGATAATCGGAGATCCATCCATTGTCGGGAACCACCCCGGCAACGGTCAGTACGTCCTCTGCGCTTGCTTCGTCTGCTGGATTTCCGAGATCCAGTTGTGCTGCCAGCCTGATCGCGAAATCACCTTCGCGAACCAACGTCTGGGCTACAGGAGGGGCTTGCTGCTGCGGCTGCGATGTGGGCGACCCGTAGTCTTCTGAAAAGGCCGCGAAAGGATACATGATCAAGCCGGCTGCCATCAAAATGGACAGTGACTTTTTCATGATAATCTCCTTATCTTGCTGGATAAATCATACCTCTCTTTTTTTCACCTTGCAATAAGCCGAATGGCTGAGGTTTCGTCGTGGAAGGGGAACCGCTCTTCGGAGTACTTAAGTCACGGACGCAGTCTAAATCCGTGGAGAAAACGAGCGGCCGTGCAGCGGCAGGATCACGCACGTTCTGCTGCATGGAGCTTCTGCAAATCGATGTAACTGGAAGCTGCCAGTGCGGCCATGGCGCCGTCTGCCGCAGCGATCACGATCTGGTTGGCGAACTTCTGACGCAGGTCGCCGACTGCGAAGATGCCCGGCACGCTCGTTTCGCACTTCTCATTGGTAACGATATACCCCCACTCGTTCATGCGGATCGAGGGCGGAATGAACAGAGTGTTGGGTGTATAACCGACGAAGATGAATACGCCGTCTGCAGGCAGCTCGCCGCGGGCACCCGTAACCGTATCCTCGATCGCAATTGACCGCACCCCGCTGCCGTCTCCCCGGATCTCCGTTACGATGGTGTTCCAGAGGATCTCGACTCCGGGGCGGTCTGCAAGGCGGTCACGTAGCAACTTGCCTGCCCGGAGCGCTTTCCTGCGATGGATCAAGGTGACCCGGCGCGCCAGACGGGAGAGATGCAAGGCTTCCTCGACTGCAGTGTCTCCACCGCCGACAACAAAGACGTCATGGCCCTTGAAAAAATAGCCGTCGCAGGTCGCGCAGTAGGATACGCCTTTGCCCAGATACTCCGCTTCTCCGTTTACGCCGAGTTTTCGCGCGTTTCCTCCACCTGCCAGGAACAGGGCGGGTGCTTCGTAGAGTTCACCATTGGCAAGCCTGACTGCATGGAGGTCCTTGCCGGGCAGGATTTCAACGACTTCCTGCTGCACCACTTCCAGGCCGAACGACCGGACCTGGCGCACTAGGTTCTCGGCCAGATCGAATCCCGTAATCCCTTCCACGCCCGGATAGTTTTCCACTTCCTTGGAAATGGCGATCTGCCCGCCGAGCAAACCCTTCTCAAAGAGGACGGCGTTCAGTCCGGCCCTCTTGCTGTACAACCCGGCAACGAGCCCCGCGGGCCCGCCTCCGACGATGATGACCTCATAGGGCGATGGTGTCGTCATGGATGCAGGCTCCATACCGAGAAATGGTTTCGATAACGAATTTATGGTTTCGTAGAAAAGCGTCTTATCAGCATGTTATAAAAGTTGTCACTCCCGCTTGTCGGGAGTCATGCTGCTATAAAAATGTGTCAATCTTGCTTACTTAATTGTAGCAAAGCTGTGCAGTCCGAAAGCGCCGGAATGTGCATTGCCCGGTGAGCACAAGGTTGCAGTGATCAATTCTTCTTGATCACTCGACATCCTGCATCCTGAGCACTTCAACGGAAGAAGCCGCTCCCAGAGCGTCCATTGTTTTGACCAGAGGCTGCAGCCGCTCGACAGCGTGCACGAATCCTGCTGACGGCTCCTCGTCGGCAGCGATCTGCTTCAGGTCGGAAAAGAACGAATAAAGCGTCCTTTTTTCCGGGTATACTTTCAGCTTGAGCGGCGCCCTGTCGGAAAGTTTTAGGGATTGCCGCACGATCCGGAGAGCTGCGGGGAAGCCGCCCAGCTCGTCCACGAGCCCCAGACGCTTCGCGTCCTCGCCGGTCCAGATCCTGCCTTTTGCGATCTTCTCGACCGTTTCCAGGGGGAGGTTTCTTCCCTGGGCGACCTTTGAAGTAAAGTCGGCATAAATGCGGTCGAGCCATTTCTCCATCCGCGCCCGCTGCTCGGGCGAGAAGTCCTTGATCGGCGTCCAGGCGTCTGCATTTCTGCTCGTATGCACCTCGTCCCACGTCACACCAACCTTGTTCCAGAACCCCGTCGTGACCATCTTCCCCCCGAACACGCCGATCGAGCCGGTGATGGTGGCGGGCTGCGCCACGATCTTGTCCGCGGCCATTGCCACGAAATATCCGCCCGATCCCGCCGTAGCGCCCATGGAAACGATAACCGGTTTGCCCGCTTTTCGTGCGTTTACTGTTTCGCGCCAGATCGTGTCCGAGGCTATATAGGAACCGCCCGGGCTGTCGATCCGGAACAGAATGGCCCGTACTTCCTTATCTTCAGCAGCCTTGCGAAAGGCCTCGGCAACCGTGTCTGATCCCATGATGATCTCGCCGGTCGCGGGACGGTACCCGTTCTTACCCCGTTCTATTCCTCCTGCGCCGTAGATCAGGGCCACGGTCGTGCCTTTCTCGTTGGGGCCTCCTGCGCGCTTGCGGTAAGCGGCAAGAGAGAGGAATTCGACCCCCTGCCCGGCCTTGTCCCTCATCGTTGAATAGACTTCGTCGCGGTAAGCAAGGCTGTCCACCAGTTGCGCGTCAACGGCGTCCCGGCCGAGGAAAGGGCCTTGGTCGATGAGCGAACGGATCTCGCCTTCCGTAAGTTTTCGCCTCTCCGCCACGGCTCTGACGATCTGGTTGAACTGGGACCCCATCACCTGGGTGACCGCTTCACGGTGGGGCGGCAGGAATTTCCGCTCCGTCAGCACGTAGCGAAAGCTCTTGTATTCCTTCCGGCCGTCCAGGCGGGGGACGATGCCCAGTTTGTCCAGTGTGCCGCGGACAAAGGGCTGCTCCGCGATGAGGCCCGTGAGCCCCACATCTCCCGACGGCTGCAGATAGACAGCGTCGAAGGCCGTGGCGAGATAGTAGGACGAGTTGCCGGGTCCGCCCTCGCCAAAGGTATCCGCATAGGCGATCGCGGGTTTGCCTCCCGCGCGAAAGGCAATGACTGCGTCGCGCAGCTCCTGCACCTGGGCCAGCCGGATCGATGTCTGTCCGATCCTGGCAACGAGGCCCTTCACCCGGTCGTCGACGGACGCCTGCTGCAGCGCTTCGACCAGCTCGCGGAGGTTCAGTTTATTCGAAAGCAGATAACGCGCAGCAGCATCATCGGGAACATATTCGATGACCCCCTGGCCGAAGTCCGCCTCCAGCACCACGCGCCTCGGAACGCCTTCCGCTGCAAACCAGAAATAGAGGGCAACTGCGATTCCCGTGAAGAGGAAAATATAACAGATCGTCGATATCGTGCTCCGTCCCTGCCTTCGGTCAAACCGTGGCATAAGCACTCCTTTCCTTACAGCCAGACTCGTCGTGAAATCCTGCGCAGGAAAAGGATAAGCCTTCGCTGTTGTCCCTGGCAGGTAAATGCTTCAAGAAAAAGGATAGAGGATTTTTCGGGAAAGGGCAAGACCATACCTGTTGTTTGGCGCAGGGTGTATGGTCTTCCCTGCACAGGGCAAATCTCATATTTCCCCAGTTAATGCATGATATTGCTCTGATCAATGCTGCTGCCCTGTAGGGAAAAACAGACAGAACGGGCAATCTATCGCGGTGCGTTCCTGAATGGATGAGCAGGAAATATTTCGGGCAATCAGCAGGTTAGGGGAATAGAGGGATTCTGGCATAGCGCTTGCTCTTAGCTATAGAAAGAAGTTGACCATTGTACAGCAGAAAACGCGCTCTAGTGCAAAAGTTGTATAAAAGCGGTTATGAGCAGGAGTTATTTCAGTCCACGCTCTTCGTCATCAGCGATGAGCGCGGTTTTGCAATGAATAGAGTAAATATTGCGAAAGGAGACATCCCATGGCCCTCGGATTTCTTCCCAACAGGGACACAATGTGCAAGGAGGTGGAGCAGTGGATTGCTCTCAGAAAGCTGGACACCCTGCTTTCCCTGTGCGACTGTTGCACGTTTAAGACCTTCAATTTTATCCTCTCCGATGACTGTCGCATCTGCCTCATCCGGAAGGGAATTGTCGCGATCATGGAGGACAGGAAACGGGAACGCATGCGCGAGCAAGAGCTGGTTAATGCTTTTTAACCAATCGCGGCGCGCTAAAGCCTCATTCCTGCAAATAACGGGCAGCCCGGGTACGAAGTGATACTCCGGCTTGAGCAATTCCGGCTGACGGGCCGCAGGTAAAATTTTCTAAAAAGACGGCCGGATCGTTCGCCCCCCGGCTGCCCTTTTTCCTGACTTGGCGATGCGGAAACAAATTAACATTCGGAAAAGTCAAAATCAACCGCCGAGACGCAGGAAAAAAAAGGCCGTAAGGATTAAAAGGCTTCCTTTGCGCTCTCAGCTGCCCTACGAAAAAAATCCGACTTCATGCAGGAGAACCAAATACAGCACGATGCTCGAGTCACGAACAAAAGGGGACAGATGGTATGTTCGTGAAGCCGCTTGAACTGTTCTTTCCTGTCTGGAGCTCCTAGTGTCAAGCTGTATGCCCCGCAGCCTCGGGGGAGTGTTGTTCATTACACGGGGAAAGGAGAACGAATCATGGTCGAAAAGACTTTAAAGGAAGGTACGAGGTGGTTCCGGCAGCTCACGCCGGAAGAATACAGGATCACCAAACTCAAGGGGACCGAGCCCGCATACTCAGGAAAGTATCACGATTTCCGGGGTATCGGGACGTACCACTGCGTATGCTGCGGGAACGGCCTGTTCGGATCGGACGCGAAATACGCGGCCAAATCGAAATGGCCGGCCTTCTGGGCGCCCCTGGGGGGAAACAGCGTGAAGACGGAGAAGGAGATCTTCCACTTTATGGTGAGGAGTGAAGTGTCCTGCGGCCAATGCAATGCCCATCTCGGCTATGTGTTCGAGGACGGCAGGCCGCCGACGGGCGTGAGGTACTTCATAAATTCGGCGGCGCTGGTGTTTGTCGAATCGAGAATGCCGCAGGCCCCGTCCCGGGCGTCCCGTCGCGTTGCCGGGGCCTGTCAGCTGCCGTGAGGCGGCCGGACTGACGGAGCCTCCCGTTATTTTCTCGAGACGGGGACGTAGTATTGCGTCCCCTGTTTCATACTCACGATCTGCCTGAGCAGGTCGTCAAGATCTTCGCGGCGGTGCACGAAGTCGATATCGGAGGTGTTGATGACGAGGAGCGGGGTGTCGTTGTAGCGGAAGAAAAATTGATTGTAGGCCTCGTTGACCGCTGCGATGTACTCGTGGTTGATCTCCTTTTCGAAGGGCCTCCCGCGCTGTTTGATGCGGCGCAGCAGCGTATCGGTGTCGGCCTGGAGAAAGATCACGAGGTCGGGCTTGACGAGCTTGGGCTCCAGGATCCGGTAGAACTGCTCGTAGAGCGCAAGCTCGTGTTCGTCGAGGTTCAGGTAGGCAAAGATGCGGTCCTTATCGAAGAGGTAGTCGCTGATCGTAACCCGCGTAAACAGGTCGGGCTGGGTCGTCTCCTGCTGCTGGCTGAACCGGTTGAGGAGAAAGAACATCTGGGTCTGGAAGCGGTACCGCGCAGGATCCCGATAAAAATCAGTAAGGAACGGATTGTCCTCGGCGCGCTCGAGAATGAGCCGGGCGCCCAGTTCCTCGGCGAGCAGCGTCGTCAGGCTCGTCTTCCCCACGCCGATGGGGCCTTCGGTCACGATGTATTTGGCGGGATTGACGCCGGTCCGTCTGGTCATCAGGCTCTGCCCTTATGGTCCGCACTTGACCACGCGGTATTCATCGCGCAATTCGTGCAGGAGATGGGAAACGGTCTTCCCGAGGCCCGGGTGAACGGCCTGGGGGGCGATCTCGCTGAGCGGAACGAGGACGAACCGCCGCATCGCCATGAGCGCGTGGGGGATCGTCAGCTCCGCCGTATCCACCACCTGATTGCCGTACAGCAGGATGTCGAGATCGATCGTGCGGGGGCCCCACCGGAGGAGCCTGCTGCGGCCCAACTCGTCTTCGATGACGTGGCAGGCAGCCAAAAGCGCGAGAGGGCTCAACGCGGTCTCCAGCTCCACAACGGCATTGAGGAAATCATCCTGGTCAGGGTATCCGATCGGCTCGGTACAGTAGAAGGAAGAGACTTTTTTCACGCTTCCGATCTTGCCCAGCAGGTCGACTGCTTTGCGGCAGGCCGCTTCTTTATCTCCGATGTTCGAGCCCAGCCCGATGTATGCGGTTATCGACATAATATCACTATAGGGAAATCACGATACACGATCCGCAGGTAAATTGCACGCGGATTCCGGAGCACGCTCCCCGGCCGTTCCCGGGTGCTCCTTAGAATTCGAACCTGAGCCCGCCCATCCGTTTTTTGAACTCTTCCAGTACGCGCTGCTCGTCGGTTTTGCCTTTGGACTCGAAGGTCGCCGAGAACCGGATGTAGGACCCCGCGTCGTCCCAGGGCACCGTACTGATGAGCTTCTCGGTGATAAGGAATTCCGAGAATTCCTCGGCGTTCGCAAAGCGCCTGCCGTCCTTGACGCCCTTCGGCATCCCGACATAGAGATAGAACGTACCCGCCGGCATCTTCGCGTTGAACCCCATTTCAGCAAGTACGGCGGACATGGCCCTGAGCCTGCGCTCGTACTTGGCGGTGATCTCGTCGGTGATCTCGGGGTGGTCCAGGGCATATGCGCCCGCTTTCTGAATGGCCTTGAACTGGCCCGAGTCGTAGTTGTCCTTCACGTTCCCATACCCTGCGACGACCCGTTCGTTGCCGGCTACGAACGCGAGCCGCCAACCGGTCATGTTGAAGGCCTTGGACAATGAATGGATCTCCACGCCCACGTCTTTCGCGCCCGGCACCGAGAGGAACGACAGCGGTTTCGAGCCGTACATGAGGGACGCATAAGCCGCATCATGCACGACGATGACGGCGTTGTCCCTGGCGAATTTTACCGCTTTCTCGAAAAAAACGCGCGTCGCGCCGGCGCCGGTCGGATTGTTCGGG
This sequence comes from Nitrospirota bacterium, assembly GCA_963749655.1. Lineage (GTDB taxonomy): Bacteria > Nitrospirota > UBA9217 > UBA9217 > UBA9217 > JAJYKN01. The sequence continues at coordinate 29,465 of CAVVOB010000020.1, forward strand.
TAGTTGATGTACAACAGTTTCGCCCGCTTCCTGACTTCCGCGGGGATGGCGTCAAGGTCGGGGAGGAACCCTTTTTCCTCGCGGAGGGGAAGGGTTACCACGTCCCCCCCGTACCAGCGGGTGTGGGTGCCCATGATCGGGTAGCCGGGAACGGTCATGAGCGTGACATCGCCGGGGTTGATGAACGCCGCGGGCATCATTGCCAGGGCGGGCTTGCTGCCGATGCCGTGCAGCACCTCGGAGCGCGGGTCGATGCCGCCGACGCCGAACACCCGCTGCAGGTACCGGGCCGCCGCGTCCTTGAATTCATCGATGCCGTTGTCCGCATAGCCGCGGTTCTCGGGCCGCGCCGCCTCTTTGCGCAGGGACTCCACTACTCCGGGGAACGCCATCTCGTCGGGCTCGCCCACGCCGAAGTCGATAAGCTCAATCCCCGGATTCGCCGCGAGCGCCGCGCGCTTGGCGCGCTTGATCTTCTCAAATTTGTATATCTTCTGCTCCTTGCCGAACCTGCTTCCGCCGAGGCGTTCGGCGAAGAGGGATTGGATGTAGGTTTCGTTCTGCTCTGGCGACACGTGCTGTTACCTCCCTGCTTCAGATGTTGGTATGGTGTTGTGGACCAGGACCAGGAACTCCCGGTCCTCATGGAACGTTGTTGTGTTTTTTCTGAGCGATGCCAGGGCGAGTTCATAGTCCTCCTTGGTCCACGGCCAGGGGACCCTGTTCGCGAATAATACAAAAAAAGAAGTTCCCGGCACCTGAAGGTAATCCCGGCCCGGGGAAAACATGCCCGCATAGTCATATTCGATGAAATGCGGCTGTAATTCGCTGGCGGCTATGACCCGGCTTCCCACCGGGATCTTTGTCTTGATGTCGCGTGACAAGGAGTAGTACAAAGGGATGTTTTTTGCGTTTCGGCCCTTGAGCGGCGTCAGGTACTTGCCGGCATGAAAAAACATGCCCCCTGCGATGACCAGCGCGCTCAGGGTAAAACCGAGGGTGCCGAACATTTCGTGCAGACGTCGTCGCTCCGGAAGCCTGGACCGCATGCCTTTTAGGTTGTTCATTCCATGGCTTGCGGCGTACACGAGGAACGGCAATACGGTGATGGAATATTGGCATGCGAACATATATTGATATTTGTACGTCGTGATCATGTTGTAAAAGAGCGGCGAAAAGCCGGCGAGCAGGCTGACCGGGGACAGAATAGGCAAGAGCGCAAACTGGAGCAGCAGCTTGAAAAGATAGTAGATTTTTTCAGGAGGCGTTGCCATGCTTGCCAAAACTCTGTCCGGCCTCAGGACCATCGTTTTTATGATCTCTTCAGGCGAGGAACCGAGATGGGCATACCGGCTCAGGTGGGTGTAGTGGCCGCCGGCGAAATAAGGCATGGCGTATTTCGCGATGATAAAAAAACCGGCCAGGCCGATGACGGCCATGATCATGCCCTCCGGCCATTTATCCCTTTTGAAAAGCATGGCCCAGAGGCCGAGCACCCCCAGTGTCAGGGGGACGTCCTCCTTGATCGTGCACATCAGCAGCGAAATGACGCAGACAGACATGATATGCGTGGCGGAGCGTTCGTGCTCGAGAATCCACAGAAGCATCAGAAAAAGCGGCATGGCCGCCATTTCAATATGGAAAGGAAATCTGTTTGCATCCTGGAGATGGTAGCTCAAGGCAAAGAATGCGGCGATGATCAGGGCTTTCAGCTCGCTTCTGACTATATGCTTCGCCAGCCGATAGGCAAGATAGAGGGAAAGAAAAACGCAGACATTTTGGAACAGGATCGTTACTGCCGCGCTGTCCCAAATGGTGAACAGCAGGCCCGGCAGCAGCAGCGCGGGCTCGAAGTGGTCGCCAAGAAGGTTCATGTTCATGACGGTGTCGAAGAAAGAGTGCTTCAGAACAATGCTCCTGGCGACGCCTGCTTCAATACCGAGATCGAAGGCATTGGTCATGAAAGAATAATGGTGCAACAAAAGCGAAGCGGAGGTAAACAGGAAAAAAGAAAGGAAAAATCCTTTTTTGTGATCGCGCAGCGTCACCACGGCCGCTATGAGCATTCGTTTCCTAAAGATTGATCGTCTCATCGATGATGTACTCCGGCCTGTTCTTCACTTCGTCGAAAATGCTGCCGATATATTCTCCCATGACCCCGATGGTCAGCAGCTGAACCCCCCCGAAGAAAATGATACTGATGAGAGTGGAGGCCCATCCGGGGGCGGCCTGGATTTCCCGGAAATATTTCGATACAACGACATACACGGTCAACAGCAGGCCGACCAGTATGCTGAGAAAACCGGTCATGGTTGCAAGCCGCAGCGGCTTTTTCGTGAAGTAGAGCAGGCCCTGCGCGGCGAAATTCATCATTTTGGAGAGTGAATACTTGGTTTCTCCGGCATAGCGGGGGTCACGGTCATACAGTATCGGGACCTGCTTGAATCCGATCCAGCTGATCAACCCGCGCACGTATTTATTCCGCTCCCTCAGTTTTTTGAATTCGGTGATAACTTTCTTGTCGATCAGCCGGAAATCGCCGGTGTCGAGGGGCAAGGGGGTGTCGGAAAGACTGTTGATCGTTCGGTAAAAAAAGCGTGCAGAAAATATTTTAAACAGCCCCTCGCCTTTGCGTTCTCTGCGCACCGCATACACGACATTTGCCCCGAGCGACTCGGCGGTTCGCAGCATGTCGGGAATGAGTTCGGGAGGGTCCTGCAGATCGGCATCAATAATGACCGCACGGTCGCCGGATGCATGCTGGATGCCCGCGGAAACTGCGGCTTGATGGCCGAAATTGCGGGAAAAACGGACCATCTTTACCGATGCATTCTGCGCAGCCAGCATCTTCAGGATCTGGGGTGTTCGGTCCCTGCTCCCGTCGTCGATCATGACCATTTCATAGTTGTCGATCCCTTCGCTGCGAAGAACACCGGTCATGCGGGTGTAAAATTCCTCCAGCACTGCTTCCTCGTTGTAGCAGGGAGCAATGATCGATAGTTTTTTTTCCGGCAGATCCTGCATAATAGCGCCTTCCGAATAGTCGTCGGCCCCGGAACGGGGTCGAAAAAATACACCGGTCTTATATCCTTTTTTGCATCACCCGGACCGATCATGCGAAAGCGGCGGGCCATCTCACTGCAGTCGGCCAGGATTGACGCCTGACTCATCGGACGACGGGATTGATCAGGCTCCCGATCCCCTCGATCCTCACTTCGATGCGGTCTCCGGGCTTCAGTGTTCCGATTCCCGAAGGGGTTCCCGTGATGATGAGATCCCCGGGCTCCAGCGTCATGACATGGGAGATGAAACTGACGATCTGGTCGATCCCGAAGATGAACCGGGATGTTCGGGACGATTGCCGCCGTTCTCCGTTCAGATACGATTCTATGAGGACGTCGGCAGGGTCGAGGTCGGTCTCGATCCAGGGCCCCACGGGACAGAACGTGTCGAAGGACTTGGCGCGGGTCCACTGCATGTCCTTATTCTGGAGATCGCGGGCCGTGACATCGTTCGCACAGGTATAGCCGAGGATATGGTCCTTTGCTTCATCGGGCCGGATTCTTCGGGTGCGGTCCCTGACGACGACGCCGAGCTCCGCCTCATAGTCGACCTGCGTACTCATCGGCGGACATTCGATCGCATCGGCGGGCCCGATCACGGTCGTGGGCGGCTTCAAAAAAATGACGGGTTCGTCCGGTACCGGGAGCCCCAGCTCCTCTGCGTGGTCGCGGTAGTTGAGACCCACGGCGATCACTTTTGACGGCATGCAGGGTGCGAGCAGTCTGACCTCGGAGAGGGGATGGATGCGTGCGGGAGATCCGCCTGCAGCGTCAAACGTTCCCGGCAGCTCGGAGACCTCCCCGCCCCGGAGCACTCCGTAGCCCGTTCTTTCTCCGGCCTGGAAGCGCACGAGTTTCATTGGTCGCCCCTGCGGCTATTATTTCTTATCGATCCATTCGATCAGCTTGTCCTCGGGCATGGAGCCTGAATGGACCTCGCCGTCGTTGCGCACCATTGCGGGCGTGCCGTTCAAATTCAGGGATTGGGCCAGTGCCTTGTTCTTTTCGATCTGGTCCGGCGGGCAGGTCGGTTCGGGCACCACCTTGCCGGAGAAGGCGTCATCGAGCATTTCCAGAGACGACGAGCACTGTACGGACTGTGCCTTCTTGAAGGCATCCTTGTGCATCGGCAGCGGGTTCAGAATGATCGCAAAAGCAATGTCTTTCCGTTTCTCGATGACCTGCTTCATGATCTTATGCAGCTCCCGGCAATAGGGACAATCGGGGTCGCTGAAAACGACGACGACATTCGGGGCAGTCTTGGAACCCAGGTAGACCGCGTGTTCGCGGGGGATTTTCGAGAAGTCCACTTTCTTGGGCGGCTGCTGCCTGTCGAGGGCCTCGACAGGGATGAGCTGGGCAATAAGGAATTTTTTGGAAAAGTCGATATACAGCGCACCCCGTTTTCCGTCCGCTGTTTCCACGTCGATCTGCCAGACACCCTTGATCGGCGACATTTTGACATCGGTGACCGTCCCGTTTGCAACGGCTTTTTTCACGATTGTTTCGGCGTCCTTCTTTTCCAGCTTGTGGCACTCGATGCAGTCCTTGTCGCCTTTCTTGGGCGGGAACGCGTGCGAGGTGAACGGCAGAACAACGACGAGGCATCCCAAAAGCAGCAGATAGATTGTTTTCACGACGGTCTCCTTCACAATACGTTTTTCTGTAGTTTTCATGATACTCGATGCGCAGTAACAACGGAACATCTGCGGTTGACGATGGATGCGGTCAAAGGGTCATACATTGCCGGCGCTAGCGCAAGCCCAGGACGTCCTGCATATCGTAGAGGCCCGGCTTTTTGTCCATGACCCATTTTGCGGCCCGAATAGCGCCGCGCACGAACATATCGCGGGTGTGAGCGCGGTGGGTGAGCTCGATCCGCTCGCCCATGCCTATGAAGTATACCGTATGTTCCCCCACGATGTCGCCGCCCCGGACCGTCTGCATGCCGATTTCCTCATCCGTCCTGGCCCCGGTCATGCCTTCGCGATGATACTTGGCGGCCTTCTGGTAGTCCCGGCCGAGCGCCTTTGCAACAACCTCTCCCATGCGCACGGCGGTGCCGGACGGTGCGTCCTTCTTCAGCCGGTGGTGCCACTCCACGATCTCGGCGTCGAACTCGGGCCCGAGGAGCTTCGCGAGGTCCGCCAGCACCTTGAAGCAGACGTTCACACCCACGCTCATGTTCGGCGACAGCACGCAGGGGGCTTTCGTGACGAGGGTCGCGACCTCGGCCAGCTGTTCCTTCGAAAATCCCGTGGACCCGATGACCATCGGCTTGCCGAGACCGGCGCAGGCCTTGATATGCGCCATACTGGTTTCCGGAAAGGTGAAGTCGATCAGCACGTCGCCGGCGGCGAGTGCCGCGCCGGGATCATCGACGATCTTGACGCCGGTGGCGCCGATACCGGCCGCCTGGCCCGCGTCCTGGCCGATCGCCGCGTGCCCCTTCTTTTCCAGCGCGCCGCCGAGGCTGAATCCCTCGGTGGTCGAAAGGATATTGATGATGCGCGAACCCATCCGGCCGGCCGCGCCTGTTACGACAGCTTTGATCATGAAGAACCTCCTTCAGCGTGCACGCCGGCCGGCTTGCAGGCTGCAAGCCTCTTCACCGCCGTTCCGTGCGGTGAGCGATTAGACCAGCCCGTAGTCCTTCAGCGCTTTTTTCAGCTTGTCCTTGTTCGCATCTGCCATGGGGCAGAGCGGCAGACGGAACTCCTCGTTGATCCTTCCCATGAGCGCAAGGGCGGTCTTCACCGGGATGGGGTTGGTCTCTACGAACATGAGGCTGTGGAGCGGCTCCATCTTGAAGTGCAGCCTGACCGCTTCTTCCCTTTTTCCTGCGAAGAAGGCGTCGAACATGGCGGCAGCATCGCCCGGGATGATGTTGGCGGTGACCGAGATCGCCCCTACGCCGCCGATCGCCAGCATCGGAAGGGTGGTGAAATCGTCGCCGGAAATGACGTCAAAATTCCTGCCGCACAGCCTGATGACCTCGCTGATCTGCTTCAGGTCGCCCGTCGCTTCCTTGATGCCGACGATGTTCTTCTTTTCGCGGAGGCGCGCCACTGTCGGAGGAAGCATGTTCACGCTCGTCCGGCCCGGCACATTGTAGAGGATAATCGGGACGTCCGTGGAGTCCGCGATCGTCGCGAAATGCCGGTAGAGCCCCTCCTGCGTGGGCTTGTTGTAATAGGGTGTGATGAGCAGGACCCCGTCGGCGCCCGCTTTTTTCGCGTACTGCGTGAGCTCCAGCGTTTCGGAGGTCGAGTTCGAACCGGCGCCCGCGACGACGGGCACGCGTTTGTTCACGGTCTTGACGGTGAACTCGATAACGCGGTGGTGCTCCTCGTGCGAAAGCGTAGCCGATTCGCCGGTCGTGCCGCAGGGCACGATCACGTCCGTGCCGTTCTTGATGTGAAATTCGATCAGATCGCCCAGCGCCTTCTCGTCCACCGCGCCGTTCTTGAACGGCGTAACGATCGCTACCATTGAACCTTTGAACATTGCAGCCTCCTGTAAGGAAAAACTGTTTCCGGTTTGTGGTCTCTGGTTTCGAGTTCTACCGTCAAACTTCCATCAGCCTTGGCCTTGCCGTCATACGATCCTTCCACCCCGGCTTCAGCCGCGCTCTGCAACTATAAACTGTAAACCAGAAACGAGAAACTATACGTACAACAACCCTTCGCAGATCACCTGCGCCCCGCCCTCGAGATGGATCGAGCCGAAGCCGTCCCCGGACCGTTCGAAGGTGACGATGAGTTTTTCGCCGCTCCAGGTGAGGACCTCAACCGGGGGCACGACAGCGCCGAGCGCTCCTGCAACCAGCGCAGCCGCTACGGACCCCGTACCGCAGGCCAGGGTCTCGCCTTCCACGCCCCGCTCGTAGGTCCTGATGCGGATCCGGTGCTTGTTCTGGATCTGGATGAAATTTACGTTCGTCCCCGCAGGTTTGAAAAGGCCGTGGTACCGCGACGTCCGTCCGATCCGTTCGACGTCCTCGCCGTCCAGGTCCTTGGACAGATACACCAGATGGGGCACCCCGGTGTTGATGTAATGACCCATGCGCAGGCCGCTGTCGAGCGGAACGGCAATGTTCATGCGCAGCCCGGTCGCATCGGTGAGCTGTACGTTCACCCGGTCCTTCTTCACGACCGAATGGATGACCCCGGCCAGGGTCTCGAACCGGAGGTCTTTTTTCGCAATTTTCTTGAGAGTGGCGTAACGGGCCGCGCAGCGCGAGCCGTTGCCGCACATTTCGGCCTCGCTCCCGTCGGCGTTGAAGAAGCGCCACTTGAAGTCAGCCTTGCGCGAAGGCACGATTACGATCAGGCCGTCGGCGCCCACGGAGTAACGCCGATGGCACACGGTCACGGCAAGGTCCTTCAGGTTTCTGCCCTTGAGGATGCCCCTCCGGTCGTCAATGAGGATGAAATCATTGCCGCTGCCCTGCATTTTATAAAAAGGGATTTTTTTCATAACAGTGCGGCGCAGAGCATAGGGCATGGCGCATGGGGTACATCATTCCAGCCCTCATACAAATTCAGCATTTCCTTTTGCTCCGCTCTTTGCCCTCCGCTCTCTGCCCTCTGCGATTATCCTTCCATCCACCGCGGGATCTTTTCACCTTTGATGAGGTCGTTGTAGGTCTCCCGCTCCCGGACGATGTAGTACTCGCTCCCCCGCACCATCACTTCCGCCGGCCGGGGTCGGGAATTGTAATTCGAAGACATGGAAAAGCCGTATGCGCCGGCGCTCATCACGGCCAGGAGCTCTCCCTGCCGGACCGGGGGAATGGCACGGTCCTTGGCGAGAAAATCTCCTGATTCGCAGATCGGCCCCACGATGTCGAGGGTCTCCGTTTCCGCAGATGTCGGCTCGATTACCGGTTTGATGTCGTGGTATGCATCGTACAGGCTGGGGCGTATCAGGTCGTTCATGCCCGCATCGACGATGAGGAACTTTTTTTCGCCGCTGTCCTTTCGGTACACCGCGCGGGTGACGAGGATCCCCGCGTTCCCGACGATCGCCCTGCCCGGTTCGAGCACCAGCGTGCAGCCGCACTGCGCCAGGAGCGGCCGGACAGCCGCGGCCAGTTCCCGGGGGTGTGGGGGCGTTTCGTCCTTGTAGGTGATGCCCAGCCCGCCGCCGATGTCAATATACCGAATGTCTATTCCCGCTGACCGGAGCTCCTTGACGAACTGGGACACTTTTTCAAGGGCGTCGACAAAGGGTTGGACTTCGGTGATCTGTGATCCGATGTGGTGATGAACGCCGATGACCTCGATATTCGGCAGCGAATTCGCAGTCCGATAGTATTCAAGGGCCTGTTCGATGGGGATGCCGAACTTGTTCTCCTTGAGGCCCGTGGATATGTAGGCATGGGTCTTGGGATCAATGTTGGGGTTCACGCGCAGGGCAATCCTTGCCGTCGTGCGCATTTCGCCGGCTGCCCGGTTCAGGGCCTCGAGCTCGTCACCGGACTCGCAGTTGAACATGAGGATGCCCACTTTGAGCGCATATTCAATCTCTTCACGCCGTTTGCCGACGCCGGCGTAGACGATTTTTCCGGGGTCGATACCGGCGCGGAGCGCCCGGAACAGTTCTCCGCCGGACACGATGTCCGCTCCGGCGCCCTCCCTCCCCAGCAGGCGGAGCACGGCGCCGTTCGAGTTTGACTTGAGCGCGAAGCAGATCAGGCGGGGCACTTTATCAAAGGCTTTGTCAAAGGCCCGGACATGGTTGGCGAGTGTGTTGCTGCTGTAGAGATAGAAGGGGGTGCCGACTCGCTGGGCGACAGCCTTGACGGCCACGCTCTCGCAGTAGAGCTCGCCATTCTTGTACTGGAAATCATGCATAAGGTATCCCGTAAAATTCAGATCACGGGATGACAAGATCGCAACCGGCAGAAGCAGCTTCCCGCGCAGCCTGCCGGCTCTCGCCTGGTCATCCTATCTGAACTTCTCCACGAACGCTTTGCGTTCTTCTGATTTTGTGCTTTCGTTGCCCGATGTGTCCACCGCGCTCACGGCGTAGAAATAGGTGGTTCCCACCTTGACGGTCATATCCGAATAGGTCGTGCGGTTCAGCGGTTTGTCCGTCAGCCGCTCGTAATCCCTGCCGCTCCGCGTCGAGCGGTATACATAATAGCCGGCGAGGTCCCGCTCCCCGTTTTCGTTCCAGGTCAGGAACACCCGGTCCACGCCGGGCACCGCGGTCAGCTTCGTCGGTCTGTCCGGCGGCGTCATATCACGTGGGGTCGCGGACGATTGCAGCGAGTCGGGGCTCTCCTGCCAGGGCCGTGTCGGCCGGTCCACGGAACGAACGAGGTAATAGTAGGCGCGGCCGTTCAGTGTCGATTTGTCGATGTAGGTCGTCGCAGTGAGCGGCTCAGGGTTCAGAGGCGCCTCGTCATGACGGCCCGCTTCGTTTCCACGGTAGATGTTGTAGCCGATAAAGCCTGAAACACGGGTCCCGTCGAGCCGTCCGGTCACCGGTTCCCAGGTGACGCGCACAGAGTTGTCTCCCTCCACCGCCCTGATCCCTTGCGGAATGGCCAGGGGCATGGAAGGCGTTACCCGGACCTCCTCGGAGGGCTGGCTGACTCCGCCGCGTTCGCTTACCGCCCTGATCCGGTACCCGTAGGCATATCCGTACTTCAGGTTGTCGTCGCTCCAGATGACGACGTCGTTCCGGACTGTTGCAGGCGCGGGATTCTGAATGTCGATCTCTGCATATAATTTGTACCGGCCTTTCCGGCGGTCGGGGCCGAATTCGGCGCGGTAGATGCGCATTGCCCGGATGTTCGAGGCGCTCAGGTTTTTGCCTTCGACGTTCTTCGTCGGCAGGGGCCACGATAAAAAGGCCTCAGCGCCTCTCGTGACGGCGGTGATCCCGTGAACCTGCTCGGGACGCGGGCTGTCCGGAACCACCGGGGCCGTTTTTCTCCCGCAGGCGGCGAAGGACGCGATCATCAGGAAGGCACAAGCCGCGATGCACCACCGGGTCCGGGTGTTCATTTCATCTTCTTCTTGAGCTCATTCAGCCGCTTGTCGAGATTGCGCGGAGCCGTGCCGCCGCGCGATGTTCTTCTGCCGACCGAGGCGTCAATAGATATGGCCTCATACACGTCCTCATCGATCAGCGCTGAAATGCGTCGGTATTCGGCCAGGGGCATATCGCCCAGACCGCACTCGAGCTGCCCCGCGCGAAGCACCGCCCTGCCCACGACCTCATGCGCCGCGCGGAAGGGCATGTTCTTCCTTACGAGATAATCGGCCAGGTCGGTGGCGGTAATGAAACCGTCCTCGGCGGCCCTGCGCATAGCCTCCCGGTTCACCGTAATTCCCGGCAGCATCTGGGCAAACACCGAGAGCGCCAGTCTGACCGTATCGGCTGCGTCGAATAGCGGCTCCTTGTCCTCCTGCATATCGCGGTTGTACGCAAGCGGGAGTCCTTTCATGATCGTCAGGAGCGACATGAGACCGCCGTACACCCGGCCTGTCTTGCCGCGGGTCAGCTCGGCTACGTCGGGGTTCTTCTTCTGCGGCATGATCGACGAGCCTGTTGTGAAGGCATCGGAGATGGTAATGAAGCCGAACTCCGAAGACGACCAGAGGACGAGTTCCTCGGACAGGCGCGAGAGGTGCATCATGATCTGGGCGCAGGCCGCAACGAATTCGATGGCGAAATCCCTGTCCGATACGGCGTCCATGCTGTTCTCGCACAGGGCGCTGAAGGCGAGCTGCTTCGCCACGAAGGTCCGGTCGATGGGCAGCACGGTGCCGGCGAGGGCGCCCGCGCCCAGGGGCATAACGTTCACCCTGCGGAAACAGTCTTCCAGCCGGCCGCGGTCGCGTTCGAACATTTCGTAATAGGCCAGAAGGTGGTGCCCCAGGAGCACGGGCTGGGCCCGTTGAAGGTGCGTATATCCCGGCAGGATCACACCGCGGTTTTTGTCGGCGAGCTGCACAACGGCCTTCTGGACCGTTCTCAGCAGGTCATGAATGCCGGCGATCTCGTCGCGCAGATACATGCGGATGTCAAGGGCAACCTGGTCGTTTCTGCTCCGGGCGGTGTGGAGCTTGCCCCCCAGAGGGCCGATCTTTTCGATCAGCCGCTGCTCGATGTTCATGTGGATGTCTTCGAGCTCGATGCTGAACGTAAACGAGCCCGACGATATTTCTTCGAGGATGTCCGTGAGCCCGCGAATGATGCGGTCGGCCTCTCTTTTCGTAATGATGTCCGTCCTGGCCAGCATCCGCGCGTGGGCCATGCTCCCGGCGATGTCGTAGGGATAGAGCCGCCAGTCATAGGGGATTGAGGCGGTGAATTCCTCGACCAGTGCGTTCGTCGACTCGGTGAACCGGCCGCCCCAGGGCTTGGTGGACTTGTTCTTCTTCTGAGTTGTTTTTTTCTTGTTTGCCATATCAGCTGCGGAAATTCCAAACTTCAGCCATCAAACCTCAAATAAGCTCCAATTTTTTGTCCCTGGAATTTATTTACGATTTCGTTTGCTATTTGGAGTTTGCCTTCGCTCCTATTCTTAATCTCAGTGCGTTCAGCCTGATGAAGCCTTCGGCGTCCTTCTGATTGTAGACCCTGTCTGCTTCGAAGGTCGCCAGCTCGGGGTTGTAAAGCGACACCGGCGACCTGCGGCCCACGGTGTCGCAGTTTCCTTTGTACAGTTTGATGCGCGCGGTGCCGGTCACGTTCTTCTGGGATTCGTCGATCGCCGCTTGGAGCATGAGGCGTTCGGGCGAGAACCAGTACCCATAGTACACGAGCTCTGCATATCGCGCGATCAGGCTGTCGCGAAGGTGCATGGCCTCCCGGTCCATGGTGATAGACTCCACGGCCCGGTGCGCTGCATGGAGGAGCGTGCCGCCCGGCGTTTCGTAAACCCCGCGGGATTTCATGCCGACGTAGCGGTTTTCGACGAGGTCCACGCGTCCGACGCCGTGAGCCCCCGCGATCCTGTTCGCCTCTGCCAGGAGCGCGGCCGGTGAAAGTCTCTTTCCGTTGACGGCAACGGGATTTCCCGCCTCGTACTCGACCTCGACATATTCGGCCTTGTCCGGCGCCTTTTCAACGGGCACGGCAAGGGTGTACATGTCGACCGTTGATTCTTTCCAGGGATCTTCCAGAATGCCGCCTTCGTAGCTGATATGAAGCAGGTTCCGGTCCGTGGAATAGGGCTTGGCCTTGGTCGCCGTCACCGGGATCTTGTGCTTCTCCGCATAGGCGATCAGCTCTTCCCTGCCTTTCATGGTCCATTCCCGCCAGGGTGCCACGATCTTCACTCCCGGCTTGAGCGCGAAATAGGTGAGCTCGAAGCGGACCTGGTCGTTGCCTTTTCCCGTTGCGCCGTGGCAGACCGCATCGGCATTCTCTTTCTGCGCGATCTCGATCTGGCGTTTTGCAATGAGTGGCCGGGCGATCGAGGTCCCCAGGAGATAGCGGCCTTCGTAGACCGCATTCGCCCGCAGCATGGGGAACACGAAATCGCGCACGAATTCCTCGCGCAGGTCGTCGATGTAGATCTTGCTTGCGCCGGTCTTGATCGCCTTTTCGCGGAGCGGCTCCAGCTCCTCGCCCTGACCGATGTCTGCGGTGAAGGCGATCACCTCGCAGCCATAGGTCTCCCTGAGCCAGGTAATGATGACTGATGTGTCGAGTCCGCCGGAATAGGCGACGACGATTTTTCCGATATCCTGATTCAAAACATTCCCTCAATAAAAAAGGGACGCAGATGAACGCTGAAGAACCGGATACGACAATGATGGCCGATGAAGCCTATGCTTCTATCTGTGCCCATCTGCGTTAATCTGCGTCCGAAATTATTTGCCTTCGACTATTTTCACCTTCATCTCAACGCGATCATTCGGCTTGTCATTGGCGTCCCGGGGCTGGGAAACGATCTTGTCCACCACTTCCATCCCGTTCTCCACTTCGCCGAAGACCGTGTACTGGCGGTCGAGGAACGAAGAATCCTTGACGCAGATGAAGAACTGCGATCCCGCGCTGTCGGGGCTTTGAGCCCTTGCCATGGAAAGCGTACCGCGCTTGTGGGGCCGGTCGTTGAACTCCGCTTTGATGGTATAGCCCGGTCCGCCGGTCCCGGCGCCGCGGGCCTGCGGGTCCTTGGTGATCGGGTCGCCACCCTGGATCATGAATCCCGGAATGACGCGGTGAAAGATGGTGTTGTCGTAGAGGCCCTTTTTGGCCAGGTCGATGAAGTTCTTTACGTGGCCCGGCGCCTTGTCCGGGAAGAATTTCAGCGTGATGTTTCCGAACTTCGTTTCAATGATCGCCTTTGTTTCCGACATTTTCTTGATCTCCTCTTTGGTGGCGGTTATAGTCTTGAGCGGCTTGCCGAACTGCGCGGAGGCGGTAAGACTCACGAACAGAATGGCCAGGGCTGTAACCAGAATTCCGGCAATCTTCATTTTGCGTTAAATCCTCCTGCAGGCATTTTTCAAACGGGTGTTCACGGGCCGAAGACACTACGAAGGACAGTTACTGAATCTATATTCTTTTACCAGAAACCCCGGGGGTTGTCAAACAAAACCAGAGGCTTGCGGAAGGCGGAATACCCCGGCAGGAAGGCCCCGGACCGACTTTTTTAGTTAAATGAACGGTCCGGCAAAAGTGCTCTGCCGATTGGCGGTTTCCCGGATCTGCTGTTATACTAAAGCAAGAGGGTTGCGGTTCTGAAGGGGGTCCAGCCGGATGGACCTGGCTGAGCCACGGTGCCGATACCGGCGCTGGAGGCGGAAGTCTTGTGCTTCCGGCGCGGGAAGAGGTGTGATTCGAGAGGGGCCTATGGCTGCCGATGAGAAGGACAAAAGAGATTTTATCAGGGTTCCCCTGAAGACCGAGGTCGCGGTCCGGACCGGGGGGAGGGTGATACGCGCTGCTGTCGACCTCAATCTCAGCATGAACGGGATCGCGTTCAGAACGGACCAGGCAGTTCCTGCCGAAGGGGCCGCATGTACCGTGCAAATTTTTCTGACCGGCCTCGAGCAGAGGATCGCCATTGAAGCGGAGGGCGCCGTGGTCCGTACGGTTCCGGGAAGCCTGGCAGTCGAGTTTACCGAACTGGACCTCGACAGCTACCATCATCTGCGTCGACTCATACTGAGCAATACGAATGACCCTGACCGGGCTGAACGGGAATTCGAAGCGCACTGGGGCATCCGTCGGCCCCGCCCGGCTTAAGCGGAGCATTTTGGCGGGGCCTTTCTGCGGGAAAGGGTGCGCGCCGTCACAACATTCCTTCCAATTTCAGGAGTTTTCTGGTACTATTTCGAACCAGCGCCAATGCTATCGTTCACATCACGAAAGGAGTGTCATCATGGTACAGAAGGCCAGCGGCAAGTTGACGGACATGTTGAACAAGGCGATCGCCCGCGAGATCCAGGTGAGCGTCCAGTACATGTGGCAGCATGTGATGGCGAAAGGGCTCGAGTCGGCCGAGATTGCCGACGTGTTCAAGGACGTCGCGATCACCGAGATGAAGCACGCTGAAAAGATCGCGGAGCGGCTTTTTTACTTCGACGTCGCGCCCACGACTAAGCCGGACCCCATCAAGATGGGCGGCACGGTCAAGGACATGCTCGAGTTCGATGCAAAGGCCGAGGAAGAGGCCATCGATCTCTACAAGGAAATTGTCAAGCAGGCGGGAGCGGAAGGCGATTCCACGACCAGGCTCCTCTTTGAGCAGATCCTGGCTGAGGAAGAGGAGCATCACGACACCTTTACGACCCTGCTGGGGAAGTAACGGATTCGTTCCGCGGCAAACGCGGGATTTCTACGGTTCAGGAACACCCGCTCTCCGACACCGGTTGCCGGCACGTTGACCTTTCAGCACCTAACCTATGCAGATCATAACCGCTATCCCGGAAATGCAGTCCCTCGCCGATTCCCTGAGAAAGCAGGGGCGCGCGATCGGCTTCGTCCCGACCATGGGATTTCTCCATGACGGCCATCTTTCCCTCATAAATCACGCGCGGCAGGAGTGCGACGCCACGGTGGTCAGCATCTTCGTGAACCCCACGCAGTTCGGGCCGCAGGAAGATTTCGACCGCTATCCGCGCGATGAGGAGGGGGACCGGAAGAAGTGCGAATCCGCAGGCGTCGATTTTCTGTTCATGCCCCGTGCAGGGGACATGTATCCCTGCAAGCCCGACGTGTTCGTTACCGTTGAGGGGGTCTCCGGCCTTCTTGAAGGCGCGGTGCGGCCGGGGCATTTTCGGGGCGTTGCCACGGTGGTCTGCAAACTGTTCAATATCGTCCGGCCGCATAAAGCTTTTTTCGGGCAGAAGGACTACCAGCAGTGCGTTGTGCTCAAACGCATGACCGCGGGCCTCAATATGGATGTCGAGGTCACGATGCTTCCGACGGTCCGCGAGCAGGACGGCCTTGCCATGAGCTCTCGTAATACCTACCTCGGCAGGGACGAGCGTAGTGCCGCCGCTGCGATCCATCGCGCCCTGTCTGCAGCGGAGCATCTGGTCCGGGCGGGCGTGAAGGAGCCTGAAAAAGTAAGGAACAAAGTGCTGGCTGTGCTGCGCGAGGAGCCTTCGATCTCGGTCGACTACATCGAAATCGCTGACCCGGAATGTCTCGCGCCGCTCGATGTCGTGGGGGAGAGGGTCGTGATATTAGTTGCTGTCCGGATCGGACGCACCAGACTGATTGACAATCTTCTTGTCGTGCAATAAGTAAAGAAGCGCCCGCCCCGATCGTTCATTCCAAGCCGTAACGACGTTCTCGCTTCCAGGGACGGCGGCAAGGGCCCTCTGCATCCTGTCCATTGTGGCAGAATCATTTTGCCCCCCGGTTAAAAACCGCGCATAAGAAGCCAGGCTGGAAATTCCCTGTGCCGGATGCACGCTCTCGGACAGCCTGCTCATTCGCAACTGCTGTATACTTGAAGTATGTTCCCGATCAAGGACACCATTCCACGCTTTAACTACCCCTTCGCCACGGTGGCGATCATTGTCGCAAATGTGCTCGCCTTTGCCGTCGAGCTCTCTTTTCCCGGTGATGAACGGGACGCCTTCATCTACCTCTTCGGGCTTGTGCCGGCGCGGTATTCGCACCCATCCTGGGCGCAGGTAATGGGCCTTCCCCTGGACACGTACTGGCCCTTTGTAACGAGCCTGTTCCTGCACGGCGGCTGGCTTCATCTCATCGGGAACATGTGGTTCCTTTATCTTTTCGGCGACAACGTCGAGGACCGGATGGGGCCGCTTCGGTTCGTTTTTTTCTACCTCTTGGCCGGTATCGCGGCAAACGTCGTGCATTTTTTTGCAAACAGCGATTCACCGATGCCGGTCATCGGCGCATCGGGCGCCATTGCAGGCGTCATGGCCGCCTACCTCCGCCTCTATCCCCGCGCCCGCATCGTCACGCTCGTTCCGGTCCTGTTCTTTCCGTTCTTTTTTGAAGTGCCGGCGGTGCTCTTTATGGGGTTCTGGTTCGTGATGCAGCTTTTTTCCGGTGCTCTATCGCTCGCGATTGCGGATCAGGGAGGAGGCATAGCCTGGTGGGAGCATGTCGGCGGGTTTGCGGTAGGATACCTGCTCATCAAGCCTCTGTGCAGCAGGACGCTGGGCGGCTGCCGCAGGGACGATCCTGCGAATATGGCTGTCGATGATGGATCAACCGAGAAACGGCAGCTGTAACCACGGATGAACACGGTTAGACCCTAAATCAACAACGGAGTCCAAACGAAAAATTCACCCCGGTGGTGATCATGTTTTCGCGTGAGCACGTTGAATTATCCGCGCTTATCCGTATTAATCGTGATTTAGCCCTCTTCCTGGGCAGAAGGTTTTTCCCAGCAGGCCACATGGCGCCGTTCTTTCCGGCCGGAGAGCCGGAGGCAGGAACGGCGTTTATACCATGACCACTTCGTACTGTTCCTGGTGAAGGTTGGGGTCGGCTTTGATCACGATCTTTTTCTGGAATTCCTTTTCCAGCTCTTCCACCCCCTGCCGTTCCTCGTCGTAGAGCATGTCTGCAACCAGGGAGTTGACCGTGACGAGCGCCTTCTTTTCCTCGGCATTGGTGAAGGCCCGGCGGAGCTCGCGCAGGACCTCGTAGCACACGGTTCTGCTCGATTTGACGAAGCCCCGGCCGTCGCAGTAGGGGCAGGTGTCGCAGAGCGTGCGGCCCAGGCTCTCACGGACGCGCTTCCTCGTCATCTCGATGAGCCCGATGGGTGAGATGTGGGAGATCGTCGTCTTCGCCTTGTCGCTTGCCAGCGCTTCCTGAAGGGCTGAGTAGACCTTCCGGCGGTTGTCCTCGCGCTCCATGTCGATGAAGTCGAGGATGATGATCCCGCCGATGTTCCGCAGCCGCAGCTGGTACGCGATCTCGCGGACCGCCTCGAGGTTGGTCTTCAGGATCGTGTCCTCCAGCGTGCGCTTTCCCACGTACCGCCCCGTGTTCACATCGATTGCCGTGAGCGCCTCGGTCTGGTCCACGATGATGTACCCGCCGGACTTGAGCCAGACCTTCCTGCCGAGGGCGCGCGAGATCTCGATCTCGACGCCGTAGTGATCGAAGATGGGATCGTCTCCGTCGTAGGGTTTCACGCGGCGGCTCAGCTGGGGAATGTAGGAGTCGATGAATTCCTTGACGCGCTGGTATTCTTCTGCTGAGTCGATGACCATGCGGTCGATGTCGCGGGTAAAGATGTCCCGGATGATCCGGAAAACGAGGTCCAGTTCGTTGTGTACGAGCGCGGGGGCGGACATACGCTCTCGTTTTTTGTGGATGTTCTCCCAGAGCCTGCCGAGAAACTCGATGTCCGCCGTGAAGTCGTCCTCGGTCCTGCCCTGGCTCGCAGTCCTGATGATATAGCCCGTGTTCGGCTTCCGGAGCCTCCCCACGATCTCCCGGAGCCGTTTCCGTTCCTCGCCGTTCTCGATCCTGCGCGATACGCCGATGTGGTTCACGCCCGGCATCATGACCAGGTATCTGCCGGGGATGCTGATATAGGTCGTCACCCGGGCGCCCTTCGTGCTGATCGGCTCCTTCGAAACCTGGACCAGGATTTCCTGGCCTTCCTGCAGCAGGTCCTCTATCTGGTTCGAGTGCGTGCGCTTCCGTTTAGTTTCAACTTCCAGCTCAAGCCCTTCGTCGTCCATCATGGGCGTGTATTCCGAGGTGCTGTCGAAGACGTCCCCCACGTACAGGAACGCGGATTTTTCCAGGCCGATGTCCACGAAAGCGGCCTGCATACCCGGCAGCACCTTCATCACGCGGCCCTTGTACACGTTGCCCGCAATGCCGCGGTCTTTTTTTCGGTCTATGAATATGTCGGTGACAAGGCTGTTTTCAAGAAGAGCGACCCGCGTTTCCTCCCTGCCTGCATTGACGATGATCTCTGACGACATGAAGTCTCCTTGGCAATGAGTTGTATGGTGCTGATTCCATTCTATATTAAGTCGGCTTTCTAAACAAGGGTAAAGCGACGAAAGGAGTATACAGCATCGAGACGGATGTCTGAGCAATCAATGGGACGAAGGCTATTGGTTATCTGACATTAAACTTGCTTTTATAATACTAAGTGAGGAGGCAGACTATGTCAAGGAACCTGAAAAGTATGCTTCAAAGCGCAATCTCGAACCTGGAATTTGGCTACCGGATCATACGCGGTATTGACTATGCAACCTTGAGCCAGTATATCCTCAAGATCAATAAACACAGGGATATTGACGCAATTCTCAAGGAAGTCTCCCATTGTTTGAAGGACATTCTTGATTATGAACTGTTCGGATTCGCACTGAAAATCAGCAATTCAGTGGACCTCTGGATCGATCCCGTGCCTACACCGCGTCCTTGACAGGCTGCGTAGAGAAGGATTTTGGGAGTCAAAAAGCTGACCATTGTATCCACTATTTTGAGAATGGAACCGTGGAAAACGGTCATAATTATGACGCGCCCGAGGTGAATAATCTTATTTCTTACTGCGTTATCGACGGCAAGTATGCTGCCCGTCTTTATATAGTACCGGGTAAAAAAATGCTCTATCATCACGACGGCATCATTTCCACCATCATCAGTTCCATCAATATTGCTCTGGAAAAACACCTCAACATGAGACAGCTCGAGCATGCGGCAGCCGTCGATCAGCTGACGAACTGCTTTAATCGCAGAGCACTGGACACCTTCATCGAGAATGATGTTTTCTATGCCTTGCGGCAGAAATGCGATCTTTCGGTCATCATGTTCGATCTGGAAGATTTCAAGGAGATCAACGATTGCTTCGGCCATTCGGCAGGCGATGCGGTCCTGAGGGAGATTGCCCTGCTGGTGCGGACCATGGTCAGGAAATCCGACTATATTGTCCGCTACGGCGGCGAGGAGTTCGTGCTGGTCCTTCGCGACACGAAACTCTACGATGCGGTCCACCTGGCGCACAAAATCAGAAAACTTGTCGAGAACCACTCCATAGGGTACGGCCAGGAGATCCTGAAGGTGACCGCAAGTTTCGGCGTTGCGAGCCTTGAGGCCAAAGGCGACGGAAAGAGTCTGCTGCTTGAGGCGGATGAACGGCTGTATGCATCCAGGGGATCGGGCAAGAACAGCGTCGTGCCGAGCCTGCTGCCCTGCTTCGCCGACAAGAACTTCGTCACGGGCCGCAGCGTCGTTCATCAGGGCACGATCTGTGCGCGGGCCATGTAAGGAAAATTTTTACCAAGGCAGGAAAATCTTTCCCGCCTGACGAGCCCTCACGAGATATGCATCGGGCTCTTCCATTGATCATTGTCCCGGTAAAACATGGCGACCCGTCTGGTTCTGACGAGTGTGCCCTGCTCCTGGCTGATGCCGAACAGCTGTTCGATCACATCCTGGATGCGCGGCTTGACCTGGTCCCGATCGATGAGCGTGATGCGCAGCCCCGAGGCCCCGTCTTGGCCTGTAGTTTCGATGGCTTCGATTCCCGGCCTGATATCCTTCTGCTTCCCCTCTTTTGTGACGATCACCGATGTGCGCGCGAGCATCTCACTGATACGCTCCGCAGTCCTGCCTTGGTCCTGCTCCGGCGCTTGAGCTTCGTAAACATATCTGCTGATGCTGCCTGAAAGAGACGGCGCTTTCATCGGGACGGTTCGCGATTCGAGAATCCGCACGTCCTTCGGCAGGGTGTTGTTCAGGGCCCTTGCGATTTCCGCGGGATCTGCAAAGGGACTGGTTTCCATGTCGAAAAACTCAGAATCGCTCTCTATACCGACAGGCAATGCCGGGCCGAAGGATATCCGGGGATGGGGATTGAACCCCTGCGAGTACATGATCGGCGTCCCCGAGCGGACAGCGGCGCGGTGCACCATGGTCATGAAGTCGAGATGGGAGAGAAAGCGCAGGCGGCCCGTTTTCGAGTACTTCATCCTGATCCGAACGGCAAGGTCGGGCAGCTGAGCTTTGGTGCGTTCCGGGACCGGGACCGGCCTGTCCGGTGTTTTGCCGCCTTCTGCAACAGCAGGTTTGCCGAGCGTCGCGCTGCCGCCGTCAGCACATCCGATCCCGCAATGGACGCAGGAAACGCGGCAGTTGTCGGATATTTCCGCAGCCAGGGCCCGGTTGAATTCGTTCTTCAGGAATTCGCCGGTGACTCCTGTCTTAACGTAGCTCCAGGGAAGTTCTTCCTCCAGGCTGAAGGTCCTGCAGGCGTAGGCGGCAGGGTCGATGCCGCAATCCGTAAAAATTCCGGTCCACTTTCCGAAATCGAAATGCTCTGTCCAGCCGTCGAACCTGCAGCCCGCACGCAGGGCTGCCTCAATGACCCTTCCGAGTGTCCGGTCGCCACGCGCGAAAGCGCCTTCGAGCAGGCTTGTTTCCGGATTGTGGGCCTTCAGCGCAATGCCGCGTCTGCGCAGCCCTTTCGCAAGGTAGGCCTGTTTCGCGCGGACCTCGTCGATAGGCGCCTGCGCCAGCCATTGGAAGGGAGTATGCGGCTTGGGCACAAAAGTCGAAACGCTCACGTTGATCTGAATATGCCTTTTCGAGACCCTCTTGCCGAAGTTCAGGATTTCATTGGCGATCCGCACGATTCCGTCCAGATCCTCGTTCGTTTCAGTCGGCAGGCCGATCATGAAGTACAGTTTCAGAACGTTCCACCCGTTCTGAAATATGGTCTCTGCGGCGTCCAGGAGATCGAGATCGCTCACAGGTTTGTTGATGACGCGCCTGAGCCGCTCGGTGCCGGCTTCGGGCGCAAGGGTGAATCCGGTCTTGCGCGTGCCGGCGATGGCCTTGATCATCTCCGGCGTAAGCGTGCCGACGCGAAGCGACGGGAGAGAAACCGAGACGCGGCTTTCCCGGTGCTTTTCCATGAGCTCGATGACGAGGGGCTGGATCTCGGAATGGTCGCCGGAGCTGAGCGAGGCCAGGGAAAGTTCTTCGTACCCGGTGCAGCGGAGCGATTCCTCCAGCAGCCCCTTGATCCGGTCCGCGCTCCGTTCGCGGTAGGGGCGGTAGATGACGCCTGCCTGGCAGAACCGGCATCCGCGTATGCAGCCGCGGGCGATCTCCACGGTCACCCGGTCATGGATCGGCTTCATGAGCGGCAGGAGGGGGGCGTCGGGATAGGGAGCGGAGTCGATGGATTTCAGAAACCGCCTGCGCACAGTCTGTTTTCCGAGGGACGGTACGAAAAAACCGATCCGCTTCGACAGTGCTTCGAACAGGGCATTTTTCGAAGTGTGCTGCTGGCGGAGATCCACGAGTTCCTGCACCGCTTCCTCGGCCTCGCCGATGAAAAAAACGTCGATAAAATCGGAAAGGGGCTCGGGATTGACGGCGCAGGGGCCGCCCGCCACGATGACGGGGTGGCTTTCATTGCGTTCCGCAGAACGAAGAGGGATGCCGGCCAGGTCCAGGCCCGCCAGCACGTTCGTGTAGGACAGCTCGTACTGCAGTGTGAAGCCGACAAGATCGAACGCAGCGACCGGGACATTCGATTCAAGGCTCTTCAAAACCTGTCCTGAGTCGCGGAGTTTCTGCTCATAGTCCGGCCAGGGGGAGAAGACCCGCTCGCACACCGTGTCGGGCCGCTTGTTCAGGATGTGGTAGAGGATGCGCAGGCCGAGGTGGGACATGCCGACCTCGTAGGCGTCGGGGAAAAAAAGGCAGACCCTGGTCGCAACCTGCGCGTGGTCCTTATGGACCGCGTTGATCTCGCTGTTGATGTACCGCGCCGGCTTTGAAACAAGGGGAAGAAAATCTTCGTACACGATGACTCCAGGGTCCGGGGTCGGGGTCCAGGGTCGTTTTGATTCCTGGACCCTTGCTGCCGGACCCTTGCCCCTTAGGTTTTTAGTAGAACAACATGAAGCGCCGTGCCTGGATATTCAAGAGCAGGCCGAGGGCGAGGAATGTGGCGATTATGGAGGTGCCGCCGTAGCTCACGAGGGGGAGCGGCACGCCCACAACGGGAACGATGCCGACCGCCATGCCGATGTTGATGAATACGTAGAGCGAGATCATCGCCACGATGCCGGCGGCCATAAGTACGCCGAGCCGGTCCTTGGCGTTCCTTGCCGTGTCGACGCCGATCAGCAGCAGCGACAGATAGAGGACCACGAGAAGGCTCGACCCGATGAGGCCGGTCTCCTCGGCGATGACGGCGAAGATGAAATCCGTGTGGCGCTCGGGCAGAAAGGCCATCTGGCTCTGCGTGCCCTTGCGGTATCCTTTTCCCGAGATCTGGCCCGAACCGACGGCGATCTTTGACTGATTTGCATGGTACCCGCTTCCGAGAGGGTCGGAGCTCGGATCGATGAAGGCCTTGATTCGGTTTTGCTGGTAAGGCTTGAGCGAGCCCCAGATCTTGTGGCGGACCGGCGGCACGGCGAAGACCAGCGTGGCGACGACGGCGGCGGTGAGAACAACGAGCATTACCGAGCGGAGGCGGATGCCTGCGATCACCACGATAAGGGTCGAGGTCAGAAGCAGCATAAGCGCTGTGCCGAGATCAGGTTGTTTCAAAACAAGGACCAGGGGCACAAGAACCATGGCGACCGGGACTGCGAGATCCTTCAGATCGTACTGCCCCCGCTTCGGGTCCTCGGCAAAATACCGCGCAAGGGCCAGGGTAAGCGAGAGTTTGGCAAGCTCCGACGGTTGAAAAGCGAAAGGGCCGATGGCGAGCCAGCGCTGGGCGCCCATCCCTGTTCGTCCGAAAACCATAACAAGGAGCAGGAGCACGAGCGACAGTGCGTACAGGATGTAAGCAAAGCGGCCGACTGTATGATAGTCGGGAATGAGCGCCAGGAACATCGTAAGTACGCCGAGGGACACCCAGACGAGCTGCTTGGTGAAGAGCGAAGAGGGACCCCGCGCAGTATAGGTGGCGCTGTAGACAGCGGCCAGACCGATGCACGCAATGGCCGCGATCAGGGCGATCATGCCCCAGGGCAGGTTAGCGAACCATCTTTGACTCAGCATTTTTCAGGTACTCCTCAATGACTCTTCTGGCCACCGGCGCCGCGGCTGAGCCGCCGTGGCCGCCGTGCTCGACCAGGACGGCCACGGCGATCTTCGGATGGTCGACCGGTGCATAGGCGACAAACCATGCGTGGTCCTGGGTCTCAACAGAGAGTTTTCTGCCCGGGATTTTTTGTGCAATGACCTGGGCGGTCCCGGTCTTGCCGGCGACCGTAGCGATCGGCGTCAGGGCTCCGTGTCCGGTGCCGCCGGGCTCTGCAACGACGCCGGCGAGACCCCGGCGGATTTCCTCGAGTACATTGGCATCAAGCTTCATTCTCCCCTTGCGTTCGGCAGGGAACGTGTTGACCACCCCGGTCTCCCTGTTTCGAGTCTGCCTCAACAGCATGGGCTTGTAGAAAAATCCGCCGTTCGCAACAGCTCCGATCATCTGACAGGCCTGGATCGGACTCACGAGGACGAATCCCTGGCCGATGGAGTTTATGTACGTGTCGCCGGGATACCAGGGCTCGCCGGTCCGTTTTTTTTTCCAGGCCTCCGTGGGGATCAGACCCGGCTTCTCGTCGGGCAGGGGGACGCCCGTCAGGCTGCCGAGGCCGAGTTGCCTTGCATATTCGGCAACGCGGTCAAAACCGATTCGTTCGCCCATCGTGTAAAAGTAGACGTCGCACGATTGGACCAGGGCATCGTGGAACGAGATCTGCCCGTGGCCGCCTTTTTTCCAGCAGCGGAACGTGTGCCTGCCGCTCTGAAGGAAACCACGGCAGGAAATTTTTTCGTCGAGGTTGATCACCCCCGTTGCGAGGCCGGCAATCGCCACGACGATTTTGAACGTCGACCCGGGCGGGTAAACGCTCTGGATCGCCCGGTTGTAGAGGGGGTGCGCTTCATCGTTCATCAGCCGCACCCAGTCCTTGGGCGAGATGCCCCGGGGGAACAGGTTCGGATCAAAGTTGGGGTGGCTGGCGAGAGCGAGGATCTCCCCCGTGTTCGGGTCCATCGCCACGACTGCCCCGGCGCGCTCTCCCAGACCTTCTTCGGCCGCCTTTTGTGCGTCGAGATCGAGCGTCAGGTAAACATCCGTGCCGGGCCGGGGTTCCTCGATCCCGAGGTCCTTGACCTTTCTGCCCGCAGCGTTCACCTGGATCATGCGTCTGCCCGCAGTGCCGCGCAGATATTTGTCATAGATCTTTTCGATGCCGCCCTGGCCGATCAGAAGACCCATGTCGGTCTGGGACTGTTTCCTCTGCGCCTGGGACACCTTGCCGAGGTAGCCGAGCTGGTGAGACGCCAGGCCGCCATAGGGATAATGCCGGCGGTGCTCGGGTTCGACAATCGTGCCGGGAAGCTCTTCCTGGTGAGCCTCCACGACGGCCACGTCGTTCCAGGGTGCCTCTTCCACCAGCTTGACCGGATCGTATTTGGACCTGACTGCCGCAGCATCATTCAAGGCAGTGCGAATCGACTCATCGTTGATGTGAACGAGGGAAGTTATCTTCGCGATCGTGCTTTCCAGTTCCGGAGCATCCTCGGGCACGAGCGAGATGTCGAAGGTGAGAACGTTTTCGACGAGCGGCCTGCCGTTGCGATCGTAGATGATGCCCCGGGGCGGCCGGAGCTTCACGGGCCTGATCCGGTTGCTTTCCGCCTGTTCGTAATAATAATCGCCCCTGATCGCCTGGAGGTACCAGAGCCGGATCAGGAGCGCAACGCAGAACAGGATGATATAGACCGCAAGCAGCGGGAGCCTCTTCTGAAGATCGGTCGCTCCGTCCTGCTGGAACATTTACAGCTCCTTCTGAAGGTCTCGTCTCTTCAACATGGCGACAACGCCTTTTTTGTTGACAAAGCGAAGCACCACGACGCCGAGAACGCCGGTGTAGAGCGCTTGAGGCAGGAATCGGGTCCCCACGAGACTGAAAAAGGGGACATCACCGTAGGTCACCTGGAGGAAAAAGGTGATCAGAAGGCCCTCTGCAAAGCTGAACAACGCAAGAAACAGAACGATTGCCGGACTGGTGATATCGAGCACCCGCGTGCCGAGGATGCCCACCGCGAGTCCTGTCAGCCCCCGGGTAAATCCTGAGAACCCGATCAGACTGGCCGAGCCGATGTCCTGAACGAGGCCGATGCCGACGCCTGCAAGGGTCGCTTCGACCGGGCTGGTCAGCAGTCCGATGACGAACAGCACGGTAAGGGCCAGGTCGGGTTTGATGCCGCCGAGGGAAAAAGGGCCGAGCAGAGTCGCCTGGAAGGGTATGATCAGCAGGAGGACCGTGATATAGACGCGCGGCTTCATTTCACAAGCACCAGTGCTTCTTCGAGGCGGGACAAGCTTACGGCGGGTTCCGCAATAACGGTCTGAAACGCCGCTGCTTCGTGCTTCGATACTTTTACGACCGTTGCCACGGCAAGGCCCTTCGGATAGACCCCGTCAAGGCCCGATGTGACCAGAAGGTCGCCTTCCTGTATGTCTGCATAATAGGAAACATACTTCAAGGCGCAATTAACCAGTTTTCCCTCGAGGAGCCCCTCCTCGCGGTTCCGTTGGACCCGGACGGCAAGCGTGCTGCCGGGATCGGTAAGGAGAATTATCTTTGCCGTACCCGGAAGGACAGCCTGCACTTTTCCTACCACGCCCGTTTGAGAAATGACCGCCATGTCTTTCGCAACCCCGTCGTCAGAGCCCTTGTTGATCGTGACGGTGCTTGATGCCGGGGACAGCGTTTTGCCGATGACCTGGGCCATGACTGCCGTCGGCGGCTGGATCTTTTTGAAGTTCAAGGCATCCCGCAGGCGTTCGTTCTCGCTCAGCAGCTCACCTGCGACCGCGTTTTCGATCCGCAGGCGGTCGATCTCATCCTGCAGCCTCTGGTTGTCGCGCTCGGTGTTGACCAGGAAAACGTAGCTTTTGCCGATCGAAACGACGGTGTTGAACGGCCAGGCGATGATACGCTCCAGAAATCCCGATATCGCCAGGACCGGTTTTTCCAGAAGCGAAAAACGACCGTTCTTCACCTGGAGGGTAAGCATCCAGAACAGGACTGTGAAGAGGAAGAGAATGACAAATAATTTTTTATGCCTAACAATAAACCCGTTCATCCCGCAGTGCCGTTTCGGCGGCTACCCCCGGTAAAGATCGTCCGGCGCGTTCCAGCGGGCGCCATGGAGCTTGATACCCCGCATGCTGATCCGATTGTTCATTCGCAATACCGTCATCACCGGCAGGGTTACATCATGACCTTTTTCAGAATTTCCTCGTCGTCAAGGACCTTGCCGGCTCCCAGCGCAACGCACGTGAGGGGGTCCTCGGCGATGATGATCGGAAGGGATGTCTCTTCGCGCAGGAAGACGTCCATCCCTTTGAGGAGCGCGCCGCCTCCGGCCAGAACGATGCCCTTGTCCACAATGTCGGCTGAAAGCTCGGGCGGCGTGTTCTCGAGTGCCAGTTTGATGCCGTTCAGTATCTGGCTGACCGGCTCCGCGAGCGCTTCACGCACTTCATCGTCGTCGAGGATCAGCGTCTTGGGGATGCCGGAGACCAGATCGCGGCCCTTGATCTCCATGGTCTGGCGCGAGCTGTCGGTTTTGTATGCAGACCCCAGCTCCATCTTGATCTGCTCGGCCATCATTTCGCCGATGAGCAGGTTGTATTTTCGCTTGATGTAGTTGATGATCGCTTCATCCATCTTGTCGCCGCCGACACGGATGGCCTTGCTGTAAACGACGCCGTCCATGGAGATGACGGCGATGTCCGTCGTGCCGCCGCCGATATCCACGATCATATTGCCCGATGGCTCCGAGATCGGAAGGCCCGTCCCGATCGCCGCGGCAACAGGCTCTTCGATGAGATAAACGTCACGGCCGCCCGAAGAAATGGCAGCGTCCTTCACGGCCCTCTGTTCCACCTGGGTGATGCCGGAAGGGACGCCGATCACGATCCGCGGCCGCATGAAGGACTTCCGGTTATGAACCCGCTGGATGAAGTATTTGAGCATTTCTCCCGTGTAGTCGAAATCGGAGATGACGCCGTCTTTGATCGGCCGTATGGTTTTTACATCGCCGGGCGTGCGCCCCAGCATCCGTTTTGCCTCCATACCGACCGCCAGGACCTTGCCGGTCTTCGCTGATATGGCAACGACGGACGGCTCGTTGCACATGATCCCCTTGCCCTTGACGTACACGAGCGTGTTCGCCGTGCCGAGGTCGATGGCCATGTCGTTTGAGAACCAGCCCATGATGGAATTGATAAACATTGTCAGCAACAACTCCTTTCGCGATGTAAAACCTGATCAGAGCGGGCAACGGGACCGGTCAGCCGCGCCGGAAGCGGCAATGCCCGAAGTCCGCAGAACTTATTGATTGATGCCGGCGTTTGTTCATTCGGCGGTATGTGCCGGAGCCTCCTGTTGCTCAGGAGAAGCCGGCGGATCGGACTGCCTCGTCTGCGGGTCGTGCAGTGTTCCGGCGAGATCCCGGGTAACCACGGTGCGCGCAAGCAGATCGCCGATCCGCATGCCGCGTTCATCGCCGAGGGCGGCCAGGCCTTCTGCGCCGATGATCAGCAGACCGAAGATCCAGCCTACGTAGGGGATCAGGAGGAGAAGATATGCAACGGCGAAAGTTACATTCCTGATGATGGATTCCCGGTAGGACGCCGTCGGGCCCGTCTCGTCCGCTGCTGCAATCCGGAGCCCGATGATTTTCTTCCCCAAACTTCTTCCCGTGAACAGACCGTCTCGGGCGAGGATGTATCCCGTCGCGGAGAGTATTCCGAGAACGTCGGGAAGACGCGCCAGGCCGATGATGATCAGGAAATCAACAAATCCTGCAATCGCTCTGGTTGTTAGGTCCGCCCGCTGCAAGAAGCCTCCTGATTGAAAACCGCTTCATACTATCAGAATGACAGGGCTATTTCAAGGGTAAAAAAGGGCAAAACACGCGAACAGATCGCCGTCGCAACATGTAGGGGGATTTCTTCCCGCTGGTTTCGGCCGGTTTTTGTCCGCTTCTCGACCGTGGTCCGGCATTGTGCCGCTCCTGTTATTGACCATCAGCTCTTTGCCGCGGCCGCTTTGCTTTCTCTCTTCCAAAGGTATGCCCGATCAGTGCCGGGTAGGGGGCAAATACATGATAATAAGGGGGTCTTATTTTCGAGAAAATGAATTAGAGCTTTTCTTGTTCAAAAGGTGTATTATAGTGAGTCCGGTTCATCGCGAAGAGACAGAGTAGAACATTCCTATCATGATTTAAAAAATAATCCGTTTTAACAGGTATCCGGTTAAGAAGACAGAAACGTGCCCAAGAGGGGCAAGAAGGAGAATCGTATGCTTGACAGACACTCAGCGGGTGACAATATCGCGTCCTATTGTACGAAATGCAAGCTGAACCTTGACCACGCAATCGTGGCAATGGACGGAGAAACGATTGTCAAGGTGAAGTGCAAGACCTGCGGCAGTACGCATAAATTCCGGGACCCAGCGGATGTGAAAAAGCCCCGCACTGCCAGGAAAAAAGAAGATGCTGCGAAGGCGGCTGAAACACTGTGGGAATCCAGCCTCGCGACGGCAAAAGGCAAGGAGCGGTCCTACGACATGGGGGGCAAGTATCGTGTCGGCGACGTGGTGCTCCACAACACCTTCGGCAAGGGCGTCGTCCGGAAGATTTACCTGAACAAGTGCGATGTTCTCTTTAAGGATAAAGAGCGTCTGATGGCTTCGGCGAATTAGCGCTCGAACCGGGAACCGAACGCGGCGGTTCGGAGAATAAGGATCGGATAACCACGAAGAACATGAAGGCAAATAAGCGGAGCGGAGAACATGAGCCTTCGTGATCTTCGTGGTACGAGCCGTCAGGCTTCTTCCCGGCATATCGCGGTAATCCTCAGCATTTCATGCACAAGTCCACCATCCTCATCACCTGTCCCAAGGGCATCCCCCCCCTTTTAAAGCAGGAACTGCTCTCCCTCGGATTTCCGGTGCTGACCGAGCTTGTCGCAGGCGTCGAGACCGAAGGCACCCTCGACGACGCCCTGCGGCTCAATCTTTTTTTGCGCACAGGCCATCGCGTATTGTATCTCCTCAAGGAATTTAAAGCGCACAACACCGACGAACTCTACGAACAGATCTTCGCCGTCGACTGGGAATCCCATATTTCAGAAGAGGGATATGTCTGTGTCACGTCGAGCGTGGAGACTCCCAGCATCAGGGACGCGCGTTTTGCCACCCTCAAGTGCAAGGACGCCATCGTGGACAGGATCAAGAAAAAGACGGGCAGTCGGCCCGATTCCGGCCCGGAGCGGGACAAGTCCGTCGTTCATCTCTACTGGAGGGATGATCGCGGGGCGATCTATCTCGACACTTCCGGCGAACCCCTTTCCCGGCGCG
Organism: Nitrospirota bacterium; assembly: GCA_963749655.1. Taxonomy (GTDB): domain Bacteria; phylum Nitrospirota; class UBA9217; order UBA9217; family UBA9217; genus JAJYKN01. The sequence continues at coordinate 59,376 of CAVVOB010000020.1, forward strand.
GCTATCGTAAAATCCCGCTCGGCGCGCCGATGCAGGAGACGCTGGCTGCCGCCGTAGTGCTCGCAACGGGATGGGACGGCCGCAGCGCATTCGTCAATCCCATGTGCGGCAGCGGCACCCTTGCCATCGAGGCGGCGCTCATCGGCCTTCACAGGGCGCCCGGAATCCTGCGCAGCAATTTCGGCTTCATGCATCTCAAGGGCTTCCGGGAGCAGGTCTGGAGTGAACTGCGCGAGGACTCAAAAGGAGACGCAAGGAAACAGCCGGCTGGCGTGATCATTGCAACCGACATCAGTCCCGATGCCGTTGAAGCGGCACGGAAGAACGCCGTAACCGCAGGCGTTGAACACCTCATTGACTTCGAGGTCTGCGACTTCGAAGATACGCCGCTTGCGGGAGGCTCCGGCGTGGTTGTCATGAATCCGGCATACGGGGAACGCCTCGGGGAGGCCGCGCAGCTCGAAGCGCTCTACGGCCGCATCGGCGACTACTACAAGCGGAAGTGCAGGGGTTTTACCGGATATGTGTTCACAGGAAATCCCGTCCTTGCCAAAAAAGTAGGCCTGAAGCCGAAACGCTCCTGTCAGTTTTTCAACAGCGGTATTGAATGCCGCCTGCTCGAATACGATCTCTATGAAGGAAGCAAAAAACCCGGCAAGCTGAAACCGGCGGATCCCTGACGGTACTTCACACCCCGTCTTTTTTCATGGCTCAAACCCCTCCCTTTTCAGCAATTTATGCTAAAATAAACCACAGTGTCGGACAATAATCTTGCCACTATCTTTTTTAGGTTGAACGTACACATCACAGGGAAAAGAGATGATACGCGAGAGAATTCTGGCCTGGTTGGCATGGGCACTGGTATCGATCTGGAGCAGGACCATACGGCTGCGCTTTCTGAATGGGTTGCCGGCCTTGCCGGGCTCGCCTGAAGGCGGCACTTTTATCTATGCCTTCTGGCATGGGAACCTGTTTCTGCTGCTCCACTCCCATCGAGGCTCCGGCATCCTGATCCCGGCAAGCGAAAGCAGGGACGGAGAAATCATGGCTCGGCTGCTGAAGCACCTGGGATTCGGCGTCGTGCGCGGATCGAGCAACCGCAAGGGCCATAAGGCCCTCCGGGCCTTGATCCGGGGAATTCGGCGGGGAAAGAGCGCCGCTATAGCGGTTGACGGACCTCGCGGCCCTCTGCATAAAGTGAAGCAGGGTGCGAGCTTCCTTGCTGGTACGCTGAAGGTCCCCGTTGTTCCCGTTGCGACAGCCGCGAGGCGGCTCTGGATCCTTGAAAAAAGCTGGGACAGACTGGAAGTCCCGGTTCCGTTTACGCGGGGCCTCGTGCTCTATGGAGATCCGATCATGGTGAACGGCACATCGGATGAGGAGATAGCAGAGGGCCAGCGAATGCTGGAGGCAGAACTGCAGAGGCTGACCCGGGTTGCGCAGGCTCATGCAAGGGCCATCGGCAGCAATGCCCGCAACGACAATCTCCCAGTGTCCGACAGGCCGGACAGATCATGGATATCTGCCAAGAAGGATAAAGGTTTACTCTGACGAAGCCCCAATAACGAGCTATTCATGGTGGTAAGCAGAGCAAAGCGTGCCGGCGGATCCCGACATCGGCAGAAGTGATCGATACTGTCTCCGTAACTTTTCTTCTCACCATCTATTTCCCGTCATTTTTCCCACATCCCCTAAAAATACCCGTAGCGGGTGATTTACAGATACGGCGCGACTTTTGTACACTATAGTACCATCCTCACTGCAGAGGGATTTACTATGCCGGTGTTGTGTCGGCATTGCGAGGATGCGCCCTGTTTTGAACGCCTGTATCAGCGGCTGTCTGTACCGGGATGAGCAGGGGTTCGTCAGGAGAAAGAAAGAGCGATGCATCGGTTGCTGGACATGCATGATGATGTGCCCTTTCGGAGTGATAATGAAAGACAAAACAAAGAAGATCGCTGTGAAGTGCGACCGCTGTCACAAGCTTGATGTCCCGGCCTGCGTTGCTGCCTGCCCCACGGGCGCCCTCTTTCTGGAAGAGGCGAAGGACGTAGCGCGGGAGAAGCGGAAGCGTCTGGTCCTGACGGAAGCAAAGGGGGTGGCATAGATGCGCCATGTGATCATCGGCGGCAGCATTGCCGGCATATCAGCCGCCCGTTCTATTCGCGTTCTCGACGCCGGCGCTGATATCACCATGGTATCGGGGGAGATGGCGAAGCCCTACTATCGGCCCCTGATCCCGTCAGTGATCGAGAAGGGGACTGTCGATATAGGCTTCGTCGACGATCCTATCGAAACGTACAGCATCCGGAACGTCTACGACACCGCAAACGGCGTCGATCCGGGAGCGCAGCAGGTCCTTCTTGCATCGGGTGGACGCCTGCCCTATGACCGGTTGTTGATCGCGACAGGATGCAGAGCCGTGATCCCTCCGATCGCAGGGCTTCAGGGGCCGGGTGTGTACGCCCTGAGGACGCTTGACGACGCGTTAAGCATACAGGCCGCGGCCCGGGGGAAAAAGCACGCCGTTGTCCTGGGGGGCGGGTTCGTAGGCATCAAGTCGGCGATTGCGCTGAAGCGCCTCGGTCTGAAAGTCACGCTGCTGGAGAAATTGGACCGCATATTGTACGAAAAGCTCGACAGACGGGGGTCAGCGATGATTACCGATCTGATCAAGCGTGAGAATATCGACATCATCACGAACCAGTCTGATTATGAGATCGTCCGACAGGGCGGCGCTCTCCGATCCCTACGGCTGGCTTCGGGCCGGATCATCGATACCGATCTTATCGTTGTCGCCGTGGGAACGAAACCGAATGTGGAACCGTTCCGGAATGCCGGCATCAAGATAAACAAAGGGATTTTGATCGGGGAAACGCTCGAAACGAGCATTCCCGGCGTCTATGCAGCGGGGGACGTCGTGGAATACCGCGATATGGTCTCAAAAACGGCTGCCGTAAGCGCCTTCTGGACGAACGCAGAAGAGATGGGAAGACTGGCGGGAAAGAACATGGCCGGATCATCCGTCAGGTATACAGGGTTCCTGTCCCTGATGAATACCGCTGAAATCATGAACGTGGCGGTCACTGCGATCGGCCTGATCGATCCGCAGAACAATGGCTACGAGGTGTGCCTCCAGGGCGACGGGGATTCTTACCGCAAGCTGGTGTTCAGGAAAGATGTCATGGTGGGCGCGTTATTCATCGGCAGTGAAGAGCGGATGGGCGTATATACTTACCTGATCAGGAACCAGATTCCGATGGGAAAGCTGAAGGGGCTGGCCCTGCAGGGCAAACTGGGCTACATCGATTTTGTGAAGACGGCGGCAATCCCGACGGCCTGAACTCAGCCCGTGCGTCATCGCTGAGGATCCATCTTGCCTCCGATGCAGCTCTCATCGTCCAGCTGAGTATTTCACTGACCTCCTTACGCGGAGCGGTCTGATCACCCCCCTTAGACCGCTCCGTTTCTTTTTATTACAATCACCGCGAGAATGATGAAGATCGCACAGTCGGCGACGACATGGGCCGCCCACGGCGCCAGCATGCCGCCGCTTTTCCGCCGGATCCCGCCGAGCATGGCGCCGTACACCACGGTCATCACCAGTCCCCACCCTCCGCTGGGAAACCCCTGGAGATAATGCATTGCGCCGAAAAGCCATGCTTGGCCGAGAAGGGACAGGGCGCCCGGTCCTGCCGCGCTGTCGCACGCCTGCATGATAATGCCGCGGAAGACGGCCTCTTCCAGCGCCGCGTTTCCGAGGGCGAAGGAAAGTCCGGCAAACGGCAGGAGCCAAAGCGCCATGCCCGGAAAAGAAGCAAGGTGCAGGCTGACGTCAGGTCTGAGGAGACGGTACCACAAGTACAGAGCTATGATCGACAGGGCCGAAACCGAAAGGGTGAGGAGCGCGATCATCCCGGTGAAGCGTCCTGTTCGGAGCCACTGGATCGTTCGGCGAAGGCGCCGTACGGGCAGGACAACGGCCAGGTAGGCCGCCAAAGGAACGAGGAGGGCAGAGGGCCAGCCGCGTAATGACGGGATCAGAAAGGGCGCTGCGGCGAGTGCGGCGGCAAACAGTGCCAGGTGCAGCGACGGGGAGTCCCTTGCAGCCAGGGCTGCTATAACGAGGACGAGAGCGAAAAAAACGGTCCATCCTCCGATGGTGTGCGAAAAGGGGATAAGAGAAAGAAGAAGGACATCGCATGCGATTATGACGGTACCTGCGGCGCTTGCAGGCTGTGGTGCGGTCACGGGACGAGCAGGGGGCATGGCGTGAACCGGGCCGGTCAGGAAGAGGGCTGCGACAGGTCCTTGTCGCGATAGAGCTTGCGAAGCTCTTTCTTCATGATCTTGCCGGTTGCCGTCCTCGGCAGTTCTTCCGTGAAGATGAACCGGCGCGGGATCTTGTAATGGGCCACGTGCTCGGTCAGAAATTCGCGGAGCGCCTTCGGCGTCGCCTGCGCGCCGTCACGGAGCACCACGTACATGATGGCCAGTTCCTTTCCCTCTTCATGCTCGTGCGGCACGCCGATCATGGAGCAGTCCTTGACCGAAGCATGCCGGTACAGCACCTCTTCCACCTCGTATGGATAGACGTTCAGGCCGTCCACGATGATCATGTCTTTTTTCCGGTCGATGATCCTGATGTGCCCGGACTGGTCGATGGAGGCCACGTCGCCGGTATAGCAGCCAGCCGTCGCGGATGGTCTTTGCCGTGTCCTCGGGTTTGTTCAGATACCCCTGCATCACGTTCGGGCCTTTCACCAGCAGTTCACCGGCAATTCCGGGCGGAAGCTGGGTGCCGCTGTCATCCACGACTTTGACCTCGATGCCGGGAAGCGGCAGGCCGACGGTGCCGGGCTTTCTCCTGTCCTTTTCCAGTGGGTTGATCGACACCACGGGCGAGGCCTCGGTCAGGCCGTACCCTTCAAGAAGGGGCACCTTGAACGCCTGCTCGAATTCATGGATCACCTTCACCGGCAGCGGCGCCGCGCCGGATACGCAAAGCCGCAGGTTCAGCAGGAGCTTTACGAAGAAGGGCATGTTCTTTTCAGCCAGGATCTTGTAGACCGTGGGGATCGCGACAAAGAGCGTGATGCGGTCCACGATCAGGCTCTTCACGACGCGGGAAAAAGGCCGGACCGAAGCAAGGAGCGAGATCATGGCGCCGGTGATAAGCGGAAGGATCACGCAGACGGTATAGGTGAAGGAATGGAACAGCGGCAGGAACACGACGAAGCGGTCCTTGTGCGTGACGTGGATTACTTCAGTGGCAGCCAGGGCGTTGGACAGGATGTTCCGGTGGGTAAGGAGCGCGCCTTTGGGCCTCCCTGTGGTGCCCGACGTATAGAGGATGGTCGAAATGTCGTCGGCGGTACGGGGTGGCGGCGTAAAGGATCCGTCCTGCGTTTTTGCCTGTGCAATTTCGGAGAGCGTGAACAAGGCACGCGCGTTGTTGGGGGGCAGCTTCTGCGCCGTGCCGGAGCAGTCAGCATCATAGAGGCAAATGGTGACGCCCGCGTCATTCAGGATGAAATCGATCTCATCGGCGGTAAGCAGGTTGTTCAGCGGCAGGACGATTCCGCCTCCCCGGATGATGCCGAAGTAGGCTGCGATATAATGCGGGCAGTTGTGGCACAGGAGCGCGACCCGGTCTCCCCGCCGCATGCCTCGTTTTACGAGTTCGCCGGCGAAGTGGGTGGCCAGGCGGTCCATTTCCTTGTAGGAGAATTTTGTGCCTTCAAATTTGACGAACGTTGCCCGGGGGGTCAGAACGGCACGTTTCTGCAGGACCTGATCGAGAGGAATGATCTCTTTTATCATGTGCGGCAGTATAACACAGACCTGAGGAGGGGAAAAGCGAAAAATTGCATTATTATTGGAACGAGTTCGAGGCCGGGTCCTCCGGAGCCTTTTACGAGCGCCGCTTTTCCGGTTCCCTCATCCGCACGTTTCTTGACAATATAACGGGATAAGGCGTATCCTGTATTCAGGAGGGTGTTTTGCAGAGCAGCCTTTCTGCTACGGAAGGAGGCCCCCTATGGAACGGACGGGTGTTATTACGAGGAAAGGAACGCCGCTCACCCTGATCGGGCAGGATATCAAGGTGGGGGACAGGGCGCCGGATTTTTCCGTCCTTGACAGCGAGCTGCACGAAGTCCGGTTGGGAGATTTTGCAGGCGGAGTTGTAAAACTCATCAGCGTGACGCCGTCGCTTGACACGCCGGTCTGCGACCTCCAGCTTCGTCGGTTCAATCGCGAGGCGGCATCGCTGCCGAAGGACGTGGTCGTGTTGAACATCAGTATGGACCTTCCCTTTGCGATTTCGAGGTTCTGCACAACCGCGGGGATCGACCGGGCGAAGGCGCTCTCGGACTATCGCGAGGCATCGTTTGGAACGGCCTATGGCGTGCTGATCAAGGAGCTTCGTCTCCTTGCACGGTCGATTTTCATCGTGGACAAGGACAATATCGTGCGGTACAAGGAGATTGTTCCGGAACTGTCCGATCATCCGGATTACGAACGGGCGCTTGCGGCGCTGGGAAAACTTACGCACAGCGAACAGGCCGCCTGATCATGAGCCGGGATGGAATGTGCAGCGGTTTTGCGGGAAGGAATTAAAAAAACGGCAGGCTCCGGTACTATCCGGCGCCTGCCGTTTCGAAGTTGAAGCTTAGAGTTTTACGACGTTTGCCGCTTTGGGACCCTTGGGGCTGTCAACAACGTCGAATGTCACATTCTGACCCTCGGCCAACGACTTGAAGCCGCTGTCCTGGATGTCGGAAAAGTGGACAAAAACATCTCCGCCGTCTTCTTTGGTAATGAATCCAAATCCCTTGGAATCATTGAACCACTTAACGGTTCCTTTTGCCATTCAGGTTGAACCTCCTTCTTTGGATATTGAAGATAACGGAAATGTCGAAAAAAAAGCCGCAAAGCGTAAATCTTTGCGACATTCTTGCAACAAAGACTTCCGAACTTCGGCAGAATCATCCCATAAGCATTAAAAAATGTCAAGCGTAATTTCCCGAAGCCTGAGACCTATCGCGAAGGATTGTTTTGAACGCAGAGCCGCGGTCGCCGTAAGCATCGCTGCTTTACGTTACGGGGGTGTTTCTAGTATACTTGATTACAGAGTCAGCCCAGATCAGAGATTGCAAGGAGAACGCATGGCCCCCCCACGAAAGAAGGCGGCGAAGAAAACCCTGCTCAGGACCGGAAGAACCGTCTGGAATCTCAGCCCGTTATTCGACAATGACAACGATCCGCGCATGGCGACCCGGCGAAAGATCATTGAACGGAAGAGCTACGAATTCATCAACGCCTGGAAGGACCGGAACGACTATCTTGAGGACCCGGCGCTGCTGCTGCAGGCCCTGAAGCAGTATGAGCTCTGGAAACGCCTCTACGGCTCCGACGGCGACGAAGGGTACTATTTCTGGCTGCGCACCCAGCAGGACCAGAACGATCCGAGGCTGAAGGCGAAGTTCAACAAGATAGAGGAATTCAGCAAGAAGATCGAGAACGATATCCAGTTCTTTTACCTCCGCATTGCGCGGATCAAGCAGGCAGACCAGACCCGGTTCCTGGATTATGCCGGACTGGCGCCCTACCGCCATTACCTGGAACGGATCTTTGCCGAATCACGGTACCATCTGAGCGAAGGGGAAGAGAAGATCCTGAACCTCAAATCAGCGACCTCCTACGCTAACTGGACCAAGCTGACATCGGGCTTTCTTTCCCGCGAAGAGCGTGTTGTCGTCACGGAGAGCGGCGCCAGAAAGAGCAGGCCTTTCAGCGAGATCGTCGGGCTGATGAACAGCAGGGAGAAGCGCGTGCGCGATTCCTCGGCCCGGGCCTTCAACGAGATCCTGTCGAAGAACGTCGACATCGCCGAGGCTGAGCTCAATTCCGTTCTCGCAAACAAGAAGATCGACGATGAGCTGCGGGGCGCGCCCCGGCCCGATACGCTGCGGCATCTGTCCGACGACATCGACAGCGTAGTCGTGGACACCCTTGTCAGCACGGTAAGCAGCCGTTTTGATATCCCGGCCCGGTTTTATGCGCTCAAGGCCAGGCTGCTCAAGGTCAAACGGCTCGAATACCACGAACGGAACGTGGAATACGGGGTCATCGCCAAACGCTATCCTTATCCGCAGGCCGTGAACCTGGTCCTGACGGTCATGAACAATCTCGACAGCGAGTTCGGGAGCATTTTTTCAGGATTCGTCAGGAACGGACAGGTCGATGTCTTCCCGCGGAAGGGCAAGGACAGCGGCGCCTTCTGCATGCACCATCTCATGACCCAGCCCACGTACATCCTGCTGAACCATGCGAACAAGCTGCATGACGTCCTGACCATCGCCCACGAGCTGGGGCACGGCATCAACAACGAGCTTATCCGTGAAAAACAGAACGCCCTCAACTTCGGGACGCCGACTTCGACCGCCGAGGTTGCGAGCACCTTCATGGAGGACTTCGTGCTCGACGAGATACTCAGGAATGCCGATGACGAACTGCGTCTTGCCATCATGATGCAGAAACTGAACGACGACGTGTCGTCCATTTTCCGTCAGGTGGCGTGCTACCGGTTCGAACAGGAGCTGCACGGGGAAGCACGGAAACGGGGGTACCTCGCGAAGAAGGAAATCGGAAAATTGTTCAGCGCGCACATGGCAGCGTATATGGGGAATGCCGTAGAACAGTCCGAAGGATCGGAGAATTGGTGGGCCTACTGGAGCCATATCCGGTATTTTTTCTATGTTTATTCCTATGCGAGCGGGCTTTTGATCTCCAAATCGCTCCAGAATGGGGTTAAAAAGAACCCTGCGTTCATCGGCAACGTCAAGGAGTTCCTGTCAGCAGGACTGTCGGACTCGCCGAAAAACATTTTTTTAAAGCTCGGGATCGACATCGGAGACAGCCGGTTCTGGAACAGGGGACTCGATGAAGTGGAGAAGCTTTTGACCGACACGGAGCAGTTGGCTAGAAAACTGGGAAAGATAAAGAAGTAAAATAAATGGTGACGATCCCGGCTTGTCGGGACGTTCTGACGGGATTGCGAATTTTGAATGGCGGGGCGGACGGGGCTCGAACCCGCGACCTTCCCGACTTGTCGGGACGTTCTAACGGGACGTGGTGATCATCTTCAGAAGCAGGTCTCTTCTGCGAAACGAATTCAGTTCCGCTTCTCGTCTTACTGCTGGTGCCCTCGTGTCGAACGATTCGGAATAGAGCACCTTCCAGGGTTTTTTCGATTTTGTGTAGATTGATCTGCCCTGATTGTGCCGAAGGAGTCGCTCCTCCAGGTTTGACGTCTGGCCGATATACAGGGAATCGTCCACGTCACTCTGCAGAATATAGACGGAGAAGGGCATGGCGAAGGCGAGTGAGAATTTGAATGGCGGGGCGGACGGGGCTCGAACCCGCGACCTCCGGCGTGACAGGCCGGCGTTCTAACCAACTGAACTACCACCCCAAATCGAGTTATGAGTGTTGAGTCGTGAGTTTGTAGTTTAAACCAGGAACTAAGAACTAAAAACTCAAAACTGTTTTTTTCTGGTAGGCGGAACAGGGATCGAACCTGTGACCCCAGCCTTGTAAGGGCTGTGCTCTCCCAGCTGAGCTATCCGCCCGGTTCTTCTACCAAAGTTGAGACACGTAATATCTTATATTCCGTCAAAAATGTCAAGCAAAATTTAGTTTTCGTCAGGTTCCTGCCCCCTGATTCCCGGTGCCGTTTTCCTGAGCGCGGTCCCGGTCATGATCAGAAATACCCCGTCGGCGAGGAGCACGAGATTCAGCACGGCGGACAAGGCGTGGAGCCGGGCGAAGGCTTGTCGTGCCGGCGCGTCCAGTGACTCTTTTTCGAAGGAAGAAACCTGCTGCCGCGCGCGGTACGCCGCGGGCTCCAGTTTGAATACGATCACCGCATTGATGACAAGCGCGAGTACCAGCAGGGTCTGGGAAAAGCGGGCCAGGGGGCTCTTTCGGTCGTCAGCAACGGTGAAGAACAGGATGTAGGCAAGGACGGCGAGAACCATCGTAGAGAGAAAATACCCCGGGAAAAGCTCTCCGACGATTTCGGCGGCAGCGTCGCGGTGGAAGGATTTGAATATTGCCGGCGTGACGATGAAGGTGAACAGAGCCATGCCGCCCACCCAGAGGGCGAGAACGAGGTTGTATAAGGCGTACCATCTGCTTTTCATCATCGCTCCTTGCCGCGCGTTTCATGCCTGCATCGGCGCCTCTCCTGCAGGCCGGGGCGCGTCACTCCCTGAACGACATGATCAATTCGTACATGCCGCCGTCGCTCCGTTTCTCGATGTTGAACCCCATTTTTTCAAACAGCTGGAGCATCTGCCTGTTTTCCGTAAGGACCGCCGCGGTAAATCCAAGAAGGCCCTGTTTTTTAGCGATGTAGGTAACGTAGGAGAGCAGCACGGCCCCGATCCCCTTACCCTGGTAGTCGTCGCGCACGACGAAGGCCACTTCAGCGGTGTGCGTTGTCTGGTCGATCAGGTATTGGGCCATGCCCACGATCAGTTCCTTCTCCTCATGCGGGAGCACGGCGAGGATCACCATTTCCTTTGTGTAGTCGATGACCACAAAGGGCTGGAGCCGGTCATGGTGCATGTCGGTTCGTGTGGAAATAAACCGGCGGTACATGGAATCGTTCGACAGGGAATAAAAAAAGTCTTTCAAAAGCGGTTCGTCGGAAAGCTTGACCGGCCGGAGCAGGACGGTCAAGCCGGTCTTCGTCGTGCGGGAACGTTCGAGATCCTCCGGATAGACCCCCTGGACACCGGGGATGAACGCCTGGTCCCGGTAGATGAGGCCGCGTTCCTTTGCCTGCTCGATGAGCCATTCGCGGAACCGCGGGTGCGCGATGGAGATGAGGTCCATGGCCCGCTCGCGGATGTTTTTGCCGTGGAGGTAGGCGATCCCGTATTCGGTGATCACGTAATGGATATCGCCGCGGGAGAGCGTCACGCCCGCGCCTTCGCGCAGGTAGGGCACGATGCGCGAGACCTCTCCGTTTTCCGCCGTCGATTGGAGAGCAAGGATGGTTTTGCCTCCCTGGGACAGGATGGCGCCGCGCATAAAATCGGCCTGCCCGCCGATGCCGCTGTAGAATTTTCTGCCGATATTTTCCGCCGTGGCCTGGCCCGAGAGGTCGATCTCGAGGGCGCTGTTGATGGCGGTCATGTTTTTCTGGCGCGCCAGCACCGTCGGATTGTTCGTATAGTTGACGGGCCTGAACTCGATCGCCGGGTTGTCGTGGAGGTAGTCGTAGGTGTCCTGCTTTCCCATGCAGAAGGCGGCGACGGTCTTGCCGCGGTTCAGCTCCTTGCGTGAATTATCGATGACGCGCGCCCGCATGAGCTCGACGATCCCCTCGGTCAGCAACTCGGTATGTACGCCCAGATGCTCCTTGTTTTTGAGGTGCGCGAGGATCGCGTTGGGGATGCTGCCGTAGCCGACCTGTATGGTGTCTCCGTCCTGGACGATGCGCGCGACGTAGGTGCCGATCTTCTGGGAGATATCGTCTGCTACGGTGTCCTCGTATTCCAGAAGCGGCTCATCAAAGGGAATGATGAAGTCCACCTCTTTGATGTTGATGAACGTATCGCCGAGGACGCGGGGCATGCGGGGATTCACCTGGGCAATCACGAGCGCCGCGTTTTCCGAGGCCGCCTTCACGATATCCACACTGATGCCCAGGCTCATGAAGCCGTGCTCGTCGGGCATCGACGTCTGAATGAGCGCAACATCGACAGGCACGAGCTTTCGCTGGAACAGGGCGGGCACCTGGGAGAGAAAGACCGGGGTGTAGTCCGCCAGCCCCCGGTTCACCGCCTCGCGGGTGTTGTTCCCGATGAAGAAGGAATTGTGCCGGAAGTTGTCCTTGAATTTCTCGTCCGCATAAGGGGCCACGCCCAGGGTCCACACCTGCAGGAGTTCGGCGTCGAAGAAGGCCTTCGGATGGGACCCCACGTAGTTGATCAGGGCTTTGACGAGGTATTGCGGTTCGCCGCAGCCCGTTCCGATAAAAATCCGGTTGCCGGGGTGGATCGTACCGAAGATCCGCTCTTCCGTCGGGAACTTCTCCGGATAGAGCGCCTTGACGGACTCCATCTTTTTTTGCCACTGGTCTGCTGACACGCTGCAACACCTCCCCGTCCTATCAGGAAGTATAGCAGAAGGCCGTCGCGGATGAAAGAAACCGCAGCCTTCGGGGAAAGGCCTTTTCCCTCCGGAGTGTTTATGTTATAGTATGTGATGAGAGCCGTCTGTCACATCCATTTCTCTTGAGGAGCCTGTGCATGGAGCGCGTTGCCTTCGTTCATCATAAGGGCGCCGAGATCCTGTTTCTGGATTTCTCCCGGTGCAAGACCGACGAGGTGTTCCCCATCATAGCAAAAGCGACAACGGTCATCGCATCCCGTCCGCCCCAGTCGCTCCTCACCCTGACGGACGTGACCGATATGCGGTTCGACGACAGCGTGAGCCAGCGGATGAAGGAGTTTACCGCCCATAACAAACCCTACGTGAGGGCTGCGGCCGTCGTCGGCGTCACGGGCATCAAGAGGATCATATTCGAGGCGATCCTGCTTTTTTCGAGACGGAAGCTTCATACCTTCGATTCCCTCGAGTTGGCGAAGGAGTGGCTGGCAAAACAGTGACCGCGCCGGCCGATAAACGTCGGTCCGCGAGCCACCCGGCTTCCCTGTCCCCCCGACTTTCCCAGGCCCGTCGCTGAATGGAACCCGCATGAAAAAGAGAGTCACCGAACAAACGGTCCTGTTCCTGAGCGTCGTGAAGTGGGTTGTCCTTGCCACGATTATCGGCTGTTTCGTCGGGTTTACGACCACACTGTTCGTCAAGGGGCTTGCGTGGTCCGAGTCCCTTCATGCGCTGCACCCGCTTTATTATCTTGTCCTTCCTCTCTCAATGTTCATAACGGCGTGGCTCGGCCATCAGTATCTGCCGTCGTCGGATGCGCACAGCACGAATAAAGTGATCGCTGTCATACATGAATCCGGAAGCATATCGCCGGCGTCCATACTCAAGGCGTTTTTCCTCCCGATCGCGACCATTGCGAGCGGCGGCTCGGCGGGCAAGGAAGCGCCCTGCGCCGACGTGGGCGCGGGCGTAGGGTTCTGGATGGGAAGGCTGCTCCGGCTCAACCAGGAAGACCGGCGGAAGCTGATGATCTGCGGCGTAAGCGCGGGTTTTGCGAGCGTCTTCGGCGTGCCGATCGCCGGCGCACTGTTCGGCGTTGAAGTGCTCTTTGTCGGCGGTCTTCTGTACGAAGTGATCCTGCCGTCCTTTGTCGCCGGCATCACTGCGTACCAGATCTCATCGACGCTCGGAATCACCTATTTCTACCTTCCCCTGCCCGCAATACTGCATTTTACCGAAGCATTCTTCCTCAAGGTAATCCTCGCAGCGATTTTTTTCGGCATCGGTGCAGCCCTGTTCATCGAAATCATGAAGTCGATAAAACATTCAGCGGACAAGGTTTCCGTTCCTTTCCCTGTCAAAGGGCTGATCGGCGGCGGGCTGCTGGTCGTTCTTGTTTTTCTGTCGTCAACCCGCTACCTTGGCCTCGGTCTCGACACGATCCAGGCGGCGTTGCACGGCGCCTCCGTCCGCTGGTATGATCCCCTCATGAAAACGCTCTTCACCGGCATAACGCTCGCCTTCGGCGGCATCGGCGGGATCATCACGCCCATCCTGTTCGTGGGTACGGCTTCCGGCGCCGTCTTTGCCGGGCTCTTTCATCTCGATACGGGAATGTTTGCCGCGCTGGGCATGGTCTGCTTCCTGTCCGGGGCCGCGAACACCCCCATTTCGGCAAGCATCATGGCAATGGAGCTGTTCGGCCCGGCAATCGCGCCCTATGCAACCGTTGCCTGTATCATCAGCTTCCTCATGACAGGCCACCGCAGCATCTATCCCGCCCAGGTCCTCTCCATAAAAAAATCGTCCTCGCTCCAGGTACGCCGCGGCGAACCTATGGGCAGGATCGAGGCTGTTTACGAACCGCAGGGTCAGACTCTGGTCGCTGCGATCGGGAACTGCCTCGGCAGACTGATAAAACGAAAAGAAGGGAAATAACGCCGGGTCCATCCGGTGCGTCCGCAGGAACTTCCGGGGGTATCACGAGCGCAAACGTCCGGCATTATTCCCTCTTCACCCTTGACCCTCCGTCGTTTCTCTACTACACTATAGTTCATCATGCTCGACTCCCTGTTCAATCCCCGCTCGATCGTCGTCAGTCGGCGCGTCGGCAGATCCCAAAAAAGTCGGCTACGCCGTTCTGAACAATCTTATCCGGTTCAACTACCAGGGCTGCGCTCTATCCCGTCAATCCCTCGTGCGCGGAGAGATCCTCGGCCTCAAGGCCTATCCCCGGGTCTCCGATATCGGCGGAAGAGGTCGGACCTCGCGATCATCGTCATCCCCGCCCAGGCTCGTTCCCGCGGCCGCTCCGGGACTGCGCGGCAGCGGGGATCAAATCCGCCATCGTCATCAGCGCCGGGTTCAAGGAAGCGGGCAAGGACGGCACGCTGCTCGAGGAGGAGCTGAAGAAGATCGGCAAGGAACAGGGCATCCGCATCCTGGGCCCGAACTGCCTGGGCCTCATCAACACGGCGAACGACATGAACGCCACCTTCGCCGCGGACATGCTGCCGAAGGGGCACGATCGGCTTTTTCTCGCAGTCCGGCGCCATGGGCATCGCCATCATGGACTGGGCCATCGGGAACGACGTGGGGTTCTCGAAGTTCATCAGCCTCGGGAACAAGGCCGACCTGTCGGAGATCGACTTCATCGAGTATTTCATGAACGACCCCGGACACCAGCCTCATCCTCGGCTACATCGAGGACGTGGTGGACGGCAGGCGGTTCATGGAGATCGCGCAGAAGGCGACGAAGGTGAAGCCCATCGTCCTGCTCAAGTCCGGCGGCACCGAGGCCGGCGCCCGCGCGGCCTCGTCGCACACCGGCGCGCTGGCAGGATCGGACATGGCCTTCGACGCGGCCTTCAAGCAGACCGGCGTCATGCGCGCCCAGGGCGTGCAGGACCTCTTTGACACGGCCCTGGCCTTTTCCGAGGGCAAGATCCCCGGCGGCAACGGCCTGCTCGTGATCACGAACGCCGGCGGTCCGGGCATCATCGCGGCGGACACGGCCGAGCGGCTCGGCATCGAGCTTCCGCACATGACCCGGGAGAGCATCGACGCCATGGCCGCGAAAGCTGCCGCCCAATGCCACGATCTTCAATCCCGTGGACGTGATCGGCGACGCCACGTCGGAGCGCTATGCGGCCGTGCTCGAACAGGCGGCCAAGGACCCCAACGTGGACGGCATGCTCGTGATCCTCACGCCCCAGGCCATGACGGACATGGACAAGACCGCCGATGCGGTCATCGCAACGGCCCGGTCCACGGACAAGCCGATCATCACCTCCTTCATGGGGGAAAAGCGGGTGCGCTCCGCCATCGACAAGCTGAAGGAGCGTCCATTCCCGAACTTTTCCTATCCCGAGCTGGCGGTCAAGGCCTTCAAGCGGCTGTCGGACCAGCAGCGCCTGGAAGAACGTGGTCCCGGAGGAGCTCTCGACCTGCTGGTACAATTTCGACGCTGCGGCCGAGACCGTCGCGTCCATCCTGAAGCAGGGCATCTACCAGGTGGGCGAGGAAGAGGCCATGCAGATCCTCACCTACTACGGGTTCCAGTTCCCGAAGCGCGCGCTCGCCCGGACCTCGCGGGAAGCCGGCCGAGCTGGCGCCCGGATCGGCTTCCCGGTGGTGATGAAGATCTTGTCGCCCGACATCCTGCACAAGACCGACGTGGGCGGCGTGCGCGTGAACGTCAAGACCGCGCGAGGAGGCGGAAGACGCCTTCACGGAGATCACGACCAACGCCCGGCGCATCATGCGCGACGCCTTTATCAAGGGCGTGATGATCTACGAGATGGTGAAGGGCGGCAAGGAAGTGATCCTCGGCGTGACCTATGACCGCACCTTCGGCCACATGATCATGTTCGGCCTGGGCGGCATCTATGTGGAGGTGCTGAAGGACGTGTCCTTCAGGATCGTGCCCGTGGCGCGGCGCGACGCCGTGGCCATGGTGAACGAGATCAGGACCGCGGCGCTGCTGCGCGGCGCCCGGGGCGAGCGGCCGGCGGACATCGACGCCATCGCGAGCTACATCGTGAACCTCTCGTGCCTCATCAACGACTTCCCCGAGATCCAGGAGCTGGACGTGAACCCGCTGGTGGTGATGGAGCAGGGCGCCGTGGCGCTGGACGCGAGAATCATCTTTAAAGGACAGTAGGGCAAGGGGCCAGGGTCCAGGGGCAAGGGGCAGGAGGAGGGGAACACGTGGAACCAAATACGCAGGAGGTTGTTCGACAGACTGACTGCTTGGCAAAAGGCTTATGCGCTGACTCTGGAAATTTACCAGGTCATCAAAGAAGTTTCCAAAGGAAGAGACCTACGGTTTAACGTCACAATTGCGCGTGCGGCTGTATCGATCCCAGCGAACATTGCAGAAGGTTATGAAAGAAATCATAGGAAAGAATATGTGCAGTTCCTGTATGTTTCCAAAGGCTCATTAGGTGAAGTTGAGACGCATTTACTGTTAGCAAAGGATCTTGGATATCTATCAGAAAACGAATACAGCGCAGATCGAGAACAAGAGAAGTGAAACAACACGGCTTCTCAACGGATTAATCAAGTCGTTATCTTGACTGATTCTCTGGACCCTGGCCCCTGACCCTGGCCCCATGCTCTTAAGGAGGTCCCATGATTCCCATCTTCGTCGCATCCAACACCGGCTACGCCGGCAGCACGTTCATCTCCCTCGGCCTTGCCATGAAGCTCATGGAGCATGGGCTACACGGTCGGGTTCATGAAACCCATCGGGACCGTGCCGGTAAAAACGGGCAAGGACGTCTATGATGCCGATGCCCTGTTCATCAAGGAGACGCTCGGGCTGGACGAGCCGCTCGAGGTGATCTCTCCTTTTGTGCAGACCTACGAGAACCAGACGCTGCTGTTCCAGGGGAAGATCAAGGACGCGCAAAAGGACGTCCTCGCCGCATTCAAGTCGCTCAAGAAGAAGGACTTCGTGATCGTCTGCGGCGGCGGCGATCTTTTTGACGGATCGCTGCTCGGGCATCGATGCGCTCTCGCTCCTGCGGCGCACATGAAGGCGCACGCTCCTCATGGTCGAGCCCTGGCGGGGCGAATCTTCGGCCGACGCGCTCTTCGGCGCTCGCACGCCTCCTGGGCGACCGCTTCGTGCGGCGGCGTCCTGAACAAGATGCCGGTCAACGCATGGTGGACCATGTCAAGGAGACGGTCAAGCCGTTCCTGGAAAAGAAGGGCGTGACGATCTTCGGCGTGTTCCCCAGGGACAAGTGCCTCGAATCCATGACCGTGGCGCAGCTGAACGAGATCCTGAACGGCAAGGTGCTCTGCTGCGAGGACAAGCTCGATGAGTTCGTGGAGAACTTTCTCATCGGCGCCATGGACGTGGACAGCGCGCTCAACTATTTCCGCAGGACGCCGAACAAGGCCGTGATCACCGGCGCCCACCGCTCCGACATCCAGCTGGCCGCCCTGGAGACCTCGACCCAGTGCATCATCCTGACCGGCGGGTTCACGACGAACGACGTGGTGCTCGGCAAGGCCCAGGCCAAGGGCATTCCCATCCTCTCCGTGGCCGGACGACACCTTCACGACCATCAACAAGATCGAGCTGCGCATGGGCAAGACGAGCATCCGGGAGAAGAGAAAGATGGAGCGGGTGAAGGAGCTGATGGACATCGAGTTCGATATGAAGGGGTTTTTGAAAAAGTCGTGAAATAAAGAAGCAGGGTCGGTAGCTGAGTAGCAGGGTCCAGTAGCCGAGAAGCAGGGTCCGGTAGCCAAAGGCCAGGGTCCCGGTCCCGTGTACGGTGTCCTGAACTGCGTGATTCCTTCCCGGCCTCGTTGACCCTGGACCCCTGAACCTTGCATTCTGGAGGTTCCCATGTCCGACAAATCGATCATCATCATCGGCGGCGGGATTGCCGGCCTCTCGGCCGGGTGCTACGGCCAGATGAACGGCTTCCGCACGCGCATCTTCGAGATGCACAAGAAAAAGCCGGGCGGGCTCTGCACGAGCCTGGAAGCGGCAGGGCTATACGGTGAACGGCTGCCTCCACTGGCTCGTCGGCTCGGGCCCGGGGTCGGAGTTCCATGAGATCTGGAACGAACTCGGCGCGCTGGAGGGAAAGACCGTTCGTCGATTACGAAGAATACGGCCGCATCGAATCGCTGACGGCAAGCAGCTTCATCGTCTACACCGACATCGACCGGCTGGAGCGGCACATGAAGGAGATCGCGCCGGAAGACGGCGTCGTCATCGATGAGTTCATCGCCGCGGTACGGGCATGCACGCGCTTCGAGCCGCCGCTCGAGAAGGCGCCGGAGGTGATGAACCTGTTCGATATGCTCAAGATGATCGTCACGAACTTCTCCGCTACTGCGCATGCTCTGGAAGTGGAACAAGGTCTCGCTCACGGACTTCGGCAACCGTTTCAAGAACCCGCTGCTCCGCGAAGCCTTCCCGCTGCTGTTCATGCCGGACTTTCCGCATGACCTTCATGCTCATGACCTTTGCCTGGATGCACAACAAGGCCGCGGGCTACCCCATCGGCGGGTCGCTCCCCTTCAGCCAGGCCATCGAAAAACGCTATCTCTCGCTCGGCGGCGAGATGCAGTCTACAAGTCAAGGGTCACAAAGATCCTGACGGAGAACAACCGGGCAATCGGCATCAGGCTCGAGGACGGCACCGAGCACCGCGCCGACTACGTGATCTCCGCCGCGGACGGCCATGCAACGATCTTCGAGATGCTCGAAGGAAAGTACGTCGACGATACGATCAGGGGCTATTACGAAAAGCTGATCCCCTTCCCGCCGCTGGTGTATGTTGCGCTCGGCGTGAACCGGACGTTCCCGGACCTGCCGGCGTCCGCGCGGCATTGCGCTCGAGCTTGACGGAACCGCTCGTGGTCGGCGGTGTGGAGCAGAAATTTCTCGACGCTCCATATCTACAATTTCGATCCCACGCTCGCGCCGGAGGGCAAGACCGCTGCTCATCGCTCATGTTCCCGACGGATTATCGAATACTGGAGGAAACTTGCGCGAGAACGATGCAGCGTTACAAGGCGGAAAAGGAGACGGATCGCGGACCGGGTCGTCGCGATCCTCGACAAACGCTTTCCCGGACTGGCCGGCCAGGTCGAGATGCGGGACGTGGCCTCGCCCACCACGTTCGTGCGCTATACCGGCAACTGGAAAGGGAGCTTCGAAGGCTGGCAGGTGACGCCCGAAGACCTGGAGCTTGGGCAAGGTCATGAAGAAGACGCTGCCCGGACTGGACAATTTCTACATGGC
The DNA here is from genome assembly GCA_963749655.1 of Nitrospirota bacterium. GTDB lineage: Bacteria > Nitrospirota > UBA9217 > UBA9217 > UBA9217 > JAJYKN01. The sequence goes on from CAVVOB010000020.1 coordinate 78,835, forward strand.
CGGACAGTGGGTCGAGCCCGGCGGCGGGCTGCCCGCCGTGGCCATGTCCGGCAGGAACGTGATCCAGATCATCTGCAAGAAAGAAAAGAAGAAGTTTACGACAGCCAGGTGAAGGAGCACGATCGTGCGAAATTGCGGCGCGCGGACCTTCGAAAAAATCGATAAATCCGGGGTTGAGGGCATACTTAAAGTCCTGGCAGAGCACGGCGCTCTCGTGACCGGAACCAATCCCTGGGACGTGGACACGCGGAACCACGGTGTGCTGCTGCGGGGAGAGTGGAACGAGGATTCGTCGAAGCTCACCATCACCGTGACGGACGCAGACTGGTATGTCCCGCGGAAAAAAATATGGGAGAACCTGGAATCCCTGATGCAGATCGTGCAGAAAACTCCGAATTCACCATGACCTCCCCCCGAACGGAAAATCGGCGATTGGGCCTGGCGTTGAGCGGCGGCGCTACCCGCGGACTGGCGCATATCGGGGTGCTCCAGGCGCTCGAAGACAACAAGGTCCGGCCTGACTGCATTGCCGGAACAAGCATCGGCTCCTTTGCCGCCGCGCTCTTCGCTTTCGGTGTGCCGCTCAAGGAGATCAGGCGGATAGCGCAGGGGATGACGCCCATCAAAGTGTCGCGGCTCAAGCTCTCCCGCCTGGCGCTGTTCTCGAACGAGGAACTGGGCAGGCTTATCCAAACCGTAATCGGTCACGTGAAAATCGAGGACTCCCCGATTCCGCTCGCCATCATGACCGTGGACATAGGCTCGGGCCAGAAAGTCGTGATGCGCACGGGCGAGCTCGCTCCCGCCATCATGGCAAGCAACGCCGTGCCCGGGCTGTACCGGCCCATATCCATCGACGGCCGCATGCTGGTGGACGGCGGGATCGCGGAAGACGTGCCCATCTCCCCCTTGAGGGCCATGGGGGCCGACGTGGTCGTTGCCGTGAACCTCAGCGCGGAACGTCGATACAGCGTGCCGAACGACATCATCGACATCATCCTGAACGCCATCGACATTGCCATTGACGAGAATACCAAGGTGCAGGTGCGGCAGGCCGACCTGCTCATCGAACCGCGTTTGTCGCACTTTCCCCGCATGGATGTGACCAAGATCGATGAACTGATCGCCGAAGGCCGCAGGGCAACTGAAGCGAGCATCAACAAGATAAGACAGCTCCTGGGCCGGGCTTCGGAAAAGTAGTTGTTTTTGGCTCCTGTCAAAAGTTCTCCGAAAAGCGAAGGATGTTTTACCGCAGAGAACGCAGAGGCCGCGGAGAAATGAGAATCCAACAAAGGAGCAGGTAAAAGAAGGCCGGTTTTGAAGGAAGACAGCCAAGCTGAACGTACCCCGGAGAATTGTTTCGTCGAAGAGGGAGGACGCACTATGGAAGTCATCGACGCACTCAATAAGCGGTACACGGTCCGCGCATTCAAACCGGACCCTGTTGACCGCACGACGCTCGAAAATATTTTTGACAGCTGCGCTCAGGGCGCCGTCATGGGCCAATACGCAGCCCTGGGATATTTACGTTGCAGGCGGCGAGGTGCTGAACAGGCTGCGCGAGGCCTACCTGCAGAACCTCAAAGACTGCGTGCCGCGGCAGCCCGACCTCACGGCGCCGAAACAGTGGCCCCCCGCGCTCCTCATGCGAATGGAGACGCTCCGCGCGGAGCGTTCGGCCACACTCGAGCGGGTCTGCCTTGACAAGTCTGTGTTGAAGGACCTGGCGACCATGAATTATCACTTCTTTTATGCGCCCGTTGTCGTGTACCTGTGCATGGACAAAACCCTTACCCCGTGGTCGGTGTTCGACCTCGGGCTTATGGCCCAGAGCATTATGCTCGCGGCTCAGCACCACGGCATCGGTTCGGCCACGGCAGTCACTCTGGTCGCCCATCCCGATCTGATCCGCAAGGAGCTCAAGATCCCTGACGAGCTTTCGATAATCATCGGCATCGCTCTCGGCTATGTGGATTCCGACCATCCGCAGAACCAGTATCGGAGCCCCCGCCGGACCGTTCAGGAAGCCGTCAACTTCAGGGGAATTTAGGGGCGCGCGATAGTGCGGCGTCGGGAGCCTTAGAGAAACAGTTCTTCCCGGTGTTGATGTCGCCCCATTTGTTCACGGCATCAGAATTTTCGGATGAGGGCTGCGGAGATCGCCACTTGCGACGACGTTATCTTGTCAGGGATATCATACGTAACGCCCGAACCATCGTAGAAATACTGGTGCTGCGTCCCTTCCGTTGAAATACTCAGATATTCTCCATTGATGCCCATGCTCCAATTCTCTGAAAAGCCCCACAAGCCGCCCAGTGACGCCAGATAAGCCGTTCCCGACGCGGTGCAGGTGCTTACTTTTGACCGAAGAATATGGTCGTCACGGTCCTTTGCCTGCGCAGACGGCGCATAGGCAATCCGCGCATTGGCAGTGAAGTCCTTACCTGCCTTGAAGTTTGCATCGAGGCCCGCATAGAATAGATCATAGATGACCTCATAGGTTCCCACAGGCCCGGAAACGTATCCCGTGAAGGAGGAGGCGTAGGGTCCATACCCGACCTGGTTTACGTTGCTGACGTCGTAATTGAATTTCTCATGTCTGAAGCCGAGCAAAAGGCCGACCTTTGCATTCTCCCCTACTTCCGATCCGATGATCGCCCGGACATCAATGATCTCCGCTTTTAACTCCGAATCGGACTCGGAATAGATATCCTTGCCGGGATGGGCCGACCCTACCTCAACTATGTCCATATCATTGGTCAGCCAGTCTGAATCCTTTACTTTTCCCGATCCGGAGTCCACATTTCTCTTCGCCGACAGATCGACCCGGAAAAAGGACCTTTTCGCATGGTTTTCGGAGTGATACCCCAGGTTAACGCCGGCAAGAATGGTGCTCAGGGGAAATTCCAGTTCGCTTTCGATTCCGCTGCTTCCCGAGTACTCGCTGATATGATACATCGTATTTCCGAGGAGATATTCCGCCTGCAGGCCGACGGAGAACGAATCTTTTGTCCCGCTCTCCGCGGATAACGCAAGGTCCGGCACAGTCCAGAAGAACAAAGATCCTGCGAAGCAAAAGATGAAAAATGTATTCATTTGGCCTCCCTCCGAACTCGCGAACCTGCCGTCGCATAAAAAGCCCTCTCTCCGGATGCGCGAGAGAGGGCAAGGAGTATATTTCGTTCACAGTCGTTCGTCGATTTCGTCAATCGCCCGCAAAGCCGGCAAGGATCGATCTTCCGAACGCAAAGGAACGGCTAAAATCGATAGCCAAGGACTACGTTTGCAATGACCGAATTTCCTTTAACCGTGCTGTCAGCCCAGTATCCGTTGTTGTTCCAGATTTTCCAATCGCCGGTGAAAGACTGCGAACCGATTTCCAGACCCAGTTCGATGCCCGGTTTCGCAAAGGAATAATATCCCCCTGCAATAAACGTTTGCGACTGATAGCTCCCCGAATCCGTCTTGTTCCAGTTGACGCCGGAAGTCGACAGCTTCGTCTTTCCGTCTCCGGTCCCCAGTTCAAACCTGCCCTCCCACCTGAGGTTCTCGCTCGTTTTGAATCCGACGCCCGCGGTAATGCTGTAACCCTGTGCATCATAGTCGAAGGTCGTATTCCCGTTCCCCACCCCGATATTTTCGCTTCCCGAGTGTTTACGGGAAAAATACCCGGCGCCGAGGATCCCGCTCACCTCGGGAGTAAAATAATAACTGTAAAGAAGTTCGATCTGCGCATTGCTGCTTGGTTCACCGCCTATTGAACCGGAACCGATACCTGCGATAGATACTTCGTCTGCCTGCGCGGCCATTCCATACTTGAGCCGCAAATCCAGATCATTCTCTGTCTGGCCAAAAGCCAGTGCCGGCAGAAGGACGAAAGCCGCCGCGACTGCCAAATTACGAATCGTTTTTATCATAATCACCCTCCTTCCTTTCGAATTTGAGCCTCTTCTGCTTGTTCATGCAAGGACCCGACAGAAATCCCCATGGACAATAATCGCAGGGCTTTTGAAGAACCATGGTCGGGCTGCAACATCCTCTTTTTCGAACTAAAATTATTCGCGTGATGTTTGATTCTCAGGTGAGCATCGACGGGCTGCTGCTTACTGGTTCATGATGCCGGTGCGATCGTCAGGATCAGCGGGTGTATCACAAATAGATCGCAAAAGAAGCAGGTAATGGTCGGGAATTTCGGAAAGAATATCAGAACAGAGCTTATGCGTCAACCAATAATTTAGTTCATATCCGGACGTTCGGCATTGCCCTATCCCCCGGACGATAGGGCGTTTTTCCGCCTTCCTGTCCACGCCTTTGCTGGTTCAGGCTTGCAGCCTGAACCACCCGTTAACCGTTGGTTCAATCTGCAAGATTGAACCAGCGTAACAAGAAATCACCAAACTGTAACTTCTTCGGGACCGCCGCAATTATGCATGGCCCTCGTTTCCCGTGCGATTTATTTGCCGACCTGTCAGGCAAAACACCTAATATATTGGTATAATTAACGTGTTTGGGCCGTTCGGCCTGCGGATCAGAGCCGGCGATCGACTCACAACGTTCACTATGAAAAAAATGACTCCCATAAAAATCATCCTTATCTTCCTGGTGGCCAGCCAGCTCTGGATACTCCTGACCGACATGCTCGTGGGAAGAATCGCCACGAGCCCGGAGATGTTCACCAGGCTCAGCATGATCAAGGGCGGGCTCTATGTTGCCGTCACCGGAACGCTGCTCTACTGGCTCATCTCCCGCTATGCCTCGGAGCGCGACAGCGCGGAAGCGGCGCTGCGGAATTCCGAGCAGTCGTACAAAACATTGTCCGAGAATCTGCCCGGGATCATCTACCGGGTCTTCAGCCGCGAGAACAACCGCATGCAGTTCTTCAGCAAAGGGGCGGGGGAAATAACCGGCTGTACGGACCAGGAACTGGCGCAGGGCTCGGTATGCCCTCTCGAAAGGCTCATCCTTGACGAGGACCGTCCTCAAGTGGTCGCCGTCGTGGAAAACGCCGTTGCCGGGCACAAGCCCTTTACGGTGGAATACCGGCTGCGTCACAAGGACGGCAGCGTTCACTTCCTGCTCGAGAAAGGCACGCCGGTCTACGGCCCTGACGGAAAGATACTCTATATCGACGGGGCCATATTCGACGTCACGGACCGGAAAAAGGCGGAAGAGGCGAAACGGCAGAGCGACAGCCAGTTTCTCGCTCTGTTCGACCACGCACCGCTGGGAATCGTGCAGGTGAGCGTGAACGCGGACAGGCGCATTATGAACGGCAACAGCGCTTTCCAGCACATGCTCGGGTACAGTCTCGAAGAGCTGAAAAATCTTTCGATACGCGACATCAGCGATGCCGGCAATGATCGCGCGATCAGGGGCAGCTACACGGACATGATGGCCGGCGAGATAGACAGTTTTACCGTGGAAAAGAGGTATATACGAAAAGACAGAACGATCCTCTGGGCGCACCTGACGGGGATGGTGATCCGGGACGACAAGGGCGACCTGCAGAGCATTTTCGGCATTGTGGAAGACATCAGCGAGCGCAAGCAGTCCGAGAACGCCCTGCGCGAAAGCGAGCGGCGGTACAAAGCCATCGTCGAAGACCAGGCCGAGTTCGTCGTACGCTACCTCCCGGGCGGCGTGATCAACTTTGCGAACGACACGCTGTGTAAATATGTCAAAATAAGCCGGGACGAACTGGTCGGCCGATCCTATTATCCCTTCATGCATCCGGAGGACCGGGAGGCCTTTATCCGCCAGATCGAGTCGCTCGACCGCGATCATCCCTCGATGGTCGCCGAAGCGCGGGTGGTGCTTCCCGGCGGCCGCGTCGCCTGGCACCGGTGGACGCATAACGCGATCTTCGACGACAACGGCGCCATTGTCGAATATCAGGCAACGGGCAGGGACGTCACGAGCAGCAAGCGGGTGGAGGAAGCGCTCCGCTCATCGGAAGCCCGCTTCCGGAACATTATCGAAAACGCAAACACCGGGATCATGGTCGCCGACATCGAGACCAGGCAGATCCGCTATGCCAACCCGGAAATCTGCCGGGTGCTCGGGTACAGTGAGCAGGAGCTCCGCTCACTGCTGACCACCGATCTGACGGTGCAGGCAGAGATGTCGGAGTCGGCAGCCAGTTTCCAGGAGCATGCCAAAGGAAATGTACATCTGTCGGAGCGTACCCTGAGGCGCAGGGACGGCATTCCGGTCAGGATGAGCATCAGCAGCGTCCGCATGGAGATCGACGACCGGCCGTCCCTGGTCGGGTTCTTTTCCGACGTTACGGAAAGGAACCTTCTCGAGGAAGAGCGTCTCAAGACCCAGAAGCTCGAGGCTATCGGTACGCTGGCAGGCGGGATCGCGCACGATTTCAACAATCTGCTGCAGGGCGTTTTCGGGTACATCTCCCTCGCGAAGCTGAAGAGGAACGACCGGGACAAGAGTCTGGCAGCGCTCGAGGAGGCCGAAAAGGCGCTGCACATGTCGGTGCGGCTGACGAACCAGCTGCTGACCTTCTCGAAGGGCGGCAAGCCGGTGAAAAAAAGGATCGACCTTGCCCCGGTGATCGAGAACGCCGTGAAGTTCGCGCTGAGCGGGTCACGGACCGATTACCACATTTCGATCGATGACGGCCTCTGGCATGCCGATGCGGACGAGGGCCAGATGAGCCAGGTGATCCAGAACATCGTCCTGAACGCCGACCAGTCCATGCCCGAAGGCGGAGTGGTGGAGATCGCGGCCAGGAATGTCCAGGCGCCGAGCGACGGTCTTCCGCCGAATTTGCGGAAGGGACCCTACGTGGAGATCACTATTCAGGACAGCGGCGTCGGGATAGCGGAGCAGTACCTCACCAAGATATTCGACCCCTATTTCACGACCAAGGAAAAGGGGAGCGGTCTCGGCCTTGCGACGTCCTATTCCATCATGAAGAACCATAACGGGTCGATCGAAGTCAGGTCCGAGCTCGACAAGGGAACGACCTTCTCTCTCTATATTCCCGCGGACGAGGCGGGGAAAACAACGCCCCGGGAAATGCCGGCGGCAGCGGCGGCGCCGGGACGCGTCCTGAGAGTGTTACTCATGGACGACGAGGAGCTCATTCGTGACGTTGCCGGAGAATTGATCGGGGAGCTCGGCCACCGGGTCGAGTTTGCGCTGAACGGCAGGGAGGCCATCGACCGCTACCGGGAGGCAAAGCGATCAGGGGACCCCTTCGATGTCGTCATCCTTGACCTCACGATCCGCGGCGGCATGGGCGGCGCGGAAACGATGCAGACGCTTCTGGAGATCGATCCCGGGGTGAAGGCAGTGGTGTCGAGCGGCTACTCCGAGGATGCCGTCATAGCCAGCTACGCGGAACAGGGCTTCATTGCATTTCTTAAGAAGCCTTATACTGCCGAGGAGCTGGAGGAAATGTTCGAATTGTTCATCGCCTGACGATCGAGCGGGTCCGGCGGGCGGGAAATCTTCGATCTTCATTCCTCGGTCAAGGACGTCATGGCACGACCTTCCGCATGGATAGACGACGGATCACCCGAAAATACCCCGTCGAAACCGTTGACAGGGGCCTCTATTTACTCTACTGTTGTCTATAGGGAGAACGGATACCGCTATTCCCGATAAAGTCATACAAGTTTTTTCACCGCAGAGAACGCTGAGGACGCAGAGAGAACCTTAATTCAAAATGTATTTCTCCGCTTAAGTAAGGAAGGAACTGCCGGGAAGGTCTGGGAACAACGGAAGCACCTGCAAAGAACGCTGCGTTCCAGCTGAATACCCGGTGAGGAGCCATGAAGAACGAGCCTAACAGCAAGAGAGCCTACTTCAGGAATGACGACAGCGCCCTTACCGCGGAGCTGCTCACGGTTGTTCTGAGCAACATCTCGCAAGGGATGGTCGTCGCAGGACCTGACTACAGCGTGCTCGCGTTCAACAAACAGTTCGAGGACCTTTGCCGTCTGCACCAGGGGACCGTCGAGCCGGGCCGTGATTTCAGGGAGATCCTTAAAATCTGGGCGGAGGTGACCGGGCAAAGCAGTGATATCCTGGAGCGGACGCTGCGGGAGCTTGACCTGCCCGCTCCCTTTGAGATCGAATATCCGCAAACAATAGACGGTTTGTGCCGGTGGTACCATCTGTCCCATACCCCGCTGCCCTCGCAGGGCTTTGTGCGGACTTATACCGACATCACGGAGAGGAAAAAGGCCGTTGAGCAGCATGCCTTCGACGCCTTCCATGACCCCCTGACAGGCCTCCCGAACCGGGCGCTTTTCCTGGACCGGCTGCAGCACGTCCTTGCCGCGTCGCAGCGGCGGCCCGACACGCCGGAGTACGCGGTCTTCTTCCTCGACATGGACCGCTTCAAGATCATCAACGACAGCCTCGGCCATACGATCGGCGATCACCTCCTGATCGCGGTCGGCCGCAAACTGGCCGATTGCATCCGGCCCGGAGACACTATTGCCCGTCTGGGGGGCGACGAATTCGCCATTCTTCTCGAGAACATCAGCGACCCCGCGTACACGGTCAGCGTTGCCGAGCGGATCAAGGAGAAGCTGGCCCACCCGCTCGACGTCAAAGGCCATGAGGTCTTCACCTCGATCAGCATCGGCATCGCCCTGGGCGCCGAACGCTACGAGCGGCCGGAGCAGGTCCTGCGCGACGCGGACATCGCGATGTACGAGGCCAAGGCGCGGGGCAACGCCTCGTATGAGATCTTCGATACCAAGATGCATGCCAACATCATGGACCGGATGCAGCTGGTGTCCGACCTGCGGGGCGCGGTCGACCATAAGGAGCTGACGCTCTACTATCAGCCCATCATCGACCTGAAGACACAGCAGCTGACGGGGTTCGAAGCGCTCGTGCGGTGGAACCATCCGAAGCGGGGCCTCATCTACCCCATGGAGTTCATTCCCCTGGCCGAGGAGCACGGGCTCATCTACCAGATCGGGGCATGGATCCTTCACGAGGCCTGCCGCGAACTGAAGCTGCTCCAGGTGAGGTATCCGGCCCGTCCAGCGCTCACCATGAGCATCAATATTTCGAGCAGGCAGTTCTCGCAGCAGGATCTCGTCGGCATGCTGTCCGAAATTTTAAAGGAGACAGGCATCGATCCGCGCAGCCTGATCCTGGAGATCACGGAGAGCATGATCATGGAGAACGTCAATGCCGCCGTCGAGACCATGAAGCGGCTGCGGGCCATGGGAATACAGCTCCATATCGACGATTTCGGCACGGGCCACTCCTCGCTCAGCTATCTGCAGCTTTTTCCGGTCAATGCGCTCAAGATCGACCGCAGCTTCATCAACAAGCTCACCGCCGGCGGCGACAACCAGGAGATCATCACTCACATCGTTTCCCTGGCCAAGAGCCTGAATTTCGAGGTGATCGCCGAGGGTGTGGAAAAAGAACATCAGCTGGCCAATATCCAGAACCTGAACTGCGGCTACGGCCAGGGTTTTCTTTTCGCACGGCCCATGGCGTTTCAGGCGATCGACGCATGGATGCAGGAACAGAAGCATCACTCGTAGAGTCTTTGAGAGGCTGCGACGTCCTCCCTGCCACAGAGCGGATCTCGTTTTTCTAAAATTGTGAATTCCTGGAGTTCATTTTGCTATAATCGCATCAGGATCTGCGCAGCGAGGGGTGCGATCACATTTTTAATCGGATATATGAGAGCGATGGGCCATGCCTGAGGGAACGGAAAAAAGTCTTCAAGCCGGCGGTTCGCAGGAGAACATCGAAGAAAAGAGGCGGGAAAAACGCTACGACGTCCCTGATGCCTGCCGGAAGTATATCGCGCTCCGTGTAAAAAGAGGGGGCGAACTCGTGCCCGCTGTTCTGGGCAACTTCAGCCGCAGCGGCATTCTCTTCGAGTCTCCGGCATCCTTTGCCCAGGGAGAGCATGCCGAGTGTGTTCTCGCGATTTCCCTGCTGCTGTCCCGCGCAATATCATTCGGCATCGAGGTCAAGTACTGCTACGCGGACCACGGTTCCTATATTACCGGAGCTTCCATCCACACTATTTCAGATGAAACATGGTTCGATGTTTTCGAGGAAGTGCATGATTTCATCGTTCTGCGCCAGGGACCCGTATAGCAACCATCACTTGGTAAGTACTGTAGTTATTATCGCTTTCATTCCTCGATATATTCCATATCTCATTTCGAAGTTTTCACCCCGATATATCAGAATACCGTTGGAAATTCGCTTGATTAAAAATAGCCTGAGCACTATAATTGCTTAGAATCGCCACAAAAGAAGCACCACTAGTGTGCGTGTGCGGGTATGACCGACGACATTCTGGAGTTCATAAAATCATGTATACAAAGACGAAGGATTTTCTGGACGTATCATGTCAATATGCGCCTGAAGAACGCTTCATTTCGAGGGACGCAATTCTGGAGTCAATCGAAACGTATGAGATTATTGAGCGATATCCCGATGATAAATACTTGCCAAGCTTTCTTGTACTTGCCCAGTATGAGAAAGTGTCTTTTCATATACATGTCGCCGTAGACAAGGAAAACGACGATGTCGGGATCGTAACGGCATACAAACCCTCGACGGATGAGTGGGAAGAGGGCTTTAGAAAACGGAGGAAGACATGAAGTGTCATCAGTGCGGCAGTGAGTTGACGAAAACTACGACGGACCTGCCCTTTAAAACCGATGTTCATTCCATCATTATCATTAAGGACCTGCCCGTCCTGCAGTGCCGCGGTTGCAGTGAATATCTAATCGAGGACGCCGTGATGTCGCGGGTTGATGATATCCTGAAAAATGTCAGCAGCGACGTAGAAGTGGAAATATTGAGCTACGCGGCGTAGCTCCACATCAACCAACACTGTTTTTTCGCTAAGTACAGGGTCATATCTGGTTCGTTGGAGACGATTCGTGGGATGAAGTGACCTAAATGGATTAATGCAATTAACACTTATGTGAGGAAAGAATAAGTCCATCTGGTCTCAACGTCCCGAAAATGTGCTCATCTTGCCGAAAATCTTCTCAGTAATTCATCAACAAAAAATGATAAAGCATTTTAAGAACCAACGTCTGCAAAGGCATTGAAAGGGTCTTGGGGATAACAATATCTTAATTCCTGATGTCTGACCCCAAACGGGACCCAAACGGGACCTGACCCCAAACGGGACCATGGAGTTATCGATATGGGAGGTTTTTAGAGCATCAAAAGAATCTTGATACTGAGATTCAGTCGGGTATAGTAAAGCAAAACTCGACGTGATGATACCAACCTGCGCGTCCACAGCGACGCGCCTGGAGGCGGCGCGTGACGCGCGCGTTCATGTGCAAGTTGAAACCGGTAATTCACAGAATTTCTGATGGTCACCGGTTGCACAGTTGTAGGTGGAATAAGCAATCTCAGTGCTTATTATTTCGCGCTGTACCTTTCGCCTCATGTTCCTTTCCACCCTCTCGAGAAAACTTTTAAACGGTTATGAAGGGTATCGTGACCGGGTGCGTACCGTCTTGTGCCTTTCATTTGGTAAACGGGGAAAAGGGACGTTGCCGCATGCGGTGCGCGCCCGGCACACTTCGCGCCTAGTACAACAACGCCCCTGCGTGTACAGCCACTCGTAACCCAGCCTGCTCGCCGTTTCGCTAGCTTAAACCCTCCATCAAGCCGGACATCTTTTCATCAAGCATCCGTGCAACGATCCTGACCTCATCGTCCTTAAACTGCCCGAGCAGCGCCGAGGGCCGGTCATAAGTAACGCGGGTTTTGCCGTCGTATCCTTCATAAACCGAAACCCGCAGCGGAGCATAGACGCCGATGGCCGGGCTCTTTTCGTACATCCGGTTCGCGAGAACCGGGTTCCCGATGAGATAGACAGTCATTTTCTTTTTCTTTCCCATCAAGGAAACTAAAGGGCCTTGATCGAGCTTCGCAAAGATCACAAAGCCCAGATCGCCGACCATGCCCTCAACCACGTCCTCAATTTCCTTAGAGGACGCGCCTGCTGCTACCAGGCGGGTGAAAGCTGAAATATCCGCCATGGGAATTCTGCGCTCAAATGCCGCTGTTGCTTCCGGGAATGCTTTCGTCGACGTTATCTCTATTCTTTCTCCCTCAAAACGAATCGTTTTCATATCGTTCTCCTTTCGAGCCGCTGTCTGCTTTTACACTCCTACCCGGTTGAATGTATTTTGTAATCCGCATCAAGTCTTTGGGCGAAGGAGAAGCCGGAACATGAGGCCGTGCGTGATGAAGTAGAGCGGCACCATCATCGTTGGGATATAAAACGCAGCGCCGAGCGTTCTGGCGTCAAGCTGGATCGACAGCCCATGATAAAACGCGAGTAAGAGGTCCGCCGCGCCCCAAAGGTTTAACAACCAGACGAGCGCGATGGCAGCGAACGCACGTCTGGAAAGCGCTGCAGCGGCCGCGACTGCAAGTACGGCTACAACCAGATCTCCGTAAGCAGCAGGAACGGCGAAGGCCCGGGGGAGCTCCGGGGAAACGACCCCGGGCACGAGGAAGCTGAGTCCCATGAATCGAAAGGCATGGGGCAGCACAAGGGCAAGCAACGCATCGTCACGCCCCAATTTTTGAAGCCTCGGCCAAATATATAACTTCGTGACCAAACCATAGGCCACTAAGCTCATCAGGATGCTGAGTCCGAATATCGCCCGAATGTCCATATTTCCCTCCTTTGTTCTTCCGTGCAACCGAGCTCCTATTTCAACCTTCAAAGGGTCCATCGTGTGCAGAGAATGAATTGTTCTACTTGAAAGGTAGCCAAGGGGCTGCGAGGCCGCAAGCTTATTGCGATGAACGGTAAAAAAGCGGGCGCGAACGGCAGCTGCGGGAAACGGCCGGCAGTGACTTCAACTTTTGTCCTATTTGAGCGGCAGCCCCACCCAACATGTTGTTTCTGATATACTTATTCCATGACCCAGCCGATCATCCAGGTGGACGCATTCACGGACAAACCCTTTTTCGGCAATCCCGCGGCAGTATGCATCCTCGATGACGTCAAGGACGACCGGTGGATGCAAAACGTGGCGCGGGAGATGAACCTCTCCGAGACCGCATTTCTCAACAGGCGCGCCGACGGTTTCGACCTCAGGTGGTTCACACCCCTTGTCGAGGTTGACCTCTGCGGCCATGCGACCCTTGCGGCGGCCCATGTGCTGTGGGAGGACAAGCATCTTGCGGAGACCGAGGAGGCGCGCTTCCATACCCGGAGCGGCCTGCTCCGGGCGCGGCTCCGGGAAGGCTGGATCGAGATGGACTTTCCCGCAGAGCCCGAAACGAGGGCGCCGGCGCCCCCGGGGCTCGAAGCGGCGCTCGGCGTCATTCCCGAGTATGTCGGCAAGAACCGCTTCGACTATCTCATCGAGATCGAGTCGGAGAACGAGCTCCGGAGCCTGAAACCGGATGTCGCCTCGCTCAAGGCGATACCGGCGCGAGGCTTCATCGTGACGGCCCGGTCGATAAACAAAAAGTATGATTTCATTTCACGGTTCTTTGCGCCCTCGGTGGGCATCGAGGAAGACCCCGTGACGGATTCCGCGCACTGCTGCCTCGGACCCTATTGGCAGAAGCGGCTGAAACAGTACCAGTTCTACGCCTTCCAGGCCTCGGCCCGCGGCGGCGAGATCCACGTGCGTGTAGGCGCGGAGCGGGTGATGCTCTCGGGCAAGGCGATTACGGTGATGCATGGCGACCTCGCGACTGAATAACATTTCAAAACCGGATTCTCCCGAAGCGTGCGCGTGCGGGGAGGAGGGCACGTCCGGGGCAGGTCATCCTCACGAAACGGCATTGATCACCGGCGCGTCCGGCGGCATCGGCCGCGAATTCGCCAAAATCCTTGCCGGGAACTGCGCAAACCTCGTTCTGGTGGGCCGCCAGGTGGCGCGGCTCCGCGCGGCCAAACTGAAGCTCGATTGCGTTTGCAGCGGATCGGAGATCATAACGATCGCAAAGGACCTGTCCCGACCCGGCGCCGCCGCAGAGATCCTTGCCGAGCTCGAGCAGCAGAACATCACCGTCGACATGCTGATCAACAACGCGGGTTTCGGCGGCTTCGGCGCCTTCTCTGCACGGAAGTGGGAGGACGAGGCTGCAATGATCGCGGTCAACATCACGGCGCTGACGCAGATGACCAAGCTCTTTGTCCGCGGCATGATCGAACGGAAGCGGGGCAGGATCCTGAATATCGCGTCCACTGCCGCATTCCAGCCAGGCCCGCTCGAGGCGGTCTACTACGCGTCGAAGGCCTATGTCCTTTCCTTTTCCGAGGCCCTTGCCAATGAACTGAAAGGAACGGGCGTTACCGTGACCGTTCTCTGCCCGGGGGCGACTGCAACCGGCTTTGCCGCCGCGGCGGGGCTCGAACAGTCGAGGCTTTTCAAATATTTGAAACCTGCGTCTGCGCCGGAGGTGGCGAAATACGGCTATGATGCGATGATGCGGGGAAAGACCATTGCAATCCCCGGCGCGCTGAACAAGCTCGGCGCGTTCGGCGCACGGCTCCTTCCCCGGGCGCAGCTTGCCGCCATGGCGCGCTGGCTCCATGAGCCCGCGGAACCGGCGCGCGGCAGGATGTAACTGGCAGAGAGCAGAGAGCAGAGAGCAGAGAGCAGAGAGCAGAGAGCAGAGAGCAGAGAGACTCTCCCCTATGCGCCATGCTCTATGCACTATGCTGAATTATCATTTTTTGCTGGTTCAGTCTGAATCAGCGCTGTGCAGCCGACAGCGGATTTTTTTCCGGATTCCGGCCCCTGGCCCCCGGCCCCTCGTTCCATCGTGTTCTTGTCCCTTTCCTTCTTGACACCCTCCCGGCATTAATGCTACTTTGCTTCATGCTCGTTTACCTTGACGGACGATTTGTCCCGCAGGAGAAGGCGATGGTATCGGTCTTCGACCACGGCTTTCTCTACGGCGACGGCATCTATGAGACCATGCGCGTCTACAACGGGACGTTTTTCCTGCTCAGGCAGCACCTCGTCCGTCTCAGGAGTTCGGCAAAGGCCATAGCACTCACCCTTCCTCTTCCGCCTGACGGGATCGCAGATGCCCTCCAGAAAACGGTGTCGATCAACAAGCTTCGGAACGCCTATGTCCGGATCCACCTCTCGCGCGGATTGGGCGCAATCGGTCTCGATCCGGCCCTTTGCCCGGCGCCCACCATGGTGATCGTGGCCAAGCCTTTTCACGACTATCCTCCTGCGCAGTACGAACAAGGCGTCAGGGTTTCCCTCGTCAACACGCGGAGGAACCATCCGGCGGCCCTTCCGCCGTCGATAAAAAGCACGAACTT
Organism: Nitrospirota bacterium; assembly: GCA_963749655.1. Classification (GTDB taxonomy): domain Bacteria; phylum Nitrospirota; class UBA9217; order UBA9217; family UBA9217; genus JAJYKN01. The sequence continues at coordinate 94,130 of CAVVOB010000020.1, forward strand.
CCTGAACAACATCCTGGCAAAGATCGAGTCGATCAAGGCAGGCGCAGTCGAGGGGATCATGCTTAACTGGGAAGGACATGTTGCGGAAGGCACGGTCAGCAACATTTTCCTGGTAAGGCGTGGCGTTCTGTATACTCCGTCCGTGAAGACGGGCATTCTTGCAGGCGTTACGCGCGGCCTGGTGCTGCGCCTCGCGAAAAAGAGCAGGATCCCCGTGAAGGAATCGCTGCTTCTGCCGAAGGACCTGGCCGCAGCCGACGAGTGCTTTCTCACGAACACGACCATGGAGATCATGCCGGTCACCGCAATCGGCAAAAAGCGGGTGGGCAACGGCAGACCCGGCCCCATCACGGGCCTGCTGCGGCAGGCGTACCGGAAAGAGGTGTCAGCATGCTTAAAGACGCAAGCCACTTAGCGCAGATGATCGACCATACGCTGGTGCGCCCCGCAGCGACGTTCGACGACCTGGCCAGGGCGTGCGAGGACGCAAAGAAATACGGCTTCGCCTGCGTGGTGGTGAACAGCAGCCACGTCGCGCGGGCGCGCGAACTGATGAACGGCACGCTCGTCAAGGTCTGCTCGGTCGTCGGGTTTCCCCATGGCGCAAGCACGACGACGGTGAAGATTGTCGAGGCCATGGAGGCCATGAAGAACGGCGCCAGCGAGCTGGATTTCGTGGTAAACCTGGGCATGGTGAAGTCCGGCAGGTACGATGCGGTGGAGGTGGACATCAAGAACATCATCGCCATGACGCCGTCGAAGGTGCACAAGGTCATCCTCGAAACGGGAAGCCTCACCGAGGACGAGATCATCCGCCTTTGCGAGATCTCAATGCGCGCCGGCGCCGAGTTCGTGAAGACCTGCACGGGATACGGCCCGCGGGGCGTTACCGTGGAGGATATCCGGCTCATCCGCAGGATCGTGGGCTCGGTCTGCCGCATCAAGGCCTCCGGCGGGATCCGGGACCTCGCAGCGGCCGAGGCCATGGTTGAGGCGGGAGCCGAGCGGATCGGAACGAGCGCCGGTCCGGCGATCATGGAAGAGTTTTTGCAGAGAAGATGACGGATCGGATTCCGATAACGTCCTGCTGCGGTTCCCTTAACAAATCATGATGCGCGTCCTATTAAAGTATCTTCGCCGTCATGCCGGACTTGATCCGGCATCCAGAGATTTTCACGATGACTGGATTCCCGACTTCGCGGGAATGACGATCTGGTCGATTGCCCGCGTTTCAACAGTGATTTTTTTCCGTTTTCCGATCATCCCTCCATCAGCATGAGAACAGCACAATGGCCGATCAGCAACGAATAAAATCCGTCCTTGTCAACAACGCCGAACTCCATTACGTCGAGTCGGGGGAAGGGCCGCCGGTCGTCATGGTGCACGGCAGCCTGAGCGACTTCAGGACCTGGGGCTTCCAGCGGAGGTTCTTTTCGAAGCAGTACCGCGTGATCGCCTACAGCCGCCGCTATCACTATCCGAACGCCATGCCCGCAGGCCGATCGGACTATTCGGTCGGGCTGCACGCAGAAGACCTCTCGGCGCTAATCCGGGCGCTCGGGCTCGGACCGGCGCATATTATCGGGTCCTCGTACGGCGCCTATGCCTCGCTCATCATGGCTGCGCGCCACCCGGAGCTCGTGCGCACTCTCGTGATCGGCGAGCCGCCGATGTTTCCGCTGCTCAAGACCGACAAGGAAGGCGCTCACCTGCTGCGGGCTTTTCTGAAGCAGGTGTGGGAGCCCTCGATCCAGGCCTTCGAAGCGGGCAACCTCGAAGAGGGATCGAGAATCTTTTACGAAGGCATTACCTCGACGGGCGCCTACGAGAAGCTTTCTCCCTCTGCAAGGAACGGCATGCTTGAGAACGCCCTGCCGCTCAAGGCTGAGGCGATTTCGCGGGTCCGCTTCCCGGACTTTGCGAAGCACGACGCGGAACGGATCCAGGCGCCCTGTCTTCTCTTGGACAGCGAAAGGAGCCCCCGCCTGTTTCACCGCATCACGGACATGCTCGAAGGGATGCTGCCGCGGACCGAGCGAGGGGTGATCGCCAACGCGTCGCACAGCATGCATACGGACAATCCGAAGGAGTACAATGAAAGGGTGATGAAGTTTCTTGCCCGTGCCCCCGGTTCCGTTCTCCCTAAGGACGAGTATTGATGAGCCCTGTAGGGGGCCCACAGGATGGTGCCGCTTATTTTCGGCCTCCTAGGGCAGTTCCACGTACACCGGGCTGTCGCCGAGGTTGAGCGTCACTGATCCGGCCGAGACGGCAACAGTGGTAACCGTGAACGAATTCGCATAACCTGCCGCAGTGACTTCCGCTCCGGTGGCGAACTTGGGGAGCGCTTCCGTAACGGTCACCGTTGCGCTGTTCAGCCCGGATATGGTAACGGCCCGGACCTTTCCGGAGGTGTAGGTCGGATCATTGAAGTAATCCCACCAGGCGACATAGATTGCCTTCCCGTTCTTGGTGAAGCGGTATACGTAGACGTCGTTGGCCTGCTGCACCGTTGCAGTGGAGTTCCAGTCGGAACCTTCCAGCTTCTCCGTCATCTTCCGGTACGAGTAGTACCCCAGCTTTTTCTGTCCGGTTGTAAGATCGCCGGGCACCGCGCTGTCGTAAATCAATCCTGTGTAGTCAAAATAATCGCCGTCGTATTTAAAGCCGTCCATGACGCCGAAGCCGGCAAATATCACCTTGACTCCCAGGGACAGAGGATAGACGTACCGTTTGACGTAATCCAGCGCCTGCTGGCGCTCGGTCTGCGACGGGTACGTCGGCGTTGAACTAGTTCCTGATGACACAATGGTGCCGCTGAAGGCGGTCATTTCAGTCATCCAGATCGGAACGGAGGTGAATCCGTCGGCGTCGAGCACGGTCCGGATGTGGTTATACGCGTCACCCGCGCCCCGGTAGTCTCCCGTCGCCTGCCCGTACCAGTGAAAATCCATGACGTCAACGTACTGTCCGTGAAGAGCATCGAGAATCGGCTTGTATCCAAGGTCGAATGCCTTAAGGTAACGCGAGACCGGCGGAAAGCCGCCGACGCCCCCGATAAGAACGGTGCAGTCAGGACAGGCTGCTTTGACGGCCAGATAGGTTATTCGCTGCACATCGGCAAAGGACGTCGTCTGAGTGTCGAAGGGCTCATTTTCCACCTGCCAGTACTTCACCGGATTGGTCAGGCCCGGCATGCTGTCCGGTCCCTGGGTGGAATACCGCTTCACCAGGGCCTGCACGAAGGCGGAATATTTGGCTTCATCGACCGGCAGGTAGGAACCCGTCACTTCGTAGCCCGTAGAACCGGGCGGTTCCACCGCGATGTTTCCGAGAGGCGATATCCCCTGGGGGATGCTTCCGTATTCGACGTCAAAGGGGACAAAATTGTAGGTCTGCGTCGTCAAGTCGGGCTGCACGAGCGACCAGAAGGCATACAGCTCGCCCCGTGCCCAGGTTACGCCGATTGCCTGGGCGTCGGTATAATCGTGGGGATGTCCCGGAAGATCGGTTTTCGCCGGGTGGAAGCCGAAAGGACTCAGATTGGCGGGCGCCGCGGCGGTCGTCAGGCCCCAGGTGTAGTTGCCCGCCATCGCATTTCCTGCAAGGTCCTTCACGCCGGTGGTAATTGTGGCCGTGAAGGTGGCCAGGGGGGCCAGGGCCGCGCTGGGAAGAAACAGGGCTGTTTCACCGGTCAGGACGACGGTTCCGCTCACCGGGGTGTTGGCGCCGTCCTTCACGGTGAAGGTGGCAGTATTGACCGTTGCACTGTCCAGCGCCTCGCTGAAGGTTGCTACGAGGGCCGATGTTATCGAGACATTGGTTGCACCGTTGGCAGGATCGGTCGAGATCACCGTGGGGGGGGTGGTGTCCTGAGACGCCGAAACCATCCCGGTGGTGAAGCTCCAGGTGTAATTGGCAGGCAGTGGCTTGCCGGAAAGGCTGTGCACGCCGCTGGTGATCGTGACCGTATAGGTTGTAGTCGGATCCATTCGGGTGGAGGGAACGAACGTAGCGATTGATCCCGACGTGAGACTGATCGTGCCGCTGACGCTCCTGCCCTGGGCGTCGGTCACCAGGAAGGTGGATGCGTTGACCGTCGATGGATCCACGCTCTCGCTGAAGGTCACCACGATCGTCGAGTTAAGGGAGACCCCGATTGCGCTTTCGGAAGGCTGGATCGACAACACGGCGATTCCGCCTGGTGATGCCTGGTTTGCGCCGCCCCCGCCGCTGCAGGAAACGACAATGCTGATAAGCGCTGTATATAGCAGTGCGATGCGGATGAAGCCAAAGATCGTGTGTTTATTGGACATAGCTTTTCCTTTGCGAGGGAAGTCCGCATACCTGTTCATGCACAGCTGCAATCAACTGTCCTATGGCACACTTCGATTGTGCAACGACAAGCATGCGCAACCCGATACGTTCAACGGTCTGGAAATCTTATTTTGCTGCATTTAATTGTACCATGCTGCCAGGCCCGAAACTAGACGCCTTAAGTAGCAGTACGTTCAGGGCTGATTCGGGGAGGAGAGATTCAAGAGGGATAAGTTTTTTATCGAGAGGGATTTCGATGATCGTAGCAGCCGGTCCTGCACCGGGCCCCCCTTTTTCAATCCTGCACAGCAGCCCTCTGAGCTGGTATGATCCAAAGGCCGGGTCGTAGGGAAGCGCGTTGTTCGTCAGCACGTTCGCGTTGGAATCGAAGATCCCGTGGTCCGGCCCGGGCCGCCCGGGAACCACCAGCCGTGCTCAACATTGATGCTGCTGGGTGTCATGTCTTCGGCGGCCAGTGCTTTCATGGAGAAACTCTGTCCGTTCTCGCTCCCACGGAAGATGAAGGATCTCGGCCTGGTATCTTTGCGTTGATTGTTACGGGCCGGGGAAAGGGAACTTCCGGTCTTGCTTTTCCGAAAATTTAGGGTCAACGACATGATAGCGGGAGAAAGGGGCTTGTACTGCGGGCCGCTGTTGTCCCGTGTGCCTGACGGACGAGGCCGAATATCCTTCGCCCGGCTACGGCTGTTCCACATACACCGGGCTGTCGCCGAGGTTGAGCGTCACCGATCCGTCCGAGACGGGATCACTGGTAACCGTGAACGAATTCGCGTAACCTGCCGCAGTAACTTCCGCTCCGGTGGCGTACATGGGGAGCGCTTCCGTGACGGTCACCGTAGCGCTGTTCAGCCCGGAAATCGCGACCGCCCGGACGTTTCCGGAGGCATAGGAAGGATCATTGAAGTAATCCCACCAGGCAACATAGATCGCTTTCCCGTTCTTGAGGAAGCGGTATACATAGACGTCGTTGACTTCCTGCACGGTGGCGATGGCGTTCCAGTCGGACCCTTCGAGTTTCTCCGTCATTTTCTGGTACGCGAAATATGCGAGTTTCTTCTGACCCGTCGTAAGGTCGCCCTGCACTGCACTGTTGTAAATCAATCCAGTGTAGTCAAAATAAGCTCCGTCGAACTTGAAGCCGTCCATGATGCCGAAGCCGGAAAAAACGACCTTGATTCCCAGGGACAGCGGGTAGACGTACCGCTTGACGTAGTCAAGCGCCTGCTGGCGTTCGGTCTGCTGTGGGTACGACAAAGTCCCTTTTGATGCGATATCGCCTTTGAAAGTGCACATTTCCGTTATCCAGACCGGAACGGAGGTAAACCCGTCTCCATCGAGCACTGACCGGATATGGCGATACACGTCGCCCGCGCCCCGGTAGTCTCCTGTCGCTTGTCCGTACCAGTGAAAATCCATGACATCCAGATATTGCCCGTGAAGGGCATCGAGATAGGGTTTGAAATCACGGTCGAATGCAGTGATGTAGTCGGAAGCCGGCGGAAAACCGCCGACCCCTCCGATAAGAACGGTGCAATCGGGACAGGCTGCTTTGATGGCCAGGTAGGTTATGCGCTGCAGATCGGCAAAGGTCGTCGTTTGCGATTCCCAGGGCTCATTATCCACCTGCCAGTACTTGATAGGATTGACGAGGCCCGGCATGCTGTCCGGTCCCGGGACGGAGTATCGTTTTACGACGGCTTGCACGAAAGCAGTATATTGGGCCTCATCGATCGGCGAATAGGAACCCGCCACGAAGTAACCGCTTGCGCCGAGCGGCTGCGCCGTTATATTTGCCAGAACGGTCATCCCCTGCGGAATGCTTCCGTACTCGAAATCGTAAAGGGTAAAATCATATGTCTGTGTTGCTAAATCAGGCTGCACAACCGACCAGAACGCATAGAGCTCGCTCCTCGTCCATGTTGCCCCGAGCGTCCAGGAATCGGTATAATCATTGGTAGTTCCCGGGGACCCGATTTTCGCCGGTTGGATGCCAAAGGGACTTAGACTGGTCGTGAATGCCCAACTATAATCGCTCATCATCGCATTTCCTTCGAGATCCTTCACGCCCGTGGTAATCGTAGCCGTATAGGTAGTCAGGGAGGTCAGATTCGTATCTGGCACGAATTGGGCTGTTCCCTGGCTCAGGACGATGGTGCCGCTCACCGAGATATCGCTGCCGTCCTTCAGGGTGAACGTAGCGGTATTGACGGTGGTGCTGTCCATTGCTCGGCTAAACGTGGCCACGACAGCCGAGGTGACGGCAACCCCGGTCGCACCCGCGGAAGGATACGCTGCGATAACCGTGGGCGTGACCTGTGGTCCGGTACTGCCGCTGCAGCCCCCGCCGCAGGACGGGAAAATGGATGCCAGGGCTATCATGACAAGAATGATCACAGCCGAATCGCATATACGAGACATTGTTTCTACCTTTCCTCGACACCGTGCCGAGTGAATTTTCAACCATTCTTTCTGATAAGCGGTATCTCGCCAAGAGGCATTACCCCTTTACAATCCGGCAAAGCAGCCCCCTGAGCTGGTATGACCCAAAGGCCGGGTCATAGGGCGGCGCATTGTTTGTCAGCACGTTTGCATTGGAATCGAAGATTCCGTGCTCAGGCCCTGGTTTTTCAGGGAACCACCAGCCGTGCTCGACATTGATGACTCCCGGAGCGATGTCCTCGGTTACGAGGGCTTTCATTCTTATGCTGCCCCGGGGCGAGGTGATCACGACGTCGTCTCCGTGAACGATGCCGTGCCTGGCTGCAATGTCCGGGTGCAGCTCCACCTGAGGGTCGGGGCGCTGCTTCCTGAGGGACTTGATCTGCCGGTGCTCGCTGTGGAAAAATTCGCGCCGCCTGCTGCCCGTGGTCAGCACATAGGGAAACTCTTCGGCGAGCTTCGGCGCCGAGACCGGACTTTCGGGCGGCTCGACAAAGGACGGAAGCGGATCGTAGCCCAGACGCTCCAGCGACTTGCAGTAGAGCTCCACTTTCCGCGACGGCGTGCGGAAGCCCTTCTTCTCGAACTTCCGGTACTCGTGGGGCGGATAGTGGAACACCTTCTCCTTCAGCTCGTCGTAGGTGATCCCGAGGGGCTCCAGCTGATAGTTCATCACATCGCGAAGGTTCTCTTCGCTGCCGGGAAGGCCGAGCCTTTTCGAAAGCTCGTCCATGATCCATTCATCCTGCCTGCATTCAGCGCGCTGCACCATCTTGCGCTGCGCCATGACCATGTTCTCAACCACCAGAGGGTAGCCGATCACCTGCTCGACCTCGGGGCCGAAGGCAGCGGGAAGAACGTAGTCCGCCATGGCTGCCGAAGGCGTCATGAACAGGTCGGTCGCCACGAGAAGGTCGAGCTTTTGGAGACTTTCATGGACCTCGCGGGAGTTGGCCACCGTGGCAAGGGGATTGTTGCCGAAGAGCATGAGCGTCCTGATGCGGTAGGGGTCGCCGGTCCTCATTGCCCGGTACAGAGCGGGGATATGGGCCGAGGGCATGAAGGCCCGCCATCCGCCGAGGAGCTTGTACTGCTCTCCGCCGAGCCGCTTCTTGAGCATGCCTTCGGGAAGCTTTTCCTTCAGCGTGGGGTAGGCGCGGATGATGTTCATGCCCAGGATGTCGCCCCCGGGCACGTCGATATTGCCGGTCAATGCCCGCAGGAGCGAGACCGCCCTGACGGTCTGGAGGGAATTGACATTCTGTTCGATGGCAAGGCCCCATTCGAGGATTGCCGGCTTGTTCGTGGCATAGGTCCGGGCCGCCTGCGCGATGTCCGCTGCCTTGACCCAGGTGATCTTCTCGGCCCAGGCAGGCGTGCAGGTCGAAACGCGGGCCTTGAGCTCGTCGAATCCCACGGTCCACTTCCCGACGAATTCCCTGTCAAAGAGGTCTTCCGCTATGATCGTGTTAATCATGGCAAGCGCCAGGGCCGCATCCGTGCCCGGCCGCACCGGCAGCCACAGCTTGCACCGCTTGCCCGTCTCGGACCTGCGCGGGTCCACGCTGATCCCGATGCTGCCTGCGTCGAGCGCCCGTTGTGCCGCGATGGACAGCTCGCCGTCAGGGCTGGACACAATGGGGTTGTGGCCCCAGAAGAGTATGCATTTGGGTTTGACATCGCCGTAGTAGTCGCCCACAACGAAACCGCCGTAGGTCAGGTTGCTCACGGTGATGCGCGGGATGAAGCAGTTGGCGAGACCGGGCTCGTACCAGTTCGGCGTCCCCAGGGCATTCGCGAACCGCACGGTGTGCATGTAATGGTGCCTGCCCGTTCCCTGTCCCAGGGCAATGGATTCGGGACCCGTCTCTTTCCGGATCCCATCAAGGCGCGCTGCGATCTCTCCGAGCGCTTCGTCCCAGGTGATCCGTTCCCAGTTCCCTTCGCCGCGCTGGCCCTTTCTGCGAAGGGGGTACTCGAGCCGGTCCGGATGGTTCGCGATCTCGGGAGTTGCCAGGCCCTTCACGCACATCCAGCCCCGGCTCATGGGAGACGCGGGGTCGCCCTTGACCGCCTTGACCTTTCCGTCCGCGATCGTCACGGCCATGCCGCATCCGCCATGGCAGATTCTGCAAACGCTTCTCAAGACCTGCTCGGTCATGATCCGCTCCTTTCGAGCTTTCGGCCCTGCTCCCGGCGAAGAATTCCCCAGAGGAATCCCGACCCGAGTGAGGCGGCCCTGATCGAAAGGAAGAACGGAGAAAGGAGACCCACGACCGGGTCGCGTCTGAGCGCCAGGAGAGCAAAAGGGGCCATCGTGAGGCAGTAGAAAATTACGGCTGCTGTAAGAGGATATGCGAAGGCGCCGGGCCACAGCGAGAACGCCGGCACCATGGCGAAGCAGAGGAAGAGAAAGAGGATCTGGAGCTTGAGGGTCTGGGGCGTGTAGGAGTCTTTCATCATCTTGTCCGGATACCTGCGGTAGACCACCATCCGCCAGTAGCCGCGGGAAAATTTGAGGCGGGCATAACGTGCTACCGTCGCCGGATGGTTCAGGTGACAGACGACGGCAGCAGGATTGAAGACCATCTTCCGGCCCATGCGCGAGAGCTTGTAGGAGAGTTCGGTGTCCTCGTTGTTCGCAACGGGAAAGGATTCGTCGAACCCGCCGACGCTGTGAAAGACCTCGCGCCGATAGGCCGCTGAATAGGTGTCCACCATGTCGATGGAGGGGGCGTGTTTCAGCATCTCGAAGCGCTCCTCGAACTCGACCTGGGCGAAACGGGCCGTGAGGGAGTGCTGGTTCGTCCGGTAGGCGCCTTTGACCGCGACCACCTCGGGGTCAACAAAGGGCCTCGTCATCTCGGCGATCCAGTCGTGAGCGGGGACGCAGTCCGAATCGGTGAACAGGATGATCTCCCCGTGTGCTTCGCGGCTGCCGTGGTTTCGCGCTGCGGCAGGTCCTCTGTTCGCCTGGTGAAAATAGCGGACGGGAAACGTCTTCACGATCTCCGCGGTGTTGTCAATTGATCCGTCGTCCACGACGAGGACCTCGTACTGCGATGCAGCGATCGACTGGCGGGTGAGCGCCTGCAGGCACTGCGTCACGGTCTTGCCGGCATTGTACGCCGGTACGATCACGGAATAGCGGACAGCGGTCATGCTTTCTGCCTCACGAACAGTTCTTGCACGATCCGTCGGATTTCGTCACATCCGAGCCCTTGATCAGATACTTCAAGAAGGTCCGGGCCGACTTGACGGTCCGTCTTCATCTCCGCGGGGTCCTTGAGCGCCTGCTTCAGCTTGTACCACACGTAGCCGGGCCTCAGGTAGAACTCCCTGCGCGCGTGATCGCAGAACCGGACGAGGTCTTCCGACGTAAGCGCTTCGGTCCGAACCACGGTGTTGTGGAGCCCCGCCGGGGTGATCCACTGGGAGAAGTCCTTGGTCGTGATCAGCCCGCGCTCCTGGTACCAGCGGTAGGCCGCGGTGCCGGGATAGACCATGATGGGGTAGAACTGGACCGTGTCCGGGCTCAGTCGCTTCGCGAGCTCCAGGGTCTGCTCCATGGTCTCCCGCGTCTCGCCGGGATGGCCCACCATGAAGCAGCCGTGGACCAGGATGCCCGCCTTCTTCGCGTCCGCCACGAACTGCGGCATGCGGTCGACGGTGATCTTTTTCTTGATGTTCTCGAGCAGCATCGGGCTTCCGCTCTCGAAGCCCACGCACATGCACCGGCAGCCGGCGGCCTTCATGATCTTCATGGTCTCGTAATCGAGGTCCGCCCGGGCATTGATGGTCCAGGAAATTTTTATATTGCGCCTGATGATCTCCTCGGAGATCTCGATGCAGCGTTTTTTGATCGCCGCAAAGGTGTCGTCCTCGAAGAACACGGACTTCACGCCCGGGAAGTTCTTGATGATGTACTCCACCTCATCCACCACGTTCTTGACGCTCCGCAGCCGCACGCGGTGGCCCATCATGGTCTGGGGGTAGACGCAGAAGATGCACTGGAAGGGGCAGCCCCGGCTCGTGGTGATCGTCACCATGGGGAAGAGGGCATTGGGGTTGAAGTACTTTTCGAAGTTCAGGAACTTCCTGTACATGGCGCTCACGAAGGGGATCCGGTCCAGGTCCTCGATGGGCGGGCGGGCAGCGGTCGCGATCGACGCCTCCGTTTTGGCGCAGCATCAGGCCCGCCACCGCGCCGGGTGCGCCCTTTTTCGCGAGCGTATCAGCGAGCTCGAGCAGGGTGTCGTCGTATTCGCCGCGGGCGACGGCGTCCACCTTGTCGCTGATCTTGAGCGTTTCCTCGGGCAGGGCCGAAACGTGGGTGCCGACGAGCACCACGAAGGACGCGGGAAAGGCATCCTTGAGCGCGGCGGCGACGCTCACGTCGTTGGCGATGCTCGGCGTGCTCGTGTCCACCACGATCAGGCCGGGCTGGAACTTCTTCGCCCGCTCCATGACGTAATCGAGATCGCGGTCGTCGGCAGGCGCGTCGATCAGGTCCACGGGGTGCCCTTTGCTTTCGAGCAGGCCCGCTGCGGAGGCGAGCCACATGGGGAAGTAGAGCGTGCCGCTCTTGGTCACTGCGGGGCTCCGCTGGGAACGGGAGAAATTTTTCAAAAACGGCGGATTCAGGAAGAGTACGTTCATTCGGTGACCTTTCGTGTTATGGCGTCGTATTGTTTTAACTGGTCTGCCAGAAATCCGAGCGTGCCGCGAAATTCGATGGCCCGGGTCGGGCAGACGAGAAAGCAGTATTGGCAGGCGATGCAGTTTTTGTCGGTGAGCCCTGCGGGAAGGTCGAGGCCGATCGGGCAATAGTCCTTGCACCGCGTGCAGCCGGTCCTGCATTTGTCGGCGTGGAAGCGGAAGCCCTCGAACTGCATCTCGCTGGGAATGAAATTGTCCTGCCGCAGGCCGGACCGGAACAGGAGATAGCCGAAGGCCCTGGTGGAGGCCAGGTAGGTGAAGAACCGCGTGTTGCGGACGGCGAGAAAATACTTCTGCCGCTTGGGGCTGTGCACGAACGCCGCCAGCGGGTTCGCGACCGGTTTTTTGAACGTCCTGGCTATCCCTTCCACGTCAAGACTGTCCACGTAGGCCTTGTGCTCGTTGGTAAGGAGCCCCGCCTCCTCGGCGTAACTGAGCGTGCGCACGTTGCGGTAGTCGAACCGGGCCGCCTTGGCGCAGGCAAGGTCGATCAAATAGGGGTCCGTGCCGACCATGATGAAGCCCGTGTTCACCGGCGTGCCGCGCGTGGGACCCAGGCCTTCCATGGAGATCAGGCCGTCGACGATGTGCAGGTGCGGCTTGAGCGCGCGGTTGATGTTCACGATGTTCCGCGCCAGGCTCTGGTGCACTTTTTTCTTGTTCTCCTGCCCGACGAGGCATCCCATCAGGTTCTTGAGACAGACACTCATGCCGTTCTCGAAGTGGGTCTTCACCTTGGGCAGGTTTATCAGGAGGGCTGCGTCCGCGCACTCCCGCGCGATGCCGGCCGTGATGCCGTCCTCAAAGGGGACCTGCACGCGCTCGGAATAGTTCAGGTCCCTGACGCTGACGCCGTAGAAACGGGCAAGCTTGTCCACCACGAGCCGGGAGATGACGTTGATGTTGCTGCGGTAAAAGCCGCTGTTCGTTCCCTCGCCGACGGTGATGTTGCCGTACCCCTCGTCCTTCAGGAACTCGATGACCGCGCCGAGCAGCCGCAGGTCCGTCGTATTCCCGGTCAGGGCGTTCATGTTGCTGTTGAGGTTCGGCTTCAGGAGAATAGGCGCCTGCTTGTCGCGCGGCAGCAGGTCGCGGTAGCCCCGGCCGAGCGTTTCCCTGACGCCGGCCCTGATCTCGGCCGTCTTCTTTGCCCGGATGATGTCAAGTCTGAACATGGATAGCCTTGCTCCTTGTGATGATGTCCGCCACCGCCCGGAACGCGTCGTCCACGGTGAGGTCCTGCATGCAGGCGTTGTGCCGCTCGAACGTGCAGCTGCTCTCGTCGCAGGTGGTGCGGCAGGGAAAGTCCTTTTCCACGACGCAGTGGCCTTCGCCGTACGGGCCGGTCTCGATGCTCTTGGACGGGCCGAAGAGCGCCACGGTCGGCGTCTTCATGGCCGCGGCGATGTGCATGGGCCCGCTGTCGTTGCAGATGAACACCGACGCCCTGGCGAGAACGCCCGCCATCTCGCGCAGGTTCAGGAGGCCGGCGAGGGAGATCGGGCTGTACTGCATTCCCCGGATCATTTCCTCCACGACCGCCCTTTCGTCAGGCGCGCCGAACATCACGCACCGGCAGCTTCAACCGGTCGGCAAGGGCGTCGGCCAGTTCGCCGTATCGCGCCATCGGCCACCGCTTGAGCGCAAGCCTGCTGCCGGGGTGCATCGCGATGAACGGCGGCTTGAAGCCGTATTTCGACAGGACCCCCTCGACGCGCCGCTTCTCCGCATCGGTCAGGTAGACGCCCCATTCGAGGTCAGTGCCGCGGTATCCGAGGTAGCGGGCGATGTCGAGATGATATTCGACCTTGTGCTTCAAACCGGGATAGGGGACGCGGTGGGTCAGCAGATAGCCGCCTCCGCCCACGTTGTAGCTCACCCGATAGTGCGCCTTGATGCGCCAGGCGAGAAGCAGGATGTCCCTGATGTCGCCCCGCGCTTCGATCACGAGGTCGAAGGTCCGCGTCTTCATGTCCCTGATGAATTTTCCGTACCCCGCCATCGGGGAGGGATAGAACCAGAAGGGGCTGTAGGGAATCACTTCGTCCACATAAGGATTGTTCTTCAGCACGTCGACCGCGCCGTTTGCCGTCAGGAACGATATCCGCGCGCCCGGAAAGAGCTCCTTCAACGGTTTCAGGACCGGCAGGGTCATGACCACGTCGCCGATGTAGGCGGTGCGGATCACGAGGATGCTGCGGACCTCCTCGGGCCTGATCTTCTCCGTCTTCCGGAAGAGCCGCGGCAGGGCAAAGAGCAGATGGCCGAGAACATCAGCGGCGGCGGTCGCTACGAGCTTCTTTTTGTTTATGATCTTGTACATGGTTTCGCCACATCGAGCAGATATTCGAGGATCCTTGCCTTCCGGTCGCTTGCCCGGGGGACCCAGTGGAAGGCCTCGGGCTGTTTCTCATCGACATAGGTGTTCCCGGGATTCTCATTGCATTTCGTCCACGCCGCCTTGCCGCGCGTCGCCAGGTTCAGGAGTTCCGCTGCATGGCCCTTGTAAGCGCCCTGCATGTGGTCCTCCTCGCCCTGGTAGCGGAAGTACCCGCAGGGCACCGCGCCGATGAAGCGGGAAGGTTCCCGATCACGCCAGAAGCCGTCGTTGGACGTCGGGAAGCCCTTGAGCGGCTTGTGCGTGTCGTTCTTCGTGATGTTGAACCTGTTCGAAGGGCCCTCCCAGTCGAAAAGGTACTGAACCGGCAGCGGGAAGCGCGCCAGGGCGCCTGCGGCAATAGCTATCCCGATCGAGAACGAGAGAATCCCGATGTTGCCGGCATCGACGGAAACGGACCCGGACATATGCTCGACCACGGCTGCAAGCTCCTCCTGGTGCCGGGGACCCCAGAAATCTTCTTCACCGCCGGTCCTTCCCCTCCCCAGGGGGTCATAGTGAAGAACGGCGAACCCCAGCGCGGCGACATCGTCGGCCGTGACTTCCGTGTCTCCGTCATAATCCGTCCCCGAGCTGCCTCCTCCGGGCACGAACACGATGCCCGGATATCTGCCCGGAGAAACGGGGCGGTGCAGGTGGGCGTAGATCTTCGGTCCGCGTTGACGGTCGATCCAGACTTGGTCGAACGTCGTTGCAGCGATGGAATATCCCGGCATGCCCTCGAAAACATGGGGTCTGGTCCGGCGGAAGAATCGCTGGAGGAACTTCATGATTCTTGCTGTCCTTTTATTCCCGTGAGCTCCGCACCTGCTTTCCTTGTGCGCGCATCGGCGGGGGGGGAGGTGCGGGTTTGCTCTGCGGCCCTTCGATCAGGCAGCCTGTGCAGAGGCGGTCAAGAAAATGCATCCACCCCGGGAATCCGGTTATCCGCTGCTCCAGTCTCCTGACGAATTGTGCCGTAATATCCCTCGCCCTTTCTTCACCGCTGCCGGACGATGTCAGCGGGCGCTCGATAATGATCCGATAGGTTTTTTTTTCACCGGGAACGATGAACAACGGCAGGATCTGAGCGCCCGTTTTGCCGGCAAGGATGGCGGGGCCGAGGGGGAAGGAGACCTTCTTGTCGAAGAACGGGAAGGTCTCGTGCTTTCCGACCTTGGTTTCCGTGCCGCTTCCGTCGCCGGTTATCATGATGACCCCGTTGCCCTTGAGCCAGCGGAAGGCGGAGCGCAGGAAACCATCGGCCATGATGATCTCCGCGGGCATTTTCGCCTCATAGCTCATGCGCAGCCGGAACGCTACGTTCCTGCCGATCCAGCTCAGTCCCTCGTCGGTCGGCAGGCCTATCTGCTTCATGGGAAAGCCGAGCCGTGCGAGGGCAACCAGGGGCAGATGAACCGGCCCGAAATGGCCGTGAACCAGGATCGCCCCCTTGCCGCCTTGAAGCGCATCCCGTAAATACCCCAGGTTCTCGATCTCGGCGAACCGCTCCGTCTCGCCGACGCCGAACCTGGGAAAAATGAAGATCAGGAGGTGGTCCACGTAATGATTCCGGAAGTACTGCCGCACTGCGTCCTCAGCCTCCCGTGGGGCCAGGGTCGGAAGCATGAGACCCAGGTTTTCGCGGAGACGCTTCCTTGATCCCCGGGCCGCGGTGTAGTGCAGGTCGCCCATCAACGAAAGGAGGCCGATGCCCCAGCGGACGGGAATGATCGTCAGCACCCACCTGAGGGGATACCACACGAGCAGACGAAGCATGTCCCGGGCAAAACTTTCACGTACCTGCATTGCTGTTCACCGCCTTGTAACGACCTGACCACAAAGCTGCCTGCCGATAGAAATGCCGGACGGCCGCAGCGAGACTTCGCTGCTTGCCGTCCCTTGAGCGCGGAGCAGCGGCAGCTTTTTTGAAATGCTGCAACTGCGCGGATCGATGCTGCAGGCCCGCTCCGGCTAAAAGAGCGTATAGATGAACGGCGCGATGGCCGAACCCGACGTAAAGACGATCAGGGCGCTCAGCAGGAGGAGAAAGAGAATGATGGGAAGGAGCCACCATTTTTTTCTCACTTTCAGGAAATCCCATATCTCGCGCAGTATCGACAGTTTGCCCATAAGCCCCCCCCTAAAATTGCTTTTTATACTGTTCCCGGTCGTTGACCGCGGCATGGCTTTTCCAGTAGGTTGCAGAGCCTTTCTGGAGTTTTTTATCCAGCAGGTCCTTGCCCATGGCCCGGAGCACTATTCCCAGGGGCGTCATGATCAGCGAAAAAGCCGCCGTCAGGACAACCCTGGTCATGACCCAGCCCATGACGAACGCAAGGCCCATCCACAGGCGAAAAAACCGGCTCAGCGCCGTGGGGACCAGCAGTCCTGCCAGGAGAAATCCCGCGCTTCCCGCAACAGACCACTTCCATCCCGGATTGCCCTTCCAGTACATGACGCCGGCGGCCAGGGCGAAAACAACGCAAAAAAGCAGCCCAAAATCGCGTAATGCCTTGCGCGTCACGGCCAGGCCGGTTATTTCCTTTTTAATCTCCGCAAGCATGTTCACCTCAATCCAATTCGAATTCCCGCCGCCAGTCGGAGTCATCCTTCAGCTCCGGCTGCTTCGTCTTGTCCAGGACATAGGAGCCCATGACCAGGTAATCCATGTGCGTTCTCATAAAGCACCGGTAGGCGTCTTCGGGTGTGCAGACTATCGGCTCCCCCCGCACATTGAACGACGTATTGATAATGACGGGACATCCTGTCTTCCCGTAAAATTCTTCCAGCATCGAATGGTAGAGCGGGTTTGTTTCCTTATGTACGGTCTGGATGCGGGCTGAATAGTCGACATGCGTAACGGCGGGGATGACGCTGCGCCGGATGTTCAGTTTGTCGATCCCGAAGAGCCGTTCTTCCTCCGCGGTCATCTGCCGCTGCTTGTCTTTTGTTACGTCAGCGACCAGCAGCATGTACGGGCTTGCGCGGTCAATGTCAAAATAGTCAGAGACCTTTTCAGCCAGCACCGACGGCGCGAAGGGCCTGAACGATTCCCGGAACTTGATCTTCAGGTTCATCTGGGCCTGCATCGTGGGAGAGCGCGCGTCGCCGATGATGCTCCTGGCGCCCAGCGCCCGGGGGCCGAATTCCATGCGTCCCTGGAACCACCCGAGGACCTTGCCCTGCTGCAACAGGTCGGCGGTGACGGCCGGTATCCGCTCTTCGGGATGTTTTTCAAAGGGAATCGCTTTCGATTTCAGGAACTCTTCGATTGTCTCGTCCGGGAAGACCGGCCCCAGATAGGAGCCCCGCTGAGAGTCCCTGCCCGGAACCACGGTCCTCGCATGGCCCAGCACGCGGTGCCAGGCAAAGAGGGCCGCACCCAGAGCGCCACCGGCATCGCCCGCCGCGGGCTGGATCCAGATGTCGTCGAAGATGCCTTCGCGCAGGATCTTCCCGTTTGCAACGCAGTTGAGGGCGACGCCCCCGGCGAGGCACAGATATTTCCGTCCTGTTTCCTTCCTGACGTGGCGGGCGATCCTGAGCATGATCTCCTCGGTCACCTGCTGCACCGAGGCGGCCAGGTCCATCTCGCGCTGCGTCAGCCGGCCTTCCGGCTTGCGCGGCTCGCCTCCGAACAGATCATGAAAACGCCCGTTGGTCATCGTGAGGCCGGCGCAATAATTGAAATATTCCATGTTCAACTTGAACGACCCGTCGCTCTTGAGATCGAGGAGGCGGTCAAATATCAGATTCGCATACTTCGGCCGCCCATAGGGGGCCAGCCCCATGACCTTGTACTCTCCGGAATTGACCTTAAACCCCGTGTAGTAGGTGAAGGCCGAGTACAGCAAACCCAGTGAGTGCGGGAAATGGAGTTCGTGACGGATGTCGAGCTCGGAGCCCTTACCGGTGCCCCAGCTCGTTGTCGTCCATTCCCCCGCGCCGTCGATCGTCAGGAAAGCGGCCTCTTCGAACGGGGAAGGGTAGAACGCGGAAGCCGCATGGGACTCGTGGTGCTCCGGGAACAGGAGCGTCCCCTGGAATCCCTGCAGCTCCTTCTTGATCTGCTCGGACATCCATAATTTTTCTTTCAACCAGAGCGGCGTGGACATCAGGAAGGACCTTATTCCCGAGGGGGCGTAGGCCAGCTGCGTCTCCAGGATGCGCTCGAATTTGATCAGGGGCTTCTCGTAAAAGACGGCATAGTCCAGGCCTTCGATAGAGATGCCCCCTGCGCGCAGACAGTACGCCACGGCATGCCGGGGAAAGTCGGCGTCGTGCTTCTTCCGGGTGAACCGCTCTTCCTGCGCCGCGGCAACAATTTCGCCGTCGCGGACAAGGCAGGCAGCGCTGTCATGATAATATGCGGAAATGCCGAGGATGTTCATTCTAGACTCCCTGATACGTGCAAATGCCTTTCGATGCCGCTACTGCGCGCCGGTTTTCATATACCGGTAGATAGTTTCAGCCGCCAGTCTGTGACCGTCCTTCGTCCAGTGAGGGTCTTCCCGAAAGTACAGCTGCGTCATTTTGCTGTTTCTGAATGCCGGCAGGAGTGGCAGCGTGGGAATCTTTTCCGTCTTGCCGAATTCCGTGAAAATGTCGGAAAACTTGGTCATGTTCCTGTTGAAAAAGTCGTCGTTGAAGGCATGCCCGAGCCCTTTTTTCTCCCATTCCGCTTTGCTTATTTCAAAACAGCTCGGGATGATCACCATGAGGGTTTTTGCCCCTGCTGTTTGATCGAGGTCGCGAATCCGGGACAAATAGTGCTTCGTTGTTTCGAGCGCACGGGCAAATTGAGGGCTGTGCTGGTCCTGGTATATTGCAAGAAGTTCTTTTCTGAAGTCCTTTTTGAACGTGTGATAAGAAAGTATCTGCAAACTCCTCAGGTACGAGAGAAAATAGAAGTAGTTCTTGGACTTGGTTATCATGAGCGCAAAAGGAATGCCGTTCATGACGTCATCCACGTCATTGCTGTTGAGGCCCACAATGACCATGTCCGGCTTGTATCGGGGAAGCAGCTCCTGAAGGTATAAATACTCCTGATCAGTGCCGTAGCCGTCGACGCCGGCATTGACGACTTCATATTTTTTTGAGCCCGCGCCCGCCGCGCTGCTGTTGAGCAAGGCCTCCAGAACTTTGGGAAATGTTTCCTCGCTGTTGACACCGCGGCCGAGAGTAAAAGAATCACCTACTACCAAAATGCGGAATGTCATGGCGTCCTTTGTCGCCTGGTATTCGTGATCCCGCAACCCCTCGGAATTAATCCTGACGTGCGAGTCGAATTCATTGGTCCGATGGTCCATTTCAAATTGAGGGACTAGCCGGTATCCCAGTTTATTGTCAGGCTGGTGCATGAGCCGCAATTTTACGCTGTTCGGCACGATCAGCCTGGTGACGCCTTCTGCCGCCAGAAAAAGAAAAATCAAGGTGCAAATCAAAACAAAAGCGTTGGTCAACCATCGCTTTATGGTCATCGGACCCCTCCCTGAAATGTGCCCGTTTGCGCAGTTCACTGCTCGCGTTCGAGCGAATCCCTTGTACGTGATGCAAACAGCCCGGAACCTGCCTCGTTTTATCCGCGCGCCCTCCGGTCTGCAACAGTTTCTGCAGTGCGGGTTTATTACTCTTTTTTGTCGTAAAACAATACCTACTGCCGGTTATCGGAGTTTCGCTTCAAGGGCTCTTTAATAAATTTCATCAGACCGCTTTCAGCTGTTCCCCTGCTACATATTCCCTGCTCCCGGCCGCCGAGTATTCCTGGAGCGCGATATTGAACGTAGCAACGGCCATGCTTGCGTAGAACCAGCAGCTCGTGGTGTTGTATTCAAAATCGACAAGTCCATGAAATCCCATCGCAATAAAACCGCCCAGGAAGGCGAAGGACATTATCTGAATGTAGGATGTTTGCTCAGTCAGCGCCACTTTAAATTTTCTGATCATGATGAGAAAAGCGGACAGAACCAGCGTGACGCCGATGAGTCCGAAATCGAACAAAACGGAAAAATAGATGCTGTGAGCATGCGGGGCCTGGGACACGTACTTAAGATTGCCGACGCCGAGGCCCTGAACGGCGACTTTAATGTATTTTTTGAAGCTTCGGATCCAGAGGTTCATCCTTCCGTGAACGTTGCTGGAGCCCTGGCCCGGGTCGACCACATCTCCGCTTTCCACGGCTTTTCCGCCCAGGACTACCAGACGCATATCAAAATCCGTTTTTTTGTAGTAATTGAAAGCTGCGTTAAACACGAGGGCAAGCAGTATGACGCCAACCGGGAAAAAGACGAGTATCAACGCAAAGTATTTCCTCAATCGTTTTAAGAGCAGGAACGTGCCCAGCATCATGAAGATGAGGCTCCCGACGCCGGCTCTGCTTTCGGTCCGGATACAGACCGACATTATAAGAAAGACAGCGAGCAGAAGAAAAAGCCTTTTCCCCCTCCCGGTTTCGGTTAAAAGCAATCCCAGGGCTATGGGTATAGTAAGGTTGATAAGAAACGCAGTTTCGTGAAAATCCTGCAGGCCACAGGGTTGTCGCGGCCAGCCGGAAGGCTGAAAAAATCCGCCCAAGGCGCTCATATAAAAAGTTATATTGGATGTTATCGAGTAAGAAAGATTGATGGTGTGAATGAAATACATGCTCACCGCAATAAGTCCCTGCAGCGTCATCGACAGCACCCAGCACCACATGAGCCTTCTATGGGATTGCCTGTCCTGCACCGTACCGACCACCAGGGCGAACAACATGATATTCATCGCCAAAAGAACGAACTGGGAGAGGCCATGCTGCATGATGTCCGTCCAGGATATCGAGGCTGCCGCATAAGACAAGAAGAGAACCAGGGGCACGGCAGCCGGATTTTTTATCCATGCCTTCGGGATCTTGGCCAGTATCATTATGGTGAGACCAAAGAAGGCGAGCGCCACCACGGGAAGAAACACCGGCAGCATGTCGATCGGTTTCTTTCCGATGATAAAGTTCCATTTCCCGTAAATCGCCACATAGGTCGTAGCCGTGGTGACGGGAACAAAGAAAGCCAGCAGGTAGGCGCCGACGCGGGGTTTCAGGACAAGGACGGCCGTGAGGAAAAGGATCGCCAGGATAATGGGTGCGTAATACCAGGGCGCAAAAATATTGGCCACCGCGGTAATGACAGCCACGAACACAAAAGCCAGCAACCAGAACACTTTTTCCAGAGGCTGCTGATCGAAATATTGCGTAATGATCAAGGGTAGTGCCATAATAGGTTTTTCTATTCCATCTCTTCTATCAAAACGGGTATATTCGCAAGGTCCAGCGTCACCGATCCATCGGAGGCGAGGAGCGTCTTTTCCGCAAATGCAGTCGCATACGCTGTCACCTCTTTCCCTGAGGACCCATTGGGGACAAGATTTATGATCCGCGCTCTCCGTGAGCCGATCCCCTGGACAGTGATCCTTTGCGGCCCAGGATTATCGTTCCAGGCAATCCAGAGGGGCCTGTTCTTCCTGAGAACCTTATAGAGATAAATTCCGTTTGCTTCCTGCCGCGCCTGCAGGGATTTCCATGCAGATCCATCCAGGGTTTCAACCATCTTTTTGAACGTATAGTAGGCAAGTTTCTTGTGGGACTCCCCGTTGTTCAAAGGATTGGTAATCAATCCGTAAAAGTTGAAGGGATTGCCGGGGTCCCCCCCCATATTATGCCGTTCGAAAATTTCGTTCCAGAATATTTTGGTGACGCCCTGGGCCAGGGAATAGATATAAATTTTGACCAGAGCCGCGGCCTGCTGCGCTTCCGTTTGAGGTTCAAAATGTATGAAGGACAGCGGGGTTCCCGCGGGGTAATTCGGGCTGCCGGAATAGGTGGCGGTCTCCAGAAACACGGGCATTTTCCTTATATCGATCCCGTAGGATGAAAGCACCTTCCCATAAACGTTCATCTTGTCTTTGATAAAAAGGTAATCCGCCGCCACATAATGGTGCTGTTTGAATGCAAAGGCATCAAAATAGCCGGCGGCGCCCGCATCCAGCATCTCCGTTAGAAAAGCGACATTCTGGGTGTTTCCTTTTATTTCACGGCCGAACCCCGGCAGGCCGCCCAGCACTATTTGAAAATTAGGATTGACGCTTTTCACCGTTTTATAGGTCACCTTGAGGAGCTCCGCATACTCTTTCGCGTATCCTTTCCAGCCCATCGGGGGTTTCATTCCTCCCGGTTCCGTTTCAACTTCGAAATAGGCGACTCGGTTCCCCAGTTTTTCAATATGCTGCCGCAGCGCAGCGGTATATTTTCCGTAATCGATGTCGGGAGGACGTACGCCGCCTTCACGGCCGATCCTCGAATATATCGAAATCCCAGCAGGTACGGATTCTATTTCCATCGGCATTGCCTGGACCCAGGTTGCGCCTATATCCAGCAGATAGCCGTTGATTTTGTCCTTCGTCATGACGTCTCTGCTATCCATCTGGAACTCGTAGGGGCCGAAAATTCCGAAGGGCGAGTCGTTGAAGGTTCCTGCGGCAAGCGGCGCCGCTCTGACGACCGGCGCAGGCGCGGCGAAGCCGGGTTTGCTGGCCTGTTCGCTCTTGACGCCTGCATTTTGGCGCAAGAGGGTGATCGCCTTGCGGAGCAATGCAGCGGCTTCGTCCTTATTTCCTGCTGCGAAGGCTTTTCTCGATTGCTCGTCAAGCTCACTCGCTCTTGAGACATCAACCCCCCGTGTCCTCTGCTCCCCGAGGAGCTGTTGAACTTCCGTAGCCAGCGCCCTCAAGTCATCGGACTGCGCGAGAGATGCCCGCATGGGCAGGGCGCTCAAAAGCAGGAGAATGATCCCTGAACAAAGCAATCTACGCATTCGCATGGTTGGAACCTCCGTTACTCCAAAAGCATCCGCAGGGCAGATCCGTCGGCAAAATCAGCATCGGTTGCCGGAGGCATCATTGCAACAGCGGAATATATATGCGGTCGCCCAGCTCAGGCCGGGGGACCGCTTATGCTTTGCCGGCCGAGCCTTTCAAAAGCTGCTTCACCTGCCGGAGAAAAAGGTACAGCCACTTGAAAAAGGGCTTCAGGATGCCGCTGTTCAGAATATTCACGACCGGGAAGCTCACGAGAATTCTGAGCAGCGGACCGGGAATCTTCCCCTCTTTGGACAGCGTTATGAGCATGTTCAGGTAGTTCGGCTCCCGCATGGCGTAGCTTTTTGCATAGACTTCTTTTCTTTCGTCCTGGACTTTGCCGTCCCGCTTCGCCATCTCATGCAGTTTTGTTCCGGGATAGAGTACAAGCGCAAACGGCTGGAGATGAAAAGGCTTGGGGAACCGGGAAATCAATTTCAGGCTTTCGATCACGTCCTCGTCAGTTTCGTAGGGGACGTCGAGGATAAAGTCATAGCTCGGGGGAAGCATTTTATCGCGGTATTGATTGATGATGTGCACCGCCTTCAGGATCTTTTCGTTCGTCATTGACTTGCGGTTGAAGAGCTCCTGAATTTTGGGGCTGCCGGACTGGATCCCCATCTGGAGGTACATCATTCCCGCATCCACCAGCAGCGCCATCTTTTCCTCGTTCACCGTGAGCGGGCTTGCGAGGCAGCTGAACGGCAGTCCGATTTTTTCCTTGTACTCGCGGCAGAATTCCTTCAGGACCGTGATGTTGCGCGCGAAAAAAGCGTCGTCGGAGAGCCAGATGAAGCCCACAAAGGGCATGTTTTTCTTCACCCAGAGCAGTTCTTCCATGACGTGGTCCGTGCTCCGCCACCGAAGATAGCCCTGGCTGCCGTAAATGGTTTTAATCGCATCGTTAATGCAGTAGGTGCACTGATGGGGGCAGCCCCTGCCCGTCATCGTCTGGTACCCGATCTTGTGCACGTAGCGCGAGAGGACGCCTCCCTCCATGAACTGCCGGGTCAGTTCCGCTGTTACGCGCTGGATGCGGCCGTCGATCAATGCGTACTGGTCCTCGAGGCTGTAATCGGGCAGGGGATAAGAATCCAGATTGGTATTCAGGGGCCTGACAGGATTTTTGATGATCCGTCCGTCCGCCCGCATCCATATATTCGCCGTCGAGGAATAATCTTTGCCGGCTGCCATTTTTTCAGCGAGTTCCAGCAGGGCCTCCTCGCCGTCGCCGACGCACACCAGATCGGCATGCTGCAGCGATTCCTCGGGACGGATCGTGGGGTGCACGCCTCCCCAGATTACGGGTGTTTTGAGGTCCCGCTTGATCCGCTCGGTCACCTGAACGGCGCCGTCGAAAAAATTGGTCATCAAGGTTATGCCGATCAGGTCCGAGTCCCTGCAAAGGGAGACGGTCTCGTTCAGGATGTCATCCTGGTATCTCTTGACGCCGAAGTGAAGATTGTCGCCGAAAGGATCGGGCAGAAAAATCATCCTCGTCGTGTGCCCGTTTTTCTTCAGATATGAGGAAATAGTGCGCAGTCCGAAAGACGTCAGGTCGGGGTACAGCGAAATCAACGTTATCTTCATAGTCGGGGCTCCTTTTCATTGCGCTGGCGTCCTGTTGCCGCCATCATGCTTAAAGATAGCCTAAATTCTTCAGGTTATCCTCGATCTTCTTCTGTTCTTCCTCGGAATAGTCGATATTTTTTGCCTCCGCCGCAGACCGCTCAGCTTCCTTATGCTGAATGCCGTGGGAGCGGACGAAATCCTCGGAGATGATGGTCTGCAGAACTTTGCCGTCCGTTCCGGCAGGAATCGGCAGGCCCATCAGATAGAGAATGGACGGAGCCACATCGATGATCTCAGCCTCCGTTGTCACCGTATTTCTCCTGATTTGAGGACCGCTGACGATCAGCACGCCGTCATCAGAGTGCTCTCCCGACCACTGGACCCGCCCGAAGTCGATCGGGGGAATGGATACCGGTTTCCCCTGAAGATCGGTGCAGACAATTCCGCTGATCACGACGTCGTCCGCCCAATTGACGATCAGGTCGGGAGCGCGATCAACGTATTCTCCCTGGTAGACATCTTCACGCTTCAGCACTTCCTTGACGATCCTTTTCCCTGTTCTCGCATCCTTGCTTTCAAGGAGTTTTGCTATGATCTGATCGCGTACCTGGTCGTACTCCCGGCCCGGCGGGACAGCCCCCTGTTTTTCCCTTCCTTGAAGATTGATCATCAGGTTCGGACCGGCCGTATATGCCTTTGTCTCGGGCCAGTCATAGGCAGCCAGCTGGGCGGCCGAGATGACTTCGAATCCGGATTTTTTCCAGTGGAGCACCTTTTTCAACAGCTGCCTGGTACGATAACTGAGCAGCGAATACAACTTATCGGTGATGAGCTCCTTCAGCTTCGGGAGCGTGCGCGGCCGCGCTGGACGCCACGCCCGCCCGGGCGCATTTCCTTCGCCCCCGATCTTGGCGAAGCCGACCATCTGCAGCCATTGGGGAAGATAATTCGCACCGAGGGAGTTGGCCGTTGCTCCGTGGTCGGACATGATGACTATGGTCGCGTCCTCGCCGAGTGACCGGGTTATATCGCCGACTATGTCGTCGCATTTCCGGTATACATCGAGGATGGTAGCGCCGTACTTTTTCGCCTCAGCAGGGACGTAGCCGGGGTGGTTTTTGTCGAGCAAATGCCAGAAGTGGTGCTGTGCCTCGTCGGTGGCCGTGAAAACGGTTACGAACAGGTCCCAGTCTTCCTTCTGGAGCAGATGCTTTGATACAGCCCATCGCACTTCAAGAACTCGGTGGATGTCCTGAATGACGCGCTCAGGCTCATTTCTCCGATATTTCTTAATGCTCGGCGTGAGCGGGTAGTGCTTGAATCGAGCGAGGATCTCCCGTATGAGCTGCGGGGGATGCGTGAAGCCCTCGCTCTCGGTCGACGGCGCGTCCCATCCTGCAACCATGCAGCCGTTGACGTTATCGGCCGGGTAGGTGGAAGGAACGTTGATGACGCAGACCCTCTTGCCCGCCTTGCTGATTTGCATCCAAAAAGGCGCTTCCTTGCGGTGGGTGGCATTGATCATTTTCACCTTAAAGGTGGACGGGTCGATTGAAAAAAAGTGGTGAATGCCGTGCTTGCCCGGATTCATTCCCGTAGCAAAGGAAGTCCATGCCGCGGGACTGATCTTCTCGGGCGTTGATTTCAAAGCCCCGTAGCTTCCCCGCTCCATCAGCCGGGCGATGTTCGGCAGTTTGCCCTCTTTGACCCACGGCAAGATCAGGTCTAATGTGGCCCCATCAAGGCCGATAACAGCGACTTTGCGTTTCAAAGCATGTTCTCCTTGTCAGAATCACTCCTTAATGGCAGCCAGCCTTCTTTTCCTGAGCAATCCGGCCATCGGCGCGAGTTCCCGGGTAGAAAGCAAACGAAACCCGAACAAGCCGGCGACAAAAAACGACATGCCGAAGGGCAGGGAATACAAAATAGAAATTGCGGGCGGCAGAAGTTGCAGTGCGCCGGTAAGCACAAATCCCATGACGAGGATGGAGCCCGTCCTTGCAAGGAATTTTTTCTGAATAACATCTCTGAAAAGAAAACAATATACCGCGAATATGAAACCGCTGGAAGCGGTCAGCGCAATAGTGCTCCCTCGATATCCCAGGGCGGGGACGAGTGCAAGATTGAGCAGAATACATATGGCCAGGCCTGCTGCCTGCACGAAGACGATGCTTTTTTGCCTGCCCGACGCTATCGCGAGCGTGACATAAAAGGTGTTCAGAAAGAAAAAACTTGCTCCCAGTAGCAAAATTTTCAGCCCGGAGATCGACCGGGCAAATGCTTCGCCGTAAACGAGCGGGATCACCCACCCGGAAAGCGTCACGCCCGCCAGGGTCAACAGCGTGCTGAGGATGAGAAGAAATTTAAACATTGCCGAGGCTGTCTGTATCAGTTCTTCCGTGCTTCCGTCGGCTGACGCTTTTTGCGACAATATCGGCAAAAGGGGCGCCATCAGAGATATGGGAATTATCATGAACCCAGTGAAAATCTTGAGCGGCGCCTGGTATAGGGCTACGTCGGTGCTTCCGGCAAAAGCTTTGAGCACAAAGATTCCCGTGTATATGAATAATTGCAGCAACAGCTGGAAAAAAGCAAGGGGCATTGATTCCTTGAACAGATACTGCAACCCGGAAAACTGCAGCACCGCTTTCGGCCTGAAGCCGGTGAGCCGATGCGACAGGGTGCGTGAAGTGATCAGCCCCGTCAGGTAGGCAGCCGTCGTGGCGGCGAAAATACTTATAAAGCCGAGATCGAAATAGACGACAGCGAGGATAAAGAGCATCAGCGACATCATCGTTGCCAGACTGGTCGCTGTTTCATACAGAAAGCGCCCGAATGCAGCGAAAAGGGCATTGAGTGTCTGCGTCAGCGTCATGAAGGCGACGATCAGGAAAGCAAACAGGCAGCTGGCCGCTTCTTTCGTGTCGAGAGTAAGCGTGTACAGGAGCAATACCGGAAGGAGGGCAAGGATCATGATACTGTTAAGCGTCAAGCCGTCGTTGACGTGTCTTTCAGCGCTTTCCTTCTGCTGGGCAATTTCTCTTACCAGGATCCTCGGGATGCCGGTGCTTAAAATCGGCAACACGGTCCACACCAGCGCCATGATAAATGCATATTCGCCGAACTCCCGGACACCGAGGTATCTCGCCAGAAGGCCGACAGTGATCAGCCCGGAAAGGACTTCTATGCTTCTCGACGTGAGTACGAGGATTGTATTGTTTGCCAGCTTGCCTGAAGTGGTCATGCGATTCTCGTGATCTATGAAATAAAAGGCTGTTCAGCCTTCTTGCTATGAGCCCGGTGCCGGTGGATCGATAAAATCATCCCGAAATGGCTGGGGTATTTTTGAATGTAATTCGCAAAAATTGCTGAAATTTTCTGTAGATTTACCGCTACCGTCCTGGATTTATCGTCAAAGCGCTCAAGGTCGAAGGGTTTCTCTATGATAAGTCTCTGGCTGTTGTCTTTGTTTCTGACGATAAAGGTGGGCAGTATCGCCGCGCCCGTCATGGCAGCAAATCTGACCGGCCCCTGCCCGACGTAAGCAGTCCGGCCCAGGAACGGAACTTCCACCCAGTCCTTGCCTTCCCTGCCGTCGAACGCGATGGCGACCAGCTCATTTCTCTGGAGTGCGCGTATCACGGCCTTTACGTCAGTATCCGATCGCATGAAATTCACCGGAAGGCTGGAACATTCCTTTTCCCGGGATTCGAAGATACGCTTATGGATCTGCCGGTGATGCCTCAGGTCAGGTGAGCCTCCTATCTGGTTGATGCGATAACCACTGAACCCGAGAGCGGGCAGCACCATGAGATAGGAACCGAAATGGGACAGAAGAATAATCGCCCCTTTGCCTTTTGCAAGTGCACTTTCGATGTGTTCACGGCCTTCGATCGTAATCATTTTTTCAACAGCCGTCTTGGTCGATGCGCCCCAGTATCAACTCGTCGCACCGCCGTTTCATGTCCATCTCAAAACTTTGCCGGACCGCCCGCCGCAATTCCTGCTCGCTCAAGTGATCGCCCAGGCAATTCCTGAGCTCATGATAGGTCAAGGCCCTGACCTTAGCCGAGCCGTAATACAGGCAGTATGAACTAAGAAGGGCGATCGAATAGAGAACCTTCGTCGGCAGCAACTGAGCGACCCTGCGGCAGGGAAACCAGAAGAACCAGAGAAGCGAATCAATGAAAAAATTTTTTACCCGCCCGAATGCGCCCATTATGTGCTGCTCCGCAGTACAATCCGTCCCGGACTGTTCAATAAACGCCGTTTCCGTCATTCCGAGCGATGTGAACCCCTCTGCACGGAAGAAACAAGCGGATTGGTCACTTCATAAAGAATGGCAAATCTGCCCAATCAGACTTTCCTGCATCGGCTTTTTTATGCATCATAGAAAGACTTCTTCTTTTTCAGCCTCCCGATAAAACGAAAGAACCCTTTCGCGCCGGGTTTGAGGATCTTCTCGACAACCGTGAGAACCACATCCATAACGACCGTGATGTACCGCTGGGAAGGAGGATTGTAGAAGAGTTTCATTAATTCGGCTTCATTTTCCGCAAGCATGTCGGCTCGAGCATCCAGGAGCCCTTCTTCCTGGGCGGTCTTGAAAAGGGGAGTATGAGGCTCCAGGCGTATCCAGCCTATATCGCAGCCGCCTCTGCCCGGCATGAGAATGGGGATCGCAAAAAAGAGCTTGATGGTCCGGAGAAAGCCCCGAAAGTCCTGTCCGGGGTAACAGGCGAAAAAATTAAACCCCACGGCAACACCCTTGATCGTGCGTGCGATCTTTAAAGTCCTGTCGATGTCCTTGGACGTGATCCCCTTGCTCAGAGCGGCCAGGCCTTTGTCCGTTGTCGCATCCGGAGAGAATCCAAGATGGCGGCATCCCGCCTTCTTGAGCAAGGTCATAAATTCTTCCGAAAAATTTTTCATGCTGCACCATGCGCCCCACTCCACGGTCAGTTTTCTTCCGATGATTTCGTTGCAGATGTCGACGGCGTGTTTTTCCGGAATGTTGAATATGCTGTCGACAAACGTAAACGATTTGACGCCGTAATTGGCCATCAAATACTCGATTTCATCGACGACGTCCTTTGGCGAGCGGAGTCTTACCGTATTCTTGTTCAAAAAAGGGTAGCCGCAGTAGGTGCATTTATACACGCACCCGCGCTTGCTCTGGACCCCGATGATGTTATGCAACGGGCCCACGTAATTTTTTATGTCGATGAGCGAGGCGTCGCGTCTCGGCATGGAAATCCTGCCAAAGTCAGGCGCCGGTCTCGGCCCGGTGAAGAAAACCTGTCCGTTCTTCCTGTAGAAGATGCCGCTGACTGCTTCAGGCGTGTTCAGGTTCCTGAGCAGCTCCGGCGCTGATTCATCGCCCTCCAGATAAACGCCGTAATCAATGGAAGGCACTTTTTCCATGATCTGCTGCGCAAAGATCGAAAAACCGGTTCCGCCCGTCATTATTTTGATATTTGCATCTACGTCCTTGATGGTTTGAATGGTCTGCCTGACCGTTTTGAAGTAAACGAACGGATCTCTTCTTTGCGTCGTATCCATGTTGCGTATGGAGAGACCTGCCATGTCGGGACGAAAAGCCTGCACGACGCGCTTCAGCTCCTCGAAACATTGGGGGTAATCGTAAACACCGGGATCAAAAATTCTAACCTCGTGCTCCTTGAGGGCGGTCGCAATATACGTGAGCCCGATGGGGAACAGGGGTTGTTTGATGACTCTTCTGCCCAATTCCTGCTGAACAAGTAATACCTTCATATATCTGACCCTCCTGAATAGTTCGGCAATCTCCGGTGGTCCGGCAGTTTATGGAGCGCCTGCCCGTCCCGAAGAACCACATCAAAACTGAAAAATTCGCTCACTTATATACCATGCGCTCTGCATCGGGTTATGTATTCCTCGAGCGTTGATTATGACTACTCCGGCAAGGACGGAAAAGCCAGAAACAGGGACCTTCTGAGGGGGGATTTCGTGTTCAGTGCCCATCAGTGCAATTTACCAGCTTCGACGGAACAGAGAAGACCAGATCTACCGCCTTTGCATTTCCGATCGTTTTTTCCAGGTACACAAAGGCATCGGGCAATAATGTCCTTAGTTCACCTTTCCGGTGAATATCGCTTGCCACGATATGGCAAAGCCCCGCCTTTATCAGTGCTATCGCCGATGACCTGACCTTTCTTCCATATTTACCTAAAAGGCTGCCGGCGTTGATCTGTAGCATTCCTCCATTGTTCGCAAAATCCTTCGCCATCCGGTGATCCTTGGAAATTTCGAAACACCTTTCAGGGTGGGCCCATATCGGTGTAATGCCCCGGGCCATAAGGCTGAATAAGACATCAGAGGTGTACATCGGCATCTCATAAGAAGGTATTTCTATCAGCACGTGGCTTCCCTTGCCGTTTATCGTCAGGCTTGTATCACCCCGTATAAACTGAGGCAGATCCGGCGCCAGCATAAGCTCGGCGCCGAGGTGAAGAACTATATCAATCCCTTTTTGCGCCGCTTTTTCCTTGAATGCTTCGAATGCAGACACCCTTTTTCCCCGATCGGACCCGTAGGGGGAAAAATGCGGCGTTAAAATAATTTCCTTCGTTCCGATCTCTGCAGCCTCTTCCAGGATGTGCAAGGCCTCGTCGACATCTCTCGCCCCATCATCAATACCGGGCAGAATGTGCGTGTGGATATCAATAAAATTTACCGACTGCAGCGACGCCATAGCCCGAGCTCATTTGGTGTGATAATAGTAGTAATAGGCGCTTAGGCGCCGGTGCACTCTGTTCAAAACGACCCCGGTCAAGTTGACGCTTGCCCGTTTGAATGAATCGATGATGTCGGCGACATTACTCGTGACCGCCCTGCCGCTTTGAGTCAGCAAGATGATTCCGTCCGTCCATCCGCCGAGGACGAGAGCATCGCTGGCAGCCAGCACGGGAGGCGTGTCTACTACCACCAAGTCGTACATCGTCTCCATTTCCTTAATCAGGTTGTGCATCTTGTTCGATTCGACGAGCTTTCCCGGATCCGGCGGTATCGGCCCCGTCAGTATCACGTAAAGACCGTCGACGTCCGTCTTGAGCTGAATGTCTTTCAACTCCGCATCGCCGACCATGTAGTTGGTGAGGCCGAGATCATTCGGCTGCTTGAAATATTTGTTGATGGCGGGCCTTCTCAGGTCCCCGTCGATGAGCAGTACCTTTTTGCCTTCGCTCGCCACCGAGATCGCGAGATTTGAAGCAAAAAAGCTTTTCCCTCCTGCTCCATAGAGCTTGTTACTGCCATGCTTTTTAACGTCTTGTCCAGTGCGGTGTATTTGATGCTGTTGCGGATGGTTCTGACCTGCTCCCGGAGAGGGGAGCGGTGGTCCGCCATGCTGATCAGCCGCTGCTCTTTCTTGCTCAGATTGAAAATGCTGCCCAGGAAGATCACTCCCTTGAACGCTTTGATGTCTTCGGACGTCTTTATCGTATTGTCCAGGTGCTCGATAATAAGGGCCGACCCTATACCGAGGAATCCCCCGATGAACAGGGAAAGTATGAAATTTTTGGAAAGAGAAGGGCTTCTGTGGTCCGTATCGTTTTTGTCGTATGCAACGGCGGGCTCCGCTATATAAATGTTGGCGACCGCTATTGATTCCGCGATTCCGATCTGATAGAGCGCCTTGGACAGCGAATTATAAATATCCTGATTCACCGACACCGCGAGATTGAGCTGTGCATAGTCGTAGCTCTTTTGCGGCAGACCCGTTATGGGCAAATCGCTGCTGTCGCTTTTCATCTGGTCAGCTGACCTATCAGGGGCCGCAGCCGGGTCTGCGGGGTTGGACGTCATTTTTTCGGTCAGATCGCGCAGGCCCGGATCACTGCTCATTCTCTCGGCGCCGAAGACTTTTTCCATCTTTTGCTGAATCCGAAGCTTCGTTTCCTCGATCTTGTTTTGCAGGTCTATGACGGTGGGATGATCTTTGCTGTATTTCGTCTTCGTGTCCGCCAACAAGAGGTACAGATCCCTCTGTGATTGTTTGAGATCGGATATCTGCTTGATATACTCCGATGTTTCATAATCCAGGTTCACCGTCTTCTTATTCTCTTTGAAGTGCTTCAGCGCCAGCAATGCCTCGTGGTACTCGTTCTTGTATCTTTTTAGATTGTTGGCGACATAAACTTTTGCATCTGAGAAATCTTCGCGGATTCTTTTGAGCTCCGCCTCCACAAATGCATCGGCCATGGCGTTCGCGATCACGCTCGCTTCTTTAGGATCCGTCGAACGTCCTTCGAAGGTTATGAGGTCAGTGCTTTGAAATTGATCCGTCAGTATGGCAGGACGGGGGAAAATATAGGCGGAAATGGGCCATTGGACAAAATCGTCGGGTTTGATCGGAACAGGGTCCGTTGATACGTTGACCCCCAGAGCGCCGAAGACCGGTTTCAGAAAGGGGAGCGCCCTGAAAATTCTGGCCCTCGTTTTTACCCGGGATAGATGCAATTGTGATACTACTTTTTCCGCAATCGGCCGGACCGTAGTGAGCGCCAGATAGTCGGATCTGTCCGTATCGGAGAGGGACGAAGCCGATCCCGTGCTGGACATCCCCAGACTGGCAAGGACGGTGCCTGATACCCAGGACCTTCTCAGAAACACCTTGGCGCTCGCATTATGCCAGGGTGTAATGAGGGCTGTCGTCACCATGATCACTAGCAGATAGGCGGAGAAAATCGAAAGAATGATCATCTTTCTTCTCCACAAGATTCCCAGTATCGTCTTTAACTCCACAATTAACTCCTCGCCAATGATAAGTTATGAAAACCGCTGCGCCGGTAAACTACGGCATTCTGCAATGCTACTGCGTGGGTATCGTAAGCTGCGTCGACGGCTTTTTACCCGCGATGACGTCAATGGCCTGCGGCGCCAGCACGATGCCGCCTTCAACCATAATCACCGGACTGAGAATGGAGCTCAAGTACTGTGCGAAACGGGCGATGTCGGCGATTTTCTTCGTGGGAACATATACGATGTCGTTGCGCTGAAGGCGCTGGTTATAGGCAAGATTGCCGCCTTTCAGCACCGCTTCCATATCGAGCGACCGGGTCTCGAGTTTCCCTCCGACGTTTCTCAAGAGGAGAACGTTGCTCGTTTTTGCATCCTGGGTCCAGCCGCCGGCTTTTGCAACGGCATCCAGGACGGTGGCGTCCGTATCGAGGCTGAAAGCGCCGGGGTTTTTGATTTCGCCGAGAACAAGAAATCTCTGGCTTTGTATTGCCGAGACGGAAATGGTGATCTGGGGATCGACGATATATTTTGCATAACGTTGCCGCAGATCTTCCCGAAGGGCAGTCATGCTTTTCCCTGCAACCGGAACTTCGCCGATCAGGGGGAAGATCACCGTGCCGGAAGGGTTTATCTTCGTGGAAAGCTTCAAGTCGTCGTTCCGGTACACCGAAATGTCGATGGAATCTCCCACGCCCAGGATGAATTCAGCAACTTTGGGAGGGGCTGCCTCCGCCCCTTCAGTGTACGGCTCCGCGGGCGATGGGCCTGTCGAGGCACATCCGCTGATCATCAGCGCCAGTAAAACCAGAATGGCAGTGAAAAAATTTAATAACTGAAGCATTGGGGGGAACATCTCCTTTCAAGCAGGCGGCACGTGATGACTTCTCGTCGAGGGCGAGCACTCCGTCGCGCGGCTCATCTTATTTCAATAAGGATTTTTGCGTCTTTTCTATCCGACGACCGGGCGAACCCCTTCCTGATCTCCGAGAAGGGAAAGACGGTCGTGACCATCTCCCTTGCGGCATCGAGTCTACCGCCCTGCAGCAGGCGAATGATCTGGGAGTAGATGCCGTAGCCGGAATGCCCCCGGGATCCGATAATTGCATGAGCCCCTGACACGACACGGTTAAGGTCCACGTGCGCCGAAGCATCCACGCGGCCGAGATAGATGATTTTGCCACGCCGGGAACAGAGCTGCTGCAACAAGGGGATCGTCTTATGGGCTGCTCCGGCGGCTTCCACCTGAATGTCGGCGCCCCACCCGCCGGTTATGTTCATGACGGCTTCCACGAGGTCGCTGGTCCCGTTCGCATTGAACACGAAGTCAGCGCCCAGTTTCTTCGCGAGAAGCAGTCTTTCTTCGACTACGTCGACGGCGATGATCTTTGAAGCGCCTGCGGTCTTGAGGAGCATGACCGCACCCAGTCCGATCGGACCGGCGCCGTAAACGATTGCGCAAGCGCCGGGCAGGAATCCTTCGCCGGCAATGAAAATGCCATTATAGGCGCAGCCGATCGGCTCGATCAGGGTCCCGATCCGGAGCACATCGTTATGACCGAATCGCTCCGTGAGGCCGTTCAGCTTCCAGCAATAGGCCGCCTTGACGGCTATATATTCGGCGAATGCGCCATCAGAGGTCAGGCCCATCAGTTCGACATTCTCGCACTGGTTCAGCATGCCGCTCCGGCAGGGGAGGCATTTTCCGCACCACATGATGCTCTCGCTCGTGACGATGTCTCCCTTGGCAAAGCCGACGACGTCCTTGCCGACCTCCACGATCTCGCCGGAGAACTCATGCCCGAGAATGCTCGGAAGTTTTGTCGGTCCGGAAAAAATGATGTAGCCGTCGCCGTCGGTTTCGTAGGTGTGGGTATCGGAGCCGCAGATGCCGCAGGCCGCGACGCGGATCAGCACCTGGTCGTTCCCGACGGAGGGAACCGGCACGTCGCGGATTTCCAGGCGGGGATTGCGCCAAACCTGGCTCCCCACGACGGCATGCCTGCTTTTCTGTTCTTTTTCCGAAAGACGGTATTCTTTTTTCGGTTCCCAGTCGGCTTCCGCCACAAGTGCCTTCATGCATGCTCCAGTTGCAGTGCTTTTTTGTTGATCTTTCCACTCCCGATCTTCGGCAGCGCATTCCGCAACTCCACGATGCGGGGAGCCTTGTAGTGGGCCAGCCGGTCCCGGCAGAAATCATGAACCGCCTTTTCGGTGAGGACCGCCCCTTCCTTCGCAACAACGATCGCTTTGGGAACTTCGCCCCGCAGCCGGTCCTTGACGGAGATAACGGCGGCCTCCTTGATATCCGGATGATCGAGCAGCACCTGTTCAATCTCGAGGGGGAACACCTTCAGGCCGGCAACCTTCATCATGCCCCGTTTGCGCTCGACAAAAAAGAAATTTCCTTCTGCGTCACGCCTCGCGAGGTCTCCGCTGTAGTACCAGCCGTCACGGCAGACGGCGGCGGTGCTTTCTTCATCCCGGTAATATTCCTGAATGACGGCGGGCCCCCTGAAGATCATCTCGCCGACCTCTCCCTGCGGCAGTTCTTTCCCGTCCTCGTCCACGATCTTGACTTCGTAGGTCGAACAGGGACGGCCTGCCGAACAGGGAACGATGTCGGTCCCCGGCCGGTTCGCCAGGGCGATCCCCGTTGTTTCCGTGCTGCCCCAGACGGGCACGATCGGCACGCCGAGTTTCTTCTGAAACCGCTCGATCAGGTCAAGGCGGGTAAACATGCCGCCGCTCTCGGGTATGCGCAAAGAATGCATATTATATACTTTATGTTCAAGTACTTCAATAAGATTCTCGTACATCGGCGCCAGTCCCATCATGCAGGTGACGCCGTTGTCCGCGATCGCCTGAGCAAGGGACTTGGGGTAGACATTGTCCAGCATCACCATGGTCCCGCAGAGAAGCAGAGGGCGGGCGAATATTTCGTGCGGGTGAGCGAAGGGAGCGAACATGCAGAGATGGACATCATCGGCGGTCATGCCGAGAGCTTCGGCGGCAGCAAACGTATTCCAGTATATATGGGCGTGGGTGGTTACCGCCCCTTTAGAATTCCCGGTGGATCCCGATGTGTAGTTCAGATAGGCGACGTCATCGATGCGGATGTCCAGGGAGGGGTTGAGCGGACTGCTCTTTTCCATTATGTCCTGCAGGGAGTGCCAGCCGGGCTCGGTCGTCTTTCCGGCAACGATGCAGGAGACGGAGGATGTGGAGGAAATGCAGCTCCTGGCCAGGGTCGCAAACTGCTCCGCCACGATGAAGAACCGGGGCGTCGTGCGGTCAAGAACGCATTGTATTGCATCGACCGGAAGCTCGAAATTGAGCGGGACGATGATGCCTCCCGCCTTGGCAGCGGCAAGAAAACCGATGACCAGTTCGGGGACGCGCAGCATCATCAGGCCGACCCGGTCGCCTTTTTTCAGCCCCTGCTGGAGCATGCCGTTCGCAAGCCTGTTCACGGCTTCGTTGAGCTGCCGGTAGGTCAGCTTCCGGTCATGATACACAATGGCGGTTTTGTCCGGAAACTCGGAAGCATTGCGTTCGAGCTGTGCGCCCAGTGTCGTCCCCATGGTTCCCCCAGGATGGTCCCGCGCGTCGTTTTGCCTGCGGGCACTCATCGGCTTCTGCGGTTGTGTCGAGAAAGGTACTCTGTGAGCTGGAATGCTGCTGTGTGTGGCAGGCTGCTTCAAGGGAATACTGCCCGGCGCCGTGCAGAAGGAGGAAACGCACAGCCGACCGTGACACTCACCAGTAAGTCGTTACCACCGTTAATAGGCACCCGCCTTTTTTAAAACTACTTTGATCGTTTTGAACAGAATCTTCAAATCCAGCCACAGCGACTGATTCAGCACATAATGAATGTCATACCGTATCCAATCATGGAAATGCGCTTCGCTCCGTCCGCTGACCTGCCAGAGCCCCGTCATGCCCGGTTTCACCCGCAGCCGGGTATCGCGCCAGCTGGGGCTGCATTTCATCTCATCCATAACGAGGGGACGGGGGCCGACCAGGCTCATCTCTCCCCGCAGGACATTGAAGAGCTGAGGGAGCTCATCGAGGCTGGTGCGGCGCAGAAACGCGCCGATCCGGGTGATCCGCGGATCGTTCGCGAGCTTGAACATGGGGCCGTCGACATCCTTTTGCGCCGCCAGCTGCTGCTGATATTTCTCGGCGTCCCGCACCATGGTCCTGAACTTGAGCATGTCGAAGTCATTTCCGCCTCTGCCGCTGCGTTTCTGCCGGAACAGGACGGGGCCGGGCGAGTCCAGTTTGATAGCAAGCGCGATGAAAGCGAGAAGCGGCAGAATGACGGCGATGCCGAAGGCGGAGGCCGCGATGTCCGTCAGCCGCTTGATCGTGAGGAAAAGGGGGCGCTTCTGACCGTTCAGTGCGGACGGGTTCAGGGCGGTAATGCCTTGGAATGCCTGGTCCGAAGCCATGAGGCTCGCGTCTTCGGCATCGGCATCGTCTACGATGACGGTGTTGGAGAAGGACTCCCCCGAGGTGACGCGCAGTCCCTGTTCCACGATGCAGTACTGCACCCGGGAGTTTCTTTCCGCGACCGTATTGTCCCACAGGATGCTTTCCCGCACGAACGCCCCCCGCGCTACCTGACACCCGTTGCCGATAACCGCCGGACCGATGATCTGCGCGTCCCGCTCTATGACGGCATCGTTGCCGATGACCACCGGTCCGAGAATGTATGCGCGGGGAGAAACAACTGCATTGGTCCCGGTCCATACGCCGTCGGCGATCATGGTTCCATTGTCAGCCGTGGCCGTGAGGCCGGGATTCAGGAGAAGGGTGCGGTGGAGATCGAAATAGTCCTTGACCGAATAGAGCGATTTGCAGAATTGCTTGGCCTCGTAGGCGTACACGGGGAGTGATGCCTTGCGGAGGGCCGGCACGAGCTGTTCCTTGATGTCGAAATAGGAGCGGGAATCGATGTAATCAAGGGCGCGGGGGCTGAATACGTATATTCCGAGGGACTCGATGGAGGACCGCCTGCGCGACGTGTGTATCCGTATGATGTCCTCGATCATTCCGTCCTCGGAGCACCGGATTCCTTCGAGCGAGAATTGATGTGTTCGTCTGACGACAATAGTAAGGACGGCTTTCTTCTTGACGTGAAAATCCAGGACGTCGTCGAGGTCGATGTTTCCCAGGAAAGAGTTGCCGCTGACCACGAGGAAGGGCTCGTCGCCGATCTGCTCGCGGAAGTCGCGGAGAACGCCCGCGGTTCCCCGCGGCCTGTCATCCTCCATGTACCGTAAATGTTGAGAGCTGATCGCGTCCGAAAAAAAATTCCTGTACAGGTGGCTGTGGGTCCCCTGCGAACCGGCGATGATGATATCCGTCATGCCGCTGTTGTTCAGCCGCGAGATGGTATGCTCGATCAACGGCTTGTTGAGGATCGGCACCATCGAGGCGGGCAGATATTTGGTAAGGGGTGTGAGCGACGTGCCTTGCCCGCCGGCGAGCACTACGGATTTGGATACTTTGATTCCTGAAATGACGGAAACCATAATGCCGTGAGCCTTTCTCAGGTACAGGGAAAAAGTCCGTCGCTGTTGTTTAAATCATGATGAGCAGCATTAAAAAAGTTCTGTTCCTGATGCAGAAGGGCCTGATTGAAGCCCTGAAACCATTCCTCTGTTTTTAGATCAATACAAGCTTACGCCAATACCCCAATACATTGTCCGGAGTTTTACTCGGAAATAGCGGTATTGATGATCGGACGGCATGATAATACTTTATGACAGGTAATATTTGTAATTCATTGAAAAAATACATTTGTTTTCGTAACCTATTGGTTCTATTGCTGCTTTTCAGTAAATGCGAGGTGAGCATTATAAAAGATAGAAAAAATGATGTCAACAAGTTAATGCCTGTAAACGGGGTATTTTTAGGGTATAGAGGGCGTGTAAAACATGCGATCGGCTCCTGCGCGATGCCCTTCGTCCGGCGGGAATTGCGGAGGGAAAACTCCGCAAAGGAATGAGGATCTTGTTGAAAGCTGTTCTGCAGGTTGTTCATAAGGACAGTATAGTAACAAAGATCGCTGAATGTAAAGGTACTATTCACGTTGCGCAGGGGGAAAATCCCGGGTCTTAAGGAATCTTGTCGGCAAAAGTGCATTTTTCTTAAGCTCCGAAGCTTCATTGTTTCTTAACTATGGAAAGTTATCGTACGCAAGAACCGCTTTCGCTTCTCACAGGGCTTTGTCCGAGGGCGCATCGGAAAACAGAAGAGCCGGCATTTCAGCGCATGCCGGCTTCAGCAGAGGATCTTTGTCGGAGGGCCGGAATTACAGTGCGGCATGCTGGTACTGAATCTCTCCGGGAAGCGCCTTCGTCCTGCCCGACGCATTGACCAGAACCCAGTCGCGGGGGCTGCTCAGGAGTTTGCCGACCATCTGCGCATTCAGACCGTGGCCGGATTTGTGGGCGACGATATGGCCGATGATCGGCATGCCGGCAAGCGAAAGGTCGCCGATGAGGTCCAGTATTTTGTGCCGTACAAACTCATCCTGGTATCGCAGGCCTTCCTTGTTTACCACCGTTTCCCTGTCGAGGGCCACGGCATTGTCCAGGGATGCCCCCTTGGCCAGGCCGTTTTCCTGGAGCGTCCTGACTTCGCTCAGAAATCCGAAGGTCCGGGCGTCGGAGATGTCGCGAAGGAAGGCTTCCTCGGACTGCCGATACTGCAGGCTTTGCTCCTTCAGCATGGGGTGGTTGAAATCGATGAAGCAGGAAATGCAGGTCGTTTCTGCGGGCCAGATCGCGAGCTGTTTGCCGCCCTCCCGCACAAAGACGGGCCGCAGGACCTTGAGCAGCGGCCTGGGTTTGTCCTGGATCTCGATGCCGGCCTCGGCGATGAGCCGTACAAAAATCCGCGCGCTGCCGTCCATGATCGGGAGCTCTTCGGCGTCGATCTCGATAAAGAGGTTGTCGATAGTAAGACCCGCAAGGGCGGAGAGCAGGTGTTCCACGGTCTTCACCGAAACTCCGCTCCTGCACAGGGTTGTGGCATAGCTTGTTGCCGAAGTGTTCGCAGCCGCCGCCTTGATCGCTGCGTTGCCGCGGTCGGTGCGGATGAAGGTGATGCCCGCGCCCGCACGAGCCGGCCTGAGCGTCATCTGAACGGGCATGCCTGAATGAAGTCCGATGCCTTCGCAGGTGATTGGTTTTTTTATGGTCCGTTGATAACTGGTCATGAGGTAATCCTTTCTTCCGGTGAAATATAGCAATAGGTGTGCCATGACGATATTTATAAATGTATCTATTAAACAATGTGTTGGTTATAGAACATTCATCAGTTGTGGTAGAAATGACTCCGTTCCTGCGCTGATATGTTGCCGAACAGCCACAACTCCGGTGTGAGAACCGCGCATTTAAGCTGATCGCACAGCTGAGGGCCGGCAGCTGTTTTTTCAGCAGCTCTGCGGGCAATCCCGCGCCTTGGCATCCCCCGGCTCCTCGCGCGTGACACCAACGTGTCACGCAAGCGCGAGTTCGCAGTTCCACCTGGCACTCCGTGCATCCGCACTCGTAAACGCCGGGTGCAGGCGGGAGGTCGCGTCGATTTTAGTCCGACAGGTCGGGATGCCGGAGGGGGCTCCACTTTCGCAGGATGGTTTCTCTTGGTTTCTCATTGACATAAACTGTAAAGGTATGATAGATTTTTCATAAGGTCCGGCGCGAGTGCATCCCCCGCAGCCTGTTGCGGGGGCGGCGAATGAATACGAGACCTTTTGCCTGATTCCTGCATGGTGCAGGAGCTTCAAGTACCAGACGGCCCGGCGATCCGTGATGAGGGAGAGAACATGCAGTCAAAGCTTGACGATCTTTACAAACATGGTACGGAAGCTTTTGACAAGGGAGATTACGAACAAGCAGAACGCCTGTTTCAGGAAATCCTCACCATCAAACCGAACTTCGCCGACATTCAGAACAAGATGGGGATCGTCTACAACCAGACGAACAGGCTGGAACGGGCGGCGCAGGCGTTCGAGAAGGCGCTTGCAGTCAATCCCGGCTATACGGAAGCGTCTCTCAATTTGGCAATTACCTACAGCGATCTCGGGAAATACGACAAGTCCCGGGAGGTTTTCGAACGGGCCGCGCATTTCAACTCCCAGCAGGGAACCACAGCGGCATCAGGCATCGATCCTTTTGTGAAGGGCAAGCTGTCGGACGAGCATTTCCGGCTGGGGAATATGTACCAGGAGCTGGGCCTCCTGGAAGAGGCGATCGACGAGTACGAGAAGGCGCTGCGCCTCTCTCCCAACTTCGCCGATATCATCACCCGTCTCGGCATCGCTTTGCGGGACTCCGGAAGATACGACGAAGCCATCAAGGAATT
Source organism: Nitrospirota bacterium (assembly GCA_963749655.1). Classification (GTDB taxonomy): domain Bacteria; phylum Nitrospirota; class UBA9217; order UBA9217; family UBA9217; genus JAJYKN01. The sequence continues at coordinate 135,618 of CAVVOB010000020.1, forward strand.
CAACCGCGCCAAGGAATGCAATCCCAAGTACATTCCCGCCCGGCTGCACCTGGGCGTCACCTATTACTCGCAGGGATTTTTCGGTCTTGCCGAAGAGGAGTGGCGGGAAGCGCTCGTATTCGATCCCGGCAACACTGCCGTGCGGACCTATTTGAATTTCGTCAAGCCCCAGAATTCCTGAGGGAGTCTTTTCGTTTGGATCTTCTCGACATACAGGGCCTCTCCACACACTTCTTTACCCGTGCCGGCGTCGTCAAGGCAATCGATAATCTCAGCATCAGGCTCCAGAAGGGCCGGGTGCTCGGCCTGGTCGGCGAATCGGGGTGCGGCAAAACCGTCACCGCGCTCTCCATCCTCAATCTCGTGCCCTACCCCGGAAAGATCGTTGCCGGCAAGATCGTGTTCGAAGGGACGGACCTCGTGGGGCTTTCCCCGGACGAGCTGAGGGCGGTCCGCGGCGCCCGCATTTCGATGGTCTTCCAGGAGCCCATGACGGCGCTGAATCCCGTTTTTACCGTGGGCAGCCAGATCGCGGAGGTCCTGACCGCGCACCGGAGCATTACGAAAAAAGAAGCCTTGGCCGCGGCAACCGGCCTCCTGCAGGCCGTCGGCATCCCGTCGCCGGAGAAGCGCGTGCGCGAATATCCCCACCAGCTGTCGGGCGGCATGCGCCAGCGCGTGGTCATCGCCATGGCGATCGCGTGCAAGCCGTCCCTTATTCTCGCCGATGAGCCGACGACAGCCCTCGACGTAACGATCCAGGCGCACATCCTCGAATTATTGAGCACCATCCAGAAGGAAATGGGCATGGCCATGCTGCTGGTCACGCACGACCTCGGCCTCATCGCCGAGCGGGCCCATGACGTGGCGGTCATGTACGCAGGAAGGATCGTCGAGCAGACCGACACCAGGGAGCTGTTCGCCAACCCCCAGCATCCCTACACGCGCGGTCTGATGGCCTCGATCCCCCGGCCCGGCGAAGAAGGGAAGAAGCGGCTGCGCACGATCGCCGGCACGGTGCCGCGTCTTTATGACCTGCCGAAGGGCTGTACATTCCTGCCGCGCTGCGACATAAAAACCGGCCGATGCGAAGAGGAGCCTGCCCTGGTGGAAGTGAAGCCGGGGCATCTGGTGAGGTGCTGGGAAGCGAAGTAATCAAATGCGGAATGCGGAATTAGTAAAGCAGGGTCCAGTAGCCGGTAGCAAGGGGCCAGGACTGCAATTTGCGGAATGGGGAATGAAATTCGCAATCCGCAATCCGAAATCCGAAATTAATTATGACCGACACTCTTCTTGAGATCAGTGAGCTGTACAAGTCATTTCCCGTCAAGTCAGGGCCGGGCAAAACGCTCGAGGCCAGGGCCGTGGACGGCGTCTCGCTGTCTGTTGCACACGGCGAGGCAGTGGGGCTCGTGGGCGAGAGCGGCTGCGGCAAGTCCACGCTCGGCAGGCTTGCGATCCGGCTGCTCGAGCCTACGTCGGGAAGGATCTTCTTCGAGGGAAAGGACCTCGACGCAGCAGGCAAGCGAGGAGCTCCGGGCCCTCCGGAAGAAGATGCAGATCATATTTCAGGACCCCTTTGCCTCGCTCAATCCGCGCATGCGGATCCGGGAGATCATCACCGAGCCGCTCGTGATCCACGGGCTCGCCGAAAAGAACAGGAGCTCGAAGACCGCGGCGCGGCGCTGCTCCGGAAGGTCGGCCTGCCTGTTGACGCGCTGCGGCGCTATCCCCACGAATTCTCCGGCGGACAGCGCCAGCGGGTGGGCATCGCGCGGGCGCTCGCGAGCGGGCCGACGTTCATCGTGGCCGATGAGCCGGTGTCGGCCCTCGATGTGTCGGTCCAGGCGCAGATCATCAATCTCCTCGAAGACCTGCGTGATGAGATGAAGCTGTCCTTCCTGTTCATCGCCCATGACCTCAACATCGTGCGCCACTTCTCGGACCGCGTGGCCGTTATGTACCTCGGCAAGATCGTCGAAATCGCGCCGGCCGAGGAGATCTACCGCAAGCCCTCTCATCCCTACACCGAGGCGCTGCTCGCCGACATCCCGGTGGCCGATCCCGACGGTCAGGAAGAAACATATCCTTCTTACGGGCGATATCCCGAGCCCCACGCAGATCCCGCCCGGCTGCCGCTTTCATACCCGCTGCATTTACCGGTTCGAGCCCTGCGACAAGATCGTCCCCCGGACGACCGACCTCGGCAACGGGCATTCTGTCGATTGCCATCTGCGGGGGTAGGCGCGGCTGCCGACTCTTCAGGAATGTGGAAAGGTAGTTTTTCGGTCTGATGCGGGGGAGGCGTGAAGCGGCGGATGGGCCTGCAAATACACAGGCCCGATGCCGACGGACATGTATGAATTACGGGAAGTGCCGGACGCAGCAATTATAGGAATGTCAATTTTGATGAACTCGTAAAAAGTCGAAAATCACCGAAATACAGTCATTCCGGCTTGTCCGGAATCGTATCTTATCAGGGCGTTGTCTGGCAACATGATTCCCGACAAGCGGGAATGACGACTTTTTACGAAACCATCAATTTTTGCTGATGGCGGATTCCGGGGACTGAAGCTTATTCTTTATAAGAGGGACGATCTTCTCCGTCAGATGGTCCTTGATAATGAATACGTCCGCGCCGGCGGCCAGAAAAGCCTGGTCTTTGGATTCGATGCTGTAGCCGATGATGTATGAATTCGGATAGGCTTTTCGCAAAGAGCGTGTCAGTTCGTCTCCCGTCATTTTGGGCATGCGATAATCAACGAGAAAGACATCATACTGCTGGATGCCGGCTGCCTCGAGCGCGGCAGTGCCGCTTTCACTGGAGTCTGAACGGATCCCTTCAGATTTCAGCACTGCCTGCAGGATTTCCCGGGTTGTCCGATTGTCGTCTACTACGAGTACCATTCGTTTATATTCCTTTTCTGAAAATCCACCCCTCGCCAGGCTGCAAACATCACGTCACTTATGGCGGCGTGCAGATGAGATGGTCTATTCACATAATTATAAGCCTACCGGGGGTAAACTTTCAAGGAAATCGATGGGGTATTTTAAGGGTATGTCGTAATTTCGACTGCTTCGCGGTCCGAGAGGTCGGGACGATAATGGAGGCAGGAAAAGACCAGTTCTTTCAATAGGTCATTTAGAACAGGCCTTACTGACGCAAATTCACCTGCGGGGTTGCACTGGTTATCTGCCATTAAAGAATATGGAGTGCCAGTAGAAATATGCACATGAAAGCCGCCGTGAGGGGCGTGGTTCTCCGACCCTGGCAGATAAGAAAAACCTAAAATCGATCTTTAAGAGCATCTATGCCCCAGAAACTTCCTAACACGGGAACGCTACCAACCTGCAGCTTGTTTTGGATTAGATTTGGAATTGAATCTATGATAATGCCAGTTAATAATCCGCTACAGGTGAAGACAGGTCCACCAAGGTTGCAGATGTTACTAGAGCAGGGTGTCATGGCATAGCGATCAACAGTGGGTGGCTCTGATCGAATAAAATGGGAGACAATTGAGGCTGCGAATGCATAATCATGCATAGCATAAATCCTCTCGCCCGCATCTGTACCAAACAAGTATCCCAGTTGCTGGCCAATGAAGGGCGTTCCTGCAACACGCTTGATCTTAGAGGTATCGGGCTCGGTCCGTTCTAGTTCATACCTGGCAGATATTTCTGGATCTGGAGAGCGGAGGTTTTTTAAACTTTCTGCTTCAAGAAAAACAACATCACCCCATTCATATGTGGTTCTAACATTGAAGCCTAAGCATTCATGCCCGATAAGCAACGATGCTCTGCCGCCCGGAATTTTGGTATTAAGAATGCCTATTTTATCAATTACCTTTTTTGCAGTTAGCAAAGTTCGTTCATCAATGAATGTTGCATATCCAGCTTGATAAAATTTAGTTTTGCCATGGTATTTATAGAAATAGTAGATTGGCCAACATCGTTTACTATATTTGCTGAAAGAAGGCGCAAACAACATGTCAGAATCAGGTTGAGGAACAACTTGTTCAACGTGATTGGATTTGTAAATAAGTGTAATTCGTCTTTTCCAGTCGATTATCGAGCTTTGCTTTATCAAGCCTCTATGATATTTTGCGTGACAGTAAGGACAAAGTGGCAAAAGATTCTCCGGGTCATTGCCACCACCTTTATGCACTTCAACAATGTGATGAACGTCGATCGTCAATTCATTAGGACACGATGGGCAGGCACACCTGTACCCCGCTTCGGTCAGGACTACATCTCTTTGCTCACCGCTCAGTTCTGTTTGTGCCTTTTTCATTATTCATATTCCTGCTAATGACCTCGCGGGTGAGACGCGCGTCTTTTGCGCGTCGGACTCGACCCGCTCGTTGGTTTCAATTTACTTCGTTCTTGTGATTTGCTTTGTCTTTGGATTCAGTTGGAATAGCCGACCACGCTCATCTCTAATTGACAGGTTGCCCTTGTCGCATTGAATTTTTTCAATAAACACCCACTGGACATCTTTTTCGAGGCCGGGCTGGATTGTATTCGTAAAGATGGTTATTTCGGATATCTTCTTCTTTGTTTTGGTATCCCAAACCTCTACGTACTCTCGAATGCCGTCGTTGTTAGGGGTAATAAATTTCATGCCTTCGCATATGGAAGGCTCAACAATAGGAGCGCCACCTCGTTTTGACCAAGCTATATTGGTAATCATCACGAGGAAAAGTACAAGGTAAATTGATAATCTAATCTTCATAAATATCGCCACACAGAAATCTCACGGCTGCTCGGGTGCGTGATTTGTTATCTTTTCTCTTCGCTTTCGTATCGTGAAGCCAACAACAATACTGATTAATACCAGAAGCGCGAGTAAATAGCCGCTGAGCACATAGAATTTTCCTGCCTCTATTGCAATGTCTCGACCAACGTAAGGGTCGCGAAGCTCATTTATTAAGCCATAAAAGTAAAACGCAGAAATTGTACCAGTTAGCATATAGAAGGCGCGGTTTATATCGCGCAGATAAAAAGCATAAAACAGCACCTGATATACCCCAAATAAAATTCATAAGTAATGAGGGTTCCTTATCCATTACTTCGGCATAGGCGGGACTACACCATGAAAGGAGCGCGACAAATATATAGAGGCTAAGCATTCTCATATTTTTCGAAACTAACAATATATTATAGGGACGGCCTACAGTATCATATAAAATACGAATTCGTCAATATGCATTGGGAAAATCCTGACTCAACCTGCGGGAATCATTACAGTCGCAAAAAAGACGAATATTACAAATCGGACAAGTCCATAATTATTGAAATAATATTCAAAACGAACAATTCTCTGCTGATTGACGCGTCTGCTCCATATACTGAAGCCTTTCAGCGATCTTATGGAAGCGCGGTCCATTCCATGTTCTCTTCGTGCGACTACCGCAAGTGGATCATGTATTACCTCGATTTCCGCGTGAAATATCCTCCGCTGGATTCACGATCCAAACGACCCGGCCGTCAGTTCGAAAAAGCGGCTGCAACAGTGACAGAAAACTCCTTCCACCAGCCGGATTTTTTGCATCATTAAAAAAATAATTCACCTGTTCTCACTTCTGCAAATCATTATGCTGATCCCTTTTGTGGAAATTCAACGTGTTATGTTTTGGCACGGCTGATGCAATTACACTAGGCAAGAACGCACACAAAGGAGGGCACGACAATGAAGACCACACTCTCAAGAAAAGGCGCATACCTCGGTGCAGGAGCAGGGCTGGTAGTGTTCGCGATATTCGGGCTTCTTCCCGGCAGTCTCATCGGCGGGGCGGCGGGGATCAAGTTCGCGGGCATGCTCTTCGGACTTCCCCTTGAACCAGGGCTTGTGTCCCGGCTGATCGTGCTGGTTTCCATGCTCACGGGCGTCGTGGCGTCGGGCACGGCCATTGTCGCGGCAAGCTCCACCCTGGGCTGGCTCGCGGGCGCGGCCATGGGATCGACGACGGAAGAAAATACATTCGCTGCGGCGGAGAGGAGATAAAATCATGAAGAACGAGACAGTCAATACGGGAATGAAGATCGGGGCAATAGTCGGCGGGCTGGTGTTTCTGGTGTTCGGGATCGTGCCGGGGTTCTACTTCGGGTCCTACGGGACGCTGATCCTGCTTCAGAAGCTGATGGGCGGGACCGTGGAGCCCACGCTCTTCGTCCGCGCAGCCATCGTGATGGGGATCGTGGTCGGCATCGCCTGCGCGGCGACGGTGAGCCTGGTGATCGGCGGCCTCGCGGGAACGGCTCTCGGTTACCTCGTGTCCCCCACGAAAGCGGAACAGAAGGAAGCTGCTGAAAAGGCGTAGTGCGGAAATGCGGAATTAAAGCAAACTTTAAAACTGAAAAAGGCGGTGAGCAATCACCGCCTTTTCTTTTTGTGAACGTTGTTTCGGGCCGCCGGCGTCACGTCGCATTCTGCTCAGCTGACGGCGGCCGGTCATCCTCTGTTGGTCGCGGCCGGGGGCGTTCGGGGATCCCCTCCGACTGGTACGAGGGCACGGTGCCGAGCTTCCACGAGTACACCCGTCCGCACTGCTCGCACGACGCGCCGGACAGGGCCTCCTTGCACTCGGGGCAGTAGATCACATAGTGCTCGGAAAGGAGATGGCTGTGCTCCGTGGCGTTGATCTTCTTCCCGCAGCAGATGAACTCATTCGAGAGGTCTGCGCCGCACAGGCAATGCTCGTCGAGGGGCCAGGGCAGCATGTCCTCAAGCAGGTACACGGCCCTTCCGAGAAGATCCATGAGCTCATCGTGCTTCCCATCGTCAAAAAAGGCTTCCGTGAGCTTTTCGCGAATGTCGATCATCAGCGGGTTTTCCTTCAGGAACCGCAGCATGATCCGGAGGCGGTTTTCACCCTCGCCGATCCTCGATAATTCCCGCAGGTTCTTGTTGGCCTTGTAGTGCTCCTGGAAATACAAGAGCATCCAGATCTGGGTCATGTCGTAAAAAAACTCGAGAGTCGGATAATAGCCGTATTTGTCACGAATGGATTTTTCGACCTCGCCCCGCTTGTCGGGGATGCGGGGGAACACGGCAACGAGGAGGCCCTCCTCGAAGTCTTCATAGAAGAACGGCGTGCCGGAAAAATGGCGGCATCCGCAGTAGGTGCACTGGATGATGTTGAACTGCCATTTCAGGATCGCCGCCTTGGCCTGCGGCGTCTTGGACACGTCGACCCAGGTAATGACCCTCGCCTCGAAGTCCTTGTCGCAGTTGCCGCAATGGAACGACTCGCGGCTGTAGGCCTCCGCCTGGTTATGCAGCATGTTGACCATGGCATAATTATAACCCACTTTCCCCAAACTTACTTTGAAAATCTTTGTCTTTTTGTGGTACAATGCACCCCCGTAAATCCGGCAACCCGGCGGGGCTGGCCGATTCGACAGAAAGGGATATCTGATGCCGACACAACATGATTCAGTTTTGACCACTGCGCTGCATTCGGAGGTCGAGAACCGCTTCCTTACCTATGCGCTTTCGACCATCGTCTCGCGGTCGCTGCCTGACGTGCGCGACGGCCTGAAGCCGGTCCACCGCAGGATCCTCTATGCCATGTGGGAAATGGGCCTCGGCCCCACCGCCAAATTCCGCAAGAGCGCGGCGGTCGTGGGTGAAGTGCTCGGAAAATTCCATCCCCACGGCGACCAGGCCGCCTACGACGCCATGGTCAGGATGGCTCAGGATTTCTCCCTCCGGTACCCGCTTGTCGAGGGCTCGGGCAACTTCGGCAGCCTTGACGGCGATCCTGCGGCAGCCATGCGGTATACCGAAGCGCGGTTGTCCCAGCTGGCCGAGGAGCTGCTCGTCGAGATCGAGAAGGACACCGTCGGCTTCCGGCCGAACTACGACAACTCGCTCAAGGAGCCGGTGGTGCTTCCGGCGCGCTTCCCGCAGCTGCTCGTGAACGGGACCTCCGGCATCGCCGTGGGCATGAGCTGTTCCTTCCCGCCGCACAACATCGGCGAGGTGATCGACGGCTTGGCGGCCATGATCGACGACCCGAAGATCGAGGTCAAGGACCTTCTGAAGCACATCAAGGGCCCCGACTTCCCGACGGGCGGGCAGATCCTGAATTCAAAGAAAGAGCTGCGGGAAATGTACCAGACCGGGTCCGGCGGCGTCAGGATCCGGGCGGAGTATTCCCTCGAAGATCTGCCGCGGGGCAAACAGGCGATCGTGTTCTCGTCCATTCCTTATCAGGTAAACAAGGCCAAGCTGCTTGAAAAGCTCATCGGCCTCATGGAGGACAGGAAACTTCCCCAGGTGTCCGCCGTGCGCGACGAATCCACCCACGAAGTGCGCCTCGTGCTCGAGCTCAAGGCCGAGACCAACGCCGAGCTCGTGACCGCCTACCTGTTCAAGCATACGGACCTCGAGTCCTCGTTCCCCATCAATTTCACGGCCCTGACGCCCACCATGGAGCCTGAGCGGCTGCCGCTCAAGGAGATCATGCGGTATTTCCTGGAATTCCGGCACGAGCTCGTTACGAAGCGCCTCAATTTCGACCTGAGGATCCTGAAGGCGCGGCTCCATATCCTCGTCGCCTTCGAGAAGCTCTATGACGACCTGGACACGGCGATCAAGATCATCCGCAGGGCGAAGTCGCGCGACGACGCAGCCGAGAAACTCAAGAAGCATTTCAAATTCGACGATGAGCAGGTGAAGGCCATCCTCGATATGCAGTTGTACAAGCTTTCGGGCCTCGAGATCGAGCGGATCCTGAAGGAGAAGGCGGAGAAAACCAAGCTCCGGAAGGAGATCGAGGCGATCCTCGCCAGCCAGAAGAAGATCTGGGCGCTCATCAAGAGCGAGCTCATGGAGATCAAGCAGAAGTACGGCGACAAGCGGAAGTCCGTGATGAAGGCCGCCGAAGACGTCGAATTCTCCCAGGAGGACTTCATCGTCTACGAGGACGTGACCGTGATCATGACCAAAATGGGATGGATCCGGCGCGTCAAGACTGTGGGCGAAAACCTGCGGTTCAAGGAAGGGGACGAGCTCCTGGCGCTCCTGCCGGCGAACACGCGCGACAACATCGCCGTGTTCTCGTCAGCAGGCAAGGTCTACGTGATCAAGGCCTTTGACCTGCCTTCGGGATCGGGCTTCGGCGAGCCGGTGCAGAGCATGTTCAAGTTCGGCGACGGCGAGCGGCCGGTCACGGCCATGAACCTGACCACGGTCTTTGCCGGCACGCCCGGCGAGACAGGGACGGACAAGCAGCCCGAGCTGGCGCTCGCGCCCAAAGAGGTGACCGCGCTCACCGTATCCGGGCTCGGCGTGGGATTCAAGTTCGACCTCGGTCAGTTCAACAGCGTGACGACCCGGGCAGGAAAGAAATTCGCCGGCATCAAAGCCGGAGACAGCATCATGGGTGTGGACATTCTGGACCTTCCGAACGTCCTGTTCCTGACCAATGAAGGCAAGGCCGTCGTGGTCGCTGCCAAGGACATTCCGCTCCTCTCGGGCGCAGGCAAGGGCGTGAAACTCGTGAATGTGAAAAAGGGCGAAGTGACGCTTTTCCGTCCGGTGCGCAAGGGCGAGCAGGTGAAGGTCGTGGATGAAAAGGGCAAGGAGAAGACGATCGACCTGAAGGCGTACGGGGTCATGACCCGGGGCAGCGTGGGCCTGAAGGCGGTCAAGGCGGTCAAGTTCGCGTAAAGTGCAGGACCGTATTAACCACCGGCGGCTTTACCGCACACGGTTCAAGCTGTTCGGAAGAGGTAAATCCGCATTCATCTGTGTGTCACGCGAAGCGTGGCCTGTGGTTCCACTGGACAATATGAAATCCTTCCGCAAAGAACTCTGGTTCAACATCCCCTCGCGCCGGGGGTTCGTCAACATCACCCCCCAGGTCGAGGACTGCCTCCGGGAGAGCGGGGTGACCGAGGGCATGGTCCTGGTAAACGCGATGCACATCACGGCCTCGGTGTTCGTGAACGACGACGAGCGGGGGCTGCTCGGGGATTTCGAAGTCTGGCTCGAAGATCTTGCGCCCCATGAACCGGTGTCCCGGTACCAGCACAACTCGGGCGAGGACAATGCCGACGCCCATCTCAAGCGGACCGTCATGGGCCGCGAAGTGGTCGTTGCGATCACGAAGGGAAAGCTTGATTTCGGGCCCTGGGAGCAGATCTTTTACGGGGAGTTCGACGGCCTGAGAAAGAAGCGGGTACTCGTGAAAATTATCGGGGAATGATTTAATCAAGCGGAGCGAGCCGCATGAATTTGGTTGTCATTCTGTTCCGTGGTTGATAGGTATCTTCTGCCTTATTCATCCCTTTGTCGAAAATGTTCATTCCTCCGCCTTCTTCTCTGGTCTATCGTACCTTTTATTCCCCTCCTTGGTCCCATGATCTACAATGTTCTCTTTTTGATCCGCCTCCGGTTCAGCCGGAAGACATGGGGGCGTGTGAAAATCCTAATCTGTCGGGATAGGCGGTCCTCCCCGTGGTCCTTGTTGAAAAGTGGCTACATTTATGCTATTATGGTGACTACATTATTATAATAGCGAGAGTACATGATATCCGTCGGGATAAAAGAATTGAAAGCAAAGTTAAGCGGCTACGTGGATAAAGTTCGCCATGGCGAAGAGGTCGTGGTAACGGACCGCGGCAGAGAGATTGCCCTGCTCACGCCCATTTCACGGGAACGGGGAGCGGTCAAGGGCCTCATGGAAAAAGGCAAGGTCAGGTGGGCAGGTGGAAAGCCGGCGGGTCTGCAAGGCATCAAGGCAAAAGGAAAGTCTCTTTCGAGGACGATCGTTGAGGGGCGACGTTGATTCTCTATCTCGATACAAGCAGCATCGTGAAGCTCTATCTTGCAGAAGCCCACTCCAAAGATGTTCGAGGGTGGTCGGAAGAGGCGGAGATTGTGGCAACGTGCCGTGTTGCCTTCCCGGAAATGGTCTCAGCGCTGACCAGGCGTTACCGGGGCGGCGATCTGTCGAAGCCGGATTATGAGCTGCTCTTAAAGACGTTCACCGCGGAATGGGCGCATTTTGCCGTAGTTGATTTCGACGAAATAGCAGCAGGACGTTTAGCCGTGATCCACGGCCTGCGGGGATTTGACGCTGTTCACCTTGCAACCGCAAAGCAACTGAAGTCTTCCCAACCCCACATTTCCGTCGCGTTCTCATCCTTTGATGACGACCTCAATAAAGCCGCCACAGCCGAAAAACTGACAGTGCTGGCGCCGAAATAACGACCTTGAATAGCATGCATCCTGCGAGCCCGCTCAATGCAAGAAGAATTTGTTCTATAATCATTTCTTCCTGTACTCAACAATAGGTGTAGCTCATAGATATTTACAAACCTCATGGAGAAATTAATAAACACAGATCGCCCGGAGAGAGGAATAGAATGAATATAAATATTCGTCTGGAAACTGAAGATGATTACTCAAGAGTTGAAGAACTAACGCGAGAATCGTTCTGGAATCTTTATGCTCCAGGTTGTGATGAACACTATTTATGTCATGTCTTGAGAGGTCATAATGACTTTATTAAAGAACTTGATTATGTTGCTGAAGTGGATGGGAATATTATAGGTTCCATTATGTATTCAAAGTCATTGCTTATCAGTGATGATTCTGAAAAGGTTCCAATCGTTTCCTTTGGTCCCTTATGTGTTCATCCTGAATATCAAAGAAAAAAAATAGGTACTGCGTTAATAGAAAAAACAAAAAGCTTAGTAGAAAAAATGGATATTCCTGCAATTATCATTTATGGAGATCCTCACAATTATTGCAAGCATGGATTTAAGAATGGTATAGATTATAAAGTCAGCAATATGGATGGAGAATTTCCTTTAGGATTACTTGTACTAGAGCTTAAACCTGGATTCTTTGGAATAAATAAATGGAAAGCGAGACAAAGTGATGTTTTCAAATATAATCAAGAAGATGCAGTAGAATTTGACAAGAAGTTCAAAGAAAAAGAAAAAAAGATCCAATATACCCAGGAAATATTTAAGATCCATATTAGGTCTTTCTTAAGGGACACGCAGCTAACAACTGCTTCAACCTGACTCGCCTATTGTCACGCAATTTGCTGTCGCTTCGCTCGGCAGATTGCGCTCCAATTACGGCTCGCAGTTAAGCAAATGTTCATACGCAAGTTTCAACCAGTATTTTTTTACCTCATTTATATTGCCATCAGTGCAACCTTGTAGATGTACTAACGATATGCATCTGCGCGCTCGCACCTCAAAGTTTCGTAAGTCAGGATGGCTTAGTTTAGGCCCTCGGGAAACCGGGGGCTTTTGTTTTGAACTGTACATGATTCAGGAATACACTTGCCGGAGGTCCTCCCCAATATTTTCTTGACCAGCAGATTTAAGTGTGATAAAAAGTCAGGGCTATTATGCTCTACTATTTATGACAAAAAGGACGATAGAACGAGGAGACAACCATGAAAATGACCTGGAAAATGATTTGCTTCGCACTGCTTAGTCTCGCCAGTCTGTTTGCCGCTGCCCCCTGCTTTGCAGAACACAAGGACGCCGCCAACTGCAGGGATCATCCGCTCATCAACCGGCTTCCCGACTACTGGATCGAGGCGTGCACGCTGAAGCAGTTCGACGCATACGGGTTCATGGCAGGCAAGGGCAAGCCGGTGCAGGTGGAAGGCCAGTATACGAACATCAGGTACCAGCCGCCGGCAAATTTGACGGTCAAGCCCAGCACGCTGCAAGTGCTGCGTAACATCGAAAATGCCGTGAAGAAGGTCGGGGGCGTCGTCGTTGCGACCGACCAGAGCAAGGAAACCCTGAAGCTCACCAGGGACGGCAAGGAGTTGTGGATCGAGGTCTGGGCCGACTATACCGGCAAGTACATCCTGACCATCGTGGAAAAGGCGGCGATGGCCCAGGAGCTTGTCGCAAACGCCGATGCGTTCGCCAATAGCCTCAAGACCACCGGCCACATTGCCGTGGAAGGGATCTACTTCGATACCGGCAAGGCCGAGCTCAAACTCGAATCAACAGCGGCAATCGCCGAAGTGGCGAAACTCCTGAAGGGAGATGCCGGCCTGAAGCTTTATGTCGTCGGCCATACCGACAACGCAGGCGCGCTGGAAGGGAACATGAAACTCTCACAGGACCGGGCACAGTCGGTTGTCCAGTCGCTGATCAAAACCCACGGCATCCCGGCTGCGCGCCTCAAGGCCTATGGTTCCGGACCTTATGCGCCGGTGGCCTCGAACGATACCGAGGAAGGACGGGCGAAGAACCGCCGCGTCGAACTCGTAAAGCAATAATTCCCGGAGATTCTCATGACCCGAATTATTTCTCTGCTGTTTGCCTTGCTTGCCTGCACTGCGCTCCAGGCGCAGGCGGCTGATCGCCTGCCAATGATCTTCGGCGAGATGGGCGTCAACTGGATCGTCGAGAAGGACGGGACGGTGAAGGCGTGGGGGGCGCGGACGCCGGACGCCTCGTATTTCGGCGACGGCAGCAACGACGAGAAGGAGCACAAAGAGCCGGTCGCGATACCGGGCTTGCGCGACATCGTCGGCGGCGCCGCGGGGCCATCGCACACACTGCTTCTCAGGCGCGACGGCACGGTACTCGCGTGGGGCCGCAACAACGGCAACTGCGAGCTCGGCGTCACCGACGATCGCAAGCGGCTCACGCCCATTCCCGTGAACGGCGTGCGCGACGCTGTGCAGGTCGCGGCGAACGAGACGATGTCGGCCGCGGTCCTGGCCGACGGCACCGTGCGCGTCTGGGGGTCGCCTGCGGACGGCATGTTCGCGAACGGCAAGTCGGGGCGCGGCGAAGACTGCGTGCCCGCGCCCGTCGCCATCGAGGGGCTCACCAACGTGAAGAAGCTCGTGCTCGACACCTCGGCGCTCGTGCTTAAAGCGGACGGCACCGTCTGGGGGTGGGGCAACAACGACAATGGCCAGCTCTGCGACGGCACGACGGAGCGGCGGCTGCGGCCGGTGCAGATGAAGGGAATCACGAATGCGGTGGACATCTTCATCGACGCGAAAAATTCGATCGTCGTGCTTGCCGACGGCACCGTGCGGATGTGCGGCACGAACATCGAGGGCAAGATGTCCACGGCCCCGAAGGGCGTCAAGCACGTCACGCCGTTCACGATCCCGGGCATCACGACCGCCGTCGCCGTCACCGCGGCGGGCACGCCCATGGTGCGCCTCAAGGACGGCACCCTGCTCGGCTGGGGCTACGGCATGCACGGCTCCCTCGGCGACGGCTTCAACGACAAGGTCATCCCCAAACCGCACGCGCCCATCGGGCTCGGTCCGGTACTCGCGCATTTCTACGCGAGCAACGGGGGCTACGCGATTCGCGGCGACGGCACGGTGATGGGTTGGGGATTTTATGTCGGCGGGCCCAGGGAATGGGCGCTGACGCCGGTTCCGATCTTCAAGGTGAAGCTGGCCAACTGACCGGTTTGGCACAGGGCTGGAAATATTGCATACCAAAAAAAGGCGGCACATCTGTGGATGCCTGAATTGACAAGAACGGAAACGGCAAAACGTATAACCCGTAAATCGATACTATTTACGCATTAGCCGACAGGTGAAGTTGCAGGTGTACTAACCGATATGCATCCGCGCGCTCGAAAGGCAGGTTTGTAAGCTCACTGCAGTTCCCAGGGATAGCCGATGAAGATCTCCGGTGCGAATCCTTCTCTTCCGTAAGCCAGGTCCGCGCGGAACACAACTCCCGACGCGGTGACCATCCTGGCGCCCACTCCCGTAGGAATCCCTCCATGTCTTGCCTAAATCGCTGTTCAGGTCCGCCGTACTTCCCATTTCGTAGAACGCCGCAAGCTGCACTGCCGTCCTGATGTCTTTCATCACGAAAATATCAAAGGGAGTAGCTTCGTCCGTCAGATTCCAGCGGAATTCCGTGCCGTAGAACAGCGTATGGGCCCCCTTGTACCGGCCCTGGGAATAGGAGCGCAAACGGCTGAATCCGCCGAGGGACGTGGCCGTGCCGTAGGTGTTGTTCGCGACCATGTTGTTGATCACCTCGGTGCAGAACTGCTGTTGCTCTGCTGTAAGAGTCGGGTCGCTGCAGTTGAGCCCTTGCTGCTGCTGGAGCTTGGCCGGGTCTGTCTCGCCCTTGCGGGTCACGACGGCGTCGGAACGAAGGAAGTTGAAGACCCAGGTGTTGCGCCTGCCGATGGGGACGTAGGCCGAGGTATTGTAGTCCATGACGTAGTAGTCCGGTCCCGAATCTCTCGGCGGCGTCCATGACCGGGTCACATCCACCCGCAGCCCCCTGCGGGGGTCTCCGTAGTCGTCCGTCAGATCAATGCGGGTCCCGAAGGAGGTAGTGTAGCCGCTTTCGCGGGGAGAATTCTGCGCTTCGACGATGACGTTTCCGTCCTTGTCCCTGATGCTTTTCAGCTGCATGGACCCCTGGTACCAGGCGCTGTAGATCTCGAAGCGGCGCTCGAAGAAGGTGGCCGTCAGCCTGCCGCCGTAGTATTCCGTGTCCTTGAATTCGATAAGGCGATAGTCGTTCTTGCTCGTGTTCATACCGCGCTGGCTGTAGCTCTGGATCGTTGCCTTGTTCAGGATGCCGAAGCCCGTATCGAAGATGAGCGTCTTGGGGATGATATGAATGTCCGCCACGCCGCCCGCGGCGCCCTGCACGTCGCCGGTGAAGATGATGCCGTAGGCGTCGGTGTAGGTGCCCGCGATGTTCATGGCGCCGCCGACCAGGCCGACGCCGGAACCGATGCCGGGAAGACTGTAGGGATAGGGGAACACCGCGTAGCCGAAGCTCTTCTGGAACTGTTCCTTGCGCCGGTCAGGCAGGAACGATTGTTCCGTCAGGGTCACGGTGGCGGTTGCGGTCATTTCCTCCGCAGCTGCCTGAATATTCGGGAATACTGTGCCGAAAAGCACGAGAAGGGAGCATAACAGTCTCTTGTTCATCTGCATTCTCCTGGCGCCGGAGTCCGGATATTTAAGAACGATCAAGGGAAAGGGAAGACTTCGACGGGCTGTCTGTAAAGCGATGCCCAGTATCGAATAAATACCGGATAAAGTCAAGGCGCTTTTTGGTTTTGAAGACAGGTACGGCGGCAAGATCGTAAGACGTTAAAAGAAAAACCCTTCATGAGGATTCTCGGACCTCATGAAGGGCGGAAAAATGCGGTGAAGCGACGATCAACTATCCCGCTGACGCTGAGCTGCGGGACAGGAGGATTTTATCTGCCGAAGTACTGCCTGATCGAGGCATCCAGGACCACGTACCATTGTTCGCAGCCGTTGTTGCCGTCATAGGCGATCAGCCAGCCGGAGATGTCCGGTATGCAGCATACCTTGACGCCGGTGCTTACCAGGCGGTTGGTGGCGATGTCATACAGGACGAGGATCGTGCTGCCGTCGATGACGCCGTCGCCGTTCAGATCCCCCGTGGAGGCGTCCTCGATAGCGCCCGCAGCGATGATCCCGTTGCTGATGCTGGCGTAATCCCGATGCGTGTGAATGGGCGTTGAAGCAGAGGTGCCCTTGGAAATGTCGTAGTATGCCACCTCGGCCGAGGGAGTATCGAACACGATGATCCCGTTGTCGATCGTGGGGTAAGCGCCCGGAACGTCGGTATCGGTGGTCACTCCCGTAGCAACGTTGTAATACGCTATAGTGCCCGCCGGACCGACAAAGGCGACGATGTCGCCGCTGAACGACGGCGTCAACGGATCGGGGACCGCCACTCCGGTCGGCGTATTCTGCAGGGAAACCGTGTCATAGATATTGAGCACGCCGCCTGCCACGTAGGCGATCCTGCCGCTGCTTACGACACGGGCCACGCCCCAATAGTCCCGATCGAATGCATCTGCGGTCATTCCGGTATCGTGTCCGGTTTGGGCGCTGATGGAATACCAGCCGATCGTCCCTGTGTCCGCCTTGACGTACGCCATGATGTCGCCGTGAATGGCCACGCTGCGAGCTCCCAGCGTGATGCCGGTGTTTACCATGGAGTTCGTGCTGACGTCGAGATATCCCAGCACGCGGTCGTCCAAATCGCCGTCGTTGTTGTAGTCCGTCTGGTCGCCCGACTCTTCCATGGAGAGGGTGACGATGTTGCCGCTCACGCCGCCGGCCCGGCAGTCGGATATACCGGTGTAGTTGGCAACCTGCGGCAGAAGGGCGATATTGTTCACCACGACATCGGGGAACTGTCCCGGGTTGACGGCATAGGAGACCGTGGTGCGTCCCTGTGACGCATTCGTGACGGTCAATGAAAGGGTGCCCGAGACGCTCTCATCATATCCCTGCAATACCGCGGGATTCACCGCAGGATCGGCAAATAAGAGGCTGCCGGTGAAGCGCCAATTGTAGCTCAGTTCAGTCGCTGGTCCTGAGTCGCTCACGGTTGCAGCGAACGTCACATCGGACCCGCTGCGGGCCGCGGCCACCGACAGGATCACCGGATTGAATTGCACGACCACTGCGGAGCTTGTAAGCTGAGACACGACGTTCGTATCAAAGTTCGTCTGGACGCTGTTCCCCAGGCTGTTCGTGACTCTGATCGCATGAGAATACGTCCCGACCACAGCGGGGGCCGTATAGTTGAGAACGATCGTTGCCGTTGTTCCGTTCATGGTTATGCTGCCGGTGACGGGATCGAAGGCGCCGCCGTCGGCCGCGGGCGTAACCTGGTAGGACAAGGTCTCTCCGTCGCTTCCCTGAACCGATATGCTGACCGGAACTGCGCTGTTCACGACGATTTCGGCAGGGCGGCTGATCTGCGTGATCCTCGGGATCGTCAGCGTCTCGCCGTTGGAGACCGGCGCCATTGCAATCACCACCCGATCGTCCGCGCCCATCAAGACCTGCAGGGTGGTCCCGGTGAAGATCTCCGCTGGAGAGCTGTTGTAGGCGTGGCCGGTAAACGTGAGACGCACTCCCACCGGAAGATCGTTAATGGTGGCGCTCCAGGAGCCGTTGCCGTTGTTGGTGAGCGCCGCCCCCTGGACGATGTAGCCCGAGTCGCTCTGGACATCGACGGTGATCGACGCAATGTCA
Source organism: Nitrospirota bacterium (assembly GCA_963749655.1). GTDB lineage: Bacteria > Nitrospirota > UBA9217 > UBA9217 > UBA9217 > JAJYKN01. The sequence continues at coordinate 153,647 of CAVVOB010000020.1, forward strand.
TCGATGGTGCCGATGACCGTTGTTGCGAACAGGCCTTTTCCCTTTGCTGCCCGCATCGCCCTTAACTTCGAGGTTTGTGACGTCTGCGTATCAAAAGCCACATTCAGTGTCGCCGAGGTGTTGCCCGCGGCCTGGTTCGTGCCCGATGATTTGCTCCCGTTGCATGCGCCTGATGACAATAGGACAAAAACCGAAAGCAAAATCCACAACCATTTGTGTCTCTTCGTCATACTGTTCCTCCCCCCTGATAGAATTACCCTGCAGTATGCTGCTAGGGCTCGGGCTCCGCTTTTGTGACGGGACGGCAGGAGCCGTCCCGGTACCATGAGGAGCCTTCGAAGGGGCTGATTATAACGTTTCCGTGCGTAATGGCGAAGGGTGTTTTCTTGCTGATGCCGGGGTGTTTTTTTGCTGATGTGATGCAGAAGAAGAGACGGCGACGGACGCAGCCGGGAATCGGAGGAGTACCGGCTACTCCGGCGTTACGGCATCGGGCGCGGGCACAGAACGTAGCGTTTCCGGTAGGACGACGGCGTGCAGCCTGTGTGTTGTTTGAAGATTTTGACGAAATAAGCCGCTTCCTCGTAGCCGATCGCATCCGCTGTCTCGGCTATTGTCAGATCGCCGCGACGAAGCAGTTCTTTTGCTTTTTCCATCTTCAGGTTCACCAGATATTTTTTGAATGATATACCCATGATCTCCGAGAACACGCGCGAGAAGTGGTATTTTGATATAAATGCCTTGCCGGCGGCGGTTTCCAGGCACACTTTGGCGGTGAAATTTTCTTCCATATACTTAACGGCACGCTGGATTTTATAGAAATTGGATTTATTTGAATGGCCAGCCGCGAAAGCCGCGGTGGCGGAGGGCGGCGAAATAGCGGTTCTTCGTGCAGCAGGAGAAAAAGACTTCAGGGACAGGCAGAATTCAATTTTTTTCTCCAGATCGGAATAGGAGAAAGGCTTTTTAACGTAGTCTCGCGCTCCGGAGGTGAACGCCTTTATGGCAACATCCTCACTTCCGTAACCGGTAATGAATATAACCGGGACGGAGGGTTTGATCATTTTTATTGTCCTTAACACCTCTACTCCGGACATATCGGGGAGCTGATAATCCAGCAGGACGAGATCGGTGTCTTTGTGACGACGGAGGAGGTTCAACGCGTCCTGTCCGGCCGACGCCAGGAACAATTCGTAGCGGTCTTCGAGCAGATCGGACAGCGCATGTTCAATGGTCGGATCATCCTCCACTATCAAAATGCGGCTGACGTTGTCGCGCGATTGAGCGGCGGCTTGTTGATCGATCGCTGGCACGGCGCTCCTTTGAACGGGTGAATGTGGCATGATAGATCGCCCTATACATGAAGGATCTGTGAGCGCAGACAGGCGGTCCGGAAAGTGCCGGTTTGCCGAAGCCGTGTTCACGGTCCGCAGAATGCAGCGAGCTGCCGGGAATTCCAGCGAGGCAAGAGGCGATGAAATGGCGAGACGCGGATCGGGCCGGCAAGTCCTTTGCTCTCCGCTGCCTTCGGCAGGGAATTCGCCATTCTGGCGAAACAGCCTTCGGATACGAATGCGCTATTCGGAAATGAAATGATCTGCATTATAGGTATTGCTCGTTTTTTGTCAAGAATCTTGATGGGGTATTTTTAGGGTATTCTCAAATTGCAGTTTGAGGCAGGCAGGTATTCATACTGAAGCGGCCATGTGTCCATGAGCGTTCCGACCGGCAGCCTATTTCAGATGCGATGCCGGGACCCGGGTTTTCCCACGGTTCATCAGGGCATCATCAAATGAGATGGCTGCGCGCGGCGAGAACGGCGGCCTGGGTCCGGTCGTTCACGCCGAGCTTGTTGAACAGGCTGTTGACGTGGCTTTTTACGGTGTGGGCGCTGATGTCGAGCACCTCGGCGATCTGGACATTGGTATACCCTTCGGTCACCAGGCGCAGTACATCGGTTTCGCGGCGGGACAATTTCACGGAGAGGATGATATCACTGCTGAGCTGTACGTTCCCGGCTTCGTCCCTGTTTCGCCGCAGCTGCCGTTCGAGAAGATCGGTATAGTTCTTCTGCTGCAGCAGGGCGCGCTTGCTTGCCGTGGTCTCGAAGACGATGACGATGACCGCGGAAACATTCCTGTCACGGTCCCTGACCGGGTATGCCTGGACCTCTCCCCAGCGTCTTCCCGAGCCCGGGATGTCCATCCACATTTCCGTGACCTGGGTGCTGCCCCTGGCGATGGCCTCTTCCAGGGGACAATTGCGGCACAGGATGTTCGCATCCCTTCAGGGTCTCGTAGCACAGTTTTCCGATTGCTGTTTCCGGATCGCATTGATGGATGAACGCCATGCTCTTGTTGATCCAGACGATTTTGCGGTCCTTGTCGAAAATGCCGAAAGGAGCGCGAATGCTCGAGAACAATGCAGGACCGAGGCCTGACAGGACCTGGTCCAGGGGCAGAGTTTCCGAGATATCAGGTTTCGAGGATATCATGGGCAATTGCTCCGTACCGGCTGACTACCCGGTATGGTATCAGAGAAGCTTTGTTTTGTCCATTGTTCAACGAGTAATTTTCCCAACATGTCGCAGGGACGTGTCAGTGCCGGACCTGATTCGGGAGCAAATGAGATCTTAAGAAATATGTCAGGGCCTGGAGCGAAGCCGCGATCTGTTGGGACGTCCGTCTTCTTCCCGGGGTCGAATGTGCGGAGGACAGATCCTCAGTGCTTTCCTGCTCTATCGCATCGAACGCTTCTCTCAGTTCCCGGTAGTACAGGAAAAAGCTCATCCGCCTGTCCTGGTCTCCGTTCCGGTATTTGTCAATAATCCGATCTCTGTCCATGGCCTCTCCTTTTCCCGGGAACAAGCCCCGGCCCTGGTGTGTAAATGAGACTTCTCTTTTGTAGGGATTATAGGGAAAAAGGAAAGGCCGTACATCGCCCGTTTGGGGGAGGGGGGCAACTGCAGTTTTGAGTTTTTAGTCTTGAGTTTCTAGTTTATGAAGCGAGGCAGAGGGCAGAGGGATTCCACCCTATGCGCCATGCTCTATGCACTATGCGGGATTTTATGCTCCATGCCCTCAGCACTCTGCGGTCAGTTCAATTCGTACCAGCGGTGATCTTTGCTATGAACTCTGCTGATCCCTGTTGTCCGCCCATGCTGGCGTTCCCGGGCTCCAGTTCCTCGATCATGACCATGACGTAGCTTCGAAAGGCAGGTTTGCCCCGTCCTTCCACTTCGATCATCACATCGGTTATCTTCCGGTGCAGCTCGGTTTTCTGCGCTTCAGACAGCGCGCCCTTCAGCGTCTTGATGTTCACAAACGGCATGTTTCCTCCTTGGCCTTGAGATCCGGATTTGTCACCACAGTATGTTTTTAGCTTTCAACTCACCTTGTGCTTTTTCATTGTTCTTTCGCGCAGCCCGACTTCAGGTCATCCAGGGACAGATCGGCATGTCCCATAAGCTCATGGATGAATGACCGCATATAATAGATGTCTCCATCATCAGGAGCCAACTCTATGGCTTTGGTCAGGTCCTGTATGGCCTCGGCATTATTCCCGAGAAGGTTCCGGCACCGTGCGCGGAGCCTATATGCCTGCACCAAAATTTGAATGTTCTTTTCGGCCGCGATAGCCTTGTCCAGGTATTGTGCAGCCTCTTTAAAAGCCTCTGTCGATCCCTGATTTCCGGCTTCCCGCAGCAGCATCCCCTTATCGATCCATGCTTTTGCGCTTTGCAGGTCCGGACCCTGTTGGTTCACTGCCCAGGCCGGGTGAACCAGCATTGCGAAGAGCAGTATTGCGATCGAAGCACGAAAATGATTTTTCATGACAAATCCTCCTTCGGGCGTCAAAGCGGGTGTTGTTGATCAGCAATCCCGCGACTTGGCATCCCCCGGCTCCTGCCGGAGTGGGCTCCACTAACGCCAGGCGTCTTTGATGCCGAAACGATTGCGTTTGACTGATTAGTGGGGGCGGCGGGGATTTTGTGACAACAGCTAGAGAAGATTTTCCCAGTAGTTCTTTCCGGGCAGGACCAGTTCGGATTTTTTGTAGAAATTGACGCGGCCGACCATTTCGCCGATCTTCCGGTACTCGCCGGCGAGGTTGACCTCGCCTACGTGCTTTTTGATGCGGCAGCGGCAGTCGCCCGCGGGATTATAGATGGTGCATTTTTCAGAAAGGAACGAATTGATCCGCTTCCGGCTGCGGGTGACCATCTGGCGCACCGATGCTTCGTTCCTGCCGAGGATCGCCGCAATCTCGGCATAGTCCAGTTCGGCGATGTCCCTGAAGATGTGCGCCAGGCGGGTCTCGTTGTCCACACAGTGCAGCATGGCAGTGACGCAGCGATCGCAGGTTTGCCTGACCCAGATCTCCTTGTCCAGATCAACGCCGGCAGGGGGGGCGATGTCATTGCCGTCAAAGTACTCCCTCACGAACCGCAGGGAATAGGTCTTGTCGTGAATAGCGAAGTCGGCGGCAATGCGGCGCGTGATGGCATAGATCCAGGTCGAAACCTTGGAATCGCCGCGAAAAGAGGGAAAGCTCTTCGTTATCTCGACCCAGACCTGCTGAGCGGCGTCGCGCGCAGTTTCCTCGTCCGTGATCATCCTCCGGCAGACGGACGAGACCATCCGGCCGTAGTCCCGGGCGATGTTTTCGAGGGTGAGACGAGCCATAAGTAGTGCGGAATGCGGAGTGCGGAATGCGGAATAAAAGACATGCACTTTAAGCTGATTTTGCTTTAAGAGCATTCCGAATGTTAAGTTCAGCGTTGGTAGTCAGCAATTAGAAATCCGAAATTCGCAAATCGCAATGTACAGCCTGCGATTTCATTCCGCATTGCCGAATTCCGCATTCCGCACTCGATTTAAATGTCGTCCAGGCTGTGTCTCGTCCCGTCCATGTTCCTGCCGACGAGCACCTTGCGGGGCTTGGCGCCGTCTGACGGGCCCACGATGCCGTCCTTTTCCATCATCTCGATCATGCGGGCGGCGCGGTTGTAGCCGACACGGAGGTGACGCTGGAGGAACGACGTAGAGGCCTTTCCGTTCTGCTGCACGAGGTCGACTGCACGCTGGTATTCCTCGTCCCGTTCGCCTTCTTCCACCGCAACGGCCTCGGCCTCGACGATCTCCTTGGCGCGCTGCTGGAGCATTTCGTAATTGGGCTTGCCCTGCTTCCGTACGAAATCGACGACCCGCTTGATCTCCGCCTCGGATACGAAGCAGCCGTGGCAGCGGATGAGGTGGGACGAGCCCGGCGGCTGGAAGAGCATGTCGCCCATGCCGAGGAGGTTCTCGGCGCCGTTCGCGTCGAGGATGGTCCGGGAATCGGTCTTGGACGACACCTGGAAGGAGATGCGGGACGGCAGGTTCGCCTTGATCAGGCCGGTGATCACGTCCACGCTCGGCCGCTGGGTCGCGACGATCAGGTGGATGCCCGCGGCCCGCGCCATCTGGGCCAGGCGCATGATCGAGTCTTCCACCTCGCGCTGCACCGTCATCATGAGGTCCGCCAGCTCGTCGATGATCACGACGATATAGGGCAGCCGCTCGGCCTCGGGCACGGCCTTGTTGTAGGAGTCGATGTTCTTGTTCCCCTTTTCGGCGAGGGTCCGGTACCGGCGGTCCATTTCGGCCACGATGGCCCGGAGCGTCTCGGCCGCCTTCTTGGGCTGGGTCACGACAGGCGACAGGAGGTGGGGAATCCCCTCGTAGACCGAGAGCTCGAGCATCTTGGGGTCGACCATGGCGAGCTTCACCTCGCTCGGCCGGGCGTTGTACAGGATCGCCAGGATCACGGAGTTGATGGCCACGCTCTTGCCCGATCCCGTGGCGCCGGCGACGAGCAGGTGCGGCATCTTCTCGATGCCCGTGATCACCGACGCGCCGAAGATGTCCTTGCCCAGGGGGATCTTGAGCTTCGACTTGTTGGCCTGGTATTCCGGGGTCTCGATGATCTGGCGGAAGTAGACCGTCTCGCGCGTGTTGTTCGGCACCTCGATGCCCACGGCAGCCTTGCCCGGCAAGGGGGCCACGATGCGCACCGACGCGGCCTTCATGGCAAGGGCCAGGTCGTCGGAGAGGTTCACGATCTTGCTGACCTTCACGCCCGGAGCGGGCTCGAACTCGAACATGGTCACGACCGGCCCGGGGTAGACCTGGGTCACGCGGCCCTGGATGTCGAAGTCCTGGAGCTTTCTCTGCAGGAGCTCGGACTGGGCGAGCATGTCCTCTTTGGAAACCTTTTTTGCCGAAGCCGGGACCGGATCGAGCAGGTCCGTCGACGGCAGCACATAGGAGTCCTTGCTTTCCCTGCCTCCCATGAACTCGAAGTTTTGCTGCACCGGCTTAGGCGGCTTTTCCGGCCTGACGATCCTCGGCTGGGACTGGGCCGGGGGCGCCTGCTGCTTCAGCGCTTCAACGATCAGGGGTGTTTCCTTGGGGGCAGCAGGGCGCAGCCGCGCCTCCCGTGCCTTTTCCCTGCGGCCGCGGTAAACCGTGATGAGAGTATCGAGGTGGCCGGCCAGTTCCGTGTAAGCGCCCCGGAGCCAGGCCAGCGCTTTGAGCGGCGAGAAGGGAGTGAGCAGCATGAGGGCCAGGGTCATGGCCGTTATGGTGATGATATAGGATCCTGTGGCAGAAAACCCCGCGCGGAGCAGGTAGGCGACAAGTCCGCCGAGCATGCCGCCCGCGGGCACCTCTTCGCCGAAGAGGCCGAGGGTCTCGCCCTCGAGGCCGAAGAGCGCCGAGGAGGAGAAAAAGAGCAGGAGGCCGCCGATCTTTCTCAGGTAGGGATGGACCGCCTCGCCGTTCAGGGCATAGTAGACTGCATAGCCGAAGAGGTACAGCGGGATGAGGTACGACGTAACGCCGAAGAGGCGGAGCAGGGCGTCGGACAGATAGGCGCCGATGATGCCGATGAAGTTTTTCACGGCGCCCGCCCCGCCGGAGACGCTGAAGCAGGGGTCAACGGCGCTGTAGGAGACGAGGCCCAGCAGGATAAGGAGCCCGACCGCGAACAGCAGGAGGCCCATCATTTCGTTCCAGTGCTTATGTTTTGCCGCGGAAACCGCCATAGACTCCGTAAAAACAGTTTTGAGTTATTAGTTTTGAGTTTTTAGTTGGCGTCGCTTGTACTCACGAAAACAGTTATGAGTTTCAAGTTCGTAGCTTTGAGTTGTTAACTAAAAACTACAAACTCAAAACTAAAAACTGTATTTTTTGCCTTATCGCGCCAGCCATACGCCTGCGATCGCCGCGGCGAGGGCCAGCCGGTACCAGACAAAGAGGTTCAGCGAATTCCGGTTCAGATAGGTGAGCAGGAACTTGATGCTCAGGTATCCGACCACGGCGGAGAACAGGGCCCCTGCCGCGAACGGACCTGCCTCTCCCGGCGCCAGGTGGAGTTTGTGAAGTTTCAGCACGGCCGCGCCGGCGATGACCGGCGTGGACAGGAGAAAAGAGAACCGCGCTGCGCTCTCGCGCGTGAACCCGGCAAAAAGCCCGGCAGTGATGGTGCTGCCCGACCGGGAGACTCCCGGAACAAGGGCCAGGGCCTGGGCGCAGCCGATGAACAGTGCGCGGCCGAGCGTCATTTTGTCCATGCTGTCGGTCCGGGGCATGAAACGGTCGGCGATCCAGATCACCAGACTGAAGACCGTCAGGGATGCGGCGATCAGGACCGGGTTTCGGAAGCTCTCCTCGACCACATGTTCATACTTCATTCCGAGAACGCCTGCGGGGATCGTCGCCAGAACGATGAACCATACCAGCCTGCCTTCTCCGGTTCTCCAGCTGCCGTCTCCGAAGCCGGTGAGGAATTTGCGCAGAAGGTCGAGCCAGTCGCGCCAGAAATAGGCCAGGATCGCCACGAGGGTGCCTGCATGCAGAGCCACGTCGAAATTCAGGCTGTCGATGAGCGTTCCCTGCCATCCGAACATCCAGGGAATAACGATCAGGTGGGCCGACGAACTGATGGGCAGGAACTCGGTAATGCCCTGGACGATGCCGAGAAATATCGCTTCAAATAATATCATACACTCCCTCGTGATGCATGCTTTCCTTGATGTACGTCTGCGGCCGGCGCAGACTGTCGCATTATTTCACAATGGGGGGAGGAATTCAAGATGTTTTGAAGGGGAGCAGGGCCTTTTTCGGGGACAGAGGGCGCAGTGGAAGGACAAAAAACGGGAGTGGAGGATGTCCGCGACACCGGGACAGGCAATACGCAATACACCGAAACGGTTGACAGGATAACAGGATTAACGGGATGTTAAAAGGGTAAGGTTTTCATCGGACTTTATCCTGTTATCCCGTCGACAGAGGCTTTGCTTTTCGGTTAGGATTGAGACTAGACCCTGACCACGATTTTTCCGAAGAACTGCCGGGAGAGGAGTTTTTCGTACGCTTTCGGTGCTTCGTCGAAATCGAAGACGGAATCAATGACCGGTTTCAGCAAGCCGGGGGACAGCTCCAGGCACTGCCGGAAAGCAGACTTCGGCCCCACGTACACGCCGTGCACGGTCAGGTTCTTGCCGAAGAGGTACCGGAGTCCGATTTTCACCTCGTCGCCCGATGTGGCGCCGAAGGTCACGAGCCTGCCTCCCCGCTTCAGGCACGACAGGGACTTGGCGAACGTGGCCGCGCCTACATGATCGACGGCAATGTCGACGAGCTCGCCTTTCGTGATGCGCTTCACGGCTTCGGCAAAATCCTCGCTCCTGTGGTTGATGACGAAGTGCGCGCCCAGGTCGCGGGCCTTTGCAGCCTTCCAGTCGTCGCCCACGGTGGTGATGACCGTCGCATTGAACAGTTTCGCCGTCTGGATCAGCGCCGTTCCGACGCCGCTCCCGGCCGCGTGGGCCAGGACCGTGTCGCCCTGCGAAATGCCGGCGCGCAGGACCAGGGAGTTCCAGGCCGTGGTGTAGACGATGCCGATGCAGGCGGCCTCCTCGAAGCTGAGGCCCGCGGGCTTGGGAAAGACGTTCGCGGCAGGGACCTTGACGAATTCCGCGGACACGCCGTTCTGCATCACGCCGAGGAGGGAAAAGCTGTTGCATTCGTTTTCCCGTCCGCTCAGGCAATGTTCGCAGCGTCCGCAGGACAGGCCCGGATACAGGACCACTTCATCGCCGGGTTTGACGTGGGAAACGTTCCTTCCTGTTTCCGCAACAACGCCCGAGGCATCGGAGCCGAAAATGTGCGGGAGCGGGATCGCTGCCGGATAGCCGCCGCTCATGACCCAGATATCGAGATGGTTCAGGGAGAAGTCTTTCACCCGGACCAGGACCTCGTTGTCGTTTATTTCCGGCCTGGGCAGTTCTCCCGCTTTGATACCTTGGTAGCCTTTGAGCAATTCATAGTAGAGGGCTTTCATGATGAACGGGACCTTTCCCGTAAAAGGATCAAGTTGATATACAATTGAGGCTCACAGCGCCTGCTACAAGTATAGTCCGGGGAACAGCGGTGTCAATGCCGCGATTCCGGGGCGAGAACATTCTTGACTCGAAAGAAGGGAGACTTTATACTGACCACGGCTGGGCGATGGAACCACGAAGTATGCCTCAGATCGACATGGCATCAACCCGGCAATAAACCGGTCTTACGAAGAAAAATTATCCGCAGCATCTTTCTTCAAGACCGTCATTCCGGGCTTGACCCGGAATCCAGCGGTTACCCACCATGGCCTGGATTCCTGCTTTCGCAGGAATGACGAACGATAGGTTTATCTCTTGTTTAGAGGCATTGTTTAACTCCGATCTATCTGTGTTTATCCGTGTCCACCCCGTTTAGAAATTCTATTTCTAACGGCGTTCATCAGTGGTTAAATGATTTTACGGTTTACATGCGACAGACCGACGAAAGGCATTCCCCGATGAAAAAGCTGAAGCTCATTGCAAACCCATCAGCCGGCGGCGGCAGGGCGGGCAGGATCGTTCCCGAGGTGGTCAGGCTTCTGAACGCCCGCGGCGCGGGCTACGACCTGGAGATCACCACGGGCCGCGGCGACGCCGAGACAATGGCCGCCGCAGCCTGCAGCCGGGACGATATCTCGGCTATTGTGTCGATCGGCGGCGACGGCACGATGAACGAGATCGTCCAGAAGGCGGTCTTTACCGGGAAACCTGTGGCAATCGTCCCGGCGGGATCGGGCAACGATTTCTCGAAAGTGCTGAACACGCCCAAAGCGCTGGAAGGCATCGTGGACATGATCCTGGCAGGCAGGACAAAGGTCATCGATGCAGGCAGGATGAACAAAAGGTATTTTGCCAACGGCGTGGGAATCGGCTTCGACGCTGCGGTGAACTATAACACGCGCAAGGTCCGGTGGGTGAAGGCAGGGCTCGCGGTCTACTTCACGGCTTTCCTGAAGACGCTCAACCAATACCGGCCATGCCGCATGAAGATTACGATCGGCGGAGAAACGATCGAGCAGGAGCTGTTCCTGGTGAGCATCGGCAACGGCACGACGTGCGGGGGCGGGTTCCGTCTCACGCCCCATGCGCAGATCGACGACGGCCTGTTCGACATCACCATGGTGAAGCCGCTCAGCCTGCCCCGGCTGTTCTGGCATCTGCCCAAAGTCTTTCTCGGGACCATCGAACGGACCCATCACGCCGTGACGCGCAGAGCGCCGTCGCTGATCGTGGAGAGCGAGCATCCGCTGCCGGTCCAGGTAGACGGAGAAGTGTATGCGCTGGAAGGGAACACCTGCGAAATTTCCATCGTGCCCAGGGCGCTGACGGTGATCGGGAATTTTTAGCAGCCTGCCGGTTGGTTGATCACAACTCGGAAGCAGCGTTCCCCAACGGTCAGCCACTCATAACTCAAAACTCAAAACTCATAACTAGCCATCCCTGTTCAGGATGAGATCGACCATGGTCTTCCTCTGCTGGCAGAAGAGTTTTTTTACACGGCCCCGGTACTCCTCGGGGGTGATGTGCTCCTGGTGGGTGCCGTGAACGATCGTGATATGGGGGAACGCCTCTTTGAGCGCCAGCTCGTAATTATTTCTGAACGGGCAGAGCGCCTTCATGCAGTAGGTGAAGTGGATGACCTCGATGCGAAACTCCGTCAACCCGCGGATGCGCTGGAGCAGCTTGTCCGGTCCCGTAAGGGTCGGACAGCCGGGGCAGTTGATGATGCCGACGAGGTCGAGGGGTTCCTTCGCGGGATAGGCGGCAAAGGCGCCTTTGCGTTTCCTGAGGTCGGCAAGGCAGCTCGCCGACGAGCACCCGAGGTCCTGGGTCGCATTGGAGCAGGTGAGTATTCCGATCCGCGGCATGATGGCCTCCTTTCGTTTG
>CAVVOB010000021.1:0-114785 GCA_963749655.1 Nitrospirota bacterium
TCTGGCTAGCCTTGGACCGATTACGTATTGCTAGTTCGTCAATTGATTGTAGAACTCGCGCTGACATCTGCCGATGAAACCGCCACCGATCAGCACCTTCCTGGCACGCGTGGCCTGAATGAAGGTGTATAGATTTACCATGTCTTCGGCAGGCAGCGTGCCGCTGCTGACGCAGCCGACAACACGTCGTCGATCGACCGGCCGCCTGCTGTCACGGTGTTGAGATAAGACACATAGGACCGCGGCGCTTTGCTTTCCTCGAAATAGTCGCCGGGGATCACCAGCACCATAACGGCCCCCGACGCTGCGTGGCTTCCGATCATGATCGCTTCGCTTTCGAACTGCTTTTTTTCCAGCCTGAACTTCGCAGCGTGTGTTGAATCTTTTTCCAGATCCCGAAAAAAATGAGAATAGGCGGGGTGGACGATGATAAAGATTTCTGCCTGCTCTTTTGACTTTCGTGCGGCATTTGCCGTTTCTGCAGTAAGCTTCTGGACGGAGAGCGCACCGTCGGTGGGAGGAAAGCGGTTCTGCAACTCGGGGAAATAGGTCGTGGACGGATCAAGTTGACTTGACGGGGCGCAGCCGGACGACAACAGGATTGAAATGATCAAGGCGACTGCACTAATCGAATACAGGATCGTTCTAATCACGAAATGGCCCGCTCACCGATGCTGAATAATGATACATTGCATATATATTACTTGAATTCAGCGGGTCTGTAAATATGAAAAATTCAGCTGCCGCGCCGATGCAACAGCGCCGGCATAACAATCAGCCCCCCAGGCTTCTCAAACGATGGAACTCCAGACTTTCACCGCCGTAGCAATGATGATCGCGGCAAGCAGCCATTTGAGAAACCGCGTGTCGGTCCTTTTGCCGACAATGCTCCCCCAGCGGGCCGACGGGATTGCACCCGCAACAAGGGGGACCGCCATGAGATAGGGAACCTGGCTCGTCGCAACCTTGCCGACCAGCCCGGCAGAGGAAGAAAAAAGCCCTATCGCAAGCGTGCTGCCCAGGGCGACCCGCAGCGGAATCTTGAGCACATAAAGCATGGTCGGGATCAAGATGAAGGCTCCTCCCTGGCCCACGAGGCCGATCGTGAAACCGAGCACGACGCCGATCGTTCCTGCCGTTGCCCGGTGAAAGTCCACCTTGTCTTCCGTCAGATCATCGTGGTGGTATTTTCGCGGGATCAGCATCATGATCGCGGCGATCAGGGCCAGCGAGCCGAACACCATCAGAAGCGTTTCATCGGACATTGATTTCGATGCCAGCGAGCCGATGAGCGAGGAGCCGAAAAGCGACAGCCCGAGGGTAAAGACGAGCTTCCTGTTGACCAGCGCATTCTTGTGGTAATACAGCATCGCCGTGAGCGCCGAAAAAAAGCCCTGGATCATCGTGAGGCCGGTGACACTTTTCACATCGATGGCGGAGAGGCCGAGAAGCGGCGGAACATACAGCAGCAGCGGAAACATGACAATGCCTCCGCCGATCCCGAGCAGGCCTGACAGGAACCCGACAGCGGCCCCGACTGCAGCAGGAAACAGGAGATCGCCCGCGTCCATGGTTAGGGCTCCACGAATAGACGCTTGGCGCCCTGCGGGACGGCAGCCAATAGGTCACCGATATGGGCGGCGGGATGTTTCGCCTTTCGGAGCTCCCTGTCAAGCCGTTCCCGCTTGTCCTGCGGCACAAAGATAAGCAACCCTCCCGACGTCTGGGCGTCATTCAGGAGCGCGCGGTCCGTAGCGGAAACGCCCTGCCCATACTCCACGAAGGGAGCATAATTTTTTTCATTCGCCCTCGTTCCTCCGGGAATCATGGACCGTTCTGCAAGTATTCGGGCTTCTTCAAAAACCGGGACCTGCCGCGCATGAATCTTCGCCGCGCATTTGCTTGCCGCAAGGACCTCGTTCATGTGGCCGATGAGGCCGAACCCGGTGATGTCCGTGGCCGTGCTGACGCCCACCTCTATCATGATTTCTCCGGCACGCTTGTTGAGCGTTGCCATCGACGAGGTGAACAGTTGGGCGGTCTCGGCGCTGCATGTTCCCGCCTTCAGGCCGGTGGCGATGATTCCGGTGCCGATAGGTTTCGTCAGGATCAGCGCATCGCCGGGCCTGGCCTTGGTATTGTCCAATATCGCGCCCGGGTGGATCGAGCCCAGCACGGCATAGCCGAACTTCGGCTCCTTGTCCTTGATCGTGTGACCGCCTATGATCGGCACGCCGGCCTCTTTCATCTTGTCGAAGCCGCCCTGGATGATGCGTTTATTGATCTCCCGAAAATCTTCGCTGCCCGGAAGCGCGGCAATGTTCAGGGCGACAAGAGCCTTTCCGCCCATGGCATAAACGTCGGAAAGGGAGTTTGCCGCCGCAATGGCGCCGAACCAATAAGGATCATCGACGATAGGCGTGAAAAAGTCCGTGGTAAGGACCATGGCCAGGTCGTCCGAAATACGGTACACACCGGCGTCGTCCGCGTTCGCGGACCCGACAAGCACGTTCGGGTCGGATATCTGTGGCAATTGTCCCAGGACCTGGGACAGATCAGCAGGGCTGAATTTCGCCGCTCAACCGGCGCAGCTTGACAAATGTGTAAGCTTTAGCTCCATAGCCCCTCCTTTCGAAGGTGTCACGGCACGTTTCCCTTTGGAAAATTTTGTTTGCAATTATGTTCAATCTTATTGTTTTTTGATTAAATGTCAATCAATACTTGTTGTAGTATTCGTGGTTTGAACGAATGGGAAATCACATTTGCCGGATGAGTCGCCTCCGGCATTAGTCGCCGTTAGAATTCATATCGCAATTGTGAATACATATTGTCATCCTTCGCGCGCGAATTGTCCGAATTGGGTCCACGGTTTGCCCCCGCCGAACACGTTCCCTCCCAGCGCTATCCATACCGAATCCGTAAGGTTGTACTTAACTTCGGGGTTCAGCATGTAGTCTCTGTCCGAAAGACCGTAGAAAGCGAAGAAGGAAAGTCTCAGCGTCTGATGAACCATGAATTGCGTGATGCGCGAGAATCTCCAGCCTCGCAGGGTTGGAAAAAACCTTGCAGAAATCGGCATGGAGCTTCAAAAGCTTTTTATTCACGGCAAATTGCTGAGCCCCCTCTTCATTTTCCAAAGGAAGTATTTCTCGAATCTGACCTTCATCCATTTTGCCCAGATGGTCTTCTTCGTATAGGAGCTTTGCCTTGGCGGGAGGACCGGGTATGCCTTCATAAACGCGGCAGTATTCCCCATATCCATGAGGCAAACGACCCCTAATTCGTCGACGAGCGGAGGAGGCGTGCCAATGACATCCGAAGCGATCGTTGCCGCGGCGGTCTTGGCCATCTTTACCGTCATGAATCCCGTCTTGGGAACGCCCGTGGGCACCGGCGTTGCTTCCGGCGGTGCGATCGCCATCGTGACGCCGATCGCGAAGATGTTCTTGTATTTCGTGTGACGGTAGTTCTTGTCCACCGGGATGAAGCCGCGGGGATTGCCGATCGACATGACCGCGGGCACTCCCTTAAAGGGCGGCGCGATCATGGCCAACTTGAATGGAATCTTGTTTCCGTCCTTGAGTCTAATCTCTCCTGGCGCCACTTCCTGAATGGCCTGATTAATGACCGGCTTGATGTCCCGTTCGGCGAACTCGTACTCCATGAACGTTTTGGAGTTGCCGAGCCCACCTACGCCCATATGGCCGAGATAAGGTTCGGAGGTCAGGTAGGTGATGGGCACTTTGTGGCGCATCTTTCTGCGTCGAAGCTCCGCATCCATCTCAAAGGCCAATTCATAGGATGGGCCGAAACAGCTGACCATCTGGGACGAGCCGACCACGACAGGACCGGGATTCTCCAGAATCTTCTTCCATGTTTCCCTGGTTTTTACCGCATGGTCAAGGGTAAAGGTGCAGTCCGTGTGGCCTTTGTCCGGGCCCAGGCCCGGAATTTCATCGAAGGACAGATGCGGACCTGTTGATACAACGAGATGATCATAGGAAAGCTCTTTCCCTTGGTCCGTGACGACCTTCGATGAATCGGCGTCGATCTGCTTTGCCACATCATGAACGAACCCGATCCCCTTCGGCTTCAGGATCTCGCTCACTCTGAGCGTGATGTCCTCGGGTCTGCGCCAGCCCATGATGAGCCACGGCAAAGACGGCAGGAATACGAACCGGTCGTCGTTGCTTACCACCGTTACGACTGCTTTGCTTCCGAGCAGCCGCTTAAGTTCAAAAGCCGCTGTCAACCCCCCGAATGATCCCCCTAATACAACGATCTTTGACATAATATCCTCCCCAGGATTTTTGTCTTCGTGTGTCCTTCTTAAATGGACATCTAAAACATTCCGTTTACCCTCTTGCCGCTCGTTATGATGTCCGTCAGTTTATGGTAGTCGATGATTTTAACCCGTTCGTCCATCTCGGAATCCTTGAGACCACGAAGCCTCTTGTCGTCATCCAGCACGTAGATGGTGCCTGACAAAGCTCCAAGCCGCTCCTTCTGGGCAAAATAGACCCCGTTCTGTAGGAGAACAAGATCAGCCCCGCTTTCCCTCGCAAGGGTCAATCCGAGTGCTCCATCGGTCGTGTCGGGCGCGCTTTTTATCATTACCAGCATTGCAGCCTCCTCTCAGAATATCATTGTCGCTTTTGCGTCCTTCATCAGCCTCGCGATCTTTTTACCGTCGATTACTTTTACGCCTTCGACCATATCTCTCAACCCAACACGTTGGGTTTTGAGAGAGTAGTCATCCGCGTAAACGGAGACCCCCATTTCCATACAGTCCTTGACAGCGCCTTCGAGGTTGGTAAACCCTGTCCCGGCATCGTTTTGCCCCTTTTTTGCGAGCAGCACCCCGCCGTCTACGAGGATCAGATCAACGCCCATTTCAAACGACGCCGCGCCGAGGGCATGGCGCACGGCCTCGGCTGCGTTTATATCGCCGTACGGAGACCTCTTTAAAATCATCGCAACATTTGCCATGTTTTCCTCCCTGCATTTATTCCGCATTCCGCAATCCGCATACCGAATTTTCGTCATGCACCGAGATTGATCCATACATCCGTCTCGCCCATGGTTGCAAACAAACCTTTGAGCGAACCGACTTCCGTACCTGCAAGATAGTCGTCTTTCGCCGCACGGCGAAAGTTCAGGCATCCGCCTCAGAGATACACCTTCAGTCCTTTTTGGATGAGCCGGGTGAACTCCTCCTCGGCGTTCAGGATGCCCTTTGCTTTCTGTTTTGTCAAAAAACAATAGATACCGTCAGCCGAGGCGATAAGATTGACGGTATGCCCCTTGTCCAGGGCTGATTCCGCGATTCGGGCGCTTGTTAAAGTGTTCTCGTAGGAATACGGCGATGTTGATAAATACAGAGTTACTGTTTTCGGCATAGCAGCCTCCTTTCTTTGATTGGGAAATTGCCAATTTCAGAACCCATCGCAACCAATCAGTTCCGAACATCAGGCGGTATCTGCTCGGGATCGATCGGGAACGCGATCGATCCGACATTGTGGTAAGGATCTACTTCCGTCGTGGCCATCTAGAAAGAAAACCGCCGTCCAAATCCAATCCTGAAGGAGTGCCTAAAGGCGGTGTTCATGCGGTCTCCTTTACATCGCCGTCGCTGATGAGCGCCGTTTTGAGCGCCTCGAACGGTAATCGTGTCATTCTTCGCGAGGAGTCGACCGTTCACCATGACTGACGGGCACGGCAGAGGATCTGTCATCTGGCTGTACTCCTTCGAAGTTTTTTTGATAACAACAATTTCGGCGCTGACTTCCTTCTCCGCCCGACGGGCGGCGTCCATGTTGGACATTCAGCGCTTGCCCATCGGGTCATTTACATACAGCGTAATCGTGTGCTTTTTCATAGCTACTATCTTCTCCTTTCACCTGGATAGGTCCCTTTTTTCGTCACCGGACAACAGGCCGGCGCAGGAACATCTTCTTTATACTGTTTTTTGAGCAGTTCGAGAAGGTCGGGAATGATCGGTTCTTTAAGGAAGTAGCACTTGAGCCTGCCGTCAACGAAGAAATCGATGACTCCGTTGGTCCGAAGCAACGTCAGATGCTGTGAAACATTGGGCTGGCTTATATCGAGGGAGTCTTCGAAATCGCTCACGCATTTTACGCCTTGGGTGAGTTCTTCGAGGATCTTGATCCGGACAGGATGGGCAATGACTTTGAGCAGATCCACGCGCTTGTCGATTGGGATCATGGAGACCTCCTTCAGGATGAACTGAGTTCCTCCAGCACGACATTCGGGGATGCTAGGTTTCCCTGGTCATGCGTATATGCAGGATGGTGGAATCATCGTGGTCGAGCGTCTCAACGATTTGGTACCACTTATGCTTCAGGTAACTGTCGACCATTGCCTTCGAGGCAATGCAATTGTCGATTTCTATTTTCAGAGTATCGCCGGGCGCCAGTTTTCCCAGTTCGCCGAACAGCTTTTTCTTATCCGGGATGCAGCAATCAAGCATTATGTTTATCGGATCCGACAGCTTCATGACTCTTATCCCTTTCCAGCGCAATAGAGTTTTAGAACTTGATACTCTCATATTACATGCAAATATTATTATGCTTTTATGGAAATGTCAACGTGAAGTTTTAATTTGAGGTAACAGGATGAGTGAAGGATACGATGAGCAACGGAGACAGCAATACAGACAAAAATAAATCAATTTTTCAATATTTTATACGTAACGCATGCTATGAGACATGCCCGATGTGAACTTAGCTGCCCCCCAGGTTGACGCTGATGTCCATCTCCTTTTCTCCGAGGAGGAACCGTTTTCGCAGGACGTGGACAGTAATCTTATCTCCGGATTTTTTGTAAAAGAGTTCGATTTTTAAATCATCGGCAGACTTCACGGGAGTCTTGTCGATCGCCAGGATCGAGTCTCCTGTTTCTATGCCCGCCATCTTTGAAATACTGTTTGCGGGCAGCTCCGAAACGACCACCCTTCCTGCGCTTTCCTTCAGCACCACCATGAGCTTCGGAGCAGTCACTCCCTCCAGGGCTGCGGGGAAAACCAGGTAATCGGAAATATCCCGGTCAATGTCGCCGTCGTTCAGAATCGTCGCGTATTCATATCCGTTTCGGCGATGAGACCGCTTCGGAATCCCCGATCCATAGGCCAGGTGTCCCACTCCCGCAAGCACGACCATCTGCCTGTCGGGATTCTTTTTCAGGTAGTCGTCCACGGACTGGGCCATGGTCTCATCCCACAAGATCTGTGCCTGATAGAAAAAGTCGAAACTCCTCTCGTTCTTGCTCTGGTGCTCGGCGAAAGCCTGCTCCAGCCGGTCGCGGTAGTCCCGGTCGGTAAGGTCCATCTCCGCGGGAAGCGCCTTACGCTCCTCGTCTGAAAGGGCGTCCATGCCCTGGCGGGAAACCTTTTCCGTTATCTCGCGCTGCATGTTCAGTGCGACCACGGGGATCTTCTCGGCGCGGGCGAAGTCAAGGATGGGCTTATAGAGATTGAAATCGAAGCTCCACCGTGAAAAATATTCGGTCCGCTTCAGGAATTCCCGCTCTTCGATCGAACCGCCGATATATTCATCGAGCAC
The DNA here is from genome assembly GCA_963749655.1 of Nitrospirota bacterium. Lineage (GTDB taxonomy): Bacteria > Nitrospirota > UBA9217 > UBA9217 > UBA9217 > JAJYKN01. The sequence goes on from CAVVOB010000021.1 coordinate 7,581, forward strand.
CTTCTGGAACGGCCGCTGGAACATCTCCATGCCGATGGCGATGTGGCGGTTCTTCCGGTACAGCGCTTTGATCATCCTGAGTTCAACGGCGTGGTGCGCGAACCGGTCATGATACTCGCCTACATACACGATCTTTTTCCCGAACGCACCTTCGATTACCTGCTCCAGTGACTTTACCATTGAAACGTCGATTGCCAGAGGCTCTTCCCGCAGTTCCATCACGATCCCCCTGTCGGAGTCTTCCGTTGTCCGGAGGACTGATCCTTTTTTGTCGATGATGACGGCGCTCGCGTCCCCAGCGTCGGCAAGAATACGGGCGGCTTCACCGGTTGCCTGCGCCGATGCCGCAGCCACGGTCACGATGACGGCGCCGCTTTTCCACGGATTCTTTCGCGCCCTGAGTCTCAGCTCGTCATCGCCTGTTTCAAATTGTCCGAAAAGCCTGCCGATGACCGGATTGTCGCCGCCGAGCACGATCAGGGACGACGTCCGGATATCGGCATCCTTTACGCCTGCCGCCGGGCGCGGTTCGAAACCGCGCGCTTTCAGGGCTTCAATGATTCCCCGGTAAAATTCGGTATTGCTCGCCGGGCCGACCAGGATCGGCGTCAGTTCATGCAGCGCCTGCGCCAGGAGGGGCGGCGTTTCGTCCCCGGTCAGCCTTCTCGGTACGTCATAGTCGCGGTCGATCGCGACTGACGCCGGCTCCTCATCAACAAGGACCGACACCTGCTGCCTTCCGCTGTCCAGCCTTGTTGACTCGGCCCTCTCTTTCCCGCGCAGGAATGAGATGACATATGGAACATCAAGGATATAGGGGTCTCCCTGCTGGACAAGGTCGAATCTCACCTCATATTTGCCGCCGTTTTTCCTGACTGAAGCATTCTCCACGCCGAGTTCAGGAAGTCCTTTGCGGTCTAGCCATTGTTTGAAAAACCAACTGAGATCCCGGCCCGCCTCCTTTTCAGCCAGCGCCTCTACGGCGCCCCACAATTCCTTCATCGGCTGGGGCTCCGCTGCTGTCTTTTCGGCAATCCGGGCAAACCGCTCCCCGCCGAGGAGCAGCTTCAACTGGTGCAATACCATCGCGGCTTTGTCGCGGCCTGCAGCCTGCAGCAGCGCACCGTGATTCTCACGAAGAGGCTGTTCGTTCTTTGTATCAAAATGCGCAGCGTGATCCAGAAGCATGCCTTTACGCTGGCCCCAGTCCTTTCCAGCGGATTCCCGGCTCATAAGCTCGGCCATGCTCGTGCTGCGGGAATCGGCCTTACTGTCCCGGAATTGGCCCGGGAACACGGTTGCCGCCGTCGTTACGAAAAACGCAACAAGGTACCGGAGAGATTTTTTCATGTCACCTGCCTGCCCTGATAAAGTGATTTACTCTATGCTATCAGAAAAAGGGCAACCTGGCTATAAAACCTTCGCCGGGAGCGTTCATGGGCGGGACCCCTGAGAAAAAACGGTCAGCGGCGTACGGGCGCCATGAAAAAGCAGCGAAGATTCCCTGACAAATTGACTTGAATTTGCCTGAATAGACATCTATAATGAAAAAATACTTAACCAACCGGGCTCAAGAGAGGGAGTATACTATGGCTGTTAAAAAAGTCGCGAAAAAGAAAAAAGCCACCCCAAAAGGTGCGGGCAGGAAGCCTGCTAAAAAAAAGGCGGCAAAAAAAGCCGTAGTCAAACCAAAGAAAAAAGCGGTAAAAAAAGCCGCTCCTGCAACAAAAAAACAGGCGCCAAAAACGGCCCGTGCCGCAGCACCCGCAAAAAAGGGACCGGCAACCTCACAGTTGTCGCCGGCAATGCAGAAACGTAATGAAATGCTGAAAAAGCTTCTCCTTAAGAAGCGAAACGAGGTCGTCGCGGGGCTGGAGGCCCAGATGGGCCGCAAACTGCTCCGGGAAACGGGACAGAAAATCGATTCTGCCATGGACAGCGCCGATCAGTCAGCGCTCGACATGGACCAGGGAATCGATTATTCCCTTCTGGAAATGAAATACGAGCAATATAAGGACATTGCCGACGCATTCCGCAAACTCCAGAACAATACCTACGGCTTGTGCGAGGAGTGCGGAAACGAGATCAGCATAAAACGTCTGGAAGTGAACCCGTTGGCACGATACTGCATCGAGTGCAAGACCCGCAAGGAAGAAATGGAGCGGATCCAGAAGGAAGAGACGAGGTTCAAGGAATAAATGTAAGCTCCAAATCTCAAAGTTTAAATAATATCGAAGTGCTGAGTGCCGATCTTCTGAACGGTTTGCTTTTGGCCTTGGAACTTTGGGATGTATCTGAGATTTGGCGGTTGTGGCTTGAAATTTGTCTTGCGGGATTACTTTTTCTTGACAAAAAGGCCGCAATACAGTATCGTATGCCTCTGAATTTTCCCAGGGCGGTGTAGCTCAGTTGGTAGAGCAGGGGAATCATAATCCCTGTGTCCGGGGTTCGAGTCCCTGCACCGCCACCATTTTTCCGCCTCTTTTTCTCATCGTTATTATTCAACGCAATACTCGTTCATGGAAAGTAAATAGAGAGAGCAAAGAACCGGAAGTAACTGCCACGTACGGGTCTCCGCACGATTCTCCATTGCCATGCTGCTGGTCAAAGTTCGGAAAACTATAAAAAGATTCTCCATGCTGAATCCGGGGGAGCGCGTACTCATTGCGCTGTCGGGCGGCCCGGATTCAGTCTGCCTTCTGAGCGTACTTCATACGCTGACAAAGGATTACGGCCTGCAACTCCATGTAGCGCACCTCGATCACCGATTCCGGGGCAGGCAATCTGCCGACGAGGCAGCGTTCGTCGGAAAAATCGCCCAGAAGTTCGGAATCCCCGCGACGATCGAGGCCATCGACGTGCCGGCCTACTGCCGCGAACGCGGTCTCTCGGCACAGGAGGGGGCGCGGCAGGTACGATACGATTTTCTGCAGCGGACCGCTCAGACCGCAGGCGCCTCGCGCATTGCCACGGGCCATACCGCGGACGACCAGGCTGAAACATTCCTCATGCGGCTGATTCGCGGCGCAGGCGTTGCCGGATTGTCGGCCATACCGCCGATCCGGGGAAATATCATAAGGCCGCTGATCGAAGTAACACGCCAGGAGGTCATGGACCACCTGAGCGCCGCCGGCCTTGAGTTTGCGACCGACCCGACGAATGCAATGCCGGTATACACGCGGAACCGGATCCGACTGGAAGTCATTCCTGTCCTGAAACGATTTAATCCCGGGATCGTGGAGACGCTGGCGAGCGAAGCTGACCTGCTCCGGGAAGAAGACTCGGCGATCAAGGGAATCCTTGACACAATTCTGGAAGACGCCATGGTCCCGCAGGAAGACGCCCTGGCGTTGAGGCTGTATGCATGGGCTGCCCAGCCCCGCGCTTTCCAGCGCCGGCTGCTCAGAATGGTCGCGGACCGTGCAGGAACCCGGTCGGCATCGCTGTCCATGGGTCGTATCGAAGAAGCCCTCTCGTTCATGCAAGGTGCCCAGAGCGGGCGGACAATGAACCTGGCCCCTAACCTCTGCATCACCCGTGAGTACGACAAATTCGTTTTCTTCGAACGGACCGAGCATGAGGGGTCCTCCCGGACCGTCAGGGTACCCGGCACGACCGCTCTGCCCGACCTCGGAGTGGAGGTCGGAACGTTCATTCTGGACAGGACCGAGGAGCAGAGGGACGCCCCCGGATACGGCAGTGAAACGGCTGATAGCGGCGGAAATTACCGCTGGCAGGCCCGGTTCGATTATGATAAGATAAGCCCGCCTTTCGTGGTCAGATTTCGGCAGCCGGGGGATCGGTTTTACCCATCGGGGATGGGAGGCCGGAGCAAAAAACTCCAGGACTACCTGGTTGACGAAAAGATCCCCCGGAGGCAACGTGACCGGATCCCGCTGCTGTGCTCCGGGAAAGACATCCTCTGGGTCATGGGCTGCAGAACCGATGACCGGTTTCTTGTTGATCCGGAGACGAAGCGCACGCTTTTCATCGGCGTCCGAAGCGCTTCATGAACCGGCGCTGTGAAGACCGGGCGCACCGGTCCCGGGACCGCTGTATTTCTTGTTTCATATTCGACATTAGAAGCATCGAGGAGGATTGTCAATGGTAGGGATCGATTTCGGAAAACCGCTGTTTACGAGTGAGGAAATACAGAGAAAGATTCACGAGCTCGGCGGCAGGATTTCCACAGACTATGCCGACAAGGACCTCATCGTCGTCGGCGTCCTGAAGGGTGCTCTATTTTTCATGTCCGACCTGCTCCGGTCCCTCAAGATCTCGGTTAGAATGGACTTCATCCATTGCACCAGCTCGTCATCCAAGGGCAAAGGCGGCAACCCTGTTCAAATCCTCTGCGATATGAAGGCCGATATCAAGGGCAAACACGTGCTGCTCGTCGAAGACATCGTGGATTCGGGCGTCACGCTCCGTTATCTGAAGGACATGCTTCTGGAACGGGCGCCGGCTTCGCTCAAGGTATGCGTACTCCTTGACAAGGCAGACCGCCGCCTGGTGGAAATCGAAGTCGACTATCCGGGGTTCCGCATTCCGAACAAATATGTTGTTGGCTATGGCCTGGATTACAAGGACCGGTACCGCAACCTTCCTTACATAGCTGTGCTCCCCATGGAGGAACGGCAGACGACTCCCCAGAATGAATAGCGCGAACGACTGAGGAGCGCACCGACAAGTACGAGTCCGCTCGGGTGCCACACCCTTACCAGCGTCAAAAGGCGATTCCGTTATATCTGTTGTCATCAGCAGGGGAATATGTTACTATATTTAGATAAAATGATGTGCCGGACATCCTCTGGAAGGACATGAAAAATAACCTTTTTCGCTTTTCCGAAGGTCAAAAGCACGTTACCTATGATGCTACTGGAGGTTTCCACCCGTGAGCGCATTCTACAAAAATCTGGCACTGATCCTTCTCTTCGTCGTTGTATCGGTGCTCATCTTCAACCTGTTCAATCCTGTCACCCAATCCTCGATCCAGATATCATTCAGCGATTTCATGGCCAAGGTCAAGAACGACGAAGTTAATGACGTGACCTTCAAGGGCAACGAGCTCACGGGGACGTATAAGACCGGAAAATCCTTTAAAACAAACCTCGTAGAGTACCCCGATCTCGTGAAGGAGCTCATCAACAAGGGGATCAAGATCAATTCCGATCCTCCCAAAGAATCACCGTGGTACAATTTCCTCGTTGTCTGGGCTCCGCTCATCCTCATGGCACTGTGGTTCTTTTTCATCATGCGCAACATGCAGATGGGCGGCAACAAAGCCATGTCCTTCGGCAAAAGCAGGGCAAAACTCCTGAACGAAAGCACCAAGAAGGTCACCTTCAGTGAAGTGGCCGGCATGGACGAGGCCAAAGTGGAGGTCCAGGAAATCATCGAAATTCTGAAGGACCCCCAGAAGTTCCAGAAGCTGGGCGGCAAGATCCCTAAGGGCGTGCTCCTCATGGGCCCTCCCGGAACGGGCAAAACGCTCCTGGCGCGCGCCATCGCCGGAGAAGCAGGCGTGCCGTTCCTGTCGATCAGCGGCTCGGATTTTGTGGAGATGTTCGTCGGCGTCGGTGCGTCGCGCGTCCGGGACCTCTTCGAGCAGGGCAAGAAGAACGCGCCCTGCATCATTTTTATCGATGAAATCGACGCTGTCGGACGACACCGTGGCGCCGGCCTCGGCGGCGGCCATGACGAACGCGAGCAGACACTGAACCAGCTCCTGGTCGAGATGGACGGCTTCGAGTCCAACGAAGGCGTGATCCTCGTGGCTGCCACGAACCGGCCCGACGTCCTCGACCCCGCGCTCCTCCGGCCGGGCAGGTTCGACCGCCAGGTGGTGATCCCGCGGCCCGATTTGAACGGCAGGATCGGCGTGCTCAAGGTGCACACCCAGAAGATCAAGCTCGCTCCACACGTCGACCTCGAAGCCATCGCGCGCGGCACCCCGGGGCTGTCCGGGGCCGAACTGGCGAACCTCGTAAACGAAGCGGCGCTTCTCGCGGGCAGGATGGGCAAGACCCAGGTCGAAAATGACGATTTCGACCGCGCTAAAGACAAAGTCCTTATGGGCCTCGAACGGAAGTCCATGATCATCAGCGACGAAGAAAAGACGAACACGGCATACCACGAAGCCGGCCATACCATGGTCGCTAAGCTCATTCCCGGCACCGACCCTGTGCACAAGGTATCAATCATTCCGCGGGGCATGGCGCTCGGTGTTACCCTTCAGCTCCCGACCGCGGACCGATACTCCTACGACCGCGAGCACTTGCTGAACAACATAGCGATTCTCCTGGGCGGCAGGGCCGCGGAAGAGATCGCGCTCAAGCACATGACCACCGGCGCCGGCAATGATATCGAACGTGCAACGGCACTCGCCCGGAAAATGGTAACGGAATGGGGGATGAGCGACAAGCTGGGCCCGCTTGCCTACGGCAAGAAAGAGGAGCAGATCTTCCTCGGCCGAGAGATTGCACAGCACCGCGACTACAGCGAGCATACCGCCATCGAAATCGATGAGGAAGTGAAACGTATCGTCTCCGATAACTATGCACGGGCCAAGAAGCTCATCTCCGACCGCAAGGAGACGCTCGACCAGCTGACCAAGGCCCTCCTGGAGAAGGAAACTCTTGACGGCCCCGAGATCGAAGCAATAGTCAACGGCCAGCCAGCGACGGCGTAGGGGACGCATGGACCCTGTTCTCCGGATCACCGGCCGCGGGGCGCCCCTGCTCACGCTTAGTGGCTTGAGTACCGAACAGGCCCGGGCATTGCGCGAGGTTCTGGAACCGACAGAGGCAGGGGCGCGGCGGGACGACGAATTGCCGACTCCCCTGACGCCTGTCGTGAGAGGGACCGTCGAGGAATTGAAGCGCGCCGCGCGGGTCCTCGGAACGCGCGACCTCTTCCCCTTTGACCTTTCCCGAAAAATCGATTCCCTGCTTGACAACTATCTGCGCTCAGATTATAAGATTGACTGCAGGGGAAAAACGCTCGACCTCGGCAGCCGCACCCATGTGATGGGAGTCCTGAACGTCACGCCCGACTCCTTCTCCGACGGCGGACTCTACCGATCTGCCGAACGGGCGCTTGCACACGCGCGGGAGATGACGGCGCAGGGGGCCGACATCATCGATATCGGCGGCGAGTCCACCCGGCCGGGCGCAGAACCTGTTCCGGAAGAGGAAGAACTGCGCCGGATCATCCCGCTCATAGAAAAACTTTCTTCCGAGCTTCCGGTCCCGCTTTCCGTCGACACCTATAAATCCACCGTAGCCAGGAAAGCGCTCCAGGCAGGCGCATCGATGGTAAATGATATCAGCGGGCTCCGCTTCTCGCCTGATATGGCAAAAGTTGCTGCGGATTTCGGCGCCGCTGTCGTCATTATGCATATCAAGGGCACGCCGCGCAACATGCAGCAGAACCCCGTCTATCACGATGTGATCACCGAGGTCAGGGACTACCTTTCCGAAAGTATCTCGATCGCGATCGATGCGGGGGTGGACCGGGAAAAGATCCTCGTTGATCCCGGGATCGGGTTCGGCAAATCACTCGAGCACAATCTGACGATCATGAACCGGCTCGACGAGTTGAGTGCACTCGGCAGGCCGATCGTGCTCGGGACTTCGAGAAAGAAATTCATCGGCACTGTCCTCGGTGTGGAGGTTCCCGAACTACGCGTCGACGGCACTGCAGCTACCGTTGCGCTCGGCATCGACCGCGGCGCCCGCATTGTACGGGTCCACGACGTGGCGCGCATGGTGCATGTTGCGCGCATGACCGATGCGATCATCAGACAAAGCACAACGGGACAAACACCAAATCACCAGTAATCCAATTGCTTAATTTTAAACGTTTGCATAGTACGTTTTCGTGCACGAAATCTATTTAAGATTTGCAATTCGGAATCCGGAGTTCGATTCATCGCATGTTCAACAACTTCGCCGAAATACGAGAGGCTCTTCTGCACTATCGCTGGTTCAACGATACCGTTGACATCGCGCTTGTCTATTACATCTTTTACCGGGTACTTCTCCTCATCAAGGGCACACGAGCCTTCCAGATGCTCGTCGGCCTCGGCATCCTGGTGCTGCTGCTGATCGCTTCGCAGGCTTTTGAATTCTACACTCTCGACTGGCTTATCCACAGCTTCTGGTCACAGATCGTCCTCGCACTCGTTATCCTGTTCCAGCCCGAGATCCGGCGTGCACTCGCCCGAGTGGGAGAACGACCGCTGTTCCGCTCCCTGTCCTCGGTCGAAGGTTCCAAGTTCATTGAAGAGACGGTCAAAGCGGCCGTATCCATGGCCAACAAGCGTATCGGCGCGCTCATCGTGATCGAGCGTGACACGGACCTGTCCACCATCGTCGAGATGGGGACCGACCTCGATGCCAAGGTGACCAAGGAGATCCTCGTGAGCATATTTCTCCCCTACTCACCTATCCACGACGGCGCGGCGATCATCCGCAGCGGCAGAATCGTGGCAGCAGGCTGTTTCCTGCCCCTTACCCTGTCGTCCAATCTGTCGAAGGCCCTGGGTACGCGCCACCGGGCGGCGGTCGGCCTGACCGAGGAGACCGACGCAGTCGTCGTCGTCGTGTCCGAGGAGACGGGCGAAATATCCGTAGTAAGGGGCGGTGGGATCGAGCACAATGCGGACGCGCCTTCCCTCAGAAAAACGCTGTCCGAAATATTCATGGCAAAGAAAAAAAAGGAAAGCCTGCTATGAGCGCGGAAAAACTCTGGACGGACAACTGGGGCATCAAAGCGCTGTCGCTGGGGCTTGCGCTCATGCTCTGGTTTTACGTAACCTCAAAGGGCAAGACGGAGATAACCATCAACGTGCCGATCGAATTGCGCAACATTCCCCAGAGCATGGCCGTTGTCGGCGATGTCGCCAGCTCCGTGGAAGTTCGCGTCCAGGGACAGGAGCGGGTGCTCCGGGACATCACCATCGGGAAAAAAGTGTTCGTGGTCATCGATCTGTCCATGACCGGCGCGGGTGAAAACACGGTCCGCATTTCACCCGACGACATCCGCAGGCCTGCCGGGGTTACGGTTATGCACTTATCCCTGTCGGAGCTCAAGGTCAGGCTCGAGCCGCTGGTCAGAAAGTCCTTCCGGCTTCTGCCGGTCTTCCGCGGCGCGCCGCTGTCCGGGTACCAGATAACGAAGGTGACGGTCTCGCCCCAGAGGATTCCAGTCGAAGGACCGAAGAGCGTCATTAAAACGATCGACCGTCTTCCGACCATGCCGATCGATATCCAGGATATCAGTGCAAGCGTCACGATCGAGCCCAAGATCGACTACCAGGGCAAGCCGGTAAAGATTCTCGCCGAGAGCATCGCGGTGCGCATCAGCATAGAAAGGGCGGCCAGATGAAAAAACTGTTTGGAACAGACGGCGTTCGAGGCGTGGCAAACCAGGACCCGATGACGTCCGAAATGGCCCTTCGTATCGGACGGGCCGCGGCCCACGTATTCCGCGATTCAGCGCGCCGCCATCGCGTCGTTATCGGCAAGGACACGCGGCTCTCCGGCTACATGATCGAGAGCGCGCTTACTGCGGGACTCTGCTCCATGGGCATGGACGTGCTGCTTGTCGGCCCCGTGCCCACGCCGGGAATCGCCTTCCTGACCCGAAGCCTCAGAGCCGATGCCGGCGTCGTCATTTCTGCGTCCCATAATCCGTACGAGGACAACGGCATTAAATTTTTCGGCAGGGACGGGTTCAAGCTTCCCGACGAGGTCGAAAAGAAAATGGAGGACCTGATCTTTTCAGGGGCCGTCGACTCCATACGACCGACTGCCGCGGAAATCGGCAAGGCGTTCCGGATCGACGATGCTATCGGAAGGTACAACGAATTCGTCAAGTCCTCGATTCCCCGCGGGATGGATCTCTCAGGCCTGCGCATCGTCGTTGACTCTGCCAACGGGGCCGCATACAAGATCGGGCCGCGCATCCTGACGGAGCTCGGCGCAGACGTTATTTCGCTTTACGATCAGCCCAGCGGCACGAATATCAACCGGGGCTGCGGGTCGCTCTACCCGGAGGTCATTTCACGGGCAGCGGTCGCGAACAAGGCCCACATCGGCATCGCCTTCGACGGTGACGCCGACCGGGCGTTGCTCTGCGACGAAAACGGGGCACTCATCGACGGTGATGCCATGATGGCGATCTGCGCGCTCCATATGATGAAGGAAGGCAGGCTCAGGCACAACACCCTTGTGGCCACCGTGATGAGCAACCTGGGGCTGGAACTTGCCCTCCGGAATGCGGGTGCAAACCTCGTTCGGGCTGCTGTCGGCGACCGCTATGTTATGGAAAAGATGCTTGCCGGCGGCTACAACCTCGGCGGCGAGCAGTCAGGCCACATCATTTTTCTGGATCACAATACGACCGGCGACGGTCTCATTTCCGCGCTTCAGGTCCTCGCCATCATAAAACAGACGGAGAAACCTCTGTCGGAACTCGCCGGGTGCATGACCTCCTATCCGCAGATACTCGTCAACGTAAAGGTACGTGAACGGAAAGACCTCTCGACGATCCCGGCCGTCGCAGATCGCATGTCGGACATCGAACGGACGCTCGGCAATTCGGGACGCCTCCTTGTCCGCTATTCCGGCACCGAACCCAAGGTCCGCGTGATGATCGAGGGCAAGGACCAGACAACGATTAAGAGGCTTGCCGAGGAATTGGCGCAGCTCATCAGGGAAAAACTGGAGTAATTTCATTCTGGATGAGCGACAGAAGGCACCTCCCTCTTTGTCGGTTACATGCTAGGGGATTCTTCGAGACTCCCCAATTCAAAATCCGGAATTCCCATGTCGACACCTCTCATCACGCTCACGCTGGCCTATTGTGCCGGTCTGCTGTTCGGACACGGATTTCTCCATTTCCCCTACGCAATTCTGCTGTTTCTGACGCTCCTTGTCGTGGTATTCGTCGTTCTCATTCTACGCCGAAGGCTGTCACTTCTCCGTTTCTCGTATTTTGTCCTCCCCTGCGCCGCCGGCTTTGCAGCTTATATCTACTCGGCCGCCTGGGTCCCACAAGACCATTACACGCGCCGGTTCCCGGCCGGAATAGCCGTCTATGAACTGACAGGCACCATCGTATCGACGATCGATCGCGATCCGGAGCGAACCGGCTTCAGCCTTGCTTTGTCGACGATCGACGGGTCACCTGTTTCAGGGCTGGTCAAAGCAACACTTCGCGCTGAGTCGCCTGCACTCGGCTATGGGGACACCATACGTGTACCCGGCAGATTGATCGAGCCCGTGGGTTTCAATAATCCCGGCGGGTTTGACTACCCGGCGTTCCTGGCCCGAAGCGGCATTCGTCATACCGTCACCATTAAGCATGCTGATGCGATAGAGATCGTCAGACGCGGCAGCGGTCTGTTCAGGATGATTCAAGATCAGCGGGAGCGTATCAGGCAGGCATTCCTTGCCGGGACAAGCGGCGACGGATCGGCAATCCTCCAGGCCATGGTCCTCGGAGAGGAAGGGTTTCTGACAAATGAAATGCGGGACGGATACCTGTCGGCAGGGGTAACTCATATCATCTCCATATCAGGGTCCCACCTCGCCATGGTCGCGGCGCTTTGCTTTTCCCTGATCAAGGGCCTCCTTCGCCTGATACCAGAGACCCGCTACCATGAGATCACCCTCCATGTTGATCCTAAAAAAATCGCCATCGTATTCACGCTCCCACTCGTTATCTTTTACACTGCACTCGCAGGAGGACAGGTGGCCACGGTCCGATCGCTGGTTCTGATTGTAGCCGGTCTCACGGCACTTTTACTTGACCGTGACCACGGCCTGCTGCAATCTCTCGCGCTGGCCGCCCTCATCATCCTTGCCGCAAGCCCGCAGGCGATCTTCGATATCTCCCTCCAGCTTTCCTTTACTTCGGTCCTCGTTATCGCATTCATAATCGACGTCCGGAAAGAATTCGGCTTTGAAGCCCGGTCCGTGCTTCAAAGGACCGCGGGCAACATCGCCCTGCTCGTCGTTCTTTCTCTTGCCGTCAGCCTTGCGACGGGACCGCTGGTCGCCCACTACTTTAATCAGATTTCCCTCGTCGGCATCGTCGCGAACATGTTTGTCGTACCCCTTGCCGGAATGGTTGTGGTCCCCTTGGGCCTTTTTTCCGGGATCCTCTCCCTGTTCACGCATTCCCTGCCGCTGGAAAGCCTGAACCAGCTCGTCGCCGACGGTTTCAACGCCTTGGTCTTCTTCTTTGCGCGCTTTCCTTTTGCCCAGATCCATCTCCCGGCACCCGGCGTGTTGTGGGTGATCGCGTCCGTATTTTTTCTCATCGCGCTCTTCGGCTTCCTTCGGGCAGGGCTGCTGTCCCAGTTCAAACCTTTCGAATTCTCGGCTCGCCGTCGACCGCTGCTCATTGCCTGCATGGTCCTCTCAGGTGCGATCCTGATTGCGCCCGCGCTGCCGGGGTTGGGATCCGAACGGGCAGTGCGGATCCGGTTCCCTGATGTGGGCCAGGGAGACAGCGCGCTCGTCACGCTGCCCTCGGGCAAGACCATTCTCATCGACGGGGGAGGCGCTCGTGGAAGCCGTTTTGACATGGGAAGACGGGTGCTGGCGCCCTATCTCTGGACCCAGGGAATCCGAAAACTGGACCTGGTGATACTGTCGCACCCCCATCCCGACCACATGGAGGGACTCATCTATCTTCTTCAGACCTTCGACGTCGGTGAGGTGTGGGAAAGCGGACAGGACAATGATCTGCCGGGACATTCAGAGTTCAGCAAAACGATCGAAAACAGGCACATACTCCTAAAACGGGTATCTGCCGATGATCCGCCCGCTGTTCTCGGTGAAGCGGAACTGAGCGTGCTCCACCCGTCGCGCGACTACCGCATCCAAAGCAACAAGGCCTATGCTGACGAAAACAACCGGTCGCTCGCCGTGCGAATCAAATCAGGGGGCAGGAGCTTCCTGTTCACCGGAGATATCGGCACTGCGGCTGAAATGACGCTCCTGAGACGAGGGGAAGACCTGAAATGTGACCTCCTGAAGATCCCCACCACGGAAGCAGAAGCTCAAGCTCCCCTGCTTTTGTAGCGCGAACGAGTCCGGTGGTTGCAATCGTGCCCGTCGGCTTGCGCAATCCTTACCATCATCCGTCAGACGAGATACTGGACCGCTACAAACAGCAGGGAACAAAGGTTTTGCGGACTGATCGGCAAGGGGCGATCACCGTGAAGGTGGAACAGGACGGACTGCACACGCAATCGTGGAATGAGCTGACGATAAACCGCATCGATCTCTACGATAACGGATCATGGTGGAAAACGGAGCGGGCCAACGGAAGGAGACTGCTGCTCAGGACAACGGCGTTTTGATGGGGTAGACTTTGAGGAAGCTCAGAAATTCCTTAGCCGTGTGGGTGCAGTAATTGCGTTTCGGAGAGATGACGCTGAAGTTTCTGTGGAACTTGACGTCTTTGAACGTTGTGGCCTTGAGCGCGCCATGCTTGATGGACTGCCGGGCGGCCCAGGCGGACACGATGGAGACGCCCATCCCTTCTTCCACGGCACTCTTGATCGATTCCGTGCTGCCCAGCACGAGCGCGATCCGGAGGTGATCGAGCTTGATCCCGTGGTCCTCGAGGTGCTTGAGAATGATCTGGCGGGTTCCTGAACCCTCCTCCCGGAGGATAATTGGTTCCTTGATCAGGTCCATAGCGGGAATATTGCGGCGCTCGGCCCAGGGATGGGCCGTCGACATGATTACCACGAGCTCGTCGGAGAGCAGCGTATCGACGGTGAACCTCTGTTTGCTCACATCCCCCTCCACGAGGGCGATGTCGATCTCCCCCGCATTGAGCCTCTCGGTGATGATCTTTGTGTTGCTCACGACGAGCGAGATGTTCACCTGGGGGACTTTTTTCTTGAAGGCCGAAATGATCTGCGGGAGCAGGTAGTTACCGATCGTCGAACTGGCGCCGATGGAAAGAGATCCCTTGATGGCGCCCGTGATTTCACTGATGTTCTTCTGCGCCTCGGCGTAGAGGGCGAGGATCTCCTTGGCGCGCTTGTAGAGGATCTCGCCGGCCGGCGTCAGGTTGATGGTATTCCCCGAACGGTCGAACAGACGCGTCTCGTAGAGCTCCTCCATGGCCTGGACTTGAAGGCTCACTGCGGGCTGAGTCAGATGAATCAGCTCCGAGGCCTTGGAAAAGCTTTTCGTTTCCGCGACGGCACAGAATACTCTCAGCTTGTGGTCTTCCATAATAATTTCCCAAGGGCGGTGCGGTTAAGAGGGGCTGCGACTCTAGAGTTTGCAGGATTGCATAAACATTCTCGAAGATGTTATTGCGCCGGTGCTTATTTATAAAACATACCCCTGTCTTTGTCAAGGGGATTAAATGGAGAGCACAGCTTCGGCATGACCGGTCCGGAGGGGAAAGAATAAATATTTCCTTGACTTTTTCCCATTTACGGTTAAAATGCACAGGTTTTCGCGATATTATCCGGAGGTGAACCAACCATGGCAGAATTAAGTAAGACAGCTAAGGCAGCCAGCAAAAAGGCCGTCGTGAATCTCAACCCTCAGTGCTGCGGCAAGCCGATGCAGGCTGCGAAGATGATGACTACGACCGGCAAAGTTCGCGGCATGATGTGGCTTTGCGATAAGTGCTGGAAAGAAAAAGCAATCTAGACGTTTCCGCTGATTTCTCGGGCCAAGGCGGTGAGCAATCACCGCCTTTTTTTTGCCCGCGAACCGTTCGACCGCCCTCTGCCGATGAATCCCGTGACAAGCGCCGCTCACGCAACTCCCCGGAACCGTGGTCTGCAACAGTGCACCACGCTTTCTTCGAGGTCAAAACACCACGGCGAGCAATGAGTTCCCTCTTGCAAAAAACATCCGCCTGTGATAACGTAAGGGCGCTCGAAAACCGGATCTACTGCCGGTTTCACTTCGGGCATTCCGCAGTTCCATTCTTGAGTCCTGTAAGGAGCGTTACAACCAACCTATGGCCCTCTTTCCCAGCAAAATAGACTTCTTCGAGCAGTTCGACCGCGCTCTGGAGAACCTTTCCCGGGCAGCGAATGTCCTCGTGGATACCTTCAATAACTTCGAGAGTTTCGAAAAGAAGGCCAAGGCCATCTACGAGTTCGAGCAGGAAGGCGACATGCTCACCCACGACATCATGAAGGATCTGAACAAAACCTTCCTCACGCCGCTCGACCGTGAGGACATTCATTCTCTGGCGTCGCGGATCGACGATGTCCTGGACCTCATCTGGGCGGCCGTGGACAGGATGGTCGTATATAAGATCGAAAAACCGACCCCCGAGGTCATTTCCATCGCCGAAGACCTCCAGATGACCACGGACGTGCTGAAAAAAGCGCTCCGCGAGCTCCGTTCAAAGCAGTATTCTCACGTGATGGAGCACTGCATCGAAGTAAACCGCCTCGAAAACCGCATCGACCGCAAGTATCGCGACGCACTGGGCAAGCTCCTGAACGACCATAGCGACCCCATCTATATCATTAAATGGAAAGACATCTACCAGCTCTTAGAAGACGCCTCGGACCGGGCCGAAGATATCGCCAACATCCTCGAAAGCATCGTCGTCAAAAATGCATGAAATCCTGATCCTCATCATCATTTTAGCGGTTTTTTTCGACATTGCGAACGGCTGGCATGACGCGGCCAACGCCATTGCCACCGTGGTGTCGACGAAAGTCCTTTCTCCTCTGGTTGCCGTTTCCATCGCGGCAGCCATGAACATTATCGGCGCGTTTCTGACCACGGCGGTTGCAAAAACCGTCGGATCGGGCATTGTGGACCCGAAGGCGGTAACCGATCTGGTCATTATCTCGGCACTTTTGTCGGCGATTTTTTGGAACATCATAACGATCCTGATGGGCCTTCCTGTGAGTTCCTCGCACGCGCTCTTCGGCGGTATTGCAGGAGCCGCCATGGCCCACGGCGGAGTCGGCATCCTGAACATGAGCGGCATCGCCAAGATCCTTACCTCATTGCTCATTTCCCCCGTGCTCGGCATCATTGTCGGATACCTGTTCATGAAACTGATTCTGTATTTATTCGGCCATCTCTCGCCCGGCGTCATAAGCAAATACTTCGGCAGGCTCCAGATCATTTCTTCGTCGTTCATGGCTTTCGGCCACGGGTCAAATGACGCTCAAAAAGCCATGGGCATCATCACCTTGGCTCTGGTCAGCGGCGGAGTGATCAACAGCGTCGAAGTGCCCAAATGGGTTATTCTTCTCTGCGCCCTCGCCATGGGTTTCGGCACCCTTTTCGGCGGATGGAAGATCATCAAGACCCTAGGCGTTAAGATGCTGAAGCTCGAACCCATTCATGGATTTGCAGCAGAGACGTCTTCGGCCGCAATCATCGTCGTGGCAAGCCACTGGGGCATGCCGGTCAGCACGACCCACGTCGTTTCGACTGCAATCCTCGGCGTCGGAGCGACCAAACGGCTTTCGGCGGTCCGCTGGGGTATCGCGGGCAAGATCGTAATGGCCTGGGTGCTCACGCTACCGGTCTGCATCACCATGGCCTGGGGCATCCAGAAACTCCTTTCCTTTTACCATGTAGGGTAAGCACGGCTGTCCGTTCCTCTCACCCATGATCAAGCCTCAACGTATAAAGACCTTTGTCCGGGTGACCCTCGGCTGGACATGTCCTGAGGACGTGTTTCAATCCATCGACTGCAGGACTGCGTTCTGCCTCGCGGACAGGGTGGAATTCGAGACCCCAATAACAGTCGGCAACCGGCTTCTTATTTAAATTGTTGGCGCGGCCAAGGGGGGAGAGGTGCAGAAGCACCTTCCGTTTCTTCTGTCGGCAAGAAAGCAGAAACGTGATGAGCGGGGTTTGAACAGGTTCAGGCTCGTTGTTGTGTACGATGATATGCAGGAAAAAATTGTAGGATTCGTTCCCGGAGATGGCGGAACGAGCGAAAAGATTCACCTGCATATTATCAACGAAAGTGACAACCCCTTTTGAAGAAGAAGATATCAGTCGGCCGGATTGAAATCCCTGCAGTAGACAGGCAAAGTGTCCGCCCGGAATGGATCCCGGGCTAGAATTGCTTCATCAACATCCTCGAAATCTTTCTTTTGTCCACGCCCCGGTATTTTCCCGCCTTAAGCCGAGGGATGAAGTTGTCCTCCGTCACTTCGTCGTCAAACTCGGTAAAACAGGAGCCGACCTCATGCGGTGCATGGGAATCCGAACCGCCTGTGTAGGGAATTTTCAGCATCTTCGCCGCTTCGATCGCCTTTACATTGAAGGCGTGCATATTGCAGCCGTTATATCCTTCCAGGGCCGCAATGCCTTCAACGCTCTGTATCGCATCTCCCAGACTGTTCATCGATCGGTAGGGATGAGAGGGAATCACCACGCCGCCGGCCCCGCTCACCATGGCAACGACGTCCCTGAAGGGCGCGTATTTCATCGTCATCCCGTCCGTATCAACGCCGAAGATCAGGCAATGCCCCTCGGCGGTCGAAAACTCGACACCCCGGAAGATCATGATGCGGCTCCGATACTTCTCCCGCAGGAGTTGGACATGCTCCGATGCCGCGTAGGTGTAATGCTCTGTAAAAGCGATGCCATGGAGGCCCCGCTCGATCGCCCGAATTATCGTTTCCTCGGGATCAGCATCGCTGTCGCCGCTGTATTGAGAATGAACGTGAAGATCGATAGTAAATTTCATAAAATTTGAAGCTTGCCGTGTCGAGTATATTTACCGGCCAAGACATACGCCCTGGCTGTTTCTGAAAAGCCGCTTGGAGGGCCGCCGCAAACCGTTCTTGATAAAAATATGGCTGCTTTTTTATACCATGTCGCCCACTTATTTATCAATATGAAAGAAAGAAACCGACAAGATTATGTGGGTAGTTCAAAACCACCACAAGATGTGGGATCGCCCGCCCCGCTTCGCCGATTCGAAACGTATAATTATAAATTTACGTTGATTTTTTTAACTATTCGTGTTAGGAACTTAAGTAACGCTGCATCAAGAACCATACATCTACGTATACAAAAGAGCAAGTCAAGGCCTTTCCCGGCTTGACGATAACGTCGATTTTTCCTGGTTATGTTACACGGGGGGGAAGCCATGCGAGATATTGGACGTATTTTGAAGGAAGGAAGAGTTGCCCGCGGTCTGGAAATAGGCGATATTTCGAGAAAAACCTGCATCAGCGGCTATTACCTCAAAGCCATGGAGGAGGGCAAATTTAAGAGCATCCCCAGGGTGTTCGACAAGGGCTATCTGAAAATTTATGCAACTCTTCTCGACCTTGATGCAAAACCATTGCTGGCCCTCTACGAAGAGAAGAAACATGCAGAAACCGGCGAACAGCTGATGCGGACCACCGCCTGACCACGAAAAGCAGTCTCTCCTTTCGCGTACGAACTACTAGTTGCCATAGAGGCCGAGCCTTCTTCTACAACGCTCGGGGACTGCAAACAGTCTTTCCAGCTTTTCGGGTTCGTAGCGGGCCTGCCTGATACTCAGCATAGAGACTCCGTCTCACCTCCTGCGTAAAAATCTCTCCGAATGAAACAGCTCCTGTTAGTTACCCGCCTCGCTAAACCATACCCATGTTCGTCTCTCGCAGTCGTTGCGCCATTTCTCTCAGCATCTCCATCGCAAACTCAGGGTATTCGTTCATCAGGTTATTGATATTCTCGTTGTTAATCGTAACGAGTTCCGTCTTGTCGAGCGCAACGGCTGATGCGACCCGGGGTGTGCCCAGAAGGAACGACGTGCCGCCGAACCATTTCCCCGGGTCGATGACGGCGATCGCACGGTCTGCCTTCATGATCGCCACCTTGCCGGACAGGACCGAGAACATTGCGCCGCCCGGATCCCCCTCGTTGAAAATGACATCCTCCTTGTCGAAGGTGACGACATATTTGGCGACGACCTTCGAAGGGATGTTCCTTTTGCCCTCCATCAGCCGTTTGACATAGGAAGTCTCGCCCCGCCCCAGGCTTGCTGCGATCTCGGCACCGAAGAAAAAGACGATGAGCGAAAAATAAATCCAGATGATCACCACAAAAAGCGACTTGAATGATCCAAAGGCGAACCCGTATCCGGGATTAAATATCAGGAAAAGATGAAAGGCAGGCCGCAGGGCAAACCACAGCAACGCCGCGACCAGGGAGCCGCTCAGGAGATGGAGCGGACGAACACGCTTTGAGAACATGAAGTAGAGCGAAAAGACGGTCGCAGTCACGAAAAGAAATTGTCCCGCCCCCTCCAGGGGAGGAAGGCGGACGGGGACGGGGCTCCTGCTCTGGACCAGTGAAATGAAGATGCCGGCAATGGCTATCGCCGTCAGCCCGAGGAGGAGAATGATGCTGATCGCCGCATCCAGCATTTTTTCGATGAGAAATGTCCGGGTTGGCTTCCTGCTGAACACCCTCCCCAGCAGGACCCGCAGGTCCGCAACGAGCGGCGTGACGCTCCAGAGCAGTACAAGGAAGTTCACAAGCCCGATCGTCCCCCGGTGAGCTGAGATGTGCCGGACCTCGCGCAGAACGTCCTGGCTGAATGCGGGAATCACCTGGGTGAGCAGTTCCTGGGTCTTTGCCAGGGCGCGGTCAGAGGACCCGATCGCTGCTCCGAGCACGAACGTCAGGAGAAAGAGCGACGGAATCAGGGCGATTGTTGCCGAGAAGGCCAGCGACGAGGCGGCTGACAGATCGTTGTTTTTCCGGAACGCGGCAAAGGCATCGGAAAAAACATTCCTTACCCGGCCTGCAGTATCAGAGATTTTTCCTGCCATTGTTCCTCTCGCTCATGAAGCCTGATGCGCTGACGCCCCCTGAACAGCGAATGCTGTAGTTTTGCGATTCCCGCCTGCGCCCTTTTCACCGGAGAGGGGACACCTGCTCACCTTACAAAGACGGCCTGAAGATATGCACTGTGGACACCTCGGCCTGAGCCAGCGGATTCCCTCTTCCCAGTCACGATGCTTTCCCCGGATCGTCGGGTGCGATGTCCTTGGTCAGATGCTGCTTGATGAACGCCCGGATCAGAAGACGGTCAGTGTCCGGGAGATCGACAAACTTCATACCCATGCCCGGCTCGCCGTCCGGGCCGCGGCCAGGTTCATAACTGTAGAGCACGATTGCCTTGACCAGGAGCTCACAGTCCGGCAGAAAGATGCGAAGGGGAGTGAGGGCGTTCCGGGGCTGCGGATAACGCGTCCTGATGTAAAGGCCGCCCTCCGATATGGCGGTTGCATATTCCGTACGGCTGACGCCGCCCGTCAGGCTGCCGTCTCCGACAATCACCTTGAGAGACGCATTGAGGCGGATATTCGCGCGCGGCATCGACTCCGACACGGACTGGAGCGTCCTGTACAGCAGGTCGGGCTCAACAGGCTGCTTCAGAAAGGCGGCGCAGCCGAGACGCTTGCAGCTTTCCTGGGCACCCGGCTCGGGATCGGACGCCAGAACAACGGCGGGAATAGCCTTGAGCGCATCCTTGCTCTTCAGTTGCTGGAGGAACTGCATGCCGCTCATCCTGGGCAGGACGAGTTCGGTGATTATGATGAACGGGACACTTTGCTCCATAATGCGCAGGGCATCTTCGGCGCTCCGGGCAGTGACGACCTTGTAGTCGAGCCTCCTGAGCAGCATGGAGAGATATAACAACGTGGATGCGCCGCTGGTGACAAGCAGAAGTGTGCGACTTTCCCGGTCTGGCATGGTATCCCTCCTGCGGCGCCCTGGTTGCATGCCGGGCGAGACACCTACAGAATATCATCTCCCATATGGTTGTCAAGATAAACAACGGCCGAAAGATGATGTATCGCGGGCTGAATCGAAACATTCCGAGGAGGCATGAAAATGTAATACTGCAAGACGGGAAAAAGGAGCGAGGCGGAAAATTGGCGTCCCCAGGGGGATTCGAACCCCCGTTATCGCCGTGAAAGGGCGGTGTCCTGGGCCGGGCTAGACGATGGGGACATTTAACTTCAGTTTCAAGTTGTGAGTTTCAGGTTTATTAACTCAAAACTAAGAACTATAAACTCGAAACTGTTTTAATAATGGTGAGCCGGCTGGGATTCGGACCCAGGACACCCGCCTTAAAAGGGCGGTGCTCTACCAACTGAGCTACCGGCCCGCGTTTGCGACGCGAAGAGGCGTATAATAGCAGAGAGGCCCCTGTTATGTCAATAGATTTTAGGGTTTTTTCCGAATCTCAATTCCCGGAGTCGAATCCACGGCAGGAGCAGCGCGGCCGGCTGCAACGACCGGCTTGACTGCATCGCCTGACGCGGTTACTGTTTCTTCGCCTTTTTGAACGGCTGCTCCAGGATAATTGTCTCGTCGCGCCGGGCTCCGGTTGAGATGATCGCCGGCCTGACGCCCGAGAGCTTGCATAACTTTTCCACGTAGGCACGGGCTTTTTTCGGGAGTTCGTCGTACTTCCTGATGCCGATAGTCGTCTGTTGCCAGCCGGGCATGGTGATGTACTGGGGAACACCCTTTTCGAGCACCGTCAGTTCCGAGGGCATCTCCTCGTACAGCTTTCCCTTGTACTTATAACCCACGCAGATCTTGAGCTCGTCCAGGGTATCGAGCACGTCCAGCTTGGTGATTGCGACGCTCGTCATGCCGTTCACCCGCGCGGAATGGCGGATGATTAGCGTATCGGCCCAGCCGCAGCGGCGCGCCCTGCCGGTCGTGGCGCCGTATTCCCTGCCGCGGGCGCGGAGAAGCTCGCCCAGCTTGTTCTCCTGCTCCGTGGGGAAGGGACCGCTGCCCACGCGCGTTGTGTATGCTTTTACAATACCCATGACTTCGGTGATCGTATTCGGACCGACGCCGAGGCCCGTACAGGCGCCGCCTGCCGTCGGGCTGGACGACGTGACGAAGGGATAGGTGCCGTGATCGACATCGAGATGAGTGCCCTGTGCGCCTTCGGCCAGGATCTTCTTGCTGTGCGCAACGGCATCGTTCAGGTACAAGGTCGTGTCGGCGATGTATTTTCTGAGCCGCTTGGCATGGGCCAAGTACTCCTCGTACACCTGGTCCAGCTGCACCAGGGGGGCCTTATAGAACCGCTCCAGCAGAAAGTTCGCTTCCCCCGTGTTGCAGGCAAGCTTTTCCCGGAAGGTCGCCGTATCGAGAAGGTCCGCCATCCGGATTCCCTTGCGGTTGATCTTGTCCGCATAGGCCGGTCCGATGCCGCGGCCCGTAGTGCCGATCTTCTTGGATCCTTTGAGACTCTCACTTGCCATATCGAGCGCCCGATGGTAGGGCATTATAAGATGGGCGTTCTTGCTGATCAGCAGACTGTCGTCGAACTTGACGCCGCGCTTCTTCAGCCCGTCCAGCTCTTCAAGGAGCGCGGCGGGGTCCACGACGACTCCGTTCCCGATGATGCATTTCTTCCCCTTGTGGAGGATGCCGGAGGGAATAAGATGGAGGATGAACTCTTCCATTCCCACCACGACGGTGTGACCGGCATTGTGTCCGCCCTGATAGCGGGCGACGATGTCCGCGCGTTCGGTCAGAAGGTCAATGATCTTTCCTTTTCCTTCATCGCCCCACTGGGCGCCCACGACCACTAAGACTGGCATTATTTCTCCTTGGCTGAGTCCGAGAAACGTTAACCGGAAAATGTGAACAGCTTAAATTCCCCTGTTCTGTCTCTCCCGTCTCACGTCGCACGTTTCACGCCTCACAGCTTATTATATTCTTACCTGCCGCACTGACAGCACGTTCGGTATCTGTTTGACCTTGGCGAGAAGCGCGTCGGTCACCGGGTTGTCGATGCTGACGACGGACATTGCGAGTCCGCCTGCGGTCTCGCGGCCGAATTGCATGCGTGCGATGTTGATCCCGTTCTGCCCCAGCAGGGTGCCGATGCCGCCGATGACGCCCGGCTTGTCGTTGTTCATGAGCACGAGCATGTCACCCTCGGGCACGGTCTCCATAGGAAAGTTGTCCGCCTGGATGATGCGGGGTTCCTTCCTGCTGTTCAGCGTCCCTGCTACGGACCAGTCCTTACCGCCCGCCTTGATTCTTATCGTGATGAGGCTCGTATATTCCGTAGTATCGGTGGAACGCGACACTTTGACTTCGATCCCGCGGTCCTTGGCGATCAGCGGCGCGTTGACGTAGTTCACATTTTCGTTCAAGATCGGCGTAAGCAGCCCCTTGAGCGCAGCGAGCGTGATGGGCTCCTGCTTGAGGTTCGACACCTCGCCGCTGTATTCCACCGTCACCTGCGTCAGGCCGCCCTCGCACAGCTGTGCCTGGAACAGCCCCATCCGCTCTGCCAGGTTGATGTAGGGCGAGAGCGTGGGGAGCTGGTCCGCGGGTACCGATGGGACGTTCACGGCGTTCCGCACGGTCCCGGCAATCAGATAGTCCACGACCTGCTCGGCCACGGCCACTGCAACATTTTCCTGGGCCTCCTTCGTGGAAGCCCCCAGATGGGGGGTAGCGATGAAATTGTCGAGCGACAGGAGCGGATGATTCTCCGGCGGTTCTTTCTCGAAAACGTCGAATGCGGCTCCGCCGACCTTCCCGCTCTTGAGCGCCTCGAAGAGGTCCTGCTCATTCACAATGCCGCCCCGGGCGCAATTGATAATGCGCACGCCGTCTTTCATCTGGGAAATCGTGTCCTTGTTGATCAGGTTCGCTGTTTCTTTGGTTTTGGGCGTGTGGATCGTGATGAAATCGGACCGCTTGTAGATCGTCGGCAGGTCCGCCAGCTCGATTCCGAGGGTCTTGGCCTTCTCCGTCGAAATGAAGGGGTCGAAGGCGAGCACCTTCATGCCCAGTCCGATCGCCCGGTTTGCGACGACGCCGCCGATGGCGCCGAGGCCGACAATGCCGAGGGTCTTGGCATAGAGCTCGATGCCTTCGAACTTCTTCTTTTCCCACTTGCCCGCCTTGAGCGAGGAGTAGGCCTGCGGAATCATGCGGGCGCACGCGAAGATCATGCCGATGGTATGCTCAGCTGTCGTGACCGTATTGCCGCCGGGCGTGTTCATCACCACCACACCCTTCTTTGTTGCAGCCGGGACATCTACGTTGTCCAGACCGCTGCCGGCGCGGCCCACAACCTTGAGCTTCGCCGCTTTTTCAAGCAGGCCCGCGGTGACCTTGGTGGCCGAACGGATGATGAGGGCATCGTAGTCGTGGATGATCTTTTCGATCTCTTCGACCGACGTTTTGCTCCGGGCATCAACCTCGAGCCCGGCTTTTTCCAGGATTTCAACCCCTATCGGGGAAAGATTGTCGCTTATAAGAACCTTCATGGAACCTCCGAAAAGCCTGTTAGACAGGATAACAGGATTGACAGGATACAATGAGGATTGCCCGCGCTGAGACCTCCGTTAATCCGCACGCATCCTGTAATCCCGTCAAGGTGTTTGTCACTATTTCATCAATATTTCCTGCGCCGCACCGACACCGGTTCCAAGTTTGACCGGATGGCCCAGGCCCTTCAACACCATCTCGATGCCGGCGATAGCCGTGATCACGTCGAAGGTGTCGGCATAGCCCAGGTGGGCGATACGGAAGATCTTGCCCTTCAACTTGTCCTGTCCGCCCGCGCCGGTAATCCCGTACTTGACGCGCAGATCTTTGTAGATCGCCTGGCCGTCGACGCCTGCCGGCGCCTCAATGGCGGTCAGCGCGTTGCTCGGATTTTCCTTCGGGAACAGTTTGAGGCCCAGGGCCGTAGCACCCGCCCGAGTCGCCCTTGCAAGCCGTTCATGGCGGGCCAGCACGTTTTCCAGCCCCTCATCCTGCAGCATCTTGATGCAGGAGTTGAGCCCGATAATGAGCGTCACCGCCGACGTGAAGAGGGTCTGGTTCTTGGCAAGATTCTCCCGTTCCTTCTTGAAGTTGAAATAGAACTTGGGTGTCTTGGACGTATCAGCCATCTTCCAGGCCTTATCCGATACCGACACGAAGGCCAGCCCGGGTGGCAGCATGACACCCTTCTGGGAGCCGCCGATCATGACGTCGATGCCCCACTCGTCGGTCCTGATATCGTGCGCCACGAGAGCCGAAATCGCGTCGACCACGAAAATGGCGTCGGTCTTTTTGACAACGGATGCGAGCGCCTTGACATCATGGTAGACGCCCGTCGAGGTCTCATTGGCCTGGACGAACACGGCCTTGATCTTCGGATTTTTCTTGAGCGCTGCCTCTACCAGCTCGGGCTTGATCGCGTAGCCCCACTCCACGACGATCTCCTCGACCTTCATGCCATAGGCCTGGCAGATCTTGGTCCAACGCTCGCCGAACTTTCCGCCGTTGATGACAAGCACATCGTCACCGGGAGTCAAAAAATTGTTCACCGATCCGACCATGCCGCCGGTGCCAGTCGAACACAGGATGAGCACGTCATTTTTTGTCTGATAGAGCCACTGCAGGCCCTTCTTTGCGGAATCGAGCACCGGAAGAAAGTCCGGGGCACGGTGGTGTATGATCGGCATGGCCATGGCCAGAAGCGCCTCAGGCGGCACCGGTGTCGGGCCGGGGGCCAAAAGATATTTTTTTTGCATGAGTAGATCCTCCATTTAATTTTGAGCGAAAACGTCCATCAGATGTTCTCGGGAAAAAACGTGATACGTGATAACGGAATTGTATTGTCTGTACTTAAGATTATAGTCCCGTCGGGGCGGGACCTATGCCCGGGGTAGGTGTGTCGCTGGGATATTGCGGATGTCTGTGCTGTTTCAACGTCTTGTTGCCTCTCTTTATGCCCGATTCTGGAGAAAAACCATATGACAGTAGCATAGGCCGGTAAAAAATGTCAAGAAAATAAGTGCCGCCTCGTCCCATTCTGCTCAATGGGCCGGACAATAAAAGCGCCGCCTTGCTACTTTTGAACTACATTCATGATCATGCTGAACGACAATATGGGGTTTAAACTGTCGTTGGAATAAACGATAAAGTTCTTGATAAGACGTCCTTTTCTTCCTGCTGTCTTGACGCTCGCTTTGATCTGGCTCGTGGCTCCCGGCTCCAGGTGATCCGAACTGATCACCGCTGCAGTGCATCCTCAGGATGCGTGAACCCGTTCAATGACTAGGTTCCCGGTCCCTGTATTGCGTATCTCGAAGACATGAGTTGCTTCCGTGCCTTCCGTCACCTGTCCAAAGTCGTACTGGAGTTCTTTGGCCGTCAGCTTCGGCCCTGCGACATCCTGAGCCCCAAGAAAGCCGGTAAACACGACAGCTGACAGAACGAAAAACCCGATTAACGCTCTTTTCATTGCTATTCCCTTCTCGCGGATTGAATCCGCATTTGGATCACAGTCCCATCTTTTTCGAGTAGATCATACTGACGAGTTCATCGCGGGTAATCAACCCTTTTTCGATGAGCAGGGTCGTCAACGCGTCTATCCGGAGCCTGCAGTCCTGCACGCCCTGCTGCAGGGACTCGTCTGAGGAAAGAATCGGCGAACCTGCGGTGGTTTTATCGGACTTTGCCATCGTGAGATCGCTGCCCCGGATAATCTCCATTTTCCCGCCTGAAGAATGGCCCCGCTGGGGGAGAGGGCTCAGCGCCTGTTTGCGGACGACGGTCTCGCCGTCGTAGTATTTCCTGATAGCGTCCCTGATCTCAGACGCCATGGCAAGCGACGGTTTGATGTTGAAGCCCGTTGCAAAGCGAATTGCGTCGATGGCTTCGATGTCGAGGGGGTCCGACATTGCGAGGGTGAGGGTGCCTTTTTCCTTCCGTACGGGAACGACAAGGTACTTTTTGGCGACCTCCGCCTTGACCAGCTTGATAAACTCCCCAGGGAGTTCGGGCTCGAACAGATTAATATAGGGAGTCTTGAGTTTTTCGGCGATGACCTGCGCGAGATCTTCCTCGCGGACGAACTCCAGTTCAATGAGGATGTTGCCTAGTTTTCCTCCCCAGTTGCGCTGGTGGGAAAGCGCCGACTGGAGCTGGAAATCGTCTATAAGACCGGCATCCTTCAGCATGTCCCCAAGCTTTCTTTGTTCGGCCATAAAATCCGACCTCCCTCATAGCCCCCTGCTCATGAAACACGGATTTCATGAATTATATGCCCGGCCAATGCGGAATGTCAACGTATTTTAGGCGAAAACAGCATTTTGCAGGCCTCTGCCATAACAGCTCCCCGCCGGCAAAGAACGCCGTGCTGTCCGGAGACAACGCTCATGTTCTCAAGGCACACACCGTGAGGAAAGACTACGTGAAGGTCAAAGTCGGATGAGTATGGATCCGGGGGTGAAAAAATCGGCTTTACGGTGTTGCTTCGGCTTGTGCGGTTGACGCTGCCTGAGGCAGCTGCAGGATCGCCTCTTACCCGGCGCGGGGCTTCAGCCTCTGATTCCCACGATCATTTGTCCTGCTTCATCTCAGCAGTGTCCTGCCCGGCGGGCAAGTGCCTCAGATCCACATGCCCCAACGCTGAGAGCAAGCTTGCCTTGATTCCCGGATGCTCCTGTTCGAGAAGTGCAAGCAGGTTTTTGATCCTTGCCCGTTTCATGTCCTGGTCGCCGCACGCCGGACAGGCGCAGCAGGCAATGGGAAAGCCGGCCTCCGCGGCATAGCGAATGATATCATCTTCAGGCACATAAACAAGGGGCCGGATCACCACATTGGTGCCGTCGTCAGCGTGCAGAAGCGGCGCCATGGCTTTGATCCTGCCGTTGTAAAAAAGGTTCAGCAGAAGCGTTTCAATGAAATCGTCTCGATGATGGCCGAGGGCGATCTTGGTGCACCCGAGCTCCCGTGCCTTCGTGTACAGAACTCCCCGTTTGATCCTGGCACAGAGCGCGCAGGGAGTGTCATCGGGCGACAACTTGTCGAGCAGGAGCCGGTGGACCGGAGCGTGTGCAATGTGATACTCGAAGTTCCGGCTTTCGAGGTACTCTTCCAGGGAGTCGGTCCGGAATCCGGGGAACCCGGGATGAACTGTAACGGCGACGAGCGAGAACGTCACCGGGGCCCGCTTTCGGAGGTTTTCAAGAACCTGCAGCAATGTCCAGCTGTCTTTGCCGCCCGACAGGGCCACGAGAATCCGATCGTGGTTCCCGATCATAGCGAACTCCCCGATCGCGCGTCCCGCAAGACGCCTGATGTCGTGCTCCAGACATTCTGCTTTTTGCATGCATCAATCCTAAATCCCGACACGGAATTAGTCAACCGAAAAGGACGCGCCATTTTTCGGAGCCGTCCTGTCCGGAATGCCGGCTGTTGAGGTGGAAAGCAAAAGGGGCTTCCGGATGAATCCGGAAGCCCCTCGACAAAGCAAAATGTCTAGCGTTTTTTCCTGGCCGCCTTCTTTTTCCCGGCCTTTTTTCCGGCCTTTTTGGCAGCCTTCTTTTTCGCGGTTTTCTTCTTGACCGCCTTTTTTGCAGCCTTTTTTGAAGCCTTTTTCTTGGGCTTTGCCTTTACGGCTTTCTTTTTTACAGCCTTTTTCTTCGCTTTCTTCTTTGCCGCGGGCTTCTTCTTCGGCGCTGCCGCCGACGCCACACCGGACACTTCAGGAACATTCACTTCCGCTGCTTCCAGACCGCAGCAATAAACCGGTTCCTCGTAGACATCGCCTGTTCTCGTCACATCGATCCTTCTGCCGCATACCCTGCAACCATACTGCACAACCCTCTCAATAGCCATATGCGCTGCCCTCCTTGGCAAGCTGATAACCCGCTTCGAAACGGGTTGAATAACGCTCCCGGCTGGAGAAGCAAAGGCCCGGAACGGTGTCCTTTGTGCGGCTCAGTCGCCGATATGCAGTCATGTTGCTTAAAAGTTACTGTAGAATCATACGCGAAAAATGTCAAGTTTTTTTCAGCTTTTCAGCTGTCAACACCACAACCTCGGCTGCTTCCTGTTTGCGTTGACCATGGCGGTGCGCCTTTTGTCCGCCTGTTGCATGTCCCAGATTCTTTCCATCCCTTCGATCGCTGCAGAGAGCGCTTCGTCGGTTATTTCTCCATCCCAGCTCTTTTTTTCGGCCAGCCGGTAGAGTTCCAGGATTACATCTTCAATCGTCATGGGAATCTCCTTTTAAAATAATAGGTTGGCTGATTTAGTTTCTTTAAGGTCTTTTCCGATCGCTCCGGGTAAAAAAGAAAGCCGGGTGGATACGCCCGGCTTTGCGACAGGTACGGTTGCCCTTCGGCAAAAGAACATTGGTTATATGAGATTTGATCACTTGCCCTCCGGTCAAACAGCTCTCAGGACAACAGCGGCTGGGTGCCGGACTGAAACCGTTCCAGCCGGACTCATGCAGCCCGCAGAGAAATCAACCGCACTTCGAGAACCCGCAGCCCCTGCAGAAGGCGCACCCTTCGCCGAACTCCAGCAGACTTCCGCAGTCCGGGCATTCGGGGCAGAGCCCGAGATGGTTTTTGTTCCCGCCTTGGGCGCAGTCCGATGATGCATAGGCAACGGTCGCCTGGGGCGCTGCGGCGGCCTTCGGTTTATGCTGGTGATGGTGGCCCTCCTTGGCATACCGTTCGAGAGCGCGGCCGATCGCGTCGGGACAGGAGAGGATAGACCCCCCCTCTCCCCAGGCCGGCGACGGGCAGCGGATGCCCTTCACCTGCTTGATGATGGCGTCCATGGAAACGCCAGAACGGAGCGCCAGGGAAACCATGCGCGAGACCGCTTCGGACTGGCTTGCCGCGCACCCGCCCGACTTGCCCATGGTCGAAAAGACCTCGCAGATGCCCTCGTCGTCCTCATTGATGGTGATGTAGAGGTTGCCGCAGCCGGTGGGTATCTTCTGGGTCACGCCGTGGGTGAGAAGCGGCCGCTGGCGCGGCTTCTTCTCCTCTGCAAGCTCCGGCGACGCCGATGCCACCGTTATATGCTGGGCAGCGGCTTTGCGCGCCTTCTCCGTCGCCCCGGTGGACAGGACCTGCTCGTCGCGGGACCCGTCGCGGTAGATAGTAACGCCCTTGCAGCCCGTCTTGTAGGCCATCAGGTAGACCTTCTCAACGTCCTTCTGGGTCGCGCTGTGCGGGAAATTGACGGTCTTGGACACGGCGTTGTCGGTGTACTTCTGGAATGCCGCCTGCATCCGGATATGCCATTCGGGAGTGATGTCGTGGGCCGTGACGAAAACCTGCTGCACGTCCTCGGGCACGGTCGGGATGTTTGTGCAGCCACCGTGCTCCGCGATCTCCTTCATGAGTTTCTCCGAGGCAAAGCCCCGCGCTTTTGCCACACGCTCGAACACGGGGTTTACTTCGAGGAGCTCCGCCCCGTCGAGCACCTTCCGGACGAACGTAAGGCCGAAGAGCGGCTCAATGCCGCTCGAACAGCCGGCGATGATGGACAGGGTGCCCGTCGGTGCGATGGTCGTCACGGTCGCGTTCCTGATGCCCTGGGGCCGGGTGCCGTCGTCGTAGATGCTGCCCTTGAAGTTCGGGAAAGCACCGCGCTCCCTGGCGAGTTCGGTGCTCACGGCGCGTCCCTCATCGGTGATGAATTTCATGATCTTCTCGCCGGTCCGTACGGCCTCCTCGGAGTTGTAGGGAATGCCGATCTCCAGCAGCATGTCGGCAAAGCCCATGACTCCCAGGCCGATCTTGCGGTTTGCCCGGGTCATCTCGGAGATCTTGTCGATGGGATAGCGGTTGACATCGATCACGTTGTCGAGGAAATGGACCGCCTGACGGACCGTATGCCGGATCTTGTCGAAGTCGATCTCCCTGCCCGGCGTCAGCATTCTGGCCAGGTTGATCGAACCCAGGTTGCAGGATTCATAGGGAAGCAGCGGTTGCTCGCCGCAGGGATTGGTGGACTCGACCTTGCCGATGTGCGGTGTGGGATTGAACTGGTTGATGCGGTCCAGGAAGATGATGCCCGGATCGCCGTTCTTCCAGGCCATGTTCACGATGGTGTCGAAGACCTTGCGGGCCTGGAGCCGCTTCACCGCGGTCCTGTTGCGCGGAGAGACCAGCTCGTATTCCCCGTCCGTGTCCACGGCGTCCATGAAGGCGTCGGTCATGGCCACGGAGATGTTGAAGTTGTTCAGGCGGTCGTTCTGCTGCTTGCAGGTGACGAAATCGAGGACATCAGGATGGTCCACCGAAAGGATGCCCATATTGGCGCCCCGGCGGGTGCCTCCCTGCTTCACCGTCTCCGTAGCGGCATCGAACACGGTCATGAAGGAAATAGGGCCGGAAGAAACGCCCTTGGTCGATTTCACTACATCGTTCTTCGGCCGGATGCGGGAGAAGGAAAAGCCCGTACCGCCGCCGGACTTGTGAATGAGCGCGGCGTTCTTCACGGACTCGAAAATCTCGTCCATGGAGTCGCCCACCGGCAGCACGAAGCACGCCGAAAGCTGTCCCAGTTCGCGACCGGCATTCATCAGCGTGGGGCTGTTCGGAAGGAACTCGAGGGAGGTCATGAGGCGGTAGAATTCCGTGGCCGTCCGTTCCACATCGGCGGCGGTCCCGCCGTAGGCCCGGTCGGCCTCGGCAATGGTCCTGGCCACGCGGGTAAACATGTCAACTGCCGTTTCCACAACAGTCCCGTCTTCATTCCGTTTGAGATACCTTTTTTCAAGAACCTTGATGCAGTTTTCGGAAAGATTTAGTCCCTTGCCGGAAGCCGTTGTCGAAACAGAAGCTGTACTCTTCATAAATCTTCCTCCTCATAAAATTGGCTGACTGTGGAAACAAACTGAGATAGAGCACCCCGCAGGCTGCTCACAAAATTACATAAAAAATATGTTGAATGCTTATTTTTTGGTTAGAACAGGGTGCACTCTATTTTGTGGAACGGCATAATTATAGCCACAAGATGTTGTGTTTGTCAAACTAAAATTAAAGAATTGCACAATGTCGCAAAATGCCTGTTTATGCTTGTTTCATGCGGTTTTTTTTACCCTTTCGCAGTTCTCAAAGCCACCATCAAGGCCAAAATAAAACAGTATCTTAAAACCGCAGGCCAGGGGCTCCATTTCTTTGATGTTTTTTTTACGAAACCGCTCCTTAAAGACCGGATAGGTCTGGTTTATAAAAAAGGAGCACTCAGTTTCAAGTCTCCGGTCTCAAGTTTCAAGTTTTGAGTCTCCAGCATGGGGTTCGGATCTTGTGTTTACTAAAGCCAGCTGGCAGGCCTGCAGGCTGACCAGCTCACAGGCTTGCGGACTAACCGCTTGTACGCTTTCATGCATTCACGTTTTCCCCATTCCGCATTCCGCATTCCGCTTGCCCGCTGTTGCCGATTTCACGAGGACCACGGCACGACTGAACCGGACAGGCGGGGCATTGCTGGTCAGGAAACCTGCCTGTCGGGCGTGGCCGATGATTTCCCGAAACCGCAGTTCGCTCACATGCATCCTCGGCTCCGCGTACAGGACCCTTCCTTCGCTGACGAGGAGGGATGAAACCTGACGGAAAAAACGGGGGATGTCCCGCACCTCGTGCACCATCCAGAAAGCGAGCGCGAAATCCACGGAGCTGCGCAGCATGATGTCGTCCTCTGCGGCAAGCAAAGGTTTGATGCGGCCCGCTATACCGGCCTTTGTCGCACGATTCAGCATCACGTCCAGCATTTTCTGCTGAAGGTCGACCGCGATGACGGCCCCGCTCGCGCCCACCATCCCGGCCATGGCGATCGTAAAATATCCCATGCCGCATCCGATGTCGGCCACGGTCATCCCTTCCCGCACGAGGGACCCGAGCATCTTTCGGGGATCGTGCAGGAACCTGCGGAAGGGGTTATCGAAAGTATACGCCAGCCACCAGGGGCAAACGTGGTCTTCCCGCATAAGAACACTTCGGAGTGATTTCATGGACTGTCCTCGTCCTATCCTGGGTCAGATTGCTGAATCATCATTGATCTAGAAAACAAGGGGAATGGAAAGACAAGATTGTACTGCCGTTATCTCAGCACAAACGTATTCATCCAGGCTGAGGTTTCCATTGTTTCATTGAACGAACATCTGAAAAAATCTCGAGCACCGCCACCCCTGCTGAGATCGCTCCGTCCTGCACCAGGACGGTCAGAATATGCCGAATCACTTCTTGGGAGCCTTGGATTCCTTCGCCTGTCCTGCCGGAGAAACGGCGCTGTTCTTGCCGCCCCCCGGCTCGCCTGCCGGCTCATGGGCCGCATAGATGCCGCAGCCTGCCATGAGCAGTGCAGCTGCAGTAACTATGAGCAGATATCGAATCATCGGCTGGTTAACCTCTCGGAAAAGATTTCGGTACACTCCTCATTGATCCAGCGCGGACGAAGCCTCAAGGTGTTGCTGCTCCATCCGCTGGTTGCGCTTTGTCGGACAGGTTCGCAAAATCCCGTCGTACCTTCTCGATGTTCTCGCGGAACCCCTCGCCGTCACGTTGAGGTGCGGGAGCGCATGGCGGTCCAGCATGATGTAGTCGCGGCGATGCACCTTGGGGATGCCGTAGATCGGGAAGCAGACGGCCTGGAACAGGGTCATCATGAGATCGAGCACCAGCGCCGCGGGCCCCGCGGATAAAGGGCATGATCTTCTTGATTAACGCCTTCTGCCCATGCTTGACCCATTCCTCAAAAGTCACCTTCCCGCCGAAGATCTTGTAATAGTACTCCACTTCCTTTTTCTGGATCTCCAGGACAAGCTCCAGCTCGAGTCCCTTGATCCTGGCGACCAGCGCCAGTAATCTCTTTTCCATGACGCCTCTTGTCCGGCCGATAGAGGCGCCGGCACGCGGATCCGCTATGCTTTAAGCTTCAGGAACATCCCCAAAGCCCGGTCGGAGTATTTGATATGGTTGAGCAGCCAGTCCACGCACAGGTCCGTTATCTCATCACCCAGCTGTTTGCTGAAGCCCTCCCTGAACAGGCGTGCCTTCTGCTTGTCGAAGGTCTTCACGAACTGCTCGTGCTGAGCCTTATGCTGGGATGTGCTGGAGTACTTGAAGCGGTCCATGTGTTTTTCTTCCGTCCCGAAGTGAAAAACGACATAGTCGGTCAGATACTGAATGATCTTCTCGAGTTCCTGCCTGTCGACCGCATTTTTGTCGAAGGATGCAAGCAGGCTGTTGATGCGGCTGAAAAGTTCCTTGTGCTGAGTATCGATTTCCGACGACCCCGACGCCAGGTTCTCGTTCCATTGTATCGGCATGGTGTACTCCTTTTCCCCGGTGTTTGTGCCGCGGACCCGGTCCGCAGCGAGCCTGAACTATACCACAGTTTATAACGGTTACAATACAATTATTGCCGCGCGCCTTTCACTCCACAACCCAGACGGCGCAGTTTTTGGCTTCGTGAATGAGCCGGTTCGACGTGCTGCCGAAAAGGAACTCCTCGGCTTTTGATTTGTGATGGCGTCCGACAACAATGGTGCAGCAGGTCAGGTCGCACCGCGTATCGAGAATGGCTTCGGACAATGAGGTGGAGTCTCCGACGCAGGACCGGATGCGGACCTTGTCGGGATCGAACCCGGACTGGATCAGGATCTGCCGATACTTTTCGAGCATGATGTTCGCCTTTTCCAGGTGTTCTTTCGTCCAGGCGATCCGCTCCTGCTCGTCTTCGAAGAAGTCCTCCTCGGGCTCGGGAATGACCGAAAGGAGCGTCGCGCGGAAGCCGGGGAAACCGCCGAGAACGTCGGCAACGTACAGCACTGCGCGGCGGGAGCTGTCGCTCTCCTCCACGGCGATCAGCAGGTGCTTGTCCTTGACCGGGTTGCCTGTCTGCATGAGGGGCTCCTTTTAAAAATGCAATAACGTTTACAGTCTCTTGTTTCGAGTTTCGAGTTGCAAGATGATAAAAAAAGACCGACAGGGAACCTTCGACCTGAGACTTGTATCGAAACCTGAAACTCGAAATCCGAAACTAAAAACTCGAAACTATCTCCCGGATATCCGCCGCAACTCTTCCCTCGCGTCTCCCAGGTCTTCCAAAAGCTCCCGCGTTTCTTCGTAATAGACCTGCGAGCCCAGGGAGAAATGCATCAGCACCCGGTTCAACTTCTCCGGGATGTAGGGATAGATCTTCCGGAGATTGTTCACGCGATTGCGGAACACGATGTTCACATCGTCGGAAGTCAAACGATCGAGCAGCGCCGGGGCCTGGTCGAGCAGGCGGTAGGTGGTCACGTCGCCCCGGCCCGTGATGAAGAGCAGTACATTCCCAAGCCCGAAAAGGTCATACCCGAAGCGGCTCTCACCATGGCGGTAGTTGAAGTCGAAATCGATCCAGCGATAGCCGCCGGTTGCGTCGTCCCGGATGATGTGATCGCGCCTGATGTCGCCGTGCTTTTCGTTGTTCTCGTGCAGAAACCGGATGGCCTCGACGATCGTGATGAAGTCGTCGAGCAGACCCGGGTAGCGGTTGAAAAAAAAATATTCGTGGTCGTCCCTGATCTCAACCACGAGCTGCCCCAGCGTCCTGCCCTTGATATAATCGAGGATGCGGAGCTGTCCGCCCGATGAGTCCAGCACCGTTTTGCCCTGCATGAACTCCGGTCTGCCGCGCACCAGTTCGAGGATCCGCGCCTCCTTCTGGGGGCTCCTGACGCAGTCGAACACGAGGTCCCCGATCCTCGCCTGGAACCGCTCCCGGAACACCCATTTCAGTATCTTGACCTCGCCGGTCCGGAGGTCCCGCGCACGCTTGACCCAGAACTTCTGCTCGTCCTCGAGGCCGAACCGCCCCTCGCGCTCGTTGTTCCTGACGAAATACGGCACCCCGTCGAGAAGAACGACATCATCGTAGTCCACGCGAAAAAAATCGGCGGTGTCTTTGACCGTTACCCGTCTGGGCACGCGTTCGCGCGGAACCCACCTGCGGATCATGCGCAGAAGGTCCTTCTCGCTGAAACCGCCGTACTCAACTGCCATAGGGCGTCCTCATCCTAGTGACATTATATCAAGTTTCTCCTGACATAGGGCGTTGCCTGGGCCGCGGACCGCCGCACAGCGAAAGCCGGCGAGAGCCGGCGTCTTTAATACCGACGAGTACCGACGGACCCGACTGGATTCAACGAGAACCGACCGTCGACACTCGTCGCCTCTTTGTCTTCTCGCTTCCTCGTCAGCTTCAACGCCCGAACAGCCCGCGGCGCCTCGGCAGAGAGGGATTCTTTTCAGGGGGCCTCCGGATCGCGGCGAACCCTTCCGATAAAACCAGGGAATTTGAGCGCATTTTGCGGGAAGATCATGCATTGTTCCGCGGTTTTTTCTTGACTTTTCGGGCAAATAACGATAATTTCCCCTGTAACGAATCTGCATGGCCGGGCCATGCACGGAGGCGCTGAACCACTCATGTCGTATCAGATAAAGACTCGAGATCTTCGAAGGTCCCATGGACCTTCTTCTGCACCTCATCAAGAAGCACGAACTCGACATCTACTCCATCCCCATCGCTCTCATCACCCAGCAGTATCTCGAATACATCGACCTCATGAAGAGCCTCGACATGGAGATCGCCGGTGAGTTTCTCGTCATGGCGTCGACGCTCACGCATATCAAGTCCAAAATGCTGCTGCCTCCTGTCGAGGACGCCGATGCCGATGAAGACGGCGTCGACCCGCGGGCCGAGCTTATCCGGCGGCTGCTGGAGTACAAGAGCTTCAAGGAAGCGGCGGGCTCCCTCGAGAACAAGGAAGAGACCTGGTCGCAAGGTCTACACCCGGCCCGCGGATTCCCTGCCCGACGCCCCGACCGAGGATGAGCCCCTGCTGTTCGACTTTCACCTCTTCGACCTGCTCGCGCGCGCTGAAGGACGTCATGGCGCGCGTGCCCGATGCCGAGCTTCGAGATCACGGCCGAGGCCGTCTCGATCACGGAAAAGATTTCCCAGATCCTCGCCCGGCTCGAGACGATCGACAGCATTCTTTTCACCGACCTCTTTGAAGGGAGCACGTCCAAGGCCCAGGTGATCGGCACGTTCCTGGCGATCCTCGAGCTGATCAAGACGCGGGTCATCAAGGCTTTCCAGATCGAGCAGTTCGGCGCCATCAGGATCATGAAGTCCGTCACCGACACGCAGAACAAGGACACGGCGACGGGGAATTTGTTTGGATAAACCGAGAAGAAGGCTTGAGTTGTGAATTTTTAGTGTTGAGTTAAAACAGCCGGTTAACTCAAAACTCAGAACTCAAAACTCAGAACTCACCATAATGAAACCCGACATCAAGACACTCGCTCACGAAAAAAAGTTCGGCGACATCGAGACGGCGGTCTACGAGGACCGGTCGCTCATCGGCGACTTGGTGCAGCTCCTTGCCGAGAAGAACGGCGATGTCCGGTCCGGCGTGCTGAATCTGCTGTCGCGCGTGGGCTTCGATTTTCCGAACGATACGCGTCCGCACCTTCCTGTCCTGATCGCCCTTCTGGACGATCCCGATATGTTCATCAAGATCGACGCGGCCAACGCGGTCGGGCAACCTGGGTTTCAGTTTCAAGGACTCCGCAACCAAGGCCGCGCCGAAGCTGAAGGCGCTCCTGGACCACGAACAGAGCCTGGTGCGGCAGGAGGCCGCCTACGCCCTCGGGAACATCGGCTTTGCGCACACGGACCTGGTCAAAGACACGGTCCCGCGCCTGATCGCCATGCTCGAACGGGGCGACGATGACGAACGCGAAGCAGCGGCGCATGCCCTGGGCAAGGTCGGCATCAACGCTCCGGAGCTGATCCGCGGCATCCTGCCGAAGCTCGTCGAAGTGCTCGAGTTCTCGAAAGAGGCGACCTGCGGCGGCGTGCTCTTCGCGCTGGGAGCCATCGGCCTGCACTATCCCGACGAGGTGGCAAGCCTGGTGCCGAAGCTGATGACCTACCTGGACAGCGGCCACCCCAACGCCGTCAAGAACGCGGTCGCTGCCTCGGGAACATCGGCAGCTCGAATCCCGAACTCGTCAAGGACGCGGTACCCAGGATACGGCAGATCATGGAAACGGCGACGGACATCGACGTCAAGATGAACGCCAAAGTGGCGCTCGGCAGGCTCGGCGATCCGGCAGCGATGTAAAGCCAGTTTTTAGTTTTGAGTTTTGAGTTCTTAGTAATAGCAAAGGCGGATGTGCCGGTAGATCCATAACTCACAACTAAAAACTCAAAACTAATCACTCACCAGAGGTGAAGTTTGGAAGATCAGGAACTGAAATCGGCAATCGAAGCGATCCTTTTCGTCGCAGGCAACCCGCTGTCCGTGGATCGGCTCCAGGGGCTGTTCGAGGAGACGCCGCGGGAGCAGATCGAGATGCAGCTCGCCGCGCTTTCCCGGGAATACGACGAGCGCGGTTCGGGCATCATGCTCGCGGAGGTGGCCGACGGCTACCAGCTGGCGACGCGGCCCGAGCAATGTCGCCTGGATCCGGAAGTTCAAGGCCGTCAAGGTATCGACCAGGCTGTCCCGGCCGGCGCTCGAAACGCTCGCCATCGTGGCGTACAAACAGCCCATCACCCGCACCGAGGTGGAAGCGGTGCGCGGCGTGAACATCGGCGGCATCATGCGCAATCTTATGGAGCGCAGGCTCGTCAAGATCGTGGGCAAGAAGGACGTTCCGGGCAAACCCATGATGTACGGCACCACGCCGGAGTTTCTCCAGTATTTCGGGTTAAAGGACCTCTCCTCCCTGCCCACGCTCAAGGAGTTCCAGGAGCTCGAGGCGGGAGAAGAGATCATGGAAGAGGTCCCCGCCGGCGAAGAGTCCGTCGACGTGGCAGGTGAAGAGGGCGCCGGCGAAGCGGCTCTTCCGAATACCGGACCGCAAAACGAGGCCGACAGCGCCGATGAGGCGGAGGCCGGCGAAGAAGTCAGCCATGACGAACCGGTGACGATGTCGTCAACCGAGGAGAACGGACCGGGATGATCGAACTTCAGGATGCCCTGCGCAAGAAAGAGATCTGGGCCATCGGCGGCGGCAAGGGCGGGATCGGCAAGAGCCTGATCACCGGCAATATCGGCATCCATCTCGCCCGCCTGAAGAAGAAGGTCCTGCTCGTGGACGCGGACCTGGGCGGGCGCCAATCTCCATACCACCCTCGGCATCGGCGTGCCCGAGATGACGCTTTCGGACTTCCTGAACCGGCGCGTCGAGAACATCCAGGACGTCATCATCAAGACCAGCATTCCCAATCTCTCACTCATCAGCGGCGCCCAGGACTTCCTGGACGCGGCCAATCCCAATTTTGCCCAAAAAGCGCGGCTGCTGCGCCACCTGGAGACCCTCGATGCGGACTACATCCTGCTCGACCTCGGCGCCGGCACGTCGTTCAACATCCTGGACTTTTTCCTCTTCTCCGACCACGGCATCCTCGTGGTGCTGCCCGAACCGACGGCCATCGAGAACGCCTACCGGTTCATAAAGAGCGCGTTCTACCGCAGGTTCAAAAAGGTCGTGGCAAGCCAGAACATCAAGGACCTGATCGACGCGGCGATGGATCAGAAAAACTCCATGGGGATCCGCACGCCGCATGACCTCATCGAGCGGGTGAAACAGATCGAAACGGGAAGTGGGCGAAATCCTCGAGCTCGAAGTGCTCAAGTTCAAGCCCAAACTGATCGTGAACCAGGTAAGAACAAAAAACGACATCCAGATCGGGTTCTCGATGAAGAGCGCCTGCCAGAAGTACTTCGGCATCAACCTCGAGTACCTCGGTTACGTCGAATACGACGACTGCGTATGGCAGTCCATCCGGAGCAAGCGTCCGCTGGCCATCGAGTATCCCTACTCGCGGCCGTCACGGTGCATCGAGCGCATCGTCCACAACCTGCTCCGGAAGGAGCAGTTGACGCTCAGCATGCTATACTAAGCTTGACAGCCTGCAAGCTGCCGAGCCTGAGTTTTGAATTGCGGGTGCCGTGTTGCGAGGTCCTCAATTCCGCATTCCGCCTGTACCCAACGATTACGAGTGCGGATGCACGTAGTGCAGGGTGAAATCCGCATTCCGCATTTAAGGTCGCATGTCCGCTTGTCAACGTGTCACGGAGTTGAACCACCATGAAGAAGATCGAAGACCTCAATTACTACGAGCTGCTGGAGGTCCCTCCCACTGCGTCAGCGCAGGAGATTCATCGGGCTTATGAACGGGTCCGGAAGATCTACGAACCGAACAGCATTGCACTCTACTCGCTCTTTACGCCCGAGGAGACTGCCGCGATCCACCAGCGGATAGAGGAAGCGTACCGCACGCTTGTCTACGAGGACAACCGGCGGCGGTACGATGCGACGCTGAAGGGGGAGCCGGAGGAACTGCCTACGCCTGAGCCGACACGGCCCCGTCCCTCGCGCCCCTCCTATCAGTCGGCTCCGGCGCAGCCGGTGTTGTCACTGCCTGCGCAGAACCACTACCTTGCCTCCGAGGCGAAGCAGTCGCTGCCTTCTCCGAAGCCAGATCGGGAAGAGCCTGCAGCAGCTCCGGTATCGGAGTATATCGGGGAGTTTACCGGGCCCGCCCTCAAGGCGTTGCGGGAACAGCGGGGCCAGGACCTGCGCGCCTGCGCTGACCTGACGAAGGTAGGTCTGAGGTACCTCGAGGCGATCGAAGCGGAAAACTACCAGAAGCTGCCTGCCCGGCCATACTTACGCGGCTTTCTCATGCTCTATGCAAAAGCCCTCGGCTGCGATCCCGGGCGGGTGGCAAGCGACTATCTAAGGCGCTACGAGGCGATCATGAAACCGGGGCAGGTAAAGAAGTAGAGACCGCGACCAGCTATCAGCTTGAGGCTTGGCTGACAAGCTGGTCTTCTTGTTTAATTCCGCATTCCGAATTCCGCAATTTATCCTTCTCTCCCCAGCTCCCGTTCCTTCCAGATCACATAGATGGCCGGATAGATGATGAGTTCCAGGATCGTCGATGTGACCACGCCTCCCACCATGGGGGCCGCGATCCGCTTCATCACGTCCGCGCCCGTGCCGGTCGAAAACATGATCGGCACGAGGCCCGCGAGGATCACCGACACCGTCATGATCTTGGGCCTGATCCTCTTGACGGCGCCTTCCATGACCGCGTCTTCGATGTCGCGCAGGGTGCTGATTCTGCCTTCCTGCCGCCAGCGGTTGTACGACAGATCGAGGTAAAGCAGCATCACGATGCCCGTCTCGGCGTCGAGGCCAGCCAGCGCGATCACGCCGACCCAGACCGCGGTGCTCGTGTGATAGCCCAGGAGGTAGAGAAACCAGACCGTGCCCACAAGGGAAAAGGGCACCGCCAGTAGCACGATCGACGTCTTGGTCCACGATGCCGTGTTCAGGTAGATCAGGACGATGATGATGAACAGCGTGAGCGGGATGACGTAAAAGAGCTTGGCCTTCACGCTCTCCATGTACTCGTACTGCCCGCTCCACTGGAGCCGGTATCCTGCCGGGATCTTCATCTTTTCTGCGATCATCTTCTTCGCCTGCTTTACGTATCCGCCGAAGTCGCTCCCCTCGATAGTGAGCGTCACCGCCGCTGTAAGCCTGCCGCCTTCGCTCTGCACCATGCCCGGCCCGCGCGTGACGCGGATGTCGGCGAGCTGTCCCAGCGGCACCTGGGCCAACTCGGCATTGCGCACTGAGGATCCTTCCGGGGAGCCCATGGACCCGGCATTCGTTGACACCGGGACGAGCACCCGCTTCAGCTTCTCGATGTCGTCGCGCAGCTCGCGTCCGTAGCGGATGTTCACGGGATAGCGCTCGCGCCCTTCCACCGTGGTCGTCAGGTTCATACCGCCGATCGCCGACTCGATCACTTCCTGCACGTCCTCGATCCGCAGACCGTAGCGCGCGATCTCGTCGCGGTTGATGTCGAAATCGAGGAAATACCCCGTATTCGCCCGTTCTGCATAGACGCGCGCGTTCCCGGCACCTCGCGCAGCGTCCTCTCCAGGTCGAGGCCGATGCGTTCGATCTCGTCGAGTTTCGGTCCGAAGATCTTGAGGCCCAGGGGCGTCCTGATGCCCGTGGAAAGCATGTCGATCCTGCCGATGATCGGCATGGTCCAGTTGTTGCCCACGCCGGGGATGGTGAGCGCCGTGTCCATGTCGTCGCGCAGGTCCTCCCATTTCTTGAACTGCGGCCGCCACTCGCTCTTCGGGCTTCGAGCGTTACATTGGTCTCGATCATCTCGAGCGGCGCCGGGTCGGTCGGCGTTTCCGCGCGGCCCGCCTTGCCGAACACCTGCTCCACCTCGGGGAACTGCTTCATGATGCGGTCCTGGGCCTGCAGGATGCCGGACATGGTCGTGATCGACGCGCCGGGCACCGCCGTGGGCATGAACAGGAGCGTGCCTTCGTACAGCGGCGGCATGAACTCCGAGCCGAGCTGCGGAAGGGGAAGATCGTGACGAGCACGATCACGATGGCGACGGCGATCACCGTCTTTCTGAACCGGAGCGAGAACTCCGCCACCGGGATGATAGACCTTGACGAGAAAATGGCTGATCGGGTTGTCGTCCTCATGCCGGATCTTCCCCTTGATGAACAGGGTCATCAGCACCGGCGTGAGCGTGATGGCCAGAAAGCTCGCGAACAGCATGGAGAAGGTCTTGGTATAGGCAAGCGGCTTGAACAGCCTGCCCGCCTGGTCCTCGAGCGTAAAGACCGGCAGGAACCCGACGGTGATCACGAGCAGCGAGAAAAAGAGCGACGGCCCCACTTCCTGCGCCGCGTGGATGATCACGTCAACGCGCGAACCGTGGACGCGGCCCGCCTTCTCCCAGTCTTCGAGCTTTTTGTGGGCGTTCTCGACCATGATGATCGAGGCGTCCACCATGGCGCCGATGGCGATGGCGATGCCGGAGAGGCTCATGATGTTCGAGCTGATCCGCAGATAGTACATGCAGATAAAGGAGATGAGGATGGCGATCGGCAGCGTCAGGATCACGACCAGGGCGCTCGGCAGATGGAACAGGAAGACGATGCAGACCACGCTCACGGCCAGGCCGAGCTTGATCGATCTCTTCCTTGAGCGTGTCCACGGACCGGTGGATCAGCTCCGACCGGTCATAGGTCGTGACGATCTTCACCCCTTCCGGCAGCGATGGCGTCGATCTCTTTGATCCTGGCCTTGACGCGGTCGATGACCGACAGCACGTTCTCGCCGAACCGGACGACCACGATGCCGCCCACGGCCTCGCCCTTGCCGTCCAGGTCGGCCGCGCCGCGCCTGATCTCGGGACCGAGCTGGACCGCCGCGATGTCGCGCAGCAGGATCGGCGTACCCTTGCCGTCGGTGCCGACGGCGATCTTTTCGATGTCGGCCTTATCCTTGATGTAGCCCCGGCCGCGCACCATGTACTCCCGGCCGGACCATTCCACCACCCGGCCTTCGACGTCGCGGTTGCTCCTGCCGGACCGCCTCCATGATCTTCGATGAGCGACAGCTTGTAGGCGAAGAGCCGGTTCGGGATCGACGGTGATCTGGTACTGCTTCACGAACCCGCCCACGCTCGCGACCTGGGACACGCCGGGCACGGATTCGACAGCGTATTTGAGGGTCCAGTCCTGGAGCGAGCGGAGCTGGGCAAGGTCGTGCTTGCCGGTCTCGTCGACGAGCGCTACTGGAAGCCCCAGCCCACGCCGGTCGCATCGGGACCGAGCACGGGCGTCACGCCCGCGGGGAGCCTGCCGGGCACGCCCTGGAGATATTCGAGGACGCGGCTCCGCGCCCAGTAGATGTCGGTGCCGTCCTCGAAGATCACGTACACGAAGGACAGGCCGAGGAAGGACTTGCCGCGCACCACGCGCACCTTGGGCGCCGAGAGCATGGACGAAACGATGGGATAGGTGATCTGGTCCTCGACCAGGTCCGGGCTCCTGCCTGCCCATTCGGTGAAGACGATCACCTGCGCGTCGGACAGGTCGGGGATCGCGTCGAGCGGCGTATGGTACACGGCCCAGACGCCCCAGCGCGGTCAGGAAGACGACAGCGAGAAAGACGAGGAACTTGTTCCGGGCGGATAGTTCGATGATTTTTGCTAACATTGATGACACCATTTTATTAGTTCGGAGTTCATTAGTTCCACAACCCAAAACTCACCACTCAAAGACTTATAACTCTCTACCGCCCTTGTTCCCCAACTCAAAACTCAAAACTTGAAACTCCGCACTGCCCTATTGCCCTGTCCTCAGCTGGCTCTCGGAGTCGATCAGGAAGTTGCCGGACGTCACGACGCGTTCGCCCTTCTTGATGCCTTTCAGGACCTCGACGTACTTTTCCCCGCGCACGCCGAGCGTCACGGTGCGCATCTCGTACACGCCGGGTTTTTTCTCGACATACACGATCTGGCGCGTGCCGGAATCGATCACCGCTTCGCGGGGAATGACGAGCCTCGATCCCGAGGAAACGATTGATCTCCACGTTGGCGAACATCTCCGGCTTGAGGAGCAGACCGGGATTCTTCATCGCAATCCGCACCTTGACCGTTCGGCTCACGGGGT
Organism: Nitrospirota bacterium; assembly: GCA_963749655.1. Classification (GTDB taxonomy): domain Bacteria; phylum Nitrospirota; class UBA9217; order UBA9217; family UBA9217; genus JAJYKN01. The sequence goes on from CAVVOB010000021.1 coordinate 51,945, forward strand.
CGAGGACCGGGTAAATATAGTTCACCTTGGCGCGGTAGCGCCTCGCCGGAGGAGTACGGCAGGGTCACGATGCGCGGTCTGGCCCGTCCTCACCAGGGGCACCTCGTACTCGTAGATATCGGCGATGATCCAGATGGACGAAAGGTCCGCGATCTTGTAGAGGTTCATCCCCGGCGGTGACGTAGGCGCCGTCGAGCACCATCTTGTCGAGCACGATGCCGTTCAGCGGCGCCTCGATGGTCATGTCGGTCTCGGGCTTGCCGGTCTTTTCGAGCTCGTCGATCTGCTGCGTCAGTGATGTCCCAGAGCTGCAGCCGCCGCTTCGCCGACTGCGAGCAGCTCATTGCGCGACGACTCGAGCTCCCCCAGATCGCCGGTCCCGGTCTGCGACGACCGCACGGACCGGAGCGCGATCAGATATTCCTCCTGGGCGGTCACGAGGTCGGGACTGTAGATCGAAAGCAGCGGCTGCCCTTTCTTCACTTCCTTGCCCGTATAATCGACAAAGAGCTTCTTCACCCATCCCGCGATCTTGGTGTTCACGAAGGCCAGCCGCGTCTCATCGGGCTGCGACTTTGCCGACGGTGCGGATGCTGCTTGTCCAGAGGACGCGCTTCGGCAACGGCCGTGCGCACGCCGATCAGCTGCACCTTGTCCGGCGATAGGGTGATGATGGGAGCGGGCGTCTCCTGCTTCGGTTCCCGACCCCCTCGCAGCCGCTGCCTTGCCCTGCTGCTGCCCTGCATGGCCCGCATGCTCCTGGGCAAAGGCCGTTCCGACCGAGATGAAAACGACGAGTGAAAGGGCAAGCGACGATGCGTAGATGCGTGCAAGCATGCGATAATGCGCGCAAACTCGCTCCCTATTCCTCTTTCCGCATTCGCACCCCTGCCCCTTGCCCCTTGCTGCTGGACCTGTCTTTTCAATATTCCGAATTCCGCAATCCGCAATTCGCAATTTCTACTCATGTTCTTCTCCCGTAATCTCATGAAGCATAGACAGCGTCTTATTGAGGTTCACGATCTCCTCCTGCTCCATGAGCTGGTATTTAAGCAGCATGTTCTCGCTCTCGACGAGCGACAGGAAGTCGGTCTTGCCGACCTGGTAGTTCGACGTAGCGGACTGGAGCGCCAGCCTTGCCTGCGGAATGATCCCCATCTCGTAGAGCTGCAGGTGGTGCTCCGAGGTGGTCACCGCGGAATAGAGGTCCCGGACCCGGGCGATCGTGTCGAGCCGCTCGGCGTCGTATTCGTGTTGCGCTGCACTGAGGTCCGCGGAGGCCGCGTGCACGCCCGCCGACTTGTTCCAGAAGTAGAGCGGAACTCTGAACATGATGCTCGCCTGCCAGACGTTCGACTTCTCGCCCCGGTCGAACACGCCGCCGGAGACGACCATGTCGGGCAGAAATTCCCTGCGGCTCAGGGAAAGGTCCTCGCGGCTCTGCTCCACCATGAGCTTCTTCCCCTGCAACGCAGGGGCATGGTTCAGCGCCCGGTCGGCCAGCTCGTCGACGGACATGAGCATGGCCTTCGCCGGCAGTTCGGCAGGCTTACCCAGGGGGGCCCGGGGATCGCGGCCCGCCAGCTTGTTGATGCGCGTCGCCTGGGTCGCTTTCTTCAGGTCCTCCTCGGCGATCCGGTCGAGGAGCATGGACACCTCAAGCTGCGCCCGGATCACGTCCTGCTGGGTCCCTACACCGGTCGCGTAGCGAGTTTCTGCGATGCGCTGAAAGTTCTTCATGAGCTCCTTGGTCTGGTCCAGGATCTCGGCAGAGCGATGGGCGAGATAGTAGTCGTAATAGGCCTGGCGCAGCTCGTTCAGCACCTTGAGCTGTGCAGCGCGGACCGACTCGTGCATCTGCTCCGCCTCCTTTCCCGCAGCGCGGCCTTTGGTCCCGAGCTTTCCAGGAAAGGGAATCTCTTGGGTGAAGACAACGCCCTGCATACTCATATCTTCCGAGCCCACGCTCCACGAGAACGGAGCCCCCACATTCTGTACCATGTAGCCGATCATGGGGTCGGGCATGGCGGCGGCAACAGTCTTCTTGTCGTCGGCAGCCTCGGCCTTCCTGGCTGCCGTAAGTATTTCGGGATTGTTCCCGAGCGCCTCCTGCTCCAGATCTGAAAGCGAGAGCAGCGCCTCGTCGGCATGGACGCCGGAGGGAATAAGAAATAGAGCTATCACGGCAGAATTCAGGATTGTTCTCATCTTCAGGGCCTCCTCGCCGTATTTTGCAAAGTCCGGGCCATGGGGAGAGCAAAATAATACGACATAAATTCAATTACTTGTAGACAAGGCTGCAGTCCACCTTTATCATGCTGAAGCCTCTGCTTTACTCTCTGTAGTATTTGAGACAGCAGGAGGGTGTTTGAATCAGCTTTCGAAGATAATTTTACCAGAAAATCCAGCTGTCAGTGGGCGGCATGCATCCGTCAGCTTGCAGCGAACAGATTCAAAAAACAAGGGAAATGGATAAATGCGGAATTCGGAATGGGTAATGAAAATACGTACTGGCAGTCGGACAAACCGAGGCTTTAGAATCTTTGAGTTTTAAGCCGAACGCTGACCGCTGGCTGCTGATTTTACTGCGGAAAAAACAACCGGCCGTACCGGCTTGTGCCCGATACGGCCGTATCGCGGGGGGGTAACCGCACGATTATAGGGAGGATTCGCCTGCATCCATATTGCAGCAGGATCAGAGTATAGTTATTGATACCGTAAATATAGCAGAATGTAAATCACCCGGGCGGGGTATTTTCAGGGTAGATGGAATCGGGCAGGAGGCCATTCTGAATTGTGGATTACGAGAACCAGCTAACAGGCGAAGCTTACGAGCTGTTCAGCTTACATGCCAACCAGCTTGTCGGCTTGCCAGCTTGTACGTTTGCTTCATTCCGCATTCCTCATCCCGCAGTGCGTAACACTGTCATTTCGCGAATTTCCTCCCCTTTTCCCATTCCCAGGACGTGCGTATGATGTACTCGAGATCATCGTACATCGGCGTCCAGCCCAGGACCGCGCTGATCTTCCTGGTCTGCGCTACAAGGGCGGGTGGATCTCCCTCACGCCTTCGAGCCTCGACAACCGGGAAATCGATCCCCGTAATCCGTTTTGTCGTTGCCACGACCTCGCGCACACTGTACCCGTGGCCGTAGCCGCAGTTGAACACATCGCTCTTGCCGCCCTTCGCAAGATGCTCGCAGGCGATCACATGTGCCTCGGCAAGATCATCAACATGGATGTAGTCACGGACGCAGGTCCCGTCAGGAGTCGGATAGTCGGTACCGAAGATCTCGAGCCGCGGAAACTCCCCCTTCGCGGTCTTGAGCGCCCGCGTGATGAGATGGGTGGATTCTTTATAAGCCTGGCCGATGCGGTTCTTCCCGTCCGCTCCCGCCACGTTAAAATATCGCAGCGACACGTACCGGAAAGCAGGAAACGCCGCTGCCGCGTCCTTCAGAATCTGCTCGACCATCATCTTGGAATGACCGTAGGGATTGATCGGGCTGAGCGGCGTAGATTCATCCACGGTGCCGGTCTGTGGTATGCCGTAAACTGCCGCAGTCGACGAGAAGATGAAGCCCGGCACCCGATGCCGGGTACAGGCGTCGATCAGGTTCATGGCATTGGCGGTGTTGTTGTGATAATACTTGAGCGGGTCCCGCACGCTTTCGGGGACCACGATGAAGGCGGCAAAATGGATCACTGCCTCGGGTCCGAACCCAGCGATGGTGCTGTCGAGCAGGCCTCGGTCCGCCAGATCACCGACCACCAGTGTGCCATGCAGCACCGCCTCCCGGTTGCCGGAAGAGAGGTTATCGTAGATGACAAGCTCGTGGCCCTTCTCGCCCAAGGCCTTAACCACGTGGCTGCCGATATACCCTGCGCCGCCGGTGATCAATATTTTCATGAGGAATTCCTTAGAAGTCAAAATTCAGCGGTCTATGTCAGCTGACTAGCTTGGTTCATTAACCTGCGCTGAAAGCCGAAGCGGGATTGCTGGCATTCTTCATTTTTGCATTCCACATCTGGAGAGCCTTTTGTTTGACTGTGATTCGTTGCAAGCTGAGTGCTGATAGCCAACACTGTCCGAAATATACTCTAATCGTGGCGGAAATACAAGGGGAGGGGGCTCTGTTTAAAAAGGCAGCTGTTAGTGATCAGTCGTTCGTTTGTCAACTCGATTCCTCTACTCGATCGCCTGGCACTCTCCCTGAGACCTCTGTTACTGCGGCTCTCTGTTTTGCAGCCTTAGTTCAGGCAGACGCTTCAGCGATTCCCCTGTCACGCGCAAACGCTTTTTAATTCCTTTAGGCAGCGGATCGATCGCGACCCTGCTTCCCGAGCTCTTCAGGCTGCCGTCTTTTGCATGCACAGCGTAGTTCCAGTACCCGCTCTTTTCTTCACGCACGATTGTATAGCCGTCGGCAGTCTCCCAACCGTGCATGCGTTCGTCGCCCCAGAGCACGGCGCAAAACGTTGTTCCGTCGGGCTGTGACAGCTCGCGGACTCCGGGAAACGCGGGAACGGCGTGCGAATTCTTCGGCCAGGGTACTACGAGTACAAATACGAACATTATGAGAGCAGCGGCTGCAAAATGCCTCATTGTTGTGACCCCTGTGCCGGGCGCGATCCCACCCCTTTGTGCTCATAGAACAGATCGCGCTTTCGGCACTTCCATGCGTCATCCTGTCAAAGGGAACCCCAAGTCCAGTCCAAAGCTTCCTACGCGATCCCGTAGGACTTATACAGATAGCTAGAAAAAGTGGCCTCTGAAAACGGTATTAGCAAAAGAGCGCCCTCGGGAGCCTGAGGATATCGCTCGTGTGCAATGTGTTGCGTAATTACAAATTCAAAATTATGACGGCTTGCTACTTGCCCATTGCCACTGGACCCTTGCGTTATTGATTCCGCACTCCGCAATTAGTTTTTTCTCTCCCTTTCTTCATTATACACGGCACTGCAGGTGATGCGCCAATCCCCACCACTCCCGAACCTGTCTCCAGCTTGCCAGTACCACAGTTTAAAACAGTCATTTCGAGCAGTGATAACGGCATTTCCTTATCTCCGAGCGACTGCCTGTTTTTTATCAGGATGATTACAAACAGAATCAACGATGTCGACCTTTGATTTCGCCCTATGAAGGAGTGACGAATATCGCTGCGGAAGGGATCGGGGCTGCAAATGACCATACGGAGACAGAGGGAGCATCTTGTCTGACATCAAGTCGATAAACCGGCCAGATGTAGAGTCAGAAGACATATGCTTTATCCTGAATGCGCTCTAAAAGCGGCGGTCTAAATGCACCGCAATGAAAATGACAGGGAGATGCTGCAAATCAACACCGACCAAGAAAGACAGAAAAACAAAGCAGGTTTTTTCAACGCAGGATCGCTCTCTTCGTTTAAAATCTTGAGTTTTTTGTGTGCATCTCCGGGAGGCGATCGAGGGAAGGAATGGTTAAACCCGGCGGCTACTTTCCCATCTTGGCGAGCCTACCTTTGGCGATTTCAGCTTCGTTCGTTCCCGGATGCTCCTTGATCACCTTGTGAAAATACTCTTTTGCTTTGGCTGAGTTCTTTTCGCCCAGGTAGGAAAGTCCTATTTTAAGCTTGGCTCCTGCGACCTTGTCGCTCCGGGGATAGGTCTTGATGACTTTGCTGAAAGCGTCGACGGCTTTTTTGAAATCATTCTTGGAATAATAACATTCTCCGATCCAGTACTGCGCCATGGCCGCCTGGCTGGCTTCGGGGAACTGAGTGATATAATTCTGGAACCCTGCGAGCGCAAGATCGAAGTTGCCCGCGTCGTAATCACTCTTCGCCTGGCGATAGGCGTCTGAGGGTTCGATGGTTTTGGGAGGCGCTTGTTTCTCGAAAGCCGCCGATCCGGTCTGTCCCGAGACTGCGCCCGCTGCAGCGCCGGCCTGCTTCAGTTTCTGCTCGAGTGCTTCGACCCGCGCGGTGAGCTCGACAACCTTGACCCCGCGGTCGTCGACCTTCTGCGCAAGCTCGGCGATCCGATAGTTATTCTCTTCGAGCTTGCCTTGGAGCAGCTGGATATCGGTCAGCAGCTGGTCGGATTTTGCCCCGTAGTCCGCCATGACCTTCTGCACATCGACCGTTCCCTTGAGGTTCGCGTCGAGGCTGTCGACATGCTTCTGGAGCGCCTGCACGTCCTTGTCCAGGCGCTTCTGAATATCCTGGACTCGCTGTTTCGTCGTATTCACGTCGTCGCGCAGGCCGGTCATGTCAGATCTCGTCTTGACCAACTCGGCCTGCGGCGCGCATGCCGAGACCAGAAACAGGACAGCGAAAACAGCAATTGAGCGGCTGATCGTCATGGGGACCTTTCGCGCAGAGGGAAGATAAAAAGCTGCCGGAACGGGATTACGGGGACCGTAGGAGCACGGCCCGCTTTTCCCGCTCCGGACGTCGGCTACTCGGCAGCAACGAAATCGTTACGCCGGTTCTTCTGCCAGCAATCCTCCGTGCCTTGTGTGCAGACGGGCTTTTCCTTGCCGTAGCTGATGAGCGAAATACGCTTGCCCGATATGCCCAGGTCGGTGAGGTACTTCTTGGCGCTCGCTGCGCGACGCTGGCCGAGGGCCTGGTTGTACTCTATCGTGCCGCGTTCGTCACAGTTTCCCTCGATCTTGACCTTGGCCTTGGGATTGGCCTTGAGCCAGTCGGCATTCGCCTTCATGACCGCCTTGGCATCGTCGCGGACAAAGGATTTGTCGAAATCGAAATAAATCGGCTGCAGGCCTGCCTGGGCGGCCGGGGCCTGTTCCTTCACCTCTTCAGCGGGCTTGGCCGCTTCCGGCGCAGGCGCTGCCGGCTGCTCGGCTTTCGGTTCTTCCTTCGCAGGCGCGGTCTCGGCGGGCGTCTCGGGAGCGGTGGTCACTTCAGCCTTCTTGGGACATCCCCAGAGAACAAAGACACTTAACAATAAAATGATCGGAACATTCATACGAAAGATGCGTTTCATGAGCTCCTCCTCTGTGATTCCATCATTTTTTCATCCGCAAAAATACGCACATGAGCATGCTTATTCCCGTCTTTAAAATATCATAGGCCTCCTCCCTTGTCAACCTTTGTCAACGGGAAACAGGGCCGCATCTGTTCGCTTTCGTTGATGCATACCTGCGATACAAAAAAGCAGCGGTCAGTAAAAGCAGCGTCAGCTTTTGAACTCTACCATCGATTTTCATGCACCCGCGAGGCATCAAATCGGTCAGTCGCAGTCCTGGTTTCCTCGGGAAAACCCAGCGGGACTAGGGAAAAGGGAACAACGGTTTCCGGCAGCAAAAAAGCTTGCGAAAGTTCGCGACACGGTCATCGGTCGGGTAGACACCGCACCACACCGCGCCCAGGCCCTTTGCATGGGCCGCGAGCAGCATGTTCTCCGTTGCCGCCGCACAATCGAGCACCCAGTGACCGGCGTAACGTTCCAGGGCCGTATCGCCGCAGACGAGAATGGCGACCCGGGCATGCTTCAGCATCGCCGAGTAGGGATGGAATTCCATAATCTTGCCGAAGATCGCGGGATCGGAAAGGACAATGAAATGCCACGGCCGCTCATTGCCCGCTGACGGCGCGCTCATCGCGGCTTTCAGGACGTCGTTGACGGCGTCAGGGGACACCTGCTTTGCCGCGTAGAGCCGTATGCTGCGTCGCGTAAATATCGCCTCGAGTGCGTCCATGGTGCACCTTCCTTTCAAGAGCTGCTGTCAGCGGCCAGCCGTCAGCTTTCAGCTTGAACCAAGAAGAGACAAAACTCCTGATTTTTTACTGCTTGCATCGATCTATGCTTTGACACAAGCTGACCGCTGCTTTACCCCATGAAACACTGCGGGTCGTCGGCAAGAAAGTCCTCTCCGCCTTGAGCGCGGGAATAGGCATAAGCGATCGCCCTGCAGCCCCTGCAGAGCGCCCAGCGGCTGCAGCTCCCGCATTTCCCCGTGTATCTCTTCCGGTCCCTGAGCGCCTCGAGCACGGGAGAGGCGGCCCAGACCTCCCGCAGGGAATCGCGCCTGACATTGCCGAGCGAAAGGGGAAGCCGTCTGCAGGGCAGCACGTTGCCGTTCGGTTGAATGGTCAGCCCCGACACACCGGCTGCGCAGCCGCTTACCGCCGTCGCGCCCGCGTCTCCGTTCGCGGCGATCTTCATCTGCGCCGCGACGGGATCGCCGGTAGTAATATCGAGGTTGACGATCTCCAGGGACAGGAGCGACTGGTACAGCTCCCGGAGCGGCTCACGGTCGAGCATGCAGGACATCAGCGTCCGTCCCTTTCCCGAGGGAACCAGGCGGGAGAACCCGATGCGCTGCACGCCGGCATGGGAGCCGAAGGCCACGACTTTTTTCGCCTGGTCCGCGTTCAGGCTCGAGAGTGTGATATTGAGGGTCACGGCGAGGCCCGCGTCGACGAGCCGCTCGATCCCCGCTGCGGCAGCGGAAAAGCTTCCCCCACCACGGATGGAGTCGTGAACATCTTCCGGACCTTCGATACTCACCTGCACGCCCTTGACGCCGAGGTCCGCGAGCTTCCGGGCGCGCACCTGGTCCACGAGCGTCCCGTTGGTCAGGAGGAACACGTCGAATCCGGTGTTTTTGATCTCCGCGAGAATGTCGAACAGATCGTGCCGCAGGAACGGCTCTCCTCCCGTTACATTTATGCTTCGGGTAAAAGCCATATCGTAGGTCTCGGACCATGCATCGACCAGGTCCGCGGCCTCATGCAGGGCTTTCCGGATTTCCGAAAGGGACATCTCGTCGATGCCGCGCTCGCCCTGGTAGCAGTGCCGGCACCAGAGGTTGCAGCGTTCGGTGAGATGCCACTGAAAAAAGAAATCAAAGGGCTTGTGGTCTGGCTGACCGTTATGACGGTTAGTAAGCATGATTGATGGCAGTTAATGCGATTCCGGAAAAGTTACGACGGCACAGGCCGGAGCGCCCTGCATAGGAAGCAGGCGTCCTCACCCGGTCTGGCCGCCGGGCTCGTTTGTGTTGCTGACCAGCAACATCAGGTCTTTCAGCCTTTTCATTTGTGACAAAACAGGCCGGGGCTCGATTTGGCCCGCTCTTTCAGGGCCTTCCAATATGCGGCTTCCTTGAGAAGGACCTCCCTGCTCACATTCTTCTTCATCCGGTTCTCACCTCCCTTCGCTCCGCATAAAATAAAGCATAGCATATTCCGGCAGTGCCGGACGACAGTCGCAGATACTCACCGCGCAGGACTTGATTCTCAGGGATGGGCGACAGGCCGTCGTGTAAGCAGAGCTGCGGCTTCGCGATCGATCATCCACGTGACCGTGCCGCGCTCCGGCTTTACGAGCCCGGCAGGACAGCGTTTCGGATTGCCGTCTTCGAGGATCTCGTGCAGCACAGCCGCCTTTGCGCTGCCCGAGAGGAGGTACAGGACCTTTGCCGCATGGTTCAGGACCGGGAGCGTCAATGACACACGGTTCAGGTCCGGCGGTTCACGGAAGACGGGAACGGCAAGCCGCGTTCGTTCGCGCAGTGCCGGCGATCCGGGAAACAGGGACGCTGTATGACCGTCTGCGCCAGCGCCGAGAAGGACGAGATCGAACACGGGGTAGCTTCCCTTGCCGAAATAGGAAGACAGGGACACCTCGTACTCCCGGGCCGCTGCTTCCGGGTCCGCTTCTCCGCGGATCCGGTGTATGTTTCCTTCCGGGATCATGACCTCGTCGAGCAGCGTTCTCTTCAGCATCCCGAAATTGCTGTTCCGGTCGCCAGGGGGCACGCACCGCTCATCGGTCCAAAAAAGGTGAAGCGAGGACCAGTCGATGCGTGCGCGGTAGGGGTCCGCAGCAAGGATGCTGAAAAGCCGTTTCGGCGTCGTTCCGCCGGACAGCGCAACGGCGACTCCACGCGCTGGTTTGTCCTTCTGCTCCGAGCAGGAAACGACAACATCGGCAGCCGCGCTGCTCAGGTCCTCGATGCTGTCGTAGACGCGCACCGCGGGATGTTCATCCTTCCTCACAGCTGTCTCCAGGACCGGCCGTCCCGCCCGATCAGCTGCTGCGCAACCGAAGGCCCGGCAGTGCCGGCGGCATAACGGGGAATGGTTGCTGCCGTGAGCGAGGCATCGAGTTTCTCGATCGCCGGCGAGAGGATCGCCCAGGACCGCTCCACATCATCCTCGCGGGTGAAGAGCATATGGTCGCCCTGCATGCAGTCCAGGAGCACCCATTCGTAGGCATCGAGCTCCACGTCCCGCGGATAGGAGTAGTCCATTACCACGGGAGCCAGGCAGACCTTCGTACCCGGCAGCTTTGCCTGGAAAATGAGGCTCATTCCGTCGTCGGGCTGCACCCTGAGCACTAGGACGTTGGGCTCGATGGGTCCCTCTACCGTAGGAGGAAAGAGGAAGTGCGGGACCTGGCGGTAGTGGATCGAGATCTCGGTTATGCGACGGGGAAGCCGCTTGCCCGAACGAAGATAAAAGGGCACGCCGTTCCAGCGCCAGTTGTCGATCAATATTTTCATGGCCGCGAACGTGGGGGTCTTTGATTGGGACGATACACCCTGCTCCTCGCGGTAGCCCGGCACGGACGCGCCCTGGATGGCACCGCGGTCGTACTGGCCCACGGCGATGAATTCGTCCAGCTTGTCCGCGGGGAAGGGGCGGATGGAGCGGAACACCTTGATCTTTTCATCCCGCACCCGGTCCGCCTCGAAACCTGCCGGCGGCTCCATGGCCGTGAGCGCGAGCAGCTGAAACATGTGGTTCTGGAACATGTCGCGGATCACACCGGCATCCTCGTAGTAGCCGGCGCGGTGCTCGATGCCGAGGGTCTCGGCGGCTGTGATCTGCACGTGGTCGATGTAGCGCCTGTTCCAGAGGGGCTCGAAGATCGAGTTTGCGAAGCGGAACATCAGGATGTTCTGGACCGTTTCCTTCGCAAGATAATGATCGATGCGGTAGATCTGACTTTCCTTGTAGTAGGTATGCATGAGCGCATTCAGCTTACGGGCCGATGCGAGATCGCTGCCGAAGGGCTTTTCCACGACCACCTGGCTCCGGCCTTTTTCCTCGCTTGCCAGTCCTGTGGCGCCGAGATTGTGGATCACATCCTCGAATACCGTGGGCGGGATGGCGAGGTAGAAGAGGCGGTTTCCGCCGGTCTGATGCTTCTTCTCCAGCTCCGGGAGCCGGTCCCGGAGGTCCCGAACATAGGAATTCCGGTTGCCGTAGTCGAAGGTGGAGTAGTACAGCTGGGGGGCGAAAGCGTCCCAGGCCTTGGGGTCGAAGTCACGCGGCAGGGCGATCTTCACCGCCTCCTCCATGGCGGTCCGAAACTGCTCCGGGGTCATCTCGATCCGGCTCGTGCCAAGGATGAAGAAGTGTCCGGGCAGGATACGGTTCTTGAAGAGCCGGTACAGGGAGGGAAGGAGCTTTCTTTTCGTGAGGTCCCCCGATGCGCCGAAAATGACGATGCCCGCAGAACGCGGAATCTCCATGTCGCAGTTCCCGATGGTCCGGTACTCAGGCTCTTCCGGGGAGCTCCGCTCCAGCACCGCTTCACCGCCTTGTTTATCATGCTGCTCCATAGACCCTCGCTTTCGGCTCGCTGATCAGGGCATTCCAGTCCGCGGAGAATTTCTCCATGCCCTTCTTCGTGAGCTCATGGTGAATATCGTAGTCTTGCCAGGGTTTGCCGAGGTCGATATGCCGGTACGCGATCGGCCTGAGGCCCCTGCTCTCGTAGTGGTAATCTTCACGGGGAACCGGCATGCCGGCCTCGCTCCATGTTTTCAGGACCTCATAGGGTGCGGTAATGATGTCCGACCCCAGCCTGAGGGCATAGAGCATATGGTCGAGGCTGCGCACGCTCGCGGTAAGGACCTCGACGTGCCCGTCTCCGGCCGCGTACATCTCGAGAATATGGGCGATCAGGTCCATGCCCTCTTCTCCCCGATCATCGAGCCTGCCGACAAAGGGAGAAACGTAGACCTGGCCTTTTCGCGCGCCCCGCGTTGCTGCATACACTGCAGCGGCCTGCTCCTGGGAGAAACAGAGCGTCAGGTTCACCCGCATGCCTGCCTGCACGGCCTGCTCCGCCGCGTTCAAGCCCTCCCGCGTCGTCGGGAATTTCACGTGAGCATTCGCGATCCAGGAGAACATCTCCTTTCCCTGCCGGAGCATGGTTTCAGCCCGCGATGCTGCGTCCGAGTAGACCTCCACGGACACCGATCCCCCGGGGATCAGTGCGGAGATTGAGGTGACGACTTCGCGGTAAAAAGCAAGAATCTCTTCAGCGCTGAACCTGCCGCCCGCTTCCAGACGTTTTCGCGCTTCGGGATTCTTTGCGATCAAGGTCGGATTCGTAGTCTGCCCGTCGAGAAACCCGAGCAGTTCCTTGATCGTCTTTGTTTCGTTCGGATCGCCTCCATCGAGAAATATTCTCGTTTTCAGATTCTTCGGTTTCATACGCTCGCCTCCTTGTAAATTCAAAGGCCCCGAAGGCTGTTTCTAGGCTCAAGTTTCAAGTCTCAGTTTCAAGCTCCGGGCACCACGCATTCCTGCGTGCCCCTTGTCTTCATTTCGCATTCCGAATTCAAAACCATTACTTCTTACCCTTCCCGGCCCCCGACCTCATGGCCCCCGAACTGATTGCGCAGCGCAGAAATGATTTTGCCCGTATAGCTCGGGTTTTTCTGCGACGAGATCCGGAAATCCAGTGCCCCCTCGATGATCGGCGCCGGGATCCCAAGCTCTCTCGCCGCATCCACCGTCCACCGGCCCTCGCCGCTCTGCGCCGCGGACCCTGAAATGCCGCTCAAGTCCTTCCCGTACTGCTCATAGGCGTTCTTGAGCCATCCCACGAGACGCGACTCGATCACGCTCCGGTGATTGTAGAGCTCGGCGATGGCGGAGAGATCGAGGTCGAAACCTGATGCCTTCATGACTGCAAAACCTTCTGCCAACGCCTGCATCATTCCGTATTCAATGCCGTTATGTACCATCTTGACGAAATGTCCGGCCCCGTGCAGGCCCATATATCCGTAGCCCCCTTCCGTCGCAAGATCACGGAACAGGCCCTCGCAGCGGCTGTAGGCAGCCTTCTTCCCGCCGGCCATGATGCACGCTCCGCGCCGCGCGCCCTCGGGCCCGCCGCTTACGCCGACATCGAGAAATTCAAGCCCTTTCCCCTTGAGTTCCCCTGCCCGGCGGATCGATTCCTTATAGGGCGAATTTCCGCCGTCGATGACCGTGTCTCCCTTTGCGAGGTGCGGCGCCAGGTCAGCCAGCACCGCATCAACGGCCGTGTGCGGGACCATTATCCAGACCAGACGAGGGGCTTCCAGGGACTGCGCCAGCGCCGCAACGGATGCCGCAGCCAGAGCTCCTTTTTTCGACAGCGCCTCCACGGCCTCCCGGCCCCGGTCGAATACCACAACCTGATGCCCCTTCTCCAGAAGCCGTTCGACCATGTTGAATCCCATCTTGCCCAGACCGATATAACCGAGTTTCATCCCTGTCTCCTTAGATACATCAGACGTACTATAATATTCCACCGCGAAGAGGTGTGGCCTGACTCGCGGGTTTCCATTCCGCATTCCAATTCCGCACTTCTCTTGCTTCATCCCCCGGTATAGCTGAAGGCGCAGAGATGTTTCGAGATGCTGTTCCGCACTACGATTCCGGACAAGCCGGAATGACGACTTTTTACATCGCAAGTAATATTGTTATCATCACTTCCACAACACAAAGCGCAATTAAAGCTTAACTGAAAATCTTCCCCCCAATTCGTGATAATTCGTGCAATTCGTGGTCATCACCCGTTTTTTTTCGGTTTCCATTCCGCATTCCGCATTCCGCAATCCGCATTCCGCAATTGTTTCCTTTCATCCCAGCTTCGCCGCTTCCTGTTCGATCTTCTTTACTTTATTCAGGCGCCGCACGTGCCTTTCCTCTCCGGAAAAAGAGGCGCTGAGAAACACCTGCGTTATTTCCTTGGCGAGCTCCGGACCGATGACCCGTGCGCCCAGGCAGAGCACGTTCATGTCGTCGTCCTCCACGCCCTGGTGCGCGGAGAACGTATCATGGCAGATCGCGGCGCGGACCCCGGGAAATTTATTCGCCGCAATACAGGCGCCCACGCCGCTTCCGCAGAGGAGAATTCCCCGGTCTGCCCTGCCGTCGATCACGGCATCAGCCACGGCGCGGGCGAAATCGGGATAGTCTGCCGGTTCGCTGCTGTAGGTTCCCACATCCCTCACGATGTATCCCCGTCCCGTCAGCGAGGCTACGAGCACGCCCTTGAGCTCATAACCGCCATGGTCCGCACCGATAACGATATTCATGATCCTGCTCTCTTTCCGGTCGGCTCCCGTCGTTTCCCGCGGCAGCCCGCGTCAGCAATAGAGGGGGTCTGCGCAGGTAAGCACCTGACTGCTCTTGCTTCCACTCCGGAAAATCGTGATGCCCTTCACGCCTTCGCGATAAGCAAGAAAAAAAGCCCGACGCACGTCCTCCTGGGTCGCCTGCGGAGGAAAATTGATGGTCTTCGACACCGCATTGTCCGTGTGGCGCTGGAAGGCCGCCTGCATCCGCACATGCCACTCCGGCGCGATATCAAAAGCCGTCACGTAGAGACGTTTGACGTCGTCCGGCACATCAGTCATCCGCTGGATGGACTCGCCTGCCATGAGACGCATCTGAAGCGAGCTGCTGTAGAATCCTCTCTGCTTCGCCGTATCGAGGAAATCCCCGTTGACCTCCGGAAGCTCCACGTCCCCAAGTACGTGCCTCGTAAAGAACAGTGCAAAATGAGGTTCGATCCCGCTCGAGCATCCGGCAATGATCGACAGCGTCCCCGTGGGCGCCACGGTCGTGACGGTCGCATTCCGGAGCCTCGGCCCTCCCGGCGCGTCGTATCTGCTTCCCGCAAAATTCGGGAAAACTCCGCGCTCCCGCGCAAGCTCGGCGGACCGCTCCCTTCCCCGCTCGCGGACAAAGCGCATGACTGCCTCACCGGTCTGTAAAGCCTCCTCGGAGTCGTAGGGAATGCCCAGGCGGACCAGCAGGTCGGCGAAACCCATGACGCCGAGCCCGATCTTCCTGTTGCCCTTGGCCATGCGGTCGATCTCATCGAAAGGGTAGCGGCTGACGTCGATGACGTTGTCCAGGAAGTGCACCGCCGTCGCGATGGTCCGTCCCAGCTTGTCCCAGTCGATTTCCAGCGAGCCGCCGCGATCCCTAATCATGAGCCCCAGATTGATGGACCCCAGATTGCACGGCTCGTACGGAAGGAGGGGCTGCTCGCCGCAGGGATTCGTGCTTTCCATCTCCCCGAGCTGCGGCGTCGGATTGTCGCGGTTGATCCTGTCCAGAAACACCACCCCGGGGTCGCCGGTCTGCCAGGCAAGCTCGACGATCCGGTCGAACACCTCGCGGGCTCTGATCGTTCTTACGGCCTTCCGCGTCCGCGGGTTTATGAGAGAGATCGCGCCGTCCGCTTCCACGGCTTCAATGAAGCCTTCGTCGATTGCCACGGATATATTAAAGTTGGCCAGTTCCTTATTGTCTTTTTTCGCGGAAATGAACTCAAGAATGTCCGGGTGGTCAACGCGCAGAATCCCCATGTTTGCGCCCCGCCTCGCGCCGCCCTGCTTTATCACCTCGGTCGCCATGTTGAAAACACGCATGAACGAGACCGGGCCGCTGGCCGCTCCTCCCGTGGTCCGCACGGTATCATCCCGGGGCCGCAGCCTGCTGAAGGAAAAGCCCGTCCCGCCGCCGCTCTGATGGATCAGTGCCGTGTTCTTGACGCTTTCAAAAATAGATTCCAATGAGTCCTCGATAGGCAGGACAAAACAGGCCGCCAGCTGCTGGAGAGGCCGGCCTGCGTTCATGAGGGTCGGCGAGTTGGGCAGGAACTCCAGGTTCGCCAGAGCTTCAAAAAACTCCTCCTCCGGTGAAGGTCGTCCGGCGGCTCCATGGTACTGGTGGTCTGCCGAGGCTACATTGCGGGCCACCCGGCGGAACATCTCGTCGGGCGACTCCACCACCTTGCCGAGCTCGTCTTTTTCAAGATACCGCCGTGTAAGTACGGTGAGGGCATTCGCCGTCAGACGCGCTTCAGTGTCCTTCACTGTCATGGGAACGCCTCCGTATGTATATTTTACCACTCAGTGCTGCCAAAAGAGGCGTACCGGCACGACAGGGCCCGACGACGGGCGTCTTTAGTAGTAAAGGTCGAACAGGATGAGGAATACCAGGCTTTTGGCGAGTTCGATCCAACCCGTAGTCCGGAGCCTGACCTGGTATAGGGTGACGGCGACAGCGATGTTGTCCAGGAGCGGCAGGAGAATGATCAGAGGGAGGTGCATGCCGCGGTACGCTGCGGCGCTCACGAGAACTGCAAGTAAGGTCAGAATTCGATGCCCTGTCGTTTTGAAGAGCAGGGCTTTGATCTTGAACACGCCTGCGGTGAAGTAGAAAACCACGCCCACGAACAGTCTCACATCGAGCCCGCCGGTGAGCTCGAATTTCGCCAGCACCGCCGCCAGGCTCAGGAGACAGAATCCGATCCATTCCGTCACGAGGGAATGCTCTCCCGCGTACACACTGGCCAGCAGGTAGGCGGCGGGAATGATGAG
The DNA here is from genome assembly GCA_963749655.1 of Nitrospirota bacterium. Lineage (GTDB taxonomy): Bacteria > Nitrospirota > UBA9217 > UBA9217 > UBA9217 > JAJYKN01. The sequence continues at coordinate 68,581 of CAVVOB010000021.1, forward strand.
CAGGGGGAGAAGCCTGGGGATGTCATCCCCGAAAACGCCGATCAGGAGGAGCGATGCGGCAATGACCTGGCCCAGAAGCTGGAAGAATGCCTTTTTTTGATCCCTTTTCCTGACCCACGCCGTGAACGCCAGTTTGGAATTGACGAGCAAGCTCAGGGCGATATAAAGCGGCACCAGCGCCCACGAAAATGTGCGGCAGACCAGGACGCCGATAAGAAAGGACGCTGCGAGGACGCTCCAGGAGCCGTATTCTTTTAATAGGTAGCTTTGTCTCATCGCTATGAGTATACCACGACCCCGCCGGACCGGTTATAAGTAAGGATCCATAGAGCGCCCAAGTGATCCTGTTGATCCTGCATGGAGTCCATTATCAGGGTGAAATTTTATTGCCGGAGGGGATGGGCGAAGGGGCCGCAGTCAACGCACAGCGTGTTCAGCTGCTATTCAAATCCGAGGTAGATACCGGCCCCGAGATAGGAGATTCTATCGTTGTAAAACTGACCGTAGGGCGTAAAGCCCTGGTAGTGTTCGGCGAGAACGCGGATATAGCGTCCGTTGCCCGCCGAGCTGTCAAACTGAAGTCCGGCCTTGAGAGAAGAGTTGACGCTCCAGTTGTGCTGCTCTTCGAGCTTCAGGTCCAGCCCGGCGACCACTCTTCCCCTCCCCAGGGCAGGCCCGGAGCCGTAGTATTCCATACCGGTATGGATTGTCATCGGTCTTATGTTGGTCGGCCCCTGATGGATGATGTAGTCTCCCCCGTAATAGAGGCGCCAGTTCCGCCATTCCTGCGATCTCAGCGCTTCGATGGCCTCGAAGGAAAACTCGACCCGCTGAATATTATTATGCAGCAGGAATTCGTCGCCGAGATGGGAACTCTGGTGGTAAAGGACGACCCGGTAGGACTCGTTGTCCTTGCGGAAGCTGACGGGAAAACCGATGATATAGTCGGAATTCACCAGGTCAAAGGAAGGCGAATGAAGATTGAACTGGGCATGGATGGCTCCGCCGAAGTCCGACTGCCAGCTGTATCCTCCGGCGGTATTATTGTGGCGGTAAAGGCCGAACAGCTCTCCGAAGCCGCCTGCCGCGGTATAGAAGGTATCGGAGCGGTATCTGGATATGCGGTAACTGACGTAGAACCGCGGTTCCTTGGGGTCGGCAATGAGGGGGTAGAAAAGATCTCCCGTGGGAAGAAAGGTCGTCTGTTCCGCCTGGCTGCTCTGTGCGGCGGGCCGCAGCTGCCCGTCGGCTGCGGGACAGTTCGGCCCCGGGGGGGCAGCAGGCTCGGCAGCAGCGGTCCCGTGGACCGCAATGCCCGCGCACACTGCAAGCGCCGCGCATATGATGGCATACTTGATGATCACGTCCACGCTGAAGAAAGGCGGGCTGCTTGTTTCTGAACGGTTCTCGTTAGCGGCTACATAACGCCGGTGATTGAAGCGCGCGCGTAGTTCAGGAGGTCGGCGGGAAACACGCCGATGACGATCACCGCGGTCACCGATATGGCGAGCGCAAGCGCAAGCGACGGCGAGGTGGTGAGCTCGATGGCCTCCTTCGGCTCGCTCATATACATGACCATGACGACCCGGAGGTAGAAGTAAGCGCTGATGGCCGAAAAAAGCACGCCGGCAATGGCAAGCCACACGAGGCCGGCCTCTATTGCGGACTTGAAAATATAGAACTTGCCGACGAACCCGGCCAACGGCGGGATGCCGGTCAGCGAGAACATGAAGATAAGCATGAGAAACGCCGCTGTTTTGTTGATTTTGCCCAGCCCCGCGAAATCGGCGATTTCCTCGCCCCGTTCCCCTGCTTTCCTGAGCATGATCACGATGCCGAAGGCGCCCATATTCATGAGGGCGTAGATGCAGACGTACAGCATGACGCTCGCGGCCCCTTCCGGTCCTCCCGCGGCGAGGCCCACCAGGGCGTAGCCGGCATGGGCTATAGATGAGTAGGCAAGCATGCGTTTGATGTTGGTCTGGGACAGGGCCATGATGTTGCCCACGGCCATGGTAAGGACGGCAAGACCGGCGAGGATCGCCGTGGAGTGCTCGTGCAGGGGCGCCAGGGTGTACAGGAAGACGCGGAGCAGGACGGCGAAGCCCGCAACCTTGGGGCCGGCCGACATGAAAGCGGTTACCGACGTGGGCGCGCCCTCATACACGTCAGGCACCCACATGTGAAACGGCACGGCCGCCACTTTGAACCCGAAGCTCACGACCAGCATGATCATCGCGAGAAAGATGACCGGGTTCGTGAGGTCCGCGGTGCGGAGGAACTTCATGATCTCTTCGAGATTCGTCGTACCGGAGAGGCCATAGAGGAGCGACATGCCGTAGATCATGATGCCCGAAGAGAACGCTCCGAGCACCAGGTACTTGATCGCCGCCTCGTTCGAACGGTTGCTCCGCCGCATGAAGCCGGCGAGGACGTAAATGGAGAGGGCCATGAGTTCGAGGCCCAGGTACAAGGTGATCAGATCTCCCGCCGACGCCATGAGCATCATGCCCGTCGTGGCGAAGAGCATCAGGGCGTAGTATTCCCCGCGGTTGATGTCCTCTACCTTCAAGTAATTGATCGACACCAGGATGCCGAGGCCGCAGGCAACGTAGAAAACGAACTTGAAGTACGTGGCAAAAGGATCGACATAGAGCGTTCCCCCGAAAAACAAGCCGCTGACGTTCATGAGATTGTAGGTGGCAACCGCCGCAAGGACGATGCCGGCCAGACTGAACCATCCGAGAACATGCTTGTACGCCTTCGGCACCAGGAGGTCGAGGATGAGCACGCAGAGGGCTACGGAAATCATAACGACTTCCGGCGCGATCGGGGCAAGCGTTTGCAGGAACTGCTGATACATGCTGGGCATCTGGTTCTCCTTACATTAGTTTCCTATGAGCGTATTGACCGTCTGTGCGACGGCCGGCGCCGCCTGGACCTTTGCATGCATGTGCTGGATCAGGTTGGAAACGGAGGCATGCATGACATTGAATGCCGAGTTCGGGTATAGACCGACCACAAAAACCAGCACGACCAGGGGAAGCGCGGCAGCTGCCTCGCGCAGGTTCATGTCTGCAAGGTGCTCGTTATGGGGATTCGTAATCTTGCCGAAGGCGATCCGCTGATACAGCCAGAGCATGTAGCCCGCGCCGAGGATGATGCCGAGGGACGCAATGACAGCAAAGGGCTTGTAATGCAGAAAGGCGCCGAGCAGGATCGTGAACTCGCCGATGAACCCGTTCGTCCCCGGAAGGCCGATCGAGGACAGGGTGATCACCAGAAGGAACGTGGCATAGACCGGCACGCGGGCCGCGATGCCGCCGTAATCAGCGATCAGCCGGGTATGGGTCCGCTCGTAGATCACGCCGACGGCAAGGAACAGCGCTCCCGTCGAAACGCCGTGGTTCAGCATCTGCAGGATCCCGCCCTCGAGCCCCTGGCTGTTCAGAGCGAACAGGCCCAGCGTGACGAATCCCATGTGGCTCACGCTCGAATAGGCGATCAGCTTCTTGAAATCGGTCTGCGCAAAGGCCATGTAGGCGCCGTAGATGATGGCTATGACGGACAGAATCATGATGGCAGGCGTCCAGGCGATGGTCGCATCGGGGAAAAAGGGCATCGAGAACCGGAGGAATCCGTACGCGCCCATCTTGATCAGAATGCCCGCCAGGAGGATGCTGCCGGCGGTCGGAGCTTCCACGTGGGCATCGGGCAGCCACGTGTGGACCGGGAACATGGGGACCTTTACCGCGAAGGCCGCGAAGAAGGCTGCGAAGGCCACCATCTGGAACGTATAGCTGAACTTGTAGTTCATGAGCGCCAGCACATCGAAGGTGCGGCCGGCGGCGAAATACACGGCGATGATCGCAACAAGCATGAGAACGCTGCCCACGAGCGTGTACAGGAAGAACTTTACGGCGGCATAGAGGCGGTTCGGACCTCCCCAGATGCCGATCAGGAGGTACATGGGGATCAGCATGGCTTCCCAGAAGATATAGAAGAGGAAGAGGTCGAGGGCCACAAATACGCCGATGACCGCCGCTTCGAGAAAGAGCATGGCGACCATGAACTCGCGGACCCGGTCCTGTATCGCAGTCCACGAGACCATGATGGATACCGTCGTAAGGAGCGCGGTCAGCGCGACGAAGAGGATGCTGATGCCGTCGATGCCGAGACGATAATTGATGTTCCAGGCAGCGATCCAGGGCAGGCTTTCCCCGAACTGCATATTCGCCGTCGAGCTGTCGAAATTCATGAGGAGCGGCAGGCAAAGGCCCAGCTCAACGATTGAGAATGCAAGCGCGATCCAGCGTGCCGTCGCCGCGTTCCGGACGAACAGGAGCAGGAACGCCCCGAGCACGGGAAGGAAGATCATAAGACTCAGCAGCGGATAACCGAGCATGTTCATTTTCAATTCGAGCATGAATGACTCCTCTGTTTTTTCAGTTCTAGGTTCAGGATATCGAGTTCACCGCTGGGGGCGTGAACGATGAGCCGGGAGCCGGGAACTTAGTTAATCAGTATGTAGTACAAACCCGCCAGCACGACGAGTCCGAGCCCCATGGTGAAGGCATACTGCTGCAGATATCCGGTCTGGAGTTTCTTGCCGCGTTCGCTCGTATTACCGATTGCAGCGGCGAAGCCGTTGATGAACCCGTCGATGATCTTCACGTCGCCCACGTTGTGGAGGATCCTCGAGAGCTTGATGACCAGGCCGTCGACGAAGATATAGTTGTAAATCTCGTCGACCTTGTATTTATTCAGGAGCAGGGTATAGGCGCCCTTGAATTTCTCGGCCCACCGGTCGGGCCGCGTCGGATTCTTTACGTACCAGAGATAGGCCAACCGGATTCCTGCAGCGGCGACTGCAACCGAGAACACCATCAGCCCGAGCTCCAGCCAGTGGCTCTCGGCGGCTGCGGCATGCTCCGTACTAGGGAAAAGCGGCGCAAGGTACTCGCCGAACAGGTTGCCGTGGGGGATGAGCGCACCCGGCGCGCCGATCCAGCCGATGAAGAAGGAGAAGAACGCGAGAATCATGAGCGGGATGGTCATCACCTTCGGCGATTCGTGAACATGATGTTCCACGTCATGGTCCATGCGCGATTTTCCGTAAAACGTCAGATAGATCAGGCGGAAGGAATAGAAGGCCGTCATGAGCGCGCCGGCCACGCCGAGCACCCAGAGAGCGCGTCCGAGCGACGATGCGTTGTAAGCGCTCCAGAGGATCTCATCCTTGCTGAAGAAGCCCGCAAAGGGGAAGATGCCGGCGAGCGCCAGCGACCCGATAATGAACACCCAATGGGTGACCTTGATCTTCGACTTGAGCGCGCCCATCTTGCGCATGTCCTGCTCGCCCGAGAGGGCATGAATGACACTGCCGGAGGCGAGAAACAGGAGGCCCTTGAAAAAGGCATGCGTGGTGAGGTGGAAGATGCCCGCCGCGTACGCGCCGACACCGAGACCGAGGAACATGTACCCGAGCTGACTGATCGTCGAATAGGCGATCACGCGTTTGATATCGTTCTGCACCAGGCCGATGGTCGCTGCAAAAACCGCGGTCAGGCCGCCGACGATCGCGACGGTGTTCATTGCGGTCTCGGAAAGCGAGAAGATCGGCGCACAGCGGGCCACCATGAACACTCCGGCCGTGACCATCGTCGCCGCGTGGATCAGGGCGCTGACCGGCGTCGGGCCCTCCATGGCATCGGGCAGCCAGACGTAAAGCGGCAGCTGCGCCGATTTGCCGGTTGCCCCGAGGAACAGCAGGAGCGCGATCAGGGTGATGACACTGATCTCTCCGCCGAACAGGCGGTAGGTCTGGTCCGTGACCGAGGTCCCCATCGTGGCAAAGACCTCGGAGAAGTCCAGCGTGCCGCAGGTCAGGAAGATGAGCAGCACGGCGAGAACGAAACCGAAGTCGCCGACGCGGTTCACCACAAAGGCCTTGACCCCGGCATCGGCTGCAGATTTTTTCTCGAACCAGAAACCGATCAGGAGGTAGGAACAGAGACCGACGCCCTCCCAGCCCACGAACATGACCAGGAAGTTATTGGCCATGACCAGGACGAGCATGAAGAAGGTGAAAAGCGCGAGGTAGGCGAAAAAGCGGGGATATCCTTTGTCCCCGTGCATGTAGCCCACAGAGTAGATATGGATCAGGGAGCTGAGCGTGGTTACCACGAGCAGCATGACCGAGGTGAGCTGGTCGATCTGGAAGCCGACGTTTACCGAGAAGGTCCCGATCGATATCCAGGTGTAGAAGTTCTCGTAGAGCTTCACCCCGCCGACAACATCGAAAAATGCACTTACGGACAGGATGAAGGCACCGATCACACCTGCGATGGGGAACCAGGCGGCCTTTTCCTTCAAAAATTTTCCGAAGAGCCCCGCGATCAGGAAGCCGGCGAACGGCAGGAGCGGAATGAATGCATATTTAAACATAGACACCCCTTAAATGTATCGGCATGGTAATGCTTGAACCCGGAATTTCAGCCCTTCAGAATATTGAACTCATCCACATAAACGGTCCCGCGATTCCGCGCGATCAGAATGATTATCGCAAGCGCCACCGCCGCCTCGGCCGCGGCCACCGTGATGACGAAAATAGCGAAAATCTGGCCCGTCAAGGTTTGAAGGTAATGCGAGAAGGCCACGAGGTTGATGTTGGCTGCGTTCAGCATGAGCTCCATCGACATCAGAATGATGAATATATTGCGGCGGCTCAGCACACCCACAACTCCGATGGTGAACAGCGCCGCGCTCAGCATGACGTACCAGGACAGGGGAATCATTAAAACCTCCAGTTCCCATTGCGGATTGTCAATTGCGGATTGAGGAATGAACCACAAAGATTCTCATTCGAAATCCGAAATCCGCAATAGCTTTCTTTACTCTTTTGCGTTCTTCTTCGCCAGCATGACCGCGCCCACCAGCCCGACCAGCAGAATGATCGACGCAACCTCAAAGGGGACCAGGTACTTCTGATACAGCAGTTCGCCGAGCTCTCTGACGCCGACCGCCTCGACCATGGGCTTGCCGGTGTCGGCGGGAAAGGACCCGCGGGAAACCAGTATCAATATTTCTACGGCGATCAGGATGCCGAAGGCGACCAGCCAGCCCCAGAAGCGGTTCGCCCGGGGAGAAGTGCTTTCCCGATCGACATTCAGAAGCATGACGACGAACAGGTAGAGGATCATGATGGCGCCGGCATAGACGATGAGCTGCACCGCTGCGAGGAACTCCGCATTCAGAAGCACGAAGACGCCGGCGATGTGAAAGAAGAGAAGCAGCATGAACATCACGCTGTGCACGGGATTCCGCCTGCTTATGGTGAGCACGGCCGTAACGAGAATGACCGCGGCAAAGTAGAGGAAAATGAGCTTGTTCATCATTTTACTTTTTTCCCGCCTTCCTGCCCATGTAGTTGTCTCCCACGGCGACGAGACGATCCCTGGTGTAGAATGCGTCCTTTCGCGAATAACAGGCCAGCTCGAACTCGGGCGTCATGAGGATGGCCGACACAGGACATGCGTCGATGCAGAAGCCGCAGAACACGCACCGGAGCAGGTCGAGTTCATAGGAGTTCACGACTTTCTGGTGCTCCGGTCCCTCGGAGGTTACGACGGTGATCGCCTTCGAGGGACAGACGGCTTCGCAGAGACCGCAGCCGATGCACGCGGCCTTCCCCTCTTCATCGCGTCGCATGGCGTGGAGCCCGCGCGATCCGGCGATCGGTTTCCGCTTGAACGTCGGGTACTGGCGGGTGACCGCCGGGGTCAGCATGGTCTTGAGCGTCAGCCACATGCCCTGGGCGATTTCTATCAGAAAGATCGTTTTAAACAGCTTTATCACTTTGTTCATTCTCGTTAACTCCTTACGCCTTACTTCTCACTCTCTCACGGCTCACTACAGCCATCCCATCTGCTTCATGCCTGCTGCGACCAGAAGCGTGCCCAGCGACAGGGGTAAAAATATCTTCCAGGATATGTTCATCAACTGGTCGTACCGGTACCGGGGCAGGGTGGCCCGCAGCCACATATAGAAGAAGATAAAGAAGTACAGCTTTCCAAAGAGCCAGAGCGTCGGGGGAATCGCTGCAAGGAGCCAGTTGATTTTCCCGATCAGCCAGAGGTGGCCGAGCGTTTTCGGAAGGATCTGCACCGGAAGCCAGCCTCCCAGGAACATGACGCTCACCAGGAGCGACACCACCATCATGTTCACATATTCAGCCATGTAGAAAAGGCCGAACCGGATCCCGCTGTATTCCGTGAAGTATCCTGCCACCAGTTCGCTCTCGGCCTCGGGCAGGTCGAAGGGCACGCGGTTCGTTTCCGCGATGCCCGATATGAGATAGAGGAAGAACGCCACGGGACCGACGGGCAGCGCAACGATGAACCAGCGGTCCTTCTGCGCGTTGACGATATCGGTGAGGTTCAGCGAACCGGCCATGAGCACCACGGTAATGATGGCGAAGGCCATGGGAATCTCATAGCTGATCATCTGCGCTGCGGAGCGGAACCCGCCCATAAGGGAGTACTTGTTATTCGACGCCCACCCCCCCATGATCACCCCGTATGTTCCGATGCTTGAAAAGGCCAGGATATACAGGATGCCGATGTTCAGGTTCGACACCCAAAGCGGTACATCCCGTCCGAAGATTTTCATCACCGGTCCGAAGGGAACCACGGCAATGGCCCCGAAGGCCATCACAAAAAGAATCAGCGGCGCGAGGCTGAAAAGATCCACTTGTCCGCTTTCGCGGGGATCACGTCCTCTTTCAGAAGGAATTTGACCGCATCGGCGATCGGCTGCAAGAATCCCGTGCCAGCCCGCACGCATCGGGCCGAGGCGTGATTGCATGTGCGCGAGGACCTTCCGCTCCATGTACGGCAGGTACATGATGTTGGCGATATTGAATGCCGCCAGCACGACCGCGGGAATTCCGACGGCAATCACGAATTGCATTATCTGGGTCATATCGGGCATATCGTGCTCCTATGCTTCTATCTTATAATGACGGATCGTCCCTATTTCGTGGGACCGGGTGATGGTCATGCCGGACGAAAACAGGAGGCGTTCGGCAGTGATCACCTCTTTTTTCATGATCGAATCCGATGAGAGCGAGAGGTCCTCGGCAAGACCGGCTACCGGTGATTTTTCCCGGGCCCAGCATGCGCCCACTTTGAGATCGCTGTATAAGGGCACGGACGAGCGGATCTCTTTCATGATATCGCCGGCAGACCCGAAATTCATGGCTCCGCCCATTTTCGCCGCAATGTCCTGGATGATCTGCCAATCCGGCCGCGACTCGCCCACCGGCTCCTCGGCCCTGTTCAGTTGCTGAAGCCTGCGTTCGAGATTCGTAAAGGTTCCCATTTTTTCCGACGAGCTCGCCGCCGGCAGCACGACATTCGCCAGCTTGGCCGTCTCTGTCATGAAGATATCCTGCACCACGAGGAATTCGAGCCTTGCCAGGTCCTGCTTCAGACTCTGGTCGCTCCCTGCGGGATCGTCTCCCATGATATAGAGGGCCGCGATCTTGCCGCTCTTGATCGCGCCGAGCATTTCAACGGCGTTCATGCCGGGCTTGTCGGCCTTCCGGTAACCGGGCAGATACGCCGGGTTGATTCCCATGTCAAAGGAACCCTGGAAATTGCTGCGCCGCACCAGGGGATAGAAGGTAACGTTCTGAAGACTACCCGCGAGCGCTCTGATCCCTGCAAGCTCCTTGTCCGAGAGCTGTGCGGGGATCACCATGGCAATGCTCTTTGCTTTCTTCAGAAGCTCGACTGCCTGTTTGGCCTCATTGCTTCCCGCTGAGGTTGACAGTGCCGCAGCCAGATCCTCGATGGCCCGGTCCGTCGTTGTGGGCAGGACCACTTTCGCGACTTTGTTGAACTTGTTGAACTCATCGTTGACGAGGATCACCTTCCGGTCCTGTTTGTTGACGGCACGGACGATCTCGATGCCGGTGAGCGGATTGATCTCTCCGATGTTCTTATCGAGGATGAGAATGACCTCATGCTCGGCCATGCGGGACAGCTCTCCGGAAAAGAAGGTTGTATTAATGCCTTTCGGCACCTTGAGCCGGGCCAGCATGTCCACGTTGTTCGTGCCGACCACCTCGCGCAGGAACTTCTGGAACACGTAGCTGTCTTCGTTGGTGGTGCGGACCGAGCCGAGGCCGCCGATGCTGTTGGCGCCTGTCCGGCTCTTGATCACATTGAGGTTGGTCGCAATGACCGAGAGCGCCTCCTCCCAGGTGCAGTCCACCAGCTCGTTGCCCACCCGGACCTTGGGCGTCAATAGCCGCTCTGCATGATGGACCGCGTCCCAGCCGAACCTGCCCTTGGTGCAGAGATAGTTGTTCTTTGCGGGACCGACGCGCATGATCCTGCCTTCCCGCGTTTCATAGGAAACATTGCAGCCGCAGCCGCAATAGTTGCATACCGACGATGTCGCTTCGAGGTTCCACGACCGGGCCTTGTATTTGAACTGCCGCGTCGTGAGCGCGCCGACAGGGCAGATCTCGACGCACTCGCCGCAGAATTCGCAGTCCAGCGGACGGTCGAAATCGGTGCTGATGCGGGCACGCGTTCCGCGCCTTGTGAACGCCCACTCGCCCACGGCGTTCTGTTCTTCGCAGATCCGGACGCACTTGCCGCAGAGGATGCAGCGGCTGATGTTGCGCTCGATGATCGAGCTCTCGTAATCCGGCGGGAGATAGCCCTTCTCGGCGTCGAACCTGCTCGGTCCGAGTCCGTATTCGTGCACTAGGTCCTGCAGGGAGCACTCACCCGCCTTGTCGCAGACCGGACAATCGAGGGGATGCTTGATCAACAGGAGTTCCAGCACCATCTTCCTTGCTTCAATGAGCGCCGGGGAGGTGGTTTTTACGACCATATTGTCCGTGGCCGGCGTGGTGCAGGAAGGCGTGAACTTGCGCGGTGTGCCTTCAACCTCGACGAGGCATATCCTGCACGCGCCGAAGGGATGAAGCTTATTGTCGTGGCAGAGTGTCGGGACCCGCGCCCCTGCCGCGCTGCAGGCCTCAAGAATCGTCGCTCCCATCGGTACTTCAACTTTTTTTCCGTCAACCGTTACTGTCATATTTGGCATTGGTTTACCCTTTAAAGGCTGATAGCTATCGGCTGTCAGCCGTGAGCTGGTTTAGTCTATCGACCAGAACCGGCACGCCTTGATGCAGGACTTGCATTTCGTGCACTTCTCCGGATCGATGTAGGCGACCTGGCCTTTTTCCCACTTGAGAGCGCCTGTCGGGCAGGCCTTGAAGCACTGGCCGCACTTCTTGCACTTCGACTGGTCTACTACGAACTTGACGAGCGGCGTACAGACCCGGGCAGGACATTTATGGTCCTTGATATGCGCCTCGTATTCGTCGCGGAAATACCTGATCGTAGTAAGCACCGGGTTCGGCGAGGTCTGGCCCAAACCGCAGAGCGAGGTGTCCTTGATCTGCTGGGAAAGCTGGAGCAAAAGCTCGATGTCGCCTTCGCGGCCCTCCCCGCTGGTGATGCGCTGCAGTATTGAGAGAAGGGTCTTGTTCCCTATCCTGCAGGGAACGCACTTGCCGCAGGACTCATCCTCGGTGAATTCGAGAAAGAACTTGGCCATGGCCGGCATGCAGGTGGTTTCGTCCATCACCACCATACCGCCGGAACCCATGATCGCGCCGGTTTTGTTGATATTCTCGAAGTCCACGGGCGTGTCGATCAGGGTATGAGGGATGCAGCCGCCCGACGGTCCGCCCATCTGCACGGCCTTGAACTTTCGGTTGTTTTTGATGCCGCCGCCGATCTCGAAAATGATGGTCTTGAGCGGAGTGCCCATCGGCACTTCTACCAGGCCGATGTTGTTTAACGCGCCGGAGAGGGCGAACACCTTGGTGCCTTTGCTTTTCTCGGTCCCGAGGCTCGCGAACCAGTCCGCGCCGTGCAGGATGATCGGCGGAATGTTCGCGAAGGTTTCGACATTGTTCAGCACCGACGGCCGCTGCCACAGTCCCTTGACCGCCGGGAACGGCGGCTTGGCGCGGGGCATGCCCCGTTTGCCTTCGATGGAAGCCATGAGGGCTGTTTCCTCGCCGCACACGAATGCGCCGGCGCCCTGGTAGATCTCGATATCGAGGTCAAAACCGGTGCCGAGGATGTCCTTGCCCAGGAGCCCATGTTCTTTTGCTGAATCGATGGCGATCTGGAGACGATGGACCGCAAGAGGATATTCGGCCCGGACATAGATATATCCGTAATGAGCGCTGATGGCCTTTGCCGCGATGATCATGCCTTCGAGGACGGAATGGGGGTCGGCTTCCATGACGCTCCGGTCCATGAATGCACCCGGGTCGCCTTCGTCGCCGTTGCACAATATATATTTGATCTCGCCGGGAACACGGGCGCAGAGCTCCCATTTGAGGCCGGTAAGGAATCCGGCGCCGCCCCTGCCGCGAAGCCCCGACTTCTTCATTTCGGTCACGATCTGCTCGGGGGTCATCTCGGTGAGCGCTTTAGCCGCAGCCATGTACCCGTCGCGGGCGATATACTCCTCGATCTTTTCGGCGTCGATGAGACTTCTGTTCCGGAGGGCGCGGAGCACCTGGTGCTTGAAGAACGGGATCTCGTTCATCACCGGGATCGTTTTCTTTTCCGCCGGCGGCGTGTACAGGAATTTCTGAACCGGCCGTCCCTTGATGAAGTGCTCTTCCACCAGATGCGGAACATCTTCGGGCTTTACGAGCTGATAGAAAATGTCCTCGGGATAGACCACCATGACCGGGCCTTTGGCGCAGAAGCCGTTGCACCCCGTCAGGACTATCTTGACCTCGTTCTGCAGGTTTCGCTTGATGAGTTCGGTCTCAAGCGCGTCCTTCACCTTGAGCGAGCCGTTTGCAACGCAACCCGTTCCGGCGCAGATCATTATGTTTGAGCGGTATGTCGTCTCCACGTTACCTTACCCCGTTTTACCGTTTAAACTGTTTGATCGGATCAAACGGCTTAAACCGAATTTACTCAGTACGTCGTTTCATGCCCAACGACCAGAGCGTACTCCTTGACCGGCTTTCCGCCTACCACATGTTCGGCAAATATCTTGCGCGTTTTTTCTTCGGTCAGTGCAATGTACTTCACCGGGGGCTCGCCGACCAGCTCGATGGTCGCCATCGGCTCCTGGCTGCAGAGGCCGGCGCAGCCCGACGTCGTTATCGCAACGTCTTTGAGGCCGGCCTTGCCGAGCTCTTCCATGACGGTGTTCATGATGGCACGGGCGCCTGCCGCGATTCCGCAGGTCCCCATGTGCACCGTTATCTTGACCCTGAACCCGCCTTCACGCAGTCCCTGGTGGTATTCTTCCTTGATCCGCTTCAAATCAGCAATCGTCAGTTTAGCCATGTTTGTCCATCCTTATTAATCCGCATTCCGAATTCAGCATTCCGAATTCAGAAACTACTCGTACTTCTTGACGATGTCCATCACCTTCGTCGCGGCTACGTCGCCGTACGTATCCTGACCGATCACCACGACGGGAGCGAGTCCGCAGGCACCGAGACACCGCACGGCCTCGAGCGAATATTTCTTGTCCCGGGTGATCTCGCCGACCTCGATGTCCAGCTCATCTTTCAGCTTGTCGAGGATCTCCTCGCTTCGTTTCACGTAGCATGCCGTTCCCAGGCATACCCGGATGACGTGTTTGCCACGCGGAACGAGGGTGAAAAATGAATAGAACGTTGCCACGCCGAAGACCACGCTGGGAGACATCTTCATCCCCTTGGCGATGTAGCGCTGCACGGCGTGCGGAAGATAACCGCATACATCCTGTGCCTGTTGAAGCACGGGGATGAGCGAACCGGGCTTGTCCTTGTAGCGCTCGACGATTGCGTCGATCTTCCGGTACTGCTCGGGCGAGAAGCTGTCTGGAGGAGCTATGGGTTGTGCAACGGTATCGTTACTCATCATCTACCTCTTTTTTACCGTGGTAAACGGGGCTATTTGATTTTTATCTCTTCCCGCAGCAGCCCCCGAATGGCATTGAGCGCTTCTGCGGCATTGATCGGCACATCATCCAGTTCCGCCTTGATGTCACGGGTGTCGAACCGGAAGGTGCAGTCATGATCCTGTTCGACATAGAGGACATCGATTCCCGGATGCCCCGCAATCAAGGCGATCAATGTATCGGCAATATTCCCGATTGCCGGGCGGTCGACATTGCTCCAGCCGAAGGTAACCGCCACCTGCGTCCCTGCGCCCGGCTGAGAATCTATGGCCAAGGTACCGCCGGCCATTTCTGCTGCCTGGGCCAGGAACGGGATGCCGAGGCCCGTCTTCTTGCCCTTGGTGGTGAAGAAAGGATCCCGGACCCGGGCAAGCGTCCCCGCATCCATCCCTCTTCCATTGTCCACCACCTCGATGCGGAGCAGGTCCTTTCCGATGTCCCTGCTGACATTGATCGTTATCAGCGTTGCATCGGCCCGGATCGAATTTTCGGCGATATCCAGGATGTGCAAAGAGAGGTCCTGCACCGCTTCAGCACTCGAACTTTCTGCCGTCCCTGCCCGTTAATGCCTTCTTGATTTCGTCTACCGTACCGTCTGCAACCGTGAACCACGTAAAACGTTTGCCCACATCGTCGGGGCTGTGAGCATCGGAAGAGGTAATGATCGGGTACTTCCCGCAATCCGGGAACCGCTCCACGAGCTTGTCCGGGACGGATTGAGCCGAAACCTCGACAGCATCCAGTCCCAGAGAAGGAGGTATGAACCCGAGCTGCCCGATCAAGCTGAAGGACTCCCGGTCCACATGAGCTGCAATCACGAGGCTTCCGCCCCTCGCCGCCCTCGCTGCCGCTACGATTTTCTCTGCCGGCAGCGCCGTGGCCGCGATCAGCAGCCGGTCACAAAACCCGCTTACTCCATCCTCATCGTCCGCGATCACCTGCAAGCCGAAACTGTGTTCGTCATTGGACCCGCTCAGATTTCCATAAATAAGCTTCTGAAAGTCCAGCAGATCCTCGTCATCTTCAAAGAACGTCAGGATGTGAGCCTCTTCCGAGGAGGTGACCTCCATCCCGCCCAGCACCATCAGTCCGTTCCGTTTGCCGGCCTTTTTCACGGCCAGGACGTTTTCCGCCGAGTTGTGGTCGCAGACGCCGATGAGGTCGATGCCCTTCTGGAGGGCTGCATTCACTACTTCACGCGGCGACATATCCAGATCAGAGCAGGGAGACAGACACGTATGGACGTGCAGATCGGCCTTAATGCGCCTAAGCGCCACGGATTCCCGCCTTGTACAGTCTGCCCACAAGCTCGAACGCCGACAGGTCGGTGACCATGATGGGAATCTGCTCTGCCTCGGCTTTTGCCACTGTGTCCTGTTCCGGAGACCTGCCCTGAACCAGCACGATTCCCGCCAGACCTTTGTGCGACGCCACTGCAACGATATTCTGATGGATGTGAAGAGTGACCCACAAGACGCCGTCATCGGCATGAGCCAGAACGTCCGAGAGAAGGTCGCTCACATACCCCCCGGATACTTCGGTATCGAGGTTTCCGGCACCTGCCTTCACGTCCAGACCGAACTCTTTTACGAGATCACTCAGCTTCATGGATGGTGGCGCCCTTCTTGCGGAGACCGACGGTTCTCTGGCTGACCGGTCGTCCCGCTGTCCCGCCGGCATCGTGCCGTATCAGGGAATCAGCTCGTATAGTAAAATTGCATGGTCAAATGCGTTCCGTCCGGGACCGAGGATTTCAGCTCCATTTCATCGGCGCATTTTTTCATGTTCACCAGCCCCATGCCCGCGCCGAATCCCAGTTCCCTGACCCACTCCGGTGCCGTCGAGTAGCCCGGTTGCATCGCTTTTTCAACATCCGGGATCCCGGGTCCGCTGTCCACGGCCTCTACGATGATCCCCCACTTCTCTACCTGCGCCCTGATCTGGCCGCCCTTGGTGTATGAGGCAAGATTGATCTCGGCTTCATACGTTGCAACGCCGATCCGGCGGAGGAGCGGCGGACAGACACCCAGCTTCTTGAGCGCGTTCTTCAGTTCACTCGCCGCCTTTCCCGCCTCTTTCAAGGTCTGGCCGGCGACGTTGTATCTGAACGCAAAACTTATTTCATCGGCGGAGACGTCCTCGAAAAACTTCCTCATCGTCGGACGGTGACGGGTCAACGCCGCCTTTGTTTCAGACTGTTCGTACTCTACTTCAAGCTTTCGCAGCAGGCCTTCGACAATGCTTCCCTTGGTAATGATCCCTACCAGCCGATCCTGCCGGTCCAGAACCGGGTATCGCCGGTACCCCAGCTTGGAAAACTTGGCAATGCAGTGAACAAGCAGCTCATCGGTATACAGACATTCGACCTTGGGCTTCATCCGCTCCCGCACGGGAGTATTGATAGCATTATCATACAGGGCATTGATCAGGTCTTCGATGCTGACCATGCCTACCAGTTTGCCGTTCTCGACAACCGGCGTTCCGGAAATCCGATTGTCCCGCAGGAGGATCCGGAACTCCGCCATGGTCTGCTCAGGCCCGACGGTGACCATCTTGGGGGCCATGACTTCGCCGACGGTGATCTCATAGACCATCTCCTGCGTCTTGGTCACCCGGTCGAGTGTTCCTTGATCTTTGCCCTGCTGTTCCATCAGACTATTGCCGCTCTTCCACTCCCCGCAGGCCGCTCATATACAGGATGCCGCATGCTTCGAACATGGTCAGCTTGGTAATGAAAAGCGGGATATCTTTCTGTTTTGCGAGGGCCACGGTTTCAGATTCCGGCAGCTTCCCCCGCACGACGCAGACCGCTTTGATATCTGCGATATCAGCAGTCCGTACCGCCTGGGGATTGGTGATCCCCGTAATCAGGATGCCGTTCGCATGGTTCCTGCCGAGCACGTCGCTCATAAGGTCGGCACTGAAGCACCGGTCCACCTCAATCTCGTCCAGGAGACCCTCGCCGACGAGAACCTGCGCCTGAAGAAGGTTGATGATTTCTCTCAATATCATCCACGTCCCTCTCCGTTAGCGGTCGCACTCGCCAAGCACGATGTCGATGGTACCGATGCACGCAATGACGTCGGCAACCATATGGCCGGTCACCATCTTCGGAAGCGCGCTGACATGCACATACGAGGGTGCGCGAATCTTGATGCGGTAAGGTCTTCCACTCCCGTCGCTGACGATATAGAAGCCAAGCTCGCCCTTCGGCGCTTCCGTAGCCACATACACCTCGCCCTTGGGCATGGGAACCCACTTGCTCATGAGCACGAACTGGTGTGCAAGCGACTGCATGCTCTGCATGACCTGCGTTTTCTCGGGTATGGCGTAACGCGGATCGCTGGTCGTGACGGGACCGGGCTGAATCATGTCGAGACACTGCCGGATTATCCGGTTGCTCTGGCGCATCTCATTGATGCGCACGATGTACCGGTCGTACACGTCGCCGTTCTTGCCGAGCGGCACCTCGAAATCCATCTTGTCGTAGGCGGCGTAGGGCTCGACCTTGCGAAGGTCGTAGTTAACGCCCGAACCGCGCAGCGTACCGCCGGTCAGGCCGTAATTGACTGCATCCTCGGCCGTCATCACGCCGATCCCCACGGTCCGCTTAAGCCAGATGCGGTTCTGGCGAATGAGGGTATCGTAGTCTTCGAGGCGCTTGGGGAACAATTCGGTGAACTCACGGCACTTGTCGATGAAGTCCCGGGGGATATCGTTTCTTACGCCGCCGATCCGGACGTAGCTCACTGTCTGCCGCGCGCCGGTCACCATCTCCGTGAGATCGAGTATGAGCTCCCGCTCCCGCAAGGTATACATGCAGACCGTCATGGCGCCGATATCGAGGGCATGGGTGCCGAGCCACACGAGATGCCCGGAAAGCCGCGTCAGTTCCGCCATCAGCGTCCTGATGAATTGAGCCCGCTCAGGAACCTCGATGGCGGCGAGTTTTTCGACCGCCACAACGTAGCCGAGGTTGTTGTTCATGCAGGTAATGTATTCCAGGCGGTCGGTCATGGGGATGATCTGGTGGTAGGTCCTGCTCTCCATCCATTTCTCGATGCCGCGATGGAGGTATCCCGGACGCGGATCGCAGCCGACCACGGTCTCGCCCTGCAGATCAACCACCAGGCGCAGCACGCCGTGCGTGGCCGGATGCTGAGGCCCCATGTTCAGGGTTATTTCTTTTTGCACGATCTCTTTTTGCGTATCGGTAGGAGACATAGATTCACCATTGGGTCAGGGTCCGGGTCCAGCGTCCGGGCCTCAAGTTATTTATCAATAGCCTTTCAGCGGATATTCCTTCCTGAGCGGGTGTCCTTCCCAATCCTCGGGCAGCAGGATCCTGCGGAGGTCCGGATGGCCGTCGAACAGGACCCCCATGAGATCATAGGTCTCCCGCTCATGCCAGTCGGCCGTGTGCCATACCGAAGAGACCGTTGCGATCCGCGGATCATCTTCCGGCACCCGTACCTTCAGCCGGATCCGGTGATGATGAACCGTTGATATCATATTGTACACGACCTCGAAGCGGGGACCCGAGTCTCCGGGGTACTTCGAATAGTCAACAGCCGTAAGATCGGCCAGATGGTCCATCTTCAGGGAAGGTTCGTCTCTCAGGAACAGGCATATCTCCCTGATCATGTCCCTTTTGACCGACACGGCGACCTGCCCCGCGTAGTTCGCCGTACCCAGCACGTGGCCGGCAAATTTTTCTTCTATAATTTTTGCGATTTGTAGGGGGTCCATGCTACCTCGTCCTTGCCCGCGCAGCCTGAACACTCTGAGTGCGCGATTCTCGCTTCGAACATCGGTACATTAATGTTTGAGGTGGTTTGCTACTTCCGGATGTAGTGCTCTTTCTTGATCTTTTCCTGAAGCTGCATGATGCCGTTCATCAGGGCCTCGGGCCGCGGCGGACAGCCCGGGATGTAGACGTCAACGGGAACGATATTGTCCACACCCTGCACTACGCTGTAAGTGTTGAAGATCCCGCCGGATCCGGCGCAGCTGCCCATGGCGATAACGTACCGCGGCTCGGGCATCTGGTCATACACGCGCCTTACGATAGGCGCCATCTTTTTCGTCAGCGTGCCAGCGACGAGCAATAGGTCGGATTGTCTGGGCGAGGGACGCGGCACGGTGCCGAAACGGTCAAAGTCATGTTGCGGAGCGGAATAATACTGGATCATCTCGATAGCGCAGCAGGCGAGCCCGAACGTCATGGGCCAGATGGAATAGGACCGCGCGAGGTTCAAGAGTTCGTCGAGTTTCGTGGTGACGTATCCTTCCTCGAATACGTTCTGAATTACTCCCATTCAAGTGCCCCTTTCTTCCATGCGTAGACATACCCCACAACCAGAATGGCGATGAAGACGACCATCTCTACGAAGCCATAGAGGCCGATATGGTTGTACGCAACAGCCCAGGGGTAGAGAAACACGGCTTCAATATCGAAGATGAGGAACAGCATTGCGATGATGTAATAGCGGATGGAAAACTTCTGATGGGCGTCCGTGAAGGGGGTTATGCCGGACTCGTAGGTGATAAGCTTTTCGGGATAGGGGTTCCGCGGCCGGAGAATCCGGCTGGCAACCAGCATCCCAACGCCTACCGCGATGCCTACCAGGAGAAATACCACAACTGGCAGGAAGTGTTCCGGAAGATAGGTACTTGGTGTCATACACTACTCCCTGTTAATATTAAATTTTAAATTAGCATAACTTCTAAAACGCGTGCATAATAAGACAACTCAAAACGTTTGTCAAGAAAAACATTGTAACAGGACCTATTCGGTTTTGTATGGCGGGGTTATGAAACTGCGATATCCTGCAATCTGCAGCCTCTCTTGTTTTCAGCTCCATGATGCAGTACAATGGACTGCATAATTTCGGAGGACTTTGTGGACCCTTACGCCAAGGAACAGCTCCTTTCGTTCTACAACTTTCATCTTCGGAAATTCGGCGATCGTCCCGAGGCGCTGCGATGGACGCCGCAGGGACAGTTGAGACGGTATCAGATGCTGATGGATATCGCGCCGGTGTCGGAACTGAACAACAGCACCGTGCTGGATTACGGATGCGGAACCGGCGATTTTTACCGATTCCTGAAGCGACGGGGCATCAAAGTAAAATACACCGGCATCGACATCAACGAGAACTTCATCGGCCTCGCGAAACAGAAATACCCCGAGTGTACCTTCAGCGTCATGAATGCAGATGCAGATGATGATGAGCTCGAGGGTTACTTCGATTACATATTCATCTGCGGCGTCTTCAACCTGGAGGTCCCCGGCGTCGACGACGACATGAAGAATGCACTAGTCACGTCTCTTCCAGCACTGCAACAAAGGCCTTGCCCTCAACGCCCTGTCATCTCATGCCCCCTTGCGGGACCCCGAACTTCACCTGACATCTCCGGAAGACATGCTCAAGTTCGCGATCGAAAACCTGTCGCCTTCCGTTGCGCTCCGCCACGATCGGATTCCGAACGACTTTACGCTGTACATCTATACCTCGCACAACGAGATCGACTTGTAGCCGTCATCGCCCGGTACTATCCTGTATTGCCTTTATTGCCTTCTTTAACGGGATTAGGGTCATCTAACCTCTTTCCTCTGCATCTCCCCTCGCCCGCATCTTTTGCATTCGAACGAAGGCATGATGACCGTGCCGCGCGCCTCAACGCCTGATACTTTATGACGAAGCCGTGCAAACCAACACCAAAACACTCCCGTATTAACCGGTCTGTGGTATAGTTCTAATATCAGCCCTGAAAGTCGTCCCGCCTCCGGTTCGATCGTGTGGCTGAACGCGGAGAAAATATTATGCTAAGCCCCCGCCGTATGATCATAAAGAGCGTCGTCGTGACCGCGACAGGTGTGCTCCTGACCGCCTGCGTCGTGGGCCCTGACTTTCGAAAACCTTCCCCGCCCGACGTGAAAGCGTACACATCCCGGGAGCTACCCCAAAATACGGAATCAGCGGCCGGCCCGACCGGCGCTGCCCAGCATTTTGTGACAGGACTGGATATCCCGGCTCAGTGGTGGCAGCTTTTTCAATCCCCGTCTTTGGACCAGGCCATCCGCCAGGCGCTCGCGGACAATCCGAACCTTGCCGCAGCGCAGGCAACGCTGAGACAGGCGCAGGAAAACGTGAACGCAGCGGTCGGCTCGGCGCTCTTTCCGGCCGTGGATGCCAATGCTTCGACTACGCGCCAGAAGATATCGGGCGCCTCTTTCGGGCAGCCTGACACCCATTTTCCACCGTTTACGCTCTACAATGCATCGGTAAGCGTCACCTATGCCCTGGACTTCTTTGGCGGAGCTCGGCGCGAACTTGAAGCGCTTCGGTCACAAGTGGACTATCAGTGTTTTCAGTTCGAAGGCGCCTACCTGACGATCGCTTCGAACATAGTCACCAACGCTGTAAAGGAAGCATCCCTTCGCGCCCAGATAGCAGCAACAAAGGAAATCATAGCCGCAGAAGAAAAACAGCTCGACCTCGTCGAGCGGCAGTTTCAACTGGGGGCAGCGTCACGGCCTGACACCCTGGCGCAGCGGACGCAGCTTGCACAGACGCGGGCTACCCTGCCGCCGCTCGAAAAGGCACTCGATCAGAACCGCCATCAGCTGTCCGTCCTTGTCGGAAAGCTGCCGGGCGACGCCGCAACATTCCCGACGTTCGACTTTGATGCCCTGAAGCTGCCGCAGGATATCCCGGTCAGCCTGCCCTCGGACCTGGTCCGGCAGCGGCCGGACATACGCGCTGCTGAATCGCTCCTGCACGCCGCAAACGCCCAGGTCGGCGTTGCCACGGCCAATCTCTACCCCCAGATCAAGTTGAGCGGCAGCTTCGGATCGGAGTCGCTCACAACAGGACGCCTTTTTACCGGAGGATCCTCTGTCTGGAGCGCTTCGGGAGGGCTGACTCAGCCGCTCTTTCACGGCGGTGAACTGACTGCCCAGCGCCGCGCTGCTATCGCCGCCTACGATCAGGCGCTGGCCCAATATCGCGCCGCCGTTCTGCAGGCGTTTCAAAATGTCGCAGACGTCCTGCGCGCCCTCGATGCCGATGCGGCTGCACTCAAGGCTGAGTCAGAGGCAGAAGCGGCAGCCCGTGACAGCCTCGAACTGTCGAAGAAGCAGTTTCAGCTCGGCGCCGTAAATTATCTCTCGCTGCTAAATGCGCAGCGCGGATATCAGGAAGCGAGGATCGGCACCGTACAGGCGCAGGCACTTCGCCTGGCCGATACGGCGGCCCTGTTCCAGGCGCTCGGTGGCGGCTGGTGGAACGAGGAACGCTCCGGGAGCAAGGCGGTCTCCGCTGAAAAGATAGCGGGAAAAGACAGCGGTGACGTGAGGGAGAAGTCGACAGGAGATATACCATGATAAATATCAAGGACTCATTCATGAACAAACGAATGCTGACCATGCTCGCCATTGTCGGGGTCCTGTTCGGCGGCGTCTTCGGCTTCAAGGTGGTCCAGGCGAGGATGATGCAGAAATATATGACGTTCCAGATGCCCCCGGCAGTGGTGACGGCGATCAAGTCTGAGGTGCACCCCTGGCAGCCGCAGCTCAAGGCTGTCGGAAGCCTTCGTGCCGTGCGCGGAGTCGACGTGACGAGCGAGATCGCAGGCCTCGTCCGGGAGCTTGATTTCAGGTCCGGAGAGGCGGTCACGGCGGGACAGGTGCTGGTCCAGCTGAACGCCGACGCGGATATAGCCCAGCTCCATGCGCTCCAGGCGGCGGCTGACCTGGCGAAAACAACCTTTGAGCGCGACAAAAAGCAATTTGAGGTGCAGGCGGTCAGCCAGGCAACGCTCGACGCCGAGGCAGCCGACCTGAGGAGCAAACACGCCCAGGTCGCGCAGCAGCAGGCGTTGGTCGACAAGAAGACCATCAGGGCGCCCTTCAGCGGCCGTCTCGGCATCAGCACGGTCAATCCCGGCCAGTATGTGAATCCGGGCGACAAGATCGTGACCCTGCAGGAGCTCAATTCGCTCTATGTGGACTTCTATCTTCCCGAGCAGGAACTTTCGCGCATTGCTGCGGGACAGCCTGTTGTCGTCAGGACCGATACCTATGGGGGCCGCACCTTCAGCGGCAAGATCACGGTCATCAATCCCAAGGTCGATGCCGACACGAGAAATGTCCAGGTCGAGGCCACGATCACCAATCCCCGGCGCGAACTGCTGCCGGGCATGTATGCGACGGTCGAGGTGCAGGCCGGTACAGCGCAGCAGTACCTCACCGTGCCGCAGACCGCCGTCACGTACAACCCCTATGGCAATACGGTCTTCATCGTGCTGATAAAGGAAAAGGCCCCGACGGCAAACCGCTTCTCGAAGTCCAGCAGACCTTCGTTACGGTCGGACCTCGGCGCGGCGATCAGGTAGCGATTCTGACCGGCGTGCAGGAAGGCGACCTGGTGGTCACGAGCGGGCAGCTGAAGCTGAGGAACGGCAGTGCCGTGGTGATCAACAACGCGGTCCAGCCCTCGAACGAGGCCGCGCCGAAGACGGAAGACCAGTAGCGGCAGTTTTTGAGTTTGTCAGTTATGAGTTTTTAGTTGGATAACTCAAAACTAAAAACTTAGAACTCGATACGAGGTACTTATGCATTTCACCGATCTCTTCATAAAACGACCCGTGCTCGCCACGGTGGTGAGCCTGTTGATCCTGGTCCTGGGACTCCGCTCGATCGGGCTCCTGCCGGTCCGCCAGTATCCGCTGACCCAGAATGCGGTGGTGACGGTCCAGACCGTTTACTACGGCGCCGATCCCGGCCTGGTGGCGGGATTCATCACGACGCCGCTCGAAAACTCCATTGCCCAGGCAAACGGCATCGATTATCTCACCTCATCGAGCAGGCAGAGCGTCAGCACCATCCAGGCGACCCTGCGCCTGAACTATGATTCGAACAAGGCCCTGACCGAGATCAACACCCGGGTCAATGCCGTGCTGAACCAGCTGCCGCGGGACACGCAGCAGCCGGTCATCACCGTGGCCATCGGCGAGACCATCGATTCCATGTACATCGGGTTTTCGAGCAAGGTCCTGCCCACGAACAAGATCACCGACTATCTGATCCGGGTCGTGCAGCCGAAGCTGCAGGCCGTGGACGGCGTGCAGACGGCCGAGATCCTCGGCAAGCGCCAGTTCGCGCTTCGGGCCTGGCTCGACCCGGTGAAGATGGCGGCCTTCGGCGTGACCGCCACGGACGTGAGCAACGCCCTGGCCTCGAATGACTTCATCTCGGCGCTCGGCCGCACCCAGGGACAGATGGTGACCGTCGACCTGATCGCGGACACCAGCCTGCATTCGGTCGAGGAGTTCCGGAACCTCGTGATCAAGTCGAAGAACGGCGCCCTCGTCCGCCTGGGCGATGTGGCCAAGGTGACGCTCGGCGCGGAGGACTACGACACGGCGGTCACCTTCGACGGCCAGAGCGCGGTCTACATCGGCATCAAGGTCGCGCCCACGGCCAACCTCCTGACGGTGATCGACGGCGTGCGCAAGGTCTTTCCCGTCGATCGCGGAGCAGCTGCCCGAAGGCCTGGACGGCCGCATCGTCTACGACGCCACGAAGTACGTGAACAGTTCGATCCGCGAGGTGGTCAGGACGCTGGTCGAGGCGCTCCTGATCGTGACCGTCGTGATCTTCCTGTTCCTCGGCACGGTGCGTTCGGTGATCATCCCGACGATCGCCATGCCGCTGTCGCTGATCGGCGCCTTCTTCATCATGCTGGTGCTCGGCTACACGATCAACCTGCTGACCCTGCTCGCGCTGGTGCTGGCCATCGGGCTCGTGGTCGACGACGCGATCATCGTGGTGGAGAACGTCCACCGCCACATTGAAGACGGCATGAAGCCCCTGCCGGCGGCGCTCCAGGGGGCGCGCGAGCTTGCCGGTCCGATCATCGCCATCTCGGTGGTCCTCATTGCGGTCTATATCCCCATCGGATTCATGGGCGGGCTGACCGGCGCCCTGTTTACGGAGTTCGCCTACACGCTGGCCGGCGCCGTTGCCGTGTCGGCTGTCATCGCGCTCACGCTGTCGCCCATGATGGCCTCGCGCTTTCTGAAGCCCTACAACCATGACGGACAGGGTCGTTTCGCCGCCTTCATCGACCGCCAGTTCGCCGGTCTGCGCCGCGGCTACGAGCGGCTGCTGCACGGCTCGCTCAACACGCTGGCGGTGACGGGCGTGTTCGCCGCGCTCATTTTCGCGAGCATCTATTTCCTCTACGCGACCTCGAAGAGCGAACTTGCGCCGCAGGAGGACCAGGGCATCATCATCGCCCTGACCACGGCCGCTCCCGACGCCACGCTGGAGCAGACGCAGCTCTCGACCCGGCAGGTGTTCGATGTCTTCACCTCGTTTCCGGAGACGGACCATGTGTTCCAGTTCGCCGGCGCGAGCGCGCTGAACATCGCCTTCGGCGGCATGGTGTTCAAACCCTGGGACGAACGGAAGCGCACGTCGATGGAGCTGCAGCCCCAGGTGCAGATGAAGCTGGGCCAGATCGCCGGTTCACGGTCGGCCGCGTTCCTGCCGTCGCCGCTGCCGGGCAGCAGCGGACTGCCGGTGCAGTTCGTGATCGGCACGACGGAATCCTTCGAGCGCCTGAACGAGGTGTCCCAGGCGCTCCTGGCAAAGGCCTACGCCAGCGGCGTCTTCGCGTTCCTCGATACGGACCTCAAGATCGACAAGCCGCAGGTCACCGTGGATATCGACCGTGACAAGACGGCCCAGCTCGGCCTCACCATGCGCGACGTGGGCGGCGCGCTGGGGTCCATGCTGGGCGGCGGCTATGTCAACTACTTCAGCCTCGCCGGCCGCTCCTACAAGGTCATCCCGCAGGTGATGCAGCGCGACCGCCTGAACGCGGAGCAGCTCGGTAACTATTACATCACCACGCCGAACGGCTCGTCGGTCCCGCTCTCGACGATCATCCGCCTTAAGACGGACGTCGTGCCTGAATCGCTGAACCATTTCCAGCAGCTCAATTCGGCGACGATCTCGGGCGTGTTGATGCCGGGGGTCACCCTGGGCCAGGCACTGGAGACACTCAAGGGTCTTGCTCGGGAAATCCTGCCCCAAGGCTACAGCGTCGATTATGCGGGCCAGTCGCGGCAGTACGTGCAGGAGTCGAGCGCTTTGTTGATCACGTTCGTCTTCTCACTGATCATCATCTTCCTGGCGCTTGCCGCCCTGTTCGAAAGCTTCCGCGATCCTTTCATTGTGCTCGTCAGCGTGCCCATGTCGATCTGCGGGGCCATGATCTTCATCAGCCTGGGCGTGGGCGGGGCGAGCCTCAACATCTATACGGAGGTGGGCCTCGTGACTCTGATCGGCCTGATCAGCAAGCACGGCATCCTGATCGTGCAGTTCGCCAATGACCTGCAGCGCGAGGGCAAGGGCAAGCGCGAGGCAGTGGAAACGGCCGCCGCGATCCGGCTCCGGCCCATCCTGATGACGACTGCGGCCATGGTCCTGGGAGTGCTTCCGCTCGTGACTGCGTCGGGTGCGGGCGCCGCGGGCAGGTTCAACATGGGCCTGGTGATCATGACCGGCATCGCTATCGGCACGCTGTTCACCCTCTTCGTGGTCCCGGCAATGTATCTGTTCCTCGCCGCGGAGCACCGGCAGGAGGGCCAAGCCCGTGAAACAGCTGGGGGAATGCCGCAGGCCGCTCATTCGTAACGCCGACAAACCGGAACCAAAAAACTTGGGCCGCAATAACCCGCACTGTTCGCAGGACGGCAAATACCTTTAAGATCTCAGGTCGGGATCTATGCATTCTCCGCATTCATCGCGTTCTGCGGAAGATGGTAGACATTGTTATGAAGATTTCGGGCCACCCGGAGGGCGGCAATGAACAAGCGGAACCTTGGAAAAGCCGGTTTGAAAGTAAGCGCGCTCGCGCTGGGAACCAATGTCTTCGGCTGGACGGTCGATGAACCGACGGCATTTGCGATCCTGGACGCCTTTGTAGATGCGGGCGGCAGCCTGATCGACACTGCAGATACCTATTCCCGGTGGGCTCCGGGCAACAGGGGCGGAGAATCGGAGACCATTATCGGAAAATGGCTCAAAAAAAGCGGAAAGAGGAGCAAGGTCGTCATCGCCACGAAGGTCGGGAGCGAGATGGGCCCGGACAAAAAGGGGCTTTCCCGGGGCCATATTCTCCGGGAGGTGGAGGCGTCGCTCCAACGGCTGCAGACCGATTATATTGATCTGTACCAGTCCCACAAGGATGATCCGAATACGCCGATCGAGGAAACACTCGGCGCATATGCGGAGTTGATTGCCGAGGAGAAAATCCGCGCGATCGGCGCGTCGAACTTCAGCGCCGAGCGGCTTGCCAGGGCGCTGGAGATCAGCGACAAAGCGAATTTGCCGCGCTATATAAGTCTGCAGCCCCGGTATAATCTATACGATCGCACGGAATATGAGCAATCTCTGCAGCAAGCCTGCCTCGGAAAGGGGCTCGGCGTGATTACGTACTATTCGCTGGCAAGCGGGTTTCTGACCGGCAAGTACCGGTCGCCGCAGGATCTTGCAAAAAGCATCCGGGGGCAGGGCATTGTCATCTATATGAACCAGAGAGGATTCCGCATCCTCGACGCTCTGGACCGCGTGGCGAAGCAGTACAACTCGTCTCCTGCGGCCGTCGCACTGGCCTGGCTCATGGCGCGGCCCGCCGTCACAGCGCCTATTGCCAGCGCGACAAGCGTCGCTCAACTGCAGGCACTGATAGCGGCAACGACGCTTAACCTGGACCGCCAGGCGATCGAAGTCCTTGACCGTGCAAGCGCGTAAGAATTTCCCCTTGCAACCGCCACCGCCGATTTTCCCTTTTCCCCGCCCGATCTGATCTGATCGCCGACGTCGCACCCCCGTTTTTGCCGTCTTACGGCGAGTTGACAGGTTGCCTTTCCGGTGCTACGTTCAAAGCAGAAGCAGATTTCGAGCCCACCGTCGGCCGAGAGGAGGAGTAAGGTATGAAAATTCCACTGCAAATCACCTTTCGAAACATCCCGCACTCCGCCGCAATCGAAGCAAAGATCCAGGAAAAGTCAGAGAAATTGGACCGGTTCTACGACCGTATCATGAGCTGTCGGGTCGTGGTCGAGGAATCGCAGCGAAGACATCGCCAGGGAAAACTGCATTGCGTACGCATCGATCTAACGGTGCCGGGCAAGGAAATCGCGGTCAGCCGCCACGAGAATGAAGACGCCTATATCGCCGTCCGCGACGCCTTTGATGCCGCCGTCAGGCTCCTTGAGGAGCACGGGCGCCAGCTTCGCGGTGTGGTGAAGACACACGCGGAGCAGCCCGTGGGGCGTATCGTGAAGATTTTTCCCGATGCCGACTACGGCTTCATAAAGACACCTGATGAGCGGGAGATCTATTTCCACCGCAACAGTCTTCTCGACACCATTGACTTCAGGGCGCTGAAATTCGGAACAGAAGTGACGTTCGTCGAAGAGCAGGGAAAAGAAGGCCCCCAGGCCGCGCGCGTCGCAATCAGCGGCAGCCGCTGACGCCAGGATGTCGGAACTTAGTGTCAGTCGCCACACGCCGTAAGGAGAGCGCAACACAACCGCTTCAACACGGAGGCGGGCACCCCTTCTTCCGAGGACCGGGAGAGAAGGTGTCCGACTCCTGAATTCGTACGTACCGCCATCCGCATCCATCATCCCTCTTGACAGCGCTGCAGTGTCCCGGTATATATAGTATCCGATTTCGGCCCATAGCCCCGCGCCCCAGGGTTCAGGCAAAAACCCGGCGCAGATCCGGCGGAGTCATCATCCGGCGCCGTCCGGCTGTCCGGAAATACAATCATAAACGACGAGGTGCACAATGACCGCTGAAAAGATGGACTTCAAAACCGAGGTAAAGGAACTCCTGAACCTGATGATCCACTCCCTCTACTCGCACAAGGAGATTTTTCTGCGCGAGCTTATCTCGAATGCCTCCGATGCCATTGACAAGGCACGTTTCGCATCGCTCACGAACAAAGACATCTTCGCCGCCACGGGAGAGTGGAAGATAAAGATCACCGCGGACAGGAACGCCGGTACTTTGACCATAAGCGACAACGGCATCGGCATGACGCGGGAGGAGGTCATCAGCGAACTCGGGACCATCGCCCACTCAGGCACCAAGGACTTCCTGCGGGCGCTCCAGGATAAGGCCTTGAAGGACAAACCGGACCTGATCGGCCAATTCGGCGTCGGGTTTTACTCGTCGTTCATGGTCGCGGACAAGGTCGCGGTCATAAGCCGTAAGGCAATGGAACCGGCGGACAAAGCGACAAAATGGGATTCCGCTGCCGACGGCACCTTCACCATGGAAGAGGCGGTACGGGACCGGCCCGGAACCGATGTGGTTCTCCATCTCAAGGCAGAGGAGAAGAAATACCTCGACGAATGGGAAATCCGATCGATCGTCCGGAAATACTCTGATTATATCGAGCACCCCATCGTCATGGACGTTGAACGGGAAAAGGAGGACCCTCTTGACAAGAGCAAAAAGATCAGGACCGCAGAAGAGGAGACCTTGAACTCCCGCAAGGCGATCTGGCTCAAGGACCCGTCAGAGATCAAACCGGAGGAGTACAACGAGTTCTACCGGCACGTTTCCCATGATTTCGGCGATCCGGCCAAAATCATTCATTACCGCGCCGAGGGCACATCGGAATTCAGCGCGCTCCTCTACCTCCCCGCAACGGCGCCCTACGGAATTTTGTACCGCGACTTCAAGATCGGACCGATGCTCTACGTCAAGCGGGTTCAGATCATGGACCATTGCGAGCAGCTCCTCCCGGAGTACCTGCGCTTCGTACGGGGCGTTGTCGACTCGTCGGACCTGCCCCTCAACGTGTCGCGCGAAATCCTCCAGTCCAACCGTCATATGGAGGTCATCAAGAAAAACATCACCAAGAAGGTCCTCGATACCCTGGCGGATATGAAGAAGAACTCAGGCGATGCATACCTCGCGCTCTACCGGGAGTTCGGCAGGATCCTGAAAGAGGGAATCCACTTCGATTCATCCCGCAGGGAACAGATCGCCGATCTGCTGCTGTTTCCATCCACCAAAACTGAGTCCGGCAAATACACGACCCTTGAGGATTATGTAAAGAATGCGCCGATCGCCCAGTCCGAGATCTACTACATTACCGGCAGGTCTGACGAGAATGTATTGCAATCCCCCTATCTCGAAGCGTTCCAGGAAAAGGGCTACGAAGTCCTGGTCATGACCGACGACATCGACGACATCATCATGTCATCCCTGGCCGAATACAAGGGAAAGAAGATCAAATCGGTGATCAAGGGCGATATATCCCTCGACAAGACGGATACGCCGGAAAAGGAGCGGTCCAAGGAGAAGTTCGGCAAGCTGCTCGAACGCATCAAGGATCAGCTGAAGGACGACGTGAAGGACGTGCGCCTGTCGGGAAGGCTCAAGGACTCGGCATGCTGTCTGGTCTCCGAAGAAGGCGGACTCGACCCGCAGATGGAAAAGCTGCTCAAGTCCATGGGACAGGAGGTTCCCGCTCAAAAAAGGATCCTGGAGATCAATCCCTCCCATCCCGTTTTCGAAGCAATGCATGATCTGATCGAACAGGGCGGCAGTGACGATGTCATGAAAGAATATATCAGCCTGCTGTACGATCAGGCGCTGTTGCTGGAAGGATCGAAGCTGAAAGACCCGGCCGCATTCACCAAGCGCGTTGCCAGGCTGATGTTCAAGAACGTCAAGAAATAGGTTCCGAAGTCAAGGACACACATGACAACAACCGGGGGGCGTTCATCGTGCCTCTGCGTCGGACGGTGTGAGAAGTCAGCTTCCCCTTCAGCGGGATGGTCCCTTCTTCTACGGTCGTGCCAACCGCCCTTCCCGATGCTGAAAATTCTTGCAATTACCCGCCCTTTATTATATCCTCTTGACTAGGGAAGGGTGACCCAGAGGATACTATCCTCTCCGGCGACGCGTCGGATGGGGGGAAACGTGCTTCCATGCAAAGGAGAGCCTTCATGATGAGACTGCCCGCTTCGTTTCTGCTGACCCTGTGCCTGGTCCTTACCTGTGCCGGAAACGCTCTTTCTCTGGACTCAATGCCGGCAAGCTACTTTGCGAAGCGCAGCGACGTCGCTCTGCTGCCCATCCTGGATCAGACAACCTCCCGTCCGCCCACGTTGCAGGGCCTGACCGGCCTCGTGCTCACGAACAGCGCCTATACCTTGCCGAAGGGCCGGGTGACGATCGGGGCAGCTCTCACCAGCGAAGACAGTTCGAATCCCGATTTCAGCCTTCAGCAGGTGCCGGTGACCTTCACCATGGGCCTCGCAGACCGGATCGAGATCGGCGCCAAAGCCCAGGTGATATCATTAAAGAGCGGGTCCTCTTCGCGCGAGACCGGACTGGGCGATTCCGAGATCATGATCAAAGGACGCATAATCAACGGCGACTCCTATATTCCGGCAGTTGCCGTCGGCCTGGGTGTTATTCTTCCCACGGGGGATCGGACAAAGGGGCTGAACGAAGTACATGACTGGGGTGCTAAAGCTTCTCTCATGGTATCGCAGGAATCCCTTATCTTCGGCGAGCATTTCGTCGGGGCGTATTTGGAGATGCAGGCAATTTTTGTAGACACCGTCACCGAACCCACCAAGCCGGGACAGGACAGATACCTCCAGGCCAACGCCGGCGTGCTCATACCCCTGATCGAAGATAACGAGCTGCAGCTTATCCTTGAGTACAGCAGAATCGGAAAAAAGAACAACTTTACTCTCAACGAGGCGAATTACGCTGCATATGCACCAGCCCTCCGCTATGCCGCGAAAACGTTCAGTGCCACCTTCGGAGCGCAATATCTGAGTAAACTGTCCGGTGAGCCGGAAAATTCAATACGGTATGTCGCCGCTCTCAGCCGGAGCTTCTAGATTTCAGGGGCTCCTGCCGCCTACCTTGGGTCCCTTGGAGTGCCGCACAGGTTCCTTTCACGCCCCCGGCCCCGTCGATCATGAAATCCACCTTACCGGGAGCTGTCCCCCCGGCAAGCACGTCTCATGTTTTATCCTCAAGCTTTTTATCCTGTACGTACAACCTGATTTCGCAGCCGCCAGATACAACCGGCCTCGACTGGTTCCAGGGATCTACGTCTTCCTGATCATCACACGCCCTTCCTCTCTGCAGACAGATTTTTTTCTTCTATAATTATGGAAGAAAGGGCGATTTTGACCCGCTTTCCTTATATCAGGAAACCGCAGCAGGAGAAGGAGGAAACCATGAAATGGATTACCCGAGAAAAAGTCAAGGTTGACCGCGTTGCCTGTCCCTGGCTTATCAAGAAGTTTGTAGACAGCGATGCCGAATTCCTGTTCGTCCCTGCCGAGCGCGTACAAAGCGAAGCTGCCCGCCTGGGGGCAATTCCCTTCGACGTGCCGAACGTTGAGCTCGGTCACCACGGCAAAGAGTGCTCCTTTGACGCCATTGTGAAGAAATACGCTCTTGCGAAGGATCCCGCTCTTGTGCTTCTCGCCAGGATCGTGAACGGCGCAGACACGGACAACAGCCTCCACCACCAGCCCGAGGGACCGGGGCTCAGCGCAATTGCCGAAGGATTCAGGCACCTGGGATACACTGACGACCATGCGGTCAACCGGGCTGAATGGATCGTCTACGACGCACTCTATGCCTACTGCAGCGAGATGACAGCAAAAGGAAAACTCTATGGCGCATTCGCGGCGTGACGTTCGCCTGCTCTTTGCCGCGCGCAGCGTGCGCCTCTTCGCCTACGGCGCTCTTTCGGTGGTCCTGGCCCTCTATCTCCATGAAACCGGCCTGACCGACGCGCTCATCGGCCTCTTATTCACGCTTACGCTCGCGGGCGATGCAGGAGTCTCCCTCTGGATCACTACCACGGCGGACCGCATCGGCAGAAAACGCATGCTGCTGGTCGGGGCGGGGCTCATGATCCTTGCGGGCTTCGTGTTCAGTCTGACCGCAGACCCGCTGCTCCTCATCATAGCCGCCGTCATCGGCGTTATAAGCCCCAGCGGCAACGAGATCGGTCCCTTCCTCTCTCTGGAGCAGGCCGCTTTATCGCAACTCATCCCCCCGGAACGCCGCACCGCCTCCTTCGCATGGTACAAGCTTGCGGGCTCGCTCGCAACGGCAACCGGCGCCCTATGCGGTGGACTTCTCTCCCGGTCGCTCAAGCATATGGGGCTTTCCGATCTGGCGTCCTACCGCGCTGTGATCGTGGGCTATGCCCTCTGCGGCATGGTCCTCGCACTCCTCTTCACTTATCTATCTCCCCGGGTGGAAGCAGAAGCGGCTGCCGCAGCCGGCAAGCGAATCCTCGGGCTTCATGCTTCCCGGCGGGTAGTGGCGAAACTCAGCGCCCTGTTCGCCCTCGACGCCTTTGCCGGAGGATTCGTGCTCCAGAGCATGGTCGCTTACTGGTTTCATATCCGGTTTAACGCCGACGCCGGGATGCTGGGGGCGATCTTTTTCGGCGCCAATATCCTTGCCGGAATCTCGGCGCTCCTCGCGGCGCGCATTGCCGCGCGCATCGGCCTGATCAACACGATGGTTTTCACGCACATTCCGTCGAACGTGCTCTTATGTCTCGTGCCGCTCATGCCGGCCCTCGGTCCGGCCATCGCCGTCCTGCTCCTCCGGTTCAGCATTTCGCAGATGGACGTGCCCACGCGCCAGTCCTATACGATGGCAGTCGTCGCGCCGGACGAGCGCTCGGCAGCATCGGGAGTCACGTCCATCGCCCGGTCCGTAGGCGCATCGCTTTCCCCGGCGCTGTGCGGCATCCTGCTTGCTTCTCCGGCGTTGCTGGCCGCCCCCTTTTTCGTGGCAGGTGGGCTCAAAATTGTCTATGATCTGCTTCTCTACCGGAGCTTCCGGTCCGCGAGTTCCGATACCGCATCTTTGTCGGGTACCGGCAGCTGATTTTCCTGAGGCATTCTATTCCGCTGCCCCCTCCTCACTCGGCGGTAT
This sequence comes from Nitrospirota bacterium, assembly GCA_963749655.1. Lineage (GTDB taxonomy): Bacteria > Nitrospirota > UBA9217 > UBA9217 > UBA9217 > JAJYKN01. The sequence goes on from CAVVOB010000021.1 coordinate 102,623, forward strand.
TCAAAGGAAGCTTGCTCTTTTCCCTATGCGGCTTTCTTCTGATTGAAGACCGGCACGAATACCTCGTCGCAGAACGCCTCCAGCGAAGTCGGCGTCGTATTGTCCGCCCTGCGCGGCTCATAGATGATCCTGTTGTCGTTAAAGGCCTTGCTCATTTCCACATATTCCCTGCTCATGTTGCCGGACAAACCCATGGCGATCATCGCTTTTTCCGCGTCGTCATAGGGGAACATAACATAGGAAAGACCGGGCTTGCCGATCTTCCGGCCGATGATATCTGTTGCCTCGATCAGGGAAAGGTCGCGCTCGCCGAGGAGGTATCTGACCGACGAACCGGTGAAATCCCTTTTAACAAGGCGGTCTGCTGCGAAGGCCGCGATGTCCCTCGTCGCGATAATGGGCATCTTCTTATCGCCCCGTATCGCGCTGCCGGCAATGCCTTTCGATCTTATCAGGTCGATATTCCCGAGCAGATTTTCCATGAAGTATGTCGCCCGCAGATGCAGTACGTTGAGTCCCTTGATGCAGTTCAGCCGCTCCTCCTGATTGTGAAGACCCTTGATCGGCCCTGTCCCCTCTGTCAATTCGCCGCCGACGCTCGAAAGATTTACGACATGCTTCACCTTCGCAATCTGCAGTGCTTTGCCGATACTCTCGCTGATCTCACCGGCGTGCTTCATAAAACTTTCAGTCCTGGCATTCGGCGGAAGGAGCGTAAATACGGCATCTGCGTCCTTGAACGCATTAACCAGAAACTCCTTGTCCGCAATATTGCCGGCCATGGCCTCTGCATTTTTGCGGACGAGCGGCCTCAGCCGGTCTGCCGTTCGTGCAACGAGCCGCACCGGCTCGCCCCGCTGGATTAAAATGTCGGCAATCTTGCCGCCGACGTGGCCTGTTGCTCCCAAAATCGTAATCATGGTGAATCTCCCTTCTCCCTCGCTCTCAGCCGGCGAGAAAAACCGAAAATGAGGATGCAATTCATCCTCTCTAAAAATGGTAGCACCCGCACATGGCCGCGTCAAACAGACCTGCGCCGGACAGGACCCCGATCATCCTTTGGTTGCAAAACTCTCTCTAGCCGAAATTGGACCACCTATTCGAAAATCGAATGGCCTGTTTTCGATAATCGCATGATCCTCACCGGTTGAAGAGTATTCAGTTCCTATCATCGCAGTCATGCTTCCCATCTCATTGATATTGCTGCTGCTGACCCATCCTCCCTGTCCTGTGCGGCTGGGCACGCCCTATGCATTTTCTCTCAATAGAACGGACGCTGATACGGAACCCTCTAACCGAGGCTTAGCTCTATGAACCGCGCACTAGTGATCATCATCCTCATGGCTGCACCATTGCTGGCCAACGCAGAAGAGACCGTTCGTTCTCACGCTGACGCATCTCTGCAGGGGAGTTCTGAAAAGGCTGCAACAGCTGAAGACAAATCCGACATTGAGATGCGCGCGGCTCTTCTCCCGAAATTGAATCGGACCGGTTCCCTGGACCGCGACCTCATCCTGAGCTGGCGCGAACGGGTGTTTAAAAGCGTGTCGCAATTCGCGGACCAGGGCATGGCGGAACCGGAAAGAGGCACCCGGTTACTCAGCCATCAAGAACAGGCTAAGCGCTCACAGGAGGGCAGGATCATAACAAGGACCATCCTGAATGAAACCTGGAAATTCACCCAGGAAAAGCTGCCTGACATCGACAGACTGGTAAAGTCGCTGAGGCTGGAGGTGTCAACGGAAAAGCCCTCGCCGGAGAGCTCACCGGTGCCTGAGGGTGCGGACAACGAGAAAATACAGCCCGTTGCCCCTCACCGGTTGGGCGACAGGGTCTTCATAAAATCAGGCCTGCGGGTGCCGGTAGAAAGCGGAAAGTTGAGCCTTCTGTCCGAGACCGAAGCTGTCTTTGGCGCGCTTTCTACGTTCTTCAAAATTTACATCGACGGACGGTATGACAACAGCGCAGGCATGGCTTACGTCGTCGCCAAAGACATACGTCTCCAGGTCGAACAGCGGACTGCCCACACCGGAACCGAAGAAGGGAAACAGGAACTTTCCCATTTAAGCTTGATGCAGTTGGTCTGTGCTTTCTGAAGAACGCGGTACGCTGGAACGTCGGCTTTCTGCGAACCGCGAACTGTATGCCCGGCATTTATTCTCCTGCTGAACGCTCCCTCCTGCCGTCTTTCATTCCTGGTCCAAATCTGGTATCGTACAATCGGATTTGGCCGTGACTCCACGAGCAGGCCCTGCCCGTGGCGCGCAATTCTGTCGCCTCCTGCCGGTCAATACCGACGCGACATTCGAAACCCTTGCATTAAGACAGGGTGAACGATATACTGAAAGCACAAAGGGTCTTTTGCCCCCGGGAGGTGCGTCATTATTACGCTCATCTTCGTTATCGCCGTCATCGCCGTGGTAACGGCGTTTTCCGTCCAGAACGCGTCTCCTGTCGCGGTTTCCTTTCTTCACTGGCGCTTTGAAGCCTCGCTGGCGGTCGTCATCGTATTGTCCCTCATTGCCGGCATGATCATCGGCATGACCTTGCTGTCCTGGATACGGCTGCGACGGTCCCTGCGGGGAAAACGGTCATCCCCTGCAGTGAATCAGGCCTCTACCAAACCCCGCGCAAACTAGTTCACGGAGGATTGTCTCAATGAACAGCGAAGCAATGAAGCTCATCATACCTGCAGCAACAGCGCTGGGATGCACCGTGGCGCTTCTTATTGTGCGCTCGGTGTTATTCCGCATTCTTCATGCCTGGGCGTCGCGAACGGAAACGCTGTTCGACGATATCATCATTAATGCGGTCAAACGGCCATCGGTCCTTCTTGCCATCGCGGTCGGCATCCACATCGGCCTGTCTTTTTCCGGCATACCCGAGCGGCACATGGCGTACCTCGGCAAAATCCTCCATGTCATCATCATCCTGTCCGTGACCAGCGCCATTTCGAGCATGTCCGGCGAAATGTTCCGGAATTATATCCAGAAAAGCAACATCCCGATCCCGGCCACCGGCCTCGCCTACGGCATCCTGAAAGGAACGATCTACACTATAGGGTTCCTTATCATTCTGACCGATCTGGGGATTTCCATCGCTCCGCTCATCACGGCCCTGGGTGTGGGCGGGCTTGCCGTGGCCCTGGCGCTCCAGGACACGCTGGCAAATCTCTTTGCCGGCGTCCACATCCTCATGGAGAAATCCATCAGGATCGGAGACTTTGTCAGACTGGAGACCGGCCAGGAGGGATACGTAGACGACATCACCTGGCGCACGACGCGCATCCGCATGCTGCCGAACAACATCGTCGTGATCCCGAACAACAAGCTCTCCCAAAGCATTGTGACGAATTATTACCTTCCCGAAAAACGCATGGCGCTGTCCCTGCCGGTGAGTGTAAGTTATGACGCAGATCCCGATTACGTCGAGAAAGTAGTGATTGAGGAAGTGAAAAAGGCCGCGCAGGAGATTCCGGGCCTTTTGACGGAGCCGGGGCCGTCCGTGCGCTTCATTCCCGGTTTCGGCGAAAGCTCCCTGGATTTCACGCTGGCCTGCCACGTGGCCGAATTCACGGATCAATTCCCGGTCCAGCATGAACTGCGGAAACGGATCTTCAGAAGGTTCAAGGCAGAAGGCATCGAGATCCCCTACCCGCACAGGACCGTCACGGTCCGCAAGGAATAGGGCGGAGCTTCGGCCGGCGACACCGCCGAAACGGACAGGACTGGACCCCATGAGTACCGCGCTCTCGCAAAAACAGCTGGATCTTTTCGTGGACCGCAGCGAGGCAGGCCTCAGACTCCATCTCGAGGATATCCTCAGGAGGCCCGTGGCCCTGGTCCTTACCGAAAACTCCACGAGCATGCTTTCAGCCCGGATCAGAGCCGGAGTACTGCACGTCCGTCTTCATCGCATGTTTCTGGCCGCAGACGAACCAGTCCTGGACGACATCACCTCATTTCTGAAGCACCGCCGGGGCTCCATGCCCCATTTTCGCCGGTTTCTTCGCGAGCAGCGGGAACAGATCGGCAAAAAACCGCCGAACCGGGTTCTGGTCAGGACCCAGGGGAAGGTGTATGACCTCGGAGAGCTGTTCCTTGAAATAAACAGCGAGTACTTTGGCGGGACGGTCACTGCCGCGATCACCTGGGGAACGCGGAGCGCCCGCTCATCGGTTCGCAGAAGGACCCTCGGCAGTTTCAGCGCACGTTCGAAAACCATCAGGATCAATCCTCTGCTGGACAGGACAACGATCCCCCGGTATTTCATTGCTTTCATCGTCTACCACGAAATGCTGCACGCTGCCATGGGTGCGCCTCTGCGGGGCGCACGGAGAAGCATCCACTCGCGGGAATTCAGGATGCGGGAGAGGTGTTTCAGGGATTACGATAAGGCGCTGGCGTGGGAACGAAAGAAAAAATAATGAGGGCGATCTTCGGATTGCCGCTTTTTCAACTGACAGGAAAACAGCTGGTTCGAATCCCTTCAAAGGGTGATGCGCTCACGCCGGAACAACGTGCGGTCTGCGCAAGAAGCTCATAAGCGGTCAGGGATGGAAAGGACGGCAGCCGGCATCAGACATAGAAGTTATTGCTCGCAAAATCGGGAAATCGGGCATCGGTGATCCGGATGAAATAGGCATCGGCGCTTCGGCCTATGCGGGTAAGATGGCACTGGCCATCTTCTCTCGTGACCTGGCCGGCAAAGGGTATTTTCTCACCGCCTTTGTCAACCAGTACCTCGACCTCTGCCCCTACCAGAAGCTTCAAGGGGCTTCCAACTTTGATACCGCCGCGGGACACGTCGATCATGTAGACTACTTTCATCCCGCTTTCCATTTTGACGCCCACGACGAGTTCTTTCTTTATTCTTATTCCGTTCCGTTTGTCATTCGCCCGTGCGTTCATGGGACTCTCCCTCTGTCGTGTTCTCGCCTTTCCCTCCGCGAAGTGCTGAACGGACCGGTTCCGATTCCGATAATTAAGGAACGGATCTGCGATAGACGATGTGTAATTTTCTGTTTACTATACTGTAACCAGGAAGCGAAAGATATAGCCGCGCCGGGGTATTTTCAGGGTATGGAAAATTTGTAACATGAATCGCTGGTGCTGATGCTGAGAGGAGGACTTTAGTACTCTTTTGCTGCTTACCTCTTGTCGTCACGGACGGAGGGGGCTGAGTAAAAACAACCGGGCCGTCCAGCAGGATCGCTTGAGATTCCGTTCTCTACCCTTCATTGAACCAGCAATGCTCTTTTGCTATACTGAATTCATCGAAGTTCAAAGACCGAACGTTTCGAAATATATTAAATTTCAGCAACAATTGCGCGGGACATCGCCATTGCGCATGAGGGCTCGTTGTGGCACACCCGAAAATTCTGGCCTTCATACTCGCGGGAGGCAAGGGAGAGCGTCTCGCGCCCCTGACCGATTTCCGGTCAAAGCCTTCGGTCCCCTTCGGCGGGCGTTACCGGATCGTGGACTTCGCGCTGAGCAACTTCGTTAATTCCCATATCTATTCCATTTACCTTCTGGTTCAGTACAAGTCCCAGTCGCTCATTGAGCATGTCCGCCAGAACTGGGTCCTTTCCCCGATCGTCAAGGAGCACTTCGTCACCGTGGTCCCGCCGCAGATGCGCATGGGGCCCGAGTGGTTCCAGGGCACGGCCGACGCGGTGTATCAGAACATAAGCCTGATCCACGACCAGCAGCCGGAGCTCGTGGCCGTGTTCGGCGCCGATCACATCTACCGCATGGACATCAGGCAGATGATCGACTTTCATCTCGAGCGAAACGCCGCAGTGACGGTCGCGGCACGTCCCGTGTCCCTTGAGCGGGCCTCGTCCTTCGGCGTGATCGTCACGGACAAGGAGCGGCGGATTTCGGGGTTTCAGGAAAAGCCTGCTCAGCCCGCTGCCATGGCGGACGACCCGCACCGGGCCTACGTTTCCATGGGAAACTATGTCTTCAATACCGATGTCCTGATCGACGCCCTCGTCAGGGGGCAGCAGAAGAACCAGCACGATTTCGGCAGCCATCTCCTTCCCGACCTGGTCCCGACCGGCAAGGTGTTTGCCTACGACTTCGCCTCGAACGTCATCCCCGGCGCATCGCCCTTCGAAGAACAGGGGTACTGGAGGGACGTGGGCACGATCCCGGCGTATTTCAATGCTCATATGGACATGCTCGGCAGACGGCCGCTTTTCGCTCTTCACAACAAGCTCTGGCCGATCCACCCCGCAGAATACCAGGGGCCGGCAGCCATGATCCTGGAGGGCGACATCCGGAACAGCTTTATAGCAGAGGGGGTGATCGTGGAAAACGCCCGCATTGTCAATTCGGTGATCAGAAGGGACGTGGCCATCGAGAGCGACGTTGTTATCGAGGACTCGATCATCATGGACCACTGCGTGATCAGGACAGGCTGTCGTCTCAAACGCGTGATCGTGGACAAATTCAATGTCCTGGACGAAGGCGAACAAATCGGCTTCGACCCCGACACGGACCAGCTTCACTGCGCCTGTTACCGCGACCCCTCCGGCATCGCAATCATCCCCAAGGGCGAACGAATGACGAAACGCCCTCCCTGGTGATTGTCCGGAACAGGAACCCGCTCTCCGTGCACGAGGCGTACGCACTCAAAAAGAACGTGCCGGCAACAGGCAACGATCGACCATGAATGCCCGGGCCGGCCTTTTTATTTCAATGTCTCTTCGCCGGGACTGAATATATGACGAAAACCATCATCTTCACTGATCTGGACGGAACGCTCCTCCACCCGGAAACGTATTCTTTCACGGAAGCACTCCCTGCCCTGAATTTGATCAGATCACGGGGCATCCCGCTCGTGCTCTGCTCCAGCAAAACGAAAGCGGAAATAGAAGTCTGCCGAAGGCGATTACAGAACAACGACCCCTTTATCGTGGAAAACGGCGGAGCGATCTATTTGCCTGCAGGATATTTCGAATTTCCTGCGGGAGCACCGAAAGGCACGGACTATACGGTAACCGAATTCGGAAAGCCTTATTCCGAGATCAGAAACACGTTCATGGCCCTCCGTCGCGATCTGAACGCAGCCGTCAGAGGATTCGGCGATATGTCGGTGCAGGAAATTTCCAGGCTAACGGGCCTTTCCGTCGAGGAAGCGGCTCGCGCTCGCGCGCGGGAGTACGAAGAGCCGTTCATCTTCGAGCAGGGCGAGGATGAACGCTTTCTCAGGACCATAGAAGAACGGGGGCTTCGGTGGACCAGGGGGATTTTTTATCATCTCATGGGAGACCAGGACAAGGGCACGGCAGTGCGCCTGCTCAAACAGTGGTATGAACGCAAGTATGATAAACTTATTACCATCGGACTGGGGGACGGGCTGAATGATCTGCCGCTGCTCAGGGAAGCCGATCATCCTGTTCTCATCCAGAAGGGGGACGGAAGCTATGATCCAGGCGTCCGGCTTCCGCGTCTCGTCAAAGCAGAAGGGATCGGGCCAACGGGATGGAATCACGCATTGCTGGAGCTGCTGAATCAATGAACAGGGAACTGTTGATGGATATCTTCAATGCGGCCGTGGCTGCGGTGGACCCCTATCATGCCGTGACCAGGGCGCTCAGGCTCGCAGAAGGAAGGCTGCTCGCTGCCGGCGGGGCGTATGACCTCGCCGCCTTTGACCGCGTCAGTGTCGTCGGTGCGGGAAAGGCGACTGCCCGCATGACAGAAGCTGTTGAAGAACTCGTCGGGAGCGCCATAACCGACGGCATCATCATCGTAAAATACGGCCATCGAGGCCCTCTCAAGGTCGTCGAGCAGATCGAGGCCGCCCATCCCGTTCCCGACGAGGCGGGCGTGCGGGGAACGGAGCGCATTCTTGAACTGGTGCGAAGAGCCGACGAAAAAACGCTCGTTCTCTGCCTTCTCTCGGGAGGCGGATCGGCGCTGCTCGTTTCGCCGCTGCCCGGCCTTACACTCGAGGACAAGCAACTGACCACGGACCTTCTTCTGAAGGCAGGCGCGAACATTTACGAATTGAACGCCCTCCGCAAGCACCTGTCGGCAATCAAGGGCGGCAGGCTGGCGCGGACGGCCCATCCCGCAACCGTGATCACCTTCATCCTCTCCGATGTCATCGGAGACCGGCTCGACGTGATCGCATCGGGCCCCACTGCGCCGGACAGCACGACCTTCGCCGATGCAGCGCTGGTGATCGAGAAGTATGGGTTGAAGACTTCGCTTCCCCCGCGCGTCTCCGCGTTTCTCGAAGGAGGGGTCGCGGGGCAAGAGCCGGAAACGGCAAAAAGCGGGGAGGCCTGTTTTCTCAAAACCCGCAATGTGATCGTCGGCGGGATAGATCAGGCGCTCACTGCGGCCAGGGACAAAGCGAAGTCCCTGGACTGGCCGGCTGAAATCGTGTCAACAGACATCCAGGGAGAGGCCCGCGACGCAGCCCGGACCCTGGCCCGGGCCGCATTCAGGGCGCATGACGGCCTGAAGTCCGGCGAACGCCGGTGCCTGCTGTTCGGCGGCGAGACCACGGTTACCGTCCGCGGAGCAGGAAGAGGCGGCAGAAACCAGGAACTGGCCCTGGCCTTCGCCCGGGAGATCGCCGGCGTGAAGGGGATCACACTCCTTTCTGCGGGCACCGACGGAACGGACGGTCCGACAGACGCGGCGGGCGCCCTGGTCGACGGGAACACGGCGCTCCGGGCCAGGGAACAGGGCATCCATCCGGAGGCGTACCTCGGGAATAACGATTCGTACACGTTTTTTCAAAAAGTGGATGCTGCCGGCAGCCGGAAGCATCATCTCGTTACCGGCCCGACAGGGACCAATGTCATGGACATCCAGATCGTCCTGATTGAAGGCTGATCACGGACTGCTGATTTCAGTGTCTCCATGGTCCGCACGTACTGTCGTCGAAACAGGACAGGGAAATCAATGGAAAGAATCGTCCAACGAAAGGAAGTCCGCAGCCAGCTCGAAGCGATCGGGCGAGCCGACATCGTCGTGGGCATCCCGAGCTTCAATAACGCCCGGACGATCGGCCATGTGGTCCGCGCAGTGCAGGCCGGGCTTGCCAAATACTTTCCGGACCGCAAAAGCGTGCTGGTCAATTCGGACGGGGGCTCCACCGACGGCACCATCGACGTGGTCCAAAAAACATCCATCGAAGACTTCGACGCCATCCTGCTGCATCATCGTGTGGAGCCGGTGTTCAAGATCGCCACGCCCTACACCGGCATCCCGGGAAAGGGCAGCGCCTTCCGCACGATCTTCGAGCTCGCCGACGCCCTCGATGCACAGGCCTGCGTGGTCGTGGACTCGGACCTCCGGAGCATTACCCCCGAGTGGATCGAACTCCTTGTGAAGCCCGTTCTCGACGACGGGTTCGACTATGTGGCCCCCCTCTATCACCGCCATAAATACGACGGGACCATCACGAACAGCATCGTCTATCCCCTGACACGGGCGCTCTACGGCAAACGAGTCCGTCAGCCCATCGGCGGGGACTTCGGCTTTTCCGGAAGCCTTGCCCGGTACTATCTGACCAAGGACGTCTGGCAGACCGATGTGGCGCGATTCGGCATCGATATCTGGATGACAACGACGGCCATCGCAAACGCCTTCAAGGTGACCCAGTCGTTCCTGGGCGCCAAGATCCACGACGCCAAGGACCCGGGCTCGGATCTGAGCGCCATGCTCTACCAGGTGGTAGGCGCTACCTTCGACCTCATGGAAACCTATGCCGGGGCATGGAAGCTTATTCAGGGGTCCGAACCCGTGCCGGCCTTCGGCTTTGAATACACGGTGGGACTGGAGACGATCAACGTAAACGTGACGAGAATGCTGGGCCTCTTCCGGCAGGGGCTGCAGGGCTTTCGTGAACTGTGGACCTCCGTGCTGGGGAGGGGCGACCTTCTCGAAGTCGAGCGGCTCGGAACAATGAGCGAAAAGGACTTTCACTTTCCCCTGGCGCTTTGGACGCGGGTTGTCTACGACTATGCCATCGCTTATCATGAAAAAGTACTGCCGTCCGAGCACCTGATCAAGTCGCTGACGCCGCTCTACCTGGCCAAGACCGCCTCATTCATCAGAGAAGCGGAGCACATGGGTCAGAGCGAGGCCGAAGTCGAGATCGAGAAGCTCTGCATTGAATTCGAACGGAGCAAGAACTACCTCGTGACCAGCTGGAAGTGACGGCCGGCCGGGCCTGTCCAGAGCAGGAGACCATTTTTCGGGAGGTGTCCCATGACCGATTTTCTCAATCTCATACTCGAGCCCCTGCAGGAGGTTTACCATGCTTTTAAGGCCTTCCTGCCCAACCTGCTGGCGATGCTCGTCATCCTGAGCCTCGGCACTTTGCTGGCCCGGTTTCTCCGATTTATCCTCGTACGATTCCTGACGGCGATCGGCTTCGACAGCTGGTCCGACCGGATGGGCGTTACAGCGCTGCTGCGCAAAGGCGATTTATGGGCCAAGCCCGCGCGGGCACTGGGCGCCATTTTCTTCTGGATCCTGATCATCGTCGTCGTGATGACGGGCTTGAGCGCTCTCAAGATAGGAGCTATCGACCGCCTGGTGGAACAGTTCTTCGCCTATCTCCCCCGAGCCTTTTCCGCCCTCCTGATCCTGATCTTCGGGTATGTGCTCGCGGGCTTTGTCGGCCGGACGGTGCTGATCGCCGCGGTAAACAGCGGCTATCACTACGCCAAGCTCCTGGCCGAAGCGGTCCGCATTCTGCTGACCCTGCTGATCCTCGCCATGGCGCTTGAACAGCTCCAGGTTGCTCCGGGCATCGTCCTGTCCGCCTTCTCGATCATCTTCGGCGGCATCGTAGCGGCGCTCGCCATCTCCTTCGGCGTGGCGGGCATCGAAGCAGCCAAGCGTATGATCGAACGGGAGGACCGGGAAAAGAAGGCCGGAGACGGGGACGAGATCCAGCATCTGTAAAGAGGGCCGGAAAGACATGACCGATTTCTACCAGACCGGGATCATCACGACGCTTCACCGGCTCGGCAATCCCTCGATCGAGCGGCTCGAATCGGAACTGGGCCAGTTTGCCAAAACGCGCCCCGTGGCGCTGGTCCTGCCCGCGCTCTATTCCGAGTTTGAAGGCCCTGCCATGCCCGGCATCGTCCGGGAACTTTCCAAGATCGCCTATCTGTCGGAGATCGTACTGGTGCTGGACAAGGCGTCGGAAAAGGACTTTCAGCGCGCTCGGGAATTCATGTCTCCCGTCAAGACCGACGTCAGGATCGTCCACAACGACGGCAAGCGGATCACGGAGATCTACGAAACCCTCGCCAGAAACGGCCTCGATGCGGGCCGGCCCGGAAAGGGCCGCTCCGTCTGGCTCGCCTACGGATACGTGCTGGCCCGGGGCCGGTCGGACGTCATCGCCCTTCATGACTGCGATATCGTAAGCTACAGCAGGGAGCTGCTCGCGCGGCTGTGCTATCCTGTCATGAATCCCAACCTGGACTATGTGTTCTGCAAGGGCTTTTACAGCCGCGTGACGAACAAAATGCACGGCAGGGTCACCCGGCTCCTCATCACGCCACTCATACGCTCCCTGCAGCAGCTGATCGGACCGCACCGCTTTCTCGTGTTCCTCGACAGCTTCCGCTATCCCCTGGCCGGCGAGTTCTGCATGACAACGGACATGGCGCGGGTCAACAGGATCCCCTGGGATTGGGGCATCGAAGTCGGGTCCCTTGCCGAGGTGTACCGGAACTATTCTCCCCGCGGGGTATGCCAGGTCGACATCGCGGCGACCTACGAACACAAGCACCAGTCGCTCTCAGCCGACGACCCGGAACAGGGCCTCATGAAAATGACGATCGACATCTGCAAATCCATATTCCGGACCCTGGCGTCCGAAGGGGTCGTCTTTTCAGAAGGCCTGTTCAAGTCTCTCGCCGTCTCCTATTTGAGAAGCGCCGAAGACACTATCATGAAGTACGAGGCCGATGCAGCCATCAACGGCCTCGATTTCGACCGGCACGAAGAGGCGAAGGCGGTCGAAGCCTTTACCCGGGCAATCGAGCTGGCATCGCAGAAATTCATGGAAAAACCCCTGGGCACTCCCCTCATTCCCAACTGGAACCGCGTGACGTCGGCTATCCCCGGCATCCTGGAGATGCTGAAACAGGCGGTTGACAGGGACAACG